>CBDBDJ010000006.1:0-8305 GCA_965203785.1 Bdellovibrionales bacterium | reverse complement strand
TACATGCAAATATTGTGTTGCGCGATCGCAATTCTACACCCCATGTGACAATATTTTGAAAGTTTTTTGGACAAAAAATGCTTAAACAAAGGTTAAACTTTTATTTAAGCTTGCTTTGGTGGTGTCGATCAAGATAAAGTTTTGAGATACAGGCCGATGAACAGCGCCACCACTTTTTCAGTCTCGCATGCTCACCTCTTCACCGTACTCGACCCGGGTTGTGATTCATGCGCCTACGTTCTACACCGATTCGAATTCAAAACTTTTGTTATTATCTGAATAATGACCAAGCTATATTCTTTCAATTTAATCATAAATAACCACCCTCACTAGAAACAAATTCCCAGAGGAGGGCAACTTGTATCGTGCAGGCTTTTGTTTTTTAGAGGGACTATCCACCATTACATCAATCGTGGAGGGATTTAGTGTTGTGCGGTCTTCTAACACCAACATTTTTTTTGAAATCTATTTTTTCTCACTTTTCATCAACAAGGAGTCATTTGGGAGAAAAGTGTCAAAGGAAATCTCTCTGTCTTGCTTAGTTCCGCAACAGGAGCGTTTTTACCGAGAAATGGCAAAATCACTTTTCCCACTTTTTTGTGACTTTTTGTCAGTTTTTGACGTTTTTAAGGCGTATAAACTTTGCAAAGAGCTTCTTGTGATTAGACCTGAAATGATTTGCACAACTCAGATTTATTTCACATCAAAGAATGCATCAAGACCATGAACTTCATGGAGTAATAACGCCAGTTTTCCCATTTATCCCCCCCCCCTTTGTATTTAGAAGTCAAAAAGGTAAAGGCCTATATTATACGCAACGCAAATCGTCAAATCCTAAGGGGTAGGGGTAGAAAACTGGTATTTCTACGTTGCTTCTATATATTTTTTCCACCCTTTTTTCCTCCTAACACATTTTATATTAAGCTAGATGAGCCAAAAATGACGTTCGTTTTCTGTTCATAACTCTAGGGGGTCGTACATAGCGTTTATTTGCAATATTAAGACTTAATTTATGCATTTTCGGGCAAAAATTAAGAAAAAAACGTGGTTTTCCCAATCACCTCCTTTAAAACAACAGTGGAAGAGGCTTTAGCACTAATAAAGATGAATTGTATAGAGGGGTTACACCTAAACAAATACCACACCCCCATTTTATCATTTGACATAATTAGTTTCTACAAGCTCATTTCAAAATGCCCGCTTTATGACGCCTTTTTGACGAATTTGGGCCTATATTAAAGCATATATGGTATGAAATTGGCAGAAATAGGGGAACCCTGTCTTCAAGCTCGTTCTCTTGCTTATTATGCAATAAACCATGCATTTTTCATTTTTAATTGGTCAAATACAAGTGTCTGAGGGTGAAATTGTTGAGTTTGAAGAAATCTCATGCTCATTCCCACTCAGAAAGCCATTTAAACAATGAAAATTGCTACTTTTTGTGTGTGTTAGAAGGGAGCACCCCACTAAATAAGCTCTCCATAGGAATACATGCAAATATTGTGTTGCGCGATCGCAATTCTACACCCCATGTGACAATATTTTGAAAGTTTTTTGGACAAAAAATGCTTAAACAAAGGTTAAACTTTTATTTAAGCTTGCTTTGGTGGTGTCGATCAAGATAAAGTTTTGAGATACAGGCCGATGAACAGCGCCACCACTTTTTCAGTCTCGCATGCTCACCTCTTCACCGTACTCGACCCGGGTTGTGATTCATGCGCCTACGTTCTACACCGATTCGAATTCAAAACTTTTGTTATTATCTGAATAATGACCAAGCTATATTCTTTCAATTTAATCATAAATAACCACCCTCACTAGAAACAAATTCCCAGAGGAGGGCAACTTGTATCGTGCAGGCTTTTGTTTTTTAGAGGGACTATCCACCATTACATCAATCGTGGAGGGATTTAGTGTTGTGCGGTCTTCTAACACCAACATTTTTTTTGAAATCTATTTTTTCTCACTTTTCATCAACAAGGAGTCATTTGGGAGAAAAGTGTCAAAGGAAATCTCTCTGTCTTGCTTAGTTCCGCAACAGGAGCGTTTTTACCGAGAAATGGCAAAATCACTTTTCCCACTTTTTTGTGACTTTCTGTCAGTTTTTGACGTTTTTAAGGCGTATAAACTTTGCAAAGAGCTTCTTGTGATTAGACCTGAAATGATTTGCACAACTTAGATTTATTTCACATCAAAGAATGCATCAAGACCATGGAATTCATGGAGTAATAACGCCAGTTTTCCCATTTATCCCCCCCCCCCCTTTGTATTTAGAAGTCAAAAAGGTAAAGGCTTATATTATACGCAACGCAAATCGTCAAATCCTAAGGGGTAGGGGTAGAAAACTGGTATTTCTACGTTGCTTCTATATATTTTTTCCACCCTTTTTTCCTCCTAACACATTTTATATTAAGCTAGATGAGCCAAAAATGACGTTCGTTTTCTGTTCATAACTCTAGGGGGTCGTACATAGCGTTTATTTGCAATATTAAGACTTAATTTATGCATTTTCGGGCAAAAATTAAGAAAAAAACGTGGTTTTCCCAATCACCTCCTTTAAAACAACAGTGGAAGAGGCTTTAGCACTAATAAAGATGAATTGTATAGAGGGGTTACACCTAAACAAATACCACACCCCCATTTTATCATTTGACATAATTAGTTTCTACAAGCTCATTTCAAAATGCCCGCTTTATGACGCCTTTTTGACGAATTTGGGCCTATATTAAAGCATATATGGTATGAAATTGGCAGAAATAGGGGAACCCTGTCTTCAAGCTCGTTCTCTTGCTTATTATGCAATAAACCATGCATTTTTCATTTTTAATTGGTCAAATACAAGTGTCTGAGGGTGAAATTGTTGAGTTTGAAGAAATCTCATGCTCATTCCCACTCAGAAAGCCATTTAAACAATGAAAATTGCTACTTTTTGTGTGTGTTAGAAGGGAGCACCCCACTAAATAAGCTCTCCATAGGAATACATGCAAATATTGTGTTGCGCGATCGCAATTCTACACCCCATGTGACAATATTTTGAAAGTTTTTTGGACAAAAAATGCTTAAACAAAGGTTAAACTTTTATTTAAGCTTGCTTTGGTGGTGTCGATCAAGATAAAGTTTTGAGATACAGGCCGATGAACAGCGCCACCACTTTTTCAGTCTCGCATGCTCACCTCTTCACCGTACTCGACCCGGGTTGTGATTCATGCGCCTACGTTCTACACCGATTCGAATTCAAAACTTTTGTTATTATCTGAATAATGACCAAGCTATATTCTTTCAATTTAATCATAAATAACCACCCTCACTAGAAACAAATTCCCAGAGGAGGGCAACTTGTATCGTGCAGGCTTTTGTTTTTTAGAGGGACTATCCACCATTACATCAATCGTGGAGGGATTTAGTGTTGTGCGGTCTTCTAACACCAACATTTTTTTTGAAATCTATTTTTTCTCACTTTTCATCAACAAGGAGTCATTTGGGAGAAAAGTGTCAAAGGAAATCTCTCTGTCTTGCTTAGTTCCGCAACAGGAGCGTTTTTACCGAGAAATGGCAAAATCACTTTTCCCACTTTTTTGTGACTTTCTGTCAGTTTTTGACGTTTTTAAGGCGTATAAACTTTGCAAAGAGCTTCTTGTGATTAGACCTGAAATGATTTGCACAACTTAGATTTATTTCACATCAAAGAATGCATCAAGACCATGGAATTCATGGAGTAATAACGCCAGTTTTCCCATTTATCCCCCCCCCCCTTTGTATTTAGAAGTCAAAAAGGTAAAGGCTTATATTATACGCAACGCAAATCGTCAAATCCTAAGGGGTAGGGGTAGAAAACTGGTATTTCTACGTTGCTTCTATATATTTTTTCCACCCTTTTTTCCTCCTAACACATTTTATATTAAGCTAGATGAGCCAAAAATGACGTTCGTTTTCTGTTCATAACTCTAGGGGGTCGTACATAGCGTTTATTTGCAATATTAAGACTTAATTTATGCATTTTCGGGCAAAAATTAAGAAAAAAACGTGGTTTTCCCAATCACCTCCTTTAAAACAACAGTGGAAGAGGCTTTAGCACTAATAAAGATGAATTGTATAGAGGGGTTACACCTAAACAAATACCACACCCCCATTTTATCATTTGACATAATTAGTTTCTACAAGCTCATTTCAAAATGCCCGCTTTATGACGCCTTTTTGACGAATTTGGGCCTATATTAAAGCATATATGGTATGAAATTGGCAGAAATAGGGGAACCCTGTCTTCAAGCTCGTTCTCTTGCTTATTATGCAATAAACCATGCATTTTTCATTTTTAATTGGTCAAATACAAGTGTCTGAGGGTGAAATTGTTGAGTTTGAAGAAATCTCATGCTCATTCCCACTCAGAAAGCCATTTAAACAATGAAAATTGCTACTTTTTGTGTGTGTTAGAAGGGAGCACCCCACTAAATAAGCTCTCCATAGGAATACATGCAAATATTGTGTTGCGCGATCGCAATTCTACACCCCATGTGACAATATTTTGAAAGTTTTTTGGACAAAAAATGCTTAAACAAAGGTTAAACTTTTATTTAAGCTTGCTTTGGTGGTGTCGATCAAGATAAAGTTTTGAGATACAGGCCGATGAACAGCGCCACCACTTTTTCAGTCTCGCATGCTCACCTCTTCACCGTACTCGACCCGGGTTGTGATTCATGCGCCTACGTTCTACACCGATTCGAATTCAAAACTTTTGTTATTATCTGAATAATGACCAAGCTATATTCTTTCAATTTAATCATAAATAACCACCCTCACTAGAAACAAATTCCCAGAGGAGGGCAACTTGTATCGTGCAGGCTTTTGTTTTTTAGAGGGACTATCCACCATTACATCAATCGTGGAGGGATTTAGTGTTGTGCGGTCTTCTAACACCAACATTTTTTTTGAAATCTATTTTTTCTCACTTTTCATCAACAAGGAGTCATTTGGGAGAAAAGTGTCAAAGGAAATCTCTCTGTCTTGCTTAGTTCCGCAACAGGAGCGTTTTTACCGAGAAATGGCAAAATCACTTTTCCCACTTTTTTGTGACTTTCTGTCAGTTTTTGACGTTTTTAAGGCGTATAAACTTTGCAAAGAGCTTCTTGTGATTAGACCTGAAATGATTTGCACAACTTAGATTTATTTCACATCAAAGAATGCATCAAGACCATGGAATTCATGGAGTAATAACGCCAGTTTTCCCATTTATCCCCCCCCCCTTTGTATTTAGAAGTCAAAAAGGTAAAGGCTTATATTATACGCAACGCAAATCGTCAAATCCTAAGGGGTAGGGGTAGAAAACTGGTATTTCTACGTTGCTTCTATATATTTTTTCCACCCTTTTTTCCTCCTAACACATTTTATATTAAGCTAGATGAGCCAAAAATGACGTTCGTTTTCTGTTCATAACTCTAGGGGGTCGTACATAGCGTTTATTTGCAATATTAAGACTTAATTTATGCATTTTCGGGCAAAAATTAAGAAAAAAACGTGGTTTTCCCAATCACCTCCTTTAAAACAACAGTGGAAGAGGCTTTAGCACTAATAAAGATGAATTGTATAGAGGGGTTACACCTAAACAAATACCACACCCCCATTTTATCATTTGACATAATTAGTTTCTACAAGCTCATTTCAAAATGCCCGCTTTATGACGCCTTTTTGACGAATTTGGGCCTATATTAAAGCATATATGGTATGAAATTGGCAGAAATAGGGGAACCCTGTCTTCAAGCTCGTTCTCTTGCTTATTATGCAATAAACCATGCATTTTTCATTTTTAATTGGTCAAATACAAGTGTCTGAGGGTGAAATTGTTGAGTTTGAAGAAATCTCATGCTCATTCCCACTCAGAAAGCCATTTAAACAATGAAAATTGCTACTTTTTGTGTGTGTTAGAAGGGAGCACCCCACTAAATAAGCTCTCCATAGGAATACATGCAAATATTGTGTTGCGCGATCGCAATTCTACACCCCATGTGACAATATTTTGAAAGTTTTTTGGACAAAAAATGCTTAAACAAAGGTTAAACTTTTATTTAAGCTTGCTTTGGTGGTGTCGATCAAGATAAAGTTTTGAGATACAGGCCGATGAACAGCGCCACCACTTTTTCAGTCTCGCATGCTCACCTCTTCACCGTACTCGACCCGGGTTGTGATTCATGCGCCTACGTTCTACACCGATTCGAATTCAAAACTTTTGTTATTATCTGAATAATGACCAAGCTATATTCTTTCAATTTAATCATAAATAACCACCCTCACTAGAAACAAATTCCCAGAGGAGGGCAACTTGTATCGTGCAGGCTTTTGTTTTTTAGAGGGACTATCCACCATTACATCAATCGTGGAGGGATTTAGTGTTGTGCGGTCTTCTAACACCAACATTTTTTTTGAAATCTATTTTTTCTCACTTTTCATCAACAAGGAGTCATTTGGGAGAAAAGTGTCAAAGGAAATCTCTCTGTCTTGCTTAGTTCCGCAACAGGAGCGTTTTTACCGAGAAATGGCAAAATCACTTTTCCCACTTTTTTGTGACTTTCTGTCAGTTTTTGACGTTTTTAAGGCGTATAAACTTTGCAAAGAGCTTCTTGTGATTAGACCTGAAATGATTTGCACAACTTAGATTTATTTCACATCAAAGAATGCATCAAGACCATGGAATTCATGGAGTAATAACGCCAGTTTTCCCATTTATCCCCCCCCCCTTTGTATTTAGAAGTCAAAAAGGTAAAGGCTTATATTATACGCAACGCAAATCGTCAAATCCTAAGGGGTAGGGGTAGAAAACTGGTATTTCTACGTTGCTTCTATATATTTTTTCCACCCTTTTTTCCTCCTAACACATTTTATATTAAGCTAGATGAGCCAAAAATGACGTTCGTTTTCTGTTCATAACTCTAGGGGGTCGTACATAGCGTTTATTTGCAATATTAAGACTTAATTTATGCATTTTCGGGCAAAAATTAAGAAAAAAACGTGGTTTTCCCAATCACCTCCTTTAAAACAACAGTGGAAGAGGCTTTAGCACTAATAAAGATGAATTGTATAGAGGGGTTACACCTAAACAAATACCACACCCCCATTTTATCATTTGACATAATTAGTTTCTACAAGCTCATTTCAAAATGCCCGCTTTATGACGCCTTTTTGACGAATTTGGGCCTATATTAAAGCATATATGGTATGAAATTGGCAGAAATAGGGGAACCCTGTCTTCAAGCTCGTTCTCTTGCTTATTATGCAATAAACCATGCATTTTTCATTTTTAATTGGTCAAATACAAGTGTCTGAGGGTGAAATTGTTGAGTTTGAAGAAATCTCATGCTCATTCCGACTCAGAAAGCCATTTAAACAATGAAAATTGCTACTTTTTGTGTGTGTTAGAAGGGAGCACCCCACTAAATAAGCTCTCCATAGGAATACATGCAAATATTGTGTTGCGCGATCGCAATTCTACACCCCATGTGACAATATTTTGAAAGTTTTTTGGACAAAAAATGCTTAAACAAAGGTTAAACTTTTATTTAAGCTTGCTTTGGTGGTGTCGATCAAGATAAAGTTTTGAGATACAGGCCGATGAACAGCGCCACCACTTTTTCAGTCTCGCATGCTCACCTCTTCACCGTACTCGACCCGGGTTGTGATTCATGCGCCTACGTTCTACACCGATTCGAATTCAAAACTTTTGTTATTATCTGAATAATGACCAAGCTATATTCTTTCAATTTAATCATAAATAACCACCCTCACTAGAAACAAATTCCCAGAGGAGGGCAACTTGTATCGTGCAGGCTTTTGTTTTTTAGAGGGACTATCCACCATTACATCAATCGTGGAGGGATTTAGTGTTGTGCGGTCTTCTAACACCAACATTTTTTTTGAAATCTATTTTTTCTCACTTTTCATCAACAAGGAGTCATTTGGGAGAAAAGTGTCAAAGGAAATCTCTCTGTCTTGCTTAGTTCCGCAACAGGAGCGTTTTTTCCCGAGAAATGGCAAAATCACTTTTCCCACTTTTTTGTGACTTTTTGTCAGTTTTTGACGTTTTTAAGGCGTATAAACTTTGCAAAGAGCTTCTTGTGATTAGACCTGAAATGATTTGCACAACTCAGATTTATTTCACATCAAAGAATGCATCAAGACCATGAACTTCATGGAGTAATAACGCCAGTTTTCCCATTTATTCCCCCCCCCCTTTGTATTTAGAAGTCAAAAAGGTAAAGGCCTATATTATACGCAACGCAAATCGTCAAATCCTAAGGGGTAGGGGTAGAAAACTGGT
>CBDBDJ010000005.1:0-17114 GCA_965203785.1 Bdellovibrionales bacterium | reverse complement strand
TGAGATGAAGTTTACACCAAGGAAGCAGATGAGTCAATCTCTTTTTAGAACAAGTGGTGGCTCTGAAAAGAGCCGTTGGAATGTTGAAGACAAGTTGAATCTAAGCCCGTTCCCCACGGATGCGGCGAGCGAGCTGGATATCCTTGGGCATGATGGTCACGCGCTTGGCGTGGATGGCACACAAGTTGGTGTCCTCGAAGAGCCCAACCAGGTAAGCCTCGCTAGCTTCTTGCAGCGCCAGAACGGCCGAACTCTGGAACCTCAGCTCAGTCTTGAAATCTTGGGCTATTTCACGAACCAAACGCTGGAACGGCAGCTTTCGGATGAGAAGCTCGGTGCTCTTCTGGTAACGGCGAATCTCTCTGAGGGCCACTGTACCAGGACGATAGCGATGAGGTTTCTTGACGCCTCCAGTTGCGGGTGCAGATTTGCGGGCGGCCTTGGTCGCCAATTGCTTTCGCGGTGCTTTGCCTCCTGTACTCTTACGAGCAGTCTGTTTTGTACGAGCCATGCTTGTTTGGATTTGAAATACGCAGCGTGTATCACTAGACAGCGAATGAATGTCAGGCGGAAGGAACGGTCACTTTATATAGATTCGGCAAGGATCCTGAGGACAATAAGAAGCTACTCAGCCGTGACCTCGCGGTGGCGCTCTACCTGTCGGTATCAGTTCAGTTCAGTTTCTCCTCCCCCGATCATTTTATTCGTGTAATTAAAGAAACACAAGCTGACTAGAAAAGTAAATAAAAGTGATGATAGTCGCGCGTTTGGCGTGCAAAAAAAAAAAAAAAAAACAGTACGTAAAGAAATAGATCAATAACGGAAGAAGACAGCTTATTTTGCAAAGTTAAGAATTTCCCTTCGCCTCCTTTCATTTTCTATTTAGGCCTACTCTTTCGAATTTGCCTAAGATATTCGTCTACTGACGTTTACATTCAAGTCTGACAGTGGACTGGGCCTAATTATATAAAGTAATGTTGCTTTCCAACATTCCAATGAGCTCGAGGACAGAATAAACATCACTTTACTCGCAGTTAGGCCCTAATACACATGAACAAGGTGTCGAGTACCATTCTTCAAGTGTAGCCTGATGCGGAAAGTCTACATTACATTCTGGCACTATTCAGTGCATGTACGTTAGCGTTAAAAACACGACAAAGCTACCTTGAAATGCGTTTCTCCAGAAATTACACACATTGCAAGTCACGATTCATCTGACATCCCAGTGCGCGCGCAGACTTCTTCTCTCTTAAAAAAAAAAAAAAAAAAAAAAAAAAAAAAAACAGAATGCTCCATCTCTATTTGGCTGGTTTACATGATTTAATTTGTTTGTTTGTTTGATTGATTTACTTGTTCATGTTTTCATTTTTTATCTATTTATTCATTCCTAACTTATTTCTTTATTACTGAGTGACATACTTTGCATTTATTCATTTAGTTTTGGTTCTGTGCTTTTATGGACAGCTCATTTCTCTTTCTAGAAAAAGTGGTGGCTCTAAAAAGAGCCGTTTGAGAATATGGAGATACAATATGCTGCTTAGCCACCAAAACCATACAGAGTACGGCCCTGGCGCTTCAGAGCGTAGACCACGTCCATTGCGGTGACCGTCTTGCGTTTAGCGTGTTCACAGTAGGTGACAGCATCCCTGATGACATTCTCTAGGAAAACTTTCAGCACACCTCGCGTCTCTTCGTAGATCAGTCCAGAGATTCGCTTTACACCTCCTCGTCGTGCAAGACGGCGAATTGCTGGTTTGGTGATACCCTGGATGTTGTCGCGCAAGACTTTGCGATGACGTTTTGCGCCGCCTTTTCCAAGACCTTTGCCTCCTTTGCCGCGTCCAGACATTGTCGTTGACTATAATTGCTAGGTGTGGTAGTGACACAGAGAACTCGATGTGAGCGAATGATTACGACAGCTCGCTGCTTCCGTTTATATAGCTTTATATTAATGCGGACGCGAAAGAAAAACAAAATCAACTGAGCTCACTCATCCATCGCTAAGTCATTCAGTGAATAACAATGATGTCTTGGGCTCGGGCTGCGCTCTTCGTTTACAGAAATGCGGGTAGGGAATTGAAAAAAAAAATAAATAAATAAATAAAACAAACAAATAAAGAGGACAAAGGAAAAGAAAGGGGCGCAATACGCAAAGAGGACGGAAATTTGTAGGTGGTGCCAAATTAAGCAAAACGAAAAATGTTCTACAGAAAACGAAGTAACTAAAGTAGGTAGGCCTACAATAAATATTATGTCTTTCTTCTTCTCATTTTCTTTTCTGTGATTTGTTTTCTTGTTTGTTTGTTTGTTTGTTTGTTTGTTTTGTATGTATGTATGTATGTATGTGGATAATTTCTTTCTTCCATTTTTTTTTCTCTGTTTTGTTTGTTCTCTCTCGCCTTTTGAAGTACATTCGTTCTGTTTGCACATTGCGTGGTCAAAGCTTGCTGTAGTGAACACAAACCAACAAAGTGGAAAGGTGGTGGTAACTAATACTAAGCCAACTTTATAAAAATCACTATCGAATCCAAGGGGATAGTTTAGGACTTGTTTTGTTTGTGGCTATCACTACTGTTGACTTCTTGACTCTGTTAAGTTGATTTCTTGACTTTGTTAAATATATAGCCAGTTTGGTTGGTTTGTGGGTTTGTTCTTGTTTTGTTTTGTTTGTTTGTTTGTTTGTTTGTTTTTTTTGTTTGTTTTGTTTTGTTTTTTTCTTTCTTTTGTTTTGTTTTGTTTTGTTTTTTTTTTTTGGTTTGTTTGTTTGTTTTTCTTTTCTTTTCTTTTTCTTTCTTTCTTTTTTTTTTTTTTTTTTTTTTTACATGCATAACGTTGTTGCTAGCTTTTTGCTTAATATTTGAGACAATGTCTATATTCTCTTCTTGGGGAAATGGTGGCTCTGAAAAGAGCCGTTGATGATTGTAGACACTCCTCACTTAGATGTAGTGTACTTCGTCACTGCCTTCGTTCCTTCGCTGACTGCGTGTTTGGCCAATTCACCTGGTAGGAGTAGCCGAACTGCCGTCTGGACTTCTCGACTGCTGATTGTGGATCTCTTGTTGTATTGTGTCAAACGGGATGCCTCACCAGCGATGCGCTCAAAAATGTCGTTAACGAAACTGTTCATGATGCTCATGGCACGGCTTGAGATTCCTGTGTCGGGATGAACTTGCTTGAGAACCTTGTAGATGTAGATTCCATAGCTCTCCTTTCTTCTTCTGCGTCTCTTGCCTGCTCCTCCAGCACGAGCTGCCTTGGCCATACCAGCCTTCTTCGAACCTTTTCCACTTCCTTTGGGTGCCATTGTAGTTCAGATAGGTTAGTTCAAATTGATACCAATTGTCAGACACTGAGTGAATGAAATGAGTGAGAGCACGATCGCGCAGACCCTATTTATGGTCCTCGTTATGCAAATGAGGTATCCTGCGGACTGTTTCCACGGTCAAGTGGACACGGCTGTGCGCCAATCTGATTGGCGGAAGTGCGTGGGAGATGATCCCGCGGCAGGGTATAAATACTTTCACTTTGTCATCAATGGACACTTGCAATTTAGACTTGCACTTGTATTCTCTTGCGTTTTAATTGCTTACCTTGCAAATTTCCAAAAATGTCTGGCCGTGGTAAAGGAGCTAAGCAACGTTCGAAGGCTAAGAGCCGTTCAGCTAGAGCTGGACTTCAATTTCCAGTTGGTCGTGTTCATCGCTTCCTTCGTAAGGGGAATTATGCCGAGCGTGTTGGAGCTGGTGCACCAGTCTACCTATCTGCAGTAATGGAGTACTTGGCAGCTGAAATCCTGGAGCTGGCTGGAAATGCTGCAAGAGACAACAAGAAAACACGAATCAACCCACGGCACTTGCAGTTGGCCATCCGCAACGACGAAGAACTCAACAAACTTTTGAGCGGCGTCACCATAGCACAGGGCGGAGTGTTACCAAACATCCAGGCAGTCCTGCTTCCAAAGAAGACCAGCAAGGCGTCGAAGTGAGCAGCTTATCAAGTCATCAACGGCTCTTTTCAGAGCCACCATATCTAAGAAAGAGACTTGAACAATTGTCCTGAATCAAAACTTCCCAAAATGTAACTGCATAATATATGAAATCAACAAGCTCATTTTTTAAATGTCAGTTTGAAATCTAAAATGAATATCGTTAGATGCGTGTTCAACAGCAACCAGGTTGAGTTGGTATTTTACACTTTTCTATTTCCATAAACATGAATTTGGAGGGGGGGGGGGGAGTAAAAGAGACACATAGAGATAAAGATTGTTAGTGTTTCATCATTTTGTACTTGTCGATTTCAGTATGCTGCAGAGACGGGAAAAGAGAGGAGAATAAGATACAAAAAAACAAACAAACAAACAAACAAACAACAACAACAACAAAAACCAATAAAACAAAGAAAGAAGAGGAGAAAAAAATTCACCCAAACGTACCGTCCATCCGAATTGCACGTGAACGTGTGGCGAGTCAGCCAAACAGCCTAGTTTACCCCTTTGTTGTGTGCGTTTGGTTGCCTATGTCTAACTGCGGAGCTAGGCGTCCAAAACGACGCGACCACAACCGCGCGAACAGGCAATGGTCGCTCGCTCGCGCGGTAGCTGCTGGCAGCAACAGTACAGGACGCGCGCCATCCACAAACAACCCGTTGGTAGCGGTAAATAATGAGCCAGCGCTTCAAACAGCATGTCTTGAATTTCGATTGCTCGTCTGTATGTAATGGAAATATGCGCTGTTTGTTTTGTGTTTGTTTTTTATTTGTTTTGTTTTTTTGTTACTGTTTTGTTTTTTATTTCATTTAAATTCTTGTTTCCTAAGTAAAATGTGATTTTTTTTTTTTTTTTTTTTTTTTTTTTTTCTTTTCTTCTTTCTTTCAATTTATCGACTTATGTATCTGTCTATTTTATCTTGTATTTAATTCATTGATTTGGATGTATTTATCTGTATATATTTTTTCTTTCTTTCTTTCTTGTATTTAATAATTCATTTATTTCATTAAAAAAATTTAATATTCAACATATTTATTTTTCCTTTATTACTTCATTGAGATGAAGTTTACACCAAGGAAGCAGATGAGTCAATCTCTTTTTAGAACAAGTGGTGGCTCTGAAAAGAGCCGTTGGAATGTTGAAGACAAGTTGAATCTAAGCCCGTTCCCCACGGATGCGGCGAGCGAGCTGGATATCCTTGGGCATGATGGTCACGCGCTTGGCGTGGATGGCACACAAGTTGGTGTCCTCGAAGAGCCCAACCAGGTAAGCCTCGCTAGCTTCTTGCAGCGCCAGAACGGCCGAACTCTGGAACCTCAGCTCAGTCTTGAAATCTTGGGCTATTTCACGAACCAAACGCTGGAACGGCAGCTTTCGGATGAGAAGCTCGGTGCTCTTCTGGTAACGGCGAATCTCTCTGAGGGCCACTGTACCAGGACGATAGCGATGAGGTTTCTTGACGCCTCCAGTTGCGGGTGCAGATTTGCGGGCGGCCTTGGTCGCCAATTGCTTTCGCGGTGCTTTGCCTCCTGTACTCTTACGAGCAGTCTGTTTTGTACGAGCCATGCTTGTTTGGATTTGAAATACGCAGCGTGTATCACTAGACAGCGAATGAATGTCAGGCGGAAGGAACGGTCACTTTATATAGATTCGGCAAGGATCCTGAGGACAATAAGAAGCTACTCAGCCGTGACCTCGCGGTGGCGCTCTACCTGTCGGTATCAGTTCAGTTCAGTTTCTCCTCCCCCGATCATTTTATTCGTGTAATTAAAGAAACACAAGCTGACTAGAAAAGTAAATAAAAGTGATGATAGTCGCGCGTTTGGCGTGCAAAAAAAAAAAAAAAAACAGTACGTAAAGAAATAGATCAATAACGGAAGAAGACAGCTTATTTTGCAAAGTTAAGAATTTCCCTTCGCCTCCTTTCATTTTCTATTTAGGCCTACTCTTTCGAATTTGCCTAAGATATTCGTCTACTGACGTTTACATTCAAGTCTGACAGTGGACTGGGCCTAATTATATAAAGTAATGTTGCTTTCCAACATTCCAATGAGCTCGAGGACAGAATAAACATCACTTTACTCGCAGTTAGGCCCTAATACACATGAACAAGGTGTCGAGTACCATTCTTCAAGTGTAGCCTGATGCGGAAAGTCTACATTACATTCTGGCACTATTCAGTGCATGTACGTTAGCGTTAAAAACACGACAAAGCTACCTTGAAATGCGTTTCTCCAGAAATTACACACATTGCAAGTCACGATTCATCTGACATCCCAGTGCGCGCGCAGACTTCTTCTCTCTTAAAAAAAAAAAAAAAAAAAAAAAAAAAAAAACAGAATGCTCCATCTCTATTTGGCTGGTTTACATGATTTAATTTGTTTGTTTGTTTGATTGATTTACTTGTTCATGTTTTCATTTTTTATCTATTTATTCATTCCTAACTTATTTCTTTATTACTGAGTGACATACTTTGCATTTATTCATTTAGTTTTGGTTCTGTGCTTTTATGGACAGCTCATTTCTCTTTCTAGAAAAAGTGGTGGCTCTAAAAAGAGCCGTTTGAGAATATGGAGATACAATATGCTGCTTAGCCACCAAAACCATACAGAGTACGGCCCTGGCGCTTCAGAGCGTAGACCACGTCCATTGCGGTGACCGTCTTGCGTTTAGCGTGTTCACAGTAGGTGACAGCATCCCTGATGACATTCTCTAGGAAAACTTTCAGCACACCTCGCGTCTCTTCGTAGATCAGTCCAGAGATTCGCTTTACACCTCCTCGTCGTGCAAGACGGCGAATTGCTGGTTTGGTGATACCCTGGATGTTGTCGCGCAAGACTTTGCGATGACGTTTTGCGCCGCCTTTTCCAAGACCTTTGCCTCCTTTGCCGCGTCCAGACATTGTCGTTGACTATAATTGCTAGGTGTGGTAGTGACACAGAGAACTCGATGTGAGCGAATGATTACGACAGCTCGCTGCTTCCGTTTATATAGCTTTATATTAATGCGGACGCGAAAGAAAAACAAAATCAACTGAGCTCACTCATCCATCGCTAAGTCATTCAGTGAATAACAATGATGTCTTGGGCTCGGGCTGCGCTCTTCGTTTACAGAAATGCGGGTAGGGAATTGAAAAAAAAAATAAATAAATAAATAAAACAAACAAATAAAGAGGACAAAGGAAAAGAAAGGGGCGCAATACGCAAAGAGGACGGAAATTTGTAGGTGGTGCCAAATTAAGCAAAACGAAAAATGTTCTACAGAAAACGAAGTAACTAAAGTAGGTAGGCCTACAATAAATATTATGTCTTTCTTCTTCTCATTTTCTTTTCTGTGATTTGTTTTCTTGTTTGTTTGTTTGTTTGTTTGTTTGTTTTGTATGTATGTATGTATGTATGTGGATAATTTCTTTCTTCCATTTTTTTTTCTCTGTTTTGTTTGTTCTCTCTCGCCTTTTGAAGTACATTCGTTCTGTTTGCACATTGCGTGGTCAAAGCTTGCTGTAGTGAACACAAACCAACAAAGTGGAAAGGTGGTGGTAACTAATACTAAGCCAACTTTATAAAAATCACTATCGAATCCAAGGGGATAGTTTAGGACTTGTTTTGTTTGTGGCTATCACTACTGTTGACTTCTTGACTCTGTTAAGTTGATTTCTTGACTTTGTTAAATATATAGCCAGTTTGGTTGGTTTGTGGGTTTGTTCTTGTTTTGTTTTGTTTGTTTGTTTGTTTGTTTGTTTTTTTTGTTTGTTTTGTTTTGTTTTTTTCTTTCTTTTGTTTTGTTTTGTTTTGTTTTTTTTTTTTGGTTTGTTTGTTTGTTTTTCTTTTCTTTTCTTTTTCTTTCTTTCTTTTTTTTTTTTTTTTTTTTTTTACATGCATAACGTTGTTGCTAGCTTTTTGCTTAATATTTGAGACAATGTCTATATTCTCTTCTTGGGGAAATGGTGGCTCTGAAAAGAGCCGTTGATGATTGTAGACACTCCTCACTTAGATGTAGTGTACTTCGTCACTGCCTTCGTTCCTTCGCTGACTGCGTGTTTGGCCAATTCACCTGGTAGGAGTAGCCGAACTGCCGTCTGGACTTCTCGACTGCTGATTGTGGATCTCTTGTTGTATTGTGTCAAACGGGATGCCTCACCAGCGATGCGCTCAAAAATGTCGTTAACGAAACTGTTCATGATGCTCATGGCACGGCTTGAGATTCCTGTGTCGGGATGAACTTGCTTGAGAACCTTGTAGATGTAGATTCCATAGCTCTCCTTTCTTCTTCTGCGTCTCTTGCCTGCTCCTCCAGCACGAGCTGCCTTGGCCATACCAGCCTTCTTCGAACCTTTTCCACTTCCTTTGGGTGCCATTGTAGTTCAGATAGGTTAGTTCAAATTGATACCAATTGTCAGACACTGAGTGAATGAAATGAGTGAGAGCACGATCGCGCAGACCCTATTTATGGTCCTCGTTATGCAAATGAGGTATCCTGCGGACTGTTTCCACGGTCAAGTGGACACGGCTGTGCGCCAATCTGATTGGCGGAAGTGCGTGGGAGATGATCCCGCGGCAGGGTATAAATACTTTCACTTTGTCATCAATGGACACTTGCAATTTAGACTTGCACTTGTATTCTCTTGCGTTTTAATTGCTTACCTTGCAAATTTCCAAAAATGTCTGGCCGTGGTAAAGGAGCTAAGCAACGTTCGAAGGCTAAGAGCCGTTCAGCTAGAGCTGGACTTCAATTTCCAGTTGGTCGTGTTCATCGCTTCCTTCGTAAGGGGAATTATGCCGAGCGTGTTGGAGCTGGTGCACCAGTCTACCTATCTGCAGTAATGGAGTACTTGGCAGCTGAAATCCTGGAGCTGGCTGGAAATGCTGCAAGAGACAACAAGAAAACACGAATCAACCCACGGCACTTGCAGTTGGCCATCCGCAACGACGAAGAACTCAACAAACTTTTGAGCGGCGTCACCATAGCACAGGGCGGAGTGTTACCAAACATCCAGGCAGTCCTGCTTCCAAAGAAGACCAGCAAGGCGTCGAAGTGAGCAGCTTATCAAGTCATCAACGGCTCTTTTCAGAGCCACCATATCTAAGAAAGAGACTTGAACAATTGTCCTGAATCAAAACTTCCCAAAATGTAACTGCATAATATATGAAATCAACAAGCTCATTTTTTAAATGTCAGTTTGAAATCTAAAATGAATATCGTTAGATGCGTGTTCAACAGCAACCAGGTTGAGTTGGTATTTTACACTTTTCTATTTCCATAAACATGAATTTGGAGGGGGGGGGGGAGTAAAAGAGACACATAGAGATAAAGATTGTTAGTGTTTCATCATTTTGTACTTGTCGATTTCAGTATGCTGCAGAGACGGGAAAAGAGAGGAGAATAAGATACAAAAAAACAAACAAACAAACAAACAAACAACAACAACAACAAAAACCAATAAAACAAAGAAAGAAGAGGAGAAAAAAATTCACCCAAACGTACCGTCCATCCGAATTGCACGTGAACGTGTGGCGAGTCAGCCAAACAGCCTAGTTTACCCCTTTGTTGTGTGCGTTTGGTTGCCTATGTCTAACTGCGGAGCTAGGCGTCCAAAACGACGCGACCACAACCGCGCGAACAGGCAATGGTCGCTCGCTCGCGCGGTAGCTGCTGGCAGCAACAGTACAGGACGCGCGCCATCCACAAACAACCCGTTGGTAGCGGTAAATAATGAGCCAGCGCTTCAAACAGCATGTCTTGAATTTCGATTGCTCGTCTGTATGTAATGGAAATATGCGCTGTTTGTTTTGTGTTTGTTTTTTATTTGTTTTGTTTTTTTGTTACTGTTTTGTTTTTTATTTCATTTAAATTCTTGTTTCCTAAGTAAAATGTGATTTTTTTTTTTTTTTTTTTTTTTTTTCTTTTCTTCTTTCTTTCAATTTATCGACTTATGTATCTGTCTATTTTATCTTGTATTTAATTCATTGATTTGGATGTATTTATCTGTATATATTTTTTCTTTCTTTCTTTCTTGTATTTAATAATTCATTTATTTCATTAAAAAAATTTAATATTCAACATATTTATTTTTCCTTTATTACTTCATTGAGATGAAGTTTACACCAAGGAAGCAGATGAGTCAATCTCTTTTTAGAACAAGTGGTGGCTCTGAAAAGAGCCGTTGGAATGTTGAAGACAAGTTGAATCTAAGCCCGTTCCCCACGGATGCGGCGAGCGAGCTGGATATCCTTGGGCATGATGGTCACGCGCTTGGCGTGGATGGCACACAAGTTGGTGTCCTCGAAGAGCCCAACCAGGTAAGCCTCGCTAGCTTCTTGCAGCGCCAGAACGGCCGAACTCTGGAACCTCAGCTCAGTCTTGAAATCTTGGGCTATTTCACGAACCAAACGCTGGAACGGCAGCTTTCGGATGAGAAGCTCGGTGCTCTTCTGGTAACGGCGAATCTCTCTGAGGGCCACTGTACCAGGACGATAGCGATGAGGTTTCTTGACGCCTCCAGTTGCGGGTGCAGATTTGCGGGCGGCCTTGGTCGCCAATTGCTTTCGCGGTGCTTTGCCTCCTGTACTCTTACGAGCAGTCTGTTTTGTACGAGCCATGCTTGTTTGGATTTGAAATACGCAGCGTGTATCACTAGACAGCGAATGAATGTCAGGCGGAAGGAACGGTCACTTTATATAGATTCGGCAAGGATCCTGAGGACAATAAGAAGCTACTCAGCCGTGACCTCGCGGTGGCGCTCTACCTGTCGGTATCAGTTCAGTTCAGTTTCTCCTCCCCCGATCATTTTATTCGTGTAATTAAAGAAACACAAGCTGACTAGAAAAGTAAATAAAAGTGATGATAGTCGCGCGTTTGGCGTGCAAAAAAAAAAAAAAAAAACAGTACGTAAAGAAATAGATCAATAACGGAAGAAGACAGCTTATTTTGCAAAGTTAAGAATTTCCCTTCGCCTCCTTTCATTTTCTATTTAGGCCTACTCTTTCGAATTTGCCTAAGATATTCGTCTACTGACGTTTACATTCAAGTCTGACAGTGGACTGGGCCTAATTATATAAAGTAATGTTGCTTTCCAACATTCCAATGAGCTCGAGGACAGAATAAACATCACTTTACTCGCAGTTAGGCCCTAATACACATGAACAAGGTGTCGAGTACCATTCTTCAAGTGTAGCCTGATGCGGAAAGTCTACATTACATTCTGGCACTATTCAGTGCATGTACGTTAGCGTTAAAAACACGACAAAGCTACCTTGAAATGCGTTTCTCCAGAAATTACACACATTGCAAGTCACGATTCATCTGACATCCCAGTGCGCGCGCAGACTTCTTCTCTCTTAAAAAAAAAAAAAAAAAAAAAAAAAAAAAAAAACAGAATGCTCCATCTCTATTTGGCTGGTTTACATGATTTAATTTGTTTGTTTGTTTGATTGATTTACTTGTTCATGTTTTCATTTTTTATCTATTTATTCATTCCTAACTTATTTCTTTATTACTGAGTGACATACTTTGCATTTATTCATTTAGTTTTGGTTCTGTGCTTTTATGGACAGCTCATTTCTCTTTCTAGAAAAAGTGGTGGCTCTAAAAAGAGCCGTTTGAGAATATGGAGATACAATATGCTGCTTAGCCACCAAAACCATACAGAGTACGGCCCTGGCGCTTCAGAGCGTAGACCACGTCCATTGCGGTGACCGTCTTGCGTTTAGCGTGTTCACAGTAGGTGACAGCATCCCTGATGACATTCTCTAGGAAAACTTTCAGCACACCTCGCGTCTCTTCGTAGATCAGTCCAGAGATTCGCTTTACACCTCCTCGTCGTGCAAGACGGCGAATTGCTGGTTTGGTGATACCCTGGATGTTGTCGCGCAAGACTTTGCGATGACGTTTTGCGCCGCCTTTTCCAAGACCTTTGCCTCCTTTGCCGCGTCCAGACATTGTCGTTGACTATAATTGCTAGGTGTGGTAGTGACACAGAGAACTCGATGTGAGCGAATGATTACGACAGCTCGCTGCTTCCGTTTATATAGCTTTATATTAATGCGGACGCGAAAGAAAAACAAAATCAACTGAGCTCACTCATCCATCGCTAAGTCATTCAGTGAATAACAATGATGTCTTGGGCTCGGGCTGCGCTCTTCGTTTACAGAAATGCGGGTAGGGAATTGAAAAAAAAAATAAATAAATAAATAAAACAAACAAATAAAGAGGACAAAGGAAAAGAAAGGGGCGCAATACGCAAAGAGGACGGAAATTTGTAGGTGGTGCCAAATTAAGCAAAACGAAAAATGTTCTACAGAAAACGAAGTAACTAAAGTAGGTAGGCCTACAATAAATATTATGTCTTTCTTCTTCTCATTTTCTTTTCTGTGATTTGTTTTCTTGTTTGTTTGTTTGTTTGTTTGTTTGTTTTGTATGTATGTATGTATGTATGTGGATAATTTCTTTCTTCCATTTTTTTTTCTCTGTTTTGTTTGTTCTCTCTCGCCTTTTGAAGTACATTCGTTCTGTTTGCACATTGCGTGGTCAAAGCTTGCTGTAGTGAACACAAACCAACAAAGTGGAAAGGTGGTGGTAACTAATACTAAGCCAACTTTATAAAAATCACTATCGAATCCAAGGGGATAGTTTAGGACTTGTTTTGTTTGTGGCTATCACTACTGTTGACTTCTTGACTCTGTTAAGTTGATTTCTTGACTTTGTTAAATATATAGCCAGTTTGGTTGGTTTGTGGGTTTGTTCTTGTTTTGTTTTGTTTGTTTGTTTGTTTGTTTGTTTTTTTTGTTTGTTTTGTTTTGTTTTTTTCTTTCTTTTGTTTTGTTTTGTTTTGTTTTTTTTTTTTGGTTTGTTTGTTTGTTTTTCTTTTCTTTTCTTTTTCTTTCTTTCTTTTTTTTTTTTTTTTTTTTTTTTACATGCATAACGTTGTTGCTAGCTTTTTGCTTAATATTTGAGACAATGTCTATATTCTCTTCTTGGGGAAATGGTGGCTCTGAAAAGAGCCGTTGATGATTGTAGACACTCCTCACTTAGATGTAGTGTACTTCGTCACTGCCTTCGTTCCTTCGCTGACTGCGTGTTTGGCCAATTCACCTGGTAGGAGTAGCCGAACTGCCGTCTGGACTTCTCGACTGCTGATTGTGGATCTCTTGTTGTATTGTGTCAAACGGGATGCCTCACCAGCGATGCGCTCAAAAATGTCGTTAACGAAACTGTTCATGATGCTCATGGCACGGCTTGAGATTCCTGTGTCGGGATGAACTTGCTTGAGAACCTTGTAGATGTAGATTCCATAGCTCTCCTTTCTTCTTCTGCGTCTCTTGCCTGCTCCTCCAGCACGAGCTGCCTTGGCCATACCAGCCTTCTTCGAACCTTTTCCACTTCCTTTGGGTGCCATTGTAGTTCAGATAGGTTAGTTCAAATTGATACCAATTGTCAGACACTGAGTGAATGAAATGAGTGAGAGCACGATCGCGCAGACCCTATTTATGGTCCTCGTTATGCAAATGAGGTATCCTGCGGACTGTTTCCACGGTCAAGTGGACACGGCTGTGCGCCAATCTGATTGGCGGAAGTGCGTGGGAGATGATCCCGCGGCAGGGTATAAATACTTTCACTTTGTCATCAATGGACACTTGCAATTTAGACTTGCACTTGTATTCTCTTGCGTTTTAATTGCTTACCTTGCAAATTTCCAAAAATGTCTGGCCGTGGTAAAGGAGCTAAGCAACGTTCGAAGGCTAAGAGCCGTTCAGCTAGAGCTGGACTTCAATTTCCAGTTGGTCGTGTTCATCGCTTCCTTCGTAAGGGGAATTATGCCGAGCGTGTTGGAGCTGGTGCACCAGTCTACCTATCTGCAGTAATGGAGTACTTGGCAGCTGAAATCCTGGAGCTGGCTGGAAATGCTGCAAGAGACAACAAGAAAACACGAATCAACCCACGGCACTTGCAGTTGGCCATCCGCAACGACGAAGAACTCAACAAACTTTTGAGCGGCGTCACCATAGCACAGGGCGGAGTGTTACCAAACATCCAGGCAGTCCTGCTTCCAAAGAAGACCAGCAAGGCGTCGAAGTGAGCAGCTTATCAAGTCATCAACGGCTCTTTTCAGAGCCACCATATCTAAGAAAGAGACTTGAACAATTGTCCTGAATCAAAACTTCCCAAAATGTAACTGCATAATATATGAAATCAACAAGCTCATTTTTTAAATGTCAGTTTGAAATCTAAAATGAATATCGTTAGATGCGTGTTCAACAGCAACCAGGTTGAGTTGGTATTTTACACTTTTCTATTTCCATAAACATGAATTTGGAGGGGGGGGGGAGTAAAAGAGACACATAGAGATAAAGATTGTTAGTGTTTCATCATTTTGTACTTGTCGATTTCAGTATGCTGCAGAGACGGGAAAAGAGAGGAGAATAAGATACAAAAAAACAAACAAACAAACAAACAAACAACAACAACAACAAAAACCAATAAAACAAAGAAAGAAGAGGAGAAAAAAATTCACCCAAACGTACCGTCCATCCGAATTGCACGTGAACGTGTGGCGAGTCAGCCAAACAGCCTAGTTTACCCCTTTGTTGTGTGCGTTTGGTTGCCTATGTCTAACTGCGGAGCTAGGCGTCCAAAACGACGCGACCACAACCGCGCGAACAGGCAATGGTCGCTCGCTCGCGCGGTAGCTGCTGGCAGCAACAGTACAGGACGCGCGCCATCCACAAACAACCCGTTGGTAGCGGTAAATAATGAGCCAGCGCTTCAAACAGCATGTCTTGAATTTCGATTGCTCGTCTGTATGTAATGGAAATATGCGCTGTTTGTTTTGTGTTTGTTTTTTATTTGTTTTGTTTTTTTGTTACTGTTTTGTTTTTTATTTCATTTAAATTCTTGTTTCCTAAGTAAAATGTGATTTTTTTTTTTTTTTTTTTTTTTTTTTTTTTTTTTTTTTCTTTTCTTCTTTCTTTCAATTTATCGACTTATGTATCTGTCTATTTTATCTTGTATTTAATTCATTGATTTGGATGTATTTATCTGTATATATTTTTTCTTTCTTTCTTTCTTGTATTTAATAATTCATTTATTTCATTAAAAAAATTTAATATTCAACATATTTATTTTTCCTTTATTACTTCATTGAGATGAAGTTTACACCAAGGAAGCAGATGAGTCAATCTCTTTTTAGAACAAGTGGTGGCTCTGAAAAGAGCCGTTGGAATGTTGAAGACAAGTTGAATCTAAGCCCGTTCCCCACGGATGCGGCGAGCGAGCTGGATATCCTTGGGCATGATGGTCACGCGCTTGGCGTGGATGGCACACAAGTTGGTGTCCTCGAAGAGCCCAACCAGGTAAGCCTCGCTAGCTTCTTGCAGCGCCAGAACGGCCGAACTCTGGAACCTCAGCTCAGTCTTGAAATCTTGGGCTATTTCACGAACCAAACGCTGGAACGGCAGCTTTCGGATGAGAAGCTCGGTGCTCTTCTGGTAACGGCGAATCTCTCTGAGGGCCACTGTACCAGGACGATAGCGATGAGGTTTCTTGACGCCTCCAGTTGCGGGTGCAGATTTGCGGGCGGCCTTGGTCGCCAATTGCTTTCGCGGTGCTTTGCCTCCTGTACTCTTACGAGCAGTCTGTTTTGTACGAGCCATGCTTGTTTGGATTTGAAATACGCAGCGTGTATCACTAGACAGCGAATGAATGTCAGGCGGAAGGAACGGTCACTTTATATAGATTCGGCAAGGATCCTGAGGACAATAAGAAGCTACTCAGCCGTGACCTCGCGGTGGCGCTCTACCTGTCGGTATCAGTTCAGTTCAGTTTCTCCTCCCCCGATCATTTTATTCGTGTAATTAAAGAAACACAAGCTGACTAGAAAAGTAAATAAAAGTGATGATAGTCGCGCGTTTGGCGTGCAAAAAAAAAAAAAAAAAAACAGTACGTAAAGAAATAGATCAATAACGGAAGAAGACAGCTTATTTTGCAAAGTTAAGAATTTCCCTTCGCCTCCTTTCATTTTCTATTTAGGCCTACTCTTTCGAATTTGCCTAAGATATTCGTCTACTGACGTTTACATTCAAGTCTGACAGTGGACTGGGCCTAATTATATAAAGTAATGTTGCTTTCCAACATTCCAATGAGCTCGAGGACAGAATAAACATCACTTTACTCGCAGTTTACATTACATTCTGGCACTATTCAGTGCATGTACGTTAGCGTTAAAAACACGACAAAGCTACCTTGAAATGCGTTTCTCCAGAAATTACACACATTGCAAGTCACGATTCATCTGACATCCCAGTGCGCGCGCAGACTTCTTCTCTCTTAAAAAAAAAAAAAAAAAAAAAAAAAAAAAAAAAAACAGAATGCTCCATCTCTATTTGGCTGGTTTACATGATTTAATTTGTTTGTTTGTTTGATTGATTTACTTGTTCATGTTTTCATTTTTTATCTATTTATTCATTCCTAACTTATTTCTTTATTACTGAGTGACATACTTTGCATTTATTCATTTAGTTTTGGTTCTGTGCTTTTATGGACAGCTCATTTCTCTTTCTAGAAAAAGTGGTGGCTCTAAAAAGAGCCGTTTGAGAATATGGAGATACAATATGCTGCTTAGCCACCAAAACCATACAGAGTACGGCCCTGGCGCTTCAGAGCGTAGACCACGTCCATTGCGGTGACCGTCTTGCGTTTAGCGTGTTCACAGTAGGTGACAGCATCCCTGATGACATTCTCTAGGAAAACTTTCAGCACACCTCGCGTCTCTTCGTAGATCAGTCCAGAGATTCGCTTTACACCTCCTCGTCGTGCAAGACGGCGAATTGCTGGTTTGGTGATACCCTGGATGTTGTCGCGCAAGACTTTGCGATGACGTTTTGCGCCGCCTTTTCCAAGACCTTTGCCTCCTTTGCCGCGTCCAGACATTGTCGTTGACTATAATTGCTAGGTGTGGTAGTGACACAGAGAACTCGATGTGAGCGAATGATTACGACAGCTCGCTGCTTCCGTTTATATAGCTTTATATTAATGCGGACGCGAAAGAAAAACAAAATCAACTGAGCTCACTCATCCATCGCTAAGTCAGTCATTCAGTGAATAATAATGATGTCTTGGGCTCGGGCTGCGCTCT
>CBDBDJ010000004.1:0-9017 GCA_965203785.1 Bdellovibrionales bacterium | reverse complement strand
ATTGTGACTTCTCCACATTGTACTATCATATAGCACGCACTTAATTTCTTGGCCAAGTATAGTTCCAAGAGAAATGGGCTCATTCTTTCGGCAAAATTGCGTGCGTGCATGCATGCTTTAAGCCAAACAAATGAGTACGAGTATGAAATATTGGGACAATCATAATGTATACAATATATAGATAAATCTGATACTGAAATAAACCTGAATCTCTAAAAATCTTTTATAGGCCTACCCGTCTCCTCCTTTGTTGTTGTTGCTGTTGAAGTTGCAACAATTTGATATACACATGTAATACAAATAGATTCCGTACAGAGGGAGTCTGTTCCTAACACGCGAGTCAAAATGGCAAGTTAGGCCTACCTACACTATGATACACTGCAGTGTGTCTCCGAGTCACGTCTGTTTTAATGCAAGCATCATCAAAGGGAAAGGAAATGTGTAAACAGATTTTTGTTGAAAACCACGTGTGGAACACGTTCTTCAGTTTTTCACATGTCATTTGCTAATTGCAATGCACAAAAATGGCTTTTTGGTGTGAATTAAAGTTGGGAAAAGCTATGAAACTTCGGGAAGGCTTGTGGTTTTTTGCAATTATTCGGCCGAATCCACCAATGGTGACAGAAATTTTGCTTGAATCTAGTAGAATATACTTTTCTCTACACATCCGTGTCGAACATAACAGTTCAAAACATGCAGGTTTGGTCAAAACAGGAGTTTTAAGTCATCAAACTAGCACAAAATTGGTCAGAGTTGTAACTTTTTTCGTTCCAGTTGACGAGCCGATCTGCGTGCTTTCTCCGCCGTCCGCAAACCAGGTACAAGTGGTTGCGCGATGGCCGCGAGGGATCATTATCACTTTAGTGCTTAACACAATCGTTACACGTTCGCTCTCTGATACTTGTTCGTTCCAATACGTTACCGTCGACAACAACAATGGCTGAATCGAAGAAGAAGGCACCTGCAACTCACCCGTCTTGCATTGATATGATCGTCGCTGCCATCGGCAATCTCAAGGAGAAGAATGGTTCATCTACTCAGGCAATCAAGAAGTACATCGCCGCCAACTACAACGTAGACATGGAGAAGCTGGCGACGCACATCAGAAAGGCACTTGTCACCGGCGTAGAGAAGGGCAAACTTGTCCAAACCAAAGGAAAAGGGGCGGCCGGTTCCTTCAAACTCAACGCTTCAGCACAGAAAGCAGACGCCAAGAAAGCTAAAGAAGCAGCCAAGAAGAAAGCGCAGAAAGAGAAAGAAGCAGCCAAGAAGAAAGCTCAGAAAGAGAAAGCAGCAGCCAAAAAGAAAGCACAGAAAGAGAAGGCCAAGAAGAAGAAACCAGCCGGCGATAAGAAGAAGAAGGCGTCGACGAAAAAGGCTGACAAGCCCAAGAAGAAGGCCACTAAGAAGACGCCCACCAAAGCTAAGAAAGCCAAGCCTGCCAAGAAGACCAGCGACAAGAAGAAGGTCGCCAAGAAGTCGACTCCCAAGAAGAAGACCGTCACCAAGAAGGCCAAGAAGTAAATCTCTTGGTTTTCACATTGTTATTTCCAACGGCTCTTTTCAGAGCCACCATATTTCTAAAGAGAGAAAAAGTGAACTGTCACAAGAACTCCCCACAAAGTCCTACACTGTTATCTCCCCTTTGATTTAGATGAGAATCAAAACAATATCAAGATTATTTCAAAAAAAGTCAATAAATGAATAAATAAATAAAAACAAGAACAAAACAAGACAACAAAAAGTAAACAAAAACGACTAAATAAAAACAAACTGAAAAAGCAAAACAAGAAAAATCATAAACAAAAACCGAAAAAAAAAAAAAAACAAACAAACAAAAAAAAAAAAAAAAAACAACAACAACACCAAAAACAAAAGCAGCAACAACAACAACAAAACAAAAAACAAAAATGATGATAACAATAAAAGCAAGCAAGCAAACAAACAAATAAGAGCAAGCAAACAAAACATTGCTTTATCTTTATCCTTAGGAAGTGACAGAAAAAATTCTAAACAATATCAGCAGCAATAAATAGACCCTAAATCTCGAAATCTAGAATTGGATGGGGACGTCATATTTCGGTTAAGAATGAGCAAATATCACAACTTGAGTAGACACTTTCAAAACTGTACTTGACAAACATCGTACCTCTCCAACGTGCAACTACTTGGGAGGACACTTTTGCAAGTTCTTTCTTTGTCTTTTAGTTTATCAGGGGATAGCGCGAACGCAGTCCCCCACTACCATAAATTATACGCCCGAGTTCCCCACGTTTGGGGGAATCGAAGGGGTCAGCCCAACCGAAGTGCAATGGAAAGGCCTCGCCCTTGGGGAGCTTCCTTGTTGATCAAAGCTACCCCTGCGCCAGGTAAGTATGCTTTATTCCGGGCATGTGGGAAACCCCAGATTCACCTTAAAACAGACAAGTTGTGGTGTCAGGAATGTAAAAGGTTCATATCGTGTCAACTGGACAGGGAAAAGCAGTTAAATCGACAGGGAAAAGCAGTCGGCGTGTTAATGATGAGGACGCGGGGATCGGTAAAACCGCGTTTGTTGCCTCTGCCCATCAGCGCACTCATCAAAACGAAAGTTCCGTGCTATCTACGGTAGATAGCATCGGGCGATCGGTTGCGGTTTCAGGTTGCAGAGGGCGCGAGTCCAGTAACTGTACAGCAGAATGATACCTTCCCACATATTAAACATGTTTAGATACATATTGTGACTTCTCCACATTGTACTATCATATAGCACGCACTTAATTTCTTGGCCAAGTATAGTTCCAAGAGAAATGGGCTCATTCTTTCGGCAAAATTGCGTGCGTGCATGCATGCTTTAAGCCAAACAAATGAGTACGAGTATGAAATATTGGGACAATCATAATGTATACAATATATAGATAAATCTGATACTGAAATAAACCTGAATCTCTAAAAATCTTTTATAGGCCTACCCGTCTCCTCCTTTGTTGTTGTTGCTGTTGAAGTTGCAACAATTTGATATACACATGTAATACAAATAGATTCCGTACAGAGGGAGTCTGTTCCTAACACGCGAGTCAAAATGGCAAGTTAGGCCTACCTACACTATGATACACTGCAGTGTGTCTCCGAGTCACGTCTGTTTTAATGCAAGCATCATCAAAGGGAAAGGAAATGTGTAAACAGATTTTTGTTGAAAACCACGTGTGGAACACGTTCTTCAGTTTTTCACATGTCATTTGCTAATTGCAATGCACAAAAATGGCTTTTTGGTGTGAATTAAAGTTGGGAAAAGCTATGAAACTTCGGGAAGGCTTGTGGTTTTTTGCAATTATTCGGCCGAATCCACCAATGGTGACAGAAATTTTGCTTGAATCTAGTAGAATATACTTTTCTCTACACATCCGTGTCGAACATAACAGTTCAAAACATGCAGGTTTGGTCAAAACAGGAGTTTTAAGTCATCAAACTAGCACAAAATTGGTCAGAGTTGTAACTTTTTTCGTTCCAGTTGACGAGCCGATCTGCGTGCTTTCTCCGCCGTCCGCAAACCAGGTACAAGTGGTTGCGCGATGGCCGCGAGGGATCATTATCACTTTAGTGCTTAACACAATCGTTACACGTTCGCTCTCTGATACTTGTTCGTTCCAATACGTTACCGTCGACAACAACAATGGCTGAATCGAAGAAGAAGGCACCTGCAACTCACCCGTCTTGCATTGATATGATCGTCGCTGCCATCGGCAATCTCAAGGAGAAGAATGGTTCATCTACTCAGGCAATCAAGAAGTACATCGCCGCCAACTACAACGTAGACATGGAGAAGCTGGCGACGCACATCAGAAAGGCACTTGTCACCGGCGTAGAGAAGGGCAAACTTGTCCAAACCAAAGGAAAAGGGGCGGCCGGTTCCTTCAAACTCAACGCTTCAGCACAGAAAGCAGACGCCAAGAAAGCTAAAGAAGCAGCCAAGAAGAAAGCGCAGAAAGAGAAAGAAGCAGCCAAGAAGAAAGCTCAGAAAGAGAAAGCAGCAGCCAAAAAGAAAGCACAGAAAGAGAAGGCCAAGAAGAAGAAACCAGCCGGCGATAAGAAGAAGAAGGCGTCGACGAAAAAGGCTGACAAGCCCAAGAAGAAGGCCACTAAGAAGACGCCCACCAAAGCTAAGAAAGCCAAGCCTGCCAAGAAGACCAGCGACAAGAAGAAGGTCGCCAAGAAGTCGACTCCCAAGAAGAAGACCGTCACCAAGAAGGCCAAGAAGTAAATCTCTTGGTTTTCACATTGTTATTTCCAACGGCTCTTTTCAGAGCCACCATATTTCTAAAGAGAGAAAAAGTGAACTGTCACAAGAACTCCCCACAAAGTCCTACACTGTTATCTCCCCTTTGATTTAGATGAGAATCAAAACAATATCAAGATTATTTCAAAAAAAGTCAATAAATGAATAAATAAATAAAAACAAGAACAAAACAAGACAACAAAAAGTAAACAAAAACGACTAAATAAAAACAAACTGAAAAAGCAAAACAAGAAAAATCATAAACAAAAACCGAAAAAAAAAAAAAAACAAACAAACAAAAAAAAAAAAAAAAAACAACAACAACACCAAAAACAAAAGCAGCAACAACAACAACAAAACAAAAAACAAAAATGATGATAACAATAAAAGCAAGCAAGCAAACAAACAAATAAGAGCAAGCAAACAAAACATTGCTTTATCTTTATCCTTAGGAAGTGACAGAAAAAATTCTAAACAATATCAGCAGCAATAAATAGACCCTAAATCTCGAAATCTAGAATTGGATGGGGACGTCATATTTCGGTTAAGAATGAGCAAATATCACAACTTGAGTAGACACTTTCAAAACTGTACTTGACAAACATCGTACCTCTCCAACGTGCAACTACTTGGGAGGACACTTTTGCAAGTTCTTTCTTTGTCTTTTAGTTTATCAGGGGATAGCGCGAACGCAGTCCCCCACTACCATAAATTATACGCCCGAGTTCCCCACGTTTGGGGGAATCGAAGGGGTCAGCCCAACCGAAGTGCAATGGAAAGGCCTCGCCCTTGGGGAGCTTCCTTGTTGATCAAAGCTACCCCTGCGCCAGGTAAGTATGCTTTATTCCGGGCATGTGGGAAACCCCAGATTCACCTTAAAACAGACAAGTTGTGGTGTCAGGAATGTAAAAGGTTCATATCGTGTCAACTGGACAGGGAAAAGCAGTTAAATCGACAGGGAAAAGCAGTCGGCGTGTTAATGATGAGGACGCGGGGATCGGTAAAACCGCGTTTGTTGCCTCTGCCCATCAGCGCACTCATCAAAACGAAAGTTCCGTGCTATCTACGGTAGATAGCATCGGGCGATCGGTTGCGGTTTCAGGTTGCAGAGGGCGCGAGTCCAGTAACTGTACAGCAGAATGATACCTTCCCACATATTAAACATGTTTAGATACATATTGTGACTTCTCCACATTGTACTATCATATAGCACGCACTTAATTTCTTGGCCAAGTATAGTTCCAAGAGAAATGGGCTCATTCTTTCGGCAAAATTGCGTGCGTGCATGCATGCTTTAAGCCAAACAAATGAGTACGAGTATGAAATATTGGGACAATCATAATGTATACAATATATAGATAAATCTGATACTGAAATAAACCTGAATCTCTAAAAATCTTTTATAGGCCTACCCGTCTCCTCCTTTGTTGTTGTTGCTGTTGAAGTTGCAACAATTTGATATACACATGTAATACAAATAGATTCCGTACAGAGGGAGTCTGTTCCTAACACGCGAGTCAAAATGGCAAGTTAGGCCTACCTACACTATGATACACTGCAGTGTGTCTCCGAGTCACGTCTGTTTTAATGCAAGCATCATCAAAGGGAAAGGAAATGTGTAAACAGATTTTTGTTGAAAACCACGTGTGGAACACGTTCTTCAGTTTTTCACATGTCATTTGCTAATTGCAATGCACAAAAATGGCTTTTTGGTGTGAATTAAAGTTGGGAAAAGCTATGAAACTTCGGGAAGGCTTGTGGTTTTTTGCAATTATTCGGCCGAATCCACCAATGGTGACAGAAATTTTGCTTGAATCTAGTAGAATATACTTTTCTCTACACATCCGTGTCGAACATAACAGTTCAAAACATGCAGGTTTGGTCAAAACAGGAGTTTTAAGTCATCAAACTAGCACAAAATTGGTCAGAGTTGTAACTTTTTTCGTTCCAGTTGACGAGCCGATCTGCGTGCTTTCTCCGCCGTCCGCAAACCAGGTACAAGTGGTTGCGCGATGGCCGCGAGGGATCATTATCACTTTAGTGCTTAACACAATCGTTACACGTTCGCTCTCTGATACTTGTTCGTTCCAATACGTTACCGTCGACAACAACAATGGCTGAATCGAAGAAGAAGGCACCTGCAACTCACCCGTCTTGCATTGATATGATCGTCGCTGCCATCGGCAATCTCAAGGAGAAGAATGGTTCATCTACTCAGGCAATCAAGAAGTACATCGCCGCCAACTACAACGTAGACATGGAGAAGCTGGCGACGCACATCAGAAAGGCACTTGTCACCGGCGTAGAGAAGGGCAAACTTGTCCAAACCAAAGGAAAAGGGGCGGCCGGTTCCTTCAAACTCAACGCTTCAGCACAGAAAGCAGACGCCAAGAAAGCTAAAGAAGCAGCCAAGAAGAAAGCGCAGAAAGAGAAAGAAGCAGCCAAGAAGAAAGCTCAGAAAGAGAAAGCAGCAGCCAAAAAGAAAGCACAGAAAGAGAAGGCCAAGAAGAAGAAACCAGCCGGCGATAAGAAGAAGAAGGCGTCGACGAAAAAGGCTGACAAGCCCAAGAAGAAGGCCACTAAGAAGACGCCCACCAAAGCTAAGAAAGCCAAGCCTGCCAAGAAGACCAGCGACAAGAAGAAGGTCGCCAAGAAGTCGACTCCCAAGAAGAAGACCGTCACCAAGAAGGCCAAGAAGTAAATCTCTTGGTTTTCACATTGTTATTTCCAACGGCTCTTTTCAGAGCCACCATATTTCTAAAGAGAGAAAAAGTGAACTGTCACAAGAACTCCCCACAAAGTCCTACACTGTTATCTCCCCTTTGATTTAGATGAGAATCAAAACAATATCAAGATTATTTCAAAAAAAGTCAATAAATGAATAAATAAATAAAAACAAGAACAAAACAAGACAACAAAAAGTAAACAAAAACGACTAAATAAAAACAAACTGAAAAAGCAAAACAAGAAAAATCATAAACAAAAACCGAAAAAAAAAAAAAAACAAACAAACAAAAAAAAAAAAAAAAAACAACAACAACACCAAAAACAAAAGCAGCAACAACAACAACAAAACAAAAAACAAAAATGATGATAACAATAAAAGCAAGCAAGCAAACAAACAAATAAGAGCAAGCAAACAAAACATTGCTTTATCTTTATCCTTAGGAAGTGACAGAAAAAATTCTAAACAATATCAGCAGCAATAAATAGACCCTAAATCTCGAAATCTAGAATTGGATGGGGACGTCATATTTCGGTTAAGAATGAGCAAATATCACAACTTGAGTAGACACTTTCAAAACTGTACTTGACAAACATCGTACCTCTCCAACGTGCAACTACTTGGGAGGACACTTTTGCAAGTTCTTTCTTTGTCTTTTAGTTTATCAGGGGATAGCGCGAACGCAGTCCCCCACTACCATAAATTATACGCCCGAGTTCCCCACGTTTGGGGGAATCGAAGGGGTCAGCCCAACCGAAGTGCAATGGAAAGGCCTCGCCCTTGGGGAGCTTCCTTGTTGATCAAAGCTACCCCTGCGCCAGGTAAGTATGCTTTATTCCGGGCATGTGGGAAACCCCAGATTCACCTTAAAACAGACAAGTTGTGGTGTCAGGAATGTAAAAGGTTCATATCGTGTCAACTGGACAGGGAAAAGCAGTTAAATCGACAGGGAAAAGCAGTCGGCGTGTTAATGATGAGGACGCGGGGATCGGTAAAACCGCGTTTGTTGCCTCTGCCCATCAGCGCACTCATCAAAACGAAAGTTCCGTGCTATCTACGGTAGATAGCATCGGGCGATCGGTTGCGGTTTCAGGTTGCAGAGGGCGCGAGTCCAGTAACTGTACAGCAGAATGATACCTTCCCACATATTAAACATGTTTAGATACATATTGTGACTTCTCCACATTGTACTATCATATAGCACGCACTTAATTTCTTGGCCAAGTATAGTTCCAAGAGAAATGGGCTCATTCTTTCGGCAAAATTGCGTGCGTGCATGCATGCTTTAAGCCAAACAAATGAGTACGAGTATGAAATATTGGGACAATCATAATGTATACAATATATAGATAAATCTGATACTGAAATAAACCTGAATCTCTAAAAATCTTTTATAGGCCTACCCGTCTCCTCCTTTGTTGTTGTTGCTGTTGAAGTTGCAACAATTTGATATACACATGTAATACAAATAGATTCCGTACAGAGGGAGTCTGTTCCTAACACGCGAGTCAAAATGGCAAGTTAGGCCTACCTACACTATGATACACTGCAGTGTGTCTCCGAGTCACGTCTGTTTTAATGCAAGCATCATCAAAGGGAAAGGAAATGTGTAAACAGATTTTTGTTGAAAACCACGTGTGGAACACGTTCTTCAGTTTTTCACATGTCATTTGCTAATTGCAATGCACAAAAATGGCTTTTTGGTGTGAATTAAAGTTGGGAAAAGCTATGAAACTTCGGGAAGGCTTGTGGTTTTTTGCAATTATTCGGCCGAATCCACCAATGGTGACAGAAATTTTGCTTGAATCTAGTAGAATATACTTTTCTCTACACATCCGTGTCGAACATAACAGTTCAAAACATGCAGGTTTGGTCAAAACAGGAGTTTTAAGTCATCAAACTAGCACAAAATTGGTCAGAGTTGTAACTTTTTTCGTTCCAGTTGACGAGCCGATCTGCGTGCTTTCTCCGCCGTCCGCAAACCAGGTACAAGTGGTTGCGCGATGGCCGCGAGGGATCATTATCACTTTAGTGCTT
>CBDBDJ010000003.1:0-13031 GCA_965203785.1 Bdellovibrionales bacterium | reverse complement strand
CTTATTTAGTGGGGTGCTCCCTTCTAACACACACAAAAAGTAGCAATTTTCATTGTTTAAATGGCTTTCTGAGTCGGAATGAGCATGATATTTCTCCAAACTCAACAATTTCACCCTCAGACACTTGTATTTGACCAATTAAAAATGAAAAATGCATGGTTCATTGCATAATTAGCAAGAGAACGAGCTTGAAGACAGGGTTCCCCTATTTCTGCCAATTTCATACCATGCTTTAATATAGGCCCAAATTCGTCAAAAAGGCGTCATAAAGCGGGCATTTTGAAATGAGCTTGTAGAAACTAATTATGTCAAATGATAAAATGGGGGTGTGGTATTTGTTTAGGTGTAACCCCTCTATACAATTCATCTTTATTAGTGCTAAAGCCTCTTCCACTGTTGTTTTAAAGGAGGTGATTGGGAAAACCACGTTTTTTTCTTAATTTTTGCCCAAAAATGCATAAATTAAGTCTTAATATTGCAAATAAACGCTATGTACGACCCCCTAGAGTTATGAACAGAAAACGAACGTCATTTTTGGCTCATCTAGCTTAACATAAAATGTGTCAGGAGGAAAAAGGTTGGAAAAAATATATAGAAGCAATGTAGAAATACCAGTTTTCTACCCCTACCCCTTAGGATTTGACGATTTGCGTTACGTATAATATAGGCCTTTACCTTTTTGACTTCTAAATACAAAGGGGGGGGGGGAATAAATGGGAAAACTGGCGTTATTACTCCATGAAGTTCATGGTCTTGATGCATTCTTTGATGTGAAATAAATCTGAGCTGTGCAAATCATTTCAGGTCTAATCACAAGAAGCTCTTTGCAAAGTTTATACTGCCTTAAAAACGTCAAAAACTGACAAAAAGTCACAAAAAAGTGGGAAAAGTGATTTTGCCATTTCTCGGGAAAAACGCTCCTGTTGCGGAACTAAGCAAGACAGAGAGATTTCCTTTGACACTTTTCTCCCAAATGACTCCTTGTTGATGAAAAGTGAGAAAAAATAGATTTCAAAAAAAATGTTGGTGTTAGAAGACCGCACAACACTAAATCCCTCCACGATTGATGTAATGGTGGATAGTCCCTCTAAAAAACAAAAGCCTGCACGATACAAGTTGCCCTCCTCTGGGAATTTGTTTCTAGTGAGGGTGGTTATTTATGATCAAATTGAAAGAATATAGCTTGGTCATTATTCAGATAATAACAAAAGTTTTGAATTCGAATCGGTGTAGAACGTAGGCGCATGAATCACAACCCGGGTCGAGTACGGTGAAGAGGTGAGCATGCGAGACTGAAAAAGTGGTGGCGCTGTTCATCGGCCTGTATCTCAAAACTTTATCTTGATCGACACCACCAAAGCAAGCTTAAATAAAAGTTTAACCTTTGTTTAAGCATTTTTTGTCCAAAAAACTTTCAAAATATTGTCACATGGGGTGTAGAATTGCGATCGCGCAACACAATATTTGCATGTATTCCTATGGAGAGCTTATTTAGTGGGGTGCTCCCTTCTAACACACACAAAAAGTAGCAATTTTCATTGTTTAAATGGCTTTCTGAGTCGGAATGAGCATGATATTTCTCCAAACTCAACAATTTCACCCTCAGACACTTGTATTTGACCAATTAAAAATGAAAAATGCATGGTTCATTGCATAATTAGCAAGAGAACGAGCTTGAAGACAGGGTTCCCCTATTTCTGCCAATTTCATACCATGCTTTAATATAGGCCCAAATTCGTCAAAAAGGCGTCATAAAGCGGGCATTTTGAAATGAGCTTGTAGAAACTAATTATGTCAAATGATAAAATGGGGGTGTGGTATTTGTTTAGGTGTAACCCCTCTATACAATTCATCTTTATTAGTGCTAAAGCCTCTTCCACTGTTGTTTTAAAGGAGGTGATTGGGAAAACCACGTTTTTTCTTAATTTTTGCCCAAAAATGCATAAATTAAGTCTTAATATTGCAAATAAACGCTATGTACGACCCCCTAGAGTTATGAACAGAAAACGAACGTCATTTTTGGCTCATCTAGCTTAACATAAAATGTGTCAGGAGGAAAAAGGTTGGAAAAAATATATAGAAGCAATGTAGAAATACCAGTTTTCTACCCCTACCCCTTAGGATTTGACGATTTGCGTTACGTATAATATAGGCCTTTACCTTTTTGACTTCTAAATACAAAGGGGGGGGGGAATAAATGGGAAAACTGGCGTTATTACTCCATGAAGTTCATGGTCTTGATGCATTCTTTGATGTGAAATAAATCTGAGCTGTGCAAATCATTTCAGGTCTAATCACAAGAAGCTCTTTGCAAAGTTTATACTGCCTTAAAAACGTCAAAAACTGACAAAAAGTCACAAAAAAGTGGGAAAAGTGATTTTGCCATTTCTCGGGAAAAACGCTCCTGTTGCGGAACTAAGCAAGACAGAGAGATTTCCTTTGACACTTTTCTCCCAAATGACTCCTTGTTGATGAAAAGTGAGAAAAAATAGATTTCAAAAAAAATGTTGGTGTTAGAAGACCGCACAACACTAAATCCCTCCACGATTGATGTAATGGTGGATAGTCCCTCTAAAAAACAAAAGCCTGCACGATACAAGTTGCCCTCCTCTGGGAATTTGTTTCTAGTGAGGGTGGTTATTTATGATCAAATTGAAAGAATATAGCTTGGTCATTATTCAGATAATAACAAAAGTTTTGAATTCGAATCGGTGTAGAACGTAGGCGCATGAATCACAACCCGGGTCGAGTACGGTGAAGAGGTGAGCATGCGAGACTGAAAAAGTGGTGGCGCTGTTCATCGGCCTGTATCTCAAAACTTTATCTTGATCGACACCACCAAAGCAAGCTTAAATAAAAGTTTAACCTTTGTTTAAGCATTTTTTGTCCAAAAAACTTTCAAAATATTGTCACATGGGGTGTAGAATTGCGATCGCGCAACACAATATTTGCATGTATTCCTATGGAGAGCTTATTTAGTGGGGTGCTCCCTTCTAACACACACAAAAAGTAGCAATTTTCATTGTTTAAATGGCTTTCTGAGTCGGAATGAGCATGATATTTCTCCAAACTCAACAATTTCACCCTCAGACACTTGTATTTGACCAATTAAAAATGAAAAATGCATGGTTCATTGCATAATTAGCAAGAGAACGAGCTTGAAGACAGGGTTCCCCTATTTCTGCCAATTTCATACCATGCTTTAATATAGGCCCAAATTCGTCAAAAAGGCGTCATAAAGCGGGCATTTTGAAATGAGCTTGTAGAAACTAATTATGTCAAATGATAAAATGGGGGTGTGGTATTTGTTTAGGTGTAACCCCTCTATACAATTCATCTTTATTAGTGCTAAAGCCTCTTCCACTGTTGTTTTAAAGGAGGTGATTGGGAAAACCACGTTTTTTCTTAATTTTTGCCCAAAAATGCATAAATTAAGTCTTAATATTGCAAATAAACGCTATGTACGACCCCCTAGAGTTATGAACAGAAAACGAACGTCATTTTTGGCTCATCTAGCTTAACATAAAATGTGTCAGGAGGAAAAAGGTTGGAAAAAATATATAGAAGCAATGTAGAAATACCAGTTTTCTACCCCTACCCCTTAGGATTTGACGATTTGCGTTACGTATAATATAGGCCTTTACCTTTTTGACTTCTAAATACAAAGGGGGGGGGGGAAATAAATGGGAAAACTGGCGTTATTACTCCATGAAGTTCATGGTCTTGATGCATTCTTTGATGTGAAATAAATCTGAGCTGTGCAAATCATTTCAGGTCTAATCACAAGAAGCTCTTTGCAAAGTTTATACTGCCTTAAAAACGTCAAAAACTGACAAAAAGTCACAAAAAAGTGGGAAAAGTGATTTTGCCATTTCTCGGGAAAAACGCTCCTGTTGCGGAACTAAGCAAGACAGAGAGATTTCCTTTGACACTTTTCTCCCAAATGACTCCTTGTTGATGAAAAGTGAGAAAAAATAGATTTCAAAAAAAATGTTGGTGTTAGAAGACCGCACAACACTAAATCCCTCCACGATTGATGTAATGGTGGATAGTCCCTCTAAAAAACAAAAGCCTGCACGATACAAGTTGCCCTCCTCTGGGAATTTGTTTCTAGTGAGGGTGGTTATTTATGATCAAATTGAAAGAATATAGCTTGGTCATTATTCAGATAATAACAAAAGTTTTGAATTCGAATCGGTGTAGAACGTAGGCGCATGAATCACAACCCGGGTCGAGTACGGTGAAGAGGTGAGCATGCGAGACTGAAAAAGTGGTGGCGCTGTTCATCGGCCTGTATCTCAAAACTTTATCTTGATCGACACCACCAAAGCAAGCTTAAATAAAAGTTTAACCTTTGTTTAAGCATTTTTTGTCCAAAAAACTTTCAAAATATTGTCACATGGGGTGTAGAATTGCGATCGCGCAACACAATATTTGCATGTATTCCTATGGAGAGCTTATTTAGTGGGGTGCTCCCTTCTAACACACACAAAAAGTAGCAATTTTCATTGTTTAAATGGCTTTCTGAGTCGGAATGAGCATGATATTTCTCCAAACTCAACAATTTCACCCTCAGACACTTGTATTTGACCAATTAAAAATGAAAAATGCATGGTTCATTGCATAATTAGCAAGAGAACGAGCTTGAAGACAGGGTTCCCCTATTTCTGCCAATTTCATACCATGCTTTAATATAGGCCCAAATTCGTCAAAAAGGCGTCATAAAGCGGGCATTTTGAAATGAGCTTGTAGAAACTAATTATGTCAAATGATAAAATGGGGGTGTGGTATTTGTTTAGGTGTAACCCCTCTATACAATTCATCTTTATTAGTGCTAAAGCCTCTTCCACTGTTGTTTTAAAGGAGGTGATTGGGAAAACCACGTTTTTTCTTAATTTTTGCCCAAAAATGCATAAATTAAGTCTTAATATTGCAAATAAACGCTATGTACGACCCCCTAGAGTTATGAACAGAAAACGAACGTCATTTTTGGCTCATCTAGCTTAACATAAAATGTGTCAGGAGGAAAAAGGTTGGAAAAAATATATAGAAGCAATGTAGAAATACCAGTTTTCTACCCCTACCCCTTAGGATTTGACGATTTGCGTTACGTATAATATAGGCCTTTACCTTTTTGACTTCTAAATACAAAGGGGGGGGGGAATAAATGGGAAAACTGGCGTTATTACTCCATGAAGTTCATGGTCTTGATGCATTCTTTGATGTGAAATAAATCTGAGCTGTGCAAATCATTTCAGGTCTAATCACAAGAAGCTCTTTGCAAAGTTTATACTGCCTTAAAAACGTCAAAAACTGACAAAAAGTCACAAAAAAGTGGGAAAAGTGATTTTGCCATTTCTCGGGAAAAACGCTCCTGTTGCGGAACTAAGCAAGACAGAGAGATTTCCTTTGACACTTTTCTCCCAAATGACTCCTTGTTGATGAAAAGTGAGAAAAAATAGATTTCAAAAAAAATGTTGGTGTTAGAAGACCGCACAACACTAAATCCCTCCACGATTGATGTAATGGTGGATAGTCCCTCTAAAAAACAAAAGCCTGCACGATACAAGTTGCCCTCCTCTGGGAATTTGTTTCTAGTGAGGGTGGTTATTTATGATCAAATTGAAAGAATATAGCTTGGTCATTATTCAGATAATAACAAAAGTTTTGAATTCGAATCGGTGTAGAACGTAGGCGCATGAATCACAACCCGGGTCGAGTACGGTGAAGAGGTGAGCATGCGAGACTGAAAAAGTGGTGGCGCTGTTCATCGGCCTGTATCTCAAAACTTTATCTTGATCGACACCACCAAAGCAAGCTTAAATAAAAGTTTAACCTTTGTTTAAGCATTTTTTGTCCAAAAAACTTTCAAAATATTGTCACATGGGGTGTAGAATTGCGATCGCGCAACACAATATTTGCATGTATTCCTATGGAGAGCTTATTTAGTGGGGTGCTCCCTTCTAACACACACAAAAAGTAGCAATTTTCATTGTTTAAATGGCTTTCTGAGTCGGAATGAGCATGATATTTCTCCAAACTCAACAATTTCACCCTCAGACACTTGTATTTGACCAATTAAAAATGAAAAATGCATGGTTCATTGCATAATTAGCAAGAGAACGAGCTTGAAGACAGGGTTCCCCTATTTCTGCCAATTTCATACCATGCTTTAATATAGGCCCAAATTCGTCAAAAAGGCGTCATAAAGCGGGCATTTTGAAATGAGCTTGTAGAAACTAATTATGTCAAATGATAAAATGGGGGTGTGGTATTTGTTTAGGTGTAACCCCTCTATACAATTCATCTTTATTAGTGCTAAAGCCTCTTCCACTGTTGTTTTAAAGGAGGTGATTGGGAAAACCACGTTTTTTCTTAATTTTTGCCCAAAAATGCATAAATTAAGTCTTAATATTGCAAATAAACGCTATGTACGACCCCCTAGAGTTATGAACAGAAAACGAACGTCATTTTTGGCTCATCTAGCTTAACATAAAATGTGTCAGGAGGAAAAAGGTTGGAAAAAATATATAGAAGCAATGTAGAAATACCAGTTTTCTACCCCTACCCCTTAGGATTTGACGATTTGCGTTACGTATAATATAGGCCTTTACCTTTTTGACTTCTAAATACAAAGGGGGGGGGGAATAAATGGGAAAACTGGCGTTATTACTCCATGAAGTTCATGGTCTTGATGCATTCTTTGATGTGAAATAAATCTGAGCTGTGCAAATCATTTCAGGTCTAATCACAAGAAGCTCTTTGCAAAGTTTATACTGCCTTAAAAACGTCAAAAACTGACAAAAAGTCACAAAAAAGTGGGAAAAGTGATTTTGCCATTTCTCGGGAAAAACGCTCCTGTTGCGGAACTAAGCAAGACAGAGAGATTTCCTTTGACACTTTTCTCCCAAATGACTCCTTGTTGATGAAAAGTGAGAAAAAATAGATTTCAAAAAAAATGTTGGTGTTAGAAGACCGCACAACACTAAATCCCTCCACGATTGATGTAATGGTGGATAGTCCCTCTAAAAAACAAAAGCCTGCACGATACAAGTTGCCCTCCTCTGGGAATTTGTTTCTAGTGAGGGTGGTTATTTATGATCAAATTGAAAGAATATAGCTTGGTCATTATTCAGATAATAACAAAAGTTTTGAATTCGAATCGGTGTAGAACGTAGGCGCATGAATCACAACCCGGGTCGAGTACGGTGAAGAGGTGAGCATGCGAGACTGAAAAAGTGGTGGCGCTGTTCATCGGCCTGTATCTCAAAACTTTATCTTGATCGACACCACCAAAGCAAGCTTAAATAAAAGTTTAACCTTTGTTTAAGCATTTTTTGTCCAAAAAACTTTCAAAATATTGTCACATGGGGTGTAGAATTGCGATCGCGCAACACAATATTTGCATGTATTCCTATGGAGAGCTTATTTAGTGGGGTGCTCCCTTCTAACACACACAAAAAGTAGCAATTTTCATTGTTTAAATGGCTTTCTGAGTCGGAATGAGCATGATATTTCTCCAAACTCAACAATTTCACCCTCAGACACTTGTATTTGACCAATTAAAAATGAAAAATGCATGGTTCATTGCATAATTAGCAAGAGAACGAGCTTGAAGACAGGGTTCCCCTATTTCTGCCAATTTCATACCATGCTTTAATATAGGCCCAAATTCGTCAAAAAGGCGTCATAAAGCGGGCATTTTGAAATGAGCTTGTAGAAACTAATTATGTCAAATGATAAAATGGGGGTGTGGTATTTGTTTAGGTGTAACCCCTCTATACAATTCATCTTTATTAGTGCTAAAGCCTCTTCCACTGTTGTTTTAAAGGAGGTGATTGGGAAAACCACGTTTTTTCTTAATTTTTGCCCAAAAATGCATAAATTAAGTCTTAATATTGCAAATAAACGCTATGTACGACCCCCTAGAGTTATGAACAGAAAACGAACGTCATTTTTGGCTCATCTAGCTTAACATAAAATGTGTCAGGAGGAAAAAGGTTGGAAAAAATATATAGAAGCAATGTAGAAATACCAGTTTTCTACCCCTACCCCTTAGGATTTGACGATTTGCGTTACGTATAATATAGGCCTTTACCTTTTTGACTTCTAAATACAAAGGGGGGGGGGGAATAAATGGGAAAACTGGCGTTATTACTCCATGAAGTTCATGGTCTTGATGCATTCTTTGATGTGAAATAAATCTGAGCTGTGCAAATCATTTCAGGTCTAATCACAAGAAGCTCTTTGCAAAGTTTATACTGCCTTAAAAACGTCAAAAACTGACAAAAAGTCACAAAAAAGTGGGAAAAGTGATTTTGCCATTTCTCGGGAAAAACGCTCCTGTTGCGGAACTAAGCAAGACAGAGAGATTTCCTTTGACACTTTTCTCCCAAATGACTCCTTGTTGATGAAAAGTGAGAAAAAATAGATTTCAAAAAAAATGTTGGTGTTAGAAGACCGCACAACACTAAATCCCTCCACGATTGATGTAATGGTGGATAGTCCCTCTAAAAAACAAAAGCCTGCACGATACAAGTTGCCCTCCTCTGGGAATTTGTTTCTAGTGAGGGTGGTTATTTATGATCAAATTGAAAGAATATAGCTTGGTCATTATTCAGATAATAACAAAAGTTTTGAATTCGAATCGGTGTAGAACGTAGGCGCATGAATCACAACCCGGGTCGAGTACGGTGAAGAGGTGAGCATGCGAGACTGAAAAAGTGGTGGCGCTGTTCATCGGCCTGTATCTCAAAACTTTATCTTGATCGACACCACCAAAGCAAGCTTAAATAAAAGTTTAACCTTTGTTTAAGCATTTTTTGTCCAAAAAACTTTCAAAATATTGTCACATGGGGTGTAGAATTGCGATCGCGCAACACAATATTTGCATGTATTCCTATGGAGAGCTTATTTAGTGGGGTGCTCCCTTCTAACACACACAAAAAGTAGCAATTTTCATTGTTTAAATGGCTTTCTGAGTCGGAATGAGCATGATATTTCTCCAAACTCAACAATTTCACCCTCAGACACTTGTATTTGACCAATTAAAAATGAAAAATGCATGGTTCATTGCATAATTAGCAAGAGAACGAGCTTGAAGACAGGGTTCCCCTATTTCTGCCAATTTCATACCATGCTTTAATATAGGCCCAAATTCGTCAAAAAGGCGTCATAAAGCGGGCATTTTGAAATGAGCTTGTAGAAACTAATTATGTCAAATGATAAAATGGGGGTGTGGTATTTGTTTAGGTGTAACCCCTCTATACAATTCATCTTTATTAGTGCTAAAGCCTCTTCCACTGTTGTTTTAAAGGAGGTGATTGGGAAAACCACGTTTTTTCTTAATTTTTGCCCAAAAATGCATAAATTAAGTCTTAATATTGCAAATAAACGCTATGTACGACCCCCTAGAGTTATGAACAGAAAACGAACGTCATTTTTGGCTCATCTAGCTTAACATAAAATGTGTCAGGAGGAAAAAGGTTGGAAAAAATATATAGAAGCAATGTAGAAATACCAGTTTTCTACCCCTACCCCTTAGGATTTGACGATTTGCGTTACGTATAATATAGGCCTTTACCTTTTTGACTTCTAAATACAAAGGGGGGGGGGAAATAAATGGGAAAACTGGCGTTATTACTCCATGAAGTTCATGGTCTTGATGCATTCTTTGATGTGAAATAAATCTGAGCTGTGCAAATCATTTCAGGTCTAATCACAAGAAGCTCTTTGCAAAGTTTATACTGCCTTAAAAACGTCAAAAACTGACAAAAAGTCACAAAAAAGTGGGAAAAGTGATTTTGCCATTTCTCGGGAAAAACGCTCCTGTTGCGGAACTAAGCAAGACAGAGAGATTTCCTTTGACACTTTTCTCCCAAATGACTCCTTGTTGATGAAAAGTGAGAAAAAATAGATTTCAAAAAAAATGTTGGTGTTAGAAGACCGCACAACACTAAATCCCTCCACGATTGATGTAATGGTGGATAGTCCCTCTAAAAAACAAAAGCCTGCACGATACAAGTTGCCCTCCTCTGGGAATTTGTTTCTAGTGAGGGTGGTTATTTATGATCAAATTGAAAGAATATAGCTTGGTCATTATTCAGATAATAACAAAAGTTTTGAATTCGAATCGGTGTAGAACGTAGGCGCATGAATCACAACCCGGGTCGAGTACGGTGAAGAGGTGAGCATGCGAGACTGAAAAAGTGGTGGCGCTGTTCATCGGCCTGTATCTCAAAACTTTATCTTGATCGACACCACCAAAGCAAGCTTAAATAAAAGTTTAACCTTTGTTTAAGCATTTTTTGTCCAAAAAACTTTCAAAATATTGTCACATGGGGTGTAGAATTGCGATCGCGCAACACAATATTTGCATGTATTCCTATGGAGAGCTTATTTAGTGGGGTGCTCCCTTCTAACACACACAAAAAGTAGCAATTTTCATTGTTTAAATGGCTTTCTGAGTCGGAATGAGCATGATATTTCTCCAAACTCAACAATTTCACCCTCAGACACTTGTATTTGACCAATTAAAAATGAAAAATGCATGGTTCATTGCATAATTAGCAAGAGAACGAGCTTGAAGACAGGGTTCCCCTATTTCTGCCAATTTCATACCATGCTTTAATATAGGCCCAAATTCGTCAAAAAGGCGTCATAAAGCGGGCATTTTGAAATGAGCTTGTAGAAACTAATTATGTCAAATGATAAAATGGGGGTGTGGTATTTGTTTAGGTGTAACCCCTCTATACAATTCATCTTTATTAGTGCTAAAGCCTCTTCCACTGTTGTTTTAAAGGAGGTGATTGGGAAAACCACGTTTTTTCTTAATTTTTGCCCAAAAATGCATAAATTAAGTCTTAATATTGCAAATAAACGCTATGTACGACCCCCTAGAGTTATGAACAGAAAACGAACGTCATTTTTGGCTCATCTAGCTTAACATAAAATGTGTCAGGAGGAAAAAGGTTGGAAAAAATATATAGAAGCAATGTAGAAATACCAGTTTTCTACCCCTACCCCTTAGGATTTGACGATTTGCGTTACGTATAATATAGGCCTTTACCTTTTTGACTTCTAAATACAAAGGGGGGGGGGAATAAATGGGAAAACTGGCGTTATTACTCCATGAAGTTCATGGTCTTGATGCATTCTTTGATGTGAAATAAATCTGAGCTGTGCAAATCATTTCAGGTCTAATCACAAGAAGCTCTTTGCAAAGTTTATACTGCCTTAAAAACGTCAAAAACTGACAAAAAGTCACAAAAAAGTGGGAAAAGTGATTTTGCCATTTCTCGGGAAAAACGCTCCTGTTGCGGAACTAAGCAAGACAGAGAGATTTCCTTTGACACTTTTCTCCCAAATGACTCCTTGTTGATGAAAAGTGAGAAAAAATAGATTTCAAAAAAAATGTTGGTGTTAGAAGACCGCACAACACTAAATCCCTCCACGATTGATGTAATGGTGGATAGTCCCTCTAAAAAACAAAAGCCTGCACGATACAAGTTGCCCTCCTCTGGGAATTTGTTTCTAGTGAGGGTGGTTATTTATGATCAAATTGAAAGAATATAGCTTGGTCATTATTCAGATAATAACAAAAGTTTTGAATTCGAATCGGTGTAGAACGTAGGCGCATGAATCACAACCCGGGTCGAGTACGGTGAAGAGGTGAGCATGCGAGACTGAAAAAGTGGTGGCGCTGTTCATCGGCCTGTATCTCAAAACTTTATCTTGATCGACACCACCAAAGCAAGCTTAAATAAAAGTTTAACCTTTGTTTAAGCATTTTTTGTCCAAAAAACTTTCAAAATATTGTCACATGGGGTGTAGAATTGCGATCGCGCAACACAATATTTGCATGTATTCCTATGGAGAGCTTATTTAGTGGGGTGCTCCCTTCTAACACACACAAAAAGTAGCAATTTTCATTGTTTAAATGGCTTTCTGAGTCGGAATGAGCATGAGATTTCTTCAAACTCAACAATTTCACCCTCAGACACTTGTATTTGACCAATTAAAAATGAAAAATGCATGGTTTATTGCATAATTAGCAAGAGAACGAGCTTGAAGACAGGGTTCCCCTATTTCTGCCAATTTCATACCATGCTTTAATATAGGCCCAAATTCGTCAAAAAGGCGTCATAAAGCGGGCATTTTGAAATGAGCTTGTAGAAACTAATTATGTCAAATGATAAAATGGGGGTGTGGTATTTGTTTAGGTGTAACCCCTCTATACAATTCATCTTTATTAGTGCTAAAGCCTCTTCCACTGTTGTTTTAAAGGAGGTGATTGGGAAAACCACGTTTTTTTCTTAATTTTTGCCCAAAAATGCATAAATTAAGTCTTAATATTGCAAATAAACGCTATGTACGACCCCCTAGAGTTATGAACAGAAAACGAACGTCATTTTTGGCTCATCTAGCTTAATATAAAATGTGTTAGGAGGAAAAAGGTTGGAAAAAATATATAGAAGCAACGTAGAAATACCAGTTTTCTACCCCTACCCCTTAGGATTTGACGATTTGCGTTGCGTATAATATAGGCCTTTACCTTTTTGACTTCTAAATACAAAGGGGGGGGGGATAAATGGGAAAACTGGCGTTATTACTCCATGAAGTTCATGGTCTTGATGCATTCTTTGATGTGAAATAAATCTGAGTTGTGCAAATCATTTCAGGTCTAATCACAAGAAGCTCTTTGCAAAGTTTATACGCCTTAAAAACGTCAAAAACTGACAAAAAGTCACAAAAAAGTGGGAAAAGTGATTTTGCCATTTCTCGGAAAAAACGCTCCTGTTGCGGAACTAAGCAAGACAGAGAGATTTCCTTTGACACTTTTCTCCCAAATGACTCCTTGTTGATGAAAAGTGAGAAAAAATAGATTTCAAAAAAAATGTTGGTGTTAGAAGACCGCACAACACTAAATCCCTCCACGATTGATGTAATGGTGGATAGTCCCTCTAAAAAACAAAAGCCTGCACGATACAAGTTGCCCTCCTCTGGGAATTTGTTTCTAGTGAGGGTGGTTA
>CBDBDJ010000002.1:0-9900 GCA_965203785.1 Bdellovibrionales bacterium | reverse complement strand
TGACGCCTTTTAGACGAATTTGGGCCTATATTAAAGCATGGTATGAAATTGGCAAAAATAGAGGAACCCTGTCTTTTAGCTCTTTCTCTTGCTAATCGTGCCATAAAAAGTGCATTTCTAATTTGGAATTGGTCACATATAAGTGTCTGAGGTTGAAATTGTTGAGTTTGAAAAAATCCCATGCTTATTCCGACTCAGAAAGCCATTTAAACAATGAAAATTGCTGCTTTTAATGTGTGTTAGAAGGGAGTACACCACTAAATAAGCTCTCCATAGGAATACATGCAAATATTGTATTGCGCAATCGCCATTCTACACCCCATGTGACAATATTTTGAAAGTTTTGATGACACAAATTGCTTAAACAAAGGTTAAACTTTAATTTAAGCTTGCTTTGGTGGTGTCGATCAAGGATACTTTTTGAGATACAGGCCAGTGAACAGCGCCACCGCTTGTTCAGCCTCGCATGATCGCCCCTTCACCATATTCGACCCGGGCCGGAATTCATGCGCCTACGTTCTACGCAGATTCGAATTCAAAATTTCTGTTTTTATCTGAATAATGACCAAGCTATACTCTCTCAATTTTATCATAAATAACCACCATCACTAGTAACTAATTCCCAGAGGAGGGCAACCAATATCGTGCAGTCTTTTGTTTTTTAGAGGGACTATCCACCATTACATCAATCGTGGAGGGATTTAGTGTTGTGCGGTCTTATAACACCAAAAATGTTTTTTGAAATCTATTTTTTCTCACTTTTCATCAACTAGAATTCATTTGGGAGAAACTTGTCAAAGGAAAACTCTCTGTCTTGCTTAGTTCCGCAACAGGAGCGTTTTTCTGAGAAATGACAATATCACTTTTTCCACTTTTTCGTGACTTTTTTGTCAGTTTTTGACGTTTTTAAGGCACTATAAGCGTTGCAGAGAGCCACTTGTGATCAGACTTGAAATGATTTGCAGAACTCAGATGTATTTCACATCAAAGAATGCATCAAAGCCCTGAACATCATGCAGAAATAACGTCAGTTTCCCCATTAATTACCCCCCCCCCTTATTTTTGAAAGTCAATCAGGTAAAGGCCTATATTGTGTGCATCGCGAATCGTCAAATCCTAAGGGGTAGGGGTAGAAAACTGGTATTTCTGCAATGCTTGAGTATATTTTTTTCTGACTTTTTTCCTATAATACATTTCATATTAGGCTAGATAAGCCAAAAGTAGTGTTTGTTTTCTACTCATAACTCTAGGGGGTCGTACATAGCTTTAATTTGCAATATTAAGACTTAATTCGTGCATTTTTCGGCAAAAATTAAGAAAAAACGTGTTTTTCTCAATCACCTCATTTAAAACAGCAATGAAAGGGGCTTTAGCATTAACAAAGATCAATTGTATAGAGGAGTTACAGCTTAACAAATAACACGCACACATTTTATCAATTGACATAATTAGTTCCTACAAGTTCATTTCAAAATGTCCGTTTTATGACGCCTTTTAGACGAATTTGGGCCTATATTAAAGCATGGTATGAAATTGGCAAAAATAGAGGAACCCTGTCTTTTAGCTCTTTCTCTTGCTAATCGTGCCATAAAAAGTGCATTTCTAATTTGGAATTGGTCACATATAAGTGTCTGAGGTTGAAATTGTTGAGTTTGAAAAAATCCCATGCTTATTCCGACTCAGAAAGCCATTTAAACAATGAAAATTGCTGCTTTTAATGTGTGTTAGAAGGGAGTACACCACTAAATAAGCTCTCCATAGGAATACATGCAAATATTGTATTGCGCAATCGCCATTCTACACCCCATGTGACAATATTTTGAAAGTTTTGATGACACAAATTGCTTAAACAAAGGTTAAACTTTAATTTAAGCTTGCTTTGGTGGTGTCGATCAAGGATACTTTTTGAGATACAGGCCAGTGAACAGCGCCACCGCTTGTTCAGCCTCGCATGATCGCCCCTTCACCATATTCGACCCGGGCCGGAATTCATGCGCCTACGTTCTACGCAGATTCGAATTCAAAATTTCTGTTTTTATCTGAATAATGACCAAGCTATACTCTCTCAATTTTATCATAAATAACCACCATCACTAGTAACTAATTCCCAGAGGAGGGCAACCAATATCGTGCAGTCTTTTGTTTTTTAGAGGGACTATCCACCATTACATCAATCGTGGAGGGATTTAGTGTTGTGCGGTCTTATAACACCAAAAATGTTTTTTGAAATCTATTTTTTCTCACTTTTCATCAACTAGAATTCATTTGGGAGAAACTTGTCAAAGGAAAACTCTCTGTCTTGCTTAGTTCCGCAACAGGAGCGTTTTTCTGAGAAATGACAATATCACTTTTTCCACTTTTTCGTGACTTTTTTGTCAGTTTTTGACGTTTTTAAGGCACTATAAGCGTTGCAGAGAGCCACTTGTGATCAGACTTGAAATGATTTGCAGAACTCAGATGTATTTCACATCAAAGAATGCATCAAAGCCCTGAACATCATGCAGAAATAACGTCAGTTTCCCCATTAATTACCCCCCCCCCTTATTTTTGAAAGTCAATCAGGTAAAGGCCTATATTGTGTGCATCGCGAATCGTCAAATCCTAAGGGGTAGGGGTAGAAAACTGGTATTTCTGCAATGCTTGAGTATATTTTTTTCTGACTTTTTTCCTATAATACATTTCATATTAGGCTAGATAAGCCAAAAGTAGTGTTTGTTTTCTACTCATAACTCTAGGGGGTCGTACATAGCTTTAATTTGCAATATTAAGACTTAATTCGTGCATTTTTCGGCAAAAATTAAGAAAAAACGTGTTTTTCTCAATCACCTCATTTAAAACAGCAATGAAAGGGGCTTTAGCATTAACAAAGATCAATTGTATAGAGGAGTTACAGCTTAACAAATAACACGCACACATTTTATCAATTGACATAATTAGTTCCTACAAGTTCATTTCAAAATGTCCGTTTTATGACGCCTTTTAGACGAATTTGGGCCTATATTAAAGCATGGTATGAAATTGGCAAAAATAGAGGAACCCTGTCTTTTAGCTCTTTCTCTTGCTAATCGTGCCATAAAAAGTGCATTTCTAATTTGGAATTGGTCACATATAAGTGTCTGAGGTTGAAATTGTTGAGTTTGAAAAAATCCCATGCTTATTCCGACTCAGAAAGCCATTTAAACAATGAAAATTGCTGCTTTTAATGTGTGTTAGAAGGGAGTACACCACTAAATAAGCTCTCCATAGGAATACATGCAAATATTGTATTGCGCAATCGCCATTCTACACCCCATGTGACAATATTTTGAAAGTTTTGATGACACAAATTGCTTAAACAAAGGTTAAACTTTAATTTAAGCTTGCTTTGGTGGTGTCGATCAAGGATACTTTTTGAGATACAGGCCAGTGAACAGCGCCACCGCTTGTTCAGCCTCGCATGATCGCCCCTTCACCATATTCGACCCGGGCCGGAATTCATGCGCCTACGTTCTACGCAGATTCGAATTCAAAATTTCTGTTTTTATCTGAATAATGACCAAGCTATACTCTCTCAATTTTATCATAAATAACCACCATCACTAGTAACTAATTCCCAGAGGAGGGCAACCAATATCGTGCAGTCTTTTGTTTTTTAGAGGGACTATCCACCATTACATCAATCGTGGAGGGATTTAGTGTTGTGCGGTCTTATAACACCAAAAATGTTTTTTGAAATCTATTTTTTCTCACTTTTCATCAACTAGAATTCATTTGGGAGAAACTTGTCAAAGGAAAACTCTCTGTCTTGCTTAGTTCCGCAACAGGAGCGTTTTTCTGAGAAATGACAATATCACTTTTTCCACTTTTTCGTGACTTTTTTGTCAGTTTTTGACGTTTTTAAGGCACTATAAGCGTTGCAGAGAGCCACTTGTGATCAGACTTGAAATGATTTGCAGAACTCAGATGTATTTCACATCAAAGAATGCATCAAAGCCCTGAACATCATGCAGAAATAACGTCAGTTTCCCCATTAATTACCCCCCCCCCCTTATTTTTGAAAGTCAATCAGGTAAAGGCCTATATTGTGTGCATCGCGAATCGTCAAATCCTAAGGGGTAGGGGTAGAAAACTGGTATTTCTGCAATGCTTGAGTATATTTTTTTCTGACTTTTTTCCTATAATACATTTCATATTAGGCTAGATAAGCCAAAAGTAGTGTTTGTTTTCTACTCATAACTCTAGGGGGTCGTACATAGCTTTAATTTGCAATATTAAGACTTAATTCGTGCATTTTTCGGCAAAAATTAAGAAAAAACGTGTTTTTCTCAATCACCTCATTTAAAACAGCAATGAAAGGGGCTTTAGCATTAACAAAGATCAATTGTATAGAGGAGTTACAGCTTAACAAATAACACGCACACATTTTATCAATTGACATAATTAGTTCCTACAAGTTCATTTCAAAATGTCCGTTTTATGACGCCTTTTAGACGAATTTGGGCCTATATTAAAGCATGGTATGAAATTGGCAAAAATAGAGGAACCCTGTCTTTTAGCTCTTTCTCTTGCTAATCGTGCCATAAAAAGTGCATTTCTAATTTGGAATTGGTCACATATAAGTGTCTGAGGTTGAAATTGTTGAGTTTGAAAAAATCCCATGCTTATTCCGACTCAGAAAGCCATTTAAACAATGAAAATTGCTGCTTTTAATGTGTGTTAGAAGGGAGTACACCACTAAATAAGCTCTCCATAGGAATACATGCAAATATTGTATTGCGCAATCGCCATTCTACACCCCATGTGACAATATTTTGAAAGTTTTGATGACACAAATTGCTTAAACAAAGGTTAAACTTTAATTTAAGCTTGCTTTGGTGGTGTCGATCAAGGATACTTTTTGAGATACAGGCCAGTGAACAGCGCCACCGCTTGTTCAGCCTCGCATGATCGCCCCTTCACCATATTCGACCCGGGCCGGAATTCATGCGCCTACGTTCTACGCAGATTCGAATTCAAAATTTCTGTTTTTATCTGAATAATGACCAAGCTATACTCTCTCAATTTTATCATAAATAACCACCATCACTAGTAACTAATTCCCAGAGGAGGGCAACCAATATCGTGCAGTCTTTTGTTTTTTAGAGGGACTATCCACCATTACATCAATCGTGGAGGGATTTAGTGTTGTGCGGTCTTATAACACCAAAAATGTTTTTTGAAATCTATTTTTTCTCACTTTTCATCAACTAGAATTCATTTGGGAGAAACTTGTCAAAGGAAAACTCTCTGTCTTGCTTAGTTCCGCAACAGGAGCGTTTTTCTGAGAAATGACAATATCACTTTTTCCACTTTTTCGTGACTTTTTTGTCAGTTTTTGACGTTTTTAAGGCACTATAAGCGTTGCAGAGAGCCACTTGTGATCAGACTTGAAATGATTTGCAGAACTCAGATGTATTTCACATCAAAGAATGCATCAAAGCCCTGAACATCATGCAGAAATAACGTCAGTTTCCCCATTAATTACCCCCCCCCCTTATTTTTGAAAGTCAATCAGGTAAAGGCCTATATTGTGTGCATCGCGAATCGTCAAATCCTAAGGGGTAGGGGTAGAAAACTGGTATTTCTGCAATGCTTGAGTATATTTTTTTCTGACTTTTTTCCTATAATACATTTCATATTAGGCTAGATAAGCCAAAAGTAGTGTTTGTTTTCTACTCATAACTCTAGGGGGTCGTACATAGCTTTAATTTGCAATATTAAGACTTAATTCGTGCATTTTTCGGCAAAAATTAAGAAAAAACGTGTTTTTCTCAATCACCTCATTTAAAACAGCAATGAAAGGGGCTTTAGCATTAACAAAGATCAATTGTATAGAGGAGTTACAGCTTAACAAATAACACGCACACATTTTATCAATTGACATAATTAGTTCCTACAAGTTCATTTCAAAATGTCCGTTTTATGACGCCTTTTAGACGAATTTGGGCCTATATTAAAGCATGGTATGAAATTGGCAAAAATAGAGGAACCCTGTCTTTTAGCTCTTTCTCTTGCTAATCGTGCCATAAAAAGTGCATTTCTAATTTGGAATTGGTCACATATAAGTGTCTGAGGTTGAAATTGTTGAGTTTGAAAAAATCCCATGCTTATTCCGACTCAGAAAGCCATTTAAACAATGAAAATTGCTGCTTTTAATGTGTGTTAGAAGGGAGTACACCACTAAATAAGCTCTCCATAGGAATACATGCAAATATTGTATTGCGCAATCGCCATTCTACACCCCATGTGACAATATTTTGAAAGTTTTGATGACACAAATTGCTTAAACAAAGGTTAAACTTTAATTTAAGCTTGCTTTGGTGGTGTCGATCAAGGATACTTTTTGAGATACAGGCCAGTGAACAGCGCCACCGCTTGTTCAGCCTCGCATGATCGCCCCTTCACCATATTCGACCCGGGCCGGAATTCATGCGCCTACGTTCTACGCAGATTCGAATTCAAAATTTCTGTTTTTATCTGAATAATGACCAAGCTATACTCTCTCAATTTTATCATAAATAACCACCATCACTAGTAACTAATTCCCAGAGGAGGGCAACCAATATCGTGCAGTCTTTTGTTTTTTAGAGGGACTATCCACCATTACATCAATCGTGGAGGGATTTAGTGTTGTGCGGTCTTATAACACCAAAAATGTTTTTTGAAATCTATTTTTTCTCACTTTTCATCAACTAGAATTCATTTGGGAGAAACTTGTCAAAGGAAAACTCTCTGTCTTGCTTAGTTCCGCAACAGGAGCGTTTTTCTGAGAAATGACAATATCACTTTTTCCACTTTTTCGTGACTTTTTTGTCAGTTTTTGACGTTTTTAAGGCACTATAAGCGTTGCAGAGAGCCACTTGTGATCAGACTTGAAATGATTTGCAGAACTCAGATGTATTTCACATCAAAGAATGCATCAAAGCCCTGAACATCATGCAGAAATAACGTCAGTTTCCCCATTAATTACCCCCCCCCCCTTATTTTTGAAAGTCAATCAGGTAAAGGCCTATATTGTGTGCATCGCGAATCGTCAAATCCTAAGGGGTAGGGGTAGAAAACTGGTATTTCTGCAATGCTTGAGTATATTTTTTTCTGACTTTTTTCCTATAATACATTTCATATTAGGCTAGATAAGCCAAAAGTAGTGTTTGTTTTCTACTCATAACTCTAGGGGGTCGTACATAGCTTTAATTTGCAATATTAAGACTTAATTCGTGCATTTTTCGGCAAAAATTAAGAAAAAACGTGTTTTTCTCAATCACCTCATTTAAAACAGCAATGAAAGGGGCTTTAGCATTAACAAAGATCAATTGTATAGAGGAGTTACAGCTTAACAAATAACACGCACACATTTTATCAATTGACATAATTAGTTCCTACAAGTTCATTTCAAAATGTCCGTTTTATGACGCCTTTTAGACGAATTTGGGCCTATATTAAAGCATGGTATGAAATTGGCAAAAATAGAGGAACCCTGTCTTTTAGCTCTTTCTCTTGCTAATCGTGCCATAAAAAGTGCATTTCTAATTTGGAATTGGTCACATATAAGTGTCTGAGGTTGAAATTGTTGAGTTTGAAAAAATCCCATGCTTATTCCGACTCAGAAAGCCATTTAAACAATGAAAATTGCTGCTTTTAATGTGTGTTAGAAGGGAGTACACCACTAAATAAGCTCTCCATAGGAATACATGCAAATATTGTATTGCGCAATCGCCATTCTACACCCCATGTGACAATATTTTGAAAGTTTTGATGACACAAATTGCTTAAACAAAGGTTAAACTTTAATTTAAGCTTGCTTTGGTGGTGTCGATCAAGGATACTTTTTGAGATACAGGCCAGTGAACAGCGCCACCGCTTGTTCAGCCTCGCATGATCGCCCCTTCACCATATTCGACCCGGGCCGGAATTCATGCGCCTACGTTCTACGCAGATTCGAATTCAAAATTTCTGTTTTTATCTGAATAATGACCAAGCTATACTCTCTCAATTTTATCATAAATAACCACCATCACTAGTAACTAATTCCCAGAGGAGGGCAACCAATATCGTGCAGTCTTTTGTTTTTTAGAGGGACTATCCACCATTACATCAATCGTGGAGGGATTTAGTGTTGTGCGGTCTTATAACACCAAAAATGTTTTTTGAAATCTATTTTTTCTCACTTTTCATCAACTAGAATTCATTTGGGAGAAACTTGTCAAAGGAAAACTCTCTGTCTTGCTTAGTTCCGCAACAGGAGCGTTTTTCTGAGAAATGACAATATCACTTTTTCCACTTTTTCGTGACTTTTTTGTCAGTTTTTGACGTTTTTAAGGCACTATAAGCGTTGCAGAGAGCCACTTGTGATCAGACTTGAAATGATTTGCAGAACTCAGATGTATTTCACATCAAAGAATGCATCAAAGCCCTGAACATCATGCAGAAATAACGTCAGTTTCCCCATTAATTACCCCCCCCCCCTTATTTTTGAAAGTCAATCAGGTAAAGGCCTATATTGTGTGCATCGCGAATCGTCAAATCCTAAGGGGTAGGGGTAGAAAACTGGTATTTCTGCAATGCTTGAGTATATTTTTTTCTGACTTTTTTCCTATAATACATTTCATATTAGGCTAGATAAGCCAAAAGTAGTGTTTGTTTTCTACTCATAACTCTAGGGGGTCGTACATAGCTTTAATTTGCAATATTAAGACTTAATTCGTGCATTTTTCGGCAAAAATTAAGAAAAAACGTGTTTTTCTCAATCACCTCATTTAAAACAGCAATGAAAGGGGCTTTAGCATTAACAAAGATCAATTGTATAGAGGAGTTACAGCTTAACAAATAACACGCACACATTTTATCAATTGACATAATTAGTTCCTACAAGTTCATTTCAAAATGTCCGTTTTATGACGCCTTTTAGACGAATTTGGGCCTATATTAAAGCATGGTATGAAATTGGCAAAAATAGAGGAACCCTGTCTTTTAGCTCTTTCTCTTGCTAATCGTGCCATAAAAAGTGCATTTCTAATTTGGAATTGGTCACATATAAGTGTCTGAGGTTGAAATTGTTGAGTTTGAAAAAATCCCATGCTTATTCCGACTCAGAAAGCCATTTAAACAATGAAAATTGCTGCTTTTAATGTGTGTTAGAAGGGAGTACACCACTAAATAAGCTCTCCATAGGAATACATGCAAATATTGTATTGCGCAATCGCCATTCTACACCCCATGTGACAATATTTTGAAAGTTTTGATGACACAAATTGCTTAAACAAAGGTTAAACTTTAATTTAAGCTTGCTTTGGTGGTGTCGATCAAGGATACTTTTTGAGATACAGGCCAGTGAACAGCGCCACCGCTTGTTCAGCCTCGCATGATCGCCCCTTCACCATATTCGACCCGGGCCGGAATTCATGCGCCTACGTTCTACGCAGATTCGAATTCAAAATTTCTGTTTTTATCTGAATAATGACCAAGCTATACTCTCTCAATTTTATCATAAATAACCACCATCACTAGTAACTAATTCCCAGAGGAGGGCAACCAATATCGTGCAGTCTTTTGTTTTTTAGAGGGACTATCCACCATTACATCAATCGTGGAGGGATTTAGTGTTGTGCGGTCTTATAACACCAAAAATGTTTTTTGAAATCTATTTTTTCTCACTTTTCATCAACTAGAATTCATTTGGGAGAAACTTGTCAAAGGAAAACTCTCTGTCTTGCTTAGTTCCGCAACAGGAGCGTTTTTCTGAGAAATGACAATATCACTTTTTCCACTTTTTCGTGACTTTTTTGTCAGTTTTTGACGTTTTTAAGGCACTATAAGCGTTGCAGAGAGCCACTTGTGATCAGACTTGAAATGATTTGCAGAACTCAGATGTATTTCACATCA
>CBDBDJ010000001.1:0-12773 GCA_965203785.1 Bdellovibrionales bacterium | reverse complement strand
CAGCAGAAGTTTATAATAGTGTAAACTCATCTGTTAAGCTCTGTTACTCCAATCATCTACCAAAGATATAGGCCCTGTTTCTGTCATCTTCAGAGCAGTTGGACCTCATAAAATCGCTTGATGACACGGTTGCCACGGGAGCGCGTTTGGAAGCAAGTTGCTAGGCCTACTAAAATGTAGACCTGTACGCTTTAACTAAAGTTATCTTACTTCATAGCAAATGTATTTCTGAAGGTCTATAACAACCTTTCTGAAGAATTTGGCATGATATATTGTCTTGTTTATGGAATTCCAAAGCTATAATCGATCGGAATCCCAAATATTCAAAATCACATTTTGAAGCGCGTTTTTGCCGCACATGGGACTAAGCATGATGAAAATGAAGTGAGCTATTATAATCCCGTATTTCTGCGAAAGAATTCCTGAAATTAACGTTTCTTCGAGTCAGATGGGGGTGAAAGAAGATTAAGAAATGTTTGCATTTAATTAGTATCTTTTTTCTTCTCGTTTGAATCTGTTAAATGAATGGGAAGGTACTGTGTCCCAAAACACATCTCTGTTATCTTCAATTTGCAAGCAGAGCTGTGGAATTAGAAAGGGTCAGAATTCGGGTCGTTTAGGGATTTCTTGCGAATCTTTAAAATTGCATATCTCGGGAACGGAAAGTCACAGAGTGATGAAATTTTCAGCTTTTAACTACAAATTGAATCTAGTTTTGCAACAAATCAAAAAATGAAGACTTTCAAAATTTCGCCAGTGTTCTAAGGGGGCACTACACAATAACACTCCGCCACTAAAATGTGCAACCCGCAACGTAGTCCGTAGAAAAGTGAAAATTCCGCCATTTTTGTCTGTTTTTCTTACATTCTACTTCTTACATGCATTTATTTGGTAACATGCAAAAGCCTGAAGAGTTCTGACAACAAAACATCGCCAAAAAATGAGTTAAACCGCTTCTCGGCGAATTAATCTAGCAAAATGTGCATCGGTCCAAAAACCCGATTTCTAATTAGGAGGGCGCTAATAATCACAGGCTTGGGTGAAGACGCCAAATTTGCAAAAAACTGACATTGTCGATATATGTGCAAAGACAGATATATGAAAGCTAAAAGTCTCTTCTTTAAAATGATACCACTTGTGTGGCCATTACTATTGCAGGAAAGCTACTAGAGCCGTTTTTGCGAAGGCATTTTACCATATATCGCTATGGCGAAATCAATTGTGTTGTGCCCCCTTATAAGAGACAATATTTGGTTCCCGTCGCTTTTTTTCTGCGTACAAATTGAACACGCATGCAGGCTAGATCATCGAAAGCCAGCGTGCGACTTAGTCTCAGGCGTAAAATCCGTAATCGCAAATTTTGAATAAATCTAAATGTGTTATCGTGTTTTGATTGTTGTTTGTTTCATGTTAAAATAGACATATTTCGTAAAAATGATTTTTTCTTATTTCGGACACTTTCTACCAATTTCAAATAGGCGTAAATTTTAAAAATCAAATTGTAAACGCTTCTTTGTCCAGTGAATTAATTTTAAAGGTTGATTTTCCGATATTTCAAATTTATTATAATCATGATAATAGGCCTACTTTGCAAAATATCGGCCTAGTTAAAGTGGGTAACAAAGACGCTGTAAAATACTAAATCTAAAGCTGTATATGAAATTAACTGGGATGCATTATGTGTTTTGTGATTGCAACTGTCTAACATTTCATTAATAGGAGTAGTACTAGTGGATGGGGTATGGCCTGGGTGGGGGGGGGGGCGTGAACGGTCCGGGTTATAAAATTTAACTTTTACCCTAATCCCTAACCCTAAACGTTAACCCTAACCCTAACCCTAAACACTAACCCTAATCCTGAACTCTAACCCCAATCCTGAACTCTAACCCTAACCCTGAACTCTAACCCTAATTTTGAACCCTAACCCTAATGGCCTACTCTAACTCTAGGCTCTAAAGCCTAACCCTACCCAAAACCCACACTCTGACCCTAAACCTTAGCCTAATAATTTTACTTTCGTGTAAGTTGTATATGTGTATTTATCGTAGACCCAAAACAAAATCTTTATGCTCATTTATCATAATCGTCACGTTCATAGTCGATTCACCTAAAGACCTATATAATGTTTCAATCAAACTATACCCGTAACTATTTTCAGTAGATAACACCTTTTGTCTGTTGGTGTGTGAGTGTGGGGGGGGGGGTATGCGGTTTTTTTGGGGGGTGATGCACAATTTTGATGCAAAACTCATGCTCTGTATACCATTTACTTCTGCTATCTTCAGTAGATAGCATAGTAGATTTGCGCGACTTGCGCATTTTTGAAATAATCATTATAACCATTTATGCTGCTACCTTTAGTAGATAGCAGCAGAAGTTTATAATAGTGTAAACTCATCTGTTAAGCTCTGTTACTCCAATCATCTACCAAAGATATAGGCCCTGTTTCTGTCATCTTCAGAGCAGTTGGACCTCATAAAATCGCTTGATGACACGGTTGCCACGGGAGCGCGTTTGGAAGCAAGTTGCTAGGCCTACTAAAATGTAGACCTGTACGCTTTAACTAAAGTTATCTTACTTCATAGCAAATGTATTTCTGAAGGTCTATAACAACCTTTCTGAAGAATTTGGCATGATATATTGTCTTGTTTATGGAATTCCAAAGCTATAATCGATCGGAATCCCAAATATTCAAAATCACATTTTGAAGCGCGTTTTTGCCGCACATGGGACTAAGCATGATGAAAATGAAGTGAGCTATTATAATCCCGTATTTCTGCGAAAGAATTCCTGAAATTAACGTTTCTTCGAGTCAGATGGGGGTGAAAGAAGATTAAGAAATGTTTGCATTTAATTAGTATCTTTTTTCTTCTCGTTTGAATCTGTTAAATGAATGGGAAGGTACTGTGTCCCAAAACACATCTCTGTTATCTTCAATTTGCAAGCAGAGCTGTGGAATTAGAAAGGGTCAGAATTCGGGTCGTTTAGGGATTTCTTGCGAATCTTTAAAATTGCATATCTCGGGAACGGAAAGTCACAGAGTGATGAAATTTTCAGCTTTTAACTACAAATTGAATCTAGTTTTGCAACAAATCAAAAAATGAAGACTTTCAAAATTTCGCCAGTGTTCTAAGGGGGCACTACACAATAACACTCCGCCACTAAAATGTGCAACCCGCAACGTAGTCCGTAGAAAAGTGAAAATTCCGCCATTTTTGTCTGTTTTTCTTACATTCTACTTCTTACATGCATTTATTTGGTAACATGCAAAAGCCTGAAGAGTTCTGACAACAAAACATCGCCAAAAAATGAGTTAAACCGCTTCTCGGCGAATTAATCTAGCAAAATGTGCATCGGTCCAAAAACCCGATTTCTAATTAGGAGGGCGCTAATAATCACAGGCTTGGGTGAAGACGCCAAATTTGCAAAAAACTGACATTGTCGATATATGTGCAAAGACAGATATATGAAAGCTAAAAGTCTCTTCTTTAAAATGATACCACTTGTGTGGCCATTACTATTGCAGGAAAGCTACTAGAGCCGTTTTTGCGAAGGCATTTTACCATATATCGCTATGGCGAAATCAATTGTGTTGTGCCCCCTTATAAGAGACAATATTTGGTTCCCGTCGCTTTTTTTCTGCGTACAAATTGAACACGCATGCAGGCTAGATCATCGAAAGCCAGCGTGCGACTTAGTCTCAGGCGTAAAATCCGTAATCGCAAATTTTGAATAAATCTAAATGTGTTATCGTGTTTTGATTGTTGTTTGTTTCATGTTAAAATAGACATATTTCGTAAAAATGATTTTTTCTTATTTCGGACACTTTCTACCAATTTCAAATAGGCGTAAATTTTAAAAATCAAATTGTAAACGCTTCTTTGTCCAGTGAATTAATTTTAAAGGTTGATTTTCCGATATTTCAAATTTATTATAATCATGATAATAGGCCTACTTTGCAAAATATCGGCCTAGTTAAAGTGGGTAACAAAGACGCTGTAAAATACTAAATCTAAAGCTGTATATGAAATTAACTGGGATGCATTATGTGTTTTGTGATTGCAACTGTCTAACATTTCATTAATAGGAGTAGTACTAGTGGATGGGGTATGGCCTGGGTGGGGGGGGGAGCGTGAACGGTCCGGGTTATAAAATTTAACTTTTACCCTAATCCCTAACCCTAAACGTTAACCCTAACCCTAACCCTAAACACTAACCCTAATCCTGAACTCTAACCCCAATCCTGAACTCTAACCCTAACCCTGAACTCTAACCCTAATTTTGAACCCTAACCCTAATGGCCTACTCTAACTCTAGGCTCTAAAGCCTAACCCTACCCAAAACCCACACTCTGACCCTAAACCTTAGCCTAATAATTTTACTTTCGTGTAAGTTGTATATGTGTATTTATCGTAGACCCAAAACAAAATCTTTATGCTCATTTATCATAATCGTCACGTTCATAGTCGATTCACCTAAAGACCTATATAATGTTTCAATCAAACTATACCCGTAACTATTTTCAGTAGATAACACCTTTTGTCTGTTGGTGTGTGAGTGTGGGGGGGGGGTATGCGGTTTTTTTGGGGGGTGATGCACAATTTTGATGCAAAACTCATGCTCTGTATACCATTTACTTCTGCTATCTTCAGTAGATAGCATAGTAGATTTGCGCGACTTGCGCATTTTTGAAATAATCATTATAACCATTTATGCTGCTACCTTTAGTAGATAGGAGCAGAAGTTTATAATAGTGTAAACTCATCTGTTAAGCTCTGTTACTCCAATCATCTACCAAAGATATAGGCCCTGTTTCTGTCATCTTCAGAGCAGTTGGACCTCATAAAATCGCTTGATGACACGGTTGCCACGGGAGCGCGTTTGGAAGCAAGTTGCTAGGCCTACTAAAATGTAGACCTGTACGCTTTAACTAAAGTTATCTTACTTCATAGCAAATGTATTTCTGAAGGTCTATAACAACCTTTCTGAAGAATTTGGCATGATATATTGTCTTGTTTATGGAATTCCAAAGCTATAATCGATCGGAATCCCAAATATTCAAAATCACATTTTGAAGCGCGTTTTTGCCGCACATGGGACTAAGCATGATGAAAATGAAGTGAGCTATTATAATCCCGTATTTCTGCGAAAGAATTCCTGAAATTAACGTTTCTTCGAGTCAGATGGGGGTGAAAGAAGATTAAGAAATGTTTGCATTTAATTAGTATCTTTTTTCTTCTCGTTTGAATCTGTTAAATGAATGGGAAGGTACTGTGTCCCAAAACACATCTCTGTTATCTTCAATTTGCAAGCAGAGCTGTGGAATTAGAAAGGGTCAGAATTCGGGTCGTTTAGGGATTTCTTGCGAATCTTTAAAATTGCATATCTCGGGAACGGAAAGTCACAGAGTGATGAAATTTTCAGCTTTTAACTACAAATTGAATCTAGTTTTGCAACAAATCAAAAAATGAAGACTTTCAAAATTTCGCCAGTGTTCTAAGGGGGCACTACACAATAACACTCCGCCACTAAAATGTGCAACCCGCAACGTAGTCCGTAGAAAAGTGAAAATTCCGCCATTTTTGTCTGTTTTTCTTACATTCTACTTCTTACATGCATTTATTTGGTAACATGCAAAAGCCTGAAGAGTTCTGACAACAAAACATCGCCAAAAAATGAGTTAAACCGCTTCTCGGCGAATTAATCTAGCAAAATGTGCATCGGTCCAAAAACCCGATTTCTAATTAGGAGGGCGCTAATAATCACAGGCTTGGGTGAAGACGCCAAATTTGCAAAAAACTGACATTGTCGATATATGTGCAAAGACAGATATATGAAAGCTAAAAGTCTCTTCTTTAAAATGATACCACTTGTGTGGCCATTACTATTGCAGGAAAGCTACTAGAGCCGTTTTTGCGAAGGCATTTTACCATATATCGCTATGGCGAAATCAATTGTGTTGTGCCCCCTTATAAGAGACAATATTTGGTTCCCGTCGCTTTTTTTCTGCGTACAAATTGAACACGCATGCAGGCTAGATCATCGAAAGCCAGCGTGCGACTTAGTCTCAGGCGTAAAATCCGTAATCGCAAATTTTGAATAAATCTAAATGTGTTATCGTGTTTTGATTGTTGTTTGTTTCATGTTAAAATAGACATATTTCGTAAAAATGATTTTTTCTTATTTCGGACACTTTCTACCAATTTCAAATAGGCGTAAATTTTAAAAATCAAATTGTAAACGCTTCTTTGTCCAGTGAATTAATTTTAAAGGTTGATTTTCCGATATTTCAAATTTATTATAATCATGATAATAGGCCTACTTTGCAAAATATCGGCCTAGTTAAAGTGGGTAACAAAGACGCTGTAAAATACTAAATCTAAAGCTGTATATGAAATTAACTGGGATGCATTATGTGTTTTGTGATTGCAACTGTCTAACATTTCATTAATAGGAGTAGTACTAGTGGATGGGGTATGGCCTGGGTGGGGGGGGGAGCGTGAACGGTCCGGGTTATAAAATTTAACTTTTACCCTAATCCCTAACCCTAAACGTTAACCCTAACCCTAACCCTAAACACTAACCCTAATCCTGAACTCTAACCCCAATCCTGAACTCTAACCCTAACCCTGAACTCTAACCCTAATTTTGAACCCTAACCCTAATGGCCTACTCTAACTCTAGGCTCTAAAGCCTAACCCTACCCAAAACCCACACTCTGACCCTAAACCTTAGCCTAATAATTTTACTTTCGTGTAAGTTGTATATGTGTATTTATCGTAGACCCAAAACAAAATCTTTATGCTCATTTATCATAATCGTCACGTTCATAGTCGATTCACCTAAAGACCTATATAATGTTTCAATCAAACTATACCCGTAACTATTTTCAGTAGATAACACCTTTTGTCTGTTGGTGTGTGAGTGTGGGGGGGGGGGTATGCGGTTTTTTTGGGGGGTGATGCACAATTTTGATGCAAAACTCATGCTCTGTATACCATTTACTTCTGCTATCTTCAGTAGATAGCATAGTAGATTTGCGCGACTTGCGCATTTTTGAAATAATCATTATAACCATTTATGCTGCTACCTTTAGTAGATAGGAGCAGAAGTTTATAATAGTGTAAACTCATCTGTTAAGCTCTGTTACTCCAATCATCTACCAAAGATATAGGCCCTGTTTCTGTCATCTTCAGAGCAGTTGGACCTCATAAAATCGCTTGATGACACGGTTGCCACGGGAGCGCGTTTGGAAGCAAGTTGCTAGGCCTACTAAAATGTAGACCTGTACGCTTTAACTAAAGTTATCTTACTTCATAGCAAATGTATTTCTGAAGGTCTATAACAACCTTTCTGAAGAATTTGGCATGATATATTGTCTTGTTTATGGAATTCCAAAGCTATAATCGATCGGAATCCCAAATATTCAAAATCACATTTTGAAGCGCGTTTTTGCCGCACATGGGACTAAGCATGATGAAAATGAAGTGAGCTATTATAATCCCGTATTTCTGCGAAAGAATTCCTGAAATTAACGTTTCTTCGAGTCAGATGGGGGTGAAAGAAGATTAAGAAATGTTTGCATTTAATTAGTATCTTTTTTCTTCTCGTTTGAATCTGTTAAATGAATGGGAAGGTACTGTGTCCCAAAACACATCTCTGTTATCTTCAATTTGCAAGCAGAGCTGTGGAATTAGAAAGGGTCAGAATTCGGGTCGTTTAGGGATTTCTTGCGAATCTTTAAAATTGCATATCTCGGGAACGGAAAGTCACAGAGTGATGAAATTTTCAGCTTTTAACTACAAATTGAATCTAGTTTTGCAACAAATCAAAAAATGAAGACTTTCAAAATTTCGCCAGTGTTCTAAGGGGGCACTACACAATAACACTCCGCCACTAAAATGTGCAACCCGCAACGTAGTCCGTAGAAAAGTGAAAATTCCGCCATTTTTGTCTGTTTTTCTTACATTCTACTTCTTACATGCATTTATTTGGTAACATGCAAAAGCCTGAAGAGTTCTGACAACAAAACATCGCCAAAAAATGAGTTAAACCGCTTCTCGGCGAATTAATCTAGCAAAATGTGCATCGGTCCAAAAACCCGATTTCTAATTAGGAGGGCGCTAATAATCACAGGCTTGGGTGAAGACGCCAAATTTGCAAAAAACTGACATTGTCGATATATGTGCAAAGACAGATATATGAAAGCTAAAAGTCTCTTCTTTAAAATGATACCACTTGTGTGGCCATTACTATTGCAGGAAAGCTACTAGAGCCGTTTTTGCGAAGGCATTTTACCATATATCGCTATGGCGAAATCAATTGTGTTGTGCCCCCTTATAAGAGACAATATTTGGTTCCCGTCGCTTTTTTTCTGCGTACAAATTGAACACGCATGCAGGCTAGATCATCGAAAGCCAGCGTGCGACTTAGTCTCAGGCGTAAAATCCGTAATCGCAAATTTTGAATAAATCTAAATGTGTTATCGTGTTTTGATTGTTGTTTGTTTCATGTTAAAATAGACATATTTCGTAAAAATGATTTTTTCTTATTTCGGACACTTTCTACCAATTTCAAATAGGCGTAAATTTTAAAAATCAAATTGTAAACGCTTCTTTGTCCAGTGAATTAATTTTAAAGGTTGATTTTCCGATATTTCAAATTTATTATAATCATGATAATAGGCCTACTTTGCAAAATATCGGCCTAGTTAAAGTGGGTAACAAAGACGCTGTAAAATACTAAATCTAAAGCTGTATATGAAATTAACTGGGATGCATTATGTGTTTTGTGATTGCAACTGTCTAACATTTCATTAATAGGAGTAGTACTAGTGGATGGGGTATGGCCTGGGTGGGGGGGGGGCGTGAACGGTCCGGGTTATAAAATTTAACTTTTACCCTAATCCCTAACCCTAAACGTTAACCCTAACCCTAACCCTAAACACTAACCCTAATCCTGAACTCTAACCCCAATCCTGAACTCTAACCCTAACCCTGAACTCTAACCCTAATTTTGAACCCTAACCCTAATGGCCTACTCTAACCCTAGGCTCTAAAGCCTAACCCTACCCAAAACCCACACTCTGACCCTAAACCTTAGCCTAATAATTTTACTTTCGTGTAAGTTGTATATGTGTATTTATCGTAGACCCAAAACAAAATCTTTATGCTCATTTATCATAATCGTCACGTTCATAGTCGATTCACCTAAAGACCTATATAATGTTTCAATCAAACTATACCCGTAACTATCTTCAGTAGATAACACCTTTTGTCTGTTGGTGTGTGAGTGTGGGGGGGGGGGGGTATGCGGTTTTTTTGGGGGGGTGATGCACAATTTTGATGCAAAACTCATGCTCTGTATACCATTTACTTCTGCTATCTTCAGTAGATAGCATAGTAGATTTGCGCGACTTGCGCATTTTTGAAATAATCATTATAACCATTTATGCTGCTACCTTTAGTAGATAGCAGCAGAAGTTTATAATAGTGTAAACTCATCTGTTAAGCTCTGTTACTCCAATCATCTACCAAAGATATAGGCCCTGTTTCTGTCATCTTCAGAGCAGTTGGACCTCATAAAATCGCTTGATGACACGGTTGCCACGGGAGCGCGTTTGGAAGCAAGTTGCTAGGCCTACTAAAATGTAGACCTGTACGCTTTAACTAAAGTTATCTTACTTCATAGCAAATGTATTTCTGAAGGTCTATAACAACCTTTCTGAAGAATTTGGCATGATATATTGTCTTGTTTATGGAATTCCAAAGCTATAATCGATCGGAATCCCAAATATTCAAAATCACATTTTGAAGCGCGTTTTTGCCGCACATGGGACTAAGCATGATGAAAATGAAGTGAGCTATTATAATCCCGTATTTCTGCGAAAGAATTCCTGAAATTAACGTTTCTTCGAGTCAGATGGGGGTGAAAGAAGATTAAGAAATGTTTGCATTTAATTAGTATCTTTTTTCTTCTCGTTTGAATCTGTTAAATGAATGGGAAGGTACTGTGTCCCAAAACACATCTCTGTTATCTTCAATTTGCAAGCAGAGCTGTGGAATTAGAAAGGGTCAGAATTCGGGTCGTTTAGGGATTTCTTGCGAATCTTTAAAATTGCATATCTCGGGAACGGAAAGTCACAGAGTGATGAAATTTTCAGCTTTTAACTACAAATTGAATCTAGTTTTGCAACAAATCAAAAAATGAAGACTTTCAAAATTTCGCCAGTGTTCTAAGGGGGCACTACACAATAACACTCCGCCACTAAAATGTGCAACCCGCAACGTAGTCCGTAGAAAAGTGAAAATTCCGCCATTTTTGTCTGTTTTTCTTACATTCTACTTCTTACATGCATTTATTTGGTAACATGCAAAAGCCTGAAGAGTTCTGACAACAAAACATCGCCAAAAAATGAGTTAAACCGCTTCTCGGCGAATTAATCTAGCAAAATGTGCATCGGTCCAAAAACCCGATTTCTAATTAGGAGGGCGCTAATAATCACAGGCTTGGGTGAAGACGCCAAATTTGCAAAAAACTGACATTGTCGATATATGTGCAAAGACAGATATATGAAAGCTAAAAGTCTCTTCTTTAAAATGATACCACTTGTGTGGCCATTACTATTGCAGGAAAGCTACTAGAGCCGTTTTTGCGAAGGCATTTTACCATATATCGCTATGGCGAAATCAATTGTGTTGTGCCCCCTTATAAGAGACAATATTTGGTTCCCGTCGCTTTTTTTCTGCGTACAAATTGAACACGCATGCAGGCTAGATCATCGAAAGCCAGCGTGCGACTTAGTCTCAGGCGTAAAATCCGTAATCGCAAATTTTGAATAAATCTAAATGTGTTATCGTGTTTTGATTGTTGTTTGTTTCATGTTAAAATAGACATATTTCGTAAAAATGATTTTTTCTTATTTCGGACACTTTCTACCAATTTCAAATAGGCGTAAATTTTAAAAATCAAATTGTAAACGCTTCTTTGTCCAGTGAATTAATTTTAAAGGTTGATTTTCCGATATTTCAAATTTATTATAATCATGATAATAGGCCTACTTTGCAAAATATCGGCCTAGTTAAAGTGGGTAACAAAGACGCTGTAAAATACTAAATCTAAAGCTGTATATGAAATTAACTGGGATGCATTATGTGTTTTGTGATTGCAACTGTCTAACATTTCATTAATAGGAGTAGTACTAGTGGATGGGGTATGGCCTGGGTGGGGGGGGGGCGTGAACGGTCCGGGTTATAAAATTTAACTTTTACCCTAATCCCTAACCCTAAACGTTAAACGAACCCTAACCCTAACCCTAAACACTAACCCTAATCCTGAACTCTAACCCCAATCCTGAACTCTAACCCTAACCCTGAACTCTAACCCTAATTTTGAACCCTAACCCTAATGGCCTACTCTAACCCTAGGCTCTAAAGCCTAACCCTACCCAAAACCCACACTCTGACCCTAAACCTTAGCCTAATAATTTTACTTTCGTGTAAGTTGTATATGTGTATTTATCGTAGACCCAAAACAAAATCTTTATGCTCATTTATCATAATCGTCACGTTCATAGTCGATTCACCTAAAGACCTATATAATGTTTCAATCAAACTATACCCGTAACTATCTTCAGTAGATAACACCTTTTGTCTGTTGGTGTGTGAGTGTGGGGGGGGGGGGTGGGGGTATGCGGTTTTTTTTGGGGGGGTGATGCACAATTTTGATGCAAAACTCATGCTCTGTATACCATTTACTTCTGCTATCTTCAGTAGATAGCATAGTAGATTTGCGCGACTTGCGCATTTTTGAAATAATCATTATAACCATTTATGCTGCTACCTTTAGTAGATAGCAGCAGAAGTTTATAATAGTGTAAACTCATCTGTTAAGCTCTGTTACTCCAATCATCTACCAAAGATATAGGCCCTGTTTCTGTCATCTTCAGAGCAGTTGGACCTCATAAAATCGCTTGATGACACGGTTGCCACGGGAGCGCGTTTGGAAGCAAGTTGCTAGGCCTACTAAAATGTAGACCTGTACGCTTTAACTAAAGTTATCTTACTTCATAGCAAATGTATTTCTGAAGGTCTATAACAACCTTTCTGAAGAATTTGGCATGATATATTGTCTTGTTTATGGAATTCCAAAGCTATAATCGATCGGAATCCCAAATATTCAAAATCACATTTTGAAGCGCGTTTTTGCCGCACATGGGACTAAGCATGATGAAAATGAAGTGAGCTATTATAATCCCGTATTTCTGCGAAAGAATTCCTGAAATTAACGTTTCTTCGAGTCAGATGGGGGTGAAAGAAGATTAAGAAATGTTTGCATTTAATTAGTATCTTTTTTCTTCTCGTTTGAATCTGTTAAATGAATGGGAAGGTACTGTGTCCCAAAACACATCTCTGTTATCTTCAATTTGCAAGCAGAGCTGTGGAATTAGAAAGGGTCAGAATTCGGGTCGTTTAGGGATTTCTTGCGAATCTTTAAAATTGCATATCTCGGGAACGGAAAGTCACAGAGTGATGAAATTTTCAGCTTTTAACTACAAATTGAATCTAGTTTTGCAACAAATCAAAAAATGAAGACTTTCAAAATTTCGCCAGTGTTCTAAGGGGGCACTACACAATAACACTCCGCCACTAAAATGTGCAACCCGCAACGTAGTCCGTAGAAAAGTGAAAATTCCGCCATTTTTGTCTGTTTTTCTTACATTCTACTTCTTACATGCATTTATTTGGTAACATGCAAAAGCCTGAAGAGTTCTG
>OZ241911.1:837500-1413244 GCA_965203785.1 Bdellovibrionales bacterium | reverse complement strand
TTCACTCAATATTTCGGATATCTTTTGCATTTCATCTGTTTTGCTTAAAAGATTTAGTAAATTTTCGTTGTTATGAGAAGGAATAACACCCTCTTTTGGAATAACCATCCCACTGTTTTGAGTGCTAATAGAAATATATTTATCACCCAGTAGACCTTTATTTAACAAAACAGCTATTGATTGAGTTGTAATTAAAGAAGCAAATTTTTGTAAAATGGCAACAGTGACTTCTACATTGTTTGTTTCTTTTATAAAATTAATAGAAACTACATTGCCGGCTGAAATACCATTGATCCCTACAACACTTCCTACAAACAAGCCATCCACTTTCTGAAAGTTAATTTTATATAAAGACGTCCAGTTAAAAAAAGTTTGGTTTTTACCGAGGAAGAATATACTGCCAAATAAACACAATAGACCAATAAAAATAAAAGCTCCTACTTTAATTTTAATTTCTTTTTTGGTTTTTCTCATAATTTGCCTCCCGATTAGTTAATCTTTTATGCCTTGGATAAAGTTGTTGAGTAAATTGTTATAGCTTTTTTTAAAATTTTGAGGAGTATCTATAGCCTGTATTTCTCCTTGTCGTAGAAGAGCTATGCGATCGCAAATTTTTAATGTTGTAGCCATATCGTGTGTGACAATCATAGAGGTTGTTCCTCTTTTTTGCAATTTAATGATTGTTCTTTCCATATTGCGTTTTTTATAAGGATCCAGACCAGTTGTGGGCTCATCAAATAGAACCATTTTGGGTCGCATAATGGTGGCACGAGCAATGCCAGTTCTTTTTTGCATTCCGCCCGATAATTCCGTTGGATATAGATTTTCACAACCTTGCAGTTCAAACTCTTTTAATTCTTGCACAACGGATTTTCGAATTTTTTGCTCAGTCCAATTGGTGTGTTCACGCAAGGGAAAAGCTAAGTTATCGTAAATAGTCATGGAGTCGAATAAAGCACCTCCTTGAAAGATATAAGCAATTTTTTTTCGAATGGGAATAAATTGTTTTTCTGTCAATCGGAGAATATCTTCACCTTCTACTCGTATTTTTCCGCTACTGGGTCTTTCTAAGCCGATGATGGAGCGAAGAAGAGTTGACTTACCTTCCCCAGAGCCTCCTATTAAACCCAAGCATTCTCCCTCATTGAGGTCAAAACTAATACCTTTCAAAACTTTTTTTGTTCCAAAAGCAATATAGAGATTTCTAATTTCGATTAAAGGGATCATTCGATAATCATCCAATATAATTTTGTAATTAAATAGTCTCCTGACAAAATTAACAAAGAAGAAATAACCACCGACTTGGTCGTTGCATTTCCGACTTCGTTGGTGCCTTTTTTTACCTGTAATCCAAAATAACAAGCTGTTAAAGTAATAAAAGTGGCGAAAAAATAAGTTTTAATGTAGCCAGAAAAAAATTCATAAATTTCTGTTGTGACTAATACTTTATATAAAAAATACCAATAATCTAAATTCAGCTGGGTATAACCGACAATCGAACCACATATTACAGATACCACACAAGACAACACACAAAGTAAAGGAATGGTAATAATCCCTCCGAGAAAACAAGGGATCACAATTCTCTTAATGGGCGAAACTCCCATAGCCACTAAAGCATCTATTTGTTGGGTGACCTTCATGGCTCCAATTTCTGCTGCAATTCCAGCTCCTAATCTTCCGGCCAGAATTAAGCTGGTAAAAACAGGTCCTAATTCTCTAAATATCGCCAAAGATAAAAGTTTGGGGATATACATTTTCATGCCATATTTTTCTAAAGCGAGTCCAAACTGTAAAGAAAGCACCATACCAGACGATGCAGCTGTAACCAGTACAATTGGAATAGATTTCCATCCCATTTCATAAATTTGACGCACTAATAAGTTCCAATAAAAAGGTTGAGTTTTAATTTCCACAAAAATGTTGCGTAGAAGTAGAGCGATCCCACCAAAAAATTGGAAAGTTTGCGATAACCAGCTAAATCCCCTCATGGTATGCGAAACTCCTTAATAAATTTTAGAAAAACGGAGTGGCTTTCTGGACTAGGATTTTTTTGAGCAGTCAATAAATTAAGCACATAAAAGCAATTTCGTTTTTTAAATAAGAAAAACTCTATGGTGATATTTTTTTTAAGAGTTCCTCTTTTTTTTAGTTTTAAAAGGCGAGCAGCTTGTTTTTGATGTGTTTTTAGTGTTTGAGATACGAGTCGAAAATTCTCTAATTCGCTTATCAGTTCTTTTTGTAGTTGAGGCAAAGAAGCAAATCCAATGGATTGAGAACAATTAGAAAAAAAACCCAGCTGGGCTTGATTTTTAGGATTGATCCAGAAAGCATCCCAATCTTTTTTTTTTATTTTTTGATAGGGGGCAGAGGGAGGTTTAAAACTCACTCCCTTAGCAGAAGATTGTTTCTGTAATGCAACCCATCGGAGCAGTGTACAGGAATTAAGAATCAATATCAAAAAACCAGCTTTTAGAAAATGAAATAACATAGTGATTATCTTTAATTAGCTATTTGCTCAGCACAGCTGGCACAGCATAGCTGGTAGTTGAGAAGCTCTTTAATAAAATATTCCATTTAAGTGTTTTCAAAGTGCTTTTAATGTCCCACAATTTGAAGGGAGTTTCAACTGTGTTTAACGAGCTCGTTTTGCGTTCTCGTAGCCGTCATTTAGGCTGGTATTTTCTAAATCAGCTGTGGCAAATCGCATATTAGATCTGGCAGAACTTCCGTCGAATAACTCTAAATCGATATTTCGGCTATCTGTATAAGGGGATTGACTCCGACTTTTAGCCGTTATGGGAGAACTAATACCAAATCCACTCCTCTTCAATTTGATCTGAAACCCCTCAAAATCGTTGATGGCTTGAGCTGTGCCTTGAAGCACTAATTGCACAAAACTTCTTTGACCTTGTATTCCTCCGCCAATAGACCAGTGCCTAACCACGGGTTGGATAGTTAAAGTTGCAGTGGAAGGGGGTTGTTTTTTTTGAAAACTCAAAGTGATTTGAGCGTCCTCGTCCCAAGCTTTGCAATTGGCAGTTCCAAGGTTCAATATATTATACTGGTTACATATATTGTGGCGGAATAAAATTCCTCTATATCGACCAGCATCGACAATATTTAACTCACCAGACCATACTAGTTGACCAGAATTAACCGGTTGTTGAGTAGTAGCTGAAGGAATAGGAGCTGCAGGGCGACTTTGTACAAGAGGAGGTGCTTGAGACACCGAACCACAAGAGTTAAGTAAACCCATAATTAGACAGAGATTTCCTATGTGACCAATTAAAAATAATAGACGAAACGGTGGGTTAGCTTTCATAATGTCATACTTATCGGTTTTATAGAAAGTTAATTTGAATCGTTTGAAAGGCGAAAGTTTTTAAAAGGCTGATTTAATTGTGTGGGAGAAGGTTTTACTCCAGTTTTAAGAAAAATATTTTCGGAAAAAATAGGACAAACTAGAAAAAAAGAGGTTTTTAGCCAAATTTATTGGATTTTTATGGTAAAATGCGAATGTGTATTTTGGGGGCGAACTGGCTTTGACGTGGTTTATGAAGCTTCAGGAGCATGCAGAGGCGCATGAGGACCTCTTAAAAAATGTGCATTAAAACTAATTGGCAACTCTCAAGTTGCTTTTGCTGCTTAGTTTAATAAGTGGCCGTTGACTGCACTTTTGACGATGGAGTGTGGAAGGCGTCGACTTTAGTCGTCTCGGTCTCTTTAACTGGCTTAACAGGGTTTTAGAGATTTAAATTAACTGATAAGAACACAGCTGATCCAAGTTGGTGTGGTTGAGTTGTGGATTTTTTGCACCAACTAAGCATGTAGTCGTCTGAATGTGGAGAGATCGCGGACACGAGTTCAACTCTCGTCGCCTCCACCATTTCTCAAAAATAAATAGTTTGCACACTTTTAAACACATTGACAAAAATGTTTGCTCTTCTATGATTAAACTCATGCCAACTCAAAAAATAAACAAGTATAAGGTATTAAAAACTGCTTTATTATTTACAGGGTTTTGTTTATTACCGTGGATGAGCGGTTGTGGCATCCAGTCCAATACTTCCAGAAGTAGTTCGTCTGAACCAACTGCCGAATCGATATTAGTGGAATTAGCTCCTACGGATCGTCCCTTTCCAGAAGTATTTTTTAAAGGTCGAGAAGCTGTTTGTCGTAGAGGAAGACCTGATGAAGTCCCTGGTTTGGAAAATGAGCAAGAAAAAACAACACAAGCCACTGGAGATGGTGCATCAGCAGATGGAGAGGAGCCGGCAGCTGGAACAACTCCAAACGCTAATCCTCCAACAGTTACTTTTACTACTACTACGGTAGCAGATAATTGGTTTTCTTTTGGCTTACATTTTGCAAATAATTCTAATTTGTATTTAGTGATTGAACGGCTGGTTTTTAATATTTCTGGTCATTGGGGGCAAGATGTTTTGACCGGACAATCTGAAATCGGCTCGGGTTATTGTGAAACAGACCCTCTTTATACTATTCCCCCTAAAGTAAAGCGTCGCTACGAGCCACATAGAAAAAACTATGTCAATAATTTAATTCTCTATGTCAGTGGCGTGCCAGTCCCAACTGGACCGCCAGTTTCGGATTCTGTAAATAATGCGGGTGCCGGTGCCGGTGCTGGTGCCGGTGCTTTAGCCAGTCAACAGGGGACTGGTCGAGGGGCTAATCCACAATCTCAACAAGCAGGCGGTGGCACACAAACAGGCGACACGCAGGCTAATAATCAACCACCTCCACTCAATCAAAACGATGAGTATGTCATTAATAGGCTCCCTTCTTATCGAGTGCAACTGTTGTTAGAAGGGTCTTTTATTACCAATCAAGGGGTGACTAGAGCTAATTTCCGAAAAGCTCTGGTGTTTTATACCACCAGTCAATTTATTCAATAATAATATTTTATTTAAGCTATTGGTTTCTATAGACGATAGAGTGATTATGACACTTTTGTGAATAACAAATATAAGGATAATACAGATTGGGAGGAATAACTGAAGATGAAGACATCAGAACTAAAAATAAAACCTCGTGGATGTGCATTACCTGTTCAATCCGTTGTGGATTTTATATCTCAATGTCGAGGTCTTAGTTTTTTAGAAAGTGAATCCGAAGAACTGACTATTTGCCAAAGAGCAGATGGGAAATGTTTAACATTTAAAACAAGTGATATAGAAAAAGTTTTATATCGTGTAGATGTTCAGAAAAAACCTTTTCTTCAAGTTAATTTTAAAAATAATAAAAAATTTTTATTAACAGATGATTTGATTGGTTTTAAACCTATCATCAGTTGTAAACAAGATGAAAGCCGTTTGCCAAAAGTGGTAACCACTCCTGACTTGCTCAGTTTTATCGAAATTTTAGAAAACTCTATTGGTGAACACACCATAAGCTCCCCTCAAGAGATAGAAGATGTCAGACGGTATTTTGATTGTGTTTTAAAAGGAGCAGAAAATATTGGTTTTAATCTAACTTGTGAGCGAATTTGGATCGAGCGACTACTCAACCATCAAATAACTCAATTTCCAGTATAAATTTGTTTAATACTCGTCACCCTGATTAAGGATCAACACAACCATAATCGTTCCAAATTTGCCCTACTACAGGACATCTTTTCTTACATTCTCCAGTTGCTGTGTTATACCTGTATTGATTGGATTCGCAACGTACATCATAGCAAAAACCAACATATCCCCCATAACCATCATCAGGCGGACAGCACTGGTTGCCAAATAGATAGTATCCTTTTCTGCATTGACCTTCTTCTATACAAGAACTGTTATCCTCGACTCTACTGTTCATAATAACCAATATTTTTTTGTTAGCTTGTTTAGCCTTTTTTTCTTCTGCTTTTAATAATTGGTAAAGTTTTGCCATATATCGATAGCTATTTAGTCTCCACCTTTTGTTTTTTGCATGGGGATGAGTGACTTTTACTGCGTTTGAGCAAGAATAATTTTCTTTTACTAATTGTGTTGGTAAAAAAGTTTTGGGGTTTACACATAAAGATAAAAACCGGTAATTCTTCTTCCAAGCGGGGCAGATATTTTTTGGCACACCCTTACCATTGATTCCCGTTTTATTAAATTGAGAAAGATAGGTATTAAAAACAGAAGATTTTGGCAATTTAGAATCGGGAACATAAAATCTTAAATCACGAGCCAGTGGAGAAGTGACAGAGTTCCCTTGATTAGATGTAGCTTTGAGTGCCACATAAGCAAAAGGGGTTTCTACTTGTTTAGAGATCATTACATCTGGTGTTTGAGAAAATGCTCGCTGGTTTCCCTCTTCTGAACTACTTGGGAAAGGATCGGGAAAAGCATATTGATTATCGTTGTTATTTAACTCGAGCATTAAACGAATCCAATCTTCTGTAGTTTCTGGTGGAACAAAAACTCCATTTTCTTTTTTGCATATTGTATTAGCTTTAATTAGTTTTTCCGATCGAGAGGTAATAAAATACTTGGAGTTTGTTGTATTCAGACAGACAAATTTTGCTTTTGTATTGGTGTTCATTGGCACCAACCCCTTCCACCGAATGTTGTAGGTGAGAGCAAAAAATTGCCCAGTGTTAGACCCTATAGTATGAGTATCTTTTAAAAGAACTGGTCGATTACTTAAAGCAGAGTTTTTATGAAAAAACACCGCAAACGGATCATCTTTTGCAACAACTGCCCAAGGGACTGATGCAACAGGTATTCCACCTCCGTCCAACTCGAAGGCAGTCCACATTTTACCTTTGTTCAACACTTTATTAATGAGTTCTGTGATTTTTCCGTTGGGGATAAAATTATAGCTTCTATTAACAGGAGCTAAAAACATTCCCCTCAAAGCATTATTGATAAAATTATAACGAATTTTTTGGTTTTTATTTAAAGAAAAGTTAGATGACCCCTTGCCCGAAGTAGGCAGTTGTTTCATAGTAGTTTCTATAGCATTTATAATGTTTCCATTATATATGGGTTGATAGGCACGATAAAATAAAGATCCTAAGTTTCTTAAATTGCCAATTTCTCTTCCCATTTCGTAACATGCTTGTTGAGCTAAATTAAAGGGAGTGGTTTTTAACTGAGGTGAACCACTGTTGTTAATACTCATTGCTGGTAAATAATGCCCACCCATAAAACAAAGTACTGGTCGTTTTTTTTCGCATTTAATTCGGGAATAAGATCCCTTATTATTAAGATTGTAAAGATTTTTAAAATCATCTTTTTTACTCACTTTAACTGCTAAACAAGTTTTTGTTTGTTCATTGGGTTTTAAAGCATTTAAAGGTTTTCCAGTGGTTTTTTCTTCCACTTTTTTAGGAAACCGATTAGAGCTAGTGGTAGAATAAGAGGTGTTTTGAATATAACATTCTGGAATTTGTGCATCTAAAGGCTCATTGGGAAGCCCTTGGATAATTTGTTGTTTAAAGGGGATTTTACTTAATTGTGCCACGGGAAAAGAATTTTGGTGTAAAGGACCAAAAGTTCCAAGCCCTATCCGGTGGCAAGCTTTCATGTAACAGGCAGAGCATTGTACTCTATAGCTTTCGTCTGATGATTGACTAAAATCTTTTTTAAAACAAGTTCCCGTTTTGTCTTCTGGTGTGTCGATATCAATCACTGGATAAACTTTAACATTGTGTTGGCATATTGATCGGCAATAACCATCCATTGCAGAACTATCAATGTTGGTTGTGAATGAACCCGTATTTAAAGCATATTTTTGGTCAGTGTTTGTATTGGCATATAATAAGGGTGCAGAGTTAGTGCTTCCGTATAGTCCAATAGATGATACACGGTCTAATCGTCGGTTATTTGTTCCGTCCCATTCGGTGGCAGAGTTTTTCTTTTTAAAAGTAATGTTTATATTTTTAACAGAAATGGGTTTGGTTCTTTTTTTAATAACAGAAAAAGTAAAACGAAAGGGGTCAATTTGGTCGTTGGTAAAAGAAGGAGCACCACCACTACTTGTCTTACAGCGAAAACGATTAGTCGTGCAACTGAGACGAGCATTTAAAGTATTAATAGATCTTAAAGAATTTGTATCAGCCACTCCCGATTGAACAATATTGCGACTAATTTCTGCTATTTGTATTTGGTCACATTGTTTTTGATTTAAGTAAAGGGAGTCGTTAATGACTAATCGATTTAAGTTTGTTCCCGCACCAGTACCTGAGAATTGTGCAGTCGTCCACTCACCCGATTGAGTTTGAACATGACATTCTCCCACAGAACTAGCCGATATCAGATCAGTTGCTCTATGGAAATAAGTGATTTCTTGTGAGTTAGAACCACTCACTTTTTTTTTATTTAGATGATGATAAGTCCCTACTCTAGCTGTTAAAGAAAACATAACTGTTTTAGGGTCAATTGCCGGTGTAGAAAGATTAATAGCCTTACCTGTTGGGAATTTTAAAGGATGAATTTCTGCAATTACAAAAGTTCGAGTGGAAGCATCTTGATTAGCTTTTTTGTATTCAATACAACGGTTGAAAGAGCTGGCAGAGAATTTTGGATCAATCCTTTTACAAGGTGAAGAGTTATTTAAAACAGTCCATTCAGTTGTTGGGAAAAACACTTGCCATCTTTTTTTACCCCAACTATCTGCTTTTGTGCGAATGTGTCTAAAATCAAAATACAACTGCTCTGTACCTAAAACAATTTGAGGTTTTTTTAATAGAGAACATATTCCATAAGTATTTCTGGAGACAGTATTTCCATCTTGGTTAATATTTTTTGCGATCATTAAGGATTTTATATTGTTGAGTGCAATTTGAGTGGTGAGAACTTCGTTTTCTCTACTCTCTATATTGCCTTTTACACTTTTTTCAAAACCAACAGTGTAGTAAAGCAAACCAGCTGTGCTGATTCCCATAACTGAAACAGCTACCAAAGGACCTAACATAGAACCTTTTTGAGAATGTAATTGCGAATGTAAAAACTGAAAGATTGGTTTTTTCATTTTATTTTGGTTATTTCTTACTCCTTTTTTAATGAGGGACAATGTATTGGATCACGGTAATAACTTGGTTAGTGATGGTTTTAAATTTTTTACTTGTTCCAGAAATTTCAGCAGTGTCAGGTGCAAATATTCTTCTTGGTTCGATATGAGAATATCGACACACTCCTGTTCGGGATCCTGAACGACAAGCTTTCCCATTGCCACTCATATAGTTAGCAGGGCAATTGGCATTTCGGATTAACTGCTGACTGGCAGGTATTGTAGGATCCGATGAATCCATGCAAACTCCTGGAGAGTTGGACAAAGATTGATTGGCAAATAAACTGTATTTAACTTGTAGAAAATCTTGACCATGAGGATTAATAGCTTGTCTGGTGGTTTGTGTAGATGTTGTCGTTCCCCACCTTCGTCCCACTCTTTGCACAACACTTGTTTGAATGTTGTAAATATTTTGTTGAGAGCAATCCACTAAATCTTCAAAAATAATATATTCATTAGGTAGGAGGGCTTCTTTGTTAGATTGTTGGAGAAGTTCAGTTGTAACAACTCGTGCATAAGGAGGACATGGAGAAGGAGCATCGTTTTTTGTGCAGTCCACATCAACTCGAGTGTCTTTTCTGTTGAGTTGCAGGGCGTAGATTGTTCCGGGTCCTTTGTTAGTTACTTGAATAGTCATTTTACTATTTCCCTTTTGTGCCAAATTGGGAAAACCCATATTGCCTCTACATTCGGGGAATAAGAGGGTGTAACCAGAAGCACAAGAAAGCTCACAACGAGCAGGGTCTGTGACTGCAATACTGATTTGAGCTAGTGGTCGGCGAATAGCAGCATGTTTAACTGTGCTATGATCTTTAGAAGAAACAGTGGCAGTCATTAATACAATCATAACATCTTGATCCATACTAGAGATATATTCGCAATAACTATTTGCAATATCAGTTATTCCATCGTTTGTTTTACATTTTAAGTGTTTGGTTTTAGGGTTACATTTTCCGTTAATAATTTGTAATGTGTTTGCATTTCGGCAAAAAGATTCTGGAATGTTCCCCACTAGACCCTGAATTTGAGAATCTTTCCACGGGAGTAAATCAAAACTGATAGAATATTTGTATTCTTTACCTTCTATTGTATGCTTTCCAGTGTATTGAAGAGCTTGTCGATTTTTGCCAGGGATTGTTACATATTTTTTTTTGGATAATTTGAAATGACTGGCGGTTTGAGACTTAGAGTTAAAAGTCCACTGACAACGAGATTGAATTCCACTCCAACCTCCTTCACGACACAAAATTAAATTATTAGAGACGAGATAAGATCCTAAGTGTAATCCATATTGAGCAGTGGAAATAGTTTGCCAGTTATCTTGTGTTTGAGAGCGTGCAGATAAAAATTGCATCATAGTGCTTTGACTAACAAAAATAGTAGCTGCTACTGAACCCGACACAATCAAAGAAAGTAAAACGGCTGCAGATCCCTTTTTTTGAAAGAAATTGTTAACCGATAATTCTTTTTTCCAATGAGTTTTGTTATTCTGGCTCTTTTTATCTTTCATATTTTTTTACCCATTTTATCCAAAATTTATACCTCATTTATTTTAATTCTTAATCTAAGAAAATTATATAGGATAATTAGTAGGAGAAGCATTTTATTATCTTAATTTTTAAGAATTTTATTGTATAGTCTCAAAATGAGACAGTGAAATTGATTAAAATTTGTTGAGTTGTCCACTTTTTAGATAAAATTGATTGTTTTTTAGACAAAAGTTTTAATTTTTACATAACAATTTTAAAGATCTTTTTTAAAGATAACTTAAAATTAAAACCAAGACTTTTAGTTAGAGTGCATTTGTTTTTAAGTGAGTTGTTTGCTCGTAAGAGATGTGTTTTTTGTAAATGAGCAAGCAAGCAATAAACAAACAACCCAACCTGGACTTTTGGTTAAAAAAAACTTCAATGATTTTAGGTAGTTATAATACAAAAAAAAAAAAATGATTTTTGACCCTCATGATCCGATAATCTAGTTATAAGAGTTATTGAAAATCAGATTAAAAGAGTGATTTAAATTTTTTTGTTCAGGAGGTTTAGAAAATGAGAACATTTAAATATTTAGTGGCTTTAAGTTTAGCAATTCAGCTATTAGCTTTAGCAAAACCTCATCCAAAACCTTGGAGTTTGCCTCATAATTTAAATTTAAACAAGATGCGTGCGGTGGTAGCTTTTAAACAAAGATCAGATGGTAGCTTTTGTCAGGTAGATGTGAGAAAAGACTCTCAGCTTTCACCTTCTTTTGTAAAGACGGCACGGTTTAATAAAAATGTTTCTATTAATAATAAAAATGCATGCAGTGTGAAAGAGAGAAAGGCGTTTCAAAAAACAGCTTCAAAATTTAATCTTAGAGGAGCTAAGGCAAAAAAAACTAGTGTATTAGTAGGAGTGGCTGGGAGTGCGATATTTAAATCGGCTGGAATAGGTTGTATTTTTGGTACGGTAGTTGGTTTTTTAGATCATGCATTTGGTGGTCATGGAGAAAGAACAGTTAAAAAAATCTTAGAGGACGAAGGAATAAAGCTTCCAAAATCTACCAAAGGTGTTCAAGTGGCTCCAAGTGCTACCACTAATACCAAAGATTCTCAATCTCAAACAGAAGCAAGTTCTATTTGTGCAACATGTGAAGAAATAAGTGGAAAAACAGCAGTTTTAGGTCCGGGTGGTGCTGCAATTGGTTTAATAGAGGAGGGTATAAATTTACGCGAAAACAAAAAGAATCTCGCATCATTCCAGAAAGATTTGGTAAATGAAGCTGTGGGTTCTGAAAAATATCTACTCGAAAAAGAAATAAACAAACTGAGAATTATTAGTAAAGGTACTAATGTTAATAGGGCTGTTTTAGAGTCTCAGCTTCGTGCAGTAGAAGAGTTGGAGACTCATGATTCGAAGAAACTAAACAATGTGGACGCAAAGATAAGAGAAACCCGAGCTGAATTAGACAAAATAAAAAATCGCATAAAAGATCGTATAAAAAATCGTAAAGCAATTAAAACATGGAATGAGAGAATAGACAGACTAACGCATGCAAAGGAAAAAATAGTTTTTAATTTGAAGGAAGGAGCCATTACCAAAGGATTTCTTAACGAGTGGAAGGCTACGCTAGATGATTTTGAAAAAAAGCCATTTGGAGATATGAAAGGATATGAGGTAGCAAAAGAAAAAAGTTCTCGACTAAAAACGCAATATATAGACAGAATGCTTTATAACAGTAAGCAATTTTATTCTAATTTAAATAGTAATGAATTAATAGATGTTATAGAAAAACAGGGTTCAGTGGACCAAGTAAAAAAGATTGCTACACTTGCTAAAGAACATAAAATAAATCTAGTACATACACATAAACCACACTTTGCTGTTAATACTAAACTGCTGAATTCTTCTCATTTTGTCGGTAGTATTTTCGCTGGAATAGCGGGAGCTTTGGTGTGCGAAGATGGGACAACTTATTTTCTTAAAGATAATCCCGAAGTAGATATTTAATTTATTATCTATTATTTTTTAATAGCTTTTTTTAATACCAATAATGGTGTTACAGGTTACAGCTATCACAAGCTCCAATTAGAAAATGAGGTGAACTTTATTTAAATTCTCTGCTATCTTGCCGATAAGAAAGATAAGAAATAAACTGCTGGGGAATATGCCTTAAACTATTAAGGAGGGGTTATGCCTAAAAAATATACACTTTTACTTTGTGTCATTGTTATATCCATAGGTTTTTTTGCTATTTATCCCACATTAGGAGTAAAATACTGGGTTAAGTCTATTTCCCAAAGGGAAGTGCAATCTGATCTGGATAAGAAGTCACCCAAACCAGACGATATGAAAAATGTACCCACATTTGATAAAGATAACATTAAGTCAAGTGGAGTAGCTGTAGACTTTAAGCACTGGCCTTTAACAAAAAAGGAGGAAGAAACTCTTTTACGAAAAGCTGAAAAAGAGGGCTTTAAAGGTACACAAAAATATCCTGAAGTTTGGTATTTTTCCTGGGATAAAGAGTATTCAATGGATAAGGGATATCCACAAGATAAGTCAGAAAAGGTATGTGAGAAGTTTAGAAGTATTCCATTTGTAGATAGGTGTCAAATTACACTGACTAAACCTATAGGCAATCTACTACCGGAGTCTAATCATGATAGACTTCGATCAAATGGGATAGGTGTATTCTTAAAGCACTGGCCTTTAACAAAAAAGGAGGAAGAAACTCTTTTACGAAAAGCTGAAAAAGAGGGCTTTAAAGGTACACAAAAATATCCTGAAGTTTGGTATTTTTCCTGGGATAAAGAGTATTCAATGGATAAGGGATATCCACAAGATAAGTCAGAAAAGGTATGTGAGAAGTTTAGAAGTATTCCATTTGTAGATAGGTGTATAATTAAATTATTTTGGTCAGACTTACTTTCCCCACCAGATACACGCATGAACCCATCTCATATAAAAAACTTAACCTTAGAACTTGATAGTTAATACCTTCTTTAAAAGTATTAGTTTTTTTCCACAAGCCAATGCCAGTGAAAAAAAACAAAAAATCCCAACATTCGTAATTGTGATATGGCTTCTAATAAATTTAATCTCAAAGGTGGGAAATTATCAGACTATTGGGCACAAAGAGCTATTGGAGCAGATTTATCTAAAGAATTGCTATTATCTACACCTCTACCAAAGAATAATTTAGTAGCTGTTTTTGATGGTCCTCCAAAAATTACAGATCATGGGATTCTTGTAAGAAATCTTATTTCTGGTTTTGGTCAGCAAGCAGTTTTGCCAGAGTTAAAGGCTGATTTAGCTTATTATCCAACATCAATTTATGTAGAATCAATAAAAAAAGATCTAGAAAGACATCGTTGACCATCTTATCAACGATACTAAAGAACACTGCTCACCTCCTAAAAAAAATAAATAGAATTTTTAATAAAATTAAAAATTATGGATAGATTAAAAAGTTTTTTTTTATTACCAATAATATTAATCTCTTTTAAGAGTTTTGGTGATGATCAACACAATTTATCGCCACTACCTGCTATACAAACTCCTACTAAGAATATTCTTGCAACAGGTAATCGTGTTGGGAAGTGCATAACTCAAAGACGACCTTCTTATATTAATCTTTCGATGATATTACCTTATTTAGACAGTGTGTTTGTTGTTAAAAAATTAACGCCTCCTTCTATAATAGTTGAAGCTGCTGGTAATACTACTAATTCATTTAAAACTGCAGACCTAATAAAGTTAATTGGCTCTGGTATCCTTAACTCGGTTTTAGTTGGTAGTTTAGACCCTAATGGAAAAAGAAGTGATTTTTCTGCAATGGGTGAGGAAGTTCATATTACAGCTCCTTCAGGGAGGTCTCTAACTTCTATAGGTCACAATGGGGAGTATCGTAAATTTAGCGGGACAAGTGGAGCTACCCCTTTAGTAACAGGAAGTCTTGCAAGTTTTGAATGGTTAGCAGGATATCATCCCACAGCTAAGGAAGCTAAACTACTTTTAAAACATACAGCTATACCAGTTCCTTCTTCTGTAAAAGGTGGACTTGGATATGGGGTAAATGGTCATGGTATGGTAAACGCTTATAAATTAGCTATGGTTGGAAAACGGTTAAAAGAGCAATACAAAACCCGTTGTGAAGACAAACAGTGTGTAATGGATACTGAAGAGATCCTCTTTGGAAAATCAGCTAATGATGGGTCGTCAACTTTAGAAAACCAATCCACTACATCCCCAAGTAGTAGTGGAGCTATCCAATAAGCAGTGATTATTATTCCCCACTGGTTACTCTACAAAGAACAAACTAGAGGTGGATCAGGAGACTGATTCACGAGCTAAAACAAAGTCAATCCAGAATAAAATACCAGGGTAACACCAACACTAATCCACACACATACATACACATACACAACATACACAATCCGTCAGCCAAAGGGAATAATTTTATTCTTTAAACACTGGTCTTTAGGTCTGTAGGATTGGTTAGAGGGAAAACTTCCTACCCTTTATTCCTACCCTTTATTCCTACCCTTTAATTGTAACTTAATAAGTAACAACAATAACAATTAGATTGAGGAGTGTGTTGTTAAAGTTTCTTTAGTCTCTATAGATGCAACTGGTTGAGTGTATAAAGCATATTGTTCAAACACACCGTAATCATGCAGACGATTATATAAAGTTTTAATTGTAATGCCTAAGGCTCGAGCAGCTTCTCTTTTAGAAGGGAAGTATTCTAGAGCGTTTAGAATATACATTTTGTTTAAATCAGCCAAAGTTAAAGCAGGGTTGTAAGAGATTCCTTTTTTTTGGTGGCGTTCTTGTTCATTAGTCATAGATTCAGGTAAGTCATTGACGGTGATAGTGTTACCAGTTTGTAGAATTCTCCATCTTTCACATAAGTTTTTTAACTCTCTGATATTTCCTGGCCAGTTATAAGTTTTTAAAATGTAAAATGCCTTTTCTTCGACTTTAATGTCTTTACCTAAAAAATGTTGTAATAATAAAGGAACATCTTCTAATCTTTCAGATAGAGAAGGAATAATAGTTGTTATAGTATTAATTCGATAATAGAGATCTTCTCGAAACCGACCTTTTAAAACTTCTTGAGCTAAGTTTTTATTACTTGTGCAAATTACTCGCACATCACAAGTGATGGGTTGTTTTCCGCCACAACGGTAAATTTGTTTTTCTTGTAAAAACTTTAATAATTTAACTTGTATTTCTGGTTCCAAATCTCCAATTTCGTCTAATAAGATAGTACCTTTATGGCTCTTTTCTAATAATCCAATTTTTTGCCGAGTAGCTCCTATAAAGGCTCCTTTTTCATGACCAAATAATTTGCTGTTAGTGAGATCATTATTTAAGAATCCACAATTGATGACAGTAAAATTTCGATCTTTACGATAACTCATTTCATGAATCCGGCGAGCAATCATTTCTTTTCCGCAACCACTCTTTCCGATCAATAATACCGGAGAGTCTGTATTGGCCACTCGATCCACCATCTGCATTAATTTCTTCATGGATTGGGAACGATATACAATTTCCTCTCTTCCATTTAACTCTTTCAGATCATCCGTGAGAGTGTTACCCTGACCTTTGTTAAGATATGGAATCATATTTTTTTCTCCTCCTTTGGCTGGTTTGGTTTAATGCTTTGCGTCTCATTTTGAGACACTGCATTATTTTCTATCAAAAGATTGAAAAAAATTCAATAGGTGTGTGTAAATTTTTTACTATTTGGGGTGTAAATGCTTAATTATAGAGTTTTCAAATCTTGTTTAAATATTAGGCAATATTTTTGTAAGTATATAGAATATATAGAATTTAATAAAATTTTATCTACTCATACCTGTCGAGCCTACTGTATAGATTTAAGACAAGTGTTAATAAATATAAAGCCTGAGATAGTGTCTTTTTTATCGTCAAAAGGGTGGGAGGTGTTTGTGGATTTGTCTCAAAATGAGACATTTTCTATCACCCATAGTGATTTATTTTCAGTCAATTTTAGAAAGGCATGTCGAAGAAGAAATAAGGGGTTTGTGGGAGCAGAAACATTAGCGGGAGCAGAAAAATCCAATTTGAGTGGTCAGATAGTGGATCGGTTGATTCAACGAAGTCTTAAAAAGTGGGCAGTTTTATCTCCGGCCACTCGTCATCGCAAAATGGCGTGTTTAAAATCTTTTTTATCTTGGATGTTTAACCAAGGTGGTATTCGGGAAGATAAACAAGTTCGAATCAAATTACCTCGAGTACCTTACCGTGTGCCTTGTTATTTGTCTGTGGACGAAGCACTTTATTTAATTCAGGTGTTAAAAAAACAATCTCATAAAGGAGATGAGCAAAAAAGAGATTGGCTTTTGATTCTCTTGCTTTATGGAGGGGGGTTAAGAGTGGGTGAGGCTTGTGGATTGAGTTGGGAGCAAGTGGATTTTGAAGGTCATGTTTTGCGGGTGTTGGGTAAAGGGGGTAAGGAAAGGTTATTGAGTGTTCCGAAATTAGTATTTGATGAATTAAATTTACAAAAAAAACCACGAGGGTTAATTTTTCCCAATTTATCTTCCAGAAAAGCTTACAGTATTGTTCAGTTTTGGGGGCGGTTTGCTGGTTTAAATAAACCTCTCACTCCTCATGTTCTAAGGCACAGTTTTGCTACTCATTTATTGAGTAGTGGGTCAGATTTACGCTCTCTTCAAGAGTTATTGGGGCATCAATCTTTAAGTGCTACTCAAAAATACACTCATCTTCAGTTATCTCACTTAAGTCGTTTATTGGAATCTCATCATCCTTTAAGAAACAAAAAATCTCTTAAGAAGGGGACAGACAAGAAAGAGGTAAAATAAAAGTACGGATAGAAATGTCTAAACGGCTAATTGCTTGGCACAATTCTTGGTGATTTTCTTTTTCAATATCCATTACTAGATAGCCAATGTGGTTATTGGTAGCTAATTGTTGAGTTTTAATATTGATTTTTAAGCGAGATACCCAACCGTTGATATTGGCTAACACACCCGGAACATTTTTATGAATGTTTACTAACCTTTGATAGCGATCGGGTTGGTCTAACATTGGTGGATTTAAAGCCGGAAAATTAACAGCTCCTTCAGAAATTCCATATAATAAATACTTGCTTAGAGAGGCAGATACTTGACGGGCAATGTTGGCTTGAGCTTCTTGTGTGCTTCCAGCAATATGAGGTGTGAGAATGGCTTGTTGCATGTCTTGCAAGGGGGTGATGAAATCTGCTTTGGATGAAAGAGGTTCGTCTGGAAAAACATCCAAGGCGACTCCTTTTAAGTGTTTTTGCAACAGTGCAGATTTTAAGTCTTCTAAATTCACTACACAACCTCGGCTGGTGTTAATGAGGGCTGTGTTTTTTTTCATCCATTGAAGTTGTTTCGCTCGAATCAAGTTTTTGGTTAAAGGAGTTTCTGGTACATGGAGTGTTACAATATCACTTAAAGAAAGCAATTCTCTTAAGCTTTTAACTCCGTGAGCATTTCCAATGGGGAGCTTGTCTATAATATCGAAATATAAGACTTTCATTCCTAAAGATTCTGCTAAAATTCCGACTTGAGTTCCGATATGACCATAGCCGACAATACCAAGAGTTTTCCCTCTCACTTCGCGACTACCTTGCGAATGTTTATGCCATTTTTTATGATGCATCTGATGGTTGAATACACCACATTGTCGAGCAAGGTAGATAATGTGTCCGATTGTCAGTTCGGCTACACTGCGAGTATTGCCATAAGGGGCATTAAAAACCGGAACCCCCATCTGGCAGGCTGTTTTTAAATCAATTTGATCTGTTCCAATACAGAAAGCTCCAATTACCCTTAAGTGAGAAGATGTGGCTTGCAAAAGATTTTTAGTAATTTGAGTGCGAGAGCGAATACAAAGCCCCGTGATTTTTTGTGCATTTAAAGAATTGAGAAAAGATTTTTCAGTTGGAAGGGTTTTGATTTGCTCAACTTTAAATCCGTGAGCTGTCAATTGCTCTTGAGCAATGGAGTGGATACCTTCTACTAAAAGAAAATTCATATTTTTTGACCCTGACAATCTGTTTAATGTAGCTTAAAGTTTAAGAATGCACAAATCTAATAACAAATCTCATACAGCAGAAGATCTTTCTAAACAAAGTAAAGAGAAAGAAGAACCTCGGTTATTGGAGTTATTTGATTACGAAAAAATCTCTGGTCATTTATTTGCCCGTGCTGTATGGGCTATTTTTTTACGACTTGCCTTTTTGTTTTATGTGCGATTAAAAATCAAAGGTAGTTTTAAGGGGTTTTACAAAACTTATCCTCGGTTGATTATTATTTCTAATCATACTAGTCATTTAGATGGACCAGCCATTTTATCGGCGATTCCTTTTTCTCATTGGATGGACCTTTATATTTTAGCTGCACAAGATTATTGGTTTTCGAATGGTCTTTTGAGGTTTTTTTCTAGGCATTTTTTGAATGCAATTCCTGTGGCTCGAAAATCACATACTAAAGATGACAATACTTTTGCTAGTCCGACAACTGGTGGATCTTTTAAACATTGTTTGAATCTTTTGAACTCCCTTAAAAGGGTCTGGATGATTATGTTTCCCGAGGGGACTCGTTCTCCAAATGGCGTTCTTCGACCTTTTAAAAAAGGATTGGGTTTATTATCTCAAAAAACCAATACGCCGGTTTTGTTTCTTTATTTTCGAGGTTCTCGCAATTTATGGCCCAGAGAAAAAATGTTTCCCCGCCCAGGGAAAATTTGTTTATATATTGGTCCAGTTCAGAAACCAGCCGATATTGACACTATTTTTAACTCTTATAAAAAATGGGTTAATCAGTTGGGTTTTGATGTAAAAAGTAAAGACAATGATTAAGGTAAAGACAATGATTAAGTTACCGACTCATTTTGAGAGATTTTTTTCTTTAGAAGCAGCTGGTGGTGTGATGTTACTTATTTCTACTGGTTTGGCTTTGTTATGGGCTAATTCTCCTTGGAGGATGGTTTACGAAGCTTTGTTACATTTGCCAGTTGGTTTTCAGGTGGGCAGTATTTCTTTTTTTTATTCTCTTCATCATTGGGTAAATGATGCTTTAATGGTGATTTTCTTTTTTGTAGCTGGTTTGGAGATTAAAAGGGAGTTGGTGGTTGGAGAGCTTTCTTCTCCGAAAAAGGCAGCTTTACCAATTTTTGCAGCTTTGGGTGGGATGATTGTGCCGGCTATTTGTTATCTGATGTTTAATTTGCAAAGTGATACACAAGTGGGTTGGGGAATCCCCATGGCAACGGATATTGCATTTGCTATAGGTATTTTAAGTTTAATGTCAAAAAAGGTGCCTTTGTCGTTAAAGGTTTTTCTTTTAAGTTTGGCAATTGTAGACGATTTAGGTGCCGTATTAGTGATTGCATTTTTTTATTCTCATGAGATTATCGGGCGTTTTTTAGCTTTTGCATCTGTGGTGTTATTTTTAATTTATTGTGCTAAAAAGGCTGGGATTCAAAATTTATTATTTTATATTATCAGTGGTGTGGGTTTGTGGTTTTTTGTTTTAAAAAGCGGAGTGCATGCAACGGTTGCAGGAGTGGTGTTAGGGTTAATGGCACCAGTGGAAAACTCTTCTCACACAAATGCTCAACAATTGATAGAGATTCTTCATCCTTATGTTATTTGGGTCATTATGCCGGTGTTTGCTTTTTTTAATGCAGGTGTTGTGTTTTCAGGGAGTTTTTCTATAGGTGATTTTTTATCTCATCCAGTTTCTATGGGTATTTTAATGGGTTTAGTCATTGGTAAGCCTGTGGGTATTTTGTTATTTTCTTTATTAGGTGTTCGTTTAAAGTTAGCAGTTTATCCGTCGGATGCTCATTGGTTGCAATTGGCAGGAGTGGGGTGTTTAGCAGGTATTGGTTTTACGATGTCTTTGTTTATTTCGCACTTAAGTTTTGATTCATCCGAACTAGAAATATATTCTAAGTTAAGTATTTTAATAGCCTCTGTGTTAGCCATGGTTTTGGGTTTTTTTATTTTAATAATAGGTTCGAGTTTTTTATCTGATGAGAGAAATCGTGAGGTGGCGTAGCTCAGTTGGATAGAGCAACGGCCTTCTAAGCCGTAGGTCGTAGGTTCGAGTCCTACCGCCATCATTTTTTGAGTGTTGTATAGTGCAAAATCGCTGTAAAATTCTGTAGCCTTTATTACAAAACTGATTTGTTAGTTCCGGTTTTTAAGGGGGAGAGATATTGTAAGCCAGATTCTGTCTACTCTCGTTCCAACCGGTAAAATCGAGAGGAGGTGTTTATTCATCTATGCGATCGACCCAGAAATATCGTGTTGGCTACACTCAAACATTTCCTTATTTGATCTTGCTCCACGCAGAGTTTAGCTGATTTCACTCCAGCAGCTTATTGTACATTAGCACAATAAACCCGGACATACTTTCTGTTCCACTAGTCCTCATAGCTCACGGCTATTTTATAAGCTGTGTAGGCTATGGAAAGGCTTTCACCTTTTACGTTGCCATTATGGAGTCCGGACTTTCCTCTGAACTTAAAAAGTTCAGCAAACACCTGATCATCCTCCCCCTTTTTTTCTCAACCACCCTTAGGGTGGTAACATAATTTGTTTAATTTGGCTATTGTTTAAGTGATTCAATTGTTTTACATATTTCTTCTTTTATTAATTCTTTTTTTTTTGCTGGTTTTATAATCTTTGGGGGTTTTTGTCCCTATCTCTATATGTCTATTAGTTTATTAGCCTGTCTTGCCCAAATGGGAGAGAGATCAGATAGCTAAACGAACAAAGCATTTTTCATTTTCTTTATTTCTCTAACTCTAAAATCCTTCTCCCCCCCCGTCTTTTATGTAGTGTGCTGTATGGAGCCATTAAAGCCATTTTTTATAAGCTGAACAATCAAAATTAATTGACTGATCAGAAGAGTTATTTTTCATAATTACACCATGTACAGCATAACCTTTTTGTTTTAAATAATCTGCTAATTTTTCTGTAACTATCGCTCCTGACAAATTAGTACCTTCCATCTTCGCACCTCGTAAGTCTACTTGAACTAAATCTGCACCTGATAAATCTACCTCTTGTAAATTTGCATTCTTAAAGTTAGCAAAATATAAATTTGCCTCTCTTAAGCTTACCCCTTGTAAATTTGCTAGCTGAAAGTTAGCACCTTGTAAATCTTTACTTAAAATCTTACCTCGCACATCTTGTTCTTGAAAATCATTATGATCTTTTGCTTCTGATGCAAAAACTCCTACACTTAATAATAAAGAAACTACTATTGTTTTCATAAAATATCCCCCTTTTTTAAATTTACATTGGTTTAAACAGGTTACTTATAACATTATGTTTGTGTTTGTGTTTACTTTTTTTAGATTTTAATTATTGCATACCATTTTTTACACATCATGTGTGTAAATATATTATAAAGCATACCCCTGATAGATTTTTCATCTCAAGATCGGATAATTTACTCACTACTAATCCACACCGATATAAAAACACTGGGTTATTAAAGCCCTTATTAGATTGTGTTTCAGAGATTAAAAATTTGTTTTTATACCTAATAAATCCACACTCATTCGATTGCAATTTTTATGACTGTGTTTGGGTGTCTAAAATGAGGTTTGCTAATTCGTCTGCTCGTTTATTTTGTTCTCTACGAACATGTTGCAAACTAACTTGAGGGATTTTGGATAGATGTTTTTTACATGCTTGGTAAAGAGGTTTAATATTTTTAGAGTGAACTTTATAAGACTTGTTGAGTTGGTTAATCAGTAATTGGCTATCGCTTCTCAGCACTAAAGATTGCACTTGGTTTTGAGTGCTAAGCTCTAAGGCTCTTAAAACAGCTTGGTATTCGGCAAAATTATTGGTCTGGACTCCCAACAAAGAAGCTTCTTCGTAAAGAGTTGTTTCTTTGTGATCGAGGACTGCTAAACCAGTAGATGATTGGCCTGGATTTCCTCGGCAAGCTCCATCTGTGTAGATGATTACTTTTGGAGGCCAATTGTTTTGGCAACCATTGGAGATAGTTTGTTTATTATTTTGAATCTTCGGTGTTGCTGTCATTTGATGGGGAAGAAGAAGAGCTTGTTGGGGAAGAAGGAGGTTTGAGGTTTGGAGTGTTTTCGGGTGTTTCGTTAGAATCTTCAGTGGAATCTTCAGAATTTGCGTTGAGGTTTTCGTTAGAGTTTTCAGAATCTACATTAGGTTTAGAGAATAAAACTGGGTCTTGAATTTCTAAAACAGTGTCGTCAGTTTGGATGGATTGGACGATCCATAGTTCGTGTTCTTTGGCAGAGGTGGGTGGTTGTTTAACAATGGTGGCTTGTCCACTGACTTGGGTGTTAGTTTTTTCGTGATCAAAGGAGTACTGAAAACTTGCAATAATTGTATTTGGGTTGTTTCCGTCTTGTGTCCACATTTTTTGAAATTGGATATTTTCGATTGAGGGATTTTTTTTGGACAGAGTATTTGTGATGAGCTGTTTGAGTTGTGTTTGCAAATTTAAGTGCAGATGTTTCGAATGGTGTGGAGGCTGGTGGAACATCAACCAAGTGCTGATGAGTAAGAAAACAAAAAGTATGAGTGCTAAAATTCTAAAGCGATAAGGCTTAAGCTTAGATAGATAACAAAGCATCATAGTTATTTATCCCATTTATGTTTGATATGCATGAGTGCTTGGTTAGCTTCTTTTCTTATTTCTGGGATGTCATCTAATGCGGAGATTTTATATAATTTCATTCGAATGGTGGGGTCTTGGGGGACGATATTTTTTACAGCCCAGACAGATGTGTGTCGCACAGAGGGTTCAGAGTGATAAAACAAATCAGATAGTGCATGATGAATTCGATGGTGATCAGGTTTGATAATTCCCATTAGATAGGCGACTTGAGATTGGAAATAAGGTTTTTGTTTATAAAGGGCTTGTGCTAAATTTTTTAAGACAATTGAGTCTTTGAAGATAGGATCGGTAGGTGGAATTTGAAGCAGAGTATAGATAATGTAGTTCAGTTTATTATTTAGTACTTTGGGATTTTGTAGCTGTTGAGTGAGTGTGCGAGCTTTTTTAATTCCTATTTTTGGTGGGTTTTTATAATCGGTTGGATTCGGAATATGTAGTTCGATTGGAGTGGTAATTGTGTAAATCGGACTATGATTTGAGTGATCAATACAGCCATCGCATAGTGTATTGGTGCCAGCTTCTATATTATGGGTGTTGGAAGCTATAGATCGTTTGGTAGTGTCAGGAGCATTGACGGCTAAGGGGTCGTTATCTGGATACTGGTAGGCTTGGACGAGTATCAGTGTGGAGATAATCAAACCGATCAAAACAAATGCAATGCTTAAAGTTTTTATATTGCTTTTGAGATAATTTATAAATGTTTTTAATGGTTTCATTTTTTAGGTATCCTTTATATATTGTTAATTTTGTTAATATTTATTAGATATTACTTTTTATGTAAGCTTATCATATCATTTTTTATTGTGCTTTAAAGCTTGAATTTTAGTATGAGGTAGATTTTTTTATATTTTATTAGCCTTTAGGTCTGGGATTTGAGTCATTTGGTTTATTGTGGATAAGAGGTTTCCCATATTGGAAGTATTTCTCTGTGCTGGAAGTATTTCTCCATGGTTGGAAGTATTTTTCATTTTAGGTGCGATTTTTATCTTTATTTTCTGATTTTTTTACGCCAGAATGTGTGAGTTATGGTTTTACAGACAAAGATCGATACTCGTTCAGATTTATTTATTCAGAATTTTCAGTATAACAAGAAGCAAGTAGAAGCTTTGCATCGTGAAATTGAGAAAGTAAAAATTGGTGGCGGGGTTAAAAATCAGCAAATTCATAAAAGTCGTGGCAAATATTTAGTGCGAGAGCGTATTGAGCGTTTAAAAGATCCAGAAACTTGTTTTTTAGAGTTTTCACCTTTAGCTGGTCGTGGAGTTTATAGAGAAGAGCCGGCTTCTGCGGGGATTGTTACAGGCATTATTGCAGTTAATGGTAGACCCTGTGTGGTAGTGGCTAATGATGCAACTGTTAAGGGTGGAACTTATTTTCCGTTGACTGTTCGAAAACATTTGCGTGCTCAAGAGGTAGCGTTGGAGAATGGTCTTCCGTGTTTGTATTTAGTGGATAGTGGAGGGGCTTATTTACATTATCAAGATGAGGTATTTCCAGATCGGGATCATTTTGGTCGGATTTTTTATAATCAAGCTCGGATGTCGGCAAAAGGAATTGCACAAATTTCAGTGGTATTTGGTTATTGCACAGCAGGTGGAGCGTATGTTCCGGCTATGTCGGATGAAAACATTATAGTGCGTAAAGCTGGCACTATTTTTTTAGCTGGTCCACCTTTGGTGGAATCAGCTACTGGTGAAAAGGTAGATGCTCAAGACCTTGGGGGAGCTACATTGCACACATTTAAGTCTGGTGTGAGTGATCATTTAGCAGAAGATGAGGATAGTGCTTTGCAAATTATGCGTCGTATTGTGTCTCGCTTAAAAAGGGGGCAGTTATCAGAAGGTGTGAAGCATTATCTTCCGGTGCAAAAAAATGTAGACCCTCTTTATCCGTTGGAAGAAATATATGGCATTATTCCCAAAGATTTTAAGACTCCATTTGATGTGCGAGAGTTAATTGCACGCTTGGTGGATGGTTCATGTTTTGATGAGTTTAAAAAAAATTATGCAGAGAGTTTAGTAACGGGTTGGGCACATTTATGTGGTTATCCAGTAGGTATATTGGCTAATAATGGGATATTGTTTGGCGAGTCAGCTTTAAAGGCTGTGCATTTTATTGATTTGTGTGATCAGAGGGGTATTCCTCTGATATTTTTACAAAATGTGGTGGGGTTTATGGTGGGAAAAAAATACGAAGAAGAGGGGATTGCCAAGCACGGAGCTAAGATGGTGTCGGCGGTTAGTTGTGCCAGAGTGCCAAAGTTTACGGTGATTATGGGTTCTTCTTATGGAGCTGGGAATTATGGAATGTGTGGTCGGGCGTATCAACCGCGACAATTGTGGATGTGGCCCACTGCTCGTATTGCTGTGATGGGTGGGGTTCAGGCACAAGGGGTGCTTCGTTCAATTAAAACTAAGCAAACAACCCAATCAGATGGTCAGAAATCAGAAACTTTAGTTGAGCAATATGATCGTCAAAGCACGGCCTATTATTCTACCGCTCGGTTATGGGACGATGGGGTGATAGACCCTGTAGATACTCGAAAAGTATTAGCTTTAGGTATTAGTGCTTCTTTATATTCTCGTTGGGGTCAGAGGTTAAAAGGTATTTATAGAATGTAGAAAAAATTATACATATAGAGCAAAAAAGTATGACAAAATAAGTATGAGAAATAAATCAAAAAAAAGCGAAAGCCAATAAATGAAAGCTTATTTTTTACAAGTTAAAAGAAAAAAAGAAGTGATGTTTATCACTCTTAATCGTTTGGAGAAGAGGAATGCTTTAAATCCAGAATTGATTCAGCAGTTACTAGAGACTTTTAAAATGATTAAGCGGGATTCTTCTTTAAAAGCTGTGGTGTTAAAAGGAAGGGGTAAGGGTTTTTGCAGTGGTGCAGATTTGGAGTGGTTAAGTAAAGAGCAACTTTTTAGCAAACGAGAAATTGTTAAGCTATTTAATTTATTAGAAGAGATGGCTTTTTGTCCGGTTCCATTGGTGGCACAGGTGCATGGTTTTGTGATTGGTGGAGGGTTAGGTTTGGTGAGTGTTTGCGATGTAGTGATTGGTCAGAAGGGGACGCACTTTCAATTTACCGAAGCTTTAGTGGGTTTAGTACCGTCTGTGATTAGTCCTTTTATTTTGCGTAAAATATCTTTTTCTCAAGCGAATTTTTTAATGTTGCATGCTCTACCTTTTACAGCCGAGATGGCTCAAAGAGTTGGTTTATTGCACTTTGTTGGTTCTGTTAAAGAGTGTGATTTATTTTTAAAGAAAGTTTTAGATCAGGTCGAAAAATTGGATCGAGTGGCTGTTCGGGAGACTAAAAAAGTTTTGCAACAAGTTTATTTAAAACCCTTATATGATGTTAAGTCTTATGTGGTGGATGTGATTCATCGGATGAGGCAAACTCAATCGGCAAAAAATCGTATTAAAAAACTTTTAAATAAATAGGCTAGGGATTTTATAATGGTCGGAGTGACTGGATTTGAACCAGCGACCTTCTCGTCCCGAACGAGATATGCTACCAAACTGCACCACACTCCGTGTTTTTATTTATCACTATGGCACACAGACAAGCTATGGTAAACAGGCAAGCTATGGGAAAGGGAGGACAAAATTTCAAACATACGTTTTGTTCGAAAGGTCAATATTTAATTATCTTTCGAACAAAGCCGAAACTCAATTTTGTCCTCCCTTTCCCATAGCTTGTCTCTGTTATGTTTTTTTTAAGTAACAATAAGATTATAGGAAAGAAGAGGAAAAAACTTTAAGCCTTACGTTTTGTTCGAAAGGTCAATATTTAATTATCTTTCGAACAAAGCCGAAACTCAATTTTGCCCTCCCTTTTCCACAGCTTGCCTCTGTTACATTTGTTTGAAAAAAGCAACAATAAGATTATAGGAAAGAAAGGGCAAAATTTCAAACATACGTTTTGTTCGAAAGGTCAATATTTAATCATCTTTCGAACAAAGCCGAAACTCGTTTCTGCTCCTTTTTTCCTATAAATTCTTTTTGCCTTATAAAAAACAAAGTGAGTTAAACTAAGATTGTTTTTCAATCAGTGAAACAAGGCATTAGTTTGAATTTTTCTTATCTTTTAAAAGTATTGTATAAAGCTTATCAAAACGTGCATTCATTTTATCAAAACGTTCGTTTATTTTATCGTTCATCTTATCAAAGCGTTTGTTTATCTCTTTTTTGAAATCGTCGATCTTTCTATTCATATCAGTTCTTAGATAATCAATTTTCTGATTTGTTTCGCTTAAGTGATTATTTAAAGCTACTTCAATAGGCTTAATTTTTGCACTTAACATCCACGCCTGCCCACCAAAGATAAGCCCTGTATAGATAATAACAGCAGTAACTGCCGACCAAGATAATCCCAAATATTTCATAAATACCTCCATTTCATTATAACATATACAAATTACTATGCAAAAAATTACTATGCAAGAATGCGTCCACTACACCACATCAAATGGCATGACATTTAAAAAACCTTCAAAATTGCTTTTATTTGATTAAAAGCTCTTCAAAACTAACGTTGTTTTTAAATTTAAGAAAAAAACCTCAATATTGCTTATTTTTTTAAATAAAAGCTTGCCAGCCTGTAACTGATCAAAAAAATGCTATAAATTCCAAACATACTGTAAATTTCAAACATGCTGTAAATCCCAGAGTATTCAAACAAATTTCAGAGTATTCAATAACTGCTTTTGAATGTAAAAAATAAAGTAAAATTTTTTTGGTAAAAAATTTATAGCAAGAATTTATGTTAAAAAGGGGAGGAGCAAAACTTAAGACATGTGTTTTGTCGTTAGATCAGTTTCAACTCATCTAATGCCAAATCCGAACTTGTTTTACCCTCCCTTTCCTACAGCTTGCCTATGTTGTATTTGTTTTGCTGTTTGTCATTTTTTTTGTAATTGTTGTTTTTTAAGTAGTTCAACAAGCTTTAAATTATGAGTTTTTTTAAACAACAACAAGATTATAGGAAAGTAAGGGCAAAATTTCAAACATACGTTTTGTTCGAAAGGTTAATATTTAATCATCTTTCGAACAAAGCCGAAACTCAATTTTGCCCTCCCTTTCCCATAACTTTTTCACACAATTGTTTTTTTAAGTGGATCAATTAGCTTTAAATTATGAGTTTTTTTAAATAACTTGGCAGATAGGTTATGGGGCTAAAAAAAGTGGTCAAAATATTTGACAAAGCCAAAAAACTATTGACAAACTTAGTGTTATGAAACATTTTCAATCACCAATCACCAATCACCAATCACCAATCACCAATCACCAATCACCAATCACCAATCACCAATCACCAATCACCAATCACCAATCACCAAGTTATTTATTATTAAAAAAAAAATTCATAAAAAAGCGAAGGATAATCTAAAAAAAGGATTTTAGTATGTTTTGTTCAATAAAAAAATTAGCTACTGTGTTTTTTGTAAAATTTTTAGGGCGAGAGGGGATAACCCTTATTGAGCTTTTGGTGGTTATGGCAATTGCGGGTATTTTGTTTGCAGGGGTTGGGGGTTTATCTATGACAACTCTTCGGTCTGCAAGGTTAGCTTCGAGTGTTCTTTCAGAAGTGGAGTTAAGAGAGACTATAAACGGTATTTTATCTCATCAAAACTCGTGTGAAAAAAATCTAAAACCTAGTATTGGGGGTATTGATAGTACTACTGGTGTTGGTGTCATTACTGCTTTAAAAAGTTATAGAACAAACATAATAGGTGGAAGGGTGTTAGTAAAAACAGGGGATTTTAAGAACGATTTAGATATTGTAAAAATAAAACTCACTAGAGAAAGCACCGACACAGCTAACCCTAAAACTACTACTCCTAGCGTTCCTCGTGAGCTAAAAGTCTTTTTTAAGAGGAAAGGTGTAAGTATTTTTAGTACAAAGTCAAATGGAGTGTGTAGTGCTTTGGATCAAACAGGATGTTACGAAGTAACATGTAAATTAAATTATAAAATTAAAAATGACGGTACTAATGATGTAGCAGTTTGCACCTCAGAAGATTGTGCTGGGCATCTCCCTTCTGGTGGAGGTAGTGGAGATATAAAATGTGCGGATGGAACTTCAGCTGTAAAGGTGCAACCTGATGGCACGACATTATTTGGTTGTGGCACAACTAAAAATAATCCTGATGGTACTACAGCTTTCGGATTTAATGCAGGTAAAGTTGGAAGTGGTAGTGACAATACTTTTATCGGTCATAGTTCAGGAAAAAAAACTACAGGCACTCAGAATACTTTTATCGGAAAAAGTGCAGGTCAAGCAAATACTACAGGTGGTTATAATACTTTTATAGGAACACAGGCAGGGATGGAAAATACAGCTGGGGATAATATTTTTATAGGTGTACAGGCAGGTTATAAAAATAAAGGAGGTAACCAAAATACCTTTGTGGGAACTTGGGCAGGGAGTAATAATATAACAGGTAGTAGAAATACATTTTTTGGTTGGAATGCAGGTAATAAAAATACAGCAAATGAGAATACTTTTGTAGGTGCTGACACTGGGAAAAAAAACACTACAGGTGGAAGTAACACATTTTTAGGTTATCAAGCAGGGAACAACACAACAACAGGCCTTGATAATGTTTTTATTGGAAAAGACGCAGGTAAAGCCAGCAGGAATAATAAATGGGGCTAAAGCATGTAAATGGCAAGCAGGACATTGTTTTTCAGCGACTTGTGTTGATAGCCTTACTTGTCCTCAACGCACTTCTTTTGGTGAGAATTGTTGCATAGTTAAGTCAGGTTGTACTTGGAATAGTGCAACTAACCAATGTACTGGTATTCCTGCATGTATTGTAACCGATGATCATAATGAAAAAGGTAATTGTACTCTAACATCAGGTACTTATGCAGATAAAACAAATATTCCAGGAGAATGTAAACTTGGTTATGGGAATAACTTAAAATCTAATCATATTGCTCACTCGGGTATTTACGGTAATTATATTAATGTTGTTCAACAAGTTTGTTCTTATAGTTGCTCTGGAGGTGTTATCATAGGAAGTGATAAATGTAAAAAACAGTGTGATCTAAGTGTAATAGGTGGTAGTGTTTCTTTACAGAGAGGAACTAATTGTGAATCTCTTCCTGACAGAACAAAATATGGTTGGTGGGATTGTGAGCGTGATTTTAGTAAATGTACTCCCAATAGGTTAGAGGGAGAATGTAAAACTGGCTACGATGGTTATTGCAGTGTATTTTGTAATGAGGGTAGTTGGATAGCAAATTCAAGCCATCGGAGGTGTATATCTATAGACAGTGCAGGATGTAAGGGTGCAAATGGTTATAGTGGTTGTAATTCTATACCAGATCTTTCTCATAGTAGTAGTATTAACACCAGTTGGACCAACATAGGGTGTGTAAATGGTTATAGTGGTAAATGTTTAGCATATTGTAACAGAAGAAAGTTAAGTGTCCATAATAATTGTTACTTAGAGTGTAGTGGAGAACATCCTGAGGGCTCCACAAAATGCCAAAGTATTACTATGAGGAATATCGATTATTATAAGTCTCTTCCATGTAAGTTAGGCTATAAGGGGAGATGCATTTATACCTGTAGGGACGACGGTATACTTAGAGGCTACAGTACTTGCAAACCACTCTAATAGTAGTTCATGTAACAGGCTTTATTCAGTATTACAGCTATGGAAGAGGCGTGTAATAATTACTCATTGAAAGTAGTAAAAAATAACAAATAGATTTCATGCTTCCTTTTGAGCCAGATACAACATTTAAGCAGTTTTTAAAAAGATTTTATTATTATCTAAGTATTCAATTGATTTAGTAACAACTGAAAGTAAGTCTATAGTCAGTGTATACATAAAAACAAGGTGACTTAATCTTTACTTTTTAAGCACTTCTTACAGAGTTTTATTTTTGTATTTTTTAATTCAGTTCGTATGTTTTTTGAATAACAATTTATACACAAACTGATCGCTTGAGTGATAAATTTATCTTTATTTTCAAACTTTAAGAGTCTTCTGTCATTAGTGTTTATCCTGTTTTGTCGGCTCATTTATCTTTTAAGCAATTCTTTAATATCTTGCCTAATCTCTTTTATATCTGATTGTAAATCTTTTTTTGTATCCTCAATCTTCTTATCCAGTTTATCAATCTTCTGATTTGTTTCTGTTATGTGATTAGATAAATCACGGCGGATATATCGCATATCAATCACGATAAAAACCAGAATAATAAGAATCGCCACAGCCCAGATTGGAACAGCTGAATTGAAAGTAGTTAAAATTGCTAATAATGTGTTCATTTAAAACCCCCTCACTCTCTAATTATACCATGCTCAAAAGTGCATTCTTTTTAGCCTAAAATCCCTCCATTGGTCAATTTTAATCACAAAAGAAGTCTGCTTTATGTTCATATTCGCTTGTCCAACATGAATAAGTACCTACACCATTTACCCAAGCAATCTTTAATACCTTCTTTAAAATCTAACCGACATTGGTTATTTTTTAGTGGGGGTTATTCGAGGCGGGAGTGGGGGAGCTTTTTTTGCTATGATTTAAACAGTCTTCTGAATGACCACTTACAAGTTTTATTTGCTTCTTTTGATTCTGCTTTTTCTATTGATTCTTTTATTTCCTCTATTTTTTTTTTCATGAGTGTTTCAACTGTTAAGCTTAGATTAGGGTCTTTTGTTTCTAAGACTAATTGTTTCAATTCTTCTAGACTTTTTTTTTGTTTTTTGTGGAGGCGTTTAGATAAATTTAATACTCTAGAATTATTGTCTAAAAGATTAAGAACCTCATTTAAAGGAGTTATTGCCTTTTTTACTACTATTGCTGAATAGCTTTCTTTATTAAAAGTTTCCACTGCTGGCTCATTCAATTTAGATAACTGGATATTTTGATCAAAATCTTTTTGAGCTACGCTCACAAAACTAAATAGCAAAAATATTAAAATAACTATTGTTTTCATAACTTCTCCTTTTAAAAAAAATAATATCTAAGTAAATAATAAATTACAAAAAAAACACAAAATAAGGTGTAAATATTACACATTTGTTTAAAATCTATACATTGTTTATCAAAAAAAAACTATAATCTCTAAACAAACCTAATAGACTTTCGTTAAAGGTGGTCTATCTGCACTATTAAGAAAAACCGCCTGGTGATAGCACTCTGTTATTATAGTTTCAGCAAAGATACCACCAAAGGCATTCTCACAAATGCTCCGAACATGGTCTATAGCAAGATCAAGCTTACTCCCAACCGATCTTATTACCCCCATATAATCATCAAAAAAAAGATCATCTTCAAGACAAGTACACTGAACAACAACAACTTGATCATGGAAGTCACTATAATGATTGTATGTGAATAATTTTAACCATCTCCTATGTAGATCAGGAATATCACTATCTCTGGTGTTAATTTGTGGTAAAAAGGTATCTGGTAACTCTCTGACTTGGTGTGAGGTTTCTATTAAACTAGTCCTCTTACTTGAGTTAATCGCACCTATCGGAAAGACAACCAAAAACATACTTAATAAAATTAAAAACCTCATAATATACCCCTTATTTTTTCCTAACTTTATACACTACTTATCGGCTTATACCAAAAATAATTTAAATATTGTAAAAATTATACACTTGTAAAAAAAAGTGACGGGGCTGGAAGTCCAATTATCCTATTAAATATCTTCTATTTTCTCTTTGCTTGGGTGGTGGGCATATTTTAGCTTAAATTGTGTATATTTTAGTTATTCTTAATGTGGTTGGTTCTTTTTTTTTCTGTATAGAATGTAAAGGGTCTAAAAATAGTAAAATAATGAGGTTTCTATAGCTTTTCTCAAAACCCTTCAAAAATGCAGTTTTAAAAAAAGAGATGTTTTGCAAAGGAGGAGCTAAAAACAACATGGTTGGTGGGTTTCAGTCTTTTTTCTCAATTTTTGGGAGTGGAATTCCAATATGGTTGTTAAACTAACAAAAAGATTGTAATCTTATTAAGAATATCTTAATTAAGATATTCTAATAGAGTTAAATATAGCTCTAATTAGAGTCTTTATAGGAGTTCAGTATGAAAAAATTAGTTCTTATTATAATGCTGTACAGTTTGCTATTTCACTTTTCTGGTATAGGGCAACAGGATGTGAATGATAAATCAAATGTGAATAATATAGTAGAAAATATAATTCAAAGTCAGCTTAACATAATTAACAAATTTAGGAATATAAAAAAAAATAGAATGGTTGATCGAATAGCTGATCTTCCTGGTACTCAATATATTCAATATAAAGATTATGATTTAGGAGCTGTTGTGAATTGTGCTTGTTATGAAGATGATATTTTATTTGATGATTATATGGTTAATATAAGGGTAGTGGGACACAACTATAGTGATGGTAAAAACAATGCACTTAGTATTTGCAAAAAATTTTTCCCTAAAAATACTAAATGGGAGAACTTTATAGTAGGTGAATGTTCTGATCAAATAGTGAACCTCGGTGATAGTGATAAACCTGCTTTAGGTTTACTGTATTATAGTCGTCGCTCATCAAAATTTTGGGATTTTAAAAACCTGGATAAGCTTTAAAGATAACTGTAAAAAAGATAAATGTAAACCAGAGACAAATGTAAACCAGAAACATTAGAAAAACAAAAAACCCAAAAAATCTGTAACAAAAACAAAGTAAACAATTGCCGTAATGTATTTTGTTGTGTAAAGTTTGACTAAGTAGAGTTTATAAAATAACTATGACTGCACAATCTCTCTCAAAAAAGATAAATCTTTTTAAAAGAGACAATACTGAAAGAGAGATGAGAAACATTAAACAAAATAAACAAACTAAGAAAACTAAGAAAACATTAAGCAAACTAAAGAAATGAGAAAGCAAAAACTTTTAGAACAATTAAAAACTAATCCATTTTTTTTAGCTCCTATGGCTGGTATTACAGATTCTCCTTTTCGTTCTTTTATGAAGGAGATGGGTTGTGGTTTTGTCACAACTGAATTGGTGTCGGCAAAATCTTTAGAGATGGGAAATGAGAAAAGTTACAACCTGATGGCTTTTGAAGAGTGTCAGAGACCAGTGGGGATTCAAATTTTTGGAGAAGAATTGTCTTCTTTTTCTGTAGCGGCAAAGATTGTTGAGCAAATGGGAGTAGATTTTTTAGACTTAAATTTTGGTTGCCCAGTTTCAAAAATTATCAAGAAAGGAGCTGGGTCAGCTATTTTAAAAGATCTTTCTTTTTTGAGGAAAGTTTTACGAGCCGTATGTGGTTCGACTTGTTTGCCGGTTTCTATTAAAATTCGGACAGGTTGGGATATAAATTCTAAAAACTCAACAGAAGTGGCAAAGATTGCCGCAGACGAGGGTATTATATGGTTGGCGATTCATGGCAGAACTCGAAAACAAGGTTATTCTGGTCGAGCAGATTGGAACTATATTACAGAAGTTAAAAAACAAAGTTTACTTCCGGTAATTGGCAATGGTGATTTAATTAAATCAGATCAGATTTTAGAATTAAAAAAACAAAGTGGTTGCGATGGTATGATGATTGGCAGAGGTTGTTTAAAAAATCCTTGGATTTTTCAAGAAGTTATGAGAGGGAAAGGTCACGATCTTTCCAATCAAAACATTTTATTTGTTTTAAGCCGGTTAAAATATCACTTAGAGAAATTTTATGAGGAACAAATGTTTCTTTTGCAGTATAAAAAATTTTGTGCTTGGTTTTCGAGTGGTTGGCCCAACTCTTCTAATTTTCGCAAAAAGATTTTTCAAGAAACTCAAAAAAAACAAGTTCTGGATATGGTGGAGCAGTATTTTAGTCCGTTTGAGATGTCTTCTAAGGAACATAAGCCTTATGATGCTTCACTTTTGCAAGGTCATGGTTAAGAATAGGAGCTAAAAATAGAGGGACATTTATAATGAAACTGGCAACACTGAAAAATTTAAATCAAAAAGATGGAACATTAATTGTCGTTTCTGCCGACAATCGGCTAGCTGTTTCTGCACAAGGGGTTGTTTCTTCTTTAAGAGAGGCTATTGAGAACTGGGGTCAGTTTCGTCCAACTTTGGAGTCATTATATCAAAAACTAAACTCTTCTCCTCCTTCAGATGCGTTCCCTGTTCAGTTTAAAACACTGACAGCTCCTTTGCCCAGAACTTGGGCTTGGATAGATGGTTCTGCCTACATTCAACATATTAAACTTGTTAGAAAAGCACGAGGGGCTTCGTTACCTGAGACTTTAGAGACAATTCCCTTAGTTTATCAGGGAGGGAGTGATACTTTTTTAGGTCCTTTAGAGAGTATTCCTCAAGAAGATATATCTCATGGCACAGATTTTGAAGCAGAACTAGGGGTGATTGTGAATGAAGTCCCAATGGGAGTGACAGCCGATCAGGCGTTAAATCATATTATTTTGTTTGTGTTGATTAACGATGTGTCTTTGAGGGGGTTGATCCCAGAAGAATTAAAAAGAGGTTTTGGTTTTTTTCAGAGTAAACCTTCCAGTAGTTTATCTCCGTTTACTGTAACAGTGGATGAGTTGGGGGAGTACTGGAGAGGTGGACGAGTGCATTTACCCTTGGAGGTTGATTATAACGGGCAGTCTTTTGGAAGAGCTTGTGCGGGTGAGATGCATTTTCACTTTGGGGAGTTAATTGCTCATTGTGCACGCACTCGAAAATTATCTGCCGGAACACTTATCGGTAGCGGAACAGTTTCTAATGTGGATACAGCTAACGGATGCAGTTGTATTGCAGAAAAAAGAATGTTGGAGAAAATTAATACGGGTTCTATTCAGACTAGTTTTATGAAAGCTGGAGATCGAGTTCAAATTCAGATGCTGAAACCAGATGGACACAATATTTTTGGTTCGATTTGTCAGCATGTTGTCTCTTGGAAAGCTGATATTTGAAACACTCACCTCACCCACTTTGTCGGTTGTTGATTTTCGCCGATGGGGAGGGTTCACTTTTTTCAGCGATTATTAACGCCTGTCTTCGTCAGATTCTTTTGGCAAAAGTGGTTGGTTTGGTGAGCTCTCGCGTGGGTTGTCCGGTTTTAACGAGGGCTAAGAGGCTTCAAATTCCGGTTAAGGTTTTTTCGAAGAGTGATTATCTGTCTTGGGATCTGTGGGATGTGGCTTTAAGTTCTTATTGTCAGTCACAAAAGCCTGATTTAATTGTATTGGCTGGATTTTTAAAAAAATTAGGACCAAAATTTTTGGCAACTTTCTCTCATCGTATTATCAACACGCATCCTTCTTTGTTACCTCATCATGGTGGAAAGGGAATGTATGGTATCCATGTCCATCAGTCAGTGATCAATCGGGGGGATAAAGAAACTGGGATTTCTGTGCATTTAGTGAGTAAAGATTACGATTCGGGGCTAATATTAGCTCAAAAAATTGTCCCTGTTTTTGCAAAAGATAGTGCACAATCTTTACAAAAAAGAGTTAAAACAAAAGAGCGATCTTTTTATGTCTCTGTTTTACAAAAAATTATTCAAGGTGAAATAAAACAAGTGGGGAGAGTGAAGGGATGATAGGGCAGGGGTTGATTCAAAAAATTGTGTGGATATTAAATGGTTGTGTATTAGGTTTTGCCGTTTTAATCCCTGGGCTTTCTGTTGGCACTTTAGCAATTGTTATAGGGCTTTACGAGAAAATCATTCACTCTTTGTCACAATTTTATCGACCATCTAATTGGTCTTTTTTACTTTGTATTATTTGTGGTTGTGGGGGAGGAAGTGTTGTCTTATCTCGAGGGATGTTTTATTTAATTCAGTTTCATTCTGTGTCGGTGTATTCTTTTTTTACAGGTTTGATTTTCGCCAGCTTACCTTACCTATTTAAAAAAATCTCTCAAGAAAAGAAATTTATTATTTTAATAGTTATTTCTACTTTCGGGTTTTTATTGGCGAGTTTTTATATATCTCAGTTTTTTTCATCTCCATTTTCATCACCGGGCGGTTTGGATGGTGGCTTGGGCAGTGGCTTAAGCAACAGTGGCTTGAGTGGTGGTTTGCCGTCATTTGGTTTGGGCGTTTATTTTTTATCTGGTTTGTTGGCTTGTTTTTTTGCTATTTTTCCTGCGTTATCGGGCAGTTTAGTTTTACTTTTCTTAGGGACTTATGTTGGGATGTTACATGTTTTGTCTGATTGGATGTGGTTAGAATTGGTCACTTTTCTGGTCGGAGGACTAATTGGCTTGTTGGGTGGTTGTTATTTTATTCGTTTTCTTTTTAGCAGATATCGGTCGAGTACATATTCTATAATCATTGGTTTTGTTGTCGGTAGTATGGTCAGAGTTTTCCCATGGCATGAAAGCGTAAATAGTGGAATATTCAGTATTTTTAAGGCTTTAGCTTGGGTAGTAATTGGTATGTTTGTGTTGTATTTTATAGATTTTATACACAGATGGCGACTGATTGGTTTTAAGTTAAGGGGTAAGTAAAAACTGGGGGTGAACTTTTTTCAATCTTTTTTAAAAAAAATCTTGTGTTTTGCATTATTTTTTTTTATTATCATTTTTGTTGGTGTTTTTGGATTATTGAATTATTGGATGATTTGAATTAGAAAGATGATTTAAATAGAAAATGGTAGAACAGAAATTATCTTATTCGTTTTTGAAAGTTATAAAACAAATTGATCATCAGTTGATTGCTTTGGCACTGATGTTTTTTACTCCCATATCAGAAGCAGGTAGCCGGTTAATGTCTCCTAATTTGATGGATGGTTCGTCCTCTACTTTTCAGCCCTTTTCTTCGGGTAAATCTGACAAAAAGTCGTCTGTTGATTACAAAAAGCCGTCTGCTGAGTGGATTAAGAAAACACTCAACCCTCTTCAGTATGAGGTGACTCAGAGAAACGGCACAGAGCCTCCTTTTCGGAATGAGTATTGGAATCATAAGGAACTTGGCATTTATGTAGATGTTGTTTCTGGGGAGCCACTTTTTAGCTCTTTGGACAAGTATGATTCGGGGACAGGTTGGCCATCTTTTACTAAACCTTTAAATCCAGATTCTGTTGTTACGATGAAAGAATCCACTACATTATTTAAGAGGCGTATAGAGGTGCGTTCTAAGTTTGGGGATTCTCATTTAGGGCATCTTTTTAGTGATGGACCCGAACCAACCGGTTTGAGGTATTGTATCAATTCTGCAGCTTTGCGGTTTATCCCTTTAAGCAGGCTTAAAGAAGAAGGCTATTCTCGGTTTCGAAGCTTATTTCAAAAATAGTTCAAACCATATTTAGTGTTTAGGTTTTTTATTGGTTAAGCCAAATAATAGGTGATAGATAAATTTATCTTTACAAGGTGCAAATTTGCAAAAGGCACTACGATAGTTACATACGACGACAGTCTATCCTTGTTTTTTCTTACCTTTAAAGAAATTTCTGAATGACCATTTGCAAGTTTTACTTGCTGTTTTTACTTCTTCTACTGTTACTTCTACTGTTGCTTCTTTGATTGGTGGTGTTGCTTCTACTACTGTCACTTCTACTGTTGCTTCTTTGATTGGTGGTGTTGCTTCTGCTACTGTTACTTCTACTGTTGCTTCTTTGATTGGTGATGTTACTTCTGCTTCTGCTACTTCTGTATCTGTTTTTTGTATTTCTTCTTTTATTTTTCTTCGCATTTCTTTTATATCTTGGCTGACTTTTGGCTTAAGCATTGAAGATAATACTGATTTTTGATCATCAATAAATACAAGCTTTAAAGCATCTTGTACCAAATCTAATGTTTGTTTTTCCATTAATTTATCTAATGTAGATTCTATTTTTCTTATTTTTTTTTGTATTGCTTCTGTTTGTTCTTCTTTTTTTAGTTGGTTTCTTTTTTGTGCATAGTTTACTATTTCGTCTACTGATGTTTTTTCTGTTTTTAGTTGTGCTAATTCTCGCAACTCCTCCTTCCAGTTTTTATTGTATTTACCTGGATATATTTCTAATCCTTGAAGTTGAAGTTCTATACTAGCTATAATCTGTTTTACAAAATTTGTGTATAGCAAATCTTTTATCAGATCTTTTATTTCTGTTGCTGTTAACTTTTCTAATTCTGGTTTTTCTTCTACAAACTCGAAATCGATTATTTTAAGACCAGGACCAGCATTTGCTGTCGAAATAGTAGTTACACTCATTACTAAAAATAAACTTAATAGATATTTCATAATATTTTTCCTACTATTAAAGTTTTTAAATTTATCTTTTTTAGACCTAATATGATATATTATTTTTTTTCTAAAAATAGAAAGATTTTTTTTTGAGTATCGTAAAATATTACAAAATAGTGTAAATATTACATAGATGAAAGCCTGGTTAAGAAAATGTGATGCAGTTAAAACCACACTTTAAATTTAAGCCATCGAACTAAATATTTTTATACCACCAGTTACGGTCTTCTAATATTAAGCGGCTGATAGTTCATGTTTTTTAAATTTTTTATATATCTTTGCTTTTAATCGCTTAATAGATTGAGCATGGAGTTGAGAGATACGGCTTTCTGTGACTCCTAAGATAGATCCAATTTTTCTTAAATTAAACCCTTCATAATAGTAGAGAGATAACACAATTCTTTGTCTTTCTGGTAGCTCTGTAATAAATTTTTTAATGGCATTTCTGACAGATTTTTTATTGAGTTGCGAAAAAGGATTGCTGTTTTTTTCTATTAAATTGAGTAAGGATTTTTTGTCTACGGTGTTGAATATAGAAGGTTTATCGATAGAAAGTACATTTACGGGGCGTACTTGATTAGTTAGATTATGAAACTCGCTCAGTGTGAGTCCTAAGTGTTCAGACACCTCTTGATCTGTAGGTTGTCGACCTAAATTCATTGCCAGCGTGGTTATGGCTTTTTCTAATATTTTTTCTTTGTCACGCACAGAGCGTGGCACCCAATCTTGAGCACGGAGTTCGTCTAAAATAGACCCACGGATTCGAAACTCTGCATAAGTTTTAAATTTATTATCTCTGGTGGGATCATACTTTTCGATTGCATCCATTAGACCGATCACCCCACTTGAGATAAGATCTTCGATTTTGATATTGGCTGGTAATCGAATAGAAATTTTTTTGGCAATATATTGAATAAGAGGTAAATATTTTTCAATCAATTGATTTCTCTCATCCGTAGATAGAGGGTTAGTGTGTTGAGTTAGGTTACTTGCTTTGTTTTTTCTCATTGTAAAGCTCCTTTGGTTTTTAATTTAGAAAAGTTTGTTTGAGTTGCACTTTTTCTACTCTTCCGGCTACTAAAAACATGTTCAGTTGTTGGATGATCTTTTCTTTAAGTAGGTTTTTTTTATGTTGGTCAGCAAATGCAGATTTTTTTTGAGCAGATAGAATAAACACTAAATGATTGCGAACTTTGTGTATGGATTTTTTGATTTCTGTTTTAGCATGAACATTGTCGACCTCTATAGAGATATCCACTTTGCTGAGTCTAAAATGAGGTCCATCCATTAAACGAACCAGCAAAGAGTCTGAATAAATTATTGGCGAAGATGTTGAATAAACAGAATGAGTAGGGATGGAAGGATTAGGTTTATGGTGAAAATAAGTTAAAAAATATCCTCCAAATACTAATAAAAGGGATCCAACAAATAAATAACTCAAAAAGAAAAATAGATTTTCATTTTTTTGGGTAGATATAGATATTTTTTGTTCTTTTGCAAAATAAAATTTTTGCTTTTGAGTATGGGTTTTCATTTTAATTAGTTCCTTTCACCCATGAAACAAAGCAACATGGATTCCTTCACAGACTTAAGGCACAAAAAGGAGAATAGAGGCTTGTTTAGTGGTTTTTTATTTTTTAATAGGCTTGATATAGACAAAAAACAGTCAGATAGAGACAGTTTTTTGACATTACTTAGATAAAGTATTAAAAAAAATGTTACTAGCTATTGAGGTTTTAAATGATGCAAAAAGAGTTTTATAAATTGGGATTAGTTTTTGTGATGATTTCGTTTTCTTTTGTCTTAGCTTTTTTTCTAGGTAGGGAGGTCACTTTAGCTGGTTTGAAAGACACACAACAAGCAACTTCCAATCCAGTTAGTCCAATGGTTTCAGATTCTCTTCCGGCAGATGTTTTTGATCATTTAGATGTTTCTGATCACTTAGTTCATTCTGCGAACAAAGATAAAAAAGTACCATTAGAGCCTGCAACCAATCATGTGGCTGTAGAAAAACCTTCTCCAACTACTTCTTCTCCAACCAGCAGTGACAAATTATTGATGAGACAAAAAATAGAACAAAAAATAGGTCAACAAACCCAGCCACAACATAAAACCCAACAACAACATGAAGAAGAAAATAATTTAGATTCTTCTGCTTCTCCCCCTCCTATTTATGGTTTGTTTATTGCAGATTATTCAACCAAAGAGCAGGCTATGGAGAAATCGTCTCGCTTAAAAATTCGGTTTCCATCTTGGAAAATTTTTTTTAAACGATCGGGTTCACTCTATCGTGTCTATATTGGTCCGTTTATGCAGAAGCAATTAGCTGAGGAGTTTTTAAATAATTTGGAGAAAGAGAAAGAATTTTCTTCTCTTAGGGTGACAAAGATTCTCACTAAGAAAGTTCAAAAAGATTCTCAACAATTAAAGTGATGAATAACTCCTTTGATTGCTTATTAAAGTCATTAAACCCCAATCAGTTGTCAGCTGTGAAGGCTCCTATTGGTCCCTTATTAGTATTGGCAGGGGCGGGGTCGGGTAAAACTCAAGTATTAACTTGTCGTTTTGTATATTTTATTTTGAAGAATAAAATACCTCCAACTAATATTTTAGCAATTACTTTTACTAATAAAGCGGCTCGAGAAATGCAAGAAAGAGTATACACTTTAATTCAGAATCTTAATGTACCAGTTCATGGGCGATTGTGGATTAGCACTTTTCATTCTTTATGTGCTCGCATTTTAAGAGATAATAAAAAACTTTTAAATGCCGGTGGAGGAGGTGTTTTTACCATTTATGATACTTCTGATCAGTTGTCTCTGGTTAAAAAAATACTGAAAGATTTTAATATTGATGAACAAAGTTATCATCCAAAATCTTTACTTTCTCATATTGCTTATTGCAAAAGGCAAGCTATCGACCCAGATGCTGTAGAAACAATGGAGTTTCGTTATTTTAGAGATCGGTTTCAAGACTTGTATGATCGTTATGAATTAGAGTTAGCAAAGGCAGGGGCTTATGATTTTGAAGGTTTATTATTTGAAACTCATAAGTTTTTTTTAAAATATCCTGAATATTTAGAGAAATATCGAAAACAATTTTTACATATTTTTGTGGATGAATATCAAGATACTAATCAAATTCAATATCGCATTGTTAAACAATTAGCACAAAAGCATCAGAGTATCTGTGTAGTGGGTGATGAAGATCAATCGATTTATTCTTGGAGAGGTGCGGATGTTTCTAATATTTTAAATTTTGATAAAGATTTTCCGAATTGTAAGGTGATCAAGTTAGAACAGAATTATCGTTCGACTAAAACAATTATTTCTGCTGCTTCTAGTTTAGTTCAGAACAATCAACTCAGAAAGCAAAAGAAACTTTTTACAAACAATTCAGATGGGTGTTTGATTCAAGTTTATGAGTTGAAAGATGAATACAGAGAAGCCCGTATGATAGCTGATTTGATTGAGGATTATTGTGTTAACAGAGGGTATGCTTATGAGGATTTTGCTATATTTTACCGCACAAATGCTCAATCTCGAGTGTTAGAAGACGCTTTACGGGCGAAGGGTATTACTTATAAAGTGGCAGGTGGATTAAAGTTTTACGAACGAATGGAGATTAAAGACATATTGGCTTATTTGAATTTTATTTTAAATACAAAAGATGAAGTTTCTTTAAAAAGAATTATCAATACTCCAAGAAGGGGTATTGGGCGAATGGCGATTGATAAAATTAATCAACGGGCTCATTTATTACAAAAAAGTTTTTTTTCAACTATGGAATATATCGCAAAAACAAATGAACTTTCTGGGAGTACTCGTGTAAGCATGGTGAATTTTGTTTCTATGATTCAATCTTTAAAAACAAAAATAAACAGCATGTCTCTTTCTGATTTTTATAAAGAAGTATTAGAGCAAACAGGTTACATGAAGCAACTTAAAGAGAATAATTCTGTAGAAGCTATGGCTCGGTTAGATAATTTGCAAGAGTTAGCTAATGTGATTGCTCAATTTGAAGTAGAACAAAAATCATCAGATTTAGAAGATTTTTTAGAGACAATGGCTTTATTGACTCCAACTGATCAAGTGTCTTCAGAAGATAAAAGTGTGACCTTAATGACTTTGCATATTTCTAAAGGTTTGGAATTTAATATGGTTTTTATGGCTGGTATGGAAGAGGGTTTGTTTCCGGTCTCTCATAGCATTCGCCAAGAAGAATTAGAAGAAGAAAGAAGGTTAGCGTATGTAGGTATTACGAGAGCAAAAAAAAATCTTGTGATGTCTTATGCCAAAACCCGACATAAATTTGGTGTTTTACAACATAATTACCCCAGTCAATTTTTAGAAGAAATACCAGCAGAATTTATACAATTTACTTCTCTTGATTATTTTAAGAAGATGCATAAAGTTCGACTTTAAATTATTTTTTAAGACAGTTAAGGAAAGGTAGTTATGGTATTTGATTTTCCATCGGTGAAAATTCCTGCTGGTATTAGTCAGTGGGATTGGTTAAATTGGAAATGGCAGATTAGAAATACTCTTAAAACAGTCGAAGATTTTGATCAGTATTTTAATTTAACTCAAAAACAAAAAGATGGTTTTTCTCAATTACAATTTTCTGTTCAAACGACTCCTTATTATGCTGGTAAACTGAGTCAATCATTGGATGGTGAAGTTTTAAAGAAAGTAATTATTCCAGATGTTAAAGAGGGTCAAGTGGGTTGGCAAGCGATGAAAGATCCATTAGGAGAAGAAAACAACAGTCCCGTTCAGCACATTGTGCATCGGTATCCCGATCGAGTGTTGTTTTTAGTTACAGATTTATGTCCGATTTATTGTCGGTATTGCACCAGAAAAAGATTTACAGCAACACAAAAAAAAATAATTTCCACAGCAGAATATCAAAAAGCTTTGGACTATATAAATAAGAACTTAGGCATTAGAGAGGTGATTTTATCTGGGGGTGATCCATTAATTTTATCGGATAGTATTTTAGAAAAAATTTTAAAAGATGTGCGATCTATCCGGCATGTGGAGATTATAAGGATTGGGTCGCGTATGCCAGCGGTGTGTCCGATGCGTTTTTCAGAATCTTTTGTTCAGATAATTAGAAAATATCAACCGGTTTTTATTATGAGTCATTTTAATCATCCAGCTGAGTTATCAGCTGAAGTGAGTGAGACTTTAAATTTATTAGCAGATGGTGGTGTTTCAGTTTTTAATCAAATGGTATTGATAAATGGTGTGAATAATCATCCAGCAATTGTGCAAGCTTTATGTCGGAGGCTTTTATTTTTAAGGGTTAAGCCTTATTATATGTTTCAATGTGATCCATCTTTGGGAACAGATCATTTACGAACTTCGGTCGGAAATTCTCGTTGGATACAAAGTGAGTTATGGGGAGTGTTGTCGGGATTGGCAACTCCTCGTTTAGCCATGGATATACCAGGTGGTGGAGGTAAAGTGGAATTTACTCCTGGTTGTTGTGTGAAGATAGATAGAAAGAAGATAGATAGAAAGTGTACAAATAATAAGGATAATAAAAAACAACCTGCCAATCATTTTCAGTCCAGTGTATGGAAAGCTCAAGGTTGGGATGGAGTAGCTGGTGTTTATGTGGATCCTGGTGAAAATTTTATACATAATCCAGCTCATTTAGATCACTACCTAGAAGAATGGAATACTTTGCGTCAGCAAAGTTATGGTGGTGTTGACTAATACCAGTGGTTGACTAAATAGAACAATCAATGGTTTTCTTATAAAAAGAGGGAGAAGGGGTATGGTTCGTATTTTATTTGTAGCTTTTTTGTTGTGCTTGGTAATGAGTTGTCGCTCTTCACAATCTAATAAGATGGTTGACGGATATCCTTTAGCTTCTGCTGAAGACCCTCCAATCGGCAAGCACGCAGAGCCGGGGAAATCTTCTGGAGTATTTTTAGGCAGTTATAAAACTTGCGATGGGTACGGAAATTTTTTTAAGTCTCAGATGGGTTTTTTTATGCGATATGTGATGTATAATTTTGTAAATATGCTTCAAGATTTAACTTTGGAGAAGTGTAAAAATTCGCATACATGCCAGTGTAAAGATAATCAATATTTTACAGATACTATTTCTGGGATAACTCTCTATCGGTGTGTAGAAACAGCTGATGCTGGCGTGGAGTTAGAAGAAACTTATAAGGCAACTAAGAGCTTTCCCGTAGATGGGGTTATTAAATTTGCTTTGCCTCGTTCGTTTTGCGAAAAACAAAAAATTGACGGCAAAAATTAAAAATAATTTACAGTCAAATAGAAACCAACAAGCAAACTATGCTAAAGAGAAGTCAAAATTTCAAACATACGTTTTGTTCGAAAGGTTAATGTTTTATTATCTTTCGAACAAAGCCGAAACTCATTTTGCCCTCCCTTTAGCATAGTTTATCTGTTATTGTTATTTTGTTAGATCATTAATGACAATACTATGAATAGTGAGTGTAAATTGAGATTTTGTATCGTCTCCATCTGTTGAAATCCATAGACCAGTGGTGTGTTGAGGTTTTTGAAAACGATAAGTGTACAAAAAATCACCTGTTTTATTTATAAGCCATGTGTAGTGTTCTTTAATGTATTTAGATAAAGGGTGTGTTCGTTTTTTATTTAATAAAGTAGGAGAATTTACAGTATTGAGAAAGTGAATGTAACTGATACCTTGTGTGCTGGGAGCCAGTTTATGCATTTCAATAACCCAAGCTGGTGCGAATTGTTTTTCTAACCAGTTGAGTGTTTTGTTTCCTAATAACACCAGTCCAAAGCGTAGGCTAAAGTCATCTAATTTTTTTTCACCTTGCTTATTTGGATCTGAAAAATAAATCAGTTTGTTGATATGCCCTTTTATAGAAAGGTTTGTAATGGGTATGGGTTTTTTTGTCATAGAGTATATAAATGGTGAGGCAGAATGATGAACTTTAATAGTTAGTATGTTGTTAGCGAAATCAACAGTATTAGCTGGTATAGAGCGGTATTTTAACGAATGCCATTTATTAGATTGTAAAGGAATGGTGATTTTTTTTGTAACAGGTTGTGAAAAAGGTATGTTGGTTGATGGTGGATTGTTAATAGAGTTGTTGTTATTTAAGGGAGGGTGATTTTCTGCTTTTTTAGTAGGGATTTTTTTACCAGAACAAGACATACTCATAAAAACACAAATGTATAAAAATAAAATGGTTTGAATATTTTTTTGCATAGGTTTTTTTATAAGCTTTTTTTAGGTATTGGTCAAAATCTTAAGATTTGCGTTTTGCTACTACTAATATGCTAACAAAAAAAGATGTATACTAATCTTGTTTGTAAAGCTATAGGGCTTTCAAAAACAGAGATTAAAAAGCTACAAAAAAGACATTTTTAAATCCTATGAAAATAGTTATTTTTATTTTACAAAAATCATTGTAGTTGACAGATCGTGTTAAAAGTGTGTAATTTTTACAATAGTAAAAACCAAAAAAAAAGCTTGTTTTATGATTTTTTTTTTAGGTATTCAAAAAAAATAGCTCCATTTTTAAAGGAGGTAAATTATGAAAATATTAACAAATAGTAGAAAAAAATATAAACTATTAAGTATGAAAACATTAAGTAACAGTTTTACATTCTTATCTTTCTTATTACTTATATCCATAAGCATTATAATCCAAAGTGCTTATGCAGAGCAAAATTTTAGATGCAATATGATTCCAAGTAAGACTTTTTGTAAAGCAGAACTTAACTGGTATTTACATATTTGTGGAAAAAGTAAAATGATCTGTCATAATGTTTTAGAAGCTCAAGTTTCTTTATATCAAAAATTAAATGCACTTATTGTCAAAGTAAAACATCCAGATGGTAGCATTAAGCCTTATCGTTTAAATTATCCTCCAGATGATTTACATAAATATCTTGGTGGTAAAATCAGTGAAGCTGAAGAGTCTTACTTTAACCGGATACTAGGAGAACAGGTGAGATATTTTGGGCACATTACGCGTAGGAATAGAGATACTGTAAGAAAAGCTTTGCAAGATAATATATGGATTCAACAAAATATCCCTACAGGATCTTCAGTAATAGATATAGCCGATAATGGGTTTGTTTTTTCTGAAAAAACCAAGTTATCTTTCTCTGATATGAAGGATGGCTATATGATAGATACTGCTTATAAAGCTGGCACATTAGGAGAGATATTACAATCTGTCCAGTATAGAAAAGAAAAACATAATACATCATGTTCTTATATAAATCACCCTGTTTATAGGAAACATCTTGTAGAAGAGCATGCATATATTCATATCACTAAATATGAACATACACATATATTAAATTGTTTTACTCAAAAATCTTGTGTATTTAAAGATGATAAACTAATACGAAAAACTCAACTGTGTAAATGGAGGAGTAGTCAATATGTTGATAAATGTCCTAAAGATTGTTTAGAAGGTATTTCTAATGATTTTGATAAACACTTTAAGAAGATAACACAATGTGAAGAGGCACAAATAGAACTTATAAGTGATAATAGTACTTCAAATAAAAAATGTGCTGTTTTATACGGTTGCTCATTAAAAGAAAATAAGCATAAAGTAATAGGTACATGTCCAGCTTTATCTAATGGTATGTGTCCAACAGTTAAAGAGTGTGTTCAACAAGTACAAGCTAATAGTAAAAATAATAACAAATTGAATAAAAAATTTAATAAAATTCAGATGTGAAGAATGAAAACAACGCAATTAATAATTTCATGCTATAGATTTTGAAAATATTGTTGATTATGTTGATAGTCAGGTTCCCAAAAATGAGGAAATACAAAAATCGATACGTACAGAATTTTCTATGTATCCCACTTTGGCTATTCGGGAACTTATAGCAAATGCTGGGTTTCAGGGGGTCATTCTCTAACTAATTCAAGTCTTAGAAAAAGGTTTGGAGTTTCTGATAAAAACCCCATGTAACGGCATGTAACTTATGTAATCAGTTTTATTTGTTAAACCTAAATGGTCGGGGAGACAGGATTTGAACCTGCGACCTCCTGCTCCCAAAGCAGATGCGCTACCGGACTGCGCCACTCCCCGCTCATTAACCCAAATCACATCAGAAGCTATACAAAACTAAACTTTGTTGTCCCAATATTTTCCAATATTTTATTTCAACCCTAAAATACAACTCTAAAATACAATCGCAAAATTAAAACATCGCATCCTATATAAGAATCATGGCAAATTATGGCAAAGAATTTAATGCGTTAAGTCAATTTCTAGACTGTTTGCTGTTTTCTATACATTAAGTTGGCAGTTTGAATACTCAAAAATAATGCATTAGGTTATTTATTTTAAAAGATTTTTTAAGATATTTTAAGAGAAAACAGCCAAACGGTCTGCAAAAAATCTGTTTAAAAGTGGCTTTTTAAGGGTTTTTTTTTAAAAAATAGGAGAAAAACTAAAAAAAATTGTTAAAAAAGCCGATTTTACACATTATCACAACGGCATTATTGACGGTGCTTGTGATCTTGGTTATAAGGGTGGGGTGTGTATGTTTTAATTCAGTTGTTTAAGCAAGTGGTTTAAGCAATGTTTAGTTCAATAAACATACAAAAATATAATGAATTTTAAAGCAACAAAAGGAGCTGTATTATGAAGTATATCAACAAATTTTTTTGTAGTATCATTGTGCTTTTTTCTATGTCATTCATGTCGTTAGTGAGTGCAATGGACGCAGATTTAGGCGGACAACATCGTGTGCGGTGGGTTTATTACAAACAAGACTTATCCGGTGAGTTTTTACAACGTTTTAAACTAGCTGGCGATTTTAGACCTAACGAAATGTTCGAAAGTCATTTTTGGCTTATGAGTAATCATCAGTGGAATACTGTAGAGAAGATGGATGTTCGGGTTTACGGCTATGGGGATTGGAAGGTGATGGACGAAGTTATGATTCGCTTGGGTCGTAGTCCTTTCCAAATTGCCGATGGATCTTCTGTCGGACTCAATGATTACGAAAACTTTCCATATATATGGGATGGGGGTTTTGTAACTTATAACACAGAAAGTATCATTTTGGACACTTGGTTTGCCCATGCACCAGCTTATGCTGAGGGTGAAAGAGTTGTCGATTCTTTTTATAAATCGGTAGGGGCTTCTTTAAGTGTGCGTTCTTTACCAGAGTTTTTCAAAAATGCTAACTTGTTTTTTTTCTATGCGTTTAGTGATGGTCCAGCAGACTCAGCTCCAGTCAGCATTTCTCCTAATGCACAACAAAGCTCTCCTACTACTAGTGCGATCCATGTTGGAGGTCCTGGTCACTACCGAGTTGGGTTATCTCTTGGAGGTAGTTATTCTGTAGTAGACTATAAAGTCAATGGTGCAATGCATGGGACAAAAATTGGCGATATCATGCAACAATATTTTGTGGATGCCCTACTCGGATGGAAAGTAATAAATGGAGTTGGTGTTCACGGAAGAGTACACTACGAGTCAGATGAATATGATTCTTTCTATTATACTCGTCATGCTCAATCTGGTTTGTTGGATGTAGTAGAATGGGGTAAGGGTGCACAATTTTATGAATTAGGTGTCAGTTACATGCCATTTGATGATTTTGAATTGGGTTTAAATGCTGTGTATTTTTCTTCTTTTGCTAAGCATGGTCAATGGACATGGAGTGAATTAGCAGAGAATGTGAGCAAGCAAGATGTAGCAGAAGCAGCTGTTTATTTGAAAAAAAGTTACTCTGGTGGATTTGCTCTTGAGCTACAAGGTGGATTTTTTGATGTCCTAGGTGATGTACGCTATTTACAAGTGCAGTGTAATACTTCGTTTGATTTCTAATTATGTTATTTGATTATTTAAATAAAAAGGCTAACCGATTGTGGTTAGCCTTTTTTATTGTTTTTTTATTAAACTTCGGCAATATGGCTTATGCTAAAACTTATGCTAAGAGAAAAGGTTTTTCTGTAACAGCTGAAATGCATTCTTCTATTCGATCTTTGGTGGACTTATCAGTTAATTTACATCAAGCTGTGTATGATCAAGATCAAGCAAAAATAGATTTGATTGTTTCAAAAATGAAACGACACATCCAACATATAAAAAACAAAAATAATAATTCCCGTTCTTATCACGAAAAATCTTATTTAAATAAATTATTTGGAAGTCTTCAGTTTAATCTCATAGCACTTAATCAATCTAGTCGTTATAGAACAAACTATGTTCATGTGATTAATCGCAAACTCGCACATATTGCTCATATTTACGGTTTGAAAAAATATTTTGTTTTCTTTTGTGCTAAAGATAAAAATGTTTGGATGCAAGCAACAAAAAGTAAACCTCTCCATTTAAACTATGAGGTTTGTGGTCAACCGGTTGGTAAATAGTAGTAATGGTTCAATGGTTGTTGTCACTTCCAAAAACTCTACTAGTTATTTTGTCTCTAACTGTGGCTATTATAGTGATTGTTGCTCAAGACCCTCCTCATACCCTCTGTAGAACTCAAGTTAATAATTTTAAATCAAGGCAAAAAGGTAAAATTTATAAAGATCCAGAGATTAAACACAGAAAAAAAGCTCTTATCAAAATTCTTGTTGAACATTGTAAAAAAGGTAATTCTCCCGGAAATTGTTATGGTTTGTTCTCAAAAACTAAAGAGTTAATTCATGACTTTCAAGTTGTATCGGCTTCTTGTCGTTCTGAATTATCTTCGCTGACAGAAGTGCGAGCTACTTTGTTTCAAATTTATAATTTGATGATTCGTCTAGCTTGGGGAGCTGAACCTGTGAAAAACCATTATAATAAATTGAGTTGGTTCTCTGTTGCGGATATTTCTTTATTTTGTTCACTTAAAGAAGTGATTCTCACTTTCTATGGCAAAGATGCTTTGTTTCAAATGGAACAAAAAACTTTAAAAAGATTGCCGGGAGCTAAAAAAATGAATCCAACCGCAATTTTTGAACTATCTTTAGTATCCCAAAATTGCTCAATTTATTAATTGCTCAATTTATTAAAATTCTCTAATTTTTTTCAGTTAGAGTCAGCCTATTCAGTTGTATGAGAATTGCATCAATTATTCCAATTATTCGCATAAAAGACGAATTTTTTGTGTTAATCAAATTTTTAGAACATCAAAACATCATTTTTTGTGTGTTTTAAAAGACCTAAAACTTGCTTGTCTCAATTAATGTCAATGTGTTTGAAAACTATATTAAAAAAAAAGGGGGATAATAATATGAACAATATCCAACAACAACAAATTTGTCTATTAGATCAGCTACAAGAATTTGGTTTAAACCCTAATCGCTGGTTGATTAGAAAACAATTTTGTGACACCAACCGTTGGCTAATTATTAATAAATCTCATCGAGAGTTTTATTTAAAAGGGGAGACTAAAGGGGAAACCAAACATGGTAAAAAGTGGAAATATCTGGAATGGGCATAAGAGAAAATAATTAAAATAATAATTATTGGTTAGTTAAAATTTTAAAGGGTGTATTAGTTTTCAAAGATTTAGTTAGTTGATTTTAAAGGGCGTAGCTGATATTTGTTCTGGGTGACCAAAATCATCGTAAGCTTTTGCACTAGTCGGAAGTAGAGATAAATTTCGAGCTTTTTTAATGGCATTTCTGATTTTTCTTTGCTGGGCATGGGTGAGACCAGTTAGACGAGCTGGGTTGATTTTCCCCCCTTCTGAGATAAACTGATAGAGAGTAACGGGCGATTTGTAGTCAATTCTGACTTTTCGCATGCGATTTTCTCTTCTCATTTTATATAAACCCCTTTCTTAAAATGTATTTTTTATCAAGCAATATTTTTTTATGCAATTGTTTTTATTGATTATTGGGTATTTTTTTTGTAGTTTATTCGGAGTCTAAAACAAAAGGAGTTAAATAGCAATGCCCTTGTGTGAGTTAAGTGGTAAAAAACCGGTAGCTAAAAATAAAGTCAGTCACTCTAATATTAAAACAAAATCTCGAGCTTTTCCCAATGTGCAAAGTAAAAAGTTTTACAGTCCTTGCCTAAAAAAATTCTTTCGGTTAAATGTATCTGCTCGTTCGGTTCGTTGTGTAGATAAGGTAGGGGGGATCGATTTCTTTTTGGCAAGTTGTGATAGTCGTAACATTTCACCTACAGCTTTAAAACTCAAAAAACAGTTACAAAAAAAACAAAATCGGTTAGTCAAAAAATAATTGATTAAAAAATAACTTTAAGAGGTGCAGTTGTGAAATTAAAAATCAAAAAAGGAGACATTGTGCAAGTAATTGCCGGGTCGGAAAAAGGTAAAAAAGGAAAAGTACTAACTATCGATCGGAATCGTCTTAAAGTGCGGATAGCAGGAATACGGGTTCAAACTCATTTTGATAAAAAAAAAGGTATACAAAAAATAGAAGGTTGGGTTGATTATTCTAATGTTAAACAGTCTCTATAAAAAAACTGTGCCATGTAATGAATTTAGAAAAGTATTATTTTTAATTGAAGTATTTTTTACTTTTTCTCTATCTATTTGTTCTCTATTAGTGGTTGCCTCTTCTACTGATTCGAAAACTTTTCTTTCTGCAGATGCTAAAAATACAGATGCTAAAAATGTAGATTCTAAGAATAAAGACCCTTTAAATGAAGTGACTTTAAAAGTGAGAGATTACTTTCCTCAATATCGTGTGCGGTTTCATAAACAAAAAATACAAAAAGAGGTAGATGAAGAACTTCTGCAACAACAAGAAGAACAAACTAAAAAAGAAGAACAATCCAACAAAGAATCCAAGCCAAAAAAGTAAATTTCAACTGATAAATCACTACATTTAACTGGCAAATCACTATATTCTCAACCACAAATTGGCAACTTAAATTCGCAAAATCGCCAAGTTAAATCGATCAATTGGTCTAGATAGAGCAAAACCACTAACCACTCACTTAAGAGAAAAAAAGTTACCAAGAGAATTGATACACCACTAGCCAGATAGCACACAGTCCACCGAGCCATACGATGACCCACAAATAAGTTCGGTTAATTCTCTTTAAAAGAAGAAACGGAAAGACGGCACTTAAGACAAACCAAATCCCCAACTTCAGCCAAATCCAAGTTGGGAAAGAAGAAAATAAATGTAAACGAGCCATTAAGCCAAATCCACTTAATACTAATAGTAGCGATACTAATCCATGACCAGCCATTAGCCATTTTCTTTGTTTGCTACTTTTAGCAATAGGAGTTAGTAACAACGCCCCCATTAGTAAAAATAGAGAAATAATGGTTGATAAATGAAGAGTAAGATAGAATTCATAACTCATAATAATTGATCATAAGATAGCAGATTATTCACTATGTGTCAGTAAAATATCCATTGCTTTTTTATTTTTTTGGCATTATTTTCGATTAACATTTAACATTATTTTTCAAAAAGGTTTTTTAAAATGCTGGGTATTTCTTCAACAGTGCCAATTGTAGGAGCTTTAGGTGTAGGGTTATCTCTATTAATCTATCGTTCTATTCTTTCTCAATCTGTCGGAACAGATCAAATGAAAGGTATTGCTCGCGAAATAGAAAAAGGGGCTATGGCTTTTTTAAAATCGGAGTATTCTCGGTTGCTGATTTTTGTAATTGGTGTTTCTGGAGCTTTGTTTGCCACTTTAGGTTGGCAGACGGCGGTGTCGTTTGTTTTGGGTTCGTTTTGTTCAGGGCTTGCGGGTTTTATTGGTATGAAAGCAGCCGTCCAAAGTAATGTTCGTACAGCTCAAGCTGCTAAACAAGAAGGAGTGAGTGCTGCTCTTCTGACTGCTTTTAATGGAGGTGCAGTCATGGGGCTGTCTGTAGCTGGTCTGGGGTTATTGGGTATTGGATTGATCTATTATTTATTTTCTGAAACAGGTCGTGGTTTGGCAGGTATTATTTCTGGTTTTTCTATGGGAGCTTCTTCTATTGCACTTTTTGCTCGTATTGGAGGAGGGATATTTACAAAAGCGGCAGATGTGGGAGCAGATCTAGTAGGTAAAGTGGAAGCAGGTATTCCAGAAGATGACCCACGAAATCCGGGCGTGATCGCTGATAATGTTGGGGATAATGTCGGAGATGTGGCAGGTATGGGAGCGGATATTTTTGAATCCTATGTGGGTGCTATGGTTGCTTCTTTAGTAATTGCTTTAACCATGACTCCCTCAACTATTGCTGAATATTTTGGACCAGGTATTTCTCAAACTGTTTTAACTGTTTTACCCATGATGATTTGTATGATTGGTCTATTTGCTTCTATTATTGGTGTTTTTAGCATGAGAATTTTAAAAAACAGATCTCCAGCATCTGCTTTGTTGTGGTCACAACTATTAAGTGGTTTTTTATTTATTATTATTGTTGGATTTTCTGTTATTTTAATGGAAAGAAATTATCGTCTCTTTTTAGCTATTTTTATTGGGCAGGCGGTTGGTTTATTAATTGGTAAAATTACAGAGTATTACACTTCTTCAACTCCTGTAAAAGAAGTAGCTCAGGCTTCTCAAACAGGTCCTGCCACTAATGTTATTTCTGGTTTTGCAGTTGGTTTAGAGTCAGCAGGTATCCCTTTAATTTTAATTGCGGGTGCTATTCAAGTCGCTTATTTGTCGGCAGGTCTTTATGGGATTGCTATTTCTGCAGTTGGGATGTTGGCAACTGTTGGGATTACTATGACGATCGATGCGTATGGTCCGATTGCCGATAATGCTGGTGGAATTGCAGAAATGTCTCAACTGGGGTCAGATGTAAGAGACATTACTGATGAGTTAGATTCTTTAGGTAATACAACAGCTGCTATCGGAAAAGGTTTTGCAATTGGTTCGGCTGCTTTAACGGCTTTGGCCTTATTTGTTGCTTTTAAAGAAACAATTCGTTCTGTATCGGGGCAATACCTCACTATGAGTTTAAGTAACCCTCAAGTGGTGACAGGGTTATTTTTAGGTTCGGCGATTGTAGTAATTGCAGCAAGTCTGACATTAAAATCTGTAGGTAAAACAGCTGCTCAAATGGTAGAAGAAATTCGTCGGCAGTTTAAAGAAATACCGGGTCTTTTAGAAGGAACATCTAAGCCAGATACTCAAAGTTGTGTCAATATGGCTGCGAAGTCTGCACTAAAAGAGATGATCAAACCAGGTGTCCTGGTGGTGGTAACACCGATTATTATTGGTTTTTCTATGGGGGCAGAAGCTTTAAGTGGAACTTTGGCTGGATCCTTATTAACAGGTGTAGTGGTTGCTTTATTTATGGCGAACTCGGGTGGAGCTTGGGATAATGCAAAAAAGCTGATTGAAAAAGGTGATCTTAAAGGAGCAACTAAAGGCTCGAAAGCTCATGCAGCTTCTGTAATTGGTGATACAGTGGGGGATCCTTTTAAAGATACAACAGGACCTGCCATGAATATTTTAATTAAGCTTATTTCTATTGTTGCAATGATCATTGCTCCTCTTCTTTAAAAAAAGAAGTGACGACACATTATTTAAAAAAAAATCAAGTGAACCATTCCCAGTCGTTAGGATTTATTTTTAGTGTTGTTCTAATAGAGTTTACGAGTTTGGGGATTATTATCCCTTTAAGTCCGTATTTAGCTAGGGATTTTGGAGCAGATGATTTGCAAGTGGGTTTGTTAATGAGTGTGTATTCTTTAGCACAAATTATGTTTGCTCCCTTATGGGGTTATTTGAGTGATCTTTTTGGCAGAAAGCCAGTTATTTTAATAAGTTTAGCAGGTGGAGCTTTATTTTATCTTTGGTTTGCTTTTGCCAATTCTTTACAAGTTTTATTTTTAACCCGTGTGTTGAGCGGTATGTTTAGTGCAGTCATGCCACTTTCACTGGCTAGTGTTGCTGATCATACTCAGCAAAATATGCGATCTAAAAATATGGGTCTTATTGGTTCAGCAATTGGTTTAGGTTTTGTGATAGGTCCTTTGTTGGGAGGAGTGCTTGGCAAAATTGGAAGGGAGCTTGGCTCTCACCCCCCCTTTGGTTCTAGCTTTTGTGTCTTGGGAGCTTTTTTACTTTGTGTGCTGAACGGATTGTTAGTTTTTTTCTTTTTAAAAGAAAGTTTTTTTACCAGTCATAATTCTGCAGATAAAAAAAAAATAATTATTTTATCTTCTGTGTTGAGTCGTCATCGAGATCGTATCAAAGAGTTAATAGTAGCTTGTAGACATTCTATTTTGAAGCGAGTTTTATGGATGTATTTTTTGTTGATGTTATCTTTAGCTGGTGTTGAGATGTCTTTGTTTTTATATGTTAAAGACCAATTTGCATGGTCTCATTTTCCGTCTTCTTTAGGTTTTGCTATTATTGGTTGTTTAATTGCCTTTACTCAAGGTTTTTTAGTTCGTAAATGGATTCCTAAATTTGGTGAAAGAAAAACACTAATTATTGGTTTTTGGGTAATGGGTTTGGGTCTGTTGGGTATTGGTCATTCTATTTGGTTAGGTATTTTAGCCCTTGGGGTAACTGGGCTTTGTATAGGTTATGGATTAGCTAATACTTGTTTGTCTGGGGCTATTAGTCTTTTAACAAATAAAGATCGACAAGGGGGTGTTTTTGGTGTGCAAAGTAGTTTATTTGCTATGGCTCGGATTTTAGGTCCTATATTAGGAGGTTGGTTTTATAGAGACATTAGTCATTCTTCTTCTTTTTATTTATCTTGTTTTTGGGTTATGATAGCAGGAGTTGTGTGTTGGAGTTTAAAAAATCAGTTCCCTGAGAAAGGAAAAACTCATTTACTGGTTCGTAAAACTTGTTAGTGCAAAAATGAGCAGTTGAGGACTCATCTACATGAGAGCTTGTTTAGAAGTAAACTTAAAAGCTTTAGAAAGTAATGTAAAACTTTTAAAAAAGTATTTACTGAAAGGGAGTTTTTTTTGTCCAATTATTAAGGCATCTGCTTATGGGCATGGAGCTTTGGGTATTGCTTATGGATTAAAAAAAGCGGGGGTAAAAAATATTGGTGTGATTTCGTTTGATGAAGCTTTAGAGCTTAAGTCTTTATGTAAAGGTATGAACATTTATATTTTTGGTCCTTATAGCAGTAAAGAAGCTCGTTTGTTATGTGATTATCCTTTTATCCCAGTAGTTGGTAAGTGGGAAGATTTAAAATCTTTAGTAAAACTTAGAAAAAAAATTTCGTTTCATTTAAAATTTAATACAGGTATGAATCGTTTTGGTTTTTCTTTAAACGAAGTGCCATCTTTAATTGATTACATTAAAAAACATTCTTTATTGAAATTAGAAGGCTTGGCATCTCATTTAAATGACAATCCAGCTGTTTCAGACACAGATCCTAAAGCTTATCCTGCACAACAAATTCAGAATTTTAAAAAAATTGTTCAGATTTTTAAAAAATCTTTTACTCATCAGGTTTTTCAGTGTCATTTATTTAGTAGTGCAGGTTGGTTATCTTTAATTAGTCATAATCAAACACAAGAATTATCTTTAGGTTTTCGACCCGGAGTTTGTTTATATGGAGTTAAGGTTGATATTAATTTTTTTTCTGAATCGGCTCGTCAAAAATATCAATCAATTGCTTTAAAGCCTGTTTCTTGTCTAAAATCGTATGTTGCTCATCATTTGACTATATCTTCTGGGCAACCTGTTTCTTATGGAAATCATTGGATCACTAAGAGAAAAACTACTTTAATTATTGTTTCTATAGGTTATGCAGATGGGTTGCCTTATCGTTTGTTTAATAAGGGGGAAGTTCTGTTTCGTGGCAAAAGAGTTCCGATTGCTGGTCGTATTTGTATGGATTACTTTATGGCAGATGTAACGGATGTGGTTCAAAATTATCCAGTAAAAACTGGTGAGGAAGTTGTTATTTTTGGTCGACAAAAAAAAGAATTTATTTCTATTGCCGAACAAGCTCAAAAAACTGGATCTGTTTTAAGAGAGCTTTTTACACGAATAGGTTATAGAGTAAAAAGAGTCTATAAATAAGCTTATAAGTAAGAAGATGCAAACAAACAAACTATGGTAAAGAAGCAAACTATGTCAAACAGGCAAGCTATGGGAAAGGGAGGACAAAATTTCAAACATACGTTTTGTTCGAAAGGTTAATATTTGATCAACTTTCGAACAAAGCCGAAACTCAATTTTGCCCTCCCTTTCCCATAGCTTGCCTCTGTTATGTTCTTTTAGCAACAAATAAGCTTATAGGAAAGAAGGGGTAAAAACTTCAAACATACGTTTTGTTCGAAAGGTTAATATTTAATTATCTTTCGAACAAAGCCGAAACTCAATTTTGCCCTCCCTTTCCCATAGCTTGCCTCTGTTATGTTCTTTTAGCAACAAATAAGCTTATAGGAAAGAAGGGGTAAAAACTTCAAACATACGTTTTGTTCGAAAGGTTAATATTTGATCAACTTTCGAACAAAGCCGAAACTCATTTTGTTCTCCCTTTCCCATAGCTTGCCTCTGCTATATATATAAAAACTATGTGTATAAAAACTACGGCAAATAAACAAATTATGGCAAAGTAACAAAATATGATAAAGAAGGGGCAAAAACTTTAAGTCTTGCGTTTGGATAATTAAATCTATTTCATTAAAAAATACATTCCACTGATTAAAGCAATTGCTATAAAAATACTCAGTATAATAATCTCCAGTTTATTTTTTTGGCTTTGGCTTGAGTTTTTATATTGATATTGAGAATTTTGAGCAGAATTTTGAATAGAATTTTGAGTAGAATTTTTTTTAAAGTGATTGTTAACACTTGGATGAGTGGTATTATCTGGTTTATCCTCGACAGGAGTTGAAGTGTTTGAAGAACTTCTATTTGATTCGAGATGACTAGATTCAGGATGACTAGATTCAGGATGACTAGCTGAAGGAGCAGTTTCTGGTTTAGAGGGATTAAAAACTGTATGAGTTTGTGTTTGTGTTGATGTTGTAGTCACAAATTTTCCGGTAGTTGTATCAAATACAATAGTGCTTACTGTGCTGGTGTTGAGATGAGTCAAAGATTTTGTAAAATCTGTAGAATCAGAGATTTTTTCAGCCCATTGAGTCCATTCTGGGTAATTGATTAGATAAATCCAACACCCTTGATTAGGTAAACATGCCATAGCCGCTGGATTGATTTTCCCTTTTTCTAATTGGTTAGTGATTTCACTTTCTGTAAAAGGACCTGTGATGGTGTCATCATCTTTAACGAGCCACTGCTTTTGTGCTTGTTGATTAGTAGTCTTAGTAGCTTTATTAGACATGAGTTATATTTTGTTCCTCGTTGCTCTATTTATTATTGGTTCTATTATGCAAAGCTCTATTATACAAAGTTATATTAGTGTGTAAAACATCTTTGACCCGTTAAAATCATATTTACAGATAATTTTTGCGCCGTCATTAAAACTTCTTGGTCACGGATAGAGCCTCCGGGTTGGATAATCCACCGAATCCCTTTAGAGCCTGCTAATTTTACTGAATCGGAAAATGGGAAGAACCCATCACTTGCTAAAACAGGAGCTGTCACTTTAGGGTGAAAGCATTTCCACTGAGAAATAGCTTGCTGAACAGCTGCTACGCGATTGACTTGCCCCATTCCCAAACCCAATGTTTGCCCTTTTTTTACAATAGAAATTGCATTGCTCTTTAGATAAGAACACACAATCCAGGCCATTAGGAGATCTTGTTTAATGGCTACAGGTGGTGGCTTGCCTTCCACAACTTTCCAATTTTTTGGCCAATTAGAAAATTTAAATTTTCTTGTGGGTTGAGGGGTTTGTAAAAGCAATCCCCCTGTAATGGAATGGAGTATAATTTCTTCTTCTTTTTTTTTGATAGAATTTTTAGAAGTGAGTAGAGGCCATTCCAAAACTATTAATTTTTTTTTAGATCGAAATATCGATAAAGCAGCAGGTGAGTAAGAAGGAGCAATCACAGCTGATAAAAAAATCTGACTGAGAAATTGGGCAATTTTTTTGTTAATGGTTTGATTAACAGCAACAATTGCTCCAAACACACTGATTGGATCCGCTTTTAAAGCCTTGGTAACAGCCAGCTCTAAATGAGAACTAACAGCACTGCCACATGGGTTATTATGTTTAATGGCTACACAACAAGCTTGTGGATTAAAATTTTGTGTCATTCGAATAGCGACTTCTATATCTTGCAAGTTATTGTAAGATAGATCCTGACCTTGATGGGTATAAATATTTTGAAGACCTTTTTTTTTGGTTTGAATCCAAACTGCTTTTTGATCCGGATTTTCTCCATAACGCAAAGTCTTAAAAAATTGACCAGTTAAATTAAATGGTTTGTCAACTTTCCAGTTAGTAGATTGGGTAACAGGAGAGTGATGAGGTGAAAGTGAAAGAGGTTTTTTTTGTTTTGGACTTAGATATTTTGCAATGCATGTGTCGTAGTGGGAAAGTAGAGAAAATGCTTTACTAGCTAAGTATCGTCTTTTTTTTAAATTAGGTTTTCCGTTTTTTAAAATGTCTTTGTAATCTGACGGATCGCAAACCACAGTAATCGATTGAAAGTTTTTTGCACCAGCTCGTAACATGGATGGACCTCCAACATCTATCCATTCTATTTCTTTTTTTTCTTCAAAAGGATAGAGATTGCACACCAATAAATCAAAAGCTTGTAGAGCTTCTTGGTTGAGTAGGGGTTGATCTTTTTTACGAGCCAATAAGGGCATATAAATTCGTGGATGAAGGGACTTAACTCTCCCATCCATAACTTCTTTAAAACCAGTTTGTTCTTTTACTCGAACTACACAGATTCCAGCTTTTGTTAGTAAATCTGCACTTCCCCCTGTAGAGACCACTCTTAAGCCCTTTTTATAAAGAGGTCGAATAAAATTCACTAACCCTTTTTTGTTAAAAACACTAACTAACGCATTTTTAAACATAGTTTTTAAGTTAAATCCTGTATCGATCGTTGGGCAGTGTGATCTTTAACATAAAAATCAGGTTTAAAACCCACAGATGGTCCAGCTACAGCTGTAATATTCCCTCCACATTCTTTGCGTGCAAAAGATAGAGCTTGTTCGACATAACGGAGTAGATTTTCTGCTGTTCGTCCGACTTTTGGGTATTCTACTAAACCTAAACTGATACTTAAACGATTATGTTGAGAAAAAACTTTAGAAAAATCAGATGATTGAAGAGTCCAACGGATTTTTTCTGCCTTCTGCCCAGCACCTCTTTCTGAAGTATGAGGTAAAATAATTGCCAATCTCCCATTAGATAAGCAACCTAAAGTGTCATAAACTCTCATATCTCTTGTCAGATTTTTTGATAAAGCTTTTAAAAACAAATAGGCTTGGTAGTTTCCGTAAACAGATTTGAGATCAGACCACTGATCAATTTGCATGACCATTACACTCACCGGAAGATTTAATCTTCTAGCCCGAGATACCTCCGTAAACAAAACCTTTAAGAAAGCTTTTTTATTTAATCCGTTTGTAAGTTCATCTTTTGTGGATTCTTGTTTCCATTTTTGCATCCATAAAGTGTTTTTTAAATAATAATCTAAAATAAAAAAATAATCATCGGGCTTGGGCTTATCTTTTTTTACAGGTTGTTTAGGAACAGCAAAAAAGCCTTTGATATGATTGTTAAAAACCAATGGGTAACATTGGTATTCCACATTCCCCAAGTGTTTAATAATCTCTTTATCTACAGCTGGTATTGTAGATGGACGATATAACTGGGAAGGATCAAACGAAATATCTAACTCGTATAATCGCAGGCAAACTGATTGGTGGGTATGATTGGTAGAAACACTTGAGCTCTTATAAGGTAATATCAACCAAGCGGGTTCTTTTAAGTATTCAAAATACAATATGGGGAACTCTACAGATTGAACAAAAAACTCCATGATAGATTCCCAATCCGAATAGTTTTTTAACTGATTGATCCAATTAACCAGCTGTGGCATTTTTAAAAATTCCATTAGTAGATTGTAAAGTTTGGATGTGCTCTATGTAGTCTAAGGGTATGAGTAGTGAAACAGTTAGTCCAACTGGATGGTTGGGTAATTTTTTGGACGAATGTAAGCGAACCACTCCTCCAATACGGGAGAGAGTTTTTTCTACTAAAGTTAAGCCCATACCGATTCCCGATTTTTTAGTCGAAAAATAAGGTTCAAACGCTTGCTTTTTAACATCAGCACTCATCCCAGACCCTGAGTCGCTGACTTCGCAACAAAACCAATCTTCTTTTTGAAAAGTATGAATCATAACCTTTAGAGGTGTATCGTTGTTTTGATTTTCTACAGCATTTTGATTCTCTACAGCATTTTTAATTAACTCCCATAGAGCTTGAAACAAATAATCAGCATAAACTGGCACAGGGATATTAAAATCTAACTTGGTTTGTAATTGTAAATGTGGGTATTTCCATTGGCTTTGTTGCACTAACTCATCTACTATATTAAAAAATGTTAGGGCATTATTTTTATTTCCCATTTTTCTGTAACTTTCTGTATTTTTGTTATTTTCATCACTTTTATTTTGAAAAACATGAGATTTTAATAGATTCACTAATGGTCGGCGAATGGGAATTAAGTAAGGGTTTTTACTATGCATAATTTGAATGAGTGCTGATTTTTTATCTGTACGAGGTAAGGTGGTTAGTATATGGATAATAAACTGTCCAGCTTTAATAAAATTTTTTAAACAAAAAAATAATCCCAGCCATAAAATTATAAAACCAATAGCAAATATTTTACTCATTTTTATTAAATTAGAGATAAAAAATGCACTTATTGGAGTTACTTTTTTTTGAAGAATAATAAAACTTTTTATGGGTTGGATAATTGGATCCGAAGGGATGGAGCGGATAACTGTTAGGGTTTCTCCTATTTGACCACTCCAGCGTTTTTTTAAAAATTTTTGTGAATGGATTAAAGGCATATTCCAAAAATGACCTTTGTACTCCCATTTCGAATGAGCTAAAATTTGTCCAAAACGATTGACCCATAAAGCAGACATACCTTCTTTTGTGCCATATAACTTAAAGATTTTTTTTAAATCAGCAGATTGTAATTCGGATTGCAACCGAATGGTGAGATCACTATATAAGAAAGCAGATTTTTCCAATAAATTTTGAGTTTGCGTTTGATTCCATTGGTTTGCTTGGTGAACGGCAAAAAACCATGCACACCCTCCTCCTAATAAGGTTAGGCCAGTTAATAAGATAATTGTCAGTCGGGTAAACATTTCTTATAACCCTTTTTAGGTTTTTACCTAAAATTTTTACTTAAAGTAAAAATTTTTTACTTGATAAATTTTCTCACCGCGTGGATTTTGAAATTCAAATTCTTCTCCTTTTTTTTTACCGATCAACCGTCGAGCTAAAGGAGAGTTAATAGAGATCCTCCCTTGATTCACATCGGCTTCTTCTTCTCCAACAATTTGGTAGGTGACTTCTTGGTTGTTATCATCTTTGAGATGCACAAAAGCACCAAAAGTAATGCGGTCAGATTGAAGGGTCTGTGGATCTATAATTTCTGCTTGGCTTAAAGTGTGGCTTAAGTTGGCAATTCGCCCTTCGATATGACCTTGTTGTTCTTTAGCGGCTGAATAATCGGCATTTTCGCTTAAATCTCCATGTCCTCTAGCGGTTTCTATCGCTTTAATCACTTTTGGTCTTTCTATTTCGATGAGCCGTTTTAACTCTTTTTCTAAAATCAGCTTACCTCGAACAGTCATTGGTTTTCTTTGTTCCATTTCAGACTCCTTTCAGACTCTCTTATTATATTGATTCAAAAGAATCACCTATAATTAAGAAAATTCGTTTTTTAAAGCAAGAACTTATTTGTTTGTATTCTCATATTATGTTAAATTTTTTTAATGCAGATTAAATTTCTTCCTCAAAATCTATCTGTTCCTGCAGAATCTGGCAAAAGTGTAATGGAGATTGCTAAACAGCATCAGTTACCAGTGAGTTCTTCTTGTAATGGAATGGGGTCTTGTGCAGAATGTCGTGTGTATGTTGTAGAAGGGGAAGCCCATGTTTTACCTCCGACAGCTAAAGAAGTGGAGCAGGTTGGAGGGGGGTATTTTTTGGACAATCGTCGTTTATCTTGTCAGCTCATGTGTTTCGGAGATGTGACGATCGATCTTTCTGAACAAGTAGAAAGAACTCAAAGAGAAAAAGGCATCACCAAGAAGTTTTTAAAAAAAATCCATAAAGAGCAAGTTTCTTCTCTGGGAGGGGTTTTGGTGGAGCAAGATCAAGAAATCAGAAAGCTATCTAAACAAGATGTGATCAGTGGAGCTGATCTAAATCCAATTTTATTAGATAATTTTTATACAACCACCAGTCCATCTTACTCACCTCAAAAGCGGTCGAGATATGAAAAATCGGCACAAGGGGGAGGGGAAGCAAGAGGGAAACCACTGCATCATCATGGCAGAGGGCATTTGCGATCGTCGAGGTGGAATCATGGCCATAAAAGAGGTCACAGACAAAACCGTTTTAGACATAAACATGGTCGCAAATACTGAACAGATTTAGAATAAAACCCTGATAATCAGACATTTTGGGTGGTATTTGAGTGTAAATTCCTATTGAAAATAATTCTGTGAGACTTAAGTCTTAAAAAATATCAGATTTGCTAAAAAAGTAATTCTTTTTATCCGATCAGTGGTGGTGATATGAAGTTAAATTTATTTTTATTTATTCTTTTGGTTTTTCCATTAACTGTTTTAGCTAAAAAATTTTCTACAGAGTATGTCAATTTTGATTTATTAAATAATTGGCATTGTTATCCGGAGGGTACAGATTGGATTTGTACTAACAAGCTCAACCGTCGAAAAGCCAGTGAAGCGATCATTATTTTAACGGCGAAGCAAAAAGGACCAATGGACAATTTTGAACTTTATTTAAAACATTTAAAAACTCCACGAACTTTGTCCTCCTCTGCTAAGGGAAAAAAGCCGGTACGATCTAAAATTTATCATGCTAAAACTCGTCAAATCAACAACCACCAGTGGGTGGATGGCTTTCATGAAAACTCAGAAGTCCCTTCTTATTACACAAGATATTTAGTAACAATTAAAGGTGGATTAGCTATTTTAGTGACTTACAGTGCTCATAAAAATCATTATAAAAAATATGCGATGGATTTTGCCAATTCTATTAACAGCTTAAGAGTGATGAATGTTAAAGGGTTATCTGTCGGCAAAGGACCAATGGGTGTGGGTAGTGCACAAAATTATATTCAAGGTATGATTGATGCTGAAAAAGAATTATCAGGTGAGGAGCAATTTCTTAACGATGAGGATTCTGGCTTGACGGGAGCATTAAAAAGTCCCAAAACGATGGGCTTTTTGTTATTGGTTTTAGCCCTATTGGCTTATCTCGTGTTGAGAAAGAAAAGAAAAAAACTTAGCAGTTCTAGTCAAGTGGAACATTCTCATTCTAGAAGGCGATCTCATCGCAGGCGTTCTAGTCGTCACTAAGCGGTGGATTTATTAAAAAATTAAGTGCTTAAAAAATCTCATCAACCGAAATACCCAATCGGGTACGGATAATACGCAAAACTTCTCCGGCTGTTTCTTCTAAAGCTCTATCTGTGACATTCACTACTGGCCATCGATTTTGTTCAAAAACTTTTTTAGCGTAATCCATTTCTTTTAAAATATGAGCTTTGTCTATGTATTCTCGATTAAAGTTCCATCCAAATTTTTTTAATCGGTTTTTTCTAATACGAACCAGATTATCCATATCAATAGTTAGTCCAATAATGCGTCTGGGGTCTACTTCTGCTAATAAATTTTTCGGTAAGGGGATTCCCAAAACCAATGGCACATTAGCAGTTTTCCAACCTTTAAAACTTAAATAAATAGATAAGGGAGTTTTACTGGTTCGACTTACTCCGACCAATACGATGTCAGCAGATTTTAATTGGTTGACAGATTTTCCATCATCGTGTCGTAAAGAAAAATCTGTTGCTTCAATTCTTTTAAAATAATCTTCGTCCACACTGCGAAGAAGACCTGGTTGTTTTTCTTGTCGCCCCTCCAATATAGAATCAAAATTTTTTAATAAAGAGCCTAACAAATCCACACAAGGGATTTTTTTTGCCCGACAAGTGTCTTCAATCACTTTTCGGACTTTTGGTAAAACTAGGGTGTATATTAAAAGTGTTTTATTTTTTTGGATTTTATTAATAATTAACAAAGCTTGTTGAGTGGTGCGGACATTTTGATAGCGAGTAATACTGACTTGGTCTGGTTTGTATTGAACTAAAACTGCACGTGCCACTGCAGAGGCGGTTTCTCCTGTTCCGTCCGATAAAATATAAAGCGAAAGAGAGGGACAAAGAGATGGTGCAGAAGGGGGAGTAGATGTCATGGGTTTTTCTCCACCACATATTGTATCAGAGCTTGTTGAGATAGTTGAAACCACTGGTTTTCAAACATTGTTTGGGTTAAAGGTTTTGGAATAAAAACTCGAACTCTGGGTCGATTGAGGTCAGACCATATTTTATAAATCGACTTCACCCATTGAGAGCAATAGCAAGTCTCTAATGTCCACAGATTAGGTAATCTTTGAGAGCTTTCTAACAATATGGGATGTGTTTTAAGTTGTGGTATTTCTTCTTCTACTATAGAGGGTGAGAGAGGCGAATGGTTTAGAGGTTTAAGCGATAATTGGTGGCGATTGGCATGAAATTTAAAGCCTAAATACCAGTCAATTAACCGGCTCCAAAAACTATGCTGGGGATCACTGATAATCCATAAATCAGCCCCTTTTGTGAAAGCTAAATGACTCGGGAGAAATTTTTTGATATTCATCATGAAGTTTGTTGATCCGATAAGGTTTGCTGATCCGACAAAGTATTTAACACTCCGTTTACAAAAGAAGCAGAATCTTTCGTGCCATAAATTTTTGCTATTTCTATCGCCTCGTTAATACATACTTTAAAAGGGAGAGGTGGTTTAGCACATAACATTTCGTAGGTGGCAATTCTCATAATATTGAGATCAACTAAAGACATTCTATTGAGTTTCCAAGATTGACTGGTTTTTGAAATTAAGCAATCAATTTGATTTTTTTCTTCTTGGATGCCCTTAATAATTTGCATGCAATAATTTTCAGCTGATTGGTTTTTTTTATGCTTTGTTTTAAATAAATTTGGAGATTTTTTAAGTTGTGTTGTTTTTTGATTGTCAGCAGAGCCATTCTCCCAATTAAGAGGTGGTGTAAGTGATTGGTGAAACTCTTGTTCAAACAAGAGTTTGAGAGCCATTTCTCTTGCCAATCTGCGAGTAGGTTCTGGTTTTTTTATATTAGTATTATTAGTCATTATTTTATTACCACCTTTTTTTATCTTGCTATCATAACATATCATAGTTTGAGTTTTTTATATAAGAGTTTATAGTTTTATAAGTGAACATCGACTCCTATTTGTGCACTTATCCCCACAGTCCATTTTGTTTCTAAGTTTGAAAACAACCAATTTGTTAATTGAATGGGGAACCCCCCTTGTAGGTAAAATCGGATGGGCCAATCCCCTGGGCTAATAATCTGAGTAAATAGCAATCGAAATTCTAAAGGAAAATCAGAATCAGAAAAATTATAGGGCAAAAAAGATGACCCAAACAAAAAGTTGGTATAAAATTTTTTTAAATCCGAACTGAGAGGATATCTAGCCCCTATTAACAACGACATCTTTTGATCTAAATCATCTTTAAAAAAATAAGGATGATATTCTATAGACCATATTAAAGCGATTTTTTTAAACTTCTTACTTCTAAAACGGTAATTCATATAAAAAAATAAATTTTGCTCAATTGCAGTCAAACCAGATCCCATATCTAAAAAATGACGCTTAGGCCTGAATCTTTGTTTCAAATACTGAGCAACTGTATGGTAACCCGTTGTATCAGATACTTTGGCTAGCTTTCGTTTTGTTTCGTTTTTAAGTGGGTTGTTTGGGGTGGTGGTTGGTACAGTGTTGGCATGGGCTAATACAGAATCTGAATCGGCACACCCCACAGGGGTTACAGGGCTGGTTGATGCATAGATGCTTAAAAATATGCCTAAAAATATGTTTACAAATATTTTCCCTAATACATTCGAATTGATTTTCCCATTTTGTTGAGAGCAGATTTTTTTAAAAAAAACAAATTTGGCCATTATACAGGTCTCTCTATTTATAGATATTTTTTAAAAACTAAACTGACATTTGTTCCTCCAAAACCAAAGCTGTTGTTTAACACAGTGTGGATTTTTTTTTCTCTTGCAGTGTGGGGGATAAAATCTAAATTAGGGCATTTGGGGTCTATATGATCCAAGTTAATAGTTGGAGGAGCCACTTGGTCGGCAATTGTGAGAACAGAAAACATACTTTCAATTGCTCCGGCAGCACCTAATGTATGTCCAGTCATACTTTTTGTGCTACTAATCCATAGTTTTTGGCTATGATCTTTAAAAACTGTCATTATAGCTTGAGCCTCTGCTAAATCACCCAATGGAGTGCTGGTGCCATGTGCGTTAATATAGTCGATTTCTTCAATACAAAGCCCTGCACTTAATAATGCTCTTTGCATAGAAAGTACGGCTCCCTTTCCTTCTGGTTGAGGTGCTGCAATATGGTGAGCGTCTGAAGAAGCTCCATATCCTACCAGTTCTGCGTAAATTTTTGCTCCTCTTTTTTTTGCTCTTTGTTCTTCTTCTAAAATCAATAGGGCAGAGCCTTCGCTGAGAATAAAGCCATCGCGGTTTTTATCCCAAGGTCGTGAGGCCTTTTGTGGTTCTTGGTTTTGTGTAGAAAGAGCACGCATTGCGTGGAATCCATAAAAACCCAGAGGGGACAACACCGATTCAGCACCACCGGCTATTACGACATCACACACTTGATTTTTAATCCATCGCCAACTTTCACCAATCGCGTGTGCTCCAGATGCACAAGCAGAAACTGTAGAGAAATTCGGACCTTGAAGACCTAATTGAATCGATACATATCCACTAGCTGAATTGGCAATCAAAGATGGAACAAAAAATGGAGAAAGCCTTGGAGAATTCATAATTTTTTGTGCACCAGCTTCAATAATGGGCAAAGACCCAATCCCTACTCCAATCAAAACGCCGGTCTCTTGTTTTAATTGTTCTTCTTCAAAATTGAGTTGAGAATCCACTACGGCTTGCTTGGCAGCACTATATGCCAGATGAATAAACCGCCCCATTTTTTTTTGGTCTTTTTTAGGGACCCAATCATCCACTGCAAAATCTAAGGCTTGCCCAGCAATGCGAACGGGAAGTGTGTTTACATCATCTATTAAAGGCATGGAGGATATGTGCGATACACCAGATGCACCTTTCAGTGCCTGACCCCAACTTTTTTTAACATTTGCACCCAAAGGTGTAACTGCCCCTAAGCCTGTGACTACCACCCGCCTCATTCGGTTTTTTGCTTGTCCTTAATGTAGTCGATGGCATCCTGTACTGTGCGGATTTTTTCTGCCGATTCATCTGGGATAGAAATCGAAAAACCATCTTCAAAAGCCATGACCATTTCTACAGTATCCATACTATCTGCTCCCAAGTCATCTGTGAAAGAAGACTCCGGTTTAATTTTTGTTTTCTCCAACCCAAGCTGATCTGCAATAATAGAAATCACCTTCTCTTCAACATTCATTCGTCTGTCCTCCGTTCGTTGTTATTTAATGTTTTTTTTTGAGTTCGTCAATTTTGATTACTAAAGATTTTGTTCATAAAGAGAGTTTTTCCATTTCTTTTGTGATATTTTTTTCCATAGCCTCGTTTGTGCCACCGCCAATTTCTAACAACTTAGCGTCTCTCCACAGTCTTTCGACATGGTATTCTCCGACATAGCCATATCCTCCAAGCACTTGGATTGCTCGATCCGCCACTTTTTTACCCATTTGTGCAGACAGTAATTTAGCTGTATCGCAGTCTATTCTTTGCCCCGGTTGATCCAATCGGATCCGTCTGGCTATGTCGTAAATATAGGTTTTGCAAGCCATATATTCGGCATAACTTTCAGATAGATATTTTTGAATTTGCCCGTAATAGCGAATGGGTTTTCCGAAAGTAGTTCTTGTAGAAGCATATTGGTTCATTTCTTTTAAACATCTTTTGGCGATCCCTAAACTCATAGCCGCCAGAGATAATCGTTCAATCTCTAAGTTCCTCATCATTTGGGTTAAAGATTCTCCAGCTCGACCAATAAGATGAGAAGCAGGGACTTGGCAGTTATTAAAAACCAACTCTGCAGTATTAGAAGCTCGCATTCCCGTTTTGTTTTTAATTTTTTGTCCTACCGAAAAACCTTTAAAATGTTTTTCCACAAAAAAGGTAGAGATTTTGTTGTTTTCTGATAAGGCATAAACTAATACCCCATCGGCAGGAGTATTTTGTTCGTCTAACACTCCGTTAGTGATCCACATTTTTCTGCCATTTAAAATAAAACCGTTATTTTGTTGCACAGCATTTGTTTTCATATTTAATACATCGGTTCCGGCATCGGCTTCTGACATGGCCATAGCTCCCACCCATTCTCCCGAACAAAGTTTGTTAAGCCACATTTTTTTTTGCTCAATACTGGCATTAATGTGAAGGTTGTGTACACAAAGCATAGTGTGTGCAAGATAACTTAAGCAAAAACCCGGATCACTGGTGCTTAATTCCTCATGCACAATGACTGCCGATACGGCATCCCCTCCACTTTCTTTATTGTTGACAGTCAGACCTAAAAGCCCCAAAGATCCTAATTTTTTAAAAAGTGAGAGGTTAAATTGTTCTTTACGATCATAATTTGAAGCCTGTGGTTCCACTTCTTTTTGAACAAAGGCACTAATTGTTTGACGAAGCAAACCATGTTCCTCTGTAGGCTGAAATAAACTCCACTTTTTTTGTAAAAACTCCTTATCTGATTGAGACATAAATAATTACTCCATTATGTTTTAAATTACTATATAATACGAGTAGGGTTACTTTTCTATTTTGATAGTGTGATATTTATTGTATTTTTATTCAATTAGAAAATTTATTCAATCACAAAAGAAAGCCAAACTAAAACTAAAAAATATTTGACTTTTCGGCTTATTTTTAGTATCCAAAATGAAGAGGGGGAGGGGGTAGTAGAGATGATTTATATTTCTTCGGGTGCCGCTCAACAGATTAAGGTTTTAAAAGAAAGAGAAAAACAAAAACTAGATCAGTTTTTACGGGTTTCTGTAAAACAGGGTGGATGTTCTGGCTTTTCTTATCAGTTAGATTTTGATTCCAGCAAAAGTGATAAAGACAAAACTTTCGAATCTCATGGAGTTCAGTTAGTTGTAGACGCTAAAAGTTTACTATATCTTATGGGTATGACCTTAAATTTTGATGGAGGGTTAAACGGCAAGGGGTTTACTTTCTCTAATCCCAACGCATCTAAAACTTGTGGCTGTGGGTTTTCTTTTAATGTTTAAATGGCGTGAAAACTCTTGGTAGAGTTTTAATCTAATATCTTACTTTAAGAATATTTGTTTTAAGTTTTTTTTGTTTGTTAAGATTTAAAAGTCGCTTATCCACTTAAAAAAATAACTGTGTACAAAAGTTTATAGGAAAGAAGGGGCAAAAACGAGTTTCGGCTTTGTTCGAAAGATGATTGAATATTGACCTTTCGAACAAAACGTATGTTTGAAGTTTTTGCCCCTTCTTTCCTATAAATTTATTGTTGCTTAAAAAAACATAACAGAGGCAAGCTAGTGGGAAAGAGAGGGTAAAACGAGTTTCGGCTTTGTTCGAAAGATGATTGAATATTGACCTTTCGAACAAAACGTATGTTTGAAGTTTTTGCCCCTTCTTTCCTATAAATTTATTGTTGCTGAAAATGATGAGAACAATTTTTAGAACAAGTCATTAAATGTTTGATATTTTTTTTGAGGCAATTTTTACAAATTTTAGTTGCTTTACTACAATGGACACATTCTAACTCTTGATCTCCGGCTTGTCCACAATGAGGACATAAGGCATATCTCTGAGATGGACACCCCTGTTGATCTAAAGCAACTCGCCGATCAAAAACAAAACACTCCCCTTCAAAACTAGCATGTGGGTATTCTTTTAAATAATTTAAAATACCTCCTTTTAACAAATACACTGCTTGAAACCCTTGCTTTTTCATTTCTTTTAAAGCTTTTTCGCAACGAATACCACCCGTGCAATATATCAAAGTTTTTTTATCTTTATCTAAAGAAGATTGTTTAATCTTTTCTGGAAATTCTCCAAATTCTTTCATATCTAAAGATTGAGCATTTTTAAACTGCCCAAGTTCTACCTCATAAGTATTTCTGATATCTAAAATGTTTACATTTGTTTCTTTTAAAAAAGACTCCACTTGTCTAGGCGTTAACACACAATCATCCGAAACTGTATGAACATGAGAAGAAAAAAAATGTCTCTTAAACCAAGTAATCCAACAAGTAAATAAAGATTTTATTGCACAGTTAGATTTTTTATTTTCCATTGTGATAATCGTCCTTTTAATTTTAACAACTAGCTTTTTAAACCCCCATACATCAGAACGACCCTGCTTATATAAAGGTCGACTCATGCCAGTTAAAGATTCGATTTGGCGTAAATAAATTTGAACATTCTCAGGTCGACCAGAAATATTTGCATTGATCCCTTCTGTACTCAATAAAATTAAACCCCGAATATTTTGCCTACAACCCTCCTCTAAAAGCTCCACACGCAGAGTAGGTAAAATACCCTCGCGAATCGACATAAATTGATAAAAATTAACTATCTCATGCAAAGTCGATACTCAAAAAAAAACAACTGACCAATAAATAATTGAGCTACAATATCTTTAATCTTGAATAGCTACAAAAAACGCCATAAAAAACACTTTTTGTGACAAAAAAGCAAATCACACAATCACTCTACTCAATTTTAAAAATGCCACATTAAGCCAAGTTGAATGGTCATTTCTATATCAGACACATCAAACCCGCCTTCATCACTAATCGATACAGGTTGATAATGCAGTGCACCCACATTCAAAAATACAACATGTGAGCTAGACAAATTAGCTCGAAAATATCCACCTAATTTTAAGCCAAGATGTAAAGACCTTTGTCTATCTCTGACAATGAGATTTTCAGTACTTCCGCTTTGAACATTTTCTCCTGTTTTATCAGACGAACCTACTTTATTCTCTCTATGACTAATTAAAACCGATAAATTAAAACCTGGGGACCACGATTTATGGTATCCAAAAAAATCATAACCATACTTCAAATCTAAATTTATAGCTCCAATGGATAATTCAAATTCAGGACCTAACGAGAAAAAATTATGGTGATCTATATGCCCCCCATACTCAATATCTAAGCTAGTCCCACTATGCCTATAATCATCTGCGGGTAAAAAATTACTACCTATAGCAACATACATAAAAGCACCTTTTTGACTACCAGCAGTAGATAACTGACGAATAGGTGGTGGTGTATCTAAATGAGGTTGTGTATCTGAATGAGATGGCATAACCGGATGAGGTGGCTTGTGGATGGCACCTGTAGGTGTAGCACCAGCTAAGCTAATAAAACCAACTAACAATAATACAGAATAAAATCCAATCATTATTTTTTTAATGATACTAAATTTCATAACAATACTCCTTTCAATAATTACTCTTATTTTAGATATTTAAATTAAAATGAAATAAAAAACAAGCAAAAAAATGGGTTTTTTCTTTATTGCGTTAAGACTATTGCATTAAAAACCTATTAAAATTCCGATCAAAAAAAATGACGAATAAAGAAAAAAATGATATTTAAGGTTACTTTCAGTTAAAATAGCTGAAAAGTGAAAATCAATAAAAACAGAAGTGAACAAACTTAAATGAACGAAGTTGTTTTAAAAATTGACAACCTGACCAAAACTTTTGGTGCATTGCGAGCTGTAGATGATGTTTCTTTTATGGTGCGATCTGGGGAGGTATTTGGTTTATTGGGACCGAACGGTGCTGGTAAAACCACCATTATTTCCACAATTGTTGGGCTAGAAATCCCTGACCAAGGGGTCATCACCATTACCGATAAAGATATTACCCGTTACGAAAAAGAAACCAAATCCATAATGGGTTTTGTACCACAAGAAGTCATCTCACCTGGCTACTTTAATATAGAAGAGTTGTTGTGTTTTCAATCTGGATATTATGGCTTGCTCAATAATACAAAATATATCCATAAACTTTTAAAAGATTTGGATTTATGGAGTCATCGTCATAAAAGGGTTCGATACCTAAGTGGAGGAATGAAACGACGGTTAATGATTGCCAAAGCTTTACTCCACTCCCCTAAACTTTTGTTATTAGACGAACCCACTGCTGGTGTAGATGTTAAATTAAGACATTCTATTTGGGAACAAGTTCGAAATTTAAAAAAACAAGGAGTGGGTATTTTATTTACGACACACTATTTAGAAGAAGCTGAACAATTATGTGATCACATAGCTATTATCCACGAAGGGGTTATCAAAAAACGAGGTAAAACCAAAGAATTTATTCAAAAACTAACTTCTCGTCATATTACAATTTTGTTAAATACCCCTACTTCATGTTCTCACCCGGCCTTAGTGAATTATTCGGACACCATGTTTGAGTTTCGCATTCCTTATTCTATTAACATTGGGCAATTTTTATCTGAACTCAACTGGAGTGGTAATCAAATCCAAGATTTAAAAATCAGAGAAGGCACTTTAGAAGACGCCTTTAAATATGTTTTAAGCAAAGATTCAAATAAACACTTGTCCCCAACAACTTCTGGAAAATTATGAACAACCGCAAAACTATCTACTCACCAGATTTAAGATGGACGCCTTTTATTATTTTATTCTACAGAGAAATTAAACGTTTCTCCAAGGTTCTAGCACAAACAATTATTATTCCTATTATTACTTCTTTTATCTACTTGTTAATTTTTGGCGTCAGTTTGGGAAAAAATATCCATATTTTAGAAGGCATTACTTACTTAGCATTTTTAATCCCTGGGTTAGTGATGATGGGATGTATGCATAACAGCTACCAAAATAGCTCCAGTTCTGTTTTGGGAATGAAGTTTGGCGGAGAAATTTTAGATATGAGGGTATCTCCTTTAGGAACTCAACAAATCATTTGGGCATTATCCCTAGGAGGTCTTTGTAGAGGGTTGATTGTCGGTTTTGTAATTTTTGTCTCTGGAGAGTTGTTTTATATATGGCATATTGGAGAATGGCTACAACCCAAGCATCCTTTATATTTAATTTTATTTTGTATCATTGGTGGCTTAGCTTTTAGTAAATTAGGTATTTTTGTCGCCTTTCGAGCAAAAAGTTTAGACCACTTAAGTGCAGTTGGTGGTTTTATTATCACCCCTTTAATTTATTTAGGTGGTGTGTTTTTTTCTTTAGACACTCTAAGCCCTTTTTGGATCCAAGTTTCTTATTTTAATCCCTTACTCTACTTTATTAACGGAGTTCGTTATGGGATTTTAGGTATATCAGACATTCCGATAGCTATTGCATTTTGGATCTCTTTAATTGGGTTGTTGATATTCCATTTACTTGCAGTTTGGATTTTAAAAACCAGCTCTTACCAAAGATGGTAAAAGCTTTTTTTACAAAACTAACTCGAACGATCGGTTTTAGTAAAAGATAATATAACTTACAATCTACAGTTTGTAACTTGCAGTTTGCAAAATATAAAAAATCAAATAAAGAATATAGATAAACAACAAGAATTATAAAATGTTAGCAGATAATTCAGCTAAGGCTGAGCGTTCACCTTTATTAAGCGTGACATGAGCAAAAAGAGATTCTGTCTTAAATTTTTCTACAGAAAACACCAGTCCATTATTAGAAGAATCCACATAAGGGTTATCAATCTGGTAACAATCCCCTGTTAGGATCACTTTCGTGCCATGACCTGCACGAGTTAAAACAGTTTTAATTTCGTGAGGAGTGAGGTTTTGTGCCTCATCTACGATTAAATACTGATTGGGAATACTTCGACCACGAATGTAAGCTAAGGGCTCAATGTTAACCAATCCCTGACTGACTAAATCTTGAGTTAAGCGAGAGGCTTTTTTCCCCAAGCCCATTAAAAGCTCTACACTGTCAAAAATAGGTTGCATCCAAGGGTTTAACTTCTGTGTAATGTCTCCGGGTAAATAACCAATATCTCTGCCCATAGGAAACACTGGACGAGATACCAATAGTTTTTGAAATACATTTTCATCCAGTGTTTTATACAATCCCACAGCTAAGGCAAACAAAGTTTTACCAGTCCCTGCTTTCCCTAAAAGAGAGACACACATAATTTGATTGTTCATCAAGGCATCCATTGCAAAACTTTGTTCCACATTGCGTGGATACACACCCCATATTGGTTCAGAAGGTTGATAAATAGAAACTACCCCTTGCTTTTTATAATCATACCGACCCAACAATTGCTCTCCTCCATGCTTCATCACCAAATACTGATTCGAATACATTTGCACTCCATCTAAGGATAAAAAATGATTTTTTTTGAACATCTCTTTTTGCTGAGCCGTGATACTTTGTTGTTGAATGCCTGTGTAAAGATCTTCCACATTAGCTGAAGGCTGTGGATCATAATCTCTAGCTTGAATACCAAATACATCTGCCTTAATGCGTAAATTAATATCTTTTGTAACTAATTTTACTAAAGATGACTTTTGTTTTTTTAATGATTGTTGTTTCTGTAAAAATAAAGCTGTAGATAAAATGCGATGATCCACTTGAGATTTAGATAATTCTGGTGGATGCTCTGGTGCATCCATTGCTACAAATAGACGAGAGCGATTTTCAAGATTTTTGAGCAAAACTCCCTTGGTCAAAGACCCTCTTTGTCGTAAATCATCTAAATAACGATTAAACTGACGAGCATGGCGTCCCTTCTCTCCCATGTCTCGCTTAAAAGTGTCAATTTCTTCTAACACAGCAAAGGGAATGTAAATATCTGCACACTCAAAAGCATAAATAGCCATGGCATCATAAAGTAAAACACTCGTATCTAATATAATTTTTATACAAGTTTTAGGAGGTTTAGAAGCTTTGGGAACTGAACAAGCTACAGAAACCGAAGAAGCTACACGAGTATCCGATACAGAAGAATTCTTTGCTGAAGAATCAATTACCATACACAATCCATAACATAAAATACCTTATAGTTTAAAGAAAACTACCCGACGATTAAGCGACTTGACAGATTTTATTTCGACCAGTTTTTTTAGCCTGATAAAGAGCCTTATCTGCTCTCTGATAAATATCCTTCCAATTAGTATCTTTTACACTTCGCTCCGCTAATCCAGCAGAAATAGTGACTTGAATATCATTGCCCTGATAGGAAAAAACATTTTCTTGAATTTTACATCTCACTCTCTCAATCGATTTATTAGCTTCCTCTGTAGAAGAATTTAATACAATACAAAATTCCTCACCTCCAACACGAACAAATAAATCTTGAGAACGAAAACAAGATCGACTTAAACTAGCTGTTTCTTTTAAGATAAAATCCCCAGCTGGATGCCCATAAGAATCATTAATTTGTTTAAAAAAATCAATATCAAAAATGATGATAGAAAGATGATGGTTATTTTTTTTGCTCAACGAAAACAACTCTGGAGCACTTGCCTCTAATACATATCGATTACTTGCTTTTGTTAACTGATCGATAGAAGATCTCTTAAATTTTTTTAAATTCTTAGGTAAAGAAGTAATTTCAGGATTACCTATATCTAAAAACTTTAAAGCAATGTTCCCAAACGATATAATATCATTGTCTTCTAAAGTGTACGAACTATCCGTAGACAAAGGTTGCTCCCCCACATAACTACCATTAGTAGATTTATGATCTGTAATGTTGACTCGAGAACGATCTAAATTTAACTTCACCGTAATATGAACTTTACTGACTGTGGAATCGGGAATATGAACTTTACACTTTCTGCTTCTACCAATCTCCATTTTTGATTGATCCACTTTCCAATAAGAACCCATTAGAGAATCGGGACCTTTAATTAACACAAAATAGGCCCACTGATCCAACTGATTAGCAGGTTGCCCATTAGCTAAGTGGCTAACTACAACCGTTTTAACCACAGTGGGTGAATCTAACTGACTCAAATCACTATTTGTATTACCTTTTTGATCATCCATAAGCTTAGCTACCCTTTGTTGACTCCTCATCCTGAAGCAACTGCCCTCCTCGTAATATATTGAGAGCAAAACTCAAAGAACGAACTGCTTTTCGGGATTGATCTCGCAAACGATCTAAATCTTGCTGAATGTCACTATATTTGCTTTGTTGAATTTTTAAATCTATTTTAATTCGGTCCAACTTGCGTTTTAAATCCAAAATATATTTATCTTTTTCTCGACTTAGGATTTGTCCGTCTAAATTCATTAGCTCCAACCGATTTTCTAATTCTCTCTCTCGAACGCGAACTTGCTGAATATTGTTAGATAACCGATCTTCCAAGTTTTTTTTGTGAATCTTTAATTTTTCCATTTCTTGACTTTGTGCAGATAAAGTATCCCTTAGGGTCTTTTTTTCGTCTTCAAAGAGGTTGCGATTTTCTTCGTAATCCCTTTTGAGGTTATCGTATCTAATTAACCGCTCTTCTGCAGTTTTTTCGAACCGACCAGCGGCATCTGCTAAATTTTCGTTTTCTTGCCGAAGTCGTGCGATTTCTTCGTCTAAAGAAGAAATTTTTTCTTGTGCTACTCGTAAATGCTCTGACTGATTGAGAGTAATGTGTAAAGGAACCTGCACGGATGATGGCTGGCGAAGTTCTTTTGTGGCAGGAGATTGATTAACCGATTCGAAGTTAATCAAATTCTCTTCTTTGCAACCTGTTTTTTTATGATCGGGCTGAAACAATGAATCTGAGCTATCTTGAGAGCGAAACTCCTCCACCATATTGTCAGAAGAAGACAAAGAGCTATTTAATTCCTCTGCCACCAAATCTTCCATAACCTGTTCTATCGTAGCACTTTTTTTCTTAGCCATATTCTTAGCCATAATTTAACCTTTATAGAATTTTACATTTCTCTGATATATATTATCGGTAATTGAGATGAATTCTTAAAAAAAGAGGATTGACAGATACTCAATCGGTTGATGATACTAAAAAAACCTGATTCAAAAGGTGCAAAATGGGACATACAGACGAAATATTAGATCATCGACTTTATAAAAATATTCTATATGGGCTGGAGAAATCCGGCAAGCGTATCGGTATTAATCGCAATGTAATGGAGCGATTAAAACTCCCACGAAGAGCCATCCGAGTATCTATACCCGTTCGCATGGACAATGATCGTGTCCAGGTTTTTAACGGATTTCGAGTCCAGCACAACCATACTTTAGGACCATTTAAAGGAGGAATCCGCTATCATCCCCATGTCAATATGGGAGAAGTAGCCGCCTTAGCTGCCTTAATGACCTATAAAAATTCTTTACTCAATCTCCCCTTAGGTGGAGCAAAAGGAGGAGTTCAACTGGACCCTTCGGTTCTCTCAAAAGCCGAACTCGAATCCCTAACTCGCCGATTTACTTCTGAACTCAGCCCATTTATTGGTCCAGATAAAGACATACCTGCTCCGGATGTAGGTACTAATTCAGAAATAATGGCTTGGATGTTAGATACTTATTCTCTCGAATCTGGCTTCTCACAAACTGGTATTGTAACCGGTAAACCGGTAGAAATAGGGGGATCTAAAGGGCGAAACTGTGCAACTGGACTCGGAGTTGTGTACATTTTAGAAAAACTTCTCGAAACCCAATCTAAAAATATTAACGAAGTCACAATAGCCGTTCAAGGATTTGGAAAAGTTGGACTGCACGCCTGTGTAGAAGCTCATGCACGGGGAGCACGTATCGTAGCTGTTAGCGACCGGTCAGGAGGGGTATTTAACCCATCTGGTCTCAATATCACAGACTTAATTAACTATACTCACAACAACCGATTTGTTAAAAATTATCCAAAAGCAGAAAACATTACAAACGAAGAACTTCTACAATTAGATGTCGATGTACAAATGCCTTGTGCATTAGACGGAGTGATTCACGAAGAAAACATGAAAAACATTAAAGCCCACTTTATTGTAGAAGGAGCTAATAGCCCCACCACTCCAGTAGCAGAAGAATATCTCACCAAAAATGGTGTGCTAATCGCCCCCGATATATTAGCAAACGGAGGGGGAGTAGCAGTTAGCTACTTCGAATGGGTGCAAGATATTGGCTGGCTGTTTTGGACAGAAAAAGAAGTCCGCAATAAATTAAAAGATATTATGGTTATGTCTTTTGATAAAGTCTGGCGTTTTGCACAAGAACAACAAAATACTAACAAAGACAAATCTAACCACTATGATTTACGCTTGGCTGCTATGGGTGTATCACTTTTGCGTCTAGAAAAAGCAATGAAACTCAGAGGGCAAGCTTGGTAATGTGTCTGATCTCTCATCTATAATCAAACATTTCAAAAAGCCATGGCTGTTGCTACCACCTAATGTGGCTTATAAAATTGCCGACTTTTTACTGGTTGCTTACTCATTATATGCTCAAGATCAACCACCACCTGTTTGGCGACCAGTTCAGTGGAAAGGGCTTTACTTCCCCAACCCCTTAAGTCCAGCTGGGGGAATAGACAAGCACGCTCGATGCATTAAGGCTTGGTGGGCTTTAGGAGCTGGTTTTATAGAAATCGGCACTGTTACCCCACTTCCTCAACAAAAAAATCCTGGCGTCACCCTAAAGAGAAATACCCAACAACAAGCTTTATGGAATCACTTAGGCTTCCCCGGACCAGGTTTAAATTATGTCACCAAACAACTTAAAAAAATCCAACAATTCAGACCCACACCCATCTTCGCCAATATTGGAAAAAATCGCACAACACCTAATCAAATAGCCTACCAAGACTACATACAGTGCATCACCCATCTTTATCCTTATGTAGACGGGTTTGTTATCAACATTAGTAGCCCCAACACCAAAGACCTCTGCCAATTGGCCGAACCCAACCAACTAAAACCTCTATTAAAAGCCATTCAAAATACCTTAAATCACCTACCCCCTACCAGTCACCATAAACCTTCTACCAGTCACAATAAACCTTTTATCAGTCACAATAAACCTTCTATCAGTCACAATAAAAAATCTCACTCTCTTCAAATCCTCATCAAATGGAGTCCAGACATTCCAGAAAAAGATTTTTTACTCTCTTTAGACACTGCTTTAGAATGCGGGGTTAATGGGCATATTTTAAGCAACAGCTCTAACGGTTTATGCTCTTACTTTCCAAAAAATGGAGGAGTATCTGGTCGACCTTTAACTCAAAAAGCAAAAAACCAACTCGTTTTGACACAAAAACATCTAGGGACACAGAGAACAAACCAATTGCTCATATCTACAGGAGGTATACTCACTATAGACGAAGTCTTTCAGAGATTAGCAATGGGAGCTGACTTAGTGCAAGTCTATTCTGCACTTGTGTTTCAAGGTCCACTGTTTTTGAAACAAGTTTATAAAAATATAGTTCTAAGAAAATAATTCTAATAGCTCTGTGGTGGTCGTAAAGTAGGTAGCTGTGAAGAAAGTAGCTTTGGTAGTCGTGAAGAAGGTAGGTAGTTTATTAAAACCTATCTTCTAAGATTTAGAAGGGACACATTGCCCTTTTTTTAATATCATACCTTTATCCAGACATTCTTGTACAATTTGTTCATGTTCAAAATCTTTTGCTCTTTTTTGAATTGTAGAATACAGATATTCTTCGTAAGCATTTTCATCATCGGCACTTTGTGTGTTTTGATTTGTAGAACAAGCCACAAATGATTGAAAAATCAAATAAAATAAAAGCCCATAAAAAAATGTTTTCTTTTTCATATTTTGTAATATATCAGAAATAATTCCTTTTGAAAAGAAAAAAAATTAATTTAGATAAAGTTATATAAATTTAGATAGAAATCAGATAAATTTTAGATAAAAAATCACATAAATAAGCGAAATCCAGACAACAGATAAGCCACTATGCGGGTAATTATTACAATACCACTTATTTTATTTGTGTTACTGGATTTATTAGGTTGTAGAAAATAAAGATTTTTTATTATTTTCAACAACTAAATAATATCACCTTTCCATAATTTTTTTAAAAATAGCTTCCATGGTAGAATTTTAATTTTATCTTTTGTAATACGTAAATTTCTATCCATAGAAATAACTAAGTATTTTTGTATCAAGCCTTCTTCTTTTAAAGCCCTTAAACCTCGCAAATGTTTATCTTGAATCAAATAAGACGATTTAACTTCAATAGCTACTCGATTTCCTATTATTAAATCCACCTCCATTTGTGATGTAGATCTCCAGTAACTCATGTTTAATCTTTTGCGGTTATAACTTAAAAAAGCTCGTATTTCTAGTATTATAAAATGTTCAAAAATTTTTCCAAATAACTCTCCATTATATTTAATAAGCCCTCTTTGACAAAGAGTATTTGTAATGCCTATATCAAATAAATAATACTTAGACCGAGAAATAGCTTTTCTTTTTTTTGTTCGAGTATAAGCCGGTAAGTAAAATCCTAAAAGCGTATCATTAAGTATTTCCAGATAATTTTTTAATGTAGACGGTGATATTTGCATATCTTGTGAAAAACTATTGTAATTTATTTCTTCACCATTTGATAAAGCAATCAAATCTAAAAATTCTGAAAAAGCATTAATATTTCTAGTCAGAGCTTCGTTTTTAATTTCTTCTCTCAAATAGAAGTTAATATAAGCATTCAATTCCTCTTTATAATCAGAACTATTATAAATATGAGGTAGACCACCACGGTTAAGATACTTTATTAAATTAAATTGAGGGATTTCTGAAAAAGTTAAAGGAAATAATTCAACTGACCAAGCTCGCCCTGCTAATAAATTAACACCTTTGCTTTTTAATTTTCTAGCACTACTGCCTGTAAGTATAAAATTTTGGTTTTTTTGTTGGATTAAACGATGTACCTCATCTAATAAAAATGGTAGTTTTTGTATTTCATCAATAATAATTAAATTATGACTCCCTTCTGCAAGCAATTTTGGTCTTTTAACTAAATTACTATACACTTGATAATCTAATAAATCATATATTTTAGCTTTAGGAAAATATTGATGAACCAAAGTGGTTTTACCTGTCGAACGAGGACCAAATAAAAAAAAGGACTTTTTTTTTGCCAACTGCAGTAAATTAAGTCTTCTTTTATACAACATGTAGTATATTATAATTGTATTTTTTATCATTTTCAACAACTATTATGTTGATTTTCATTATTTTCAACAACTATTATGTTGGTTTTTATCATTTCATCAAAAAAATATGTCTCGCTTTGCCTCTCAACCAACAAAAAACTTATTTCAAATCAAAAACCACACTTATATCAATGTTATTGTAGATTTTGTATCAGAAAACCTCCCAATGCAATTACAAGCAGTAAAATATAAAACTGTTGGTATCATTTTTTATTTCTTTCTAAAAGTAATAATATGACGAAGTCAGAGAAGAAGGCATGCAAAAAGGTAGGCAAGCAAGAGAGCGACAAGTGATTCTGAAGATGTTTCAAAAAAATGCAGATATTTCATTTATCGCAGAAGTAACAGGATTATCTGAAAAATAAATTAAAAGCTACAAAAAAAATATTCTTAAAGTCTAAGACATTTAAGCTAAACATCCTCAAAAGTAGTCTTTTTTTGTGATTTAAAAAAAGTAACAAACAAACTTGTGGCAAACAAGCAAGCTATGGGAAAGAAGGGGCAAAAACTTCAAACATACGTTTTGTTCGAAAGGTTAATATTTAATCATCTTTCGAACAAAGCCGAAACTCAATTTTGCCCTCCCTTTCCCATTAGTTTTACCCTCCCTTTCCCATTAGTTTGTTTGCATATATAACAAAAACTACGGCAAATAAAAAAAACTTAAAAAAAGTGATAAAAATATTTGACAAAGCTACAAAACTATTGACAAACTTAGTATTATGAAACATTGTCCAATTACCAATTACCAATTACCAAAAAGCTTAGATAGTTGTTCTAAAACTGTAAGTAATCACTTTTTAAAAAATTCAAATAACAAAAATTTAGATAACCGAGGCATTACCTTACTTGAGCTTTTAATGGTGGTGGTTTTTAGTGGTGGTGGGTCTTATTGGAGTATGGTCTTTAATGACTGGTGTTTTAATGAGCCAGGTTCTCATGTTTTTTAAGGAAGATTAAACAAAAAAAACTATTGGATGGAGAAAAATATGCGTAACAAAATGATCAAATTTAAACAGCTAATCATAGAGGTAGTTGTTAAAAAGCTAATCAAACATCTAATTATTAAAAAGCTAATCACAGAGGGAATTACACAGTTAATCACAGGGCTAATCAAACAGCCTCTCTCAAACAATATTGGCTTTTCTTTGCTTGAAGTTTTAATGGCAGTAAGTCTTGTTTCTATAGGGGCTTTAGTAACAGGTGGTTTTATGGCTCTAATTTTAGGTGGTTTTAACTTTTCTAAAGTTACTATGGACGAACAACAGCTCTATGCAAGTTTATCCAAAACAATTGGGGAAGAGAATTCCTGTAAAGGTAATTTAAAGCCTAAAGCAGGATCACTCCCTACAACAGGTAGTAAAGAAGGTGTATATGGGACAAATCATGCGAACGGAGTTGGTGATGTAAAAGAATTATATATTTTTAGCGGAGCGAATCTAACAGGAACACCTGTTATTAAAATTGGGGATTTTGGCAGAAACTTAGAGATAGTAAAAATGAGTTTAGAGGATACAGACACAACTCTTCAAAAACCCACAAACACAAACAACCAACTTCCGACAAATCCAGAAGATAGGGTGTTTAAAGTTTATTACAAGCACAAACAGGGGAGTTTTAAAACTAAGTCAAATACCACTTGTGACAGCACTACTCAAACAGGGTGTTATAGCATGGTGTGTGATATGGCACCGTATGAAACAGACAATCAAGTAACACCTGATGTAGTTAAATGCATAGCAACTTGTCAGCTTATACACAGACCAAGTAGTGGAGGCGGTGGAGGTGGGACTGCAAGATGTTACAAGGTAGAAGGGGACGCAACCAATCCAGGTGTAACAGCTGTAGGTTGTGGCACAACCCAAGCTAATACAAATACAACTACTACTGCTCTTGGGTATAACGCAGGTAATTCTGGGGCTAGGGGTCATAATACTTTTATAGGATATAATGCGGGGAAGGTTAGCTCTGGTCAGCTTAGTACTATGATCGGTAGTAGAGCAGGTGAAAATAACACCAGCGGGTCGAACACTTTTATTGGAGATAGAGCGGGTAAAAATTCAACTGGTGGTGAGAATATCTTTATCGGTGCGTCAGCGGGAGCTGGATTAGAAAGAGGGGGAAGTAATGTTTTTATAGGGCAAAAAGCTGGTAATGCCACTGGGGCAAACTCAAACGCAGATAGTAATGTTTTTATAGGTCGTAAAACTGGGTTTAACATAAAAACTGGCGGTGAGAATATTTTTATTGGGAAAGTAGCAGGTCAAGGGGTCACTACAGGAAGTCAAAATATTTTTATTGGAGTAGAAACAGGTCAAGGGGATACAACTACAACCCCAGACACTCCAGTAACAGGTGGTAGTAATATAGCTATTGGTTACCAAGCAGGGAACAAGATCACTTCAGCGGAGGGGAGTATTCTTATAGGAAGAATGGCGGGAGCAAAGCTAACTACAGAACAAAATAATGTCTTTATAGGAAAAGAAGCTGGTAGTAAGACAAAAAAAACAACTGGTAAAGAAGGAGATAGTAATACTTTTATTGGTCATGGATCAGGACTTAACAACACTAAAGGCAAAAGGAATGTTTTTATAGGTGAAGGTTCTGGTACAGCAAATACCACAGCTGATGGGAATACTTTTATTGGTCGCAGTGCAGGGAGGGGTAATATGACTGGTGCTAATAATGTCTTTATTGGACTCTCTACAGGGGGTGGTAACACCACAGCTGGTGATAACACTTTTATAGGTAGTTTAGCAGGGTTAAGCAATACCACAGGTGAGGATAATGTTTTTATAGGCAAAGAAGCTGGAGAGGACAACACAACTGGTGACGATAATATTTTTATAGGTAATGAAGCAGGAGAGCATAATAAAGGTGGTATAAATAAAACTGGTAGTCGTCAGCTTAACATTGGCAACCTTATCTTTGGCAGAATGCCTGATATGAAAAAATGTAAGGAAAACTTAACAGATACTGACCCATCAGATTGCACAGGAGGAGGAACTCCTGACGAAAAAAATGATGCCACAAGTTTTATAAATAGCACTGATGCAACAAAATATTTAAACAGCACAGATTTAGGGATTGCTATAAATGGCGACTTATATGTAAAAGGAAAAATTTATAAAAAGTGTAATGAATCTACAGGATGTAAAGAAGCTGTAACTTCCTCCAAAGTGTATAAAAAAAATATAACTCCATTTTTAGACTTTAATAAAGCTCTTACGGATATAACCACAACCCCACTTTTTACTTATGAATATAAAGACGACCATCCCAATCACAAAAGAATGGGTATCATAGCAGAAGACTTACCACCACACTTACAGATTAAAGATCAATACGAGCCTGTAAAACCAGATTGGGTATCTATTTATGGTACATTCTGGGCAAGTATTAAGGCTTTGTTTAACAAGGTGACTAACTTAACTAAGTCTATTTTAAGGTTAAATAGTATTACCTCTTCATTAAAAGTAAACTTATATGAGGTAAAAGAAAAAATGGAAGACTTACATGATGTAAAAGATAGGTTAGAAGTATTAGAAAAAGAAACCCAATTTTTAAGAAAACAAAACAAAGAATTAAAAAAAGATAATAAAGAGTTAAAAAGGCAAATAAAAACACTTAATAAAAAAATGAAGGTATCACAATGAGATATTTAATAGGTTTATTATTTGTTATACCTTTATTAGGTCAAACCAATCAGAACCCACCTGGGGAGGTTTGCGTAAAAGGGGATTTTCAGCAAAATAGTTTTTTACCTAATTCTAAGCAAGACAAATGTTGTAAAAATACAATGTTAACTTGTGCTGATTTACGATCAAATGATGTCGTCAAATCATGTTGTAATGCAAACCCCCAATGCACTTGGGTAACAAATAAACAAGGTGTTCCCTCTAATATACAAAACACTTGCCAAGCAGATACTTCTATTAAATGCACAGCACAAACAATAAATAATTGCACTATAACTACAGGAACATACAATCACAATACAATCGCATCGTCTAAGGTTACTCCAAAAAAAGCAAATTGTGCGAGTGGGTACTCTGGGGAGTGTAGTTATAAATGTTATGGCGGAGTATGGCACGCTTATACAAGCGGTGTATACACAGGCAACCAATGTAAAAGAAACTGTAATGCTGAAACAAAAAACAATTGTAGTTTAACAGCGAGCAATCACGGGCAAAAAAAAACAGGCACTTGTACTACAGATACAGGGACTTGTAGTAGGACTTGCAATGATGGGCAATGGGTAAGAAAAAGTGATGACACGCACACTTGCCGAAGTTGGAGAAGGTGTGAAAGTTGGACTCCTAATTCTTTAAAATGTCCAAAAGTACCGTTAAACCATAATGGTCAGGCTGTAAGGAATTGTATAGGGAATTATACAGGCACTAATGGGTGTTCTTATAGGTGTAATGATAGTATTCCTAGCGGAGGAGATTCAGGTTGTAAAAGAAAGTGTATAACTACATGGTCGCCAGATACTACAAAGTGTGATAATTTAACTCTAAACCTAGCACACAATCAGAGACACACTGGTAATTGTAAGTCAGGTTATACAGGAAATTGTACCTACACTTGTAATAACGGAATAGTTGGTGGCTCAAGTGCAGGTTGCACCCAAGCTGGTTGTCAGTTTCAAGATGATCAACACAACATAGAAGGATATGCCTCTGAGGGTCAGAGTGAAATGTGTACCACGATTGATAATGTACCCACTTGGAGATTTTGCCCTTTTTCAGACAATACTTTGGCTTGTGTATTGTCTACTTGTAGAAATGGAAAGTGGGTGTCTAAGAACCCAAATGTTCCTCACGGGAGTTTTTGTTGGCATGAGTGCTTTATTGCTGATACGCTTATTACTATGAGTGACGGAACAAAAAAAGTTATTCAAGATGTTAAAAAAGGTGACAAAGTAAAAGGTGCAAAAGGTATCAATACTATTTTAGAAGTTAAAAAACTCCATGCAAGGTCTTATAGTGGATTAGTATATTCTATCAATGGCTCACGCCCGTTTGTGACACCTGGGCATCCCTTTATGACAACTAAAGGGTGGAGGTCTTTTGATGATCAATTAGGTAAAAAGCTTAACCCTAACTTAGATATTACAAAGTTAAAAGTCGGTGATATTTTAATAAAAGAAGACGGCACAAAAGAAGTATTAAAAGAGTTTTATTCTGAATATCAAGATACTAAGATTTATAATTTTAGAGTAAGTGGTGACAGGACTTACTATGCGGACGGGTACTTAGTACATAATAAATAAACCACAGGAGAATTGCATTATGGATTTAAGAGAAAAAACAAAGAAGTATTTTAAACCGAACAAGCCATTGTTTTTAAAGTTTATGTATTGTTTAGCTTGGGTGTGTGCTTTATCCCTTTGGAGTATTTATTTCTTTAGTCCATTAGGAAATAAACTAGTACTACCATTCTTACTTAACCACCCAGAAATACTAAACGATACCATAGAAAAAACAGACAGAATATTACTTCTAATGGGTATGTTTTACTGGTATACTATTATGCACAGCATGGGCTTACTCCCGCAAAGATTAATAATTTTAAAAAGAATGTGGAGGGCGTATTGTGTGTTTATCCGCTAAAAGGTATGTTGACAAGGGTTTTTCGGGATAATTTTGTTTTTTACTAGTTTTGTATTACACTGAAAGAGTTTCATAAAGTGGGTGGTGATTGGACTTCCCACCATGCACTTTTACTTTTTAATGAGCTGGACTTTTTGACTATTTTCTAAAGTTTTTATAGAATTGACCGTTGGAGGAGGGATATTAGGTTAAAAAGAATGCACTTTTGAGTATGTTATAATAAAGAACGGAGAGCTGAAATATGGATAAAGAAGTAAAAAATAATGGTTTTTTAGGTTTATCGTGGTCGGCGGTTACATCTATAATTATTTACACAGGGCTTATCTTTGGTGGTTTTTCGTGGATGTTGAATTCACAAAATAAGCTTATGGAAAAAGGTTTTGATAAAATTGAAAGTGATTTTAAAACTCTAAGAGATAATGATCTAAAGCATATAACAGACGATATAAAAGAGTTAAACGGACGCTTTGATACAATAAACGCACGCTTTGATAAAATGAACGAACGATTTGATGGGCTTTATCAAATACTTTTAAAAGACAAAAAAAATTCGACATAACCACCTATCCCCCAATTGAAAAACAACCATGGTTGAATGCAGTCAAGGTAGTAGTTACTGGGCTTATTTAGGGAGCTAATATCTAGTCGTGGTTTTGTGGGTACTATTTATTGCTTTGATAAATTTTGATAAATCCAGATCGACTTTTAATAGATAGTTTCCCCGATTTTTTAGATGACCCTTTGAGTCTTCCCTTGGCACGGTTGACTCCTCCAGTTTTACTGCGATGAAAGGTGTTGGGTACTTGAATCCCCCCCTCCCAGCTTTCTATTGTCGTCCAAGCTTTAGAGCGAGGCACATTGAGTACCACACTTCCACTGTGGGTTTCGATGTCGACTTCTGTGGGGTAAATGGTTCCTTTAATATTTCCAGCTTGAGAAAAACCAGAAAGTGAGCCAGTCAGTGGTTGAAGTGTAAGGACTCCTTTTTGGATATAAAACTTGAGTTTCCCAGTCCATTTTTTTAATAAAGAGGTAGTTTTAAAAGAATGTAAAGAAAGTTGCCCAGTAGAATTTTCGATTTGTGTACTTCCTTTAAACTGTCTTAAATCAATTTTTCCACGACATGATTGAATTTGCACAGAAGTGTTTTCCCCATGTATGGTGAGTGGACCTTGGTGAGATTTAACAAATGTCTTACCACTGGCTTGAAAAATCTCTAAACTCCCTTTTGTATGAGATATGTTAAAAGATCCCTTGTTGAGAATAGATAAAGAGATTTTTTTGCTTAGGAATTTATTAATTTTTACTTTCCCTTTAAACAAAACAATTTGCAGTGGTAGAGAAGGAGCCTTTATAAGTATTTGATCTGGATTTTGTGTTTTTTGTTGAGCATTTTTTACAGAAGGAAACTTTTTTTCAGATAAGATAAACATTTGATCTTCTACTTTGTAAGTGAAAGGTTTAGTCCATCGCTTTTGTCTAGTGTTGTGCCAAACCAAAAGTTGAGTGGTTTTTTTAGTTTTATCTTTTTTGTGGGTAGCTTTTTTCTTACGGGCAGTTTTTTTAAGAGTTTTTATTTCTAAATGAGCATGATGAGCTTGGATTCGAATAGACCGAATTTGAGGATCTATATCGTATTGGTAAAGATCTCCTTTAGCTGTTTGAGAAGCAACCGGAAGAGAAAATATAAATAATATTACAAAAAATAGAGAACACCGAAGAGCCAGAATAAAGCTTTTAACCATCGATTGACATGTCAATAATAAGTAACCAGACAATTATTTACCTTGAGCTTTGCGTCTTTCGATCTCAACACGCACTTTAGAATAGAGATTTTGGTAGAGTTGAGGTTTTACAATTTCTCTACCTTGAGAACCGCCCATAGAATAGGAATCCACTTTTTGTATGATTAAGCGGGATTCCACATAGTTTTTTCGAATGGGTTCTAAATTGACAGATACCTCAAAAATACTTCCCGTTTGGTAATTAGATTTTTCTCCAGTTAAAGCATCAGAGAAAATATGAAAACCAGTGGACACTGGTTTAGAATTATGGGCAACAATAAGCCCACCCTTCATGTCTTGATTTTTGATAATATAACCCTCATCTTGTAAAACAGTTTTGAAAGCTCTAAAAACATGGTTATAGCTCGTATTGTCAAAATACTTAACTTGCATAGACCTTCTTTGTTGAGGAGATAGCCGTGAAGAAGAAGTCGTTATGCAACCAGCCAGAAACAAAAAACCAGCCAGAAACAAACCCCAACAAAAAGTAATGAGCAATTTAAAATTGAGAGCTGACAACCGAATAATCCTTTACAATATCTTGCTTGTTAAAAATGATAATGAGGTCAAAAGTAGAAGAAGACGCTGCAGAAAAAGCAGAAGCACTGCTGAATAAAATTAAACTACCACCCATTGCGTTAGATTCGGATTTAAAAGATTGCTTGCTGTAGGTCCATATTTCTTGTCCTTGTTTGTCTTTAGTGATGATGTTGGGAGATCCCAAGAGTTGTAAAACTTGAGCTTGAGAAGTCACCCCTTTTTGAATTTGAGTTTTAACAACTCCAGTTGTGAGATTAGATTTTTGAGGAGCTTCGTCAAAAGTGGTGCAAGAAATGAACAAAAATGGAATGGCTAAACTAAAACTGCAAACTAAACCACACTTTAATTTTTGGCTTAATCTGCCAGTTTGGTTCAATCCACAAATCTGGCTTAATTCATAAGTCGGGTTTGATCTACAAACTCGGCTTAGTCTATAAAACCAGTGAGAATTCTTTTTTAAGATATTTATAATAAATTTCATTATCTTTTTTAAGATTATAAATTATCTCTGTTAAATTCAAGCAAAAATATACGAATAATTAAAAAAATATGTTAGAGATTGTGATGAAATAATAAGAGTAAAGAAGAAGGGGATTATTTGGTGAATGCGTATATTTTATCAGCTAAGAGGACTCCGATTGGCTCTTTTTTGGGTCAGCTTTCAACTGTTTCAGCACCTCGTTTAGGGGCGGTGGTGGTGCAATCTTTGTTAAAAGATAGTGGAGTTTTAGCGGACGAAGTTCAAGAGTGTATAATGGGGCAGGTGTTGACGGCTGGTTGTGGGCAAGCTCCCGCTCGGCAGACCGGTATTTATGGGGGGTTAAAAACTTCTACTCCTTGTATGACAATTAACAAAGTGTGTGGTTCTGGTTTAAAGGCTATTATGCTGGCGTGCGATTCGGTGGCTCTTGGTCGGAGCGAAGTGATTGTGGCTGGAGGTCAGGAAGTCATGAGTCAAGCACCCTATTTGTTGCCAAAAGCGAGGGAGGGTTTTCGCTTAGGAGATGGTCAAATCGTAGATGCGATGATTAAAGATGGATTATGGGATCCGTATCATAATTTTCACATGGGAAATGCAGGGGAAATGTGTGCTAAAAAATATCAGATAGGTCGAAAAGAGCAAGATGCTTTTGCTGTAAACAGCTATCAGAAAGCTCAAGTGGCTCAAAAAAATGGTTTATTTGATTCAGAAATTACAGAAGTGACTGTAGAAAGTGGCAAAAAATCGTGGGTGGTTAAAGAAGACGAAGAACCCAGTCGCGTCGTGTTTGATAAAATACCTCGTCTTCGATCCGTTTTCGAAAAAGATGGAACCATTACCCCAGCTAATGCTTCTAAAATTAGCGATGGGGCAAGTGGGTGTTTAGTGGTATCAGAAAGTTACTTGCGGTCCACACGGTCCATACGGTCCACAAAAAAACAACCCTTAGCACGAGTGATTGCACAAGGGGTATTTGCACAAAAGCCCGAGCAATTTACGACTGCTCCTGTGCAGGCTATTAAAAATTGTTTGCAAGTGGCTGGTATGAAGTTGGCAGATATTGATTTATTTGAGATTAACGAGGCTTTTTCGGTTGTGGCATTGGCTGTGGCAAAAGATTTAAACATTCCGATGGAAAAACTCAATGTCCATGGGGGAGCAGTTGCTTTAGGTCATCCCATTGGTGCCAGCGGAGCTAGGATTTGTGTCACTTTGGTTCATGCCCTGCATCGTTACAACAAAAAATATGGCTTGTGCAGTATTTGTTTGGGTGGGGGAGAGGCTGTGTCTTTGTTAGTAGAAAAAATTGAAAAGCTTTAAAAAGCTCAAAAAGTTTAAAATTGAAAAGGCTTAAAAAAATTATGAAAAAAGTTTATCCATCGGCTGAATCCACTTTGTTTGACTTAAAAGATGGTGCGGTTTTATTAGTGGGGGGGTTTGGTCTTTGTGGAATCCCAGAGCATTTAATTGCGACACTTCAAAAAAAAGATGTCAAAAACTTAACTTGCGTATCTAACAATGCGGGAGTTGAAGATTTTGGTTTAGGCTTGTTGCTTCAGACTCGACAGATAAAAAAAATGGTTGCCAGCTATGTGGGGGAAAACTCTTTATTTGAAAAACAATATTTAGAGAGGATATTAGATGTGGAGTTAGTGCCTCAGGGGACTTTGGCAGAGCGGATACGAGCGGGAGGGGCTGGTATCCCTGGGTTTTATACTCCGACTGGTTGTGGCACTCAAGTTGCACAAAATAAAGAAAGCAAAACATTTGATGGTCGGACTTATTTATTGGAACGAGCTATAAAGGGGGATTTTGCTTTTGTGAAGGCTTGGAAAGGAGATACTTTTGGTAACTTAATTTATCGGCACACAGCTCGTAATTTTAATTCTGTAATGGCGACCGCCGGAAAAATCACCATCGCGGAGGTGGAAATATTGGTCGATACGGGTTCGTTAGATCCCAATCAGATTCATACCCCCGGACTATATGTGCAGAGAATTTTTAAAGGAAGTAATTTTGAAAAAAGAATAGAGAAAAAAACTGTTAGATAGGAGATATTTGTAATATGGCTTGGGATAGAAATCAGATGGCTCAACGGATTGCTCAAGAAGTTAAAGCAGGATTTACAGTTAATTTAGGGATTGGTATCCCCACTTTAGTTGGCAATTATATTCCGAAAGACATGCATGTCATACTTCATAGTGAGAATGGTCTGTTGGGTTTGGGACCTTTTCCCTTAGAGGGGAGAGAAGATGCGGATTTAATTAATGCAGGCAAGCAAACTGTGAGTTATGTAAAAGGTGCTAGTTTTTTTTCTTCAGAAGATAGTTTTTCGATGATTCGAGGGGGACATATTGATTTAAGTGTATTGGGGGCTTTGCAAGTGGATCAAACTGGTGGAATTGCCAACTGGATGGTGCCGGGCAAAATGGTGAAAGGTATGGGAGGAGCTATGGATCTGGTAGCTGGAGCAAAAAAAGTAGTTGTAGTTATGCAACATATCGATAAGAAAGGTCAGTCTAAATTGCTAGAAAAATGCACCTTACCTTTAACGGGTTTGAACTGTGTTCATCGAGTGGTGACAAATTACGGAGTGATTGATATTGTGCCGGATCAGGGCTTTGTTTTACAAGAAACAGCTTCGGGGGTTTCGTCTGCAGATGTTCAAAAAGTGACTCAAGCACCTTTAAAAATTTCTTCTCAACTGTTGAGACATTAAGTTGGAGAGTTAAGAATAATTGGAGAATTCAAAATGATATTGGAATACATTAAAAATGTTTAAAAATAAAATGTTTAAAAATAAAAAACATATTTTTTGGCTTTGTTTATATTTGTGTTTGAGTATCCCGATTGGAGTTTTGGGTTTAAAAAAAGCTTCTACACAAAAAACTTCTAAAAAAATTTTTGTCAAAACTTATCAATTAAATATTGATTATCAGAAAATTAATATAACGGGTAAAGAAGTTCGGGCAATGGTAGTTAATCGTTCGCTTCCGGCTCCTACTCTTTACTTTCAAGAGGGTCAGCGGGCGGTGATTGATGTGACCAATCGGATGGATGTAGAAAGTTCGATCCATTGGCATGGGATTTTGCTTCCTAACTTTCAAGATGGAGTGCCTCATTTAACAACCCCTCCTATTTTACCGGGTCAGACGCATCGGTTTGAGTTTACACTTAAGCAGGCGGGGACTTATTGGTATCATTCTCATACGGGTTTGCAAGAGCAACGGGGGGTATATGGTGCAATTGTTATTGAGCCAAAACACAAAAAATATCGCTACGATCATGAGCTGGTTTTAGTACTTTCTGATTGGACAGACGAAGACCCTCATGAGGTTTTGCGGACTTTAAAGAGGGGAAATGAATGGTACGGAATTAAAAAAGGATCTGCTTTAAGTTTAATGCGAGTGATAAGAGAAAACGCGATAGGGGCTTTATTTAAAATGTGGAGTCAGAGGATGCCCGGGGTAGATATTTCTGATGTGTATTATCCGGCTTTTTTAGTTAACGGGGAGAAGAAAGTTCATTATCCTTTTAGACCGAAAGAAAAAATCAGATTGAGAATTGTGAATGCGTCCGCTTCTACTTATTTTTGGTTAAACTTTGGAGGGCCTACTCCCTTATTGATTGCAGCTGATGGGCAGAATGTTCGACCCACTCGGGTTACTAAAATTTTGCATGCCATTGCAGAAACTTATGATTTTTTAGTAACGGTTCCTCATAACAAGCAGATAGAAATTAGAGCAACTGCTCAAGACACTTCTGGTTTTGCATCTGTAACACTTGGGGAAGGGGAGGTGCTAAAAGCTCCACTTGTTCCAAAAATAAATTGGGTTCAGAAAATGAAAGATACAGCTCATACCCACCACCACCATGGGGCAGGGGTATCTCATAAGCCATCTCATAAGCCAACTCATAAGCCATCTCATAAGCCAACTCATGATAATGGGAACACTCATACAAAATCTCACAAACCACCAACTCACAAGCATCATTTAGCTCCAACACACAATGCGAAAACACACAATACAAAAATGCATAATAAAGATAATGATAAATCTCTTAAGGGGTATGATTATTTAAGGTCTTTAAAAAAATCTAATTTTTCGTCTAAAAAAAATACTTTAAGAGAAATTCATCTCAATTTAACGGGTAATATGTATCGATATGTTTGGAGTTTAAACAATCGGGTTTTATCTCAAGCAGACAAAATTAAAATAAAAAAAGGGGAAAGGGTTATTTTGCATTTACACAATCAGACGATGATGCATCATCCGATGCATTTACATGGTCATTTTTTTCGGGTGCTTAATCGGCATGGGGTTTATTCTCCGTTAAAGCACACGGTGGATGTTCCTCCCATGCAAACGGTGATGATTGAGTTTCAGCCTGAAGAAAAGGGGGATTGGTTGTTTCACTGTCATGTGTTGTATCACATGAAGTCGGGCATGTCGCGAGTGTTTAGTCATGATAGTCAGTGGGACATTCGTTTAAACCCTTCCAAATTGTTAAATGCAGATCGACAGGGTTATGTTTGGATGGAGTTAGGTTTAATGGGTTATCAGGTTGGAGATATGGAGGTGTCTTTGGATATGGTACGCTCTTCTATTAAGCATCAAGTTAGCCTAAGTGGGGTGGTTTCTGACGGGGTATTTTCTCAATCGGATTCTTCAACATACACGGGTTTAATAGACGGTAATTTGGATCGTTTAGAAGGGGAGTTATCTTATGAGTATTTTGTAGATGATTTTTTTCGATTATTTATGAGTGGAGAGTTAGAGGGTTCTATAGGTAGAAATCCAGAGTTAGACAACATGGTTGCTGGGTCGAGGTCGGAGTTAGATGATTGGGATTTAACAGCTTGGCTTGGGATTCGTGCCACTTTACCCTTTTTTTTAGAAGTAGAATTAGGGGTCAATCATCTTACACAATTTAGAATGGGTGCGGAGTACGAGGTATTGCTTTTGGATCAGACCGAATTTTTTATAGGTGGCGAATGGCAATGGCCTCCATTTAACAACCCAAGTGGTGAGGGGTTTTCTTGGCCGTTTGTAGAAGGTGAAGATTTGGGGGCATACGAGGGCTTTTTAGGTTTTAGGTATAGAATTAATAAAAATGTATCTTTGGTATTGGATTTGAATACAGATTTGGGTTGGGGAGGGGGTATCAATTGGCAAATTTAGTATTTGGCAAACTTCAATTATATTTTAATTTTATTTAAATGAGTAAGTAATTTAAGATGAGTAATCCATTTGATCGGCAGTCTTTACTCAAAGGGGTGAAGTTTGTTTTAGCAGTTGGTTCTGGCAAGGGAGGTGTGGGTAAAAGCACACTGGCGGTTAATTTAGCACTGGCTTTAAAACACCAAGGGTATCGGGTGGGGTTATTAGATGCAGATTTATATGGTCCATCTTTACCGCGTATGATGGGGTGTTTAAATCAAAAGTTAGACATTCATTCGGATAGTCGAAAAATTATCCCTTTAAGTCGTTACGGAATCCAAGTGATGAGCATGGGTTTTTTGGTAGCAGAAGAAGCACCGGTCATTTGGAGAGGACCTATGTTATTTAAGGCGGTGGATCAGTTTTTAAAAGATGTGCAATGGGGTGAGTTAGATTATCTCATAGTGGATTTACCACCTGGGACGGGGGATGTGGTGTTGACCTTGGCTCAAAAAATATCTGTTTCGGGGGGTATTGTGGTTTGTACTCCACAAAATATAGCTTTGGTGGATGCTAAAAAAGCGATAGCCATGTTGGAGCAGTTAAAAATTCCTTGTTTGGGTGTGGTGGAGAATATGTCGTCTTTTCAGGTGGATTCAGATTCAGAGCCAGTGCATTTATTTCCCAAAGGGCAGTTGGATACTTATTTAAAGGTCAATCAATTGCAAAAGTTAGCGAGTATTCCGTTTAATTTAGATATTGGTTTAAGCTGTGAGGCGGGGGTTCCTTTTGTAGAAAGCAGTGGAGAGTGCGAAGCTCGCAAAAGTTTTTTAAAATTAGCAGAGCGTGTGCAGAAGAGTTTGACCGCGTAGCTCAGTATGGATAGAGCAAGAGTTTCCTAAACTCTAGGTCGCAGGTTCAAATCCTGCCGCGGTCGCATGTTGTCATGTTGGAAATAAAAATACATGTTGGCGATAAAATATCTTAAACAAACTTGTAAAATCAGATTATTTATTCTATACTTTGCTTTGGAGTTATTTTTTCTCTCAATTGATTATTGTATGATTTTTTTATTATTGCTATTAGGGGTACTTATTTTCTAATTTTTTAGGAACCATTTTTTTATCAATTTTAGAGCTTATGGTTGTGAATCAAAAAACATGAGTCAAAAATTTCAGAAAATGAATCATTTAACTGTAGACGAGTTTACTACTCCTTGTCCGAAGGTGGTGCAGCCGTCTGCCAACTTAGTAGATGTAGAAAAACTCATGCAAGAGCATGGTATTCGTCACATTCCCGTTCAGGATGGGGATCAATTAGTGGGCATTATTAGTGAGAGGGATTTATTTTTTGCTTATCGATTAGGGGATCGGCAGACCTTAAGGGTTAAAGACATTATGCAACCAGATCCTTATTTAGTGGATTCGACGGCTCTATTATCTGAAGTGGCTTTTCACATGTCAAAAAACAAATATGGAAGTGCATTAGTGAGGGGTGCAGATGGGGAATTGGGTATTTTTACTTCTACAGATGCTTTAAACGCTTTGGTAGAGGTATTGAGGGGGGATGTTTTAACTCATGGTGTCTAATTATCACAGCCAATTGGTTAGGTTAGCAGATACAATTAAAAATTGTGAAAGCATTTTATTAACCACTCACAGATTTTGTGATGGAGATGGTTTAGGTTCTTTATTGGGCATGTATCATGGGTTAAAAAAAATTGGCAAAAAAGTTCGTGCTGTAACGGTGGATGAAGTATCGATGAAGTATGATTTTTTGTTTCCTGAAAAGCACACAGAAAGTTTTGAGCGATTAAAAACCCCTATTGAGCAAACGGATTTAGCAATCATTTTTGATACAAACGATAAGCGTCTCATTCAGCCTCTTTATGGTGAGTTAAAAAAAAAATGTCAAAAAATTTTATTTGTAGACCATCATCCTTTTTTAACCAAGGGTCCCAGTTTGCCGGATGGGTCTTTGGTCGATCGGCGTTCAGCCAGCACGGGGGAGATTTGTTTTTCTTTAATTAAACTTTTGGATATTTCTTTTGATTCGAACATGGCGACGGCTATTTATTGCAGTATTGTTTTTGATACACAGAGGTTTCATTTTATTAAAAATTCTGCCAGGTCTTACGAGATTTGTGCGGAGTTATATTCTCATGTAACGGATCACAAAAAAATTTACAGTAATTTATTTTCGGTTCATTCTAAGGAGAAGATGAACATGTTGTCTCGGGTGATTAAGAAAATGGAGTACTTACATGGGGATCAGATTATGGTATTAGAAATTAGTAAAGAGGAGCTGATTCAAAATGGTTTAGACATGACGGATGCTTACGATTTTATTGATTTAGCTTTGGGCATTGTAAAAACCAAGCTTGTAGTTTTAATTCTGGATATGATGGTGGGTAAATATAAGGTGAGTTTTCGGAGTAAAAAATGGAATGTTTCTCAGTTAGCGGAGCGATTTGGTGGGGGGGGGCATAAATATTCTTCGGGTGCGACCTTATTAAATTGTGAGCAAAGCCCCAAATCACGAATTTTAACGGCTGTTAGAGAGGCTTTTGAGATCAACTAATAAAAATGAAGTGGACACTTTCTTGCATGTATATGAATTAAAAAAATATGCTATAAAGAAAGAGAGGTTTTTATGAAATATTTAGGATTGGAATGGTCAGCATTGAGCGTTATTATTATTTACACAGGTTTTTTATTTGGTGGTTGGGCTTGGATGTTAAATGCTAAAATAAAACCTATTGAGAAAACTTTGAATAATCACTTAAGCGAGACAAATCACAAAATTGATAATTTGAGGACAGATATGAATAATCGAATGAATGATTTTAGAGATCAGATGAGTGGTATTAGAGGTCAGATGAACGACTTTAGAAGTCAGATGAATATCTTTAGAGGTCAAATGAATAACTTTAAGGGTCAGATGAACGATTTTAGAGGAGATTTAAAAGGAATCAGACAAAATATAAAAGAATTGCTAAAAAGAAAATAAGTAGCCTTCTGGCTCATACTCTTTATTTTTTTTGTGAAATAGGGGAAAAGGTGGAGGCAAAAGGTTTAAGTTTTGGCTTCAACTTTCCGAACTGGTTAGGTATGAAGTTTTTTTGTCAAAAAATTTGTCAGTTTAGTTTTGGATTTTTGCAGTTACTTATTACACCTTTTCGTTTATTTGTTACATTTTTTTGGTTGCTTATTACACCTTTAAGGGTTTTTTGTATCGTTTGCTTAAGTGTGTTTTTTATCTTGTGTATGTTTTTTGTAAATTTCAATAGTTTTGCAAATGACCATAGACAGCCTCTTCCTGAAAGTTGTATAAGAGATGACCCAAATGGTTCTTGCACTAATCATGATAATCCAACTACCAGTGGTTCCCATTCTGAATCAACTCCCGCAAAAACAACATGGAAACATTTAGCAGCTTGTAAAACACAGTGTGACCAGTATTTAAAAAATACCACTCAAAATTGCTCAGATTTATTAGCAATAGGAAATTCTTTTAGGGATTCTTCATTATGTGGCAATACATGTAAAAAAATAAATCCAGATACCTGGGATGATACTTCATGGGATAATTTGAATAAACAAACAAAAATACAAATATTAGAAGCATTTGAAAATAGTTTTACCAATAGAAATGCATGTTTAAAAAATTCAAAAAATAGTTTAAAGCCACATTTTTTAAAAGCTTGTGTAAAAAAACTAACTAATCTCAAAAAATCAAATACTACCCAAAACGGTATTTGTGCTGGTCAGCTATGCCCTGACTCTTCTGAAGGTGGTAATGCAAATTCGCAATCTAAAGCTACACAAAATTGCAATACTTATTGTGGAACAATTTATAATCATTTCTTTACATGTACTAATAATCGAAGTTCTTGTGATGGCTCATCTGATGGGATGAATTTCTCTATGGTTGGAACCCATATTGAGTACTCCAATAATAATAAAACAAACATACCAATAGCTTATTTAGCAATGGCACAATCAAACCCAATGGATAGTTTACAAAATACTTTAAGTGAGTATTTAAATGACGAACTATTTAAAGGTGACCCAGCAAAAAACATTAACCCACAATCAAAAGGCAACAATTTACTTGATTGGGGTATTAGTTGTAAGGGTAATTGTGCAGCAAGTTGTAAAAATCAGATGCGAAATGCCATCAGTGAGGCTCAAAAAAAGTGTGAAAAATCTTACAGAGACGCCAGCGATTGTTGCAATAGTCCGTTATCTTGTGTGGGCATTGGTGGTGCTCATACAGGGGATGTGGTGTCACCAGTGGTGGCTCAATTGAGGGTAGCTTCTCAACAGATTGCGGGTATGGGTGGAAATAGCAAAGCATTTTGTGAAGCATTAAAAATTGGTAGTTATGCTAATGCGGGTTTGCAAGGTGCTATGGGGGGTATGTGTTTAAAATATGCTAGTTCTTGCCAATCCACTTGTGAAGAAGAAGAAACAAAAGTTAAAAAGCTTTTTAACAAATTTTGTGGTATTGATATTGAATGGTCTGATCAGGATCCTGATGAGATAAGTAAAGTGGCAAAAAGAATAGTAGAAGATGCAGATGGCACTACTTTGTCTTGCGAAAAAAATTTTTTAAAAACATATCTTAACCGAACGGCTAGTAATATAAGCCCTTATATTTCAAAATGTGAAGCCACTGGTCGAAATGGAAACGGACGTATAATGGGCATGACAATGGAAGTTCTTTCAGCCTATATAGCTGGTCAGGCAGGTTGTGGAAATCCAACCTCCTCCCCCCCTCCTTCACCCCCTCCCCCATCTCCTGGTCCTATAGAGACTCCAGGTAGTGATGTCCAAACGAGGACAATCGCATTTCATCATCCTGGTGGAGATGATGGAGAAAGGCGTGAAACAAATGACAAACCCCAAGGAGGTGGTGGTGAATTGCCCGATTTTCCCGATGGAGACCCAGAGGTTCCTCATTCTCCAGACTCTTCTCCTGGAGGTTTGGTAAAAGGTGGTATTGTAGGAGGAGCTCCAGCTGGTGGTTCAGGCGGTGGTGGAGGTGGCGGATCTCGTCGCGGAAGAGGAAAAAACAGAGGATCATCTTCTGGTTCACATGATTTACAATATCGATCTAGTAAATTTGGAGGATACGGAGGCGGAAGCAACACAAATAATGGCGTTGGTTCTGGATCAGGTAGAAGTGGCAAAAATGCAAAAAAAAGAAAAATGGCATCTTTAAACTTGGATGAATTGATGAAAAAGAAAAAAGAACTCAATCGATTAAAAAATCGATTTGGAAATTCTCATGAAAATCTTTTTAACAGGATTAGTAACCGATTTAAATGGGCTTGTAAATACAAAATGAGTTGCCTAACTAATTTGCGCTAAACTGAATATGCCAACTTTATCTGTTACTCACTTAAAAAAAAGTTTCCAATACCCCGTCTTGCGAGATTTAAGTTTCTCTATCGAACCAAGTAGTGTAACTGGCTTTTTAGGTTTAAACGGTTCGGGTAAAACAACCACTTTGAGATGTTTGCTCGGTCTGAGTCACTTTGACCAAGGAGAAGTACAATTTTTTGATGGTCAAAGTTTGTGCCTGTCTGTTTTAAGTCAGGTGGGTTTTTTGTCAGAACGGATGAGCCTCCCCCCTTATTTAACCGGAGAAGAAGTGCTATTACTTTATGCTCAATTATCTTATTTCCCCTCTCGTTTTTTGCCGACTTATGCAGACCTTAAATCTCGTGTACGGTTTCTGTTAAAAAAACTTAAAATCTATTCGGCTAAAGATCAAATAGTTCGTCACTATTCTAAAGGAATGTTGAAAAAACTGGGAATTGCTCAAGCTTTTGTTCACAAACCAAAATTAGTTTTGTTAGATGAGCCATTCGAAGGCTTAGACCCAAGTGGGCGTTTTTTAACTAGAGAGTTGATTAAAGAATCTGTGCAAAATGGAGCTAGTGTGTTCTTTAGCTCTCATTTATTTAACGATATAGAAAAACTCTGTCAAAACTTAGTGGTTTTGAGAAAAGGTGTTATTTTTTACCAAGGGAGTATCAATGCTTTTTTAAACAAAGAACCTACTTATTATTGCATTGGTTATTCTTCTCCAACCCAGATAGATCATAAAAAAACCATTCGAATCCAGCATCTTTCAGAATGCCAAAAAATGATCGATCAATTGAGAAAACAGGAGTGTGTAATATGGGAAGTCAAAAAAGATAAACAAAGTTTAGAACAAAAAGTTATTCAGTTATTGTCTTAAAGTTTCGGTTTTTAGTAAGGGATATTTTGTTAATGAGTAGTTTATTTAATCATCCAATTTATTTGATCGCTTTTTATACAATCCGAGAGATTCGCCGACAAAAAATTTTTTACTTTTTACTCTCTGTGGCTATTTTTTTAATAGTTTCTGGCTTTGTCTTAGGCTCTATTAGTTTGAACGAGAAAGCTCGCTTAAGCATTAACTTCTCGTTGGTGGCTTGTCAGGTTTCTTGTATTTTGATTGCTGTATTTTTTGCAGTTCAGTTGATTGGATATGAATTAGAAAGTCAATCGATCGAAATGCTATTAACTAAACCCATTTCTCGGTCGGGATTAGTGATCGGTCGACTTTTAGGATTGGTCATTACTTTAATTGGTGTTTTATGTACCCTCACATCGATTGTAGCCATTATAATGATCTTTTACGGAAGAGAGCCATCGGTTGAGCTTTTTGTCGCTATGTGGGGAATATTTTTAGAAGCTCTTTTATTGATTAACATTACCTTTTTTTTTAGCATGATTTTTTCTCCTTTTTTAACTTATGGTTATTGTTTTCTGACTTTTATTATCGGACATTCTGTAAATGAACTCACCTCCCTCTTGATTTCAAACAAAGATAATTATTTTGAAACCGCTTTTTTGTTAATCGCTCATGTTCTTCCAGATCTCGAAAAAACAAACTGGAGAACTCAAGTACTCTACCAAGATTCCATACCCAATTACGAAATAGTGTGGAATACTACTTATATGTTGCTTTGGACCTTGTGTTTTTTAATTTTAAGTGTTATTTGCTTTGAAAAAAAAAGTTTGGATTAAAAAAATCCAATTTGGATTCTTTAATTTTTTGAGTTCTTTAAATAATGAGACAAAATTAATGAGATAAAATAACGACACAAATTGAGAGGTTTTTTATGTTGGAGTTTTGTGTGGGCAATTGTTTTGTAGTAGGTATTTTATTTTTTATTGGTGGGATTGTAGTTGGTCGGTTAGGTGCTGTATTAGTATCTGCTGTGCAAGATGATAGTGGACAAATTAAAGTTTCTTTGGGATCGTTTTTTCTCAAATGTCAGAAAAATTGGGGGTGGATACCTCTAACAAGTTGGGTCAATAAACAAAATGGTGGCTCTCGATCGGTGAGACCTTTTTTTATGGAACTCGTTTTGGGAGTTTTATTTGCAAGCTTGTTTTATAAAATTGGTTGGGAATATGTGTTAGCAGAGTATTTAATTTTTGCCTTTGGTTTGGTGACAGTGAGTGCTGTCGACTTAGAACGCATGATCTTACCAGATTTTTTAACCCTGTCGGGAGTTTTGATCGGTCTTGGAGGGGCTTTACTCAATCCAACCAGAAACTTTCTGCCCGCTCTATTTGGAGGTATTATGGGCGGTGGTTTTTTATGGATTATGGCAGTGTGTTATTACGCTTTTCGTAAAGAAGATGGATTAGGTGGCGGAGATATTAAATTACTGGCTTGGATTGGAACAGTTTTGACATGGAAGGCCATACCGATTGTCATTTTGCTATCTTGTTTAACGGGATTATTGGCTTCTGTAACTGTTTTGTTTTCTCGTCAAAGCGATTGGTTTAAAAGTGGTATTCCATTTGGTCCTCATTTATCTTTGTCTGCTCTTGTTTCTATTTTTTGTGGAGAGAGATTAGCTAATTGGTATTTATCTTTTTTTCTGATGCCGATTTTGTATTAAAGTTTGTATTAAAGTTTGGAAATTATTTTGACTTTCTTTGCGACCTTAGCTTTAATTTTCTCTAAGGGGTAAAAACATGTGGCCTTTTGGTAAGCTTAAAAAAGTTATTACATTGGATATAGGGAGCCATTCTATTAAGTTGGCAGAGTTTTCTATCCAGAAGAAATTCCCTGTCTTAGAGCATTTTGCTTTCTTTCCACTATCAGAAGATCACATAAGCTCAGAGGGTGTATTAGACATAGTGAGTTTAAAAGAACCATTTACTGAGTTTATTAAAAAAAATACTCAAGATTCTTTTCAGCCGTATGTTGGCATTGGTGGGCGAGGGATTATTATCAAAAAGTTAGAAATTCCCCGAGTAGAACAATCCATGATGGATGAATTAGTAGAAATAGAAGTGCGTCATAACTTACCATTTAACTTAGAAGACATTAACTATCATTATCAAGTGATGGATGTTTTAAAGCCCAAATTAGAAGATCGATTAAATGTATTATTAGTAGGAGCCAATAAAAATATTGTGAGTAACTGCGACCAACTGATTAAATCGACTGGTTACGAGTGTGCTACTATAGATATTAGTAGTTTAGCATTAGCTGATTGCATGAAATTAGTGTATCCAGACATTAAAGAGAAAAATAAAACAGTCTTGTTGTTAGATATTGGCAAAATAGGGACTAACTTTATGGTCATTTATTCGGATCAAGTGATCTTTCAACATTACATACCCTTTGGAAGCAATAAATATAACGACAACTTAATTAGAGAAATGAATGTAGACTTTCAAGAAGCAGAATCTCTTAAATTGAGTTCTAATTTTAAGCAAGAAGTTCCGAAAGAAGTGATCGATATTTTACAAAACAGTACTCACGAATTATATAACGAAATTATTGTGGGGAGTGAATATCTTAAAAACCAATTTACGGACATTAAATTATCAGAATGTTATATAACAGGAGGAGGTTCTCAAATTTTAGGGCTAGACAAAATTTTTGAAGAAAAACTTAAAATTCCTATTCACATTTTAGATTTTACTAGTTTTGTAGAATTTAATGATTTGTTAGTAGACAAAAAAGACTATATTAAAAACTTTTTGCCAGTTGGCGTCGGTTTGTGCATGAGAAATATATAGCGAGGAGTTTAAATTGAGAAGTAAAAAAATCGACATGAGAGAAACTAAAGCAGTTACTGTGTCGGCTAATCCAACTGTGGCAGATGATGATTTAGTTTTAGATGATGATCAGCCGATTTTAGAAAAATTAGGATTAGATCTATCTCCTGCACAATGGGTTAAATTAGTTATCCATCTTTTGATTTGTGTAATGGGTGTAGTGGGTTTAAAAGTTTACGAAATCATCAATTTAGAGCAGCTCACTGTTCGACAAAACACATTGCAAACCGATTTAACAAAATTGAACGAGCAAAAAGAACAAATTAAAAAAGATTTAGAAGTGTATGATTCTCTGAAAGATCAATCGGATCAGTTACATGCAACCATTGTTATTATCCAAAGTATTGTGGATAACCGAGAGCTGGCTGTGAGAGGTTTAGATCAAATCCAACACGCAGTGCCTGACAAACTGTGGTTAAATAAAATTAGTTACAGTGATAAAAAATTTCTTATAGATGGGATAGGGGTTAATAATAAAGAAATCGAAAAATTTGTAGAAAAATTGGAAGAAACTAATATTTTCGAAAAAGTTCATTTAACACAAATTAGAGAGAGTACACAATCTACTACTGGTATACCAGGGCAAGTTTTTACCTTAGAAAGTATAATTAGAAAGTAAAACAATTATGTGGCTTAAAATTATATCAGATTTGCAATTTAGTTTAACCGTTATCTTGAGCGTATTAATCGGAGGAGGGTATTATTTTTGGAAGTACAATAATGGTGGCAGTATTGATAGTGAGATCAAAAAACTTACAAATTCGATTAGCCAGGTGGAACAAGAAATTCAATCTCTTCGAAGTAAGCAGGCTGAGCTTCAAAGCACCAGCACAGCATTTAAAAGTGTTGGAACAGAAATAAAAGAACTCTATAGATATATTCCTCATCAATTAAAATCTTCTCAAGTGTTAAAATATGTTAATACACTTACTAAACAATCTGGAGTACACTTAGAAGATGTACACAATTATGGATCTGTTAAAAAAGAGAAACTTTATGAAAAAATAAAAATTAGTATGGTCATTAAAGGTTTTTTTAGTGAAATTTTATTGTTTTTGACAAGCTTGACGAAACTGGATATTATTGTAACAGTAGAAAAATTTATGATCCAAAATAGCATCAATTCTAATAACTCGAGTGGGTTTGTGGATGAATTGAGAATGAGCATGGATATTTACAGCTTTCGATACATTAATCCAGAACTGGATCTTAAAAGTAGTGTTAAGTAAAGTTGGGTTTGGGTTTTGTAAAATGGGTAAATTGGGTGCAGTTAAAGTTGGGTAAAGTAAAAAAAATAAATCAAAAAAAGATAAGGAGTTGAAATGAGTAAAAAAGAGGCTAAAGAGGGCAAACAAGGTAGAGAAGAGCCTATTACTGGTGCTAAAACTTCCGATACAGATAACAATGTGGAAATAAGCAAAGAGAGCAAAGGTGGTATTTTTTTTAGTAGTGTGGTCTATTTTAGTGTGGGGCTTTCTTCTTTATTTTTTACAGTGTGGTTGCTGACTTATTTTTCTTTTTTTCAGTCATCGGCAGGTGCGAAAGAAATTGTTAGTTCTCCAACATTAGTTGCTCCTACTACTCCAGCTCTTAAAAATCCAAATGTTAAAGCTCCTAAAGCTGTTCAACAAGCTCCTCAAGTTGTTCAAGCTCCTAAGACTGCTCCAGCTCCAGCTACTAAAAACTCTCCAGTTGCTCCTAAGACTGCTCCAGCTCCAGCTCTTTCAACTTCTGATTCTCTACCATCGCCGGATCAGTCAGCTAAAAATAAAAAGTTAAGTAGCAAACCTAATAACAAGTTAGATAATAGCAAGCCTAATAAAAAACCAAGTGAGAAACCAGATAAAAAACAAAATACCGAATCTAATAAAAACTCCGATGTCGACGAGCTTAATAAAAAACCAAATACTTCTTCTAATAATTCCACTTCTAATCCCGTTTCTAATACCGTTTCTAATCCTGTTTCTAATCCAAATTCAGTTAGTAGGGGTTTATCGTCTAGTGATGATTCATCGCCACCTCCACCTCCACCATCACTACCTTCTGAATCTTCTGATGAGTCTTTTAATGGAGTTAAATTAGAAGTTGAAACATCGCCTTCTCATCAACCTAATAATCCAGTTGATAGCAATCCGGCTATTAGTGATCTTAAATCTCAAGATTCTACAAATTTACATTCCACTAGAGCTCAAGAGTTACACGATCAAATTATTAATATTCATAACAGAATTAGTAGTCCTTACAGCACAGACACCAGGGGGAGAAATCCTTTCAAACCGACTCACATAAAACAAGCTTTAAAAAGCACTGTTGTTTTGTCTCCTTCAGAAAAATACCCTTTAAAAGATATGATTCTGATAGGAATCAAATGGGGACCGGGAGTGGTGACTCCCAAAGCTCTTTTTCGGGCAGGGGGAAAATTATTCACCTTACAAAAAAATGATCGTATCGGAAATAAAAGAGGCATTATCTATATGATTAGAGAAGACGAAGTGGTGGTGGTTCAACCTGAAACTGGCGATATACACACTCCAGATACAAAATACACCCCTATTATCATATCGCTCAATCGAACTCGATCTAATCGCATTTAAAGCATGTTGCATTGCTTTATACATTGGACTTATCAGACAGATATAATAAGATTCGATTTAAAGGCTTAAAGTTTAAAAAATAAAGCTTCAGAATAAAGAGGCTTAAAAAATAAAACTTTAAGGATATTAAATAAAACAAATGGATTTGGATCTTTTATGAACTGGGCATTACATTTAAAAAATTTATTATTTTCTGTGTTGTTACTTGTTTTGGTTTCTTGCCAAACAACTAAGGTGGACCCATCTGCCAAGGCATCAGCTGAAGGGGGAGGCGGGGCAAAAGATCAACTAACTGAAAATGTAGGTGATGCAATTGGAATGGGTGAAACAGAAGATGATTTAGAAAGTGAATTTGTCGATTCAGAAGATTTTGAAAAAGAAATTGCCGAGTCAGCTTATCCCGATCAATTAGAAAAAGAAAACAAAACATCTAAATCATCAGATACAGCAGATGCTGAAGATGTAGAAGATGCAGAAGCCGAGTCAACTTTAGTAGACGAAGATGACCTTTTAGAAGAAGATTCAGAACCACCTGCTACAGAAGAAGAAAAATCACAACAAATAGCTGAAACCGATTCGACTCCTTCGGAGGAGTTAGATAGTGATTCTTCCGATTCAGGTGCCGAGAGTACCGATTCGATCTCTGAATCTAATTTGGAGTCGAGTGCCGAAGATTCGGGATTTAAATCTCCTGTAGTCATTAATAGTATTCGCTATCAAGCAAGCGAGAATAAAATTATTATTGAAGGTCAAGACACTCTTTCTTATCAATCTCGCGAAAACACAGATGAAAACCAACTGGTGATTGAAATCCCAGGAGCCATTTTGGCAGATCACCTGAAGTTTCCATTTATTATGAAAGATTTTAATACTCAAATGGCATTTCTCCAAGCGGATCAAAAAGACGATGATAATGTGCGTGTTGTGATTCAGATGAGAAAAAATTCGACAACTATGCCTTCTATTACTGTTTCAGACACTGGGGCTTTAATTGTCTCTACAACAACAGATGGTCATACAATGGCCGATTCTAATTCTGCTACACAATCAGGGGAGGACTTTGCTTTCACAGATGCAAATGCAAGTGGGGGAGAAGGTGGCGGAAAAATCTTACCCGCTCAATCTTTAGAAGAGTTTTTTCTACAAACTCCTCAATACAAAGGTCGCCCCATATCCGTTCACTTAAAAGATGTAGATGTGCGAGATGTGCTGTACTTTATCTCTGAAGGGACAGGCTTAAATATGGTGATTTCTGAAGGTGTGTCGGGAAAGGTGAGTGTCAAACTTAGAAAAGTTCCTTGGGATCAAGTTTTATTGACTATTATTAAAACTAAAAAATTAGGATATTTGCGTGAGGGAAATGTGATTCGCATTATGACTCTTGAATCTTTAAAAGCTCATCAGCAAGAAATTCAAAAAATGATAAGAAGTCAGAGAACTTTGGAACCACAAATGGTTAAAGTGATTCCAATTACTTATGCAGAAGTGGACCAAATCAAACAAAAAATTAATAATTTTTTAACAAAAGCTGGAGCAGAATCTGGGCAACAAAAAGGGCAAGTGGTTGTAGATCAAAATACAAATTCTTTAATTATTACAGATACTAAAGACATAATTCGCAAAATTGAATCTCTTATTAAACATTTGGATCAATCTCCTACACAAGTGATGATTGAAGCTAAAATTGTAGAAGCCAGAGAAACTTTTGTTCGTAACTTAGGGATTGGCTGGTTATTTAATGGAACTCCACTCAATATCCAACCGAATGGCAATTCTAATTTAGCCTTAAATTTAACGGGTGGAATTGATGCTTTCCCTACATTGCGAGGTGCTGGCGGGCGAACTATTAAAACACGTAATTTGTCTTTTTCGTTTGCTCCAGTTGGTCGATTGGATGCCGTGTTAGATCTCTCCGAATCAATCAATACTGCTCACATACTTAGTTCTCCTCGTGTTGTGGTGCTGAACGGAGAAGAGGCCACTATTAGGCAAACTACCGAAACAATTGATGTAGCAACACAAGCTTCTGCTAACGGTCAAGCCGTTGGCACCAATGCTCGTCGAAATCCAGTTATCTTAGAGTTTAAAGTTAAACCCAAAATAACATCAGTTGGCACAGTTTTTATGGATATTACTATGCAACGAGACTTTCCGGGAGGTGTCGAAGACCCCGGCACTGGTGCAAGACCTGTAAACTCCCGCACAGCTTCTACAAAAGTTTTGGTTAAAAACGGACAAACTTTAGTAATTGGAGGTATTTACCAAATAGATAAAACTCGAGGAGATGAAGGGCTACCTATCTTAAAGCATATTCCTATTATCAAATGGTTATTTAATCGCTATTCTTCCGATCAAGCGAAGAACGAACTCCTCTTGTTTGTCACTCCGCGGGTGATGAATTTTTCTCAGACTACATCGCAAGCTTCTAATCAATAATTAGTGAAAGTAATGCACATAAGCCATGGAAACCCCTATCCCATATTGCATATTTCGAAAAATTCGTTGAAACTGAGAAAATGTTTCGTAATAAACGCTTAATACAACCCCAGTTCGGCTGGCCACAAAATATTTAAAAGACGCCCGAGGAGAGAGAATAAAATTATGTGTCCTGCGGTCTTTAAATAAATACCCTGCCTGAACTCCAAGAGCCGGAACAAATTTATTTCTGCGAGTATTTTTTATGATATTAAAATCCACCCATCCACCTAGGCTAAGATCTAAGAATTGAATATTTCCTCCACCTTGAGAAAATGCTCGAACATAAGGACCTAATTCAAAATGACCAAAATTGTAACCATAAATTACACCTAAGTTAATGAAATGCTTATATTTGTCGTCTCGATGCCAAGGGACATAATTAACCATCCACTGAATGCGATGAGTTCTCTTGCGATAACGATATCGCTTTTTTCTCATTAAGCCCATTGTGGAATCACTACCTCCCATATCCTCTGCTATGGCAACAGATGATACATCAGCCACTCCTATCAAAATTGCAAATAACACAGTGTGAATTAAAAAACGGATAAGCTTGCTCATAATTTTCCTCCTTACAGATCAATAATAATAACACAAATATAACTACATGCTGTCAATGATCTTCCTGTTTGTCCAATACTTTGTTTAAAAAATTGAGTTTTAAAAATTAACGCCTAATAGCATGCTCACTGTCATCCAATCTCCGTAAGGTCGGAAATTAGTAGTAGCTTCGCCTTCCGATGTGGTGAGTGTGATGGGAGTTGCCTCTTTACTAAGTGTTACAAAGTGAAAAATGTATTGCAGACCAAAGTATATTTTTTTTCCAAAATGAAATTCAGTTCCACAACCAAAGTTGACGCCAAAACCGCTATCTTCCACATATCCCCCTTGATTGGTCAAAGTGGCAACCGTGGCTTTGCTAGCATGAAAAGTACCTAACATTAAAAATGGTCTCAGCCATTCCAAGTTTTTATGAAACAAATTTTTACTCAAAAAATATTTAAAATCTACTCCAATATTAATAATATCAGATGCTCCCAAAAAAGCTTCTCCCGTAGTGGTTTGATATTGAACTCTATGAGAGCTGGCAGTGATCGCAAATTGAATGGCAAATTGGAGATCGAAGAAATAATTGAGATACGCTCCATAATAAAACCCAGGTTGATAAATAGACGACATGTTCATTGTAAACAGCTGAACCCCTAATACAGCACTCAAACTTAAAAATCGACCAGTTTGAAAAAAAATAATATCGTCTTGCTCGTCGGCTGTGTTTTCAAATTCAGAATAATCGGCAAAAGGGTCGTAAGCATTGATCTCATTTTTAGCACTACTTTTTGCCTCATTGGCTGAGGCTTCGATAATACTGAAAAACATCCCTATCATCAAAAAAACACAAATCCATTGAGATTTATTTAAAACACTTTTCATCAAATCACGGATCGGTTATTTAGAATGAGAAAATAAAAAAAACTCATCAATCATTTCTATACACTCACCACTTACTTTGTTGTAAATACAATATTCAAAACTTATAAAGATAAAACAACTTAAGAAATAAAGGAGAATAATTTGGACTATCGGTCAGCTGGAGTTAATATTTCACTAGGCAATCAGTTGGTGAGTTGGCTTAAAAAACAAATTTCAAAAACAAAATCCCCTTGTGCTTTGCAATCTGTAAAACTAGACAGAGGGTGGGGGCGAGTGCGTGAGGCAATAGATAAAAAGCTTAAACATCCTTTAACAAACTCGATTGGCTCTTATAGTGGTTTGTTTTCTGGTCAATTTGTTGGAATTAAAAATCCCTATTTAGTAGCTAGTACAGATGGAGTGGGAACTAAACTTCAATTGGCAGAGTATTTTAAAAGTTACGAAGAAGTGGGGCGAGATTTAGTTGCTATGTGTGTTAATGATGTCATTTGCTGTGGTGGAACACCTTTATTTTTTTTAGATTATTATGCTTGTTCTCGTTTGCGTTTAAAGCCGGCTCAACAATTTTTAAAGGGAGTTTTGTCAGCCTGTGAAGATAGTGCTTGTATGTTGTTAGGAGGCGAAACAGCAGAAATGCCCGGATCATATCAGAAAAATCATTTTGACTGTGCTGGGTTTGTTTTGGGAGTTGTGGATCGCTCACAGATATTAGGAGCACATAAGGTTCGGGTTGGAGATATTTTAATTGGAGTTTCTAGTTCGGGATTTCATAGCAATGGGTTTTCGCTTTTGAGGCAAGTATTTAAAAAAGATTTAAAGCGATGGAAAAACCAACTTTTGCAACCAACTGCTTTATATGTCCGTTTGGCTCAAAAACTTTTTAAAGTAAAAGGCTTAAAAGCCTTAGCTCATATCACGGGAGGCGGAATCGATAATATTTTAAGAGTGTTACCAACAGGCACTCGTCCAAAAATAAAAAAATGGGACATACCAGATATGTTTTTAGAGGTGCAAAAACGGGCAAAGCTTTCTCGCAGTTCTCTTTTAAAAACTCTCAATTGTGGAGTGGGCTTAGTGGCTTTAGTGTCGCCTTCTGACTCGAGTCGGGTCAAAAGTATTATTACAAAACAAGGGTTTTCTGCCTTAGATTTAGGAGAGGTTGTTGAATCCAATAGATAACGATGTTGTGATTGTCTCTGCTTGGGGGCGAGGAGCCTATATTGCTCAAAAATTGAGAGAAAAACTTCTTAAAGTAAGTGTTCTGGATTTTTCTTCGTTACTTCAGATGTCTTCAGTAGAAAGAGAAGGTCCTTTTGGAGTGTTTGTCCCCGAACATTTAAGCGACGAAGATCGATACTATTTATGTGGAAACAATTGTCACTTTATGCCTCGAGGTTTTTGTGTTGTGACTCCTCAAAAAATTATGGAATTTCGTGGATTCTTAAACCCTCCCACTTTTCTCAATCAAAATTCAATCTCTTTAAGTGATGGTTTAAAAAAATCATTGCATGGTATGTTATCTGCTTTCCGAAACAATTATTCGTTTAATAAATCGTTAAATAAAAACTCTCAATGTTCTTTTACAGATCCTTATGCTTTAAAAGAGATGTCTTTTCAGTTTTTTCATCAATTGTGGCAATCGTGGGATAATCGGGGAATTCAACGATTAAAAATTAAACAATTAAAAAACATTGTTTTTAAAAAAAACCGAGTTCATCTACAAACTGATCGCGGAGAAGTCGTCAGTCGTCTACTAGTATGGACACTGGGAGCTTTAGAGACTAAAACATGTTGTGCAAGTATTTTACCTTTATTGTTTTCTTCTAGTTGGAAACAACCAAGTCGTGTTTGGCAGAGGTTTAATATGTCTTGGTCTCCTAATATCTTTCAAGATATTATCCCTTGCATGATGCTGATTGTGCCTCAATTTTCTCCGCAAAAAACGAAAGCTCATATAATGAGCTTTAAAAGAAACCCAGAAGAGGGGCAAAAAAAATCGATCAATAAAGGAGATTTGTGGATGCTTTGTCCATCCAATTGGTCATCATCTGAACACTCCTCATCCTCGGCTGATCTTAAATTCCAAAGCCTGTGCGATCAATATGCTCATCAGGCGGAGCAAGATTTACAACAAGTGTTCCCAAATTTTTCAATTCGAGTGAAGGCTTCTGATTTTTCCACAACAGATATTAAAAAACATCAGACATTCTTTGTTCAGTACGAAAAAGATGATATACAAAAGCGAGTTCGGTATACACACCCTTTGGTTTTTCACTTAAATCCAGAGCGGGTGGGGAAAATAGATGCCTATTCTTTATTTCAATGGGAGAAAGTATTAAAAGTGAAATTATTAAAACGATTGAGGCCAATATGATTGAACGATACAGCCGAAAAGAAATGAGTACTATATGGACTTTAGAAAACCGTTTTCAGAAAATGCTGAAAGTAGAAAAAACAGTCGCTTTTGTCCAAGGGGAATTGGGTTTAATTCCAAAAGAATCAGCTCATGCGATTAACACTCAAGCAGATTTTCGAATCCAAGATATTCAAGCAACTGAAGAAATTACTCGTCACGATGTAACTGCTTTTATTCAAGTCGCTCGTCAGCGAGTCGAAAAACCTCACGGCTCTTATTTACATTACGGACTAACCTCTTCAGATGTTTTAGACACAGCTTTAGCTTTGCAAATTAAAGATTCAGCCTTCGTGTTGGAGCAATCTTTTAACCAGTTACATAAAGCTTTATGGGAGAAAGCCAATCAGTTTTCGGGAACTTTATGCCTAGGACGCACACATGGAATGTGGGCAGAGCCGGTTACTTTTGGATGGAAGTTAGTTGGTTTTTTAAAAGAGTTAATTCGAAATAAAAAAAGAACACAAAGGGCTATTCAACAAGCTCAAGTCGGAAAAATGAGTGGAGCAGTGGGGGCCTATCATGTTTTACCAAAAGAAGTAGAACAAAAAGTTTGTGAGAAACTAAACATTTCAGCAGAAACACTGGCGACACAAGTCGTGCCACGGGATCGTTATGCAGAAATGATTGGGGCTTTAGCCATCACAGCTTCTGGCTTAGAGCGACTATCAGTAGAAATTCGCCATTTACAAAAATCTGATACAGGGGAAGTGTCCGAAGGTTTTAAACCAGGTCAGACAGGTTCGTCAGCTATGCCACATAAAAAAAATCCAATTTATTCAGAAAATATCACCGGGTTATCTCGTATTTTGCGTTCTTATGTCGGACCCGCTTTAGAAAATATTGTTCTATGGCACGAACGAGATATCTCTCACTCCTCAGTAGAAAGAATGATTTTTCCCTCGGCATTTACTTTATGTGATTTTGCCCTCGTTCGCTTGGCAGAAGTGATCGCTAACCTTCAAGTAAACGAACAACAAATGAAACATAATTTACAACGAGCCGGAGGAGTGGTGTTTTCTTCTGTTCTATTAGCTATCTTGGTGCAAAAAGGGTTCGAACAATCCTCCGCCTACCAGCTGATACAATCTTTGAGCATGAATGGTAAAGACTTTCAAACTCAAATTCTAAACCATCCCGATATTTTAAAGCGGATAAGTAAAAAAGAACTGACTAATTTATTTTCTCTCTCTCAACACAGTCAAAACCTTCAATCTCGTGTTCAACTCATTTTAAAAACACTTCGATTAAAATCTTAATTTTAAAGGTTAAAGGTGCAATATAATTTGTTAGGATTTTTTTTCAGATAAAATCAGAAAACCATGTGCATAATAATGAATTTGACGAGTCATGCTGACTAACCCTCCAACTCGAGTGGGAGTGAGATGGTTTTGCAGTTTTAGAGTTTGAAAAAAAGAAGGGATGGGGTCTTGGATAATTTCTTTTGGTGTCCGTTTAGAATAATACAGGACTAAAAGAGCAGATAACCCCTTTGTGATTAAAGCCGTGCTATCGGATTGAAAAATAACTTCCCCTTTTTTTAAACAAGCCATCAGCCACACTTCCGACTGGCAACCTTTGATTAGTCGGTCTTTTGTTTTATATTTGGTATCTAACGGGGGTTGAGCTTTTCCGATTGCAATAATTTTTCGGTATCGTTCTTCCCATGTGGAGAGTGAAGCAAATTTTTGGATAATTTCTTCTGCTCTTTTTTGCCCAACATTGACTAGGTTTTTGTTTGCAGTGTGCATTGTGTTTATTGTATCATTAAAACCAATGAAAATAATGGATTTTTTATTTGGCAAAAAACCTCCAATTTTTAATAAAAAATCGGAAGTCGAACATGACTTGAGCAATCAATCTTGGGAGAAATGGAAAAATCGCTACTTGAAGTCTGCAGAATATAATTGGCGTCAGCATGACGGAATGGTGTTTCAACAAAAAGATCAATCATCAAAAGATTTTTCAACGGATGAATCGTAAGCAATGAATCATCAAACATATAGGTTAAAACACATCAGTGATAGGGTATTGTTTGGTGAGCAGTAATGCCTCGGGGGAGACTCGAACTCCCATGCTCGTAAAGAACACATGATTTTGAGTCATGCGCGTCTACCAATTCCGCCACCAAGGCTTAAAATTGATAATGTATCTTGATTGTTGCATTGGGGCAACAGTCAAAAATCACTTAGAAGATTTTTAAATGAGTAATATGATAAACCATGTAATGAGGGTAGCCAGTGAGTGATTTTAATGGGCAAGAATTGTGTCGAGTAGTTTGTGGAAAATGGGTTAATCGGTCTCGTTTTTCAAAATCTCTGCATGCAGTTTACTTAAAAGGAGTGAGTATTGATTCGAGAGAGAAGGATTTAGAGGGAAAAATTTTTGTTGCAATTCAAGGATCCCAATTTAATGGGCATCATTTTATTAGAGAAGTTGTGCAGAAAAAAGCAGGTGCAGTTGTTATACATTCTGGTTTTTCTTTGCCAGAAGATGTGCGAAGTCTTTGTGAGAAATTTTCTCCAGTGGTGATTGCCGTGGAAAATACTTTGCAAGCACTGCAAGCTCTTGCAAAACATTGGAGAAAAAATAAGCAGTGGAAAGTGATTGGCATTACCGGTTCTGTTGGTAAAACCACTACCAAGCATTTTTGCCTCCGATTGTTGGAGAGGTATTTTTCAGTTCAGGCGAGTCCAAAAAGTTTCAACAATCAATATGGAGTTCCACTTGGGTTGTTGTCTGCAGATCGAAATTTAGATTTTTTAATTCAAGAAATTGGCATGAATCAAAAAGGTGAAGTGGCATTTTTGAGTAACCTCATTCAGCCAGATATAGCTGTGGTGGTAGAGGTTGGACATTCTCATATTGGTTTGTTGGGCTCGAAACAAGAAATTGCTTACGAAAAAGAGCAAATTTATGCCAACACTCATCCCCAAGCGACTTGGATTTTTAATTGGGATAATTCTCATACTCAAGCAATGTATCAGAGGGCTCAAAGGCTGAAACATTCTGGTCGGATAATGAGTTTTTCTAATGGCAATAAAAAAGCAGATATTTTTTTAAAAGTTACAAAAGTGGGTTTGCATGATTTACAAGTAGAGGGACATTTATTAGGTGAGAGAGGATCTGCCACGGTGCCGGTTGTTGGTTCAGTCAATGTGTATAATTTAATGGCTGCATCGGCGATTGCTTTAGATAGTGGTTTAAAACCCTCTCAAGTTTGGGAAACTCTACCTTTGTGTGTTTTACCCTCTGCGAGAAGGCAGTGGGTGTCTCTTTCTTGCGGTGCAAAAGCTTTATTTGATGCTTATAATGCGGGACCAGAAAGTGTAATGGCTCTATTAGATTATTTTTTTTCTTCAGTAGTTTGTGGAAAGAAAATTCTTATATTGGGGGATTTTTTAGAGTTGGGTTTTTATTTAGAAACTTTTTATCGGCAATTAGCTATTCGATTAAAAAATTATCAACAAAATTGTCTAAAAACACAAGAGTTAGTGGGGATTTGGTTTATTGGTTCTCAAGAGGATCTATTTAAAAAAGCTTTACTTAATGCAGGCTTTTGTTTGTCTAAAACTTGGGTTTATTTTTCTAAGAAAGATAATCCAGCTATTGCAGAGAAAATTTGTTGTATATTAGACCCTTCTTTTGTATTAGCTCTAAAGGCTTCGAGAAAGATGCGATTAGAAAAAACACTCTTACATTTTCAGCCGGTGGATTTTAATGTTTTATAAATGGTTATTTCAGTTATCGGATCACTTTTCTGTTTTTAATGTGTTTCGTTATATAACTTTTCGATCTTTTCTGTCTTTTGTAACGACTTTTTTAGTTTGTTGGATTTTTGCTCCTGTTTTGATTCAAAAGTTGAGTAAGAAAAATATTCGTGAGGAAATTAATACGGATGGTCCAAAATCTCATCAGAGAAAGAAGGGAACACCCACTATGGGAGGGGGGTTGATTTTGCTTTCTTTGTTGTTGAGTTCAATATTGTGGGTGAATTTAGCAGAACCATTGGTTTGGGGTGTGTTAGCAATGTTAATTAGTTTTGGAGCGATTGGTTTTTGGGATGATCTGTTAAAAAATCGGTGGAAGAACTTTCGTGGGATACCTCGTCGTCATCGTTTATTGTACGAATTTACGATCTCTGGTGGATTGTTGGCAGTGTTTATTTTAATGGGTTATATAGAGCCAGTTCTATATGTTCCTTTTTTTAAGAATTTTTCTTTTAATTTGTCTTGGTTTTATGTGTTGTTTGGGGCGTTTGTGATTACAGGATGTGCAAATGCAGTCAATTTAACAGATGGGTTAGATGGTTTAGCTATTGTGCCAGTTATGGTGTGTGCGGGGACTTTAGCTCTTTTTACTTATATTGCTGGTCATTTTAATGTAGCGGATTATTTGGGTATTCCGTATGTGGCAGGTGCCGGAGAATTAGCTCCTTTGGCATTTGGTGTAGTAGCTGGCGGGTTAGGTTTTTTGTGGTATAACTCTCAACCGGCTCAGATTTTTATGGGAGATGTGGGAAGCCTCAGTCTGGGAGCTTTTTTAGGAACAGTGGCTGTGTTTACTAAAAACGAATTATTATTAGCTATATTGGGAGGAGTATTTGTAATGGAAGCTTTATCTGTTATTTTACAAGTGTTAAGTTTTAAAATTTCTGGCAAAAGAATTTTTGCAATGGCTCCTTTGCATCATCATTTTGAGTTAAAGGGGATGGAGGAATCTAAAATTATTATTCGGTTTTGGATTATGTCTTGTCTATTAGCAGTAGTCAGTTTGGCAACTTTAAAGTTAAGATAATATGTCAATTGTTTAGTTAAATAATTTATAAGGAGATTTGATTTGGAATTACAAGAACTCAAAGGAAAGAAAATCGTAGTAGTTGGTTTAGCACGGACTGGTGTGTCTTTAGCTCATTTTTTAGTTAAGTATGGGGCAGATGTCACCATTAGTGATCATAAATCTCAAGCTGAAATGGAAAAATACTTAGAGCAAGTGGAAGACTTATCGGTTCAGTTAGAGTTGGAGGGGCATACGCCTAAAACTTTTCTGAACAAAGATTATGTGATTTTAAGCCCAGGAGTTTCTTCTTATTTAAAATTATTTGATTATGCACGCTCTCAAGGAGTGGAAGTAACCGGTGAATTTGAATTTTGCTCTCGTTTTTTGAGAGAGCCTTTGTTAGTGATCACCGGCACCAATGGTAAAACCACTACAGCTGATTTAACTTACCGAGCTTTAGAAGAATCGGGATGTAGACCTTGGGCGGGTGGTAATTTTGGCTCTCCACTGAGTGAATATCTTTATAAAGGGGAGAAAGCAGATATAGTGATTGTAGAGGCATCTAGTTTTATGTTGGAGCATGTTCAACAAATGACACCTAAAAACATTGTGTTTACAAATTTGGCAGAAGACCATTTAGATCGTTATCGGAGTATGGAAGATTATGTGAATGCCAAAAGAAGAATTTTCAAAAATACGACTATTCATACAACTAGTATTTTAAATGCAGATGATAATGGAATTTTAGAGTTAGCTAAAGATGCCATTGTTCAGAGGGGGCGGTTATGTTATTTCTCCCGAAAAAAGCCTTTAGAATCTCAGATCATGAAAATTGGTGGTGCTATTTTAATTGATGGGAAAATTCAAGTGCGTATTGGTCCAGAGATCGAATATTATTCTTTAGAAGATACTCAATTATTAGGTGATCATTCGTGCGAAAACATTATGGCAGCTATTTTAGCTGCACGAGAAAACGGTGCCAAAATAGAGAGTGTTCAAAAGGTGATTTCTGCTTATACAGGTAGACCTCATCGTTTAAATTATGTTCGTAAAGTAGGAGGTGTAAAGTTTTATAACGATTCCAAAGCAACCAATGTGCATGCTGTGATGAAGGCTTTAGATGGTTTTGATGAAAATGTAATTTTAATTATGGGCGGTAAAGATACGGGTTTAAATTACAAGCCTTTACGAGAAAAAGTGCAAAGAAAAGTTAAAAATTTGATTATTGTCGGAGAAGCGAAAGAAAAAATTAACCGGCAAATTGGGGATTATTCAGAAACTTTTTTACTTGGAACTTTTGAAGAAGCTGTGCTGATTGCCTATCAGAAGTCTCGTATTGGAGATACTATTTTGTTATCGCCGGGATGCCCAAGTTTTGATACATTTAACTCTTTTGAAGAAAGAGGACAAGTTTTTGAAGATTTAGTTAATCAGTTTTAATTAAAATTCAGATTGAGTATGTGGCGAGTGTGGGATGAGTATGTAGTGAGTGCGTGGGATGAGTATGTGGGATGAGAAAAGCAATGAGTTGCAGGGTTTTTTTATTTAGTTTTTTATTTTTATTTACGAGTGTTAGTTTTGCTCAACCTTTTAAAGTTAATAAGGGTGGGGTGTCTGCTGGTCCGAGCGTATATTTTACAAAAGCTGTAGAAGAAATATCTTCGGCAGGTGGTAATATTTTTGATTCAGCAGTTGCAGGGGCTTTTGTTTTAAGTGTTGTAACTCCTTATTTTGTGTCTTTGGGTTGTGGAGGGGTGGCTTTATTAAAAGACCGTAAAGAGGTGGTTGCTTTAGATTTTCGTGAAGTAGCTCCCTTGGCAATGAAAGCAAACTTTTACACTCAATCGGGTTTATCTTCTAGCCGAGGTGGTAGTGCTGTTGGAGTTCCCGGTTTAGTGGCGGGTTTATGGGCTTTACATCGAAAGTATGGTTCGTTGTCTTGGAAAAAAATATTAAAGCCTGCCATTCGTTTAGCGGAGAGAGGTTTTTTAATCTCAGGAGATTATTTTAATAAAACTCATCGGTATAAAAAAAGGTTTAACCGATCGGGTCAGGTAATTTTTTTTCATTCAGATGGCACGCCTTATTTGCCGGGAGAGGTGTTTAAGCAAAAACACTTGGCTTTAGCTCTCAAACTGTTAAGTCAGAGTGGTCCTTCTGTATTTTATAGAGGTCCATTGGGAAAAGATGTTGTGCGGGCGGTAAAAGCTAATCAAGGAGTGATGACAAAAAAAGATTTAAAAGCTTATAAGGTGCGTTGGTTAAAACCAGCTCAATGGGATTTTTTTAAACATCGTGTGTATGGAATGCCTTTTCCAAGCTCTGGGGGTTTAATTTTAGCGAGAGCAAGCTATCTAATGGATTCGTATCCTCTTTTATCCTCATCTCGAAAGCTTTATAGTGTAGACGAATGGCATTTGTTAGCAGAGGGATTGGCTTTAGCTTTTAAGCCTCGCTCTCAGTTGGGGGATTTACCAAATTTTTCTTCCCATTTTAAAAAATGGGTGAACTTCGAGCAACTCAAAAAATTAAGCCAAAGTATTTCTCTTCATCGAGCTAAAATGGGAGCTAAAAGTATTTCTAACAGCAGTTATCTAAGCGATAAACAAAAGCCGGTTTTAAAAGATGATTTTATACCTCCTCAAGAGACGACGCATATTTCTTTAATGAACGATCAGGGTTTAGCCGTATCTATGACTTTAACTTTAAATAGTAATTATGGTTCGTTTGTTGTGACAAATAAATATGGAATTGTGTTGAACAATCAGATGGATGATTTTCAAACTCGTCCGGGCCGACCCAATCAATTTGGCTTGATTCAGGGGAAAATGAACGCAGTTAGAGGAGGGAGGCGACCTTTAAGCTCCATGAGTCCGGTGATTGTAGAAAAAGATGGAAAAGTCATTTTGGTTGTAGGAGGAGCCGGTGGTCCTATGATCATTAGTTCTGTGTTTCAGGTGATGGTTCGGTTTTTAATAAATGGTTTAAATTTAGACATGGCAGTGCAAGCCCCTCGGGTTCATCATCAGTTTTTACCTTCGGTATTGTATGTGGAGAAAAATCGGTTTTCACCCTTAGTGGTCCAAACATTACGAAATCGTGGACACAATATTAAAAAGCGAGATTCTATTGCTAAAGTGCAAGCAGTCGGCAGAGGAAAAGATGGTTTTTTGCACGGAGCTTTTGATAGTAGAGGCGAAGGCTCCACGGGGAGATTTTAATCAAAATAGTTAATTTATGTTTTGGTGTGGTTTTTCCGATTAGTTTTTTATGAGTTTAAAGCAAAAACATCCAAATAAAAAACATTTAAATAAAAAACAAACAATTTATATCTTATTTTGTGTATTGGTAATTGGTGGATATTATTACATAGATTCAGATAAAGTTTCAAATAAATCTTCAGATCAATCTTCAGATAAGGTTTTCAATCACCTGATCCAAAATCCTCAGATCGCTTCAAAATCTGGATTAGAAATTAACAAAGATGCTCAAAAACTAAATACTAAAAAATCTGTGAAGAAAAAAAAATCTATTGATCGTCATCCAAGTAGCGAAGGAGAGGTGTACGAATTAGAAGACGATTACTTGAGTTCGAGTCGAGAAGTTAATGCTCCGCCGGTAGCCAGTAGTGCGGATATTCAATCGGTAGCCGAAGACTTAGATCTTCAATCTACAGAAAATAATGTTTACGAAAGTCCCGAAGCCATTGTCCGTAGACGCTTACTTATTCGAAGTTTAAAAAATAATTACTTAAAAAACGAAGACGAAATAGATAGAAAAGAATTTGTTACACAATTTATTCAGATTGCAAAAGAGCAAGGTTACAAAGTGCATTTTTTAAAAAATGGAAAAGTGACTTTAGAACCAATGGATCTAGATCAACCACCTAATTCTTCAGAAAATGTAGAAAAAATTAAAGTGCGTTGGTAAAAATGCAACACTACATTACACAAACTTTTTAAAATTTTAAATAAGAATAAACTGAAAAACAACCTCTCTACATATTATTTATTGTTTTTAGACTTATATTATTCTATTAGAAATAGATATTTTTTTTGAGTATTGTAAATTTTACAACTACTATCCCCAGCAACAGTTTAACCTGGAGCAATTATAAAAAACAGATAGCCCTAAAATCAATTTATCCATATTTCAATCCTCTTTTCCTTAATTATAACATATTCAAAAATCTTCGAAAATCTCCAAAAATCTCAAAACCTGCTTTAAATGCAGTTTTGGTACTCAAAACCCACCAAAAAGCCAATCGTGAGATTGAGAAAAATCACCATCATAGATTTTATGGATTAAATGACTAACGCATTGTATTATACTTCTAAGGTTTGTCTATTAGAAAATGGTTATGATCTTATTAAGATTTTTGGTTAAAAAATTATAAACAAATACTAACTTATCTACAGAACAATCAAATTAGAATAACCTAAAGACTCTAAGAGCTCGGCTTGTTCTTTTGAAACTATAGCACCTTCTATTTTCGCACCTACCAAGGTTATACCTACTAAGCTTACACCTTTCAAATTTACATCTCTCAAATCTGCACCTGTCAAATCTGCACCTGTCAAAATTGCTTTTGTCAAATCTACACCTTTTAATCTAGCATCTCTCAAATTTGCATTTCTCAAATCTGCACCTGCCAAATCTACATCTTTTAAATTAGCATCTCTAAAATCTGCATCTTTTAAATTAGCATCTCTAAAATTTGCATCTTTTAAATTAACATCTCTAAAGTTTGGACCTATTAAAATCGCACCTCTAAAATCTATATCTATTAAAATAGCATCTCTAAAATTTGCATTTTTTAAAGTCATACCTCTAAAACTTGTACCTATTAAAGTCGCATCTCTAAAATCTGCACCTCCCAAATCCTTAGGACGCTTCTTAACCTGGGGGTCTTTAAATTGGTCGTTACAATCTGCCTTTACAAAAGCTCCAACGCTTAACAAACTGATAAAAAGTATTAGTTTCATAATTACCCCTTTTTTGTTCTTTGAATATTCACAACCACATTATATTTACAATCATTTAATGGATTTTTAGGGATTTTTGTAAATATTACACACACCACTTGTGGAGCGAATTAAAGCCTTATTATGGAGCAAACCAAAACTCAAGCGTTTAGGTGACCAAAGACTAAACAATTATTGAACAATCAGGTCAGAATGACCATTTTGCTTGTAACCACTCTGCTTGTTCTTGTGAGACTATTGTATCTTCTGAAATACCATTTTTGAAGTTAGCTTTTTCTAAGTTTTTAGCTAATTCTAAATTAGCATCTGTTAAGTCTGCTCCCTCAAAATTAGCATTTTCTAAATTAGCTAAGGCTAAAATGTACTTGCCTCACCTTTTCCGTAAAGAAACTGCTTTATAAGCGTCACATACTGAAAGTTAAATAACAACTATGTCCAGCCCAACTTGTGGTTCACACTGAACATCCATCTTGGTTATGGATAAAATCATTTAAAAATATTGGAATAGATAAAGATACGGAGAGGGAGGGATTCGAACCCTCGGTACGGTTTATAGTCGTACGATTGTTTAGCAAACAACTGGTTTAAGCCACTCACCCACCTCTCCCTTGATTTATGCATTTTGTTTCATTATATTAGTTGCACTAAAGAGATTACATGGAATTTCATGACAGTTATTTTATGCTGTTTTTTTGGTAAAATAAAATTAAAAATGATTTTTTATTTAAAATAATTTAAAAAATTCAAAAAGTGATTTTTCTTGGTATAAATGTGTATTGATTGAGTATAATGGTTTTTGTTTTTTATGCGCCCGTAGCTTAGCTGGATAGAGTACCTGACTACGGATCAGGAGGTCGGAGGTTCGAATCCTTCCGGGCGCGTTTTTATAATAGTTTGGCTTGCTATAGAAGGCGAAATATTATGAGTTTTGAGCATCCTGAGTATTTGTATTTTTTATTTCTTTTGCCGATTTTTTTATTTTTATTTATTTATAACTTAAGACGCAGTTATTGGCGTTTAAATTTGATTGTTCAGAGTGTTTGTTGGTCTTCGACTTTGGGTTCGGTGTCTTATGTTCGTCAGGTGGTGCGTTATATTTTTTTGTTAGGGGTGTTTTTATTTTTGGTGATTGCTTTAGCTCGTCCAAGGGGTAGAAAGGCACTTCGTTCAAGTGAAGTAACTATTAAGGGAGCGGAGGTAATGATCTTGGCAGATGTGTCGAATAGTATGTTGGTGGAGGATATGGGAGGGGTATCTCGGTTAAGCGTGATGAAAAAGGAACTTAACCGTTTAATCGATCAGTTGGCTAATCAGAGAGTGGGTTTGATTGCGTTTGCTGGTTCTTCGGTGTTGGTTTCTCCTTTAACTTTGGATCATTCGGTGTTGCGGTTATATTTAGATTCTTTATCACCGCAGACGGTGCCAGTTCAAGGGACTGATTTGAGTGCTGCTTTTCGAATGTCTTGGCAAGCTTTGCGTAGAGGAGGTGTTTCTATTGTAGAAGACGACAGTGTTGCCAGAGTTTCTCAATCGCTTATGCGAGTGATTGTCGTAGTTTCAGATGGGGAAGACAATGTGAATCAAGCAGTTCAGACAGTGAGGGATTTATCTCGCCAAGGAGTTGTTGTTTTTACAATTGGACTGGGGACTGCTTCTGGAGGTCCAATCCCTGTTTACGATCGCAGAGGGAACAAAACCACTTATAAAAAAGATAAGCAAGGGAATTTAGTTATTTCAAAATTTAGTAAAAACACATTAGAAAAACTTTCTCAAGTATCGGGAGGTGGTTTTTATCATTTATCAGTTGGTGGTCGGTTAGTGGATAAAATAAGCGAAGACATTCGATCTTTGGGGAAGAAAAGTAGTGGAGGAGTGTTTCGTCAATCTCAAGCAGTTTATCAGGAGTGGTATTCTATTTTTTGTGTTTTGGCATTGATTTGTGCAGGTGTCTATTTTTTAATAGGGGAAAGAAAATCAAATGTTGTTGAGTCTAATTGATTAGCTAAAAAATTATGAAGTAAAAAATTATGAAACCTTCAAATTATTTATTTTCTTTTTGGAGTGGAGTTGGTTTTATCAGCTTGTCAGCTGTTATGGTTGGTTTGGTTGTGTGGTTTTTTTTGGATCAAAATCATCGAGCCATTTATTATATGAAATTAAAAAAATACGAAAAAGCTCAAAGTTTATTATCATCTGTATTGGGTGAGGATACTTTTTCACCTCTTTATCGAATGAATTTAGCTTTTAGTTATTTATTATCTGGTGAGTATGAAAAGTCTATTCAAGAGTATCAGACAGTTCGTCGTTTAATTCAATTGGGTTATATATCTTATGTATCTTCGATTGATCCATTAGATTTTTATGTTGCTTTTAATTCAGCCACTTCAGCAGTGGGAAAAAAGCAAACTGAGCGAGCTTTGGCTTTTTATCAACAAGCTTTAAAAGAGGAAGGAGGACATCCTCTGAGAGTTAAAACTAACATAGAACTTTTAACTCGGCAGATGGCTCAAAATCGTAAACAAAAGAATGAATCTAAAAAAAATAAGTCTCAAAAAAATCAAACAAAAGCTCAATCAGAAACTTCTAAAGCTCAATCAAAAACTCCCAAGGATGTAAATGATCATTCATCTTCTAAAAAGTCAGAATTGCAAAAATCAGATTTATCTCAGTGGAGTGAGCGTCAAATATCTGAAATTTTAAAATCTATTCAAGACCAAGAAGTTAGAATTAAACAGAGGAGAAATCGAGATCGAAGGAGATCTTCTCCCACAAGTAAGCAAGGGAAAGATTGGTGATCGGCAAAAGAGGATTATTTTGTATTGCATGGTTTGTGGTATTTTCTGCCAGTGCAGGAGTTCAAGTAGAATCTTCCGTTTATCCCAAGCAAGTTCACCCCCAAGATGAATTCACATTTACATTGCGTATAGATTATGATTCAGAAGGAGAAGGAGGGAGAATTCGTTCACCTCGATTGCCGTCTTTAGAGCATTTTTATTTAACAGGTCAGAGGGAATCTCACAGTGTTAGCATTAATAATGGCAATGCTAAGAGACAGAAGAAATATCATTATACACTTCGCCCTAAAGTAGAAGGTCGTTTTACGATTAATCCGGTAGAAGTGGTGGTAGGTGGTAAGTTGTATCGCACGCTTCCGGTGGAGGTGGAGGTGTCTTCTCGTTTTAAGCGACATAAGAAGAAATTTTCTCAAAACCCAGGTAATTTTTCTTCTCCTTTTGGCTTTCCTAACATATTTCAGCAGTTTTTTGGTTTAGATCAGGGGATGGATTCTGGTGGTTTGAATTCGACTTTGAAGAAAAAAGACATTTTGTTTGGGTTGGAAGTTAGCAAGCGAAAAATTTATTTAGGGGAATTGATTGTAGCTCGTTGGATTGTTTATCAGCGAGAAGGATTGATGGGTACGATTGTAAGTGCACTAATGGACCGTCCAGAGATGGATGGTTTTTGGGTTGAGCCATTGGTTCAGCCTTCTGGTAAGTTAGTGGACCTTGGGAAAAGTCAGGTGATTGGCGGTGTGAATTATCGGAAGTATTTATTAGATGGTTATGCAATATCTCCTCTGCGTACTGGAGAACTAAAGATTGGGAAAGTAAAGGCAGAGCTACAGTTAGCAGGTGGAGGTGGTGGAGGGCTTAGTTTTTTTCAGTCGGGTTTTCAAACTCTTCAAAAATTGAGTAAAGAAGTTCGTTTGGTAGTTTCGAATTTGCCTAAGAAAGGTCGTAAGCCTTTTTGGACAGGAGCAATAGGAGATTGGAGTCTGTCGGCTCAGGTGAATAAAAAAGTTTTATCAGTTAATGATTCTTTTATCTATCGAATCATTTTTAAAGGAGTGGGTCAAACTCGACTCATTCAATTACCTTCTTTAGATTTTGGTTCTTCTTTAGAGTTATATGATCAAGTGGAATCTCAAAAATTTTCTTTAACTAATAGTCAAAAAAAATATGAGCTGGTTATTATTCCTCGTCAAGTTGGGGAAATTGTGATTCCAAAATTTGAGTTGCAAACTTTTGATCCCGATTTAGGTATTTATAAGACACATACTTTGCCTGCATTTTCTCTTAAGGCTAAAAAACAGCTTTTTAGTTCACAAAATAGAGAAGAAAACCAAGATAAAGATCAGAGGTATTTTCGTTCTTCTGGTGCCGATTCTATTAAAAAAGAAGATGGCAAAGAGGGGTTATCTCCTTGGTTGTTAGAAGATTTAGAGTCTAAGTGGTGGTCTGCTTCGAATCGGCGTATTTTTTGGGGGATTGTTTTTAGCATTTTAGGGCTATGGTTTTTTTGGGTGTTTCTATGGAGAAGCAGAGAATTATTTATTCGAAAAAAAAAGGGTTTAGAAAAGACATTAGAAGAGTTTCAAAAAAGAATCGATCGAGTTGTGATAAATGAAGATTGGAAAATGGCCGGTGCCATTTTATTAGACTTGATTTATCTGTGTTTATCAGAGCAAGGGGTTAGTGGTAGTGGTAAGGTGAGGAACTTAGATCTTTTGTTACAGGGGCTACCTCCTCATTTAAAAAAAGGTTATGAAGCACAAATTCGAGAGACAGTGACTACATTAGAGCAGTTGAGCTTTGCTCCTCATACACCTGCTCACCAACTAAGAAATAAATCAAATGTTTTGCAATTAAAAAGGCAGGTGTTTGCTATATTGCGGAAAGTTTCTGTTTAAAATAAGGTTTTGTAAAGTTGGGTTGGTTGGGTTTCGTAGAATGGGGTTGGGTTGCTTAAGTTGGTTATTTATTTATTTTATTGATTATATTTTTAAGTCTTCCAATTTTAAAAAACGGAAGTTTTTTGGCTCGGACTTGGATTGTTTCACCAGTTTGAGGGTTACGTCCTTGGTAAGCTTTGTAGTGGCGAAGTTCAAAGGTGCCAAATCCACGAATTTCAACTCGGTCGTCATTTTTTAAAGCATCTTTGATTGATCTCAATACGGTGTTAAGAGCCGTTTCAGCAATCGCTTTAGTGGTTTTATGTTTTTTAGATATTTCTTTAATGATTTCTGATTTAGTTATATATTTGCGACTTTTATTTGCAATCATGTTACTCCTTAATTATGTTTGAGTTATGGTTTAGTTATGTTACCTCTTTAGTTATTTTATTTTTTAGTTATGTTATTTTTTAAAGCTATGTTTCCTCTTCAATTATGTCACCTCTTTGTATTTTGATAGTCTTGTTTGTTAATAGATATATCAGTGCTTAGAGTCAAGTGTCTAGCATATTTTTTTTTATTTGACCTAAAATTTTACCCTCCCTTTTCCCACAACTTGCCTCTATTATGTTTTTTTTCAAGTAACAACAAGATTATAGGAAAGAAGGGGTAAAAACTTCAAACATACGTTTTGTTCGAAAGGTCAATATTTAATCATCTTTCGAACAAATCCGAAACTCGTTTTTGCCCCTTCTTTCCCATAACTTTTTCACACAATTGTTTTCAGTGGATAAGCGACTTTTAAATCTTAACAAACAAAAAAAAACAGTGGAAAGAGCCTTTATTTTTCCAGGATAGTTTAAAAAGCTTTAACAAGACTTTGAGACAGACATTTGGAAACAATGTATTAAACTTTAGCTATAGATTGTTAAATGTAAGTAAGCTCAATATTAAGGGTAATAATAAGATAAAACAGTTGATTTCTCGCCCTATTTTATTTATATTACAAAACATACACAGTTTAGACGAAAGTAAGATAAAACAGTTATTTAAACTAAGTGAAGACATTAGTTGGAGTAAGAGGAAAGAACTAGTAGACAAAGTTGTAGATTATATAAGAAGATATGATCCAAATTTTAGTTGGAAGATATTGCGAGAGATAGAGACTCGAGCAATCACAGATAAGGAGGAAAGAGTTATGCCACCATTACAGATTTCATTAGACGAAGCCAGAGAAGAAGGCATGCAAAAAGGCATGCAAGCAAGAGAGCGACAAGTGATTCTGAAGATGTTTCAAAAAAAGTTGGATATTTCTGTTATTGCAGAAGTAACGGGATTATCTGAAAAACAAATTAAAAAACTACAGAAAAAACAGTAAGAATGTAGATTTTTTATCTTTTTGTTCCTGTTTACTTGGTGGGGAACATTAGAAAAGCGATCTTATAAGGCATAAGTGAAACGGGAAAATCAAACAGATAATCAGCTGTTTATTGGTTCTTCATCGCTACCGATCTAAAAGCTTTAAAAAAAACTGACAAACAAGTTATGGCAAGCTATGAGGGTAATACTAAATTTTGAGATCCTTGAAATAATATATAGTATTAGAACCAGTAAAAAGTCTTGATGATAATAATTCACACTCCTTATATTTTAGATAATCTGTTACCCCACCGATAAGCATAAAATAAGTTAAACTTATTTTATGCTAAGATTGAAAATAAAAAAAAGGATGATTATTATGGTGGATACTATCAAAAAAAATGCTGGAAATTTATTTCAGTTTTTAAAAGCATTTAATACATTAAAAAGAAAGCCACTATTGAATATGCAATCGTATGAGGAAGTGGTATGGTTTTATGATATTCCAAACGAAAAAGAATGTTACTCAATTGTTAATAATCTGAATGATGAAAGAAATAATTTTTCGAAATGGATAGAAATTAAAAAACCACAAAGAAAGCCATACCCTCAACCTCCATCCGCAATCAAACCTTGGTTAACAAATGATAGTCATTTAAGTAACTATAACATTAAGCCTCAATTGTTTAGCCATATTTTAAAAGATTCTGCTTTAAAAATATTACAAGATGATCAAGAGAGTATAGAAAAACAAGAAGAAAATGACCGTATTTTACTAACAGACTGCCCTGAGATAAAAATAGCATTTGAAGACTACTTAAATCAAAAATGGCTCCCTTGGTCTCAAGAAGAAAAACGCTTAGAATCTGTTTTAAATATTTATAACAATTTTTATAGAATTTATAAAAAAAATCAATCTCAAGGTGAGATATTTCAAATATGCTTAGGTCTTGGTCTTTTGCATACAAAAAACCAAAGAGGGCAGGAAATTAAAAGACATATTATTACAGCTCCTGTGTCTATTAACTTTAATTCTGTTACCGGAACACTGACAGTGGAACCTAGTGAACAGACTGTAGATATAGCTTTAGAAATGGATATGTTTAAGAGTAGTGAGATACCTAAAAATTGTGAGCTTATTGATAAACAACTTTCAAATTTAAATAATGACTTTTGGATAAAAGAGGAATTTTACAATACCTTAAGGTCTTGGTTGAATAGCTACGATTCCAATGGACAGTTTAGTAAGGATTTTAAAAGTTCTCCTCGTGGTTCTGTTACTTTGACTGTGTGTCCTGCTATTATTCTTAGAAAAAGAAATGAGAGAGAATTTGTAAAATTTTATAATTCTATTCTTAAAAACATACAAGAAAAAGAAAATCTTCAATTTCCTTGTATAAATGAGCTACTAAAAACAACAAAAACTAATACACAAAATAAAACAACTCATTTCCACAAAGGGTTACTAAAAGAAAAACATTATTTCCCTCTACCTGCTAATGATGAGCAAAAAGAGATTATAGAAAAAGTGTTAAAGAACGATATAGTTGTTGTTCAAGGTCCCCCAGGTACAGGGAAGACACATTCTATTGCTAATTTAATATGTCACTTTTTAGCAAATGGTCAAAAAATTCTAGTAACCAGCCAAACAGATCGTGCTTTAAAAGTATTAAAAAATAAACTTCCAGAAAAGATAAAATCCCTCTGTGTTGAGATACTCGGAAGAGATCAAAAGTCTTTTAAAGATCTAAAAAAATCTTTTGAGACTATTAATTCTGAATATCAAAAATGGAATTTAGATACATTTAAAAAAAATATAAGTATGCTGGAACAAAAAGATGATGATCTAAAAGGAAAGTTAGCTAATGTCGAAAATGATTTAAGACAAATTCCAAAAAATGAGATTAAAAAGTATGTGAAATTATTTAATTATTATTCAGGTACTTTAGCCACGATAGCTCGTCAGATAAAAGAGAAAAAAGAAACATATAGGTGGATTACAGATTTTTTTATCTTGAACAACACTGAAGAACAATGCCCTATTTCCAATATAGAAGCTTTAAATTTTCTAAATCTCATTAACAGATTAAAGGATAAAGAAGATTCTGTTTTAGAAGAATCTGTAGAATTTTCAAACTACATTTGGACAGAAAAACAGTTTGAGTCAAATACACAGACAATAATATCAAATGAGAAAATTATTAAACAATATAAATGTTTAGAAACTACAGAAAAATTAGAAGACTATGAGAATTTAACAATAGATGATATAAGCCAAATACTTCAATTAATAGGTACTTTACAAGCTAAAATAAAAAGCATGTTAAACAGAAATGAAACATGGGTTAAAAAAACTTTAAATGACTGTTTAGCTGATAGAGATAGAGAATGGCGATATTTATATAAGGAAACTAATAATGTTTTAGATGAAAATAAAGATGTTTTAACCTCTGCTGATAAAATAGAAAATATCAAAATACCCGGCTCTATTAAACCATCGGGTTTAGATTTTTATTTACAAAAATTAATAGATAGCTTTTTTAAAAAATATAGCCCAGATAATAAAATAAATTGGGGATTTTGGTGTTCTGGTACTGTTAAAACTTTAAAGAAAATAAAAATAGATGGAAAAAATATTGCTTCTTATGTAGATGTAAAAAAACTTCATAATTATATAAAAGCAAAAAAATCTTTAGAAAAATTAAATAATTTTTGGAATCACCATGGAATATCAAAAGTTAGAATACAACCCCGCCAATTTAAAAAAAATTATCATATTTTTAAAGATTTTTGTGAACCTTTACATGAGTGCCTTTCAGCTCATAAAATTCTGGAGCAAATAAATTCATTTTTTTCTCAAAACAATATTCCACAACCTCATTGGACACCTAATTTGGTAACAAAAGAAAAAGAAAAAATATTGTTGGTTCAATCAAAGAAAAACCTAACGCAAATAAAACTGCAAATAAAAAAACAACTCTCTCTTTTAGAATCTTATAAAAATCAAAAAAATCAAATAGCTCATAAAATAATTAGTGCTATTGAAAACAAAAATTTTGAAAAATATAAAACAATTTTAGATGAGTTAAATAATTTTAAAAACAACCAGAGAGCCTTTTTTATTTGTAATCAAATAAAGAAAAAACTAAACCATAAGTTTTATTTACATTTAAAACAAAATATTAATAATCCTGTATGGGAAAACCGTTTAAAGCACTTTAAAGAGGCATGGGATTGGCAAAGAGCAAACTTATGGCTTAGAGAGCAAACAAATGAAAATAGAGAAGAGAACTTAAATCAAGAGAGAAAAAACCTAATTAAAAAGCAAAAAGAAAATATGGAACAATTAATTAGTCAAAAAGCATGGTCTTTTTGTTTATCTCAAATGACTTCAGAAGATCTTTCTAATTTAAAAAGCTGGATGCATGCCATAAATAAAATAGGAAAAGGAACTGGAGTTTCAGCGTCAAAGCATCGTAAAGTAGCAAAAGAAAGCATGGAAAAGTGTAAAACAGCTGTTCCTGCTTGGATTATGCCACTTTATCGCGTGGTTGAGAATATAAAACCCGAAACAAAACCTTTTGATGTGGCTATTATGGATGAAGCAAGTCAAACAGGTCCAGATGGTTTTTTAATACATTATTTGGCAAAAAAGATAATAGTTGTAGGGGATAAAGAACAAATTAGCCCTGAAAACCCAGGTGTAAAAGATGAAGATGTGGAAATTCAAAAGAAAAAATGGCTATCTAATATTAAGTTTTCAGAACATATTGGGAGAGAATACAGTTATTATGATTATTGTGATATTTTATTTACTGGAAGTCATATTCAATTAAGAGAACATTTTAGATGCATGCCAGAGATTATCCAATTTTCCAATCGTATTTCTTACTCTGCGACACCTTTAATTCCGTTAAGGCAATATGGTAGTGAAAGGTTGGATCCACTAAAATCTGTGTTTGTTCGTGGTGCCAATAGTAAAATTGGAAGTTGCAAATATCCACAAAATGAAAAAGAAGCTCAAGCTATTGTGGATCAAATTCAAAAGTGTATTGCTGATCCCGCTTACAAAGGAAAAACTTTTGGCATTATTAGTTTACAAGGTCGTACACAAGTAAAAGTTATTGAGCAAGCTCTTTTAAAAATAGATAAATCAGAATTAGAAAAAAGAGCTATTCAAGTTGGAACAGCTTATGATTTCCAAGGAGATGAAAGACATGTAATTTTTTTAAGTATGGCTGTGGCAAATGATTGGAAGATGTCAGCACTTACCAGAGATACTTTTAAACGACAATACAATGTAGCGACCAGCCGAGGTATGGATCAAATGTGGTTGTTTTATTCAATAGATATAAATAATCTTCAAAACTCAGAAGATTATCGAAGGCAATTACTGGAGCATTTTCAAACAGGTCAATCAGATTCTTTCTCCAATTGGGACAGTCAAAAACTACAGACATTATATAAACAAATTAAAGAAACCAGAAATAAAAGCCATGAGAATGCACCTAAGCCTTTTGACAGCTGGTTTGAGGCCAGAGTTTTTTATCAAATTTCTTTAAAAGGATATAATGTAATTGCTCAACATAAAGTTGGAAGGTTTCGTATTGATATGGTTATTGTGGGTTCAGGTCGAAAATTAGCTGTGGAATGTGATGGGGATTACTTTCACAATGCACAAACAGAAGGGGCAGATCAACAAAGACAATGGAATTTGGAAAGATGTGGTTGGACTTTCCATAGAATTAGAGAAAGTTTATTTAACTACAATGAAGAAAAATATTTAAAAAAATTATGGAATAAATTAGATGAAATGAAAATATATCCTTTGGGCTGTAATTCAGATCCTGAATTCTCCTCTTTTTTAAAAAAATCTTGTTGAATCAAATAGCGTGTAAATTGCACTTTGTTTGTTACCAGTTGTGATATATACGAGTAACTCCAGTTTTATAAGTACCTTTATCATCTCGGTCGATCTCTTGATAGCTACATTTTCTAGCCATTATAGTGTCACTACGAGAAAAAACATCTTCTCCCGTACCACTAAATGTCTTGAGACAAATAAGGTATGCATTGATTTTAGCATCATTATAATCTTCTCCAATTGCTGCAACTTCACCTAAGGAGTCATCAAATATTAGATCATCCTCCACACAAATACAAGTTGCACGAATCATCTTATCTTCAGCTATGCTGAAAAAGTTAACACCTAAACAAATTAAAATTCCAATAAGTAATTTTTTCATAATTGAATTCATAATTGACCCTCCTTATTGTGTCATTATATCAATGCAGGTTTTTGGATGCAAGCTTTAAATTTTACATTCTTAAGAGAGGTTTTGAAATGCTAAATAATGAGAATTTTTTTAAATAATGAGATCGAATGGTTAGTTGGTTGATCTTTGTTGGATGAAATAAATGTTTATTTAAAGTTGTTTGACGAAAAACTTTTTGCGTATCTAAACCAGCTGGTACTTGCGATACTTTTGCCAAATGAGCCAGCGACCACAATCCAATTGGGGTTTCATAAGCATTGCTAATAACAACCTGGATTGGAATCTTTTTGGATCGTAATTTTTTAATTAAAAAAATAGACCCAGAAATCGATAAATCACGACTGGGCTTAACAACTAGTACCCGAGTGTTAGATGGAAAATTAAAATGTTTCACATTCCACTTCCAACTGGAGCTTTTATAAAAACTGCTAAACTTGTTTTTTTGTAAAATATGAGCTAACTCTTTATCTAAAGCTAAAGGGAAATCATTAAATTGTTTCAAACTCTTCGAAAGATTTTTGTAAGGATCTTCGATGTATTCTAAATTTTTATTTGGTATTACACTAACAAGCTTTCTAACATTAAAAGGAGTCCACCCTTGGTTAAGATCTAACCGTAGTTTGAGGTTAGAGTTTTTTTTTAAAAGTTTTTTAATCAATTTTTGAGATTGTTTTAAACTACTTAGTTTTACTTTTAAAATTTTAACATGAGATAATTGAGATATTTCAAAACTACATGGCACAAATAACCGATTAATATTAACTGACAACCTAGAAGATAAATTAAAATCTTCTAAAAATTGCTGGCGGTAAAGACCTAATAATAAACTCTCTATTGGAAATAATACTTGAGGGGGAGGTAAAGAAGAATAAGGAAGAGAACTATTAAATACCCCAAAAAAAGGTCGATCCCAACGCATTCTCCGAGAGAAAGAGTTTTTTTTTAAATGATCTAAAATAAAAGAGATCTTTTTTTTAGCCTCTAATAGAGAAAAAGAATGCACCCCTAATAAAGAAGATATTTCTGCACTCATTGTTTTTCCACAATCAGTTTTGGCAGTTACAAAAAATACTTTTTTAGAAGTTAAAAGACCACTTTTTAACTGAATTGATTTTGTTGTTGGAAAACAGTATTTTTTAAACTGAAAACTTGCAAGTTTCACTAATTGCTATCGAATTTTAATTCGAATCATGAGATTAATGTATTGATCCGATTGAGATCGGTAGCGTAGAATATTAAATAAATTGGTTCGATTGCGAGAGATTATTTTTTGTACTTCTTCTACAGAAGATACTCTTTGACCATTCACTTTTAAAATAATGTCTTTTTTTTGTAACCCAGCCCAATTTGCTAATCCCTTACTTTTAATTTTGACCACTACAGGATGCACACGATGAATAAACGGTAGTTTTAAAGACCTTAGTAACTCTTTTGTTCCATTGGCTAAAGATAAACCCAATGCAGAAAGAATAGCTGGTTTATTTTTTGAAGAAGGAGTAACTGCTGCTTGAGTAGTTTTTTTGCTTTCTCTCACTGTAATAGATAGGGCTATTAACTTTTTATTTCGTATGATCTCTACAGGAACTGTTGTGTTAACAGGTGTTGTAGCTACTGCTTTAAATAAATCTTTGTAAGTATGTATCTTTTTTTTATTAAACTTAGAAATAATATCATATTTTTTAACACCTGCTTTTTCAGCTGGCATATTGGGAATAACATGCACAATCAAAGCTCCTTTTTGTCTTTTATTGGATGGCAAATTTTCACTCATTTGCACCCCAATAAAACCTCTCCTCACTCGACCATAATGTTCTAAGTCTTTTAAAATAACTTTGACATTGTCAATCGGAATGGCAAAGCCAATCCCGTGAGAGATCATAGCTGTGTTGATGCCAATCACTTCCCCAGCTGTATTCACTAAAGGTCCACCAGAATTGCCGGGGTTAATGCTCGCATCAGTTTGTAAAAACGGAAATAAATTTAATTCGTCAATCTCTCGATTAATTGCAGAAATAATCCCTTTTGTCATGGTATGACCCTGACTATAAGGGTTACCAAAAGCAGCTACCCATTCTCCGACTTGTAGCTCACTGCTTTTTCCCATTTGAACGGTGGCTAGTTTTTTCTGAGATGTGATTTTTAATAAAGCAACATCTGTGTACATGTCTTGACCAATTAACTTCGCTTTATAACGATCAGAATTTTCCATTAATTGAACTTCGATCGTATCTGCTTTTTTTACAACATGAGTGTTGGTGATAATTAAACCATTAGATCGAATAACAAAACCCGTTCCTAACGATTGTAAAGCTCTTTCACGAGGTGGACGAATATAAGGCGAAAAGAAAAACTCAAAAAAAGGATCGTTAAAAGGAGTAATACTCGGTTGTTTAACCAATTGAGAAGTAGAAATATTTACAACCGTGGGGTTGATAATTTGAGCTAGTTTAATAAATAAATCAGCCGGTAAAGGATCCCCCGATTGAAGTTTGGCAATAACTGGCCGTGCACTTAATCCAAAAAAACCCATTCGGTTACTGATAGCAATAGATACCCCATACAAAACTAAAACTGCTAACAAAAACTGACTGATTGACCGGATCATCTTAGTTGGTTTTTTTATCCGTTGATGATTGAGTACCAGAAGCAGAGGGAGTATCAGAAGCAGTATCAGAAGCAGAAGCAGAAGCAGAAGCAGAAGCAGAAGCAGAAGCAGAAGCAGAAGCAGAAGCAGAAGGTTCTTTCATTTGAACAAAATGAACTTGCAAATCTTTGATCGAGTCGTCTAATAAAGTTTGTTCAACTTTTGTGAGGTTACCTTTAGTTTTTTCTTTGAGCAATGAGAGTAAGTCGATGTTGAATTGAGCCATTGATCGGTTTTTTTTCTCCTTCATTTTCGGCACTAAACCCATTGCAATTAAGGCAGACGAAGCAATCGAATAAATTAATGTGGAAAAAGCAGGTGTTTCTATATTTTTTTCTGTATTTTGCTCTGTGTTTTTTTCTGCATTCTTTTCTGCATCATTTTCCAATACCATGAAAGCCCCCCTGTTTTTTGTAAAAAATTCTCAAAAAAAAACCATAAAAGTGAAAGTGTAAAATGTCAAGTAAAGTGTCGGGATATTTTTGTTTTTATAGGGTTTTAATATATTCAAATATGTTGTAAAACATAACTAAATAGCGACAAAATAACAGAAATAGCAATAATAACAGAAAAAAGATTTTTTTTGATACGGTTTATTTGATATAGCCTAAAAAAAGGGGGGGGGGAGAATTTTTGATGTCTGAAGATTCACAAGTTCTAAATAGTCGATTAAATCAAGCCATACAAGAAGTGCAAAAAGTGATCGTTGGTCAGGAAGAGATGCTGGATTCTATTTTTACTGGATTGTTGACAGGTGGGCATATATTAGTAGAAGGGGTGCCGGGGTTGGCTAAAACTTTAGCAATTTCTTCGGTGGCACAGGCAACTTCTTTGGAGTTTCAGAGAGTGCAATTTACTCCCGACCTCCTACCTTCAGATATTATTGGCACAATGATTTTTAACACTTCTAACCAGGTGTTTTCTGTTAAAAAAGGTCCGGTATTTACTAATATTTTGTTAGCTGATGAGGTGAATCGTGCTCCAGCTAAAGTGCAAAGTGCTTTATTGGAAGCAATGGCAGAAAAACAAGTCACTATTGGAGAAACCAGTTTCACTTTACCAGATCCATTTTTGGTGTTGGCCACTCAAAATCCAATCGAACAAGAAGGTACTTATCAATTACCAGAAGCTCAGATGGATCGTTTCTTATTTAAGGTTTTGGTAGACTATTCTAATAAAAAAGAAGAAATGGAAATTTTAAATCGCATGTCTTCTTTAAAGCAACCTCAAGTTGAGTCGGTTTTGTCTCTCGAAGATGTATTAAATTTTCGAAAAAAAGCTGATCAAATTTACTTAGATGATCAGTTAAAAAATAATATGGTCGATCTGGTAATGGCTACTCGTCACCCCAAAGACTATGGCTTAGTGGATTTGGCTTCTTTAATTTCTTTTGGAGCATCTCCCAGAGCAACCGTTAACTTTCCCAAAGCAGTTAAAGCACGTGCTTTTATTAGAGGGAAAGAATATGTGACAGTCGATGATGTGAAGGCAGTTACTTATCCTCTTTTAAGGCATCGTTTAATTTTATCTTATGTAGCTCAAGCGGAAGGGATTACAGCTGATGATGTGATTACTCGAATTATTAAAGGGATTAGAGTGTTTTGATTACCCTGCCGGATTTAAAAAAAATACGCTTGCTAGAATTACGACTTCGTCGAAAAGCAACTGCTTTATTAGCTGGAGGGTACCGATCCGCTTTTAGAGGGCAAGGTATGGTGTTTGCAGATTATCGTAAATACATACCGGGAGACGATATACGTGCTATTAGTTGGCCTCTGACAGCTAAAATGGGATCTCCTTATATTAAAATTTTTGAAGAAGAAAAAAATGCAGTTTTTATAATTGCTATGGATGTGAGTGGTTCTTTTGATTTTGGCACTCAACAATTAAAAAAAACGGCTGCTTGTGAATTGGCCGGATTGATTGCGTTAAGTACTCAAAGAAACCAAAATCGAATAGGGTTACTTTTGTTTTCCGACCGAGTAGAGCATTACTTACCACCAGCAGGTGGGTTTAAACATACCTCAAGTCTTATTCGCGATTTATATTTTTTTCGAAACCAATCTTCTCAAACAAACCTTTGCCCCGCTTTAGATTTTCTTCATAATGTGCTTAAAAAAAACTGTCATATTTTTTTATTTAGTGATTTTTTTTCTTCGTCAGATTTTGTAAAACCTTTGCGTATGATTAGCCAAAAACATGATGTTTCCGTAGGCATTACACATGATCCTTTAGAATCAGAGTTTCCTTCTTTGGGATTGATCAATATGGAAGACTCAGAAACTGGACAACAAATAACAGTCGATACAAACTCTTTATTTTTTAAAAAAAATTATCACAATCTTATCCGAAAAAAAAAAGAGAAAATTCAAAAACAATTAATGGCTTCTCAAGTGGATTATTTTTACATTCATACAGAAAAAGATCTCTTTAAGCAACTGCTTTCTTTTATTCAGAGAAGGCATAACAAATAAAGAGAAGGCACAACAAATGAAACACTCATCACACGGGATTTGTCAATTTAAGAAAGTCAAACCACCATTGACTGTGGGGGATGTATTTGAAATGCATTGCCAGTGGTCAAAATCTATCTCTGTTGTGCCACCTATTCGTTGGGAATTAGTTTCTAAAAAACAATCGCCTTATTCTCTAGTGGTTTTAAAAACATTGTCTTTAAAAGAAGGTGGAGGAGTGTTTCAAGTTACAAGCTATGTTCCCGGTAATTATCAATTGGGTATTCGCATGTTGGCAGAAAAAAATTCTGTCCACTTTTCACCCTTAAGTTGGAATGTTCAATCTGTGATTCCAAAAGAAAAACAAAACACCATTCAAGCTTATCCTCCTTATGGTCCTTGGGTTCAATCTCTTCCCATGTGGTATAGTTTATCTTTAGTGTTTCTTACAACGGGATTGATTAGCTTAATTATTTACCGGTTATGGGTTTTTTTGAAGAGAAAAAAATGGTTAAAAATTGTTCAGCATCGTCGAAACATGCATGATCCATTTCAACATTTTATTAGTGAACTCATGAAAATAGAAAGAAACTTAAAAAACTTATCTGATAATTTTATACAAAAATTAAAAACTGTGTTTTGTTCTTTTTTAGAAGAAGAATTTTTTATACCGTTTAAAGATTATTCATTTTCTGAGGCTATTAAAAAAATTCAAGCTGAACACCCCATGTTTTTTAAAAAACATCAGAAAAAAATCGTCAGTTTTTTTAAAGAAATATTTATAGAATGGACAGAAAAAGAAAACTCCCATAACATAAATAGACATACTATAGATGATCACATTCAGCTATTAGATATGGGAAAACAATTAGGCATTCAGTTTTTTCTATACAAACAAACTCTATCTAAACAAATTCTACACAAACAAAAAAGGAAAATGTAATGCATTGGCATACTCCTTGGGCTTTTTTGTTGCTTATCCCATGGTGTGGTTTAATTTTATATTATTTTTTTTATAGAAAAAATAATAAAGGGTCTTTTCGTTTTAGCTCTTTTGATGTTTTACCTGCTCAACGCACTTGGCGAACTTATTTACTAGAAACTCCAGCTATTTTACAGTTTTTGGCACTTCTCGTTTTAATTATCGCTTTGGCTCGTCCACAAACAATAGGGACTTATACTCAACGGTCAGCTGACGGAGTGGATATTGTCATTGTGTTGGATACATCTGATTCTATGTTAATAGAAGATATGTCTCCAGATAGTCGTTTAATAGCGGCAAAAAAAGTGATTACTAATTTTGTCAACGGATTAGTTTATGATCGTGTAGGTTTAATTGTTTTTGCCGGAGAATCTTATACGCGAGTGCCTCTGACTTTAGATTATTCGGTATTATTAAACAATCTGCAAAAAGTGCAGACTAGCCATTATGATCCTTATTTAAAACCCGGAACAGCAATTGGTGTAGCCTTAGCTGGAGCAGTTGCTCGTCTAAGATTTTCGAAGGCAAAAAGTAAAGTGGTGATTTTTTTAACAGATGGTGAGAACAATACAGGAGTTATTAACCCCCAGACGGCTTTGGATATTGTAAAAAAATATGAAATTAAAGTTTATACAATTGGAGTAGGAGCTATTTCTGGTGGACTTTCTCGAATTAAAAGACAAATCACCGACCCATCTGGTAAAAAAAGAACTGTCTATCAAATGATCCAAAGTCAAATTAACGAAAAACTCTTAAAAAAAATTGCTCAAAAAACGGGAGGTTATTACTTTCGTGCCACTCATTCTCAAGGTTTAGAAAATATCTTTTCTCAAATTAGCAAATTAGAAAAAAGTCCGATAGAAGATATTAAACAGCATACTTATAAGGATATTTTCCCTTCATTGTTGATAAAAGCTTTGGGGTTGTATTTGGCTGGCTTAGTGCTTATGCTCACAGTGTTTTGGAGAACTATTTAATTAAATAAATGGACCCCAGATATTAGGGCAGGCAAGATTTAATACGATTAAATATTTCTGTAAATGTTCCTTCTCCGTTGATTTGAGATAAAATATTTTTATTCTGGTAGTACTCAATTAAAGGAGTTGTTTGAATGTCATAAATTTTGAGTCTTTGTTTAACTGCTTTCTCTGTATCGTCTGTTCTTTGGATGAGTTTTTCTCCACTTACATCACACACTCCTTGGTTTTTAGGAGGGCAAAATTGGATATGATACACTCGTCCACTCTTTTTTGCGATTCGTCGTCCTGTTAAACGTTTGATGAGTGTAGAACTTGCAACATGTAAATGGATCACTCGATTTAAACATTGTTTGTGTCGGTTTAATAAATGATCTAAAGCTTTTGCTTGAGACAAAGTCCGGGGGAATCCATCAAAAATTACATTTTTTTTATTAGGGAGTGCCGTAAATACTTCTTCAATAAGCTGGATGACTAATTCATCTGGTACTAATTGACCTCGATCCATATAAGATTGAGCCTTTAAACCTAAAGGGCTGCTCTTATATAAAGCGGATCGAAGCAAATTACCTGTGCTAATATGACAAAAATTTAACTGTTGAACTAATAAATCAGATTGAGTTCCTTTTCCGGTTCCGGGTGCTCCAAAAAGTAAAATATTCATATTATCTAAGATTTTTCCATCAACTGTTGAAGATGTGTTTTCCACTTCAGAGAACTCCAATTCTGAGGACCTATAATCTTCTCAACCAAATGACCTTTTTTGTCTAAAATATAAGTCTCTGGTAAAGCAGTGACATTAAAAACAGATAACATTTTTTTTCGACTTAATTGAGCCGGCACAAAACTAATTGGTAATTTAAAATTTTTTAAAAAATTTTTAATTTCTTTTGGTTTTTCATTACTGATAGCTAAGACAATCAATTGACCAGAAAAATCTTGAGCTAATTGTTTAAGTGTTGGTAGTTCAGTTACGCAAGGGACACACCAAGTTGCCCAAAAATTAATCAGCACCAAATGAGGACGAAAAGAAGAAAGTAAAATCGGTCTCCCTTTTAAATCGTAAACAGTTAAATCCAAACCATTTTGTAATTCTTGAATTTGCTGAATATGTTTAGGTTTTTCTCTCTGAGTTTGAACAAAATGATAAATTGAAAAACCTCCGACAACAAGCAACACTCCAATACTTAAAAATCCGAAAAATACTCTTTTCCCATAATACTTGTTGTGCAATATAAACTCCCTTTAGAGTTTAAAGTGATTTTCTATTAGTGTGTCTGGATTGCTTTTGATATTTTCTGAGTCTTTTTTTCTGTTGTTCTTTTTTTCTTAACAATTGTTTTTTGATTTTTTGGCTCATTGATTGAACAAGTTTTTTATTTTTTTGTTCAGATTTTTTTGTCTGATTAGAACCATCGGTAACAGTAGTAGAAGAAGCAACACGAGAAGGTGAGGTTTGATTTGAGGTTATTTTTTTAGGTTGATAATCTATAAATTCTAAGTAAGCTAAGGGAGCTTTATCTCCAGATCGCACACCTAATTTGAGAATGCGAGTGTAACCTCCTGCACGGTTTTTAAAACGAGGTGCCAATTTATCCATAATTTTATTGGCTGTCTGTCCCCAAGGGTAACGGCTACCTAATATTCGCCTAGCATTTAAAGTATTTTTTTTACCAATTGTGATTGCTTTTTCTATCAAAGGTTGAACACATTTTGCTCTTGGAAGAGTAGTTTTAATTCTTTGTTGATCTACTAAAGCTTGCACAAGCCCTCGAATTAAGGCTTTTCTGGGTCCTCTGTTTCTTCCAAAAGAAGAGTTTTTTTTTAGACGATGTCTCATTGTTTCGAATCCTCTTCATTCGTACTTTCTGTATTCGTCACTTCTTCTTTTTTAGAACTATCTTCTGATGGAGTAGAATCACCTTTAAGCGTATTTTTTTTAAGAGTATTTTCTAAAGAAGGCGAATCCATCGAATCCACCGAACCAACTGAATCCGCTACCGGAAAAGTGTTTTCAACAGAGGGTGTTTGCTTGGTGAACGAGAAAGATTTTTTTTCTTCTTCTTTAGGAGTTTCTTCAGATGTTAGGGGAGGAGGTGGCGGTGGAGGAGTTAGAGGATGTTGTGGAGGTGTAAATGATGATGTCAAATTTGTTTTCGTTTCAGATTGGTTAGTAGGTTTTTTTAGAAAAGGATCTGTGGGAGGAGAAACAGCCGGAGAAGTCATTCCCATCGATTGATTCTGAATGGGTTGAGTATTTAATGGGTTTAACTGGTTGGTTGGTTTTTCTGTTGGCTCGATTGCTTGTAGGTTTTCTGGTGGCCAACCCTCTATAGACATACCCAAAGATAATCCCATGTTTTTAATAATGTCTTTAATTTCGTTAAGAGATTTTCTGCCAAAGTTTTTTGTTTTAAGCATATCTTGTTCTGTTCGAGTCACTAAATCTCCAATCAAACGAATACGTGCGTTTTTCAGACAATTGGCACTCCGAACCGATAGTTCCATATCTTCCACTGGGCGAAATAAGTTCTCGTTGATTTGCTTAGGTATGCCTTCTGTTGTTTTTTCTTGAGGCTCAATGTTCTCATCTACAAAATTCATAAAAACCTGAATTTGTTCTTTTAAAATTTTATACCCCATGGGGACAGCTTCCTCTGGAGCTAAAGAGCCATCTGTCCATACTTCTAAAATTAAAGAATCATAGTCTGTTTTTTGACCCACCCGTGCATTAGTGACCGTATAATTAACTCGTCGAATGGGGGAATGAATCGAATCAATCGGGATAAAACCCACTGGTAATTGATGAGGTTGTTCGCTGGCTTCAATATAACCTCGATTAAATGTGACTAATAATTCACAGTTAAATTTTACATTTTTTCCTAAAGTGGCAATTAACTGTTCTGGGTTGATTATTTCAATATCTTCTACTAGCTGGATATCTTTAGCAGTTACTAAACCGGGTCCTTCTTTAGTGATTTTTAACAATTTGTTTTCAGAGCTACTTTGAGAAAAACGCACCTGCTTAAGATTTAAAATAATGTCTGTGATATCTTCTAAAACATCCGGTATAGAAGTAAATTCATGCAACACTCCCTTAAATTTAACTGCAGAAACCGCCGACCCCATCATAGAACTCAACAAAACTCGCCGAATCGAATTACCTAAAGTTAATCCATAACCTCTCTCTAAAGGTCGGACAATAAATTTTCCGTAAGTAGGGCTTAAAGTATTGCGATCTAATTCAAAACCTTTAGGCTTAATTAAACCTTTCCAATATTTATAATAATGAGGCTTCATTTTTATTTTTTCCATTCCATCTCCTTTTTTTAAATTCTTTAAAGTTTCTTTACATTCGTCGTCTTTTGGGAGGACGACAACCATTATGGGGAATCGGAGTGATATCCCTCAAAGAAGTAATTTTTAAACCTGCCGCAGCCATTGTTCGCAAAGCCATTTCTCGACCAGTCCCCGGACCTTTAAGAAACACACTAATACTTTGCAGTCCACATTCTTTAGCTCTTTGAACTGCATCTTCTGCAACTGCTTGAGCAACGAATGGGGTTCCTTTACGCGACCCCTTAAATCCCAATACACCAGACGATGACCAACATAAAACCTGCCCATTAGAATCTGTAAAAGTAATGTGCGTGTTGCCAAATTCTGCACGAATGTGGCATTTCCCAACAGGGACATTTTTTTTGACTTTTTTCTTTTTAGGTTTTCTGACAGACACTTTAAGCTTTCCTTAAATAGCTTTTTTCTTGTTGGCAACTGTTTTTCTGGGACCTTTCCGAGTGCGAGCATTCTGCCTGGTGCTTTGCCCACGAACTGGCAATCCCTTTTTATGACGAAGCCCACGATAGGCAGACAAATCAATTAGCCGTTTAATAGATAAACCCACTTCTCGCCGTAAATCTCCCTCCACTTTGTAACTTTTTTCGATGACAGCTCTTAATTGAGCCACATTCTCATTAGTTAGATCTTTGACTCTTAAAGAAGAAGCAAAACCGGCTTTTTTGCAAATCTCTTCAGCTCGCACCCTTCCGATACCGTAAACATAAGTTAAAGCCACTTCTACCCGCTTTTCTTTTGGTAAATCCACACCAGCTACACGAGACATTTATTTCTACCCCTGCCTTTGCTTATGCTTGGGGTTTTTGCAAATCACCCGCAAGCGGTTTTTTCTCCGAATAATGTGACAATCCTTACAAATTTTCCTAATTGAAGCACGTACTTTCATGAGTTAATATCTTTATTAATTTGTATTATTTTCTTAAACTCTTGCCGGAAAATAATTTCTGTTTTCAGACCTCTACTCCATCTCCTACATCCATGGTATAGCATGATATAGTGTGGTTTCGTTGGAGAATCAAGCAAAAATTAATCTGTTTTTGAACATAATTTTTATTGTATTGACAAATCAATTGGATTTTTTGGTAAAACATGTCAAAAAGGATTGTTTAAAAAGAGGTAAAGACAGGTAACGAGAGGTTATAGACAGATGAAGCAAAAATTGAAAACCCATTCTGGAGCGGCTAAGCGTTTTCGTGTGAGTTCGAGTGGCAAGGTTAAAAGAAAACAAAGATATAAGCGACATCTATTGGTGGGTAAATCTTCTAAAAGAAAAAGACATTTGGGGAAAACAGCTTATTTGTCCCCATCTTTTGAACAAATCGTGCGAAAAATGTTAGGTGCTTAAATTAAAAAAGGTTTTAAATTATGAGAGTTAAAACGGGAATTGTTCGTCGAAGGCGACATAAAAAAATTTTAAAAAGATCCAAAGGGTTTTATTCTGCAGGTAGCCGATGCATTACTGTGGCAGCCGAAAGAAGTGACCGCGCCTTGGCTTATCAATATCGAGATCGAAAAAGAAAAAAAAGAGAAATCAGACGATTATGGAATCAACGCATTAATGCAGCTGCTAGAATATGCGGATTGACTTATTCTCAATTAATCCCTCTTTTGAAAAAAGCAAAAATTGCACTTAATCGGAAAATATTGGCAGATATTGCTTTTAGAGACGGTGAAGTTTTCTCTCAACTTGTTAATCAAGCGACTAAAGCTCCTCAATCAACGGATCAATAATGTGAAAGCAGACAGAGTGGATCGCTTAGCTTGTCGTAAAAAAGATCACATTTACTTATCTTTGAAATCAGAAAATACCGCCCATGGGGGAAGTGGCTTTCAACATATTCGACTCTTGCATTCTGCTTTGCCAGAGATTGATTTTTCTGAAGTGGATATTTCTACTCAAGCTTTTGGAAAAGCACTTGCTACTCCTTTTGTGGTAACGGGTATGACTGGAGGTTGGGAGGGGTCTTTAGCTATCAATCAATGCATTGCAGATGTTTGTGAAAGAAGAGGTTGGATTATGGGAATTGGATCTCAAAGACGACAAATTTTGGATTCATCTGCCAGAAAAGAAGCACAAACTATTCGTCAAATGCACCCGGGTTTGATTTTAATGGGGAACATTGGTTTGTCACAGCTCATTCAAACTCCTTTAGAACAAGTGGAAGAAATGATTCAATCTCTAAAGGCGTCTGCAATGGTGGTTCATGCGAATGCTTTACAAGAAGTCCTCCAACCAGAAGGGACTCCCCAATTTCGAGGAGGTCAATTAGCTTTGAGTCGTTTATGCCAACAATGTTCAGTGCCAGTTATTTTAAAAGAAACCGGTTGTGGGTTTTCAAAAAAAACATTGCAAGCAGTAGTGGGAATGGGACTTTTTGCGATAGATGTCAGTGGATATGGAGGCACCCATTGGGGACGGATTGAAGGTCAACGGATCAAAAAAGATCATCCTTTTTTTGGAGCAGGAGATTCTTTTAAAAATTGGGGTATCCCTACAGTGGATTCGCTATTGGCAGGAAGTGAAATCTCCAACAAAGACTATGAGCTTTGGGCAGGAGGTGGAATTAGAAATGGTGTAGATGCGGCTAAAGCTTTGAGCTTGGGAGCCGATCGCGTAGGGGTTGCCCGCACCGTGATTCAATCTGCTTTAGAAGGGGCAAGTGCGTTGGAAAAATTATTTTCTCGTATGGAATATGAGTTAAAAGTGGCTTTGTTTTGTTTAGGATGTCGAAATATTAACGATATTCGATGTGGGAAAGAGAAAAAATGGGAGTGGAGTTAAAAAATGCCAGAAAGTCATTCTGTTAAAAATTTTGTTAAAGGTTTTTCTAAGTTACCATTTGCGAAGCGACTGGCTCGTTTAATTCAAATGGGAGTTTTAAATGCAGAAGATATTCGATATTTAAAATCGGGTGGTTTAAAAAGTCCAGATTTAGCAGAAAAGTTTATCGAAAATGTAATCGGCTACTTTCAACTCCCATTAGGTGTGGCAGTCAATTTTGTAATTGACGGTCAAAAACGAGTGATTCCTATGGCTGTAGAAGAAACTTCTATTATAGCTGCGGCCAGTAAAACAGCTCGTTGGGTGAGCGAACATGGTTTTATCCAAACCTCTGTGGAAGGTTGTGGAGTGATAGGTCAAGTGCAGATTGCTCAAGTCCGAAACTTTAATCGGTTGAATCAAGTATTAAAAGAAAACAAACAAAACTGGATTCAAAAAATCAATAAAGAAGTCATCCCCTCTATGTATCAAAGAGGGGGTGGAGTGAAAAATATTTATTTGCGTCGTCTACCTTATAATTCCACAGAAGAAACCCTAACCAATAAGGAAATGGCTGTCATCCATGTTGTGGTGGATACATGTGATGCCATGGGAGCTAATGTTGTGAATCAAGTGTGTGAGTATTTGCGAGGTTTAATTGAAGCCACTTCTAAAGAAGAAGTTTCTATTTGTATTGTTTCTAATCTGTCAGATACTCGATTAGTAAAAGCAGAAATTATTATGTCGGGTTTAGACCCTCTACTAATGAAGAAAATTGAGAGTGCATCTATTTTTGCAGAAACTGATCCCTATCGAGCAGCCACCGGAAACAAAGGAGTGATGAACGGGATAGATGCCGTATTAATTGCCACTGGTAACGATTGGCGAGCAGTGAGTGCTGGAGTACATGCCTATTGTGCACGCACTGGTCGATACCAAGCCATTACAAAATGGAGAGTTCGAAAAAATCGCTTGCATGGCGTATTTTGTGCTCCCTTAATGGTAGGTAGTGTTGGGGGAATTATTCGTCTACATCCAACTGCACGGATAGGGCTAAAATTACTTGGAGCAAAAGATGCCGAAGAGTTAGCTCGTATATGTGCGGCAGTGGGTTTAGTGCAAAACTTGGGAGCTTTGCGAGCTTTAACTACTGTAGGAATTATTGAAGGACACATGAAACTTCATATCCAAAATTTAGCCTTGTCGGCTGGGGCTAAGGGGTGGGAAATTCCAATTGTTCAAAAACATCTTGAAATGATTTTAGAATTTAAAAATCGAATTTTTTTATCTCAGGCAGTAGAAGCACTTAGAACACTTAGAAAAAAAACTTCAGATCATGCAGTCGCTTTGAAACAAATCAGAGATAAACATTATCAACAGGCTCTATCTACCTTAAGAACTCTAAAAGCCAGACACAAAAAGTGGATGGACAAAGTTAAATAAAAAATGGCGGAAGAATATGTTATTTCGTTTCCTGGCAAGACTTTTCTTATCGGAGAATACGCTGTATTAGAAGATGCTCCTTGTGTGTTGGTCAACACAGAGCCTCGGTTTATTTTTTCTGCTGTTAAAAAATCTATTCAGAATTTAGTTTCTAATGTTTCTTTAAATAAAAAATCTTTAAATAAAAAAACAAATTCTAAACAAGTGGTTTTTCATTCTAATAGCCCAGCTCAGCAATGGCTATCTCGTCATCCATTAATTGCTAAAACTTATGATATTCAGTGTTTAAATCCGTATCAAAACTTGGGGGGGGTTGGTTATTCCACTGCTCAGTTTGCCTATTTGTATTATTTGTCTCACTCTACTCAATTGTGTCAGTCTACTAAAAGCAAGAATCAAAATTTTATTTGGACCAAAAGTGATTTGTTTCATATATGGAAGTCGTATAAATCTTTAAACTTTAAAGGTTGCCGACCAAGTGGTGCAGATTTGATGTCTCAATGGATGGGGAGAGTGTGTGTTTTTTATCCGCATCCTTTTAAGGTGCTTTCTATTGATTGGCCTTTTAAAGGTTTAGATTTTGTTTTAGTTCATACGGGTGTGAAGTTAAATACTTGGGAGCATTTAGAAAAATTTTCAAAACAATCTGCTCAAAAATTAATTTCTTTGGCTCAAGTTGCTGTGGACTGTTTTATTTGTGCCGATCCAAAAGGTTTTATTGGTGCTATTCAAAACTATGGTGCTGTTTTAAAAGAACTGGGTTTAGTGCATCCCAAAACTCTTTTGCTTTTGGATTATATTTCCAATCATACACCAATAAGAGCTGTTAAGGGCTGTGGAGCGATGGGTGCAGAAGTGGTTTGTATTTTTTTTAACTCCGAACATAAAAAATTTGTGAAAGATTTTTTGCAACAACAAATGCTTAAAAAACTTATTCCAAAAGGCAATCTTGTAACTTCTGAAGACTTATCGTGTGGTTTAAAAAAACATTAAATTTTTTGCAATTCAATTTTTATAGAGGTTTTCTATTGGATAAAGTATCTACATTATAAGTTTGTTTAATTTGATTGAGCAGGTTTTGAGCTATTTTTTGCTGATCTGGGCGATACAGTAAATGCACAGATGATCCGGCATCCATGGTTATGAGTGGACCATCTCCTGTTTTTTTCCACCACTTTTTAACTTGATGGATAACTTGTAAGCTTTTTTCTTTTTGATAATAAATTGGAGGTCTTGAGCTTTCATAAAGATTATGTAAATCTTTGTATTCTTCGTAGCAAATCTTAAAACATTTTTTCCAGTTTTTGGTTTTTAAAGCAGAAAGTAATGTATCGAGCTTTTTTTGACCTCTCTCTGATCGATTCTTAAAAAACGGACTGCTCATTACTCGTTGATGTGCTGAAGAAGAAGAAATTGGCTTTTTTTCTCGGCTGACAATAATCAATTGGTGAATCAAACGAGGAAACGGGATAGAAATACCTCTTGCTTGTTGATCTTTCCATAAAGCCCAAGGGCGAAAAAAAGATCGACAAGAAGAGCCAGAACCTTGCCTACTCAGAGCTGATAATTCAAAGCGAGATAAAGATTGAATAGAATCTTTTTGATCAGAGCATTCTAAAGCCATCTGATAAGTTGCCAAAGTGAGAGCACAAAAGCTAGAAGCAGAACTAGCTGCACCAATACTCGCTGGGAAGTTATTTCTGGATTTTATTAAATAATAATGAGGTATTTGAAATTTTTTTTTTAAAAACTGGAAAAAATTTGAAAATCTTTTAATCGATTTTAAATGAGTATCAGATGACACATCTAAAGATTTGCTATCTAATGTTTCTAAAATTTGAAATTGATCTTTTTTTGCCTCTTTGAGAGGTGTGATTTGAACCGTTGTTGTCAAATGGTCCAATGTGTAAGATAAAGATGGGTTGATCGGTAAATTGGTCAAGTCTTTTTTGCCAATATACTTGATGAGTGCAATGTTTGATGGGGCAGATGCAATCCAAGACATAGGTTTTTTTATATTAGTTCTTTCTGTAATTGTTCTTTCGCACCGTAAAATCGCACTGTAAAATAATTAGTTAAATAAATCAATTTTTTTTCTCAATTGGTTTAAAAAGTTGACAATCTGTAATTATAAAGATACCACTTGGATCAAATTTAACCATATTACGATTAGGAGACTTATTATGTTAGGAGTGGGAGATTTATTTCCTTCGTTTAAAGTGAAGGCGACAATTTCAGCGGAGGATAATTTAGACAAAGCTTTTGGTGAAATAGATAACAATTCTTACCGGGGAAAGTGGTTAGTATTTATTTTTTATCCAAAAGATTTTACTTTTGTCTGTCCAACAGAGATTAAAGGGTTTTCTGATAAGGATTCAGAATTTAAAAAACAAAATACACAAGTACTGGTTGGTTCTACAGATTCTGAATTTGTTCATCATGCATGGAGAAAGCACGAAAAGGATTTACAAAATTTAGCTTTTCCTATGTTGGCAGATATCAAGCGGGAGTTAACAGTTGCTTTGGGTATTTTAGATCCTAAAGAGGGAGTTGCTCAAAGAGCCACTTATATTGTAGACCCTCAAGGGGTGATTCGTTTTGTATATGTAACTGACTTAAGTGTTGGGCGAAGCCCTGAAGAGGTTTTACGAGTTTTGTCGGCTCTTCAAACCGGAAAGTTATGCCCATGTGCATGGAAACCAGGTCAAAAAACTTTATAAATCATCATCGTTATTATTTTTTGTGTAAATTTTACAATCCACCATTGTTTGGATTTTATTTTTTAGATCATTTTTATAAAATCGTATCATTTTGTGAGCAATTTTTAATGATTGAGCAAATTATTGAGTAGTTTTTACATTTAATTATATTTAAAAAGGGTCGTATTAAAATGTTAAAATGGATATTGATATTTTTTTTATGGAGTTTGTCTTTCATGGCGAGTTCGTCTTTTGTGATTAGTGGAACAAAACCTATAGAAGGCACACTTGAATCAGTAGAAGAGCAAATCAAATTGTATACAGGTAAATTATTTGCTCCATCTGGTTTTGAGCGTTTAAAAGCTATTCAAAAATTATCTATCAGACCTTTTTTAAATTCTGATCAATATGATCGACTCATTCAATTGGCTGTATTTGATCCTTATGATCGAGTTCGGATAGCTGCCTTGCGAGTTTTACAAAAATATCAAACTACTTTAGATGTGCAAAATATTCGATTATTAGAGAGCAATTTATCGACTCATTCTTTAGAAGTTCGTCGACACACTTATGCAGTTTTATCTGATTATCGTAATAGTTACGGTAATAGCTACAGTGCAGAGATTCAAAATACATTAAGAGAAACTATTAATAAGGGATTGTTAAAAGATCAATTTTTTAAACAGTATTATCATGAGGTGAAAAAACTATCTCATCCTAAATGGTATGTGAGATTGATGGGGATCCAAACTTTAGGTCGAAAGCAATCGACATTACCAACGGAATTAATCAGAATATTGGCCGAATTTGTTTTAGACCCATCACTTATTATTCGTTTAAAAACTTTAAAAATTTTAAGTCGATTTAAACCACTCCTTGAGCCAAATGTTGTAGATCTTGTTGTTCAAAGAAAAATTATTGGAGCTTTGTTTGATTCAAATCTTCAGGTTAGAAAAGCGGCACTAAACACTCTAAAAAAATTAAATTATTGGATCTCTGATGTTAGAGCCACTAAGGAGTTATCATTAGCATTAATGGATAGTTCTTCTCATATACAAATGGGTATTATGTCTCTTTTAGAAAAATTAGTTAAATCTCGTGATCTAGTGATTATGGATTATTTAGTAATCAATCATGGCAAAACAACACAATCCAGAGAGTCTTATGAAAAACATACAATAATGGATTACATGTCTCAATTGGTTACAAACAGTCCTCATCAAGATATTCGTATAGAGGCACTTCGTGTTTTAGGAGTATTTGGTAAGGTTGTTGTTTTAAACTACGATATTCAAAAGATTGTTGTTAATGGATTATATGATTCATTTTATTCGGTTCGTTTGGCTGCTATTCGGTCTTTATTCACTATGGGACATTTGCATCCAGTGCTTCAAGACACTATTCATCCACTTTTGAATGATTCTTCAGAAGAAGTAAGGGATATTGCTCATCAAATTTTATATACAAGAAAGCAAAACAAAGCATCTCATACTGAAGTTTCAGAAAAAGTATCAGGCGAGACTTGTAAAAAAGTTTTTTAATAGAGGAAGAGCAAGTAATTACAGGAGAAAATAGTTATGAAGAATTTTTTAATTGGACAACTAGTATTTGTTACTTTTTTTTGTAGTGCAGTTGAATACAATTTATGGAATCAATATGTAAGGAATCAATATGGAAATGATCAGCGTGCAATGATAGAAATAAAAAAAATAGGAGAACGAGCTGAACATAACTACTCTGCTCAAAGACAATTATTTTATATTTTATTTGATCCAAGCTTTTCTTTAATTCCCATAGAAGTTAAAAATAGAGCGAAATCATATTTAATTAAAGTAGAATCTCCAAATCCAGAAGTAGTTGAATGGTTATTTGATATTGTTTCTTCTCCAAAAACCAAGGAAGCTCAAATCCTAGGTGTAGAAATTTTAGGAGGTATGGCGTTAAGAATTTCATCTATTAGTTGGCATTTATTAAAATTACTACCGAGTTTTTATCCTGAAGTGGAATCAATTGCCATTCATGTATTGGCTAACCATGTGCGTCAAGACAATGTTCTTCGTCAACGGGTATTAGATATTTTAAAAGCTGAAACACCTCTTGAGTTTTATCATGACTATATAAAGGTCATGCAAATAGGATCCCCGCTATTTTCACTTGAACCAGCAAAAGTAACCTTATTTTTTCGTCAACAACGGTTTGCAGTTATGGTATTAAAAAATAGTGGCTTATCAGATATACAAACTCAACAAGGTCTATTAAAAGTATTTTTATCTCGTCATGCCCCCATTGAGCATCGGTTAAATTCTTTATGGGCTTTAGATAAAATGCATTCTCTGAATTTAGAGACAGTTGAGAAAGTGGTTTCTAGTTTTGAAGAACATGATACACGAATTCAATATGAAATAATTCGTTTTTTAGATAATCGAAGTGATGTTCCAATATTGAATACAGTTGATATGAAAAATAATTTAAATATAATGAAAAATCTTATTGATGGGGTAGTTGTTATGGAGTCTTTACAAGAAAATATAGAAGAAGATAATCCTCCAAAAAAGACAAATAAATCAGATAATGACAATCCAAGCAGTTGTTCAAAAATTTTTAGGAAGTTTTAAACGATGAAATATTACTTAAATTTTTTGATTGTTTTTTTCTTATTGATTCCTATAGAGGTTTTATCTGCTACTTCTCGAGGTGTTAATTTCTATGTGTATCGTTCATTAGAACGACAGAATGCAATACAAGCAGATGATGACAATAAAAATAGCCACCGATTTTTAAAACCAATAGAAAATATTCGTCAAAATGTGTATCATTTATTAGGGCAAGATGAAAAGTCTTCTGATAAAGTATCTGAATTATTGCTTAAAGCTTTAAGTTCTCGAGAGGTATCCAAACATTTACAAGCTATACGCTCTGTTAGATTGTTTAAGTTAAATTATTCTTCTGTTTTAAAAGAATTAAGGAATTTATTTTATACATCTGAATTAAAAGTTCAGGAAGAAATATATTTTACTTTTCAAGAAATTGGGGCAGTTCTTTTTGATCAATTTGATGATCCGTCTTCAGCTATTCGAAAGAAAGCTCTTGAAAATTTTATTGAGGAGCATTCTAGGTATCAAAAATTTGCTCTTTATTTTTTAGTGGATTTAGCTTCAAGCGATTCTGATCCAGAAGTTCGAAAACTGGCTTTATTAAAGTTAAATCATTATGTAACAAACTTTATGAAAGTAATAGAGGATCAGGTACTTGTTGAAAAGATTCTTCGATCTCGCTTATTGTATAATAAATCTTCTTTGATAAGAGGTTTAACTTTAAATATTTTAAGTTATGCAACTATTTTTTCAGGTGTTTTTTGTTCCAATGTGTGTGTTCGTGTTTCTGAGTTTTTATCAGATTATTCTCCACAAGTTCGAATGGTTGCCGCCCATGCTCTAAGTAGACTCAAACCTCGTGATTCTCAGATTTATTGGGTATTAGTGGATGTCATAACTCGTGAATTAAATCCACAAGTGCAAAGTGTCGCATTGGATGCTTTAGCAGAATTTGAGGTGTCTTATTCTGTGAGTATTAAGAAACTTACTAATGAAATATCAACAAATGCTTTTCATACTTCTGATGTGCGTTTAAAATTTATAAAAACAGTTCGAAAATTATTAAAAAAGAAATTAGACAGAACATTAACAAAAGCTGATATCTCTTTTATCAGTAATCGTTTGGTTACGAAGGGGTTAATTGATGAAAACCCTTTAATTCGTTTAGAAACCTTATTGACTTTAAAAGATTTAAAAGTTGATAATCCTATTATTTTAAAACATATAAGGAATATTGTTCATTCCGATTCAGATGCTCGAGTTCGAGATGTAGCAAAAAAATTTAGAAATCAGGTTGATTTTAATACAATTGATTTAAAAAATGGGAGAAGTTGTAAAAATGTATTTTAAATTGAGTGATTATTTATTAGTTGGTGGTTTTTTAGCACTTTGGCCATTAATTGTTTGTTCAGAAGTTCAATCAGATGTTCAATCAGAGGTTCAGAATGTTCAACTTAAACCTCGAGATTTAAGTTATTTAGAACAACAAATCAATGGCTTGTCTGTTGCTGACGCGAGTGCTCGAGTGGCTGCTATCCATCATTTGTCTATTGCTTTTGAAGGTTCTACGGATTCATTAAACTTTAGAGAGTTAGCAAGGTTTGATATACAGAATCGATTATCTGAAATAGCTTTGCATGATTCCAGCATGCAAGTTCGATTAGTTAGTTTATGGGCTTTAGGTCAATTTGCTTTGAATAATGTTTCGACTGATTTAGGAGTTCAGAAAAAAATTGCACAGCTTTTAAAAGATCCATCTATTCAGATTCAAAAATCAGCTATTGATTCTTTAGGAAACATGCCTATTTCTAATTTAGGTATCCAAAACAGTTTATCAGAATTTTTATCTCATCCATCAAAAGATGTGGTAATGAAGACTTTATTGGCTTTCAAAAATATTCAATCTCAAGATCGATCAATTTGGCGTAAAATTGTAAAATTGGTTAATCATCCGGATGAATCTATACGAATGCAAGCAATTTCTTTGTTGGTTGATATAGATCCAAAAAATCTTGTTGTTCAAAGAGATGTCATTATTCAAAGGTTTTTAGTCAAGGCTATTTCTGATTCTTCTTTTAATGTGTCGAGTCAAGCTTTAAAAGCTTTAGAAGTTATTGCTCAGTCATCTGATCCTTCATCTTTCAATTTAAGACCAGTTGTTATTTATAAGTTGTTAGATATTTTGGACTTTGAAACAAAACCACTCAAAAAATTAGAAATCTTGGATGTTATTTCTTATACTCATACATTTAGTGATTCACTTGTTAAAAAATTACCAGATCCATTAGTGTTGTCGGCTTTAACTCATTTGCTAAAAGATACACATGCGGATATACGGTCTAAAGCTGGTGATATTTTAATTAGAAAAAATGGATATAATTCGAAAACGCAAAAAATTGTGGCACAGTTATTAAACGATCCTTCAGAGAAGGTACAAAAAATTATTATTCAAGCATTTTTAGATATTCAACTTCAGAATTTTAAAATATTAGTTCCTGAAGTTCGAGAACTGATTACTCGAGCTTTAGCTGGCAAACAATCTTTAAAAAAACAAGGAGGTATTAGTTGTGAAAAAATATTTAACAGTTAGTTTTTTGAGTTGGGTTTTAATACTCATGTTGTTTAATTGGTCTGCTCTTTCTTATGCTAAGAGGATAGATAAAACTCAGGTAGACATTTGTAAGGGGGCTATGGGGAATATCTCACATGCAAACAAGTGGGAGCGTTTGACAGCTGTTCAGAAATTAGGTTCTCATGCTTGTGCAGGTCATATATTATTACATAATAAAAGCTCTTTGCACCCTTTATTAAAAGCTTTATCGGATAATTTTTATATGGTTCGTATACATGCTATTGCCTCTTTAACTAACCGTTATTCAAATAATTCAATGGTACAAGGTCGTATTGCAAAAATGTTAGAAGATAAAAATAAAACACAAAGTGTTAAGATAGCGGCTATTGGTGCTTTGAGTAGCATTAAACGAAAAGGTCACTTAGTTGATACACAACATCATGTAAAAAAAATAGCTAGCGTGTTATCTCATTCAATGAATTCAGGTTTGCAAATTGTAGCAACTCCACAGGTGCGAATTGCAACAAAAAAATTGCAAATTGCAGCAATACGAGGAATTGGTATTATTGGCACTGACGATACAAGGATTCATAATATGTTAGCAAAATTTCTGGAACACGATATACCAGAAATACGAACGGAAGCATTAATGGCTTTTATAAAGCTACCTAATGTGAGGAGTGCTAAAATTCAACGAAAAATTGCAAGCAGAGCTGTATTTGATTCTGTAGAAGACAATCGACTTCGAGCACTTTTTGCTCTAGAAAATATGCGTATTGAAGATAAGATTGTATATTTCAAAATTCAACTTGCAACAACAGCTGTTTTTTCTCCTTATGTTAAATCTTATGCAGAAGACATACTTTTAGATGCAAAACAAAAAGGTCTTTTACCCTCTTTTATTGCCTATCCTTCTATTGAACAAAATGAATCAATAGAAACAGGTATATCTTCTTCTGTAAGTTCATCGGCTGTTGGTGGTGGTGTGGATTCTAATTATGAAACTTTTAATCCAGAATATTCGTCTAATCCAAGGGAACAAATGACCTATCCTCATCATGAAACTTCTGATCCAGATGAAACTTCTGATCCAGAAGTTCAAGCGACTTCCCCTAATTACACTTATTCTGACCAACTAAAAATACAAGAGGACGAAGATAAATATGAAGTCGAAAATGCAGACGAAGACGAAGAAACAATTAGCTGGTCTGGGGGAAGTTGGTAATTAGTCAACTCTGTTACTTAGAAGGTATTTTTAGAGGGTGCTTTCATCTATCCGAGGGAAAAGAGGAGGGATTTTTTTAATTTTTGCTCTTTCTTTTGGAAATACTCCAGTTTGAAAGTTTTCTAAAGGCCATTCATCGGGGCAAGATAAACATTCTAATACAGTTGTCATCTTGTTTGGTAGAATGGGTTTTAGTATGCTTGCACATAAGTAGATAATTTCCCAAGTAGTTCGTAAAACATCTGCTCCTTTTTTTTGATCTGTTTTAACCAGTTTCCACGGAGCCATCTGTTCTAAGTATTTATTAGTGTTATTGAGTAGCAAAATAATTTTTTCTATTGCACTTTGAGGCTGTAAATTGAGTAAATCTTTTTTAAAAGATAGGGCTGTATTTTCTGCAAGTTGTTTAAGGTTTTTGATTAGAGTATCTGGAGCTTTTACAACTGGAGGCATTAAAGAGTCATAATGCCGATGGGTGAGGACACTCACTCTTTGTATCAAATTGCCAAAATTGTTTGCTAAGTCTTCGTTTAGACAGCGAGCAATTAGAAGAGAAGATATAGTTGAATCATTTCCTAACAATATGCTTCGAACTAAAAAATAACGAAGGCTGTCTGAATCAAAAATTTTTAATAAAGCTAAAGGGTCCATAACATCCCCTTGAGATTTGCTCATTTTTTCTTTTTCTCGGTTGAGAAGCCAGCCATGTGCAAAAATAGTTTTTGGCAGTGGTAAATCTAAAGCCAGTAATAAACAAGGCCAATACACACAATGAGTGACTAAAATGTCTTTTCCAATTAGATGGAAAGCTCCAGCTGACCACCATTTTTCCCACTCCGTATCGTTTGCGAGTTTTGCGTCTTCTTTTACCAGATCTGGTTTTAATGGATTTGGTTTTACTGGACCCAGCCAACCAATACCAGTTAGATAATTCAACAAGGCATCTACCCATACATAAGTTACAAAACGAGAATCAAAGGGCAATTCTATTCCCCATTGCATGCGACTCTTTGGTCGGCTGATGCATAAATCAGATAAATCAGTTTTAAGAAAACTTAAAATTTCGTTTCTTCTAAAAGAAGGTTGAATAAAATCTGGGTTATTTAAGATATGTTTTTTTAAAGCTGATTGATAATTAGACATTTTAAAAAAGTAATTTTTTTCTCGAATAAAAGTAACCTCTTTGCCACTAGGGGATTTGCCATCTTTTAAATCTTTTTTTGTATAAAAGATTTCTTCACTAACACAATACCAACCTTCGTAGAGAGATTCGTAGATTAAACCTCTATCGTATAGATTTTGCAGACATTTTTGCACCACTTGCTTGTGTCGAGTTTGAGTGGTTCTGAGAAAGAAATTATAAGAAATATCCAATTGTTTCCATAATTCTTTAAATTGTTCAGCCATTTGATCGCAGTAAATTTTTGGAGAAAGATTTTGTTTTACAGCCGATTGAAGGCACTTTTGCCCATGTTCATCCGTTCCAGTCAATAAAAAAGTTCTCTTTTTAAATAATTGATGATAGCGGTTTAAAATGTCGGCTATAACTGTTGTGTACACAGTCCCTAAATGGGCTTTGGCGTTGACATAATAAAGGGGGGTTGTGATATACCAACGATTCATTAAAACCTAATACCTCCATGAACCTTTCTTTTAAAAGGAACTCATTTATAATTCAAGCTTATAATTAAATAGGGTTAAAATGGAATAAAGAGTGAAAGGTGGAAAAAAAGAAATAAAAATTGTAAAAAAGAGGCTAAAAGCATTAAAAAAATAGCAAAAATGAGCTGAAAAACAAAGAAGAGGTCAATAAATAATAAATTTAGATTGAGAAAAAAGTTGAAAAAAAATATTAACGATTATTATAATAAGAGCTTATTATAATAAAAAATTAGGAAATCAATAATGAAGCTAATAATAGAACTAAATGATAAAACCAATAATTGAAACTAATAACCAAATCAGTTACTCAATCAATCAATAAGGAAATCTAAAAAATGAAAAAGTTAAGCAAATCTAAAAAACCACTAGCAAAAAAACCATTAGCTAAAAAACCAGATAAGCTTGCAAAACCTATTAAATCATCTACCAAGCCTGCTCAATCTAGCAAAATAGGCAAAACGACTGGGTCGTTGTCAGGTAAGGTTGCTAAATCTGCTAAAGTCACTAAAGCCACTAAAGTCACTAAAGCCACTAAAGCCACTAAAGTCACTAAAGCCACTGCATCTGCTAAATCTACTAAGCCACAAGCCACTACCAAGCCAAAAGTAGTCAAACTAAAAGCGAGTAAACCAGATAAAGCTACTAAATCTAGTAAAATTGTAAAGGTTGGCAAAGCCACCAAGGTCGGCAAAACCACTAAGGGGAGCAAAACCACTAAGGGGAGCAAAACCACTAAGCCTAGTAAAACTAAAACCCCATTAGCTAAAAAGCTAGGAGCCAAAAAATTATTAGCAAAAAAACCACTAGCTAAAAAACCAGATAAGCTTGCAAAACCTATTAAATCATCTACCAAGCCTGCTCAATCTAGCAAAATAGGCAAAACGACTGGGTCGTTGTCAGGTAAGGTTGCTAAATCTGCTAAAGTCACTAAAGCCACTGCATCTACTAAATCTACTAAGCCACAAGCCACTACCAAGCCAAAAGTAGTCAAACTAAAAGCGAGTAAACCAGCTAAAGCTACTAAATCTAGTAAAGTTGTAAAGGTTAGCAAAACCACTAAGGTTAGCAAAACCACCACGGTTGGCAAAGCTACCAAGGTTGGCAAAGCCACTAAGTTGAGCAAAATTTCTAAGCTTAATAAAACTGCTAAAGTTACTAAACAAGCTGTTAAATCTTCTTCTAAGCTTAAAAAAGGAGATAAGATAGATAAAAAAGCACAAAAAATATTGGAAGAAAACAAAAAAAAATGGGAGAATTTGTATAAAAAATCCAAGCATATTAAGCCAGTGGTATTTAATATTTCTAGTCAATTTATGGTCAATACTCCTTTGGAGCATCCAGATTTTGGTTGGGGTTGGGTGATGAGCAATAAGAATCATCGTTTAGAAGTTATTTTTAAAGATAAAATTAGATTACTGTTATCTAATTATAAGCCGATTAAGATGACTACTCAATTCGGGCGGAATCGCTAAATAATGTCCAAGGCAGATTTAGTACAATTTGAAGGGCATGTGGTTAAAAACTGCTCGAACGGTCTTTATAAAGTTCAGTTAGATCAGAAAAATATTGAAGTGTCTGCACGGTTATGTGGCAAGATGCGTCGTCACAATATTCAAGTTGTGAACGGAGATCGAGTCACAGTGGGATTTTCTCATCATGACTTGACTTTAGGATTGATTATATACAGATATCGATAGTTATTATTGAGTTTATGAGAGCTTAGTTTAAAACTTCACTAAGTTTTTTATTTTTCTTTATTTGATTATTAGTCAATAAAGTAGTGGATTTTTATATTTGTTTTAGTGCAGAATTAGTTAATAAAAAAATTGAAGGTGTTGGATGAAAAAACTAGTTATTGTGGAATCTCCTACAAAAGCTAAAACTATTCGTCGATTTTTAGGCAAAGATTACATAGTGGAATCTTGTATGGGGCATATTCGCGACTTACCTGGGTCAGTTAAAGAATTACCTGAAAATCTAAAGAAAAAACATTGGGCACATTTTGGAGTAAATTTAGATGACGACTTTCGTCCTATTTACTGTATTCCATTGGAAAAGGCAGATGTTGTCCAAAAATTAAAGAAAATATTAAAATCAGCTGGTGAGTTAATTTTAGCAACTGATGAAGACAGAGAAGGGGAGAGTATTTCTTGGCATTTAGCAGAAATTTTAAAGCCAACTATTCCGGTTAAGAGAATGGTGTTTCATGAGATTACTCAATCGGCAATTACAGAGGCTTTGGGGCATTTTCGAAAAGTAGACTCTCATTTGGTATTTGCACAAGAGACGCGTCGAATTTTAGATCGGTTAGTTGGTTATAGTATTTCCCCATTTTTGTGGAAAAAGGTTTTAAGAGGTCTTTCGGCTGGTCGGGTGCAATCTGTGGCGGTTTCTTTAGTTAGTCAAAAAGAGCTTGAACGACTCAACTTTACAAAAACAGATTATTGGGATTTAGAAGGTGAGCATCAAAAAAAAGGGAGTTCTCAAATATTTAAAAGTACTCTTGTGGAATATGAAGGTTGTCGCTTAGTTCGTAGTGGGGATTTTGACTCAGTGACTGGAAAACAAAAAGCGATTTCAAGCGGTGCAGGTAAAAAAATCTTACTAATGGACGAAAAATCTGCTCAATCTTTAGTTAGTCGTTTACAAAACAAAAAGTTTCAAGTTCGAAGTGTAACAGAGAAACAAGTTTCTAGAAAGCCTTCCCCTCCGTTTATTACTTCTACTCTTCAACAAGAATCCAATCGGAAGTTTCGATTTTCTTCTCGTCGAACAATGGGTTTAGCTCAAAAATTATATGAGCAAGGTTTAATTACTTATATGAGAACCGATTCAACTTTTTTGTCTCAGCAAGCTTTAAAGTCTGCTCGATCAGAAATCTCTAAACAATTTGGAAAAGATTACTTACCCCCTGCTCCTCGAGTTTATCGTAAACAAGCTAAAGGAGCACAAGAAGCTCATGAAGCCATTCGTCCGGCGGGTTCTCGTTTTTTACAACCCAGCCAGTCGAAGTTATCGGGTGATTTATTAAAGCTCTATGAATTAATATGGAAAAGAACCATAGCTTCTCAGATGAAAGACTGTGTGCAGAAGCAAATTCGTGTAGAAATGGAAGTAGACAAATGTGTATTTGTGAGTTCGGGTGTGACTATACAATTTGCAGGATTTTATCGAGTCTATAAAAATCACGATGATAAAGAGTATCATTTACCTCCTTTAAAAAAAGGAGATATACTACCTTGTTTAAAATTGTCTGCTATTCGACATGAGACTCATCCTCCGGCTCGTTATACAGAGGCGTCTTTGATTCAAAAGTTAGAAAAAGAAGGGGTGGGGCGTCCTTCTACTTATGCTAGTATTATTACGACAGTTCAAGATAGAGGTTATGTGACAAAAGAAAAAAACAGTTTGATTCCTACTTGGACAGCTTTAATAGTGGATCATCTATTGAGGAAGTGTTTTCCAGATTATGTGAATGTGCAATTTACTTCAGAAATGGAAAAAAACTTAGATGACATTGCTCGTGGAAAAACAAATCATATTAAGTATTTAAAATCTTTTTATTTTGGTCGTTCGGGGTTAAAAAAATTAGTAGATGCCCAGCAAAAGCAGGTTAAAGATGAGAACTTTCGTTTTATTCATTTAAAAGGTTTTGATGGGTATTCTTTTCATACAGGACCTTTTGGTGCTTATGTTTCTAAAAAAATAGGTAAAAAAACTGTATCCGCATCGTTGCCTTCTGCCTTATCTCCAGGAGAAATTACTAAAAAATATATAGAAAATTTAATTCAGAATAAAATCACAGGCGGAAAACTGTTGGGTAAGCATCCTCAAACTCAAGAGAGTATTTTTGTAATTATAGGTCGCTATGGTCCTTATGTAGAAATGAGGTCAGACACTCCTTCTATCTCTCCTAAGGGTTTGAGTAGGAGTGGCAAAAAATCGACATCTCAATCTAAAAAAAGCAAACAAGGTAAAAAAACTGCTTCTGCTACTAAGAAAGATCAAAAAAAATCACTTGTTCGTAGGGTGAGTTTATCTCCTTTTTACAAAGAAGACACAGTCACCTTAGAGCAAGCTTTACGGTTGTTAGAGTTACCTAAGGTATTAGGCAAGCATCCAAAGACAAAAAAAGAAATCAAAAAGGGTTTAGGGCGGTTTGGACCTTATGTTGTGCATGAGAGGGATTATCGTTCGGTTCCAGTGTGTGATTTTTTTGATTTCACTCTTAAACAAGCTCTCGAATTATTGGAAAAACCTAAAAAACAGTCGAATCAAATTTTAAAGGACTTAGGTCCTCATCCCAAGTCTTCTCAGTCAGTGCGTTTAATGAAAGGGCGATTTGGACCATACATTAAATATGGTAGCAAAAATTACACAGTGGATAAAAATATTGAACTTGATCATTTGGACTTAGAGACTGCTCTAAAACTGATAGCTGATCGAGTAGATCGTCCGGTTAAAAAAGGCAAAAAAACTACTCGTTCCAAGGCTCTATTGGCAAAAAATAAAAAAAAGAAGAAAAATAAACCTTAACCCTATAGACGCTTGGATCAATCTTCCGTTAAACTTTTTAATAGGAAACACAAAACTATGAGACACAAAGCTATGAAACAAAAAACTTGGGTCTTATTTATCGTGCTTTTTCATTGTTATGGAGTCATGCCTTTTGCACAAGGTGCAGAGCTTGTTTGTCGTTATCTTTACGACATTCAGAAAAAGTTTTTAGATCAACATATTAATTTCTCTAATGTGAATAAAAGAAAAAGAAAAATGTATTTTAAGACTTTATTATCTGGTGTGGAAAGGCGTACTCAAGAGCAATTTATCAAATCTTTAGATATGGAGAAGTTGTATTTTACACGGAGAGATATTCGCAATATTAAACAATGGATGCATAATAACTTTGATCGCATTCGCCAAAAAGATTGTTCAATACTGGATCGCATCTATCATTTATATTCTGATCGAGTGTTAGAAAGAGTGGAGTTTGCTAAGAAGTATCTAAAGTCTTTGTCTGTGATTGATAATCAGTTGAAATTAGTATTGGATTCTCGTAAACGTAGTCGTCCATCTAGCCAATCTGGGTTAAATGTGTTTCACAAAAAATACATTCACTATCAGTTAGCAAATGCCATTATTGCCAGCGATGAAAAACAATATAAAGATCAACTGAAGTCGGCAAAAAAAGATGTATTGCGTTCTTATGGACGGTTGCGAAGAAGGGTAAAGAGTTGGGAAGTTAATTTATCTTTAGGGGAGCGTAGAAGATGTGCCAAGAAGAAAAAAGTTAAAAAATTAATAAATTTATGCAAGCCCGATAAGTGGTATTCTATTTATTTAAGTAGTTTTGCTCATGCTTTAGACCCTCATTCCAGTTATTTATCTCGCGAAGATCAAGAGGATTTTGAAATTAATATGCGTCTTTCTTTAGATGGTATTGGAGCCAGTTTAGGTTCTAAATATGGGCATACGATTATTGAAAGACTCATTCCTGGAGGGGTAGCAGCTCGGAGTGGTTTGTTAAAACCGAAAGATAAAATTTTAGCAGTTGGTCAGACAAGGTGGAATATGGTCAATATTTTTGAGATGAGTTTAAGAGATGTTGTGAGTTTAATTAGAGGTAAGAGAGGCACAGCTGTGTATTTGAGAATATTGCGAGTAAATAAGAATGTGAAAAAAAATGTGTCAAAGAATCAAAAAAATCATTCAACCATTCATAAGAAAAAATTTACAGTTCGTTTGGTGAGAGATCGAGTGAATTTAGAAGATCAAGCGGCGAGTTTATTTTATTTTAATCGCACAATTGAAAATAAAAAATATCTAATTGGTGTTATATCAGTTCCTTCTTTTTATGGGGATGGGCGTCCGATGGGTCGTTCAGTTTCTAATGATGTAAAAAAATTATTAAAAAAAGCTCGTCGAAAGGCAGAGGCGATCGTTTTAGATTTATCTAATAACGGAGGAGGGTCTTTATTAGAGGCCATTCGTGTAGCTGGTTTATTTTTTTCTCATGGAGCAGTTGTTCGACAGTTAGTTAGAACCAGAAGTGGAGATCGTTATTTAACTTTATCGGATATAGATAAAGAGGTGGAATATAAAGGACCTTTGGTAGTGTTGATCAACCGTGTGAGTGCGAGTGCTTCAGAAATTGTAGCGGGTACTTTGCAATCTTACCAGAGAGCAGTCATTGTGGGAGGGGATCATACTTTTGGTAAAGGTAGTATACAGTCGGTAGAGCCATTGAAGTTAAATTTAGGTTCTATTCGTGTGACAGTGGGTTTGTTTTTTATTCCCAGTGGTTTTTCTACACAGTTGCATGGGGTGCCTTCTGATATTGTATTTCCAAGTGTATTTTCTAATGAAGATATTGGTGAAAAAGAATTAGATTATGTTTTATCTAAGAAAGAAATTCCCAGTTTCTTATCTAAATCGGCTTACACAAATGGGGATAAATGGTACAAAGTGAATCAAAAGTTGTTTGGATTTTTAGAAAGCAAATCTAAAATTCGAATAAACAAGAGTGAGAAGTTTCATAAAATTAGAGAAGATATTGCGGAGTTGAAATTAAGAAAGAAAAAAGGTTATGCTATTACGATCGCTGAAATTTTTAGTGAAGCCAAAAAAGAAGAATCCGAAAATTTAAACAAAGAGGAAGAAGAATCTAAAGAGGATATTGTAATGGTTCGCAAAAAAAAATATCGTCTTCGAGCAGATGTGCAAGAGGCTGTCAATATTGCTGCAGATTTTACACATTGGAATCAACATGTGAAGGTAGTGGATTCTTCTAATTAAGGGGATAAACAGAATGGCTAGTCGTGTGAGTGCAGGAGATCTCAAAAAAATCCCAGAGAAGTTATTATTAAAAATGCATCGTTTAATGGTGCAAGCTCGGGTATTAGAAGAGAGAATGATTCAAATTTACAAACAGGGACAGGCTCATTTTTGGATTGGTGGACCGGGGGAGGAGGCTTTTGGAGTTCCTTTGGGTTTGTTAGTAAAGAGGGGTAAGGGTTTGGATTATGATTGGCTTCATTTGCATTATAGAGCGTGTTCTACTTTAACGGCTATGGGGTTACCGATGAAATCGGTTATTCGGTTAATGATGAGCAAAGCAACTGATTCGCATACAGGTGGGAGAAATTTTTCTAATCATTATTGCGTACCGGAGTGGAATGTTGCACCGATTAGTTCGATAATTGGTCCTCAATATTCTATGTGTTTAGGCACAGCTCATGCTCAAAGTCGCCTAAAAAAATCAGGCATTACTGTTGTTACAGGCGGAGATGCGGGAACAGCAGAAGGGGATTTTGCAACTTGTTTAGTATGGGCTTCGAGATCAGCTCACCCTTTGCCAATTTTGATTACTGTTCAAAATAATGGATGGGGAATCTCTACAGAGTATGAAGGTCAACATGGGGAAACAAACATTATAGACCGAGGAAAAGCGTTTAATATAGAAACTGCTTTAATAGATGGTAACGACCCTGTGACAACTTATTTAGTTTTGAAAGAGAAAATGGATTATGTGAGAAAATATCGCAAGCCAGTTTTATTAGAAGCTTTTGTGTCACGACTTTATGGGCATTCATCGGCTTCGGGGGCTAATTATGTAAAGGGAGAGCCTTGTTGTATTGCTTTATTTGAGGAGCGATTAAAAAAAGCAGGTTTGTTGACAGAAAAAAGCCAAAAAGAGATTAGGGAGTCTTTAGAAGAATCGGCTAAAAATATTCAACAAGAAGTTAAGCAAGAGAAAGACCCTTCTTCTTCGTCTATTTGGGATTATGTGTACGCAGAGGGAGAAAACGCAGATTGGAGAAAATTTTAATGGCTAATATGGCACAGGCTATTCGGTTGGCTTTGCATTATGGTGAAAAGAACTTAGAAGTGGAAGACATTTTTGGTCAAGATGTAGGGACTCCTTTAGGCGGAGTATTTACTGTTACACAGGGTTTACGAACAGCGTGGAACACTCCTTTGGATGAGAAGGGTATTGTGGGGACGGCAATCGGTATCGCCTTAGCTGGTAAAAAATGTGTCGCAGAAGTGCAGTTTGCCGATTATATTTTTAATGCCATGGATTTATTAAAACTGGCAGGTGGGACTCTTTGGTCTTCTCATGGGCATTACCCTTTATCGCTTGTATTAATGACTCCAAATGGTGCAGGCATTCATGGTTCTATTTATCATAGTCATAGCTTTGATTCTTGGGCAACGCGTCTACCGGGATGGAAAATTGTAATGCCTTCGGATCCTCTATCTGCTTATGGACTAATGTTAGCGGCAATTAAAGACCCCAATCCAGTTTTATATTTAAAACCAAAAGCTTTATTGAGAATTAAAGGGCAAGATAAGATACCTGGGGAGCCTCCCAAAGAAAGTGATTTACGAAAGATGATTGATGCACCTGTGAACCCAGAAGAGAGAAAAAACTGGCAACCTCAATGGCCATTAGTTTCAGACTATGTAATCCCAATTGGAAAGGCGAAAATTGTGCAAGAGGGATCTGCAGTTAGTGTAGTGAGTTTTGGTCGGTCTTTATTTTTATGTCGTCAGGCTTTGCAACAGTTAGGAGACGAAGGGAAGCAAGTGGAGTTAATTGATATGAGGAGTCTTTACCCTTATGATTGGCAGTTAATTAAACAATCTGTTTTAAAAACTAAGAGGGTGTTATTTGTAAACGAAGACACAGAGGTAACAAACTTTGGCGAACACTTAGCTTATCGTACGAGTAAAGAGTGTTTTTATGATTTATATGCCCCTCCTTGTGTATTAGCCGGAAAAAACTTACCGGGTATTGGTTTACATCCTAATTTAGAAAAAGTGACAGTTCCTCAACCTTGTGATATTTCTAAAGAAATTCAAAATTTAATAGCTACACAACCTTAAATTGAGCAAAAATTTTTACCCATTGAGGGTGTATCATTTGTTATTGGAAGTCGTCCCATGTCAATAAGCTATTTAAATTTAAATTAGCTTTTTTCTTTAGACGATCCACAGCTTCTATCGAGCCTCTGTTAATAACACAAATGACTTGTTCTACAATGGCTTTATCTTTTCGAATGTTTTGGACACTTTCGACAACTTGCCCTCCGGTGGTAATCACATCTTCTATTACACACACTTTTTTATCTTTAATTGAGCAACCTTCGGTGATTTTTTTAGTTCCATAGTCTTTAGCTTTTTTTCTCACAAACACAGAAGGTATATTGGTCTCTAAAGATAATGCAACAGCTAAGGGTATACCTCCCATATTTAACCCCGCTAATACTTGTGTATCGGAAGGGATTAGTGGTTTTAAATAAAAACAGATGGTTTGCAATAACTGAGGGTTGGATTCAAATAAATATTTGTCAAAATAAACGGAAGAATGTTGACCAGAGCGTAAAACAAAATCTCCTTTTAAAAGAGCTACTTTTTTTATTTCTTTTATCAATGTTTTTCTGTCTATCATGGTTTAATCCACTGGTTGTTTAAGCCACTATTTGTGTGATTCATTGTTCGTATCTATTTTTTTAATTTTTTGTTATATTGTTTTACAATGGTTAAGCAGTCTTTACAAGATATGATTAAAAATTTCCCATTAACTTGTGGTGTTTATCTGATGAAAGATCACAAAAATTGCGTTATTTATGTGGGGAAAGCTAAAAATTTAAGGTCTCGCGTAAAATCTTATTTCAGCAATTTAAAAGATAATCTGAAGCACAATTTTCTCACACCTAAAATTTGTCATATTGATTACATATTGACAGCAACAGAAGCAGAAGCTTTTTTATTAGAAGCCAATCTTATTAAGAAATATACTCCACGGTATAATGTGCGTCTCAAAGATGATAAATCCTACCCCTATATCCGTTGCTCTGTAGAAGAAGATTTTCCTCGGTTTTCTGTAGAAAGAAAGGTAAAAAAGAAAGGTTCTGTCTACTTTGGTCCTTATACGGATTCAAAAGTTGTGAAATGGATGATTCGATTTTTAAATCAGCATTTTCAAATTAGAGATTGTAGCAATCACTTTATGAAGGGTCGCAAACGGCCTTGTTTAACTTATCAGTTGGGAGCTTGCAGTGCTCCCTGTGTAAAATATGTTAGTCAGATGCAGTATCGTAAGCAGATAGAAAAAGCGTTGTTGTTATTAAAAAAAGGACGCTTGCCAGATCAAGTTAAAACTATGGAACAGCAAATGAAGCAATTAGCTGATCGAGAGTGCTTTGAGCAAGCTAATCGATTAAAAAACTTTATTAAATCTTTGCAATGGATTTGTAGTAGACAATCAGTGGTCATTAACCAGCCCATTAATCAAGATATAGCTGTATTTTATGAAGAAAAAAAAAGGGTGTTATTTTATATTTTACATGTTCGTGCAGGAGCAGTTATTGGTCAACATGTTTATTTTTTTAATCCAATTAGTAGAAACCAAGTATTTATTTTAGAAAGTTTTTTTTCTTTTTTAGTACAATATTATGTGGATCATTTATTGCCAGAAATTCTTTTATTACCAGATTTTAAACTAACACACAGAAAGTCTTTAACTGCTCTAAAAAATTTTTTTAAAAAACAAAAAAAGAATGTGCGAATTCGTTTTGCTGTGTCTCGTTTAGAAAAACAGTTAGTGACTATGGCTGTTCGAAATGCTCAATCTCATTTTGAAAAAAAATTCTCTCAGAGCCAACAGCTGGCTGAAGGTTTACATTGTATTCAAAAGATTTTTCATCTATCTGCTTATCCGCAGAGAATGGAGTGTTTTGATATTTCTCATTTTCAGGGAGAATCCATAGTGGCTGGGCAATCTGTGTTTGAAGCTGGTGAGCCAGCTAAAAATAAGTATAGAAAGTATAAAATAGCTCATGGTCAATCAATTGCAAACGACACATTAGCATTAAAAACAGTTATTCTTCGTCGATTTAAATTAAAAAATAAAAAAGAAGATGATCCCGATGTCATTATAGTGGATGGTGGAAAAGGTCAACTCCATGCGGTTCAATCAGCTCTCCAATCAATTAGGTGTGTTCATATTCCTATTATAGCGATTGCAAAAGGTAGAGTAAAAAGTGATTTTTTATCTCCAATTATTACTCAATCGCCAGAAAAATTTTTTATTACAGGTCGAAAAAATCCTATTTTACTTTCTTCCAAACACACTTCCATGCAAACTGCAACCGCTCTTCGTATTCTGACACATATTCGAGATGAAGCTCATCGGTTTGCTATTTCTTATCATCGATATTTAAGGCAGAAGCACTAACTATGCTTTTAGATGTAATAGCCGATAGAGGGTGATGTTTTTGAATGGTTTTTTGCAAATGCTTTTTCTGAACAGAAGTATAAATTTGTGTAGTGAGAATACTGGAGTGTCCAAGTAAAAACTGAATACTTCTTAAGTCAGCTCCGTTTTCTAACAAACCAGTTGCACAGCCATGGCGAAATTGATGAGGTCCTTTTGTTTGTGTAAATCCAGCTTTTTTAGACCAATTGGAGAGCCATCTCCATACATCTATTCGAGAAGGTCTTTTACCTCTATTGTTGATAATTAAAGAGTAGTTATTTTGTAAAGCAGATAAATAAGGACGATGAGATTGAATGTAACCCATAAGTGTTTGAAACAACTCATCAGTTAAAGGCAGTAGCCTTTGTTTATTTCGTTTCCCAGTTACAACCAAGTATTGTTCCATTTCATTTAAATCTTGCAAGTTAGCTTGAATTAATTCGCTCACTCGGCAACCCAGACCAAATAGCAATAACAAAGTGATCTGATTGCGTGCCGTCTTGTGTTCATCTTTGGTTTTTGCACTTTTATACAGTTTTTTAAATTCCTTAAGAGATATTAATTTTGGCAATCGAGGTTTAACTGAAATGGCTTTTAAAGTTTTTAAATCAATACCGGCAGAAGAAGAATATTGTCTACGATCTAAGAAATGCAAATAAGAACGAACAGTGCTGATGATACGTGCTTTAGAACGTGTACTTAAATCCCTTTGTGTAATATATTCGTAAAAATCCTCTCTACTTTGTGGTTTTTTTAAAAAGTTATGATAAATTTCTAAATCTCTTTGGTAAGCAGATAGTGTGTGTGGAGAATAAGATCCACTGATTTCCATTGAGTTTAAAAACTTTTGTCGAAAGTTTTTAAACTCAGCCAGTTTGGAATTATTTTTAACCATTAAAGTCTTTAGTTGCTACCACACAGGATTGATGGGAGGTGTTGTAAGAGGACCTCTTGGGAATTGTGCTCCTCGGATTCCTACTGGGAAAACTCCTTGGTTAGATTGGTTTAAACAATTTGAGTTGAGAGGATTCAATTCAGCACCAGCAACCATTACATTTGGTCCAATGGATCGAGTAGATCTTCGTAGAAATAATCGCATCTGAACACTTTGTCCATTTATATTGCAATTATTGGCCTCAATGTTTCCACGAACATTTATAACAGCCTGACAATTAATAGGAAGACCTATATTCCCAAAACAAGCAATTCCTTGTGTTGTAACTTGTCCTACTAATTGTAGAGGACCTAAGTAATCTAACAAGCCATCCGTGTTACCAGGGGGAACAATAGCTTGGACATTTAAATTTGAGATACTTCCTACATTTTGTGCTACCAATGGGATTCTATTGCCACCAGCTAATAATGCATTTGGACCTTGTTGCTGAGGTATCATTGCTTGAGCAGGACCAAACTGGCGATTGATATTATTTGGATTACAAGCTGTTAATATAATACTACTTGTAAATAAAATATAGATTATTATAAGTTTCATTTTTACCTCCTTTTTTTATTTTTTAAGTTTTAGTTAAATATTTTTAAAGTTTTATCGTCTGTACTGCATGCATTTCTAATTGGTTGATCCTGTTTACATCAAAAGCTTCTGGTATATCTAAACCTTCAAAGTCAGCGAGTTCTTCATAACAATTATCATCCGGAGATACTTGTCGAAAAGGGTCTACCCCTCTTCCATTTCTCCATGTTCGGCAGTCGTATGGACCAGTAGTAATTTCCCAACACTGTTTGTTTCGAGCAGACAATGAAGGAGGTTTAACGGTTGCATCAAAAATATAAGGTTCGTCATGATTGTTACAAGAATTTTTACCGTTTCGTGTGAGTCGAAAGTTCATAATCCAAACAGAACCTCCATAGAATTCTTGCCTATCGGGGTTATCGGAGTCTTTGAGATCTTTTGTTACTCGATCAATAACTAAAATTAAAGCTCCTTCGTTGTTGGATTCTTGGTTTTGAAAAAATCCATGAAAATACATTTTTCCATCGCTATCTTTTATCCATACATTGTAACGAGCATTATCACCACTGCCACTCGAATAGCGTGTGTATTTTCTGACTGGATTCGCTCCTCCCCAGTCTATGTAACTAACGGTAACTTCCCCAGAATAATATTTTTGGTCTCTCACTTGTTCTAGTTGGACATATACTCTAAATTCTTCAATATCATCTCTACTATTGTAAGGATTGCCAAAACGATATTCCTCAAAAGCTGCACGACTGCTAATATCTAAAGGAGCACTGATACCCCATTCTTCTTCTTTATCTAAAACCTCACTGCTCTTAGAGAAGCGATTTTTAGATCTACGACTAGAACTATCGCGACCGCTAGAATTATAATAAAAAGATCCCCCCGAAGAATTTGAAGAAACATTACCTGAACCACCCGGACCACCATTCGCACCGGGAAAATTGGAATTTGGAGAGTTCGTTTGATTTCTTCCACATTGGGAGAAAACAAATATAGCACTCAAAATTAACAAACAGATTGCCTGTCCTGTTATTTTTTTGCCGATTGGAATTTTGCTCATTTGTTGGTTCATATAAGATCAACTTTATTGTTTAATTAAACACTAAAAATTATACAGTAAACTGATCGGATATTAGTCATAAAATTTAAAGAAATAAAGGACCTAAGTCTGATAAACTGATCAAACTTTTTTGAAATCAGACGAGTAGTAGCACTTTTTAAGGCTGGTTATCTTGTGATTTTGGGCGAAAAGCATCCAACATATTTATAGGGAGGGGGAAGACAATGGTTTTGCTTCCTTCACTGGATATTTCGGTTAAAGCTTGTAGATAGGCTAATTGTATGGCTGCTGGTGTGGAAGAGATCACCTTAGAGGCCTCTTTAAGTTTTTCTGCTCTTTGAAATTCCCCTTCAGCACTAATCACTTTTGCACGACGCTCTCTTTCTGCTTCAGCCTGTCTGGCCATTGCTCTTTGCATTTCTTTAGGTAAGTCGATGTGTTTCACTTCTACTTTAGAGATTTTAATACCCCATGGTTCTGTATCACGGTCTAAAATACCCTGCAAAGTATGGTTGATTTTATCTCTTTGGGAGAGAAGGTCGTCCATCTGATATTGTCCCAAGGTGGATCGAAGTGTGGTTTGTGCCGATTGAGCAGTAGCAAAGTTATAGTCTTCCACTTTTGTGATGGCTTTTTCTGGATCTGTAATTCGAAAATACAAAACGGCGTTTACCTTTAAACTCACATTATCTAAGGTGATGACATCTTGAGGAGGAATGTCCATTGCAATTGTTCGTGTATCTACTCGAATAAGCCGTTCAACCCCTGGGATTAGAATAATCAATCCCGGTCCCCTAACTCCGACGAATCGACCAAATCGTAAGATCAAACCTCTCTGCCATTCTGGTAAAATTTTTACACAAGAAAATACAATAAATCCTAAGACAATCAGTAAAGTACTAAAACTAAACATTAACAAGACTCCTTTTTTAAGGGCTGAACTTCTAAGACAAGCCCCTTATAGCCTTTGATTTTTACTCTGTCACCCTTTTTTACCGGTATTTTAGAGCGAAAACGCCAATTTTCACCGTTGACGAATAAATATCCAGCTTGAGCCGTTTTGTCGACTTCGGTAACTTCTACCGGTTCTGTATCTTCTGACAGCCAATCATCGCTAAGGCTTTTAGTTTTTTTTTGTTTCATCGAACTCCATGCTAAATAGGCTACTCCTGACATAAGAGTAGCAAAAATTAAAGACATACAAATAATGAGAATAGGAGAAATATCCACACCTCCTGTTTGATTGGGGTCAAATAATAAAAAACTACCCAATGTAAAAGATAGTACTCCTCCAAGTCCAAAAATGCCAAATCCAACCGTCCAAACTTCTGCTATAAACAATACCAAGCTAAGAAGTAATAAAATCAACCCACCGTAAGAAAACGCTAACTTATGCATACCGATAAAAGAAATAATTAAGCCGATTACTCCTAAAATTCCCGGTGCTCCTAGCCCGGGATGAGTGATTTCATAATAAAGTAAAAACAAACTTCCTGTAAAAAGCATGTAGACAAAATCAGGTGCTGCTAACAAAGATAAAACATGGTATCTCAACCCTAATTTTTGAGGGATTAAATCACCAACTTCTACATTTTTTTTAATTCCTCCTTGAACGCTAACCACTTTATTTTTTGCAAAATTCAAGAATGTTTCTTTTGTTTTACCTGTCCAATCAATTGCTCCAATTTTTTGTGCCTCTTTTGCACTAAGAGCTTTAGCTTGTGTGACAATATCTCTTCCAAATTTTTTGTTGCGGTTTCTTAAAGTAGTTAATGAGTCAAGCCATGAAGTGGTATCGTTGACGACCTTCTTTCTTAAGTCGGATGGGACATTTTTCCCATGCATGAGAATAGGAGTGGCTGCCCCAATGTTAGTTGCCTGTAAAGCTCCATTTACATGGCAGGCTTGTAAAATAATTGCTCCTGCACTTCCTGCATGAGCTCCTGCTGGATGCACTAAACACAAAACCGGAAACTCCACATTCAAAATACGATCGACAAGCTTTCGAGTTGTAATCAGTTGCCCCCCAGGAGTGTTTAATAACAATAATAGAGAAGAACACTTTTTTTGTCGGACATTTCGAATCGCTTGATCCAAAATATTTAAACTAACTGCTCCAATTGCACCCTCTATTTTTAGCTCCACTGTGCAAGTAGAAGTTTGAGTGGCAATTACTTTAGAAGATTTTTTTTGGCGAGGTAGACCTTGGTGATTTTTTTTTGGCACAGCACTTTTTGGCACAGCACTGGTTTTTAATAATAATTTATTAGGTAGTTTGTCAGATAGTTTATTTTCTAATTTATTAGAAAAAACAGAATTTACAAAGACAGGCGATGATAAAGTTTTGGAGTGTAGGAGGTTTGACAGTCTGTCAGAAAAAACAGGTAGGACAAAAGTATTTAAAGAAAATAAAATAAAAATAAATGTAAATAGTGGCTTCATAAATAGAATTAATTTCTATTGCAATCTTTACTATAAGTAAAGATTTTTTTGGTGGTTTTTTTAAGCACTATAAATGTAACTATCCAATTAGTTCACATATTGTCAGTGGGTTTAAAAAAGATGAGGGGAGAACCCTCCTTTTCGCACTGTGTTTTCTGTAGTAACCACCGGATTCATAAACTGTTTCAAATAGTCTGGTCCTCCAGCTTTAGAGCCAAGTCCTGACATTTTAAAACCTCCAAAAGGGTGTCTTTTGACTATTGCCCCTGTGCATGAGCGATTAATATATAAATTACCAACTTGTAAATTTCGCTTAATTTGTTCAATTCGAGAAGGACTGCGAGAATAAAAACCACCAGTTAAAGCAAACTTACAATCGTTGGCAATTGTAATCGCTTGATCTAAATTAGAAAAAGGTATTAAGACCAATACGGGACCAAAAATTTCTTCTCTCAATAGACGAGAGTCACTAGGCACATCTGTGAAAATCACTGGAGGGATAAAATAAGTTTCTTTTAAAGGGTTTCTTTTAGTTAATAAGCGAGATGTTTTTTTTCCTTCTTCAATGTAGAGATTAATTTTTTGCAATGCTTCGGCGTCAATCACCGGACCAATTTTATTTTTAGGATCTTCTGCACTACCTATTGGTAAACTCTCTACAGCTTGTAGTAATCTCTTAGTAAATACTTCTCGAATGCTTTCTGCCACGGCTACACGAGAGCAAGCAGAACACTTTTGCCCTTGGAATCCAAAAGCGGATTCTAAAACACCTGCCACTGCTAAATCTAAATCAGCACTGTCGTCTACGATAATAATATTTTTACCCCCCATCTCCACAATGCACTTTTTGAGATTTTGCTTTTTAATTAAATTTTTTTGTTCATCTCGCAATCGATAAGATTCTTCTAAAATAGAACAACCCACCTCTTGAGAACCAGTAAAAGACACAATAGCAATATCTTTATGTTTAGCTAGGTAAGCTCCTACTAATTCTCCATGCCCCGGTAAAAAATGCACTACACCTTTTGGGATTCCACAATTGAGTAATAACTTCATGAGTTCATAACCTGTTGCTGAACTCTGTTCGGCAGGTTTAATGCAAACTGTATTGCCACTTACTAAACTGGCTACGGTCATGCCTGTTAAAATAGCTAAAGGGAAATTCCAAGGAGCAATGACTGCACACACTCCTCTCCCTCGATAGGAATAAAAATTTTCTTCTCCTAACACACAATCGGTTAGCTTAGGTTGACATAACCGGATGGCTTCTTCAGCATAATAACGACAAAAATCGATTGCTTCGCACACATCTGCATCTGCCGATTCCCAACTTTTTCCAACTTCTAAAACTTGTAAAGCCGACAAAGTATAACGATTTTTTTCCATCTGATTAGCTAATTGAAACAGCAACTGACTTCTTTTTTTTACAGAAGTGTCGTTCCATAAAGGAAAGGTTTTTAAAGATTCCTTTATTGCTTGTTCACAATCATTGAGATCAGCTAGAGACATTTTAACCACTGTTTGACAAAGGTTAGAGGGATTCTCTCTGACTTTTTTTTCGGTTTTAAATTGTAATTGATGATTGATAACAACCGGAACTTCTAAAGGGAGTTTTGCTTTCCAATCAGTTAAAGCTTTTTGAAAACATTCTCGATGAACAGGTAGGCTGAAATCACATAGAGGTGCGTTCTCCCAACTTTTTTGCACGATGGGTGTTGTTTTTTTTGGTGGCACTGAGGGAGTTGAATGAATGGAGCTTTGTTGCCTTAAAAAAGATTCATTTGAGGTGTTTTCTAGCAACCTTCTGACTAGGTAAGCCATGCCGGGGATTGGAAAACCAATTGGGCAATACTCTCTGAACCGATAGTTTTTTTGAATTAAAGCATGTTTAAAAGGTTCGGACATTCCATAGAGCATTTGAATTTCTAAAGCTGTTTGAGGTATTTTCATTTGTTGAGCGATATACAAAGTTCTTGCTATAGAATGGGTGTTGTGAGAACCAATTGCTAAACGCAAAGATGGGTAGTGTTTTAAAATGCATTCAGCACAAGATAAAAAATTTTGATCTGTTTCTGCTTTGGTTAAATAAACTGGACATGGCCAATTTTTTTGTCGAGCAGAAATAAGTTCATAATCCCAATAAGCTCCCTTCACCAATCGAATAACTAAACCAGCAGGTCGCTTTTGCACAAAATGTTTAAGTTCTTGCACATCTTTTAAGGAGTCTTTTAAATAAGCCTGAATCACTAACCCAAAATGAGGATAGTCTTTAAAATTTTTTTCTAAAATTAATTCTTTAAAGGCAGTTAAAACAAGGTTTTTATAAGCGTATTGCTCCATGTCTATGTTGATAAAAGTATGAGTATCCATGGCCATTTTTAAAATGGGACGCAATTTATTTTTGATTTGATTTTGGCTAAATTGCCAAGCTGTGGGATTGATCAGAGAATCTAAAGAGCTCACTTTAATAGAAAGGTTAACTTTTGGGATTGCTCCTCGGTCGTCTTGATCAATAATAGGCTCTGAAGACCAATCTTTAGAGTGCTGACTTAACTCATGGATTATTTGTAAGTATTGCTCTTGATAATGTTGAGCTTCTGCTTCAGATAAGGCAATCTCTCCCAATAGGTCTAAGGTAAAGCCTGTTTTGTTTTTTCTCATTTGAGTTAAGGTCGGGTAGGCAGAAGAGATATTTTCTCCGATAATAAAAAGGCGAGACATCTCCTTCATTTGTTTAGAAACAAAAGTACTCACTAAATTTGGGGAAACAAAAGATGCTCCATGAGCAATTAATTGAGACATTTTTTGCCCTTTTTCCCCTTTTAGTTCTTCGCCTAAGTATTCTTTAAGAAAAAAGGTGATATCTTTAGGTGTTTTCAGAGAGGCAAAAACATCCACAAAGCGGAACATTTGTGTTTTGAATTCGGGATTAGATAAAGTCCATCGAAGAAGTCGACCATACCACCATTTTTTGCTGAAAAGATTTGCTTGAAGACTTTTAGTGGGCTTTCCGAATAGGTTCTGCTCCATTTTTAAGGCTTCTTTTTCTAAAATTGTTTGAGGAGAAGTGAAATTTTGAGACATTGTAGGTTTAATTATAGCTTAATTTGATGATAGACACAAAAACCCGTTTTGAACTGTAAAAAGAGCTTTAAAAATAGGTCGCCTTTTAGCCGATATGTTTCTATATGATGCAGAAAAGTCTTTTTTGTTTTTTGTGTATGTTTCTATGTGGCTGTGGAGGCTTAAATACTATTTTAAGTGGCGGTGGAGGACATGGCAGAAATGAATGCAACTTTCGTACTCAGTATGGATATGTGATTCGTTGGAGTGATTTACCAATCCCCATTCACTTGCATGAAGATATTCCACCCCAAGCACAAGAAAACCTCAACTACGCAATTGATATGTGGAACGAAAAATGGAATTACGAAACTGGTCAGGGTCCTCTATTTGAAATTATGGGTAGTGTTGTGCAAGAAGTTCCCGATAAACATGGAGATGGAATTAATCTTTTCTACATAGACAAAGAGGGAGTGGTTACATCTGACGACGGAGATACTATCGGAAGTGGTGGCGGTGGCAGTGGCAGTCAAAGCTTCAATTTATTGAACTCCATTAGACAAGGTGTTACTCGCTTAAAAAATGGCTTTAGAGGCACATTAAATGATGGAGATATTGTTATGAATAATGTGCATTTTGAATTCCACTACGAAAAAGAACATTTCGATCATTCCACATACACTCATGTCCCCAAACTCTCCACTGCTCGCACCCTAGCTAGTACTTTGGAACACTCTTTCTGGATGAAATGGCTAAAAGCTTTCAAATCTTTTATCAATTGGGTGAGCTTCTGGAAGACAACCTCACCTACTCGTACCCCTTCGGCTAAAAAAAAGCGAATCCCAAGAGGAAAAATAGACTTTATCAGTTTGTGCCTGCACGAGCTGGGTCACCTAGTCGGTCTCTTACACGATGAGCAAAATAGCAAAAATATTATGTACCCACACCTCAATAAAGGTCAAATCCGCAGAAATCTCACAGAAACAGACACTAATCGAATTAGCTGTAGCTATTTGGAGTAAAAAAAATGCGATATGTAAGTTTATTTAAGTTTTATTAGACTAAAGTTTAGGTATAGAATAGACTATTATCTAGTCTTAAGTAGAGACTTTTTAAGTTAGAGACCGTTGAGAGTTGGAGTTAAGTTGAGGAACATAATGAATAATGATCGGAAATTTCAAAAAAAAGTATTGTCGTCTTGTTATTCGGCTGGGGAGTCTACGGCAGAGAACTTAGAAAGCAAATTTTCTGAAAAAAGTTATACAGATGATCAAATACTCTTAAAAACTTTTAGAGATCAAATCATACACTTACAGAGAAAAACCCATCAACTGAGTTTTGTTTTGTCTGAAGTAGATGATATTCTCAAATGTGCTGTATCGTCGTCAGTGAGTCGTTCTGGTTGAAGCCAATACGGCACTATCTAGAATGTGGAAATAAGTTCGAACTAAAATTTCAAAATTGTTGTGATCCAAAGAGTCTAAATACGATTGTTTTTGTTGAAGAGATTTTTTAGATAATAACTCGCTTAAGAGTTTTTGGATAATCTGAATATTTTTTTTATGAAAAAAATTAATTTGTTCGGTTGGTATTTTTAAAATTTGAGCAACTTGTTTATGGTCAAACAGAAAATGATGCCCTTTAGCAGATTGGTTGAGTAGCATTTCAATTTCGTTTAAATGAGTTTTGTTAATTTCCAACATGGATAGACTCCTTAAAGTAATTTAATTTGTTTTTACATGACTATTCTTACTTGCACTACAGTTTAACTTATATTTAAGAGTGGATTTATAACAAGAATCAAGTCCAGTTCAAGATTATGACACCAGACTTATAGATAATAATTTAATGACACTTAGTCCCTTATTGAAAGGATGGAATTATGTTGGATAATTCTTCAATCGTTTGGTCACTAGAGTTTGTTTTTGGCAATGAAAGGCTTTCAAAATCAGGCAAATTTAAAGGGATTGGAGCTTTTTGGCAACTATCTTTGGATTTATTGTAGAAAATTTTATCATTTGTTTCTTTTAAAACAGAAATGGCCTCAAAAGGATGGAGCTTTAATAAAAGAGCTTCTTGGTTGTGTTTACTCAAAAAACGAGTTGGATTAGCTTCAAAAGGTGGAATCAATATTTTAACCACTTTGACTGGTTTATTCTGACCATCAAAAACCGATAACGACACTCCTTGCCAACCACTCATGTCATGTAATAAAAATCCATGCTTACTAATCAATTGCTCCATGGATAACCCGCCCAAATCGGATAATAAATCTTTGTTGATGACAGTCGTGATAGATATTTTATCAGAAGAAGATAACTGAATAATTTCAGCCTCTACAGGAGCTTTGTTATAAACTTCTAGATTGTTTTTAATGTAAAAACGATGAAACTGTGCGTAATTGCTGGGAGATTTTAATTCAAAAGGGACTTCCCACAAATATAACCATGTCATATTGTGCGTATAAGACTGTTGATCTGCATCATAATAAGCAGTTAAAAGCCCCCGAAACCCGTTACCGTAAAATGGATTGCAATAACTCAATATACTGCTAATCGCACGAGGAGATTGATTGGACTCTTTTTCTTTTTCTTCTGAAGAAGTTGAAAAACCTAAGTAATCAACTGTGCAGTTGGCTAAAGTTAAAAAACCAGTAGACATCAAAACAATCAAAAAAAATACAATAATTCTCTGATTCACACAATACTTATCGGATAGTAAATTTGATCTCTTTAGAAATTACTATCTGAGTTTAAATTAAGACTTTAGTTGGTGTTTAAATGGGGTGTTGGGAGCTGGTTTTTTAAAAGATAAGCCAAGGATTGCTAACAATAAAGTCCATAATAAGAAGGGATGGATGCAATAACCCCAAGATGTAAAAACAGTTGCTCGGTTTTTAGTAGAATAGGGAACCTCCCACACACCACTCCATCTTTTGTTGGGTGGAGTGGACAATTGAATATCCCCTTTAGCAGAAATCATAGCAGAAATCCCAGAGTTAGTTCCTCGAATCAATGGGCGACGCACCTCAATTGCGTGTGCTAAAGTCATATACAGATGTTGCCAAGGCTCTTGCCAATTGCCAAACCATGAATCATTAGTAACATTGATTAAAATCTGTGCTTTCTTTTTTGCCAAGTCACGGGTGAAATAATCAAATAACCCTTCGTAACAAATTTGAAATCCCAAATTGATTTGATTTAACTGGGTAACTTTATTAGATCCTGTCCCTTTGTGAAAAGATCTTCCATAGTAAGAGAGCCATTTATTGATGGGTAACCACTTCTCTGCTGGCATGTATTCTCCAAAAGCTAGTAAAATGGTTTTGTAATAAGGTGTAGTGGAGAGTTCGCCATTTTGATTGAATACAAAAATTGCATTGCCATGTTTTAAGTTTTCCGCACGGGATGTTGCGAGCCTGCCTGTAGCTGACAATACTAGAGGGGTTTGAATAGTTTGAATCCATTTTTGTAAAGGAATGGTTTGTTGTTTGTTTAATAGAGCTTGGCTATCGATGATGTAATGATAAACCCCTTCTGACCATAACACAAAATCTACATTTGAATTGAGATGTAAAATTTCTTCCGTTTGGTGCATGAGTTGCTGGGTGATGTTCCAAGCTCTCTGCCGAGAGTAATTGGGTATATTAGGTTGGATGACAGCTACTCGAGCTATGTGTTCTGGGTTGGGTTGTTTATTTTTTAAGAAAGTTCCAAAAAGATTTAAAATAACAAACAACACGATACTGACTATTAAGCCAATCCATTTCTTTTTATTTTTAAAATTTTTAAATATAAACAAAAATAAAAGATTGAAAAACAAAATAAAAGTGTTGATTAACCGAAAACCCCATATCTGTGCCGTGTGAAACGCCGGCCAATTGGCGTAAAACCAAGAATATCCAAGATGCCATTCAAAAATCATTGGATAATATCGAAGGCATAGATCAAAAACGACAGGTAATGATAATATTGCTAAGTAATTGTTTTTGTTAAAAAATTTAGTTTTCAAAACAAACCAAATAGATAAAGCAATCGGAATGTGCAAATTGGCAAAAGAGGCAAAACCTAATAAACCAACGATCGCTAAAGGCCATGGGAAAAATCCAAATTCTTTAATAGTGTAGGCAACCCAGTTGAATCCAACTAAAGTGAGAGTAAATTGGCAAACCCAACCGGCAATTAAAAGTGGCTTCAGTCGTTTTTGCTTTAAAGTAAAATGCCATAATGGAACATAACAAAAAAAAATTGCCCATGGAGGGAAAGGCATATAGCTCGTCCCTATTAAAAATCCAGATAAAGCACCTATTATTAGGGCCATCTTCTTATTTCTCCTTTCTTAAGTCTTTTGGTTTACTTTAACCGTATGCTATTTTATGATATTGTTTCAATATGAGACACTCTTATCATCCTCCAACCAACCTTTCTGAAAAAGAAATTAACTCCACAGGTCGTTTAAGTATACGATGTCCTCATTGTCGTCAGATTTGGGCAACTCTTCAAAAAGAGTTTGAAGAAGATTATCCCGATTTTCAATGTTCCAATTGTTATGGGAAGTTTTGGATTCCTGTGTCATTAAATGAAATCTCCGATCATCGATTGGGAACAAATAAGGCGATTGATTATAGCTCACCAGTCTTAGGCTACCCTCATACGACCCCTAAACCCATTAGTCAATCGATCCCCTCTTCAACCCCTCTTTATGATCCAGCCATAAAGTTATCAATTAAAATATGTCCTAAATGCTCTCAAGAAGTTCCGTTAACAGAGTCAACTTGCCCTTTTTGCGGAGTGGCTTTTATTAAATTGATCGAAGGTGTAACTTCTTCAATTCGTTTAAAAGGTCTTTGGGGTGAGTTATTGCAAAATTGGCATAACGAAATTATGCACAATCGGTTTATTCATGCTTGTCAAAAAGAAAACGATTTAATCTATGGCGTCTCTTGTTATGGTCGTATACTCAAAGAGGATTCGAACAATCTCAAAGCTAGAGAAATGATTCAAAAAATAGAAACTCTCTCTTGGTTTTTTGAAGAATCTCCGCCTCGGTGGTCTTTAGATTACTCTATGTGGCTTTATCGTATTAGAAACATTGGAGTAAAACATGCAACCAATGCTTTAACTGGTATTGTTTTGTTAAGTTTACTCACTTGGTTATTTCTTGTTTGAACTCGGATTAAAATTGGATTCTAAATTAAAATTGGACTCTAATTAAAAACTATCGTTTGAAATCTTTATCATTTAGCAAATAAAAATTATAGTTTCTGATTTATATAGCCAAAAGTCTTGACTTTAAGGTTTTATTTAGTATAAAACCCCCTAATGGGTGCAGAAATGATGAATTTTAAGGTAGGGGATAAGGCGATTTATCCGGGATATGGTTTAGGGCGTATCGAATCTATAGAAACAAAAGAAATTTCTGGTGTTCGGCAAAAATTTTATTCCATTCTCATTATTAATTCAGATATGAAAATTATGGTTCCAGAGAGTCGGATGCAGTCTGTGCGGTCTATCATTACTCCAGAAGAGGCAAGAAAAGTACTAGAAGTATTAGTGGATTCTCAACACGCAACAGGTCGTGTAGTTATTGGGTCGGGGAAAAACTGGAGCAAAAGATATCAATATTATATGAAAATAATTAAAACAGGGGATATTTTTGATACAGCTCGTATTTTGCGTGAACTTTTAACAGTTGAAAAAAACAAAGGCTTAAGTTTTTACGAAAAACAACTCATGCTAACTGTTTGTAAAATGTTGTTTGAAGAACTGTCTGTGGTGATCGAAAAAAAAGAATTACAGAAAGCTTTAGATTTTCCCGGGTTATTGTCTACCCTTGAGCAATAAAATTTTTAATTACATGAGAATGTTTAATGCTTAAATTCGTAGAGAACTTGTGCCATTTGATCAAACAATTTTTCAGCTTTTAGAGTATTTTTTTCTTTTCCGTTAAAAATAAAAACAAACATTTGTTTTTTGTGATTGGGAGTATTGATGTATCCCGCCAAGCTTGTTACGCCATTTAAGTGACCAGTTTTAGCATGCAGATGACCTTTTATATTAGAATTTAAAAATCGATCTTTTAAAGTGCCATCGTATCCTGCCAGTGGTAAAGCCGATTCAAATTCAGCTTGTAGTGGATGCTTGGACCAATAATTGAGAGCAACCCATAAATGCCAAGGTCGAAAGCGATTCGATCGACTGAGCCCAGATGGTTGCGTTAACTGATAATTTGTTTTTGCAATTTGTAATTTTTCTTTAATATGATTTTTTAAAATTTTGATTCCTGCTCGAAGAGTCCCTTTTTTGCCAGTTTGGAGAGTGGCTAAGTTTTTGGTGAGCATTTCTGCCATATAGTTATTAGAATATTTCATCATCAGGCGGATGTTTTCAGTCAGTGGTTTTCCTTCCCATTGTGCTAATAGATGGCGGGAATTTGGCTTCGTTAAAGATCCATTTTTTACGCGACCTTTGATTACAATCCCTCTTTGTTTTAAAAAAGCCATTGCATTCCATCCAGTCCATAAAGCGGGTTCAGATATGCTTCTATAAATTACTAATTCCTTGTGATCTAAACCCATTTGCCCAATAATTTTAATTTGTCGCTTTTTTTGATCCGTTTGAGTCATTTCAACACGGATATTTTTTGCAAGCCCTCCAGTTGAAGTAGTTTTTGTGCGGTTGATAATATTTCTAAAATAAAAAGAAGAAGGATCAATAAAAACTTTTAGTGGATGCCCAGATTGTTTTGCTGGGCGAAGATAAATATTAACTGCGTTCCAGTTAAAAGATAAAGCTCCAGATGGAGCGAAATAAGCCTTTGGTAATAATAAATTCTTTTTTTGATGAGACTTTTGATTACTTCGTTTGTAATCAAAATAAGAGCGATCCACTATCAGATCCCTTGTAACTTGCTTAAGCCCTGTGCGTAACAAATGGTTTACTAAATTCCATAAGCTTTCTGAAACAAAACTCGGATCCCCTCCTCCTAATAAATATAAATCCCCTTTTAGTACAGAACCATTAAGTGGTTGGATAGATAAAAATCGTGTTGAAAATTGTAAATTAGGAGATAAAAAATCCAATAAAGCTCCAGCAGTAAAAATTTTCACTAAAGATGCAGGGATAAATAATTTTTGGTCGTTCAAGCGAAACACCACTTCATTACCTCGAGAAATCACAATGCCTAATTGTTTTGGGTTAATTGAACTTTCATCAATTACTTTCTGAATTTTTGTAGCTATTACCGGTTGTTTTGGGCATTGTCCGAGTTTACAAATATTTTTTTGAGATGCTGATGAAATAGCCATGCTGGTTAAATGATAAAAATAAATGCAACTGATTGCTAAAAAGAGTTTTATTTTGAACCTTTTCATAATTAAAAACTATCTTGTTGCCACCGGAAAGGCTATTTTTTATATTAAGCATTATTGTAGCTCATTATATGAGATGGGTAAAATTATATAGACGGATCACATTATAATAGACAAATCAAATTATAATGAGATGGGTAAAATTGATATGAGCAAAAACAATCTTTTTTTACTAGTATTTTTGTTTTTTGGTTTTTTGATAGTATTTCGGTTTTGTTTTTTTGTGCATACAGATTCGAAAAACAATCTTCGTTCTGATCCTATTATTGTAGCTCTTGGTTCTGAGCCTCGTAGTTTGGATCCGCGTCAGGCGAGTGATGCTAATAGCATGCGAATAGCAAGTTTACTTTTTCGTTCTTTTGTGCGAATTGGACCAAAGCAGCAAATTCTTCCTTCTTTAGCTCAAAAATGGCATTATCACAACCAAGTTTATACATTTTATATTCCACGGATTTTCCAATTTTCTAATGGGAGAAAACTTGCTAAAGAAGATATTTTATTTAGTTTTAAAGAATATCAATCAGACAAAAACCCATTCTCGACGGCTTTTAAAATTATTCAATCAGTAGATGTTATGGTTGAAACAAAACATTTTGTTGTAACCATTCGTCTTAAAAAGCCTTCTGCAAAATTTTTAACTGCAGATTTACCCGTGTTGAAAATTTTACCTAAAAAAGAAACACAGAAAGCAGGTTCAAATTTTTATAAAAACCCAATCGGCACAGGTCCTTTTAAACTCAAAAGCCAAAGCTCACGGCAAATTATTCTCACTTCTTCTTCTTTGCCTCGTAAAACAGTGATATTTAAAATTATACGAGATGAACTCACTCGATTTCAAAAAATTCTAAACAAAGAGATTGATGTTGCTCAATCAGAACTCACTCCTGAAAAAATTCATTATTTTTTAAACAAAAAAGATCAATTCCATGTGTTTCAAACTCCAGGTCGCTCAGTGGATTACTTATTACTAAACTTTAAACATTCTTGTTTGAAGCAAAAAAGTTTTCGACAAGCTCTCGCTGTTTCTATTGATCGTCTATCTATTATCCAGCATAAACTTAAAAATTTTGCCCATTTGTCTATAGGGTTGCTCAATCCAAATAATTTTTTTTTTAATTCACAAATTCCATCTTTTTCTTATCAGCCAGATCAGGCTCAACACATTCTTTCTTCGCTTAAGAAATGTCAAAAAACACCTCTTATAATTAAAAGTTCTAACACACAATCTGCCATTCACCATGCTCGCATGATTGCTGGGTACTGGAGAAAAGTTGGTCTAAAAGTAACTACTCAAAGCAGTGAGTGGGGTAGTTTCTATGCCGATTTAAATTATGGTAAATTCCAAGTTGCTCTACTCCGATGGGTGGGTGTCCAAGATCCCGATATTTATCGCTTAGCCCTACACTCTAAAGAACATCCCCCCATTGGTCGAAATAGAGGTTTTTATAGTAATCCCAAATTGGATTCGCTTCTAAACCATGGTCTATCCATCATGAATCTTCAAAAAAGGCAAAATATCTACAATCAAATTCAAAAAATCGTGGCAGAAGACATCGCTTTTATCCCCCTTTGGCATAATCAACAAATAGCCATTGTCAAAAAATCTATAAAAAACTACACTCTTAGTCAGAAAGGGGATTTTCACTATTTGACCACTATTCAAAAAATACAAACACTAAAAAGTACAAATACCAAATAGAGTGTCATTATGATAGGAGGTAATTATGAATATTAAACAAGTATTACAAACTAAACTGGGTTTATCTATTTTGCTTATTTTACCTTATTTACTGGATCAAACCTTTCAGTGGATTACAGATCAGACGGGAGGTTTTTCTCTTGGTTTTTTTGGCTTAGAATTATCTCATACACCGGGTTTTTTTTTAGAACATTTTTATTCTGCATCCCCTGAATTAAAATCTCTTTATTTTTTTGGAATCGGATTTTATTTAATAAGTTTGTTTATTTTAGTGTATTTTGTATTTCTTAAAAGATCTCTTCAGATTCCTTATTGGGTGGCATTTTTTTTAGGAGGTTTGTTGGGTTATTTTTTAGACGGATTGACTCATTCTAATATAGTGTATTGGTTTTATTTATTTGGTTTTCAGTCCAGCTTGTCTTTTATATTTATGAGTGTGGGGTGTATTGGGATTTTAGTTACTTCTTTTCAGGCAATTAGTCAGCAAAAAAAATCAGAAGCTAGAAAACAAATTTTTGTTATGGACGACCAATATAACTTTTGTATTTCTATTGCATTAACTTATATTATTTATATTATTTCTATGGGATGTTTTTCTTATGTTTTTATTTCTAATTTAATGTATACCCAGATAAACGAAATGCCTACAACTGCTAGTGTTCAAAGTTTAATAACTCGCGGTTTAAGTTTCTATTTATTTTTATTTATTATTTTATCTTCTATTTTATGCATTATGTTTTCTTTTTTTATTGTAAACTTATCTAATAAAATATACGGTCCCATTTATGCTTTTAAAAAATATATTCAGGAGGCTTTGATTTCAAAAAAGGGATCCGATCGTGTTTTTAAACTCCGTCGATTAGATCATTTTAAGTTTTTAGAAGAATTGGCACAGCAGTTAAAAAACTCTCATAAAAAATAATTTACATGCTGAAGAGGGTTGTTTTTTTTGTTTTTTTTTGATAAATAGCTTTAACTAGACCCTGCTGATTGGGGAGCAAAAGAGTAACGCATAGCGTTTAAGATAATAGTTTGAGGAGCGATTAACGATGATGACAACGATAATTGCAGTAAAAACAATAATTTGGGTGAGGGCGGTTGGATGGTAGTTATTCGATTGGCTCGTTGTGGTTCTAAGCATCAACCTAAGTATCGTGTGGTAGTGGCTGATTCTCGCAGAAGTGCGACAGGTCGTTTTATTGAGGTCATTGGTCATTATAATTCTTTGTGTTCAGACCAGAAAGAAGCTTTTTATTTAAATATGGAGAAATATAAAAAGCGTATATCGGAAGGGGTTAAGCCCAGTCGGACGGTGCGAAGTTTAGTTAAAAAAATCTATTCTTTTGAGGGATAGGAAGTATAGGGTATAAGGCATCAGAAAACTTTTATTAAGGAGAATGAATGTATCAATTAGTAAAATTTAACAAAAGGAGTGATTAAGCTATGGAAACAAATTCGATTGCAGAAATTGTAGAAATGTTGATTAAGGCACTTGTGGATGAACCAGATCAGGTGCAGGTGACAGAAAGTAAAGGGGAAAAGACAGTTATTTTTGAAGCTCGCGTGTCTAAAAAAGATATGGGAAAAGTGATTGGTCGACATGGGAGGACTATTGAGTCTCTGCGGACAATTGTGAGTGCTTGTGGATCTAAGAGGCGTCAACGTTGTATTTTTCAGATTATTGATGACGATGAAGATAATGATGATAATGAAAGTAGCAATAGCTAAGTTGTGTCAATAAGATGCGATATTCTGTTAAGACATTTGGTTGTAAGGTTAATACTTACGACAGTGCTCTGATTCAAAAGCAGTTGAACAAACAGGGTTGGAAAGAACAATCGAGTAGTTTTGATGATTCCAGTTCTCAATTAGTGAAATCTCCAATGGTTCATGTGGTTAATACTTGTGCTGTAACAGATGAAGCCGTTCGATCGGCTAAGTATTGGATCCGTCGTTATAAAAGAAAAAACCCTCATGTGCGTATTTTAGTGACTGGTTGTGCTGCTCAAGTGGAGACAGAAGGTTTAGCTCATCTGAAGGAAGTGGATTGGGTGGTAGCCAATTCTCATAAATCAGAGTTGGCAAACATTGCTAACGATACAAAAAAGGGATTATCTTCACAGTCGCAATTACATACTTCACAAGAAAAATCTTTACCAGCTCGAGTGTTTAAATCGTCCATTTTTAAAAAAAGTGATTTGGGTGTCGGAGGAGGTGTGGAAAGCAGTCATACTCGATTATTTCTTAAAATCCAAGATGGTTGTGATAGCTTTTGTACTTTTTGTGTAATTCCTTTTGCCAGAGGTAAGAGTCGAAGTTTGTCACCAACAGTATTAGTGAATTCTATTTTATCTGCTTACGAACAAGGAGTGCGAGAAGTTGTTTTAACAGGAGTGCATATTGGAGATTATCGTTGGTCTGAAAAAGGTTCAAATCCCATTGGTTTATGTGATCTTGTTAAAATTTTATTGCAAAAAACTCAAATGCCGAGGTTTCGTTTGTCCAGCTTAGAGCCTCTTGAGTTGACAGATCGGCTATTGGATCTTTGCCAATCAAATAGCAGAATATGTCCTCATTTTCATTTAAGTATTCAGAGTGCTCATTCGGATGTTTTAAAAAATATGAAAAGAAAATATACAGCAAAAGATGTAGAAAAATGTTTAATGCAAATTTATCAAAAACTTCCCAAAGCTTTTGTAGGCATGGATATTATTGCGGGTTTTCCGAGTGAGACTCAAGAGCAATTTGAAGGGAGTTATTCTCTGTTAAAAAATCATCCTTGGACTTCTTTACATGTGTTTCCGTATAGTCCTCGTCAATTTACTTATGCTATGCGGTTTTATTCAGATAAACAAAAGCCAAAAATTATTCAGCGGTCTACTTTACTAAGACATTTAAGTGATAGTCGCTTGAGTGAAGAAAAAAGTCGACAAATTGGAAAAGTCCATAAAGTTTTACCTCTTGTATCATCGCGTTCATCATCTATTCCATCTTATGGGTTAGGTATTAGTCGTTGCTATTGGACCATTCAATGGTCGTTAAAAAAAAATTTATCAGAGAAAAAACAACTGACTCAACAGGGAGTGACAAAAAAAATGTTTACTCGAGTGGATTGTCCAGTGGAGTTATCAGTATCTGTGCAGTCGATAAATAAAAAAGGTCAATTACTAGGGACAGTGGTTAGTAGTCAGGATATATAATTTTGTTTACAAGAAGGGTTTATTATTTTTTGAGATGGTTTTTAAACCAACCATTATGGGTATTAGTTGCTTGTGTGTTTTTTGTAACTACTCATTTAAGTTGTAACGACACTTTGGCTAGAATATGGAATTTAAGTCTCAAACAAAAACAACTCACCCAGCGAATTAAAGATTTAAAAGAAAAAAACAAATTAGTAGTAGAACGATTAAATAAGTTATCGGATCCTCTTTTTTTAGAAAAAGAAGCACGCAATCGATTAAACCTCGTGGGAGAGCGAGATTTAGTTTTTATTTTTTCTGATAACGATCAGTCAAAAAAACCAATCGATTCTCAAAAGAAAAACAATTTAGAGAAACCACATAGAGATCAATGAAAACTGTTTATCTTGTAGATGTGAGTTCTTTGTTTTTTCGTTCCTATTATGCGATCTCTCCTCATTTAACGAGTCCTCATGGGGTTCCGACTAATGCTTTGTATGGTTTATTATCTATGACGGTTAAATTTTTAAGAGAGTATTCGGCAGAATATGTCGTGTATTGTTTAGATCATGAAAAGCCTTCTTTTCGTAAAAAAATCTATAAAGAATACAAAGCTAATCGTGGAGAAATGCCAGAAGATTTAAAACAACAACTACCTTATATTAAAAAGCTTGTGCAAATTTTAGGGATTCCAACAATGATTAAAGAAAGTTATGAAGCAGATGATTTAATTGGTTCTTTAAGTGTACAAGCTTGTGCAAAAAAGTTTGAAGTAGTGATTGTGAGTGGGGATAAAGATTTTGCACAACTGGTAGGTCCTTGTGTTTCTATGTATGATCCCATGAGAGAAAAAACATACGATATAGAGGGAGTAAAAAATAAATGGGGTGTCTATCCACAACAGATGGTGGATTATTTAGCCTTGGTAGGGGATAGTAGTGATAATATCCCTGGTGTGACAGGTATTGGTCCCAAAGGGGCTAGCAATTTATTAGAGAAATATAAATCTTTAGAAGGTATTTATAAATGCTTAGATGATTTGCCAAAAAAAACTATGGATAAACTTCGAAAAGGTAAAGATTTAGCTTTTTTATCTCAGAAATTAGTTCGCATTGTGACAGATGGAGATTGGGGTGTTACGGATGGTCGATTAAAATTGCAGGGGCGTGTTGCCGATTGTTCGTCAGATGAATTAACTTCATTTTTCAGAAGGCAAGATGTTAATAGAGATCAATTAGAAGCCTTATTAAAAGAACTGGGTTTTACTTTGAAGCCAGAATATTTTGTATTATCTCCAAAAAATAACAAAAAAAATACAAATAAGACTAACCATCCCATTAGATCTGGCAACTCATCTGTTGTTTCTAAAGTTGTTTCTAAAAATGCTTCTAAAGATCGTAAGTTACCGGGTAATTTAAAAACTCATTTTATAACTTTAAGTGATTTATGTGTTTTAATTACTCCTTATGCCAAAGTGTGGGTTTTTTCTCATAATGATCAGATTTTTTTATCTTATAAAAATCGAGTGATCAGTTTAGTTGGTTTGTCTTTGGACAAAGTGGGGAAGGTGTTATTTGATAAGAATGTGTGTTGGCATGGCTATGATTTAAAAAGCCTTTGGAGAAAATTTTTACCAGATGATTTAGTGGTGAAGCCATTGGGTATGCGTATAGGGAGAGCTGGTTGGTGTACTATGATGGCTGGTTATTTAACTCAAGGAGCTGCATCGTATGGTTTTCGTCAGTTGTGTTTAAAGTATTTAGACGAAGAAGTATCTAAAGATTTATTACCGGGAGAAGTGTATCGTTTACATACAAAATTGCAAAAAGCATTAGAGAACGATTTAGCTCAGAAAAACATGATGGATCTGTATCAGAATATAGAGCTTCCGTTGATTGCAGTTTTGTTAGAGATGGAATGTTGGGGTATTCAATTAAATGTTTTGGAGTTACAGAGACAGTCTGTAGAAATTCAGGAGGATTTAAGTGTACTGAAGAAAAAAATTTTTAATTACACTAAAAATCCATTTAATTTAGCTAGTCCGCAACAGTTGGCGGATGTGTTATTTAAACAGTTAAACTTATCTCCTGTGAGAAAAATTAAAACAGGGTATTCAACTTCTGCAGATGTATTGGAGAAGTTAAAAGATAAGCATTTAATTGTTCCTTTAATTTTAGAGTATAGGGAACTTTTTAAGCTAGAAACTACTTATGTATCGGCTTTACCAAAAATGGTGAATAAAAAAACAAGTTGTGTACATACACATTTTCGTCAGGCGTTGACAACAACTGGTAGACTTTCTAGTGTGCATCCTAATTTACAGAACATTCCGGTTAAGACAAAAAGAGGAAAACAAATTCGTCGAGCTTTTACAGCTCGTAAAGATTGTGTGCTGGTATCGGCAGATTATTCACAGATTGAGTTGAGGGTATTAGCTCATTTAACAGAAGATGTGGCTTTATGTCAGGCTTTTGAAAGTGATCAAGATATTCATCGAGTAACGGCGAGTAAAGTATATGGTGTTCCGTTAGGGCGAGTCAGTGATGAGCAAAGATATTCAGCTAAGGCAGTTAATTTTGGTTTAATTTATGGTCAAGGGGCTTATAGTTTATCTGAATTGTTGGAAGTTTCTTTAGAATCGGCTAAAGATTTGATCCAGTCTTACTTTCAAAAATTTAAACGAGTGCGAGAATATATGGAAAGTTCACCTCAAAAAGCACGTCAAAGGGGATATGTAGAAACTGTATTTGGTAGGAGACGGTATATTGGAGAACTACAGTCTGTTCGGTTTCATACTCAAAAATTTGGTGAGCGAGCCGCTATTAACATGCCAGTTCAGGGGACAGCTGGGGATTTAGTCAAGATAGCTATGTTAGAATTAAGAAACAGTTTATATTCTCCCATTTTACTTCAAATTCACGACGAATTATTATTTGAATGCAATAAAAATCTAGTAGATGAGGAAGTCAAATATATTAAAAATATTATGGAGAATGTTGTATCTTGGAGAATTCCGTTAAAAGTTAATATTAGAATAGGTAAAAATTGGGAAGAAATGTCTCCTTTTAGTGCTTGTTAAAGTGTCACCACTAAAAAAAATTAAAATTGTTGACATTTGCATATCATGTAGATATATAAACATAAAATTTATCATAAAAAAGGAGGAATTATGGCCAGAACAACATTGATTTTAAAACATGAAAGACAGTTAAAAGACTTATTAGACAACAAAAAATTTATAGAATTATGCTTACTTGTAAAACAAGTACTGCATTTGATAAAAACTTTTGATAATCGTGTTTTAAATGTAAAAAGTAATAGTGATATGTATATTGATTTTATAAGTAAAGAGTTAAATAGGCAAAGAAATAGACTTCAAAAGAAATCACAACAAATAGAAGAGCCAGTTAAATTACAAAAACGAGGAAGACGAACAAAAAAACGAGTGCAACAACCCAGAAAAAAAAGAAGAAGAAGAGCAAAAAAAAGAAATTAAGTTGATCGGGTGATTCCCGATTATTTTTAATTACTTATTTGAAAAAATAAAAGAGAGTATGACCATTCCACATAAACGATAGAGGGTTTTGCTTTATTTGAAGTGTTTGGTGTAGATTGTTGATTTTTATTTCTTCGTTTGATGAAGCAGTATTTTCGAGTGCGTATAGTAACATAAGTCTCATGTGAGACGGTAGAAATTGCTTTTTAGCAGATTTTTTATACAAATAGAGGGCAGTTGCTTTAGCTACATGAGATGTTGGAGATTCTTTTTTGGAGAAATTATAATATAAAGTTGCTAAATCATGTTGGGCAGGTGTGTATTTTTGTAAACTGGCTTCTTGCAACCAATAGAATGCTTTATCTATATGTTGCGGAACAATTATGCCATACCAATAAAATCTGCCTAATTGGTATTGAGCTTTTTTATTTCCATTTTGTGCCCATTTATGGAGTGTTGTTAGCTCATTTTCAGCACATGCTTTTAAAGTTTCATATAAATCACAATCTGACCCCATTGTTCCGTTTAATACTTGTTTTAAGATGGCACTGTGGGTTGCTATAGCAAAATTGAATAAACCACTGTTCATTATTCCAACCACTTGATTGTTGTTGTCTAATACAGGACTCCCACTACCTCCTTGTAGACCATATTTGTGATCGGTTAAAAAACCATATTCTTCTTTATAGGCGTCCATAAACTGTATGTCCCCTAGTTTTTTTATTTTAGAAGGAAGTATTTTATTTTTTTTTCTGGGATAACCGATAATTGTTATTTGTTCGGATAAATCTAAAGTGCTTTCTCTTAAAGATAAAGAAGTTAAGGAGTTTTTTAATTGAGATAAATCAACTTCTAAAACAGCAATATCATAAAGTGCTGATATAGCTTTTATTTTATTTATTTTGGTTTTTGTTTTGTGAGAACTCAACCGTAGCATGATATTTGTAGAAGATAGGTCTTCATTTTTTTTATCGTCGTGTGATTCAAAAACTGAACTGATAACATGCACATTAGTAAATATATAATTTTCAGCTAAAAAAGCCGTTGCTTTACTAGATTTTTGATGAGGAACACTAACATATATATAAAAAACGCTAGACCAAGTGTTTGGTATGTATAAAAGTACAAAAAAAATAAAAAATTTTAAAAATAATTTATTCAGGGAGTTCAGTTTTTATTACTCCTGTTTACTTTACAAGTATAATTTACTTTACAAGTGTAAAAAATTCAAATAGGACTTGTAATTTAATAAATATTCGTTTATAAAGATAGCATTATTACAATGAATCGTCTCTAATGCAAATGATAACAATAGAAAAAGGATATTTAAAGGTAATGTTAAAAATACAAAAACTGGTTGTTATTTCTATGAGTGGTTTTTTGCTTTATGGAACCATGTTTAACACATTTGCATTAGAAAAAGCTAAAAATTTTAAATCAGCTAATTTAGAAAGGGCTTTGCATTTAAAAGGTAAAAATCTGGATGGAGCAGATTTTAGTCATGCTAATTTAAGCTATGCTGATTTAAGAGGTTGTTCTTTTCGTAAAGCGATTTTTTATAAAGCCGATTTGAGGGGAGCTTATTTAGAAAGAGCTAACTTTTATAAAGCTTATTTAGTAATAGCAAATTTAGAAAGAGCTAATCTTCGATGGAGTAATTTGGAAAAAGCAAATTTACTTGGTGCGAATTTACGAGGTGCTAATTTAGAAGGGACTCATCTTTTACAATCTGATTTACGCCATGCTAATTTAACATTAATTATTGTTGGTCAATTTTTACATTTTTTAACCAGATTTAATGGATCTTACTATAATAACAAAACTAAATTCCCAGAATGGTTTGATCCCAAAACTTATGAAATGAAACTAGTCAAATAATAAAATTTATTTAAAAAAGCACTGTAGATTTTCTGTTTTTGTAACTATTTTTTTTCATCAGTTGCTATCGTCGAGGTAAGAGTTTAGGAAAATTATTGTATCTTTTATTGTAAATTCTGTAGACTCTTGGCAGACATATCCCAAGCTTTTATGAAGTTCTAACACTTCTTTGATACTATCATCTTTTGTTGTGGTATTGTTTTCGCAGAATGTAGATTGATGGTGAGCAAAACTAACTGGTAGTCCATCGACTAATACTTCACACACAAGCGTTCGATTGGGTTTTTTACCTTTATATCTATATTGATACCAGTTGATCATTATGGATGTTTCAATTATTTCATCATCAGATATTTTAGAATCATTGATACAATAATATGTATTAACTTGATAAGTTATACGATCCTTTATTTTTAACATATTGGCTTTAGATTGTTTGTGTCGACATAATAAGCTATTTTCTCTTCCTTCACAATACTCATGATCAGGAAACCAGAAAGATTCAATTGCTGAAGATAATGATTTATCAAATTTTTTGGTATTTTTTGCATTATCGGCATAAGAATTATGAATGTAAGAAGAAAATATAAAACCAACTATCAATAAAATTTGAAAAATATTTTTCATTTTATGAACCCCTTTCCTTATTTTTAATGTCAATAAATTAAACAGTGAGCTTAAAATCTTATATTTTATATTTGTCATTATTGACTTTTCATTATTTAATTGAGTGCATTATGGACTTATTTTTAGCTCATTTTCAATGATATTCTATTAAAACTTTTAAAAGAGTGTAAAAAATACAATGGTTAAACAAATATTTTACAAAAAAATTTTATTTATTGCACATTATCTATGCAATTTATTAATTTGAACGGTGTAATCATTAGATTTTTTGATAATGGAATTTTTATTTTCTATTCTATATTTTAGGCAAACAGATGAAGAATTTGCAGAACAAATATCAGCTATTCGGATGCGTTTTTCTTCTAAAATTATTAAATCTTGTGCCATATTAGAATAGATATGGCAGAGCGTTTGTTGATAATTATACAGATCATTTTGATTATATCCCCATGCTAATAAAGGTGGACGTTTTAAACAGTCATAACTTAACTTTTGTATTTTTTTTAATATTTGCAAACCTTCATCAGAATTGTTTGCTTTAAGATTTTTAATTACTTTTAATGAGAATCCGATATATTGAAAGTGGTATAAATTTAAGCTTAAAGTAAAAATTTGAACACTCACTTGATTACTGCTCTCATAATTCCAATTAATTCCTGTTGGGTATCGAATATCTGTTTTAATCAAGTAGATGCCTCTTTCTAAATAATTTAAAGCAAGATTACGATTTGTTTCATTTTGGGAAATTAAAAATCTTTTAAAAGTTTTATCTGATCTGTAATATATAGCCATTGTCAATAGGGCCATTAAGAATTTTTTTCTTGCAGATTCCTTAATATAATTTATACCTTCTTCAATATTATCAGCACAAATTGCTGATACCCCCGACATATACAAGGCTTCTTTATTATTGGCATAAAATTGTAAAAATCCTGTTAATTTATTGGGATTAGGAAGTTTTGATTTATTGCAATTACTAAAATAATTCAAATGAATACCATTTAAACGAATCAATGCATTTTGAGAAGAAATTTGGAGTTTTGATAGTGAAATAGATGGAGTAAACAAATCAGGAGGGATATTACACCATGCGAAAAAAGAAAATGTAAAAAACAATAACAGTAGAGAATATATAATAATTTTTAACTTTAAAGGTGTATTATTTAGATTAATCGTTGAGGACATGAGCGTAAGCATTCTTGGTTTTTTAGGTGGACTTCTTTGTTTCTGCAAGAAGGTTCTTGTGTTGAGTGACGTAAAATAGATATTTCATGAATGTTTTTATGAACATCCATTCCAAATTTTTTATAACATAATCGGGAGGCAATTTTTTGCAAACCTTTTCCAAAATTACTGTGTTTATTAAAAGCATGGGCGATACTCATACGGTTAATGCCAACTGTATTGTGTGCACTGCTTTGTATAATTGAAAAACGAAATTTTTTTGTATTTATACTTGTGGAGTGACAATTTTGAGATTGATAAATAGAATCGATATTAAAAGGATCCGATGCGACATATTCCACAATGGCAATGTGTGCATTAGAAGCAATAATGTCGCCAGGTTTTAACGGATTGTTAAGAGAAATATCTTGTTTTTGTAAACAAGATAATTGATATTGTTGTGCATTTTTAAACATTCTGGAGTTAATTCCTTGAACATGAATTGGACGAATAGCCATATTGTTTTTTAATCTTAATCCGGCTCCTGCCATAGCAGTTGTTACAAATCCAGAACAGTCAATGCCTAAAGTTTTAGAACTACTTGATCCAATATTTCTGAATAGGTCGATCGATTGATTATAAATGGCTGGTTTCCCTCCAAAGTTAAAAACCATCGGATTGGAATAGATATCAAAGCATGTAAACTCATTAGATGGAGTGGATAGCTTACTAATATAATAATGAGATCGTATAACAGCTTTTAAATCAAAAATTTCTCTTTTCCATCCACCCGATCGATTTTTAGTCAGTAAACGGATTCCTTGAGTTTTATGTTGTGTGGGCATTAACGGTATATCGAGTACAGAGCAACTTTGATAAGCTGTGGACATGACTTTTAAAGCTCCGTAAATTAAAGGATGTTGTCGGTTTTTAATAAAGGAAAAAAATGGAATACTCCATTGGTCTTTAAGATTATTTATTTGATCTCGGTTTTGAAAATCATGCTCATTGGCAGCCCTCTGAATTTGATGTTTTGGCGAACAATGTTTATTTAATGCTTTAGCACTTTGGTTAAGTTCTGTTAGCGTGTTTTGCAGTTTAGTCACAAATTCTTTGTGTTCAGGGTGAATAATTCCATGTTCTAAATAAACTAAGATTTCTGTTGCAGTGTTAGATTGTTTGTTTTGCATAAATTCTGTTATATAAGCATAAACTTTTACAAATTGTTTGGCAAAAAATTCAATCTTTTCTTTAGAGATGTGAGAGGAGAGAATTTGTTTTTGAATTTGTTGGGCGATCTTTTCTTTCACTGTGTAATAAGGTGGTGGTTGACCTTTTTCTATAGAAACAATTTGGTAAATATAACTCCAAGCATGAGTAGAAAAATCTCCACACCCAGCCTTTTGTAGTAAAGATTTAAAAAGACCTGCTTCTGAAAAACTAGGATTTTCGTCCAGGTGATTTTTTGTTGGATTTTTTAAATGACTAAATTGGACAGATGGGCTACAGGCTGAAATAAGTCCAATGACAATGGGAATCAGCAAAAATAATACAGAAACCAAGTATTTTTTACGAATTAAGTATTTCATTTTCACTGTATTTCATCGGTTGAATATATCTTGTTGTTCAATTTTTTTATATTGATTGTTTTATTGACTGTTTTTCTTTTATGTAAGATAAACACAGCCTGTGTGTGGAGAATATTTATAACATGACCCCTTTAATGAAACAATACTGGAACATTAAGTCTTTACATAAAGATAAAATTCTATTTTTTAGAATGGGTGATTTTTATGAAATGTTTGCAGAGGATGCAGAAACAGTTGCACCTTTACTGAATATTGTTTTGACATCTAGAAATAAAAAATCTGCTCAGAGTGTCAAAATGTGTGGCATTCCCTACCATAGTATTAGTGGTCCCATTAGTAAACTTCTGTCAGCTGGTTTTAAAATAGCGATTTGTGATCAAATTGGGGAAGTGACTGCCTCTAAAACTCTTATGGAAAGAAAGGTTACTCGCATTTTAACTCCAGGTATGGTGTACGATCCAGATAGTTTAAACAGTTTAAAAGCTCATTACTTATGTGCTTTTGATGAGTACTCTGTCAGTTTTGTAGATGTGTCTACAGGTTCAGCATTTTTTTATTCTATTTCTGATGAAGAAAATAAAAGACGAGTGATCAACCTATTGAGTCCGGCAGAGATCGTATTGACTAGCCAACAAAAGGAGCAATGTTTTTCTCAAAAAGAATGGAATCGATTTCCAATGAGTGTTTGTGACAAAGAAGATGGTGTGGGAGAAGATGGCTCACTGCCTCCTATTTTTAACAAAGGGAGTCAAAAAGGGAGTCTTCCAAGCAAAAAAGAAGGGTTATCTTATTCAACACTTCCGGTGAGTGCATGCCGTTTATTAGCTTATATACATGGCAATCAAAATGTAATTATAAAAAAAACACTTCGCCCCTTTTGTAAAAAAGATTTTGGAAAAATAATGCAACTTTCTGCTCAAGTTTTGGATCATTTAGAAGTGTTTAAAACTTATAAAGGGGATGTAAAAGATACTTTGTTTGCTGCCGTTAATAGAACTCAAACTCCTTCTGGAGCACGACTGCTTCGGTCTCGCCTGCGAGAGCCATGTACAGACCTATCTGAGTTAGAAAACCGATTGGATCAAGTGGAAAGTCGAATGAACGACCCCGACCGTATAGAAGAAATTCGTCACTTACTTGCTCGTGTAGGGGATATAGAAAGACGTTTGGGTAAATTATCGCAAACTCAATATAGTAGTAAAGACTTATTGATGTTGGCTCATTCTTTAAAAGCAGCTGGAGAAGCTGTATCACTTTCGATTCAAGCTTCTTGGATTCAAAAATACACAGACCTTAGTCAGATTGTGAGTTTGACTCAAAATTTATCGGATCAAATTAATCACACAATTTGTTTAAATGTTTCTTCAGACAATCGTCTATCCAGTGGATCGGTTATTGGTCGGGGAGTTTCGCAAGAACTCGATTTGTTGATTGATCAAGTAGAAAAAAAGCAGTTTGAACTCCATCAGTTAGAAAATCAAGAAAGAGTGAAGTCAGGTATTTCTTCTTTAAAGATTAGATACAACAATGTGTTTGGTTACTATATTGAAGTCACTAAATTGCATTCTTCAAAGGTACCATCTCATTACATAAGAAAACAAACTTTAACTCAAGCAGAAAGATACACAACCCCTCAACTACAGGTGATTGAAGGAGAAGTGTTGTCTGCACGTACTCGTCGAATGGAATTAGAAAAGCAAATTTTTGAATCTCTTAGGCAAAAACTTTTAGAATACTTGCCAGATTTATTTTATTTATCTCGTGTAATATGTGAAATGGATGTTTCCATCTCTTTAGCTTATTTGGCAATTGAGAGATCTTACACTCGCCCTCGTTTTTCGTCCAAAGGGGAATTAATTTTGATCAATAGTAGACATCCCGTTGTAGAGCAAACCCCCGGTACCACTTTTGTTTCTAACACAGTGCATGTTAAAGCAGGGGAGTGTATGTTACTAACAGGTCCTAATATGGCGGGTAAGAGTACTTTAATGCGTCAAGTAGCTCTTAATGTTATATTGGCACAGGCTGGTTGTTTTGTTCCATCTCAAAATGCTTTGTTGCCGGTATTTACTAAACTTTTTACTCGCGTGGGAGCTAGTGATTCTCTATCCCAAGGTCTTTCAACTTTTATGGTAGAGATGAAAGAGTCTGCAGATATTTTACAAAAATCAGATGAGCGATCTTTGGTGATTTTAGACGAGATTGGTCGAGGAACTGCTACTTATGATGGAATGAGTTTGGCACAAGCCATGGTAGAATACTTGGTTTTAAGAAAAAAAAGCTGTGTTTTTTTTGCGACTCATTATAGAGAACTAACCGTTTTAGAGCAAAAAATACCTCAGGTACAAAACTTTCATTTGGATGTTAAAGAAAGTAACGGTCAAATTAGTTTTCTCTATACTCTTTCTAAAGGATATGCAAAAGAATCTTATGGAGTGCATGTAGCCGCTTTGGCTGGTTTTCCACCATCAGTTATTATGCGTGCTCAACAACTTCTTTTAGACAGAGAGCAGAATAACCCTCAACAACTGGTTACCTAAGCCATTTGTTAAAACAGACTTTCGTCTTAACCTTAAAGGTTGTTAGTGGGTGTATTTTCTCTGCAACTTTGATGCCCTGCAATTTTTTGACCATAATATTAAAAAAACCAATTACATTAAATAAATTGAGTTCGTCATTGTGTAATACTCCAGTTAAAAAGAATACTTAAATAAAAAAAATATATACAGTATAAGAAAAATACATGTAAGATTTTAAAAAAAATATTATTTTGTTTTTTTATTCTTGGATTTTAATAACACAATGTATTATATAACAGTCCAGTTTTAATTTTTTTATCTTGCCGTATCAGAATGAATTTGTATAGACTAAATTTGTCAACATAGTTTGAAACACAAGTAAAGCTGATAGGTTCTGATATGACAAGGGTTTATTAGCAAAACAAGGAGGGGCAAGGATGCTCATTAATAATGAAAAGGATATTCTGTTTTCTTCTTCAGAGGGAATTAACTGCATTAAAAGCTATTTGCAACAAAGGGGGCTTTCTAAAAGGGAGTCGGAGGTTGTGATATTAGTTGTTCAGGGCTTGACGAACAAACAAGTAGCTGATTGTTTATGTGTTGCTGAAAAAACTGTGAAATTCCATTTAACAAATGTTTATAAGCAAATGAAGATTTCTCGTCGTTCAGAGATTATTTGGTCTCTTCCGTTAGCTGAATTTATAGAGAAAGCTAAAACTAAGGAATCTTATTCTGTAGAATCACCTAAGAGTTCATCTTTTTCATCGGAAAGTGGTACAGTGAGCAGTAATGAGCCTTCTATTCCTGTAGGTAGTTCCACAGTAGCTGATAACTATTAAACATGGTTGTTTAGTTTTTAAATCAGTATTATTCAAAATAAAAAGTTTTGTGTTATATTTCTTAAGACTTCATTTTCAGAAAGAGGAGTTGTTGTCTGTCCAGCAAATTTAAAGCAAAGCGAGAAGTTTTTCTTTTTGTCACTTATGCACCTTTTGCCAATTTGTTAGCAATTGCCAATGTAGAAGAATTTAAAGAATTAGCACGAGCAGGTGGTTTTCAGTGGAAGAGTGTAGAATACCAAGTTCTTAAAAAATTTAAGTCAGCGAGTTTAATTGGTTTGGGGAAAATTGATGAGCTTAAAGAAAAACTCATTCAACATCATGTGGATTTAGTTATTTTTGACCGACCTCTTTCAGGGGTACAGCAACGTAATTTAGAGGAAACCTTGAAAGTTCAAGTAATGGATCGTCATCAGCTGATTTTAGATATTTTTGCTCAAAGAGCTAATACTTATGAAGGTAAACTACAAGTTGAATTGGCTCATTATATGGATGAGTTACCCAGAATGGTTGGAATGTGGAAATCATCCCTTTCTAGGCAAGGAGGTGGTATTGGAGCCAAAGGAGGATCTGGGGCTAAAGGTCCTGGAGAAAAAGCAATTGAAAAAGATCGAAGACAAGTGCAATTGAGGGTCAAAAAAATTCGTCAAAAACTAAAAGCAATTCGTCGTGCTCGTCAAGCTCGTCGCTCTTTAAGAAAAAAAAATCAAATTCCTAGCTTATCTTTGATTGGCTATACCAACTCTGGCAAAAGTACTTTACTTAATGCACTCACCGGATCTCATGTCCCCGTGCAGGCTTTACCCTTCATGACCTTAGATCCTACAACTCGAAAAATAAAAATTCCTGGTATTAAAAATGTAGTTATCACAGATACAGTTGGGTTTATTCAGAACTTATCTCCGCATTTAGTTTCTGCATTTAAAGCGACTTTAGAAGAATCTGAGTCTGCAGACATTTTGCTAAAAGTGATTGATTTATCCAGCCCTTTAATGAAAACACATGTTCAAACGATCGATCAACTATTAAAAGAACTCAAATGGGATCATAAACCCTGTTTGAATGTTTATAATAAAGTAGATAATGCATCAATAGATCAAGTGCTTCAAGCTCAATCTTATCCTAAAGTGCTTGTGAGTGCTCAAACGGGTAAGGGGCTAGATCAACTGAAAACTAAAATATCTGAATTAATTACTAATCTTCAAACACAAGAAGTGGAACTTTATTTTCCAAAAATAGATGAGCAAAAAATTTATTCCCTTGGGCGAACAGCAGATATTCGTAAAAAAGAAATTAGCTCTTTAGGTACTCTTTGTATTACACGAATCGCTCCCACTCATTTGAGGGAATGGAAAAAATTTTTAGTTAATAAAGATAATTAAGGTTTGTTTTTTACAGCTGATGATCGTTCTTTATAAGCTTGAATTTTTAAACAAGTCATTACAATGGTGTTGGCAACTTCTTCTGTTGTGCCAGTTCTTTGCACAACATTGGCTGGACGATTAACTCCCATTAAGAAAGGTCCTAATACTTCCCCCGATCCCAATTGTTGAACTAACTTATACGCAATGTTGCCAGCATCTAAATTTGGAAACAACAACACATTAGCCCCATTTTGAAGACGGCAAAACGGGAAAATATTTTTAATAATATGTGGGTTAACAGCAGTGTCCGCTTGCATTTCTCCATCTACTATCCAATCTGGATACCATTGTTTAACTAAATCAGTTGCTAGTTTCATTTTTTTTGGATTTTCTTGTCGTCCAGTAAAATTAGAAAAACTCAGCATAGCAATTTTTGGCTTAATATCTAAACCTTTAGCAACTCGAGCTGTGTGAACAGCAATGTTAGCTATATCGTGTGCAGAGGGATTGATATTAACTGTTGTATCTGCAAAAAATAATATTTGGTCTTTTATTAAAATGATGTTCATTCCAGATGCAATTTTTCTTTTTCCAGTTCCAATGACTTGTAAAATAGGTCGAATGCTACTTGCATAACTTTGTGTAGACCCTGTAATAATTGCTTCTGCTTGATTTAAATAAACCATCATAGATCCAAAATAATTAGAATCTTTTATCAATCGTTCAGCTTCTTTTTTTAAAATTCCTCGTCTTTTTTTCATTTGATAAAAAGTTTCTACATAGTTTTTGAAACGTTGGTTATTAGCAGGGTTAATAATTGTAACTTGTTCCATATTGTCTAAATCCATTTCTTGGATGATATCTTTAATTTCTTGTGGATCGCCTAATAAAATAGCTTGCATGAGGTTTTCATTGGATAAAGTGTTAATTGCTTTTAGGATTCTTTTACTATTTCCTTCTGGAAAGACAATGCGAGGGATAGTCCATTTTTTTGTTCGAGTTTTATGTTTAACTCGATTAATAACTTCTCGAATAAACCCTCTTCGTCGACTTTGGAAGCTGGCTAATTTTTGTTTATATTTTTCAAAATTTGTAATCGGTTTTTGAGCTACTCCAGAAGTAATCGCCGATTGAGCCACTGCTACAGCTACAGTCGTCAACACTCTCATATCAAAAGGTTTAGGTAAAATATAATTTGGTCCAAAATGGAATACCTCATCTTGATACGCTCGAGAGACATTGTCTGGCACATCTTCTCTAGCTAATTGTGCTAAGGCAAATACTGCTGCTTTCTTCATTGCACTGTTAATGTGTGTGGCTTGCACATCTAAAGCTCCACGAAAGATAGATGGAAACCCCAATACATTATTTACTTGATTAGGATAATCGCTACGCCCGGTGGCAACAATTACATCTGGCACAGTTGCTTTTGCCAGTTCAGGCATGATTTCTGGATCGGGATTGGCCATAGCAAATACAATGGGTCGTTTGTTCATAGTTTTTAACATCTCTGGTGTTAAAGTATTTTTAACAGACAAACCAATAAACACATCTGATTTTTTAACAGCATCTGACAGTGTTCTTTTAGAAGTGTGTGTAGAGAATTCTTTTTTGTAGATATTCATATTTTCTTTTCTTTCGGAATAGATCACTCCTTGAGAATCGCAAATAATAATATTTTTTTTCTTTACCCCTAAGTCATTCAATAGCCTTGCACATGCAATTCCAGCCGCTCCAGCTCCATTAAATACAACTTTAATTTTGTGCAACTTTTTTTTCTGAATATAACAGGCATTTAATAAAGCTGCCGCTGTAATAATTGCCGTTCCATGTTGATCATCATGAAATACGGGAATATTTAACTTTTCTTCTAATTGTTTTTCGATTTCAAAACATTCAGGAGCAGCAATATCCTCTAAATTGATACCACCAAAAGTGGGTTCCAAAGCCTGACAAATAGACACAAACTCTTGTGCAGATTGAGCTTTTAATTCTAAGTCAAAAACATCGATACCAGCAAATTGCTTAAATAAAATTCCTTTCCCTTCCATTACGGGTTTAGCCGCTAAAGGACCAATGTTACCTAATCCCAATACAGCACTTCCGTTGCTTATAACAGCGACTAAATTGCTTTTAATTGTGTACTCATTGACTAAAGAAGAGTCTTTAGAAATTGCTAAACAAGGTGCGGCTACTCCTGGGCTGTATGCTAAAGATAAATCATAATCGGTATCCACTGCTTTTAATGGACCAACTTGAATCTTTCCCTTAGGCTCTTTGCTATGATAATCTAAAGCTGCCTGATTGAGTTTATTAGATAAGTTATTTTTTTTGGTCATAGTTAACCTCTTCTAACATTAAAGAAAGTTGCCCCGGCAAATGCCGATGGTTTTTTTTTAAAATTAAGTTTACCCCTTCTCGAATATACTCTGCAATTGGAACTTTAGATCGCTCACTAAGCTCTTTAAGCAAAAATTGTTGCTCTTTTGTTAAATAAATAGTGGTAGCTATTTTTCTTCTAGTCATTATTTTTTTAGTAACACTGTTTGACATCAATAGATTAGGGTCCTTATTTAAATTTTTTACTTTTTTGCTTTCTGATTGGTGAAAATTCTGCTTGTAAAATAGGTACTTTATTTAATTTTTCCCAAGTAAAATTAGTTTCTTCTCGACCAAAATGTCCATAAATAGAAGTAGGATAATAAATAGGTCGGAGTAACTTATATTGATCAATAATACTAAATGGACGCAAATCCCAGTGTTTTTTTATAACAGAAAGCAATTTTCTTTTTGAGACACATAAAGTGCCGTAATCTTCAATCATAAAGCTAATTGGTTGAGCTACTCCAATCGCATAAGCAATTTGCACTAAACACTTTTTTGCCAATCCACTTGCAACAATGTTTTTAGCAATATGGCGAGCAACATAAGCTCCTGATCGATCCACCTTAGAAGGGTCTTTGCCAGAAAAAGCTCCTCCGCCATGTGCTCCATGTCCCCCATAAGTATCTACAATAATTTTTCTTCCAGTTAAACCACAATCCCCCTCTGGTCCTCCAATGACAAATCGACCAGTTGGATTGATCAGTAATTGATATTGTTTTTTAAGATATTTTTTTGGAATAACTTTCTTTATTAAATTTTCTATCAAAAACTCTTTTAAATCTTTTAATTTTACATCTGGTGCATGTTGAGTAGACACCACAAGAGAAGGAATATGTAAAATTTTCTGATTTTCGTATTGAACAGTCACCTGACTTTTACTGTCCGGCCATATATATCTTTTAGCCCAACTGTTTTTTCGTCTCATACTCGCTAACACTTTCATCATCCGATGACTAAGAGCAATACTTAAAGGCATTAATTCTTTAGTTTCATCAATAGCATATCCAAATACTAAACCCTGATCCCCTGCTCCTTGAGATTTTCCAACCTTAATCCCTAAAGCAATGTCTCGGCTTTGAGGATTAACAGCTGTTAGAACAGCACAAGACTGATAATCTAATCCCTTTTCTTTGCTATCATAACCAATTTTCTGAATAGTTTGTTTGACTTGTTTTTGAATATCAACATTCGCCTTAGAACTAATCTCCCCCCCCACTACAACTAATTCTTTAGTAATTAAAACTTCACATGCCACTCGACTTAAACGATCTTTTTCTAAGAAAGCATCTAATATAGAATCACTAATTTGATCAGCTATTTTGTCAGGGTGTCCTTCTGAAACAGACTCACTAGTGAAAAGAAAATGATTCATAGTTATCCCTTTTTTTATAGAGGGTCAAATTTTTTAAAGATTCCTTCTCCGTCCTGCTGAAAGGATATTTAATACTTCTCTATATCGAGAAACTGTGCGTCTAGATAAATAAACTTCCAGATCTTTTTGTAATAGATCAGATAAATCTTGATCAGAAAGAGGACAATTTTTATCTTCACCTTGAATGTAAGATTTAATTTTTAACTTAACAAGTTCTACGCTTATTTGTCGACCATCTCCGGTTTCAATACCTATACTAAAAAAATATTTTAACTCGTAAATACCTTGGGGAGTGTGAGCATATTTATTAGTTGTTACTCGGCTGACAGTGGATGAGTGTACTCCGATTTCTTGTGCAATTTGTTTTAATATTAAAGGTTTAATACCGATTGGTCCTTTATCCAAAAAATCTTTTTGATGTTGAACAATCGAAGAAGTGACTTGAAAAATTGTTCTCTGTCGTTGATTAAGAGAACGAATTAACCATAGAGCTGAATTCATTTTATGTCGCAAATACTTCTGTGTAGAATCCCAGTGAGTAGTTTTTCCACTTTCTAAATTTCTGAGCATGTTTTGATAAACGCTGGCTATTTTTAAGTGAGGTAAACCTTCTTCATTAATAGCTACCTTATACTGATTGTTACCATCTTTGGTAATATAAACATCTGGGATTACATATTGAACAGGTTGGGAAGTAAATCGCCGACCCGGTTTAGGCTCCATAGAATTGATAATTTTATACAAATCAATAATTTCTTCTTCTTGTAATTGCATGGCAGAAGCAATCGCTTTATAATTCTTACACTCTAACTGGGGTAAATGATTGGAGATTAAAGTAATCAGATCTTTTGTATCCTCCTGATTTTGACGAGCTTGAATCAGTAAACATTCTTTTAAATCTCTAGCCCCTACACCACTTGGGTCCATTGTGTGTAGGATCAGTAGAGCGGATTGTAAGTCAGAAATCTTGACATCGGTTTCTTGAGCAATTTCTTCTAAAGAATTTTTGAGATAGCCATTTTCATCCAAGCGATCCAATAATAAGTTTAAATGAGCTTTTTCTTTATTAGAAAAACCGCTCATCTGAATTTGCCATAAAAGATGATCGTATAAACTTTGTTCGGTCGAAACCACATTTTCTAAATTAAAGGCCATAGAGCTGGTATTTTTTTGCTCTATTCCAGCACGGGGTACACGAACAGAGGCCGAGTCGGTGTATTCCATCCATGTGTGTTGTTCTGGTTTTTCTTCTTTATTAGTTAGTTCTTCTTCACTTTGCTCTTCTACTGTGTCTTGAACTTCCTCTAGAACGGGATTTTCTAATAACTCATTTCGAACTGCTTGTTCGAGCTCCATTAAGGGCAATGTCAACAATTTGATAGATTGCTGAAGCTGAGGTGTCATTTTTAGTTTTTGGGCCAGCTTAAGACCCATTTTTAATTGAATAGACATATCTCTTCTCTTATAAACTGTAAATTTCTTTTATTCAAGTCGTCTTTATTTTTCTCTTACAATATGTTAAAAATTTGTCCATTAGATCTATCTTTAAAGGGGAGTGTTTTTTGCGTATATTAGATCCTATCCATAAATATATTGTTTTTTCTGAAGGAGAATCTCGCATTGTCGATCATGTTATTTTTCAGAGATTGCGTTATATTCGGCAATTGGGCTTTGCAGAATTTGCTTTCCCAGGAGCAGTTCATAATCGTTTTTTACATTCTTTAGGGACTTTTCATTTGGCTGGGCAAGTATTCGATTCTCTTTTCTATCATTACCCTTTGCAACAAAAAAAGAAAAAACAATTTCGCCAGATTGTTTGTCTTTCAGCTCTTTTACACGATATCGGACATGGTCCCTTATCTCATATTTCTGAAAAAGCTATGCCACCTCTATCAAAGCTCAATTTGCCATTTTTAAATAATCTGTCATCCGCTATACACCCTCCATCTGATTTACCATTTTATACAAATCATAAAGGACCACGAGCAGGTCATGAACACTATACAATTAAATTTCTTTTAGAATCAGATCTTAAAAATAAAATTGAAGACTTAGATGTGGATTCTTCATCAGTTGCCCATTTAATTGAAACAGAAGTCCCCTTAGCGGATAAAAATTTTTTTATATCAGAAGGTGTAGACTTTAAGCCAGTTTTAAAACAAATTATTAGTTCAGATGTAGATGTTGACCGTATCGATTATTTACAAAGAGATTCTTTTTTTTGTGGAGTGGATTATGGTCTTTGTGGTCATGATTGGATCTTAAACAATTTACACATTCATATCCAAAATGATCGAGCCTTTCTGGCTATTGGAGAAAAAGCGATCCACAGTGTGGAGAGTTTTCTATTGGGAAGACGGCACATGGGCTTAGCACTTTATTTCCACAACAAAATGGTGGCTATGGACGAGATGTTATATCATTATTTCTCTTCACCAGATTGCCGTTTTCGTATTCCAGTCAACTTGAATGATTATGTGCATTGCACAGATGATGCTTTATTTGAGCATTTAAAAAAAAATGTACATTGCAACGAATGGGCAAAGCGGATTGTTGAAAAAACTCCCTACGAAAGAGCTTTTGAATTAAGTTACCCTTATGTCGATCAGAAACTTAACCGACAACATTTGCAAAAAATTAAAAATTACTTAGATCAACAAGGTATTGCATTCATCCATGTGAGTTCTACTTCTTATATCAATTACGATCACCCTCAATTAGCAAATTCTGTTGACTTCTCATGGAAACGAGGTAAAAACGATAATCCAAAGAGGAGTAATAAACAAGGGGATAGTAATCATCCGGTTTATATTTTAAATGAGTCTACAAAAAAAGCGGTTACTTTTTACGAAAGGATGAAAGCTTTTAATCAACAAAACTATGTGCATCTAATTGATCGTATTTATTTGTCTCCTAAAAACTGTCAAAAAATTAAACTTCCAAAGGAGTGTGCTATATGAAGAAAAATCTTATCACATTGTTTTACTGGGGACTATTAATGAACTCTGTTTCAGCTGGTGCCATATCGAACGGCTATCGATCGTCTAGTTATTTAAGCAACAACTTTGGTTACTACAAAATTAATGGAGGTGCAGAGTTTCCATTTCAATTAGGTATTCAAGGTCAATATCATCTACCTTCTGTGGATCATTGGTATTTAAAAACGGGTGTTGGTTTTGCTCTATCTATTTTTATGGAATCTCGCGAAAATCTATTAAATCAAATCGGATTTCGTGCCAGTCAGTATGATCGCATTCTTGCTCAATTAATGGCTCATTCTGTAGTGTTTGATGCACGATTAGGTTATTCATCAGACCTCTACGAAGGTCCTTACATAGAATTTGGCTACCGACTGATGGTTTTGGGTAATGAAATTCCAATCACTCGATTAGATATTGAGCGTGTTTTTAATCATTCAGTTATTTTCAATCCAACTGCTCAGCAATTTTCTTCAGATATGCTAAACCATGGTCCGACTGTGCATTTAGGTTATTCTTTTGCTTTAATGGATTATTTTTTTGTAAACATGGAGCTTGGAGTATATAAACCCTTGTTTGGTTTTGTGGAATTTTACTTAAGACAATCTCAAAATAGAAACACTCAATCAGAAACCATTAACCATATTATAGGAAGTCATTTTTGGATTGTCTCTTTAGGTTTATGGATGGGTTTTTTATTTTAATAAAATTTACTTTCAAGCAAACTTATAAAAAAACAAACTTATAAAAACGGTAATGGAATCTTCCATTCAATTAGTTTATTGATCAAAGTTATTAACGGAAATCCAATGACTGCACTTTGATCCGATGTGTGGATCGACTCAAAAAGACCAATGCCGTATCTTTCCAAAGCATAAGAACCAGCACATTGCAAAGGGTTGGCGATTTTTACATATTGTTTGATTTGACTTTTAGTGAGTGTTCTCATTTTCATAGTGTTGATTGTCACATGGTGAAAGGATTTGCCTTTATAGTGCATAGAAAGAGCAGTCAATAATTTGTGTGTTTTGCCCTGAAGTTCCATAAGAGATTGTATGGCTTTTTCAGTACTCAGAGGTTTGTTGAATATTTGTCGATTCAGAACAGCCATTTGATCTCCTCCTAAAATAAGAGCTTTTGGGTGTTTTTGAGCAACTGCTTCTACTTTAGCTTGAGCAATTTTTTGGCACATTTGCACATAATTTAAAGAAGATTTCTTATATACACTTTCGTCCACCCCAGATGGATGAATAGTAAAACTTAATTTTAAATCTTCCAATTGTTGCCTTCGAGAAATAGACTGACTGGCTAATATAATTTTAGGTGTTCTTTTGGTGTATTTTTTTATTATTCTCTTTTTTTGGTTTTTCATTATTATCCTTTTTTTTGATTGATTTTTATTTGATCAAAAAAATAATTTCTTTAGCTATCTTCAGCTTGACCTCTTTCTTTCTTCCTTTTAATGATAAAGGCATGTTGGATATAAAATACATTCGCAAAAATCCCGATATTGTTAAACAAGCGGTGCAGGCTAAAAGTATTTCTTTAAGTATAGATGAACTTTTGCGGTTAGATCAAGAGTTAACCCATTGCAATCAAAAACTACAAGTAAAACAAAGGCAAAAAAACAAAAATGCAAAGAAGTTCCAAACGGCACTTTCTGAAAAAGAAAAAAGTCAAGTGGCACAAGATGGACAAGCTATTTCTCGAGAAATACAACAAGTTAAATCCAGCAGAGATGATGTCAAAAAACAGTTAGATATTTTACTTTTAAAAGTTCCAAACATTCCCTCTTCAGATAGTCCAGTTGGTGTAGATGATGCAGCTAATCGGGTGGTTAAATCTCCAGAAAAAGTTAAACCCCTATCAGAATGTGGGCGTGGTAGAAGCCATGTTGAGCTATTAGTACAAAATCAATGGGCTGATTTTTTAAGAGTGGCTCGTGTATGCGGTTCACGCAGTTATTGTTTAAAAAACGAAGCTGTTTTTTTAGAACAAGCTTTAATCCAATGGAGTATGCGTTGCTTAGCAAAAAAAGGCTTTGAGTTAATGAGCTTGCCAAATTTTGGTAGTTATGAGGCTTTTTCTAATAGTGGGCATTTCCCCGAAGGAAGAGACCAAGTTTATTATATTGAAAAAGACAACACTTATCTTTCTGGAACTTCAGAGGTAATTTTAAATAGTTTATACAAAAACGAAATTTTACCTTACGAAAAACTCCCTCTTTTATTAGCTGGTTTTAGCCCTTGTTTTCGAAGAGAGGCGGGGAGTGCAGGTCAAGATGTTAAAGGATTATTACGAGTGCATCAGTTTATCAAATTAGAGCAGTATGTAATTTGTGAAAACAATGTGGAGCAAAGTGATCAGTGGCATAATTTTTTGTTAAAAACAGCTGAAGAAATTTTACAAGCATTGGAACTTCCTTATCGAGTGGTGCTTATCTCTACAGGAGATATGGGAGCTGGCAAATATCGGCAACACGACTTAGAGTGTTGGCTTCCCTCTTTAAATAAGTATGTGGAAACTCATAGTTGTTCTTCTCTATTGGGTTGGCAAGCTCGTCGAACGGGTCTTCGTTACAGAAACCAAAATAACGAAGTTGTGTATTGCTATACTTTAAATAACACAGCCATTGCTTTACCTCGTTTATTAGCTATGTTTTTAGAAAATCATCAACAAAAAAATGGTTCTATTTATATACCACCTGTTTTGCGAGAATATCTACCTTCTTCATGTTTGTCTCAACATTTTTTATGCTCATCTCATAAGGGATAATGCTTTTTTTGATATTATTTAATGCCGATGGTTTGTCGGATTTTCTGCATAAAAGGACACGCCCATTGGCGAGCTTTTTTAGCTCCTTCTTGTAAAATGTGATCTATTTTTTCTGGTTGTTTCAGTAAATCTTGATAGGTTTTTCTTTTTTCTTTAAGAGAATTTTCTAATTGCTGGTATAGGATATCTTTTACCTCTCCCCATCCAATCCCTTTGGCGTATTTTTGAGATAATTTTTTAGATTGTTCTTCTGAAGAAAAAGCTTTGTAAATTGTAAACAAATCAGAACTTGAAGGGTCTTTGCTAGTGGTTGGGTCTGACGAATCGGTTTTAATTCTTCTAACTAATTTTTTAAGTTGCTCAGATGAGCAAAAAAGAGGGATGTGGTTATTGTAGCTTTTGCTCATTTTTTGTCCATCCAAACCCGGTAGTAAATCTCCTACAGTTCCGGCAGATGGTGGGGTCATCAGTTGTGTTTTAAAAGTGTGATTAAATTTTAGAGCTAAATCTCTTGCAATTTCCAGATGTTGTGCTTGATCTTTACTCACTGGGACTTCGTTAGCAGAAAAAAGTAAAATATCGGCAGACATTAAAATTGGGTAATTATATACACCCATGTTAATTTTTTGTTCTTCGTTTGTTTGCCCAACTTGTTGAACAAAAGCCTTATAAGAATGTGCACGATTCATTAACCCTTTGGCTGTTATACAAGATAAAATCCAATTTAACTCAAAGAGTTCTGGTATATCAGATTGGCGGTAAATAATTGTTTGTTGAGGATCTAAGCCGCAAGCTAACCAGGCTGCAGATACTTCGTAAATCATCCGATTGAGCTGTTTAGGATGATGCACAGTGGTTAAAGAATGGTAATCGGCAATAAAGAGATAGCTTGTTGTATAAGGGTTTTTAGCTTTTTTGAGAGCTGGCTGGATGGCTCCTATGTAATTGCCAAGATGAGGCATCCCGGTTGGTTTAATTCCTGTTAATATAATTTTTTTAGCTGACATTTTTTAAGTTATCTTATTAAGATTGTTTTTATTGGGCAACTAACAATTGTTCAGCAATCTATCATAATAGCATGGCATAATGGCATGAGTTTTTTATTAAATTTTTTAATTTATTCAAGAGCTATTTTACATTATTTGTGGATTTTTGGTGTAACCATTATTTTAGGCGGAATAGCTATACTCTTCGAATGGATGAGGGGTAGAAGCACCGTTGGGCGGATTGCTCAATTGTGGGGATCTTGTCTTTTATGGTTTTGTGGCATAGAGGTTATTGTTAAGCATAAAGAAAACATCCCTCAAAAGCCTTTTCTTTTGTTGTTTAATCATAGCAGTTATTTAGATATTTTAGTGCTATTAAGTGGTATTCCCTATCGATTGCATTTTGGAGCAAAAAAATATTTATTTCATATTCCAATTTTTGGTAGATTGATTAAAAATGTGGGGCATTTTCCAATCGATCCCAACCGTCCAAGAAGTGTTTATGAGACTTATTTATCTTTAGGCAAACAAATTAAAAGAGGAGATGTTTTTGCTTTGTCGCCAGAGGGAGGACGCACTAGAGGTCCTAATCTTCGTCGGTTTCAAAAAGGACCATTTATTATGGCTGTTTTTCATCATTTAACTATTGTGCCAGTCATTATTAAAGGTGCCAGAGAATGCATGCCTATTGGATGTTATTTTTTTAACCTTCGATCTTGGAAATTTACAATTACTGTGGAATGCTTACCACCAACTTCTACTCAAAATCTTCATAAAACAGACATTCCCAATTTAAAAAATCAAATTTATCAGCAAATGACCGATGCGAACTCCAGAAAGTAGTGGTGATGAGGTGAGTTTCGTTTTTGAAGGGTTTTTAGTCATTCTCCAGCTCCAGCAAATTGGGGGACCATTATTTAAGTTTTTTGCTTTCTTGCCGATAAGTAAATAAACTACTGTGGAACATAATATCAGCTATTAAGGAGAGGGTATGCCTAAAAAATATACATTTTTACTTTGTGTTGTTGTTGTTGTATCTGTAGGTTTTTTTACTATTTATCCCACATTAGGAGTAAAACAATGGGTTAAGTCTATTTCTCAAAGGGAAGTGCAATCAGATATTGATAAGAAGTCATCAGAACCAGACAATATGGAAAGTCTTAGGGAATATTTACCAAAATTTTATGATGAAGACAATCCTCAATCAAATGGGATATTTATAGATGTAAAATACCCGCTTTTAACCCCAAAACAAAAAAACATTCTTTTACAAAAAGCTGAAAAAGAGGGATTTAAAATTATAGAACAATGGGATTTACGAGCATGGACGTTTTTATGGGATAAGTGGTATCCAATAAGTAAAGCGGAAAAACAATGTAAGGAGTTTAAAAATATTTCTTTTGTAGTAGGTTGTGAGGTTAACACATTATTTGTGCCAGAATCAATAGAGTCCACATCAAACCAAAAAAAAAAAATGTTTTAGTGACTAATAATAGTTCCTCTAAAAATATTGGATTGTTACCACAAGCCAATGCTAGTGAAAATAAAATAAAAAATCTCAACATTCGTAACTGTAAGATAGTTTCTGATAAACTTAATCTCAAAGCTGGGAAGTTATCAGACTATTGGGCACAAAGGGCTATTGGTGCAGATTTATCTAAAGAAGTACTGTTATCTACATCTCCACCAAAAAATAATTTAGTGGCTGTTTTTGATACTCCTATAATAGAGAAAGAAGTGTTAAAATCAAAGGGAAAAACGCCAAAATCGTATCATGGAATTTTTGTAAAAAATCTTATTTCTGGTTCCGATCAGCAAGCGGTTTTGCCAGAATTAGGAACAAGTTTAAAACTTTATTCCATACCAGATACGACAGTTTTATTTAATACATATAAACAACATTTGTATGAAATAGGTAAAAAAAACTGCCCATGGGAAAAGGATGATCCTTATAATGGGCTTTGCCCTCCCTGGTTTGAGATTGACCCTAAGTCTAATCCTTCGGTTCCAAACTATAATGATTTTAAATGTTGTATTAATAATAAAAAACGAATGTGTATTCCAATACGATGTCCTCCTGGTACACAAAATAACGGTGAAGGTAAATGTATAACAAACTTAAAAAAATGAATAAAATAAAAACTATTTGTTTATTATTGGTACTATTAATCTCTTTTAAGAGCTTTGCACTTACTTTTTGTGATGTGTTTGGGTTATTTTGTCATAAATTATCCGATGTTTCTTCCTTTAATCCTATACAAACTTCTATTAAAAAAAAAGTTCTTACATCAGGTAGTCGTGTTAACCAATGCACTGCTCAATTATGGCCTTCTTATATTAATTTTTCAATAGGGGTTGCTATTAAAAAGGGGATTAATAATGATTATAAGCGGGGAGAAAAATATTTTAATATTTTAAAAAAAATGTCACCTTCTATATTAATTCAATCTGCCGGAAATAAACATCCTCGCCCTATACCACATTATAAAATTAAAATGTCTCAAATATTGGATGCGATTTTAGTTGGTAGTTTAGACCCTAATGGGGAAAAAAGTAAATTTTCTCAAGAAGCTGAGGAAGTTCATATTACAGCTCCTTCAGGGAAGTCTTTAACTTCTATAGGTCACAATGGGAAATATCGTAAATTTAGCGGGACAAGTGGGGCTACTCCTTTAGTGACAGGAAGTCTTGCAAGTTTTGAATGGTTAGCAGGATATCATCCCACAGCTGAGGAATCTAAACTACTTTTAAAAAACACAGCTATACCAGTTCCTTCTTCTGTAAAAGGTGGACCTGGATATGGAATAAATGGTCATGGTATGGTAAATGCTTATAAATTAGCTATGTTTGGGAAGAGATTAAAAAAGGAATGCGAGAAAGATATTGATTGTTTTAAACGAGAAATTAACAACCCTGAGAGTTATCTTCGTTTTGATCTTTCTGCTAAAGACTATACAAACTTATTGGATGAAATAAGTCAGGTTTTTCCAGAATGTGATAACAGATGTAATACTAAACAGTCGCAAAACAACCAATGTCAGAGCAAAAAAGACTTGTTTAAGGAATTAAGGAAAGCGGCTTTTTTATCACCTAAAAATGGGGAGTTATGGAGGACTATAGCTTGTATTTATAAACAGGCAGGTTTTACGGAAGATGCCAAAATGGCTTTAGCTATTTATAAGTCTACTGAAGCAGGAAGTGGTGCAAGAGTGGAGGGAAACTATCAAAAATGTGACTCTGATAATGATTGCACTTTAGTATCAGTTAACAGTGAGTGTTATTCAGACGCTTTTGGAAAATCACAAACAAAAAATTTTCTTCCTATGAATAAAGCTAGTGCTGAAATTTATTATTTAAAATGTATGGAGGATGGGGAAGCACCTCCAAAATGTAATGGGAAATGCCGATGCAGTGATACAGAGATAGCCATAAACGAGCCAGCAAAAGATGAAATAAGTTCACCTAGTATTGTAAGCAAAACGCAATACAACACCCGTTGTGAAAAAAACCAGTGTGTAATGGATACTGAAGAGATCCTTTTTGGAAAATCAGCTAATGATGGGTCGTTAATTTTAGAAGACCAATCTATTACATCTCCAAGTAGTAGTGGAGCTATTCAATAGGTGGTTATTAGAAGCTCTATACAATACTTTTAAAAGATAACCAAAATTTACAATTACTGTGGAATGCTTACCACCAACTTCTACTCAAAATCTTCATAAAACAGACATTCCCAATTTAAAAAATCAAATTTATCAGCAAATGACCGATGCGAACTCCAGAAAGTAGTGGTGATGAGGTGAGTTTCGTTTTTGAAGGGTTTTTAGTCATTCTCCAGCTCCAGCAAATTGGGGGACCATTATTTAAGTTTTTTGCTTTCTTGCCGATAAGTGAATAAACTACTGTGGAACATAATATCAGCTATTAAGGATAGGGTATGCCTAAAAAATATACATTTTTACTTTGTGTTGTTGTTGTATCTGTAGGTTTTTTTACTATTTATCCCACATTAGGAGTAAAACAATGGGTTAAGTCTATTTCTCAAAGGGAAGTGCAATCAGAAGATAAGTTAGTTTTATCTAAATCTGCAGATGCAGATAATGAAGGTATACCAGAGTTTGATAAAGATAATATTCAATCAAAGGGAATAGTTCTATTTTTTAAAAATTGGCCTTTAAGTCTAAGACAAGAGAACCTAATTTTAAAAAAAACAAAAGCAGAAAATTTAAAATCTAAAAAGCGATATTGGATATTTAAAGCATGGAGTTTTTCTTTGGACAAGTGGTATCCAGTAAATGAAGCCAGAAAAGTATGTGAAAAATTTAAGGATATTGCTTTTTTAGAGTCTTGTTTTGTCAATACACCAGAAATACCTGCAGCCTTTTTTAATAAGAGGCATAAAAAAAATAAACGAAAAATATCTGTAGCTTATAACGATATTTCTCAAAACTTTTCTTTTGACAGCAAACAAAGTGGTTTTTTAAAAAAACAAAATCTCAGTATTCGTAATTGTAGAGTGGTTTCTGAAACCTCCCATTATGTTAAGCACGAGAATAATCATTATATTAACCAGAATTATATTAAGGAGGGGACATTATCAAAATATTGGGCTCAAATGCGAATTGGTGCAGATTTATCCAAAAGTTTACTTTTGTCTGATCAGTCTAATAAAAAAAAACAAATTATCCAAAAAAAAAAAACCAAAACAAGATAGGTTTTTTTGATTCTGATAAAGTATGTCATTATGCAGCAGTAGGGCATTTAATTTCTGGTGAAGGCAATCAAGCTGTTATGCCAAAATTAGGGGATCGTTTAGTTTATTACCCAATAGAAGGTGCAGAAGACTATATGACTAAGGTCAAAGAGTTAGAAATAGATTTTAGTAAATGTTACTACCGTAATGGTATTCCACAACCTAATCGATATACTATACAAAAGCGGTATGATCTTCCGTTAATCAATTATTTACCTTTTTCTGTTCAACCCGGATGGTCACCACCATTTACTCTTGCTGTTAAAGCTTGTCAAACTCAAGTGATGCCTTCTTTTATTAACCATTCATTAAAATCAACTACTCAACGAGGAGGAACATTAAGTGCAAAAGCTTTCCATCTTTTATCTCCCTATTCTGTGATAGTTTCAGCAGCTGGAAATCATTTTAAACCTGAGGATTCCAAACTAATTCCTAAGTATAAAGAGCAGTTATCTCAATCTGATGAAATGATTGTAGTTGGTAGTTTAGCACCTAATGGTGAAAGAAGTAGTTTTTCTAACGAAGGAGCTGAAGTACATATTTTAGCTCCTGCTGATAAGTATATAACTTCTTTAGATTGCGAAGGGAATCATCATCGAGTGTTTAGTGGGACAAGTGGGGCAGCTCCTTTAGTAACGGGGAGTCTTGGTGCATTTGAAGAGCTATCTGGATACCATCCTACTACAAAGGAAGCTAAAACGCTTTTGAAACACACAGCAATACCTGTCCCATCTTCTGTAGAAGGTGGACCTGGATATGGGAAAAATGGTCATGGTATGGTAAATGCTTATAAATTAGCTATGGTTGGAGAACGGTTAAAAAAGCAATGTGGTCAAGATATTAATTGTTTTAAACAAAGGATTAACAATCTTGAGAGCTATAATTTTGATCCTCCTGCAGATTTATTGAATCGAATAAGCATGGCTTTCCCAGAGTGTGATAAGAAGTGTATTAATATGCAATCTAATTGCAAAGGAGCAAATTGTGTTAACAGCAAAGAAGACCAATGTCAGAACAGAAAAAACTTGTTTAATGAATTAAGAAAAGCTGCTTTTTTATCACCTAAAAATGGGGAGTTATGGAGGACTATAGCTTGTATTTATCAGTCAGATGGTTTTACAGAAGATGCTAAGGGGATATTAGCCACTTATAAAGCTATTAACTATAACTATAAAGATAGAGATAAATATAATAAAAAATATAATCACTTATATTGCAAAAATGATTTGGATTGTAACTTAGTTCCAATAACAAATGAGTGTAATGTTGCAGAAGATGATTTAGTTGAATTAATTGAAAATTCTGAGCAGAATTTTTTTGTAGATAAAGAAAAAGACTTTATACCTATGAATAAACATGCTTCTGAAATTTACTATTTAAGCTGTATGCAAAATGGAGAATCACCTCCAAAATGTAATGGGAAATGCCGATGCAGTGATACAGAGATAGCCATAAACGAGCCAACAAAAGATGAAATAAGTTCACCTAGTATTGTAAGCAAAACGCAATACAACACCCGTTGTGAAAAAAACCAGTGTGTAATGGATACTGAAGAGATCCTTTTTGGAAAATCAGCTAATGATGGGTCGTTAATTTTAGAAGACCAATCTATTACATCTCCAAGTAGTAGTGGAGCTATTCAATAGGTGGTTATTAGAAGCTCTATACAATACTTTTAAAAGATAACCAAAATTTACAATTACTGTGGAATGCTTACCACCAACTTCTACTCAAAATCTTCATAAAACAGACATTCCCAATTTAAAAAATCAAATTTATCAGCAAATGACAAAACATTTTTCCCATTAGGGAGTAAGATATTTAAAGTATCAATCTTTTGTTTTTTTATTTTAGTTTAGTATTTGTCGTCGAATGTGTCGTCTATCTCACTATCTTCATCACTCCTCAACTCACTGGCTTCAATTACTTCCCTTTCCCCCCGTGTTCTTCTGGATCCTCTTGGTCCTCTTGATCCCATAGTCCCGCTTGCTCCTCTTGATTCTCTTGTTCCTCCCCCTCGGTTGGCTACAAGATTCACTAAATTATGTGCCACAACAGAGTAATCATCTAGACATATACTAAAATTGCCTCCACCGGTTTTTTGAGCCAGTTGAGCCACTTTCTTACCTTGGTGAGCTGACGAAAATAGAAAAGGTTGATCATCTTCTACTTTTTTTAAGCATTGTTCATCGTCGGGTAAAATTATAATATTAAAAACAAGGAGTTTTTTATTTTTTCCATAAACTTTTTTGAATTCTTTAATTACTTGTTCAGGTTTGGTTGCCATGTCCGAAGGGTCAGTTGAGTCTTCGTCTGCTTCGTTATCAGGGTCTTCGTCTGTGTTGGTAATAACTACCGCTGCCAATAGAGCTTCTTTTCTGCTCAAATGTTTATTTGCTTTAAAAGCTGCTTTCAGAGCAGTTAGTGGTCGAGAATCTCCGCCTTGGCAATAAGGAGGAAAATCACATGTACGACTATTAGGTAGTTCTGTAATAGAGTTTATAAAAATACTTTCGTATTGAGGTTCAGAAGAGCTGAGAACATGTTTGGTTGAAACTGCATCATTTATTTCTAAACTAAGAGCTTTACCATTTGTACCGTTTCGGGTGAACCAAGAAAAGAAATCGGATTCTTCAACCTCGTAATCTGTATTGGTGTAAAACCAATGCCAATTCAAAGCAGAATGAATAATAGAAATAAATTTTGTAAATCGAGTACGAAAAGCATCCGTGTAGAACGCATACATGTCATCATCAGTGTCTAACACAAATAAAATATCCACCAGGGGCTTGGGACCTTGAGAAAGACTCGGTACCGGAAATGGTCGATCTTGACCAGACATTTTTAATTTTTCGCAATCTTCTTGAGAATAAATAATAAAATCATCCCCTTCACATATTTGATCGGGGTCGGAGAAATCCGAGTCGGAAAAATCTGAGTCAGAAAATTCATCCGATTCATTCTCATCTTTATTTGTTAAATCTTTATTTCTTTTTCGCCCTCTATCAGAGGATCGATCTTTGTCTGACTTTCCCATGGACATATCAGTACAGTTAACACATAAAACCATACTAAATATTAGACAAAACAAGATAAAAAAGACTCTTTTCACTTTAAATAACCCTTTTAATCTTCTCAATTGTAAATAATCTTCCTATAAAAGCAGTCAAAATAAAAATATTCAAGACTTTTGTTCAGGTAAAAAACAAAATTTTTGATAATACGGCATAGCATGATGGGTCATCTATTACAGATTGACCTATTTTAATTACAGCAGAGAAGCTATCCACTTGGCAGTGTAAGTTATGGTATCTGTGGCTTTTTGCAGAGGTGAAGCTAAATAGCGAAATCCGCCGAATACAAAAAAAATGATTAACACAAAAGATAGATGAGTTTGATTTTTTTCTAAAAATAAATTCCATTCTGTGGGTAAAAATCGTGCAAACACTTTACCTCCGTCTAAAGGGTGTAGAGGAATTAAGTTAAAAAAACAAAGAAGTAAATTTAAATACACAAAAATTTCAAGAGTCATGATTAAAATATTTAAGCTGAATAGAGAAAAATAGCGAGCTGTTGCATAGAGTCCAATTAGCAAAAAACCACTTATAACAGATAAACATAAGTTAGATAAAGGACCAGCTAAAGCAATCCAAAATAAATCATTTTTTGGGTCTTTTAACCGATAAATATCCACCGGAACTGGTTTCGCCCAACCAAATACTGGCAATCCTGTAAAGATAGAAATCAGGGGTAGACACAGTGTTCCGATCCAATCCATGTGAACCAAGGGGTTTAAACTCAAACGTCCTTCTTGCAGAGCGAGTGTATCTCCTTTCATAAGAGCGATTCGAGCGTGGGCCCATTCGTGTACGCACAGAGAAAACAGTAGTGGCAAATAAAAAACAAAAAATCGTGCCCCGATATGGTAAATTGAATCAGACATTTCGTAGTTAGTTATAACTGAAGACTTAGCTTTTAGTCCAGCTTGTTCTTATTTTTTAAAGAGAGTATGATGATTTTTGAAATGAATGCAGATGGTTATGAGTCGTTAATTTTAAATTCTACGACATTGACCCCCGGTCAATTAAAATCCATTTTATTTTCCAAAAATATTCGGGGGGTCAGTCTTCTCAAGGCGATTGAGAAAAAAAAAATTCAATCTGCAGAAGAGGCTCTATCTCTTTTATGTGATCATTTACAAGTGCCTTTTATTACAGAAATCCCTTTGCAAAATATTTCGGATGATTTAATTCAAAATTTACCAATTAGTTATGCTAAATCTCATACTTTATTGCCATTTAAAGAAGAAAAAAACAAACTTCATGTTTTAACGGCTAACCCATTAAATTTTAATGCGTTTTCTGACTTAAAACTTCAATTTAAAAAAGAAATTCAACCAGTTATTAGTGTAAAAGAAAAAGTGCGTTTAGCCATTAATAGTGTTTACGAGAGAAGCTCTGGGGAATTAGATGAATTTGCTGACATTGTTGGGAAAGGGGGGAATCAAGATTTAGAAAGTACAGTGATCGATTTATTAGATACAGAAGATTCGGCTCCAGTTATTAAATTAGTTAATACTTTACTCTTTCGTGCAGTTAAAGAGAGAGCGTCTGATATTCATATCGAGCCTTACGAAAAAGAATTGATTGTGCGGTTTCGAGTGGATGGGGCTTTGTATTCGGTTTTTAAGCCTCCCAAAGCATTGCAAAATGCTATTATTTCAAGAGTAAAAATTATGGGGAATTTAAACATTGCGGAAAAAAGGTTACCTCAAGATGGACGCATTCACTTGCGTCTAGCTGGTAAAGATATTGATATTCGATTAAGCTCTGTTCCTACTTCTTTTGGAGAACGATTGGTTTTGCGTCTGCAAGATCGCACACAAGTTCTTCTCTCTTTAGAAGAGTTAGGTTTTTCAGCAAATAATAAAAAACATTTTGCTGAACTACTTAACAAAAGCTATGGAATTATCTTAATTACGGGTCCTACAGGAAGTGGAAAGTCGACAACTTTATATGCTGCCATTAATCACATTCGATCCACAGATCACAACATTATTACTGTGGAAGATCCGGTAGAAAGACGAATTAAAGGTATTGGGCAAATTCAAGTTAATCCAAAAATTGGACTTACTTTTGCGAATGGTCTTCGTTCTATTTTGCGTCAAGATCCGGATACGATTATGATTGGTGAAATTCGAGATGTAGAAACTATGAAGATTGCCATTAATGCATCTTTGACAGGTCATTTAGTTTTATCTACTTTGCACACTAACGATTCAGCATCGGTGTTTCCTCGATTGATTGATATGGGAGGGGAGCCGTTTTTAATTGCAACTTCTATTTTAGGTGTTATGTCACAAAGGTTGGTTAGAGTTTTGTGTCCCAACTGTCGAGTGTTATCTCCATTGACTAAAAAAGATTTGCATTTTTTTAAAGGAGAAGACACAGATGTTGAGCCTCCTAAAAAAATATTTCATTCTAAGGGGTGCAAAAGATGTAACTTTAAAGGGTATGTGGGGCGAACCATGATTCAAGAAATTCTAATTGTAGATGAAGACATAAGGTCTTTAGTAATGACTCATAAAGATAGTCATACAATAAAAAAAATGGCACAAAAAAAAGGAATGGTTACTTTTCGTCAAAATGGTATACATAAAGTGTGTGAAGGCATTACAACTGTAGAAGAAGTTCTTTACAACACCCAGTTGGATGTTTAGGGGTGTTCTTAGATGTCTGTTTTCGAATATAAAGGGACTAATTCACAAGGTCGTTCGGTGAGCGGTTCTGTGCAGGCGGACAATCAGCAAGATGCCAAGGCACTTTTAAAAAAAGATAATATTTATATTTTTGACATTAGAAGTCGTCAGTTAAAAAATCAATCGGTTCGTCGTTTGTTTATCAGAAGAAAAGTGGATATTAAAACTCTTTGCAATATGACACGAATGTTGGCTGTTCTGCTTAAATCCAATGTTCCTTTAGTGGAGTCATTAACTGCTTTAACAAAGCAAATTTCTCACCCTGTATTAAATCCTGCTTTGACTCAAATTCGTGATAAAATTAATGAAGGATGGTCTTTTTACAAGGCATTAAGTGAGTATCCACATATTTTTAATTCCACTTATTTATCTATGTGTGAGGCTGGGGAAAGTTCTGGTACTTTAGATATTGTGTTACTTAAATTAGCAGAATTTACAGAAGATCAAGCTGAGTTAACTAATAAAATTAGATCTACTTTGGCCTATCCAGCTTTGATCACTTTTTTTACTTTTGGTGTGATGATTTTTCTTTTTACTTATATTATTCCTAAAATCTCTGTTTTATTAGAAGAAGAGGAGGCTATGATTCCTTGGTATACAGAAATGGTGATGTTGTTCAGTAAAACTCTGATTGAATCTTGGCTCACTCTTTCTATTTTATTTTGTGTGTGTATTTTTTTATTTATTAAATGGACTCGGACTTCTAGTGGGCAGAAAACAATTGATCAAGTTTCTTTACATTTACCCTTAGTGGGACCTTTAATTCGGTCGGCAGCCATTTCTCGATTTAGCCGAACTTTGGCCACTTTGCTTAATGGAGGAGTCCCCATGCTAACGGCTTTAGGGATTGTTCAAAATGTAGTAAATAATGGAGTGTTGAAACGGGCTATTCAATCGGTGAGTTCTAATATTCGGGAGGGAGAATCGATTGCACAGCCTTTACAAGAATCCAAACAATTTCCTCCTATGACTATTCAAATGATTAAAGTAGGGGAAAAAACTGGAAAATTAGAAGACATGCTATTAAAAGTGAGTGAAGCTTATGATTTTCAGGTTAGAACAGAAGTTAACACTCTGACATCTATTTTGGGACCTGCAATGATTATCATTATGGGGGGAGTAGTTGCTTTAGTGATTTTTTCTGTTATGGTTCCTCTACTGGAAATGTATAATCAAATTTCTTAAAACAAGAGTTATGAAGCATGAAAGCAATACTTTTTTACTTTGTTAAGTTGAGGGTTTTTTGCGATTGCTAAATTATGTGGTCTTTTAAATTATAAACAATATATTTATAAACCTAATAATAAAAAACTAAGAAAACTTAGATTTTACTTCTTTATAGTAAATCTCTTTTAGTGGAATAACTCCAGATTGATTAGCGTTCTCAAGCTCGGATAATTTACTCACTACTAATCCACACTGATATAAAAAAGTTGGATTTTTAAAGCCCTTATCAGATTGATTTTCAGAGATTAAAAATTTGTTTTTATGCCTAATAAATCCACACTCACTCATCCGCTGACAGACTTGATTGTGGGTTTTGATTGGCCAATCAAACAAGCTTGTTTTTCAGTCGGGGAAACAGGTGTTTATTTTGAGTTTTGTTTATCCTTTAAAAGTATTTGATATAGCTTATCAAAGCGTCCGTTCATTTTATCAAAGCGGTTGTTTAACTCTTTTATATCGTCTGTTATGTGCTTAATATCGTTATTTATTAAGTTATCAAGTTTATCATTGATAGGGTTTATATGTATTCCAATAACCCAGCTTAATCCAGTCAAAAATAAAGCTATAGTGGAAACAATACCGAAAATTATCCCAACCCAAGCTCCAATAATTTTTGTTTTTTCCATAATCCCCTCACTCTCTAATTATACCATACTCAAAAGTGCATTCTTTTTAACCTAAAACTCCTCTATCGGTCAATTTTAATCACAAAAGAAGTCTGCCTTATGTTCATGTTCGCTTACCCAACAGACATCATTTAGAATAATTTACCTACTGGATATTCACTAGGTAAGTAGAATGACCATTTTGTCTTAAAAATCTTGCTTGTTCCGGTGAAACAATTGCACGCCAAAAGTGTGCCTCTCCCAAATCCGCATCTTCCAATTTTGCACCTCTCAAATCTGCCCCTTCAAAATGTGCACCTCTCAAATCTGCACCTTTAAAATTCACATCTTTTAAATTCGCACCTTGCCAATTCTGACCTAAAAAAAATAAAAAAACCAAAAAAATAAATAAAAAACCTGTATTTTTTACACTCTTACAGCTTTTAGATCGTGAAATAATATTGCTTAATCCTTACTTTTTAAACACTTCTCACAGAGTTTTTGTTTTGTATTTTTTAATTCAGTTCGTATGTTTTTTGAATAGCAATTTATACACAAACTGATCGCTTGAGTGATAAATTTATCTCTATTTTCAAACTCTAAAAGTCTTCTATCGTTTGTGTTTATTCTATTTTGTCGACTCATTTATTTTCTTTTAAGTAAACTTTTTATATCTTGTCTGACTTCTTTTATATCGTCTGTTATGTGCTTTAGATCATTCTCTTTTATTGTTTTAATACTCTGATCTATAAGTGCAATTTCGGTTTTAATGCTTTGATCTATAAGTGCAATTTCGGTTTTAATCCTTTGTTCTGATGTTGTAATTTCTGCTTTTATTACAGCCACTTCTTTTTTTATTATCCATTGAAAAATACTTAAAATAATTCCTAAGCTAACTAACCAAGTGAAGACAATTGACCCCCACTCTTTTAATAATTCTTTGATATTATTCATAATCCCCTCACTCTCTAATCATACCATACTCAAAAGTGCATTCTTTTTAGCCTAAGATTGCCCATTGGTCAAATTTAATTACACTCTCTATCTCGATACTCATGGAAAGAGAGAGTTCGACCAGCTGTAATAACCCCCAATGAGGGGAGATTTGAAGTATTATCATTCGGATCAACAATAGTAGGTGTAGTACAAGCAGTTAAGTAAAATTCAGTATAATCATTGCCAAAAAAAGCCTGACAACCAAACAATGCATTCTTTCTAATTGAACGGCTATTTTTTCCAACTACCCGTATCCTACCCATATCATCATCAAGGATAAGATCATCTTCCATACAGGTACATGCCATAACAACTACATTAGGCAAATCCCAAAAATGAGAATAATGTAAGCCAACTGTATAGTTTTCTGTATTACAAGGTGATGCCACACTATAAAAGTTAAAAAGTAGACCATATAGTATTACAGTTAAAATTAAGTTTTTCATAATTACCTCCTTATTAAGGACAAAATTTTAGATAAATAATACTCTATTTATCAAGCTCATGTCAAAAAAAATAAATATAGTAAAATTATCCACTTGTAAAAAAAAAGAGCGTGGCGGGAAGTCCAATTCCCACATTAAATATCTTCTATCTTTTCTTTGCTAAGAAGGTAGGTTGTGCCGTCTTCACACACAATAGCACCTGCCACTCCACCAACTATTCCAGAAACTAACTTGCCCAAATGGCTAGTAGGGCTTTTGGTTCTTAGAATTCGTTCCTTAACTTCGGGGTTAGTTTTTATATCTTGCAGTAATTTCTCTCTTGGAATATCATCTACTTGCTGTATAACTTGATCATTCATTACCTCTGACATTATTAATATTCGTCTTAAATCTCTTGTTCCAAGAGGTGCTGTGTTTAACTTATGTATATTATATATTTTAGTCCAAAAATCTTTTCTAGAGTTAAAATCAGCAACTTTACCTCTTATTTCAAGTCTCTGTTCTTTATACAATTTTAGTTGCTTTTCATGGGGACTTTTATCTATTAGGCTATTATTCCTTTCTAATTCACTAATTTGTTTGCTTAATTCATTCATCTTTAATTCTCCATCACTAATCTGTGATGCTAGCTGTTTTAATTTATTCTGCACTCTATCAGATTTTACCCCAGTTTCTACTATATTGTTTAATATATTTTCACGGTGTACTTCTCTTGCAATATCTACGGGTGAAGGGGGTTTTAGTCCTACAAGACCGCCTGTTACTGCACCACCACCCATTATTAAACGATTAGTGGCTTTTAAATCTTTTACTTCCTTTTCTTCTTCAGTGCTTTGATTAGCACAATCTATACATGAGCTTCGAGCTTCTGTTTTTTCGTCGTTAGAGTTACCCTTCCACATATCAGCAACCCAAGATATACCTGCACCAAACACACAACCCACACCAGCTGACTTTGCTAATGTACCAAGTAAAGCTCCTACACTGGTTTTTTGCCCTTTTGCTCCTTTAAGGTTTAATTTTTTAGCCCCCTTTTGAAAAGCTTTTATATCACTCTCACTGCAAATAGGAGCATTACTTTTTGGTGCACTGGCTTTACGATGAGCTGACTTCACAAAAGAAGGTGTAAGCTTAGAGTTACCTCTTACATCCAATTGGCAAAAACTTCCGTCTGGTTTTCTTTTAAGAGCAACTGTCGCACGCATGTTGTTTAATTCGACTAAATTAGTACCCTTTTGGTTAGCACTTATAATATGACTAAAACTTAACACTATTAAAAATAGTAATACCTTCATAAAGGCACCTCCATTGGTTATATTAGCTAATCTGCAAAAGCTTTACATTTATTACCTTTTTCACAATTCACTTATCGGGGGATTGGGTGCGGATTTTAAGGTTTTTTTAAGTTTAAAATCCTTTCCCCCCGTCTTTTTATCCTTTCAAATTTGATCATTTTTTTTGCTCATATTTTGTCCACTACCAGAAAACTTAAAATTCTTTAAAAAAGCGTCAAAATCAACATCTTTAAGCTCGCAAATTTGCTTATATTTATCACAAGGTATTTTAATTACTTTTTCTCCTGCATCAAACATAATAAGTGTATTTTCTGGTGAATCCTCCGACCATGGGGGAAGGTGACTTATGCCTAAGGAATGCCCAAACTCATGTAACATAGTATTTATAAAACGGTGATGGCTACCTTCCCATACTTCTTTATTCTTCTCAACTTCAATCTCTCCAGAAAAGCCTAAGGACCATTTACAATCTTTTTTATCCAGATATATTATTTTTCTTCTAGTCCAAGCACCCAAAAATGTTTCTCCACCAGAATCCTTCCCTAAATCAGCAATTTCTTTAATAGATATACTCTTTGCAATAGGACTTTTATCCTTATTTTTATCTTTATTTTTACACCTCTCAACAAATAAAACTTTATGATCTTTTAATTGAGGTATTTTATTTGCTCGTTTTTTTGCATACTTTTTATAGCCTTCGTTCCAAATGTTCATAGCCTGCCGTACCCCTTCTTTCTTTTTATCTGTTAAATTAGATTCTTCTAAACAAACCTCCCAAGGGTACTTATCCCAAGGTAAAACATATTTCTCTTTCTCCGAGTAAAATCTATACCTTTTATTATAATAGACACATGTATCATTCTTTCTTTTGTCGATTGAAAGAAGTGCTTTTCGCATTTTTAATAAACCTAACAAATCTCTGTTAGATAATTGGTCTGCTGATTGACATTCTGGGCTATTACATATAGTCCCAGCCTCCGTGAGTTCATCTTTCTGATTAACATTCTCCCCAGCTCCAAAAAAAAATAATGTTAACAAAAGTATGTCTTTCAAGTTCTATTTATCCGAAATACAACTGAAGATATAAAATAAATTTGAGATAGATAAAAATCCCAGATGGATACTGTAAAGACTATCAATAAGCATAGCAATTAAATATCCTCTATCTTCTATTAAGTTAAATACTACCTTATTTATCGGTTGGCTATTCAAAAAAGATTAGAATCCAATTAAAAGTCCAGTTTTTTTTTAGAATAGAGCCATTTAAACCACTTATTGGACGCATTCAACAGATATTGGGAATTTTTTATTAGCCTTTTAGTTTGAGGTGGTGAAAAAGAGTTAACCCAAAGTCACCAGGATTGAACGCTTATTTTTGGCTAAATTAGCTCTATTTTCAGCTCTTCTCGATATGGATATGTGAGTTTTGATTGGCATTTAAACAAGCTTGTTTTTCAGTCGGGGAAACAGGCATTTATTTTCTTTTAAGCAATTCTTTAATATCTTGCCTAATCTCTTTTATATCTGATTGTAATTCTTTTTTTGTATCCTCAATCTTCTTATCCAGTTTTTCAATCTTCTTATTTGTTTCTGTTATGTGATTAGATAAGTCACGGCGGATATATCGCATATCAATCACGATAAAAATCAGAATAACAAGCATCGCTACAGCCCAGATTGGAACAGCTGAATTGAAAGTAGTTAAAATTGCTAATAATGTGTTCATTTAAAATCCCCTCACCTTCTAATCATAACATACTCAAAAGAGCTTGTTTTCATACTCCACGACCTGATATAATCAGTCAATCAATATCGCTTGTCGGCTGATAAAAAAGGGTTTTTTAGAGCTTTTTATTAAACAAAATAAAATATGGGAGTTTCTGAATAAAAGGTGATGCGGACTTTAAGGTTTTTAACTAAAACTCATCTAGGTAGGATAGAGCGACAGCTTACTATAAACAGGGATTAAAAGCCATTAAAAATAAACGGCATATACTTCTTAATTGGCTTTATTCACTTGGTGGTTTTGTGGAATACTATAAGGGAGTTGATAGACGCCTTAATGGATTTTTTTTCTAAAGTGTTGTAAAAATTACAAATAGCTTTAAGAAACATTCCATTTTTTAAATAAGTAGCTTAAAACTACCCGATTAATTTTGTGTTTAGGTGTAAAAACATGATAAGAATATGCAAATTATGATTCGATTTTTCTTTTTATTGATTGTTTTTGGGTATTCTGGTCTCTCTTGGTCGGATACAGGAGGTAATGGTTTTTTTTCTAAAAAAAATCTATTATCTTCGCGTTTTTCTAATTTTTCTCTTTTTAAGAAAAAACTATCTTCCGGTTTCCACAAGTTACAATATCCTTTTGCTAAAAAGTTTTATAAATCTAAAAAATCTTATAACGAGGATTTAATCAAAAAATTAAGTGATCGTTTAGATCATCCCAATCCTCGCGTGCGTGAGCGAGCAGTGTTTCAGATGATCAACTATATAGGTCCACATACCCGCCTTTTGAATAAAAGAATTTCTCTATTATTATGGGATTCCGATTCAGATGTCCGATTAGTCACTTTAATGGCTTTGGAAATGAGTGGGTTTACTCACTGGTCTATGATTAAATCTTTTTCAAAAGCTTTATCGGATTCGGATCAAAAAGTTCAAATCTTTGCTTTAAAAAGTTTGTCAGAAAGAATCACTCTTTTACCTCTTAATGATTCCAATCTTTCAAAATCTTTAATAGAATTAACAAATAGTTTAAAAATTTTGGTGTATTCGGATAATCGTTATATTCGACTAACTTCAGCAGATCTTTATAGACAAATAACGGGGTACTCTTTTTTGAACACACTGAATGTTGAAGAAGATCAAAAAATTCAACAATTAGTAAAATCTTTAAACAGCACAGTGGCACAAAATCGAGTAGAAGCTGTGCGAGCTTTGGAGCCTTATATTGATCGGCGTGTAATTCATCGAATGATCCGTAATATGCTTTTAAATTCGGATAATCATAAGGATGTTCAAATTTTTGCTACACGAGTTTTGGGAAACAAAGGGGCATTATCTAATCCCTTGACAGCACAAGTTATAGGAAAAAATATTATGTCGTCCTCAGAACTTGATTTGCGTATGGAATCTATACAAGCTGTTATGAATCAACAAATTCTTCCACTGGAGGTTTTGCAAATTGCCCTCAGTACAGCCGTCTTATATGATACAAATCAACATGTGCGTCGTTTAGCAATTCGGGTTTTGGGTAAAATTTATCACTCTTACAAATCCATTGAGGATACAGTTTTATATAGTTTAATTAAAGCATTATCAGATCCTTTTGAAGACAATCGGTTAGCTGTTATCTATATTTTAGAACAAAAACCAACATCTAATTCTGAAGTACTTTCTGCTCTATCAAGATTAGCTACTCAAGATGAAAGTTCGGTAGTTCGCAATTGGTCACAGTTAGCTTTCCAGAAGTTAAATCAAGCGTTAATAGATGATAAAAAAAGCACTTCTAAAGCGGATACTTGTAAAAAAGTGTTTTCTTCTTAAAAAAAACCTTGCCAATAGAACACAATTTATTATGATATTAGAATAATAGTTTAGATAATCTTAAAAATTTCTTTATTTTACGCTGTGTGACTTGTGTAGTGTGAGTTAAGTAATTATCTTCAATAAAAATTGAGAGAAAAACTTAAATAAAAACTTGCAGAAAGGTTAAAAATTTAGAATGTTTTTAAAAATGTTAAAGATTAGGTCATTTTTTACGAGAAAAGCTTTTGTCGATCATCGAGGGATGACTTTTGTAGAGATTTTAGTGGTGCTTACTATTATTGCTGGAATTGCTGCTTTAGGTATTACAAAGTATATGGCTCAGTTAGATAAAGCGAAGGTCAAGCAAGCTAAGATATTAATTACTCATCTTTCGGAGGCGTTTGATACTTTTTATTTAGATTGTTCTTATTATCCTTCGACTGAAGAAGGTTTTTCAGCTTTAGTTTTACCTCCCGATCGATGTGAAGCTTGGGGACCAGAGCCTTATTTAAAGAATGGTAAAATTCCTAAAGATCCGTGGAACAATAATTTTATTTACCAATATGATCCATCTAATAATAAGTATGAAATTATAAGTTTGGGTAAAGGCGGTGGTGAAGGTGGTGAAGGTGTAGCGGCGGATATTTCTTCTCAGGAGATATGAACTTTCAACGAGGCATGACTTTGTTGGAAATGGTAGTTGTGATGGCTCTGCTAGCCGGTTTTTTTGTTATTGGGTTCCCGTCTTTTATTAATAAAAAAAAAAATGTTATTCAACAAAGTTTTCGGCAGATAAAAGCTTTAAATCGGAAGTTGGATAGCCATGCACATTTGACAGGGAGGGTGTATCGTTGGGTCATTGTTATCGGAAAAAAAGACAGCTCTTGGTGGGTAGAAAAGGCTTCTTCTTTAAATGGCACTTTTGATTCCAATTTTGTTAAGGACGATACTTTTTTTAAAAATGTTCAAACACTTCCAGATGGTCTCTTTTTTGAGAGTTTATCGATCAATAACCACAAAAAGCAAGTACCAGTTTTGTCTGGTAAGTCTTATGTGTATTATTTTCCAGAAGGGCAGTTTGATAAAATCCTTTTAAAAATTAAAGGAAAAAAGCAATACTGGTCTGTATTGATTGACCGTTTAAATGGGAGTTTAAATATTTTTTCTACAAATAAAAATTGGCAGGATTTTAAACAATGAGTTCCAAAAAATTTAGAGGATTCACTTTGATCGAAATGGTGATTGCCTTGATGATTTTATCGGGAGCAGTGGTTATTGTTTCTAAAATGAAATTTGGAAATCGACAGAGAACGGGGAAAGCTCATTATTATCATAAAGCTGTTCAATTGTTAGAACAAAAAATAACTGAATTAGAATTAGAATGGAGTGGACAAAACTTTCAGTCAATTCCAGAAGAACAAAATGGAAGTTTTGAGAATGAAAAAGATTTTTCTTGGAGTGTCAGAACACAACCTCTGCAATTACCTCCGTCAGAAAATATGATCAAGCAGTTTGGCAATAATACCAACGAAATGGTTTTTTATGTAGCTCAGACAATTACAACATTTTTATCTCAATCTGTACGAGAAGCCCGATTAACTATTTATTATAAGAAAGATAAATCTAAACATTCTTATTCTCTAACAACTTATATTGTGGATTACACTAATGAAATACAATTTTCTATGGGGAAGTAAAATAAAAAATCAACAAGGCATGACTTTGTTGGAAGTTGTAATTGCTATGACTTTATTTTCAGTTATTGCCTTGTATTTGATGCGAGTTGTTGCTTTTAATGTTCAGTATAGACAAAAAGTGACTCGCCATACTCATTCTATGCGTCTTAATCGATCTATTGTGCAGGTTTTTAGAAAAGATTTTAGAAACTTATTACTTATAAAACCTAAAGATATTAATCATCTTTTGGATGAAAAAGCTCGTTTAACACCAGATAGAACTCAAAATAATAAAAAATGCAACAAAAAACCATTAGACGGAGATCTCAAAATAGAAGAAAATCTAAAGAATAACGAATTAACTCATCATCCAGATTCACTACCAACTGTTTTACCAGATTATGATAAAAATTGCCAGAAGGTATCAGATGCTTTGCTTTTACCTGTCAACCAAGATGTGTTTCTTGGAAAACCTAATGAGGTTCGTTTTTTTTCTTTGTCGTATGTTAGAACTGCAGAAGGTGAGTTGGCTGGAGATGAGAATCAAATTAGGTATCATATTCAGCCTTGCGAAGAAAGTTCTTTGCCATGCTTGTGGAGGGATATGTTTTTAGGGAGAGATTTTTCTAATTCAGATCCAATAAATTCAGTTGTTTTGTTAAAAAATATTAAAACTTTTAAAGTGTTTTATTTTAATATTTTTGATAATCAGTGGAAGGATTCTTGGTTAGATAAGGCTCTCCCGGTAGCTGTTAAATTTGTTTTAGAATTTCAGAATAATAAAAAACAGTGGGTGAAAGAAGAATGGATGTTTCCTATTCACCATCGGTTAATTTCTTTAAGGCTTATGAATCAAAAATGAAGAAAAAAATATTAAATCGAAAAAATATTGATAGGTTACAAAAAGTAATAACATATATATTACCGTATCATCCTTTAGGTGGAGTCAGTCGACAAAAAGGTGTAGCGATTATGATGGTTATATCTGCTTTATTATTTATTGTTTTATTAGTTCAAGAGACTGTTTTTGAAACTCAGGTAGAACACCGTTCAGCAAATGCAGAATTAAACACCTTAAAAGCTTATTATGCGGCTAAAGCGGGTTTGGAGATAAGCTTATTAAGAATCAAAACTTATAATAAATTAAGTAATTACTTAAATCAATCACATAAAAACCATATTTCTTCTTTTCGAACCTATTTGGATATGATATGGAAAATTCCATTTCAATGGCCTCCTGTGATGGATGAAGATTCTTCGAAAGAAAGTACTTCAAAAGATAAAACCTCTTTAGTTAAGTCTTCTTTTATGAAGGCTCGATATCAAACGACTCTTATTTCAACTGGAGGTTTAATAGACATTAACGATTTAGCTTCACCAGTGCGTTCTATTCGGCAGTGGACTTATGAGATGTTATATTGGTTGATTTTGAATCTGCAAAAAGAAAAAAAAGATTTAAAAGAGTTGAATAAAACAAAAATATCTGAAATTTTAAATAATATTAAAGATTGGATAGATTCAGATTCTAATATTTCGAATGGACCTTTTGAGAATAGTTCTTTGCCAGAAAGTAGTGTGTATCAGGAGGGATTTTCTTTAAAACCTTTTAATCGTTCTCTTATTAGCAAGCAAGAATTGCGTATGATCGCAGGCATGACCGATGCTTTATATCGGGCTATAGAACCTTTTATTACGATTATTGGAGAGAAGGGTTTAAATATTAACACAGCTCCCTATCCGGTTATACAAGCTTTATCTGATCAGTTTCCCGAGGAAGTTGCTCAAGAAATTGCAGAAAATACTACTCCATTTGTAAATTCAGTTGTTTTTACAAAAAATACATTTGCTGAATTTTTAGAAAAAAAGAATTTATATCTCTTAAAAGACGAATTATTGGATTCTCAGCTCAACTCTGAAAATAAAAAAAAACCATCCGATAATCTTAACAAACAATCATCTTCTTTATCTAACTTTCAGAAAATATCTCATCTGATTTTTGACGCTCCACATAATTTTAAGATTATTAGTCGGGGGTTTGCTGGCAGAAGTCAGAGGACAATCACAGTGATTTATGTAGATATGCCAGCTTTATCGCATCATTTTAATAATTTTTCTACAAAAGATTTAGGTCTTCAGAAGATAAAAAAAGGTGTCAAAAAACCACATAAACAGCCAAACTTAAGCGATTCGAATGATGAAAGTGATATGGTTAGAAATAAAGTTACTAGCCCTTTAAAACCGATGATAATTTACTGGAAAGAAAGTTATTAAAGAGATATTCTTTTAGTAATTGTAAAAAAAGTATGGGGGTAGGGTGTGATTTTTATCGGAATTGATTTAAGTGTTTTTGCATTTAAAGCAGTAGCTATTAAAACCACTGGTCGGAGTTTTACTGTTTTAGATACTCATTTTTTTTCTTTTCCATCTTCAGCAGATAAAGAAAAGAGGGATCTTTTAATAGTTGGCCATTTAAAAACATTAAAAGATTTATATAAAAATCAGGAAGTAAAATACATTTTTTGTTTTCCTCAAAATGAGATTAGCACTTGTCGTCTGACTTTTCCTTTTAAAGAAAGGTATAAAATTACTAAAAGTCTTCCGTTTGAAATGGAAGATCAGTCTTTATTTGATTACAAAAAGTTGATTTCTGATTTTAAAATCATTAAATCTACGGAAAATAAAACAGATATATTGGTATTTTCTCTTTTTCGAGAAAAAATTTTAAACCTTCTTCATCAAATGGAATCAGTTGGTATAGAGCCTTTTATTTTTACTTGTTCAGCATCTGCTTTTGCTAATTTATTTGAAGAAAAACGAGAAGCTCGATTTCTTTCCAAAAAACAAGATACTCCCGAAAAAACTTCTCAAGATACTACTTCATCTTCTGCTACTCAGAAAACTCCTTGCGAAATTTATTTAAAACTTGGTCATGCATACAGTGTAGCATTTGTATTTAATAATAATTGTTTGCATAATGTTTATCATTTTGAGTGGGGAGTTTCTTATTGTATTAAAAGGATTGCTCTTAAGTATGAAATCTCGTTTTCTGCGGCTCAAGATCAATTCTGTGAGAAGGCTTTTGTTTTAACTAGCAAGAGAGGTTATACAGGGAGTCAAATTGCTTTTTCTGGTTTAATTCAAGAGGAATTTGAGCATTTAATTCATAAAGTTAATTTATTATTTTTGCAATTAGATGGAGAGATAAACTGGCAATGTAAAAAAATTATAATTTGTGGTGGAGGTGCACAAGTTAGGAATCTTCAAGCTTTTTTGTCCCTAAAATGGAATATTCCGGTTGTTCGAGCAGAGCAAGCAATTAGTTTTGCATCATGGAATTTTAGAAATAATGAGCAACATCAAAATAATTTCATAACGGCTTTAGGTGCAGCTATGGAAGGGTTGAAGGGAATTCGTCGTCCAGCGATCAACTTTTTAAGAGAGGAATTTGCGGTTAAATTTAACTTGTCTGGTTTGCTGTCCACTCGAGGTCGGCAGTTGTTAGTAACGGGTGGGGTGTGTTTTCTTTTATTTTTTTGTTATACTTATATAAGAGATCGACAATCGCAAAAATTATCTACGCACATCCATCAAGTTTTCGAAAAAAATGCTAGGCGAATTATGCAGTTTAGGCGTGGTCTTGTAACATCATCTAAAGTTTCTTCTTTTTTAAATAAAAAGAAACATTTAATTAAAAACACTCAATTAACCTCTGTTCTTTCGGGTATTCCATCTGCCTTAGATAGCATGAAAGACATCAGCATTGTGATTAGAAAAAAACCATCTTGGAATTTAAAAATCAAAACATTAGTCGTTAAAAATAAAAATATCCAAATTTCTGGAGCTATTTCTAATTCTTATTTAAAGAAATTAGAAAACAACTTACAAGTTGTTGCTCAAAAAGGAACTTTTAAATCTTTGCCATTGTCTGATCGTCCAGATAATTTAACTACTCAAAAAGAGAAAAATAAATCATCTGCTGTAGTATCTTTTGCTTATTCTTTTATTCGTCGTGAAGGTGGTGGCGATGAAGAGCGTCCAGAAATTAAAAAAAGGGGAGGGTAACCACTTTGAATTGGTCCTATTTAAAATCGGCTTTCATTGATCTATGCGAGAAAGTTTACGATACGATTATCAATAGTGTTATTTGGCATTTGGTTAAAGAAAAATATGCCAGCTTAAGATTCACATATAGAAAAATTATTCACATTAGTTTAATTATTTTTGTATGTGGATGTTTTTTGTTTTATCCACTTTCTTTTTTATTTTCTTCTTGGCAAAATATTCAAACTTTTAAAGATAAAAAACAACTCATTCAACAGATAAATATTATGTCTTCTGCTTTAAAAAGCCAGTCAGTTTTACCATCTCCTCAGTCGGGTCGTTTAGCTAATTTTGTTGAGCATCGTATGTCTTTTTGGCCAATTATGAAGAATCAAATTACATCTGTTAAAGAAATATCTTCTGTTAAAGATGCAAAGTTGACAAAATTAAACATGGCAGGTGATTTTTTACTACCAAAGCCAAAATTAATTGTAGTTAAAATGAACCATTTAAACTTAAAAGAATCTGTACAATTTGGTCGTCGGTTAGAGAGATTATCTTCTCATTTTAAGTTATTAGGTTTACAGGTTAAAGAAAATCAAAAAAAAGAAAACTACTTTGATGTTTCTTACACGGTTGGCTTTTTTGTTTATTCAGATAAGGTAAAGGTTGTGCGATGATTTCTGTGATCACAAAATATCTGGGGTTGGTAATTGGATTTTTTAGAGTGCATAAGGGGAAATGGATAGTTTTTGTTCTTCTGATTGGGTTTTTTTTTCTTATTCGGTTTCCTTATGATTCAGCGGTTTCTGTTTTATTAAATAAGACTTTGAGGAGCATGGATCCAAATATTCATTTAAGTTATAATAAATTTTATTTTAGTTTATTTGGTCCTTCTTTGGTTTTTGATAAGCCACGGATTCAGTTTTCTCGTGGGCATTATTTAAAAGTTAATCAAATTAGGGTTCAACCTTCTTATCGAGCTTTATTGAGTTTAAAACCGGGAGGGGTATTTATTTTTAAATGGAAAACAAATGAACTGGTTTTAATTTTTAGAAAAATAAATCGAGGAAAGTTGGGGTCGGGTGTTTTTTTTGGTTTGCAAACGGTTCAGTTTAATCCTTCTGTTTTACGAACTTCTTGGCCCTTATTTTCTAAGGTGTCGGGTGTTATTGATTGGAATATGGAAATTGCTTGGAGTGTAACGGGAAGTCCTCGAGCGAGTGGATTTTGGAATATGAGTGGTAAAGATCTTCATGTGCAAGCTTTATCTTATACTTTTCCGGGAACAATTGGAACTATTAGCCTTCCCACTTTTCATTGGGGGAAGTTATCTTCTAATGGAACTATAAAAAAAGATGTGGTATCGGTTTCTGACTTATCGCTTGGAAGCGGGAAAGATTCATTTCAGGTGAAAACTCGAGGGATAGTGGCTTTGGACTTAGGTAGAAAAGCTTTTACTAATCGGCGAGGGTTATTTTTTAATCATTATGATATAGGTTTAGAAATTTTAGCTGATGAGGATTTAAAATCTAAACTTTACTTTTTAGATTTATTTTTATCTTCTGTGGAAATTAAAATAGACACAGGTTCTCGTTATTTAGCTCGTATTAAGGGTAACCGGGCAAATTTTTTTAATCTTTCTTCAGTTTCTAAGCTTCCCACTTTGCAAGAAATCCAAAACCCAGATCAATAAAAATATAAGAATCGATATGTTCGAATAATTCAGGATTTTTTAGATATTATTCGGATTTAGAATTTTTAGAATTTTAAACTGGCTTTTTATCGGGTTTTTTTGTGGTCTGGATTTTTCTATAGGTAGAGATCGAGAGGAAATAACTAATAACACATAAGATGGAGGAATCAACTATGAGAGTGTTTTCTTTTGCTCAAGATGGTAGTCGAACGGTGACTGTAGAAGTTGAGTTGAGTTTAGTTCCGGGTTTACCTCAAGTGCAGTTTACGGGGCTTCCAGATGTCATGATTAAGGAGAGTATTCAAAGAATTAAATCAGCTATTTGTCATCAAGGGTTTGAATGGCCTCGGACTCGTCAAGTGATTATCAATCTTCGTCCGGCTTATTTGAAGAAAAGTTCTCAGGGTTTAGATTTGGCAATTGCGTGTGCTTTGTTGTGGAAAACAGGTCAGTTAGCTCCTCCGGATGTTTTACAATCTCCTTTTTATGTGTATGGGGAGTTATCTTTAAACGGAAAAATTTCTATTCCTAATGATTGGGAAAACTTACCAATTATTAAAGAGGGGATATTAACTGGTCAGACCAATAAGACTAATTATTTATGTCCTTTATTTCAGGTGGGCAGTTTAAAAGAGTTAATTCGTCCGGTGCCTGTGCCAGTTGAATCTTTAGAAAAATTATTACAAAAGCCAAATTTGCCAAAAATCTCTTTTTCTAAAGGGGCGGCAGAACTGATGGCAGTGATTGGAGCTGGGGAGCAACCTATTTTATTAGCAGGCGAGGCGGGTTCGGGGAAAAGCACTTTAGCAGAGCATTTGAAGTATATACTTCCTCCTCCAGAGTTATCTTTATTTGCAACATCCCGAAAAATTTGGTCTCGAACAGGGGGTGATTTAAAATGGCGACCGTTTGTTAGTCCTCATCATACGACTACGGCTTTATCTATGATTGGGGGAGGGTATCCTTTATTTACTGGAGAAATTACTAAAGCTCATGGGGGGATTTTATTTATGGATGAGTATTTAGAGTTTCACTCTAAAGTACAAGAGGCTTTAAGAGAGCCGATGGAAAGAGGAGAAATTCGAGTTGTGCGTTCTGGTTGTAGTGAGGTGTTTCCGGCTCGGTTTATATTAGTATCTGCTACTAACTTATGCCCTTGTGGAGATTTAGTACCTGGTGCATCTGCAAAATGTTCTTATTCTTTGAGGCGATGCTTATCTCGTTTAGATCGTTTAAGCGGTCCCATGTTAGATCGGTTTGATATTTTAGCTTTTTCTCCTCGATGGAAAGGAGATTTATGTGTTTCTTTAAAAAGTATTGATTTAAAAATTCAAAAAGCAGTTATGTTTCGAAAAAAAAGAGGGCAAAACAAATCTAACTCTGAGCTTTCTATTGGAGAGATAGAACCCTTTTTTGATAAGTTTTTAAAAAATACTCAAACAACTTCTTCTCTCGTTTCTAAAAGAAGAAAAAGAGCGGTATGGAGGACAGCTCGCACTTTGGCAGATTTAGATGAAAGTGAAACTATTAAATCACCTCATATTGAGAGAGCTAAAGAACTTAGTTTTACTCCTTTTGTCCAATTAAAAAATCGATCTTGTTTTGCTTGAGTTAAGTTTGTTCTTATAAGTTTTTTATATTATAAATAGAAAGATAGTGTGGTGGCGTGACCGAATGGTTAGGTGGCGGACTGCAAATCCGTTTATGTCGGTTCAATTCCGGCCGCCACCTTATCGGATGGCAGAATATTCGGTAAGGGATTTACCAATATTGAGTTGGTGGATACTAACTTTGCTTGGACTAGTTGAAATTAGAAAAGTTTCGTTTTGGTGTGCAGGTTGAAAATAGATAGAACTTCTTGGTTTACAAATCTTTTTTAGAAGATTTAATTGAGGGAGTTGTTAAAAGTTTTTCTATCGGTAATTGGGTGAGTTGGGAGAGTTTTTTAAGAAATCGCCAAAAAATAATGGCAGAAAAAAATGTCATGGGTAGTCCAATCACTAATAGACCAACCCATGTCATGTCGGCAATTTTTTTATTCAAAAGAATGTCTGGATTTTCAGTAGTTGATATTTGAGAGTCATTAAAAATGTAGAGAGCTAATATAAAGTTTAAAATTGCACTGATAAAAAAAGAAGAAGAAAATAAGACAGTAGACCGTTTAAATAATTTTTTAATTGATTGTTTTAAATTGAGAGAATGGTTGGTGAGTTCTTCTATTTGTGTCCATTGAGTGAGACCAGCATGTTCTATCATATATTCGAAAAAAGATTTTTTAGCATAAATAGAAAAATAAACAAAAACACCTAAGAGAAGTGGAAACATAGCCTCTTTAATGGCAAACCATATCCCTTGCATTTTAAAAAGGGCCAGCCCCCCAGTTGTTAAAACATTTAATAACCCTAAGGCAGACATCCAGTTTTTTCTTTTATTTTTTACTTTATCATAAGTACCATATAATAACGGAAAAGCTAAAGCGACTAATAAGGCAGATACTCCGGCATGGTGGCTAAAGATCCAATGTCCTTTATTTAAAATAACGACAGGGATTATTATATTAAATAAAAGGCTATAGAGCGGATTTTCCCGTTGTTTCATGCAGGCACTTTATGAGATTTGGAGTTTACTTTTCTTGAAATTGAATACCGCGATTTTTATTCCATGCTAAAATCTGTAATGACATTTTTTTATAGAGTTCATCAATTAAAAGTTTTGGTTGAGAATTTTTGGAGTTAGCTTTAAAAACTCCTACTGCAGAAGCAATACGAAAAGACCCTTCGTAACCTCTATGAGTTTTACTGATAAATGCGATTTTTGTAGATTCACTGGGTGCTTTATCTTCTACACGACTATAAATTTCTTTTCCGTAAATTTTGAGTTCATCAGACGGGCGAAACCCTTCAAATATAAAATTATCTTTGTTTACAGTAACCATGACTCTTCCTTAATGTTCTAATTTTGTGATCTCAACTATAATTTTATTTATAGTTTCCCCACATTCGGCCTCTTAATCTTGTTGCCTATTAGTTTTTTGTATCCTTTTTTTGCTCCTTTTACCCCCTTAGTTGCTGTTTTGTTAAGTTTTAGAGGTTGTGCTTTCTATAATTGATTTTTATTTTTTTGTCAATATTTTTTGATTTTTATCGTTTAGAAAGGTTTAATTAGTGTAAAAATTGCCAGAAATGTGACCATTGTAAGATATTTTTACCCGCTTTGGGGTTATTTAGTGTCAAAATTATTACACTGTTATTGTCTATAAATTGACACTTAGTGTGTAGAAAGAGCAAAGATATAAGGTCTTTGTTTAATGTATTTGGTGATTTTCCACTCGAGATAAAGCCCTACATTGTGTGCAACGGGCTTCTTCTTTAATATGAAAAGCGTCAATACATTCCACAAATATATCTAGGCTACCTTGGCATATTGGACATTCAGTTTGTTCTTTAAGAAATTGTTTTTTTTCTTGTTCTGATTGTTGAGTTCTCATAAAAGCCTCCCTTTTTAAGGTATAAATTGTAATGTTGCAATTATGCAATAATTATTTATGCAATAATTAGTCACAGACTTTTGACCTTATTTATGTATTTTTTATAATTAAGCAGAGTTGGGGATATAAATACAATTATAATTTTGTTTTATTTTACGACAAAAGGTTAGGTTTTTGTTTAAATATTCCTTTTTATAGGGTTTAGGGAGGTTTTTGAGAAGAGGTATATGCTGAATAATACGATTTATAGAGGATTTTAACTGTTATTTTTTTAATTATTTTTTCAAATATTCCGTATTATAAAGCAAGTAGAGGTGAATTTTAATGAGGTCATTAGTAAAGTTAAAAAATGTTTGGCGTGTAGAGACAATTGTATTAGTTTTATCTTTTATTGTATTTGGCTTGGTGTTTTACATTACAGGTTGCAGTGATGTCAATTTTAGTGGGATTAATTCGTTTAATTGTGTAGATGAGTCGGGAGTTGAGGGGGTCAGTTGTTTAGACCCAGCATCACCGGATGTTGCAGATTTGGAAAATAAACGGAGTGGTGGTCCTCTCGGCAATTATACACCATCTACAGTGATTAACACTCGTATTGGGAGGATTAATGTTTTATTTGTTATCGATTATTCTCGTTCCATGCGAGAAGAATTAAAATCTATTGCCGAGCAGTTTGAACCATTTTTATCGGATATTAAAAGAGCAGATTATCAAATCGCTATTATTACAACCAATTGGCTAACTGATCGTGGGCAATTTGTGGAATTTAGTAATGGGGAGAATTTTTTATCTAATCCTGAAAAATCTAATCGAGTTCATAAAACTAATATTAGACTTTTTACAGAAGCGATTGAAAGAGGGGTTAGTGCAGACACAAGTGATGAACGAGGAATTTATGCTTTAAACATGGCTTTAGATAATTCTGCTCATACTCAGTTTTTTCGGTCTCATTCTTTACTATTAGTGGTGATTGTATCGGATGAAGATGAACGAAGTTATGGAGGTCATCTCCCTAAAGGTTATCATGATATTAACAATAGACTCTTACCATTAGAGGATTATGATTATCCCGAAACCTTTTTTCGAAAAGTGAGTCAGCAACAAAAATTTTCTACAGTGGCTGTTCATTCAATTATTGTGAAACCGAATGATCAATCATGTGCACAACAAAGTGGTGGTGTTCCGGGGCGAATTTATGCAAAAGCTTCCAATCCTTCTCGATCCGTGTTATCTCAATATGGAAATATTAGCAAAGGTCATATTGGCTCTATTTGTTCTCGAGATTATAGTAATCAATTAGGTCCTATTGCTCATAAATTAGAAGTAGTACCTGCCATTCCTTTGCCTTGTTTTCCATTTCCACAAAGTGTTCGGGTAAAAATAGATGATGAAAGAGTGCGTTTTAATTTAGAGGGTCGCACAGTTTCTATAAAAGAAGAGGTATCTTTTGGTGATCGAGCTAAAATCTTTTTTCGTTGTCAGCAGGCACCTGCTTCACAAATTTAAATGTTCTAATTTTTATTTTTTAGGAATAATTTTTTTTAAAAGTGTTAAAAAAGTGTCTATCCATTGTTCAGGTTGTTGAGCTTTTTTAGAAAGCCAAGGCATTAGACCTTTTGGTTCATTTTCTTTTAGGCGAATATGGAGAACTTTTTTATTTTCTAAGAGAGATAAAATGTAATCGTCGCTGGTGGATAACTCGTCTACTAATCCTAATGTTTTAGCTTTTTCTCCTAACCAGTGGTCCCCTGTAGCTATTTGAGATAGATCTAAATGAGGACGGTATTTGATAACATAGTTTTTAAAAGACTCGTGAATTTCTTCTAACTGTTTGCGTAATTTTTCTCTTTTTTCTTCTGTGTTTTTTCCAAAGAGAGTGAGAGTTCTTTTAAATTGACCAGCGGAGTGTTCTTCGAAGTCCACATTTTGTTTTTGTAATAAACGATGAAAGTTTGGTATTTGAGCCAATACGCCAATAGAGCCAATAATAGCAAAAGGGGTAGATAAAATTTTATTTGCAGTGCAGGCCATTAGGTATCCTCCACTGCCTGCTACTTCGTCCACACAAACTGTGAGGTAAAATCCATGATCTCTGAGCCTTTGTAATTGGCTGGCAGCTAATCCATGAGCTGATACTAGACCACCACGATTGGTTAAACGGACCACTATTTCGTCTTTTTTAGGGTTGGCTGATTTAATGAGGACCGATACTTCTTCTCTTAGAAACTTCACTTGAGAAGCTGTAATATCCCCTTTAAAATCCAATATGTATGCACAATTTTTTGCTTCTTTTTGTAAATTTTGTTTTTCTTTTTTTTTGACAGATTTGATTTCTTTTTTCATATTTTTTAGTGGTTGACAGTGAAGTCGCAGTTTTAATCGGTAGTTTTGGAGTTCAGATCCGATATCTTCGATTTCTAGTTGTTTTTTTTTCTTTGTTTTTTTGTATTCAGTGAGTGCAGAGCCGATAATAGCCATTAAGCCGACCAATAAGATCAAGATGATGGCCACCTTTCCTCCAAAAAGACTGAGTTCAAATAGAAATTCAGACATTTTATTCTCCTTTATCAAATCAGCTGGTTATAATAGCTTGTTATAAAAAGCTGATATGGAATATAGTAAAAAATATGTCACTTGTCATTAACAGGCAATATTCTTGTGTCAATTATGATCCAGTAGAAATTTCTGTAGAGTTTGTGGTTTTACACTATACTTGTGTTAGTTTAGAGGGAGCTTTGGAGATTTTTCAGAATCCTGATCAGCGAGCGTCCGCTCATCTACTAATTGACGAAAAAGGAACAGTGTATGAATGCGTGCCTTGTTTAGATGGTCCATGCTTGAGGGCTTGGCATGCAGGTCCCAGCCGATGGAAACACTGGCAAGAATTTAACAATTTTTCTATTGGTATCGAGTTAGTTAATAGAAATGGTAATTTGTTTCCCTATACAAAATGGCAATATCGAGCTTTAACTTTAGTGGTTCGAAAACTATTGCAAAAATATCCAGCTTTAACAGACCCTAACAGAGTATTAGGTCACGAACACATCGCAGGGTTTAGAGGTAAAATAGACCCTGGGTATTGTTTTAATTGGTCTTTATTTTTTAAACAAACTTGGTCAGATGGTGTTAGTGTAGCCTCGCTTAGGAAACCTATTTTATTAGAAAAGAGTAGAAATCAGTTTTTAAAAATTGCTTCAGATATTTTGCGTGCTGGAGAAGGAAGTGATCAGCAATGGAGTTTACTTAATCGACAAATGGAAAATTCTTTAACTACATAATGTAAATTATAGTGGGTTTAGTTGACTGCTAAACTAAGTTCTATTTTTTTATTGATGTGGTTTTTTACTGATGTGGGATCCTTCTCTCACCAATGATAGTCCCACAGCACCCAAGGTTGGGCGTGTTCGATGAGGGTTTGAGTTTTGATTTGCTCCATAATAGGGCTTTGTAATATTTACAATAATTTAATTAAATATTTTCTGGTATAATTTTCTCTGTTATAAAAAAACACTAAAAAAAAGAAATTATAAATAAAATGGAGTTATCAATGAAACTAATAATTGTTCTACTTTTATTAAGTGGTGGATTTTTTACTAATGCTGATTGTAACGATCAATTCAAAGACCCCCAGGGTGAGGATTTTTCAGGTGCGAACTTTGTAGGTGCAGATTTTAAAGGTAAGAATCTGGAAGGTGCAAACTTCGTAGCTGCAAATTTGATAGGTGCGAAATTTGAAGATGCAGATTTATCAAATGTGAACTTCAGAGGTGCAAACTTAGCAGGGGCAAACTTCAAAAATGCGAAATTGGTAGGTGCAGAGTTGGAAGGTACAAACATGGTAGGTGCTAATTTAGAAGGTGCAGAGTTGGTAGGTGCGAATTTAGAAGGTGCAAACTTAACAGGTGCGAACTTAAAATATGCGAATTTGGTAGGTGCAGAGTTGTCGGTTGCAAATTTGGTAAATGTCAAATTAGAAGGTGCGAATTTTCGAGGTGTAGAGTTGATAGCTGCAAATTTAATAATGGTTGTGTTCACAGAGGTAGATTTGCAAGGTGCGGATTTAAGAGGTGCAAACCTCGTAGGTGCAAACTTCGTAGGTGCAAACTTAAAAAATGCGATAGTTACACTGAAACAAGAAAAGTGGTTGCGACCAATGGGTCATTCTGATCTGATTGTTAAGTTAAGTCCTGAAGATTTAAATCCTGAAGATTTGATTCAAGCTCTGAAAAAATCAAAAAAATCAGGAAGTTAATCGTGTTACATTATATTGTAAATGCAATAAAAGATTACCTTGTTGATACCTTGTTGAACGGTTTTGAGAGTCAAAATTGCATTTTAAGTAGTGTTTGAGAGCTTTGAGATTGGCAGATTATCGTGTTATGGAGTATAAATAATACCCGTTTTGAGTATGTTATGATATTCTTATAGAAGAAAGGAAAAGAGAAAAAGAGGATTTTAAATGAACACAATATTAGCAATTTTAAATACTTTCAATTCAGCTGTTCCAATCTGGGCTGTGATGATGTTTGTTATTCTGATTTATATAATGCTTGATATACGATATATCCGCCGTGACTTATCTAACCATATAACAGATACAAATAAGAAGATTGACGATCTGCAATTAAGCACAAATAACAAGATTGAAAAACTGGATCAGAAGATAGATAATTTAAACAACCGCTTTGATAAGCTTTATCAAATACTTTTAAAAGATAAACAATCTTCAAAATAAATGCCTGTTTCCCCCATTGAAAACCAAGCCTGTCTGGACTTTTTACAAATGTGTAATATTTATAAAATTCAAATTATTTTCTAACCCCGCTCTCTTTTTTTTCTTTAGCTATTTGATTTTAAGCTGATATATGATATATAGAGTATTAAATAGGTCAAAAATAATAATGAGAAGGTATATTATGAGGTACTTAATTTTATTAACTTTGGTTTGCTTTGTTTTTCCTATAAGTGCTAATTCAACCGGGACCAGTAGCTTACAAGGTAATTTTGAGGATATAAATAATCATCAATCTTCTCGTTATATAGCTAATGAAAAGCCTATTACGGCGTTAGTTATGCGGTGTAGATGTTATGAAAATGATATTATTTTTGATGATCATTTAGGTCACATACAAGTTGTGATTAAAAAAGACAAGACAGATGAAGAATATTTATCGGCATCGCAGTTATTGGTGCTATGGGTGGATCACATTATATGGGATAACAAGGAGCATGAGTCAAAACTGATTGCCAGTTTTACAGAAAAAAATTTAAAACAAGATTTATTGCACAGAGGTTTGGTGGCTGCCAAAAAGCTATGCCATAATCATTTTAGCTATAAAGCAAAAGATTTTTTTACTGCAGTAGATGATATAATGGTAGGTCGATGTCTTTTTAAAACTTTAACTGCGGAAGATAATGTAGATTCTTTTATACAAAGTAAAGTACTTTAAATATTGTTCCGCTTAGCAATATTAAAGACCTGTGTCTTTTGCCATATCTTATTTCCATAACAAAAAAAGTTTTAAATAAAGAAACAATAGATATTAGCTGTATCAAACCTCTGCTGGTGTTGAAATAAAAAAACAAAAATGGCTTGATCCCCTTAAATTATATCCCATTGGAGCAGTGACAGTGGCATCTGGTAGAAAAGAATCAGGTAAAACAAAAATACAGCTATCTTATTTATTTTCACAACAAAATATAAAACTTGGTTATTACTCCTTTGCAGAAAACCAAAGACTAAACAAAACCACTTATAATATTAAATATCTTCTATTTTTTCTTTGGTAAGCAGATAGGTTACGCCATTTTCACAAAAAATAGCACCTGATATTCCAGCTACTACCCCAGTGAGTGTCCTAGTACGAATTCCTACCACACCACCTAAAATTGCTGCAACAACAGTTCTAAAAGTGTCTAAATTTTCCTCTTCTGTTCTTTTTTTATTAGTGCAATCTATACATGGAGCTTGAGCCTCTGTTTTTTGATCATTAGAATCATTACCAACTATATCATCAACTGTATCATCAACCTTATCAACTATATCATTAGCCAAACCACCTATTTTAGAACCTATGTTAAATTTATGCCCTTCTTCTCCTTTTATTTTTGTATTGTTTTCTTCGCCTGTTTTAATTTTGAATTCGTCTTTTCTAATTTCGACTCGAAGCCCTAACTTATTAATCGCCCAATTACCCAGTGCAACCGATGGACCAACAAGTATACAACTGGCAAGACCTCCTACTATTGCACCACTAATCATGGCTGCTATAGTTTTTTGTGCCTTTGCCCCTTTAAGGTTTAATTTTTTAGTTGTTTTTTGAAAATCTTTTTTTTCACTCTCACTACAAATAGGTGCACTACTTTTTGGTGAGCTGGCTTTGCGATGGGCTGACTGTACAAAAGATGGTGTAAGCTTAGAATTACCTCTTACATCTAATGAGCAAAAACTTCCGTCTGGTTTTTGTTTAAAAGCAACTGTCGCACGCATGTTGTTTAATTCGACTAAATTATTAGCTGATAAACCCCGTCTGGCTTGATTCTCTTTGCTGATAATATCAGTTAATTCTTTGATTGCTCCAGGTAACTCTTCTGTCGCTTGTTTATAGCTCTGCCTGGATTTTTCTTTTTGATCTGCTATACTTGAAAAGTTAAATAATAAACTATATAGTGTTATAATAAGTATTGATGTGTATTGATTTCTCATTATTTTTTAAATATACAAAACTTTACTTTTAAAATAAACTATTTTTTTTATTTGATCGGCTCATTTTTCAAGATATCTTAATAGCAAGATTTTAGGAGTGAATAAAGCAGGAGATTGGTCCAGTAAATTTAAAAATGGAACGAATCAAACAACAAGCGGTAGGTGACTAAAGACTAAACGATTATTTAACAACCATCCCAGAATGATCCATTTGCTTTAACCATTTCGCTTGCTCTTTTGAAGCTATCGCACCTACCTTTTTTATGTGTTGATTTATTTAATTTAGATTAAACACCTGAAGTATTTTTGATCTTTTTACCATCTGCTGCTTTAATAAAAGCAACCATATCTTTTTTTAATTGTTTATCTTGTATTACTTGTTCTACAGCTTTTATAATATCTTTAGTAGATTGCGGTCCAAAAGCCCTTTTGATAGCTTTTCTTGAAAGCTGATTGTTTTTCGTTCTCATTTTATTTCTCCCTTTTGGTTTACATTAAACTATATTTTATTAAAATATTCTATTTAAAATCTTCATCTTTTTTAAAAATATCTATTTTAAAGAGACTTTTTTTTACGGATCTTGGTAATAAATGCACTCTTTCTTTATGTAGAATAGAGTTAAATTGAGTTTTCGGTTTATTATTAATGGTTGTACCATAATGACCAATAAATGTACCAGGCAGTTGAAATTGATCCAGTATTGTATTAGTCATTTCTGTTCCTTTATTAGTAAATTCTTTTTTAAAACGAATAAAACCAATTGTATAAGCTTCGTACTTTTGAGCAGGATTCACAGTATGCATTTGATTATACCATAATTTTACTGAATATTCTGTATTAAAATTTTCATTCATTAAGGTATTTAAGTTTGGAAATAAATCATTAAATGTATTTTTCACATCTAATTTGGGAACATATCTTCCAATTTTTTCATATCTTAACTTTACTCTTTTCCAAGCTTCTTGCCAACTATCTAAAAACACTACATTAATAGATGTACTGTATCCTTTTCGAAACGCACTTTTTATCTCAGATACTATATGAAGTTTACCTTCTTTATTTAATCTAATGTTTTTTTCATAAATAATATTTATCTTATTTTTAATAGCTTTTCTATATAAAGTTCCGGCTAATTTAGAAGATTCCGATTGTACAAATTGAGCAGCTTTTTTAGGATTTAATTTTTTTAAAATTTTGTATTCTGGTAATTTCAATTTTAGATCGTCAAAATTAATATACAGTAAGTTTTTATTTTTTAAAGATTTAACAACAGTATCTTTAAGGGATGTTTTACCAGCTCCAATAGAGCCTAATATAAAGTATAAAGTTGGTGTTGGTTGAGAAGAGTAAGAAGTTAGGTATTTATTAATAATATTGTTATGTAGTGTCTTTCGTATTGATTCCCATTGACCGTTTTTAAGAGAAAAAAATTTTCTACTGGTTGTTTTGCAGGAAAGTTTTTTTAAAAACTGGTGATACTGTTTAGTAGAGTTTTTTTGTAACTCATAATATTTTTGTAATTCAGTCATTATTATATTTCCTTAACAGATGATAACATTACTAAATTTAGGATGTCCATTTTTCTACTCGCCTCTTAATATATTTTTGTTCTTCTTTACTAATATTAAAATGTTTAAATAGTTTTTCATCAATCTATAGGTTTTTAGTCTGCCCACACAGATTGATCTAACATATCTAATATTTGATTTACATATTTTTTAGGTGTAAAAACTTCCCCATAATCACGGATTCTTTTTTTACTCCGATGATGGTGTACATGATGTACAAGATGTATAATTTTTTTAGCTATTTTCATATGGTTTACTTTTTTGGTCGGTAAAAAATAGTAATGAGAATAAAAAATAGTAATGAGAATGTAGTTAAGCTAATAGATTTAACATCTTAAAATTCAAAAAATCAACTTTTACATAATCTTGGTCTCATTTTTGCATAAGAACTAGGGTATGAAAACTCAGTTGTAAAACACAGGCTAAAAAAACATAGGTTGATAAAAGCCAGTTAAAACCTAAGCTTGAAAAAACATAATAAATATCATATAATAACAACCATGTGGGGGAGAAAAAAACTATGAAAGATGAAGCAAAATATACAAAAAAAGATGTAGAAAAACATGAAGCATATATTCGTTCGTTAGAGAAAAGCTTTCGGCAAGATTTAAACGAAATAATCGCCATTCATAAAAAAGCAGAAGCGGAGCGTAAAAAAGCAGAAATAGAGCGTAAAAAGGCAGAAGCAGAGCGTAAAAAAGCAGAGGCAGAGTACCGTAAAGAAGAAAAAGAAAGGCGAGCAAAGTGGGATAAGGGCATGGAGGAATTACGTGCCAGCCACAGAGAAACCGAAGCACAAATTAAAGAAACTAGCAAAGAGCTGAATAAGTTTATTGGTCAATCTGGTCATCGTTGGGGCAAGTTGGGTGAAAATTTAGTAAAAGGGTCTTTAGTTCAAAAACTTAAGGAAAGAGGTATTAAGAAGATCAACCGAGTAGTAGAAAATGCTCGGAAGGGGGATTTAGAATACGACATTATTGCTGTTAACGGCACAGAGGTTGTTATTGTAGAGGTGAAAGCGACTTTAGAGCCTTGTGATGTAAGAGATTTTATTAAAAGCATTTCGAAGTTTAAGACTCATTGGCCAGAGTATAAAGACATGGTGATTTATGGTTCAATTGCTTATTTACTGAAAGCTAATCGCGAAGCGGAGAAGTTAGCCGAGAGAGAGGGTTTTTTTGTAGTAGAAGCAGTAGGAGATGTTATTATTAAGAACAAACAAAGCTTTAAGCCTAAAGTTTTTGGTTAAATAAATTTTGGATTAAATAATTACTCTTGTTTTTCAGTGGGTAAAAGTGGAAAAGGCGGTCACTTTTGGTTTAAGCAAGACAAAAATACACCCACCGAAGAGGGCAAAACTGCAATCAGTGGGAGTCGTGTGAGGGCTTTCTATCAACTTTTGCCAAGTAGGGTAAATTTCTAAATTGCTCCTGATAGTCCATGCCATATCCCACCACAAATGTGGATCTTTTAACACTAAATCCTATGTAATCAATAGAGATAGGGTTGGCAATTGTCTGCGGTTTAACCACTAAAGCCATTGTAGTTAAAGAATGTGGCTTTTTGCTTTTTAAGACTGAATATAAAAACTTTAAAGTTGTTCCACGATCTACAATGTCTTCTACTAATAATACATTTTTATTAGAAATATCTAAAGCAGTATTTTCTATGAGCTGAATTTTTTCGGAAGGAGTATCTCGCATACCATAAGAAGATACCCGGCAAAAATCACAAAACACAGAAACTTCTAACAAGCGAACTAAATCTGAACAAAAAATAAAACCTCCCTTTAAGACACCAATCACTATCAGGCTCTGCCCTCTAAATCTTCGATTAATTTTATTAGCTAACTCCCGAACCTTCCTCTGCACCATCTGCTCTGTAAATAAAACTGTTATTTGCTCTTGAGACATTTGACTACCTCCAATAAAAAATATACAACTTTATGCAAATCCTTAATCCCTTATTTTATATTTTTAACACACATTGTTATTAAAGGGTAGTTGGCTGAGTTAGGGCAGATTTTAGTTAGCGGAGGGGTTAGTTAAGGGGTTGTAGTTATGGGATTTATTATTTAGAGGAGGTAGCAGTGCAGAATGCAGATATAAATATTTTAGACACAAAATTAGATGTAACAGGTGGTTCAATCACACAACTTAAGAATTTAAAAGGGCAAAATATAGTTTTGTATTTTTATCCCAAAGATGACACACCTGGTTGCACGGCAGAGGGAAAAGATTTTACTGGTTTAATTAGAAAGTTTGAATCAGCTAATACACGAGTGTTGGGTGTATCTCGCGATAGTTTGTCTTCACATGACAAATTTAAAAAGAAATATAATTATAAACTTGATTTGATTAGTGATACAGAAGAAGTATTGTGTCGATTTTTTGATGTAATCAAAGAAAAAAACATGTATGGCAAAAAAGTATTTGGTATAGAGAGAAGCACTTTTGTATTGGATAAAAAAGGGAAACTCGTTAAAGAGTGGAGAAAGGTAAAAGTGCCTGGTCATGCGAAAGAAGTTTTGGAGTTTGTAAAAACTTTGGCTTGAGGTGGTCGAGATTTTGAGACGATCCAGTCCAAAAATGAGTTCATTAAGGCATACGCCTATTTTAGTGCAAGAGATTTTGAAGCTCATGCCCGTTCAGTCAATTAAAGAAGAGCCACCATTATGGATGTTGGATGCCACTTTTGGTTATGGTGGGCATACCCAAGCGGTTTTACAAAATAATCCTAATATGTCGGTAATGGCTATGGATTGTGACTTAAGTGCAATAAAGTGGGGCAAAAAAAAGTGGGGTATTAAAAATCATTTTCCAAAAGATCGTTTATATTTATTGCATGGGAATTTTCAAAATGCACCAGCTGTATTGGATAAACATTTTTCAAGGTTTGTAAAAAATATAAATTTTGATATGATTATTATGGATTTGGGGGTGAGTTCTCCTCAGTTGGGTCGGTCAGATCGTGGGTTTAGTTTTTATAAAGATGGACCTTTAGATATGAGAATGGATTGTACACAAAGTTTGACAGCTGGAGATATTGTCAACACATGGAGTAAAAAAGAGTTAATTGATTTATTTTATTCTTATGGTTGCCTTCGTAAGGCTCATAAAATTGTTCAATCACTTGTGATAGAGAGAAAAAAAAATAAATTAGTTAGTACTCGGCAATTAGCTGATTTGATTATAAAACAAACCGGATGGCGAAAAAAAGGGACTCATCCGGCTACTCCTTATTTTTTAGCTTTGCGTCTTGCAGTTAACCAAGAGTTGCAAGCTTTGCAGATGGCTTTGCCTAAGATGATTCAATTTCTTAAACCTCGAGGGCGTTTATTTGTTTTAAGTTTTCATTCTTTAGAAGATCGTATTGTTAAGCAATTTTTTAAGTCTCAGAAACATTTATCTTTTTGTAAGAAATGGGATGGGGTAAGAAATGTGATTTGTCCAAGTCGGCAAGAAGTGTTAACTAATTGGAGAGCACGGAGTGCTAAGTTGAGAGTGTTTGAAAAAAAGGAGAGTGTAGTGTGATTGATTTTTCTCATCTAACCAAAGACAATTGGAAGCCGTTCTTTAATATAACGGTTTTAATTGTTTCTTTATTTGTGATTGTTTTTTGTAAAATACAGCTTATCAATATGAACTATAATTTTTTAAAAAAATCTCGATTGTATGGAAAAATTCAAGATCGTTACTATAAAAATTTAATTATTCAAGCTCGTCGAAATCGTTCAGAAAGATTAGAGCAAATTGCTCATTCTCGGATGACTTTAAATTGGGCGAAAGAAGGTCAAGTTATTTTAATCATTGGGGGAAAAGCAGCTGTTCCTCAATAAAATATTTCTTAGTAAAATGTTTCTCAATAAAAAAAGATGAAATCTAGAATTACTTTTATTTGTTATTTTTTGTTAATGTTTTATGCAATTTTTTTAGTGAGAGGAGCATGGCTTCAGTTTTTTCCAAATGAGAGATTGATTACTGCGAAGAGAAAAAATTTTGAAAAAGTTATCAAGTTAAAACCTAGGCGAGGGATTATTTATGATCGAAGAGGGCATGAATTAGCTATTAGTGTGGCATCTTATTCTTTGTTTGCCGATTCTTTTTTAATTAAAAATCCTGTTCAATGTGCTCGTCGGTTAGGGCGTTTGTTGAAAATGTCTTCTCGAGAAATTTATCAAAAAATTAAAAATAAAAAGCGTCGGTTTGTTTGGCTTAAGAGGCATATTTCAGATAAAAATCGGTTAGTTATTCAGTCGTGGAAAATACCGGGATTAGCTTTCTTAGAAGAGCCTAAAAGAGTGTACCCTAACGATTCTCTTTTGGCACAAGTACTAGGTTTTGTTGGTAGTGACGGGTATGGTTTAGAAGGGATTGAATTAAGCTATAATAATGTGTTGAGTGGGGAAGAAAAAAAATTGTTAGTGCAAAAAGATGCCAAAGGTAGACCTTTTTTGTTTTCTGCTAGTGGTAAAAATCCAATTAATTTGCGTGTTAATGGAGCAGATATTTACTTAACAATAGATAGTGATTTGCAGTTTTTTTTTGAAAGAGAGTTAAAGAAAGTTAAACAAAAGTATCGAGCACGTTCGGCTTATGGTCTTATTATGGATCCAGAGACGGGAGAGATTTTAGCGATGGCTCATGTTCCATCGTTTAATCTCAACAAACCCTTTCAAGTTTCTTCTAAATTGTATCGTAATCGTTGCATCACATCTGCTTTTGAACCGGGTAGCACTTTAAAACCATTTATTACATCAGCGGCTTTGAAAAAAAATATTCCTCCTTCTCGTCGGTATAGTAATCATGGAGGGGCTTTGTTAGTAGAAGGACATTTAATTGGTGAAGCAGAACCTGATGAGAATAAAAAAAATGAAACAATGGATTTAAGGGATATTTTATCTCGTTCTTCTAATATTGGATCAGCTCAATTAGCGATGGATATAGGGGATCATTTTTTATATCAAGTGTTACGGGATTTTGGTTTTGGTCAACGCTTAGGTTTAAAATTTCCGGGAGAGAGTGCAGGGATTTTAAATAAACCTCCTTGGAAAAGATTACAATTGGCTACTATTGGTTTTGGTCATGGTGTTTCTACTACTTCTTTGCAGATTGCAATGGCTTATTCGGCAATTGCCAATGGTGGAATGTTAAAAAAACCTTATTTAGTGCGAGCTATTGACTATAAAGAAAGTGGTGGTAGCGATAGAAGAGAAGAAGGGAAAAAGTTTTTTAAGCCAGTTATTTTAAAAAGAGTGTTGAGTGCAGAGCAAGCGGAAAACATTACAGTAATGCTTATGTCGGTAGTTTCTAATAGTGGCACAGGGAGAAGAGCACAGGTGAAAGGTTTTTTATCAGCTGGTAAAACGGGAACTGCTCAAATAGTGGACCATCAAAAAGGAGGCTATAAGCCTAACGAATATATCGCAAGTTTTGTTGGTTTTATTCCGGCTAAAAATCCTAAGTTTGTAATTTACACAGCAGTGGATCATCCTAAAAAAACTTTTTACGGCTCTCAAGTGGCAGCTCCTGTATTTGCATCTGTGGCTCGGTATGCAGTTCGTCAGGCAGGTCTTCCTCCAGAACTCATCACGCCAGAAAATGTTCTAAAAAAAGAAATATTAAGTCCAAAAAAAATAGGTAGAAATAATCAAGTTAAAAATAATCAATCGGACCGATTGGTTGCACAAAAAAAAATATCTATTTGTCAGTCGGAAGAATGTTTTTCTACTACTCGTACTCCTGACTTTATTGGGTTGAGTTTAAGAGAAGCTTACAGAAAGGCACGAACAAAGGGAGTGCAATTAAGAGTCACTGGCTCTGGTCAGGTAATCCGTACAATTCCTTTTGCAGGCGATCCTTTACCTCTTAACCATATTGTTCATCTTATTATGGTTGAATAGTTTATAATTATGTGGCGATTGTTTTTTTTAAAATTTATTAGGATGTAGTGTATTTAAAAAATAAGAAAAAGATCATATTTTGATACCTTCTTTTGTTGTTCTTTTTCTATTACCTAAATAAATAACAACTTTTCTTTTTACTTGTGGCACATTTTGTATTGCTATTAGACCTTTGTAATCGGTTGAAAAAACATCTTTTTTTTAACTGACATATACTCATTTTGCATTGATTTTTGAGGATAATCAAGTCAAAAATACATACTATATTGAGAAAAAATGATTTATAACAGGATTTACAACAGTTAAAATAACTAGTAGACAAAGTCGAAAAAGAAATTCACAAGAGTATCTTTGTCATCTCTTATATTCCATAAAGTTTGTGCTTCACCAATAGGATGTGAAGTACCTAATGTGACTTGAAATGTCCCTCCATCTATCTTAACCCCATAAAATGCTGTTTGCTCTGTTCTACTATTTTTTAATCGTGTGGATAAATCGTAAGCTCCTAAAATACTTAAAAATACATCATCAGAAAATAAATTCCAAATAGCTTTATCGGCTTTGGCTGAAATATAAATATTAGAATAATCCATATAAGAAGACACAGCTGTTCCCGTTTCAAGTTGCAAAAAATCAGCACATACTCCAGTTGGAACAAAAGCACAGTTTTTAATATCACCAAAAGTAATAATCTTTCCAGCTCCTAATTTACCACCTAAATAGTATTCATTATCTCTGGAGGGTATTGGCACATATTCATATTCATTTATTTCTGTGCCATTAGTAGAAATAGCTTCATTATCAGAAAAAATTTTATGCCAAAACTTTTGTTGATTTTGTGATCCACCCCATAAAAAATCTTCATCTGTAATATAACCTGCCTCTATTCCTATTAAAGTATATTCACCATTTGATTTATTATACTTTCTATTAACTTCTATATTGTTTTTTTCTGCTGTATTAAAAAACTCCTTATTAAAGGCACTACTTAAGTATTTATTAAAAATTACAGAACTTATATTGAATGTGGTTTCTATTCCATCAGAACATTTTTTAGATACTTTTACTTCACTGTAATGAGATAAACCTTCATCACTGCCACCATAAGGGTACACTGTATCGTTTGCTATACCTCCACCTATCCGATACACACAATTAGGTATTTGCTCATCTTTTTGAGGATTTATTTTTTTGGAATTCGATTTTTGTGCATTACTTTCTTGTGCATTGCAAATGACACTAACAAATAAAAAAAACCAAATAATATATTTCATGATAATACACTTTATAATTTAAAAATAATAATTGTAAAAAGAATTTAAGCAAAATTGTAAGCAAAATTGATAAAAATAGAATCTAGAATAAAAATACATAGAATAGATAAAAATACAAAGTAATTTTTATAGAAGTGTAATATTTACATTGTAACAGTTGGTGAAACTTATATTGTTATTTATTTAATTTGTATTTTTTAATAATTAATAGGTTTTTAAATATATATTTTAAATTAACTATAGATTTTAAAAGTTTAAAAGAGTTATAGAATATTTAAAGCAGTAGATAAGGATACCACTCGACAGTTACCTTTTTTATATTCATGTTTTAAGTGGGCAACAATTTGAAGAGAATGTTCTGGCTTTAATTTTTCAGAATAATATTGAAGAGATCTGGATAATTGATTATCTGTGTATTTAGCTTCAATTAGTGCAAATACTTTATGATTTTTTAATATAACAAAATCTACTTCACGAGATTCTTTATCTCGGATGTATTTCAAATCTAAACACATCCCTTGACTATCTTCTAAATAATGTATTTTTTTTAGAAAATGTGTAGCTACTAAATTTTCAAATCGTGGTCCATAATCTTTGTCAGAAATCACATCAGCATTGTCAAAAAAATACACTTTAAGAGGTTTTTGTATTGCTCGTGTAAGCTTCTTTGTATAGGAATAAACGCAAAAACAAATATACATTCTATCTAATGCTAACAGCCATGATTTAGCTGTTTTAGGAGATATTTGTATTTTTTTTGCAAGCTTAGAAAGAACTATTAATTGACCACTGTTTCTTCTCAAAAGATCTACAAATAAGCTTAAATCATGTATAAATTTAATAAATTCTAAATCTCTAATATCTTCTTTTAAAACTCTCTCAAATCTCTCTCTTCTCCAACGATTTGCGAATTGTTCACTCCCATCTAAAAAAGGTTCTGGAAACCCCCCTACCGTCATTAATCTTTTAAAAGCTTCTTTCACATTCATTTTAGATGGTCGTTCATCTAAAGTAAAAGGGTGCAATCTCCAATAATGATAACGACCTAAAAGAGAATCCCCTCCACGACGATACACATTTAATCGTGCACTTCCTGTAACTAAAAACTGATGCATTGTGTGCATTTTATCATATACACCTTTGATCCAATTTTTCCATCTCCTATACTTATGAATTTCATCCAATACAATTAACTGATGACTTTCATCCCACTGCTTTTCTATAATATTGTGTCGATCTTCATCAAAATCCCAATTTAAGTATAAGCCCTTATTATGCTTCTTATAAGAAAACTTTTTTAAAATGTTTTGTGCTAAAGTTGTTTTTCCAACCTGACGAGGACCGCCTAAAAAAACCATTTTTTTAGATAGATCTTTGAGAATATTCTGTTCAATAAAACGTTTCATAATTGGCTATAATAGAGATTATTCCAAAATAGTCAAGTCTATTTTAGAGTATATTCCAAAATGGTCATTGGTTATATAGATGTGATTAGCAAAAATGGATGGGGTGGCAGGATTCGAACCTGCGAATGACAGAATCAAAATCTGTTGGCTTACCACTTGCCGACACCCCAACTTAAAATGTTTTAACACAAACTCTGATGGATATGTAGTGATTTTTTAATCAGAAATTTGTTTAGATTTAGTAGTGGAAGGAGGAGTAGATGCAGTATTATTGGTAGGAGTAGTAGTTGGAGGGATAGTGTTGGGTGTATCAATATCAGTTTGGTTAGCTTTAACCTTTGGAGCTGTTGGAGAATCAGTAGAAGGAGTAGAAGGAGTAGTGTTGGAGGGAGTTTTTGGGAAAGATTTTCCCATATCGGTCAGTTTTTCTTTATCAGCATGAAATTTTTGCAAAGTTTGTTCGTATTCGTTAAAAACTGCTTTTTGAATCATGGAGCGAGTTTCTTTATTAATAGGATGGGCGATATCCCGAAAGGTGGTTTTATTTTTATCTGCTTTGCTGGGCATAGCAACAAAAATTTTATCTTTTGTGCGGATCACTTTTAGATCATGCACAATAAAACAGTCATCTAAGGTGATACTGGCATAAGCTTTTAATCGTTCTTCGTTGGAGATAATGGTAATTTTAACAGCTGTTATTTTCATTTTTTATATTTCCACAAGTTGCTAGAACAGTAATGGTTACTTTCTCTATCGGATAGAAGATCAATGTTTTTAAATTAAGAGGTATTTTTTAATAAAAGTAATTAAAAATTAAGACTTTAGGACTAATTAACAGAAAAAAATATGTGTCTGGTTATTAGATTCTAAATAAGATGTTGGTCATGAAATAAGTAGCATAGTGTAATAGTTACATAGTTTACATTTTTTTTCTTAATATCTGTAATTTCTTTTTGTCTTATATGTGTAGATTAGTGTATATGTAATACTTTTGGGTGCCAAAAAACAATGAATACCAATAAAATGGAGAGTAAAGGGTGAATTATTTTTTTAAGTTTATTTTTTCATTATTGATTGTTTTTTTTAGTCTATTTGCAGAATCTTCAGTAGAATCTTCAATAGAATCTTCAGAAAAAGTATCAAAATCTCAGTTAGTTATTCCTGAATGGTTAGAGACAAGTATTCAAACACATAGTTACAAAAATTCCTTTCTCTATTTTTTAAGTACATACAGTCAGCATCCTGAATATCAGTATGCTTTCTCCAGAATTATGGATTTTTTAGATGATAAAAACTATTATTCACGCGAAGAAGCTATTTATATTTTAAAACAGTGGTCATTTTTCTCAAAAATTAGCCCTTCTGTTCAAAAGCAATTCTATCAAAAACTTGTTCAGATGCTTGTTTCAGATTCTTCTTCTTATGTGCAAACGGAAGCTTTTTGGGCATTATACAATTCTTCTTTTAGTTTAGATTTGGAAGAACAAAAAGTATTAGTTAAGGGTTTACAGAATAAAGGTTTTTTTGCTCGTAAAATGGCTTATCGCATTTTATCTAAACAAAATGCTTTATTTTCATCAATTGCTAAAGATACTCGTTTAGCTTTAAAAAAAGAAAAAAATTTACAGTTCTCTCGTTTTAATACCTCTGATATTTCCGATATAACTAAATTGTTATATAATGAATCACCAAAAGTTCGAAGATTAGAATTTATAAAACTAAAAAATATGCACCCCTCTCAAGAGTTATCTCAATTTTTAGGGGATTTATTAAGAAAAGGTGGGTCTCTTGATAATTTATCGATGATTGTTAATATTGTAAAAGAATTAAGATTACTTGATCAATATACAATTCCTCCATTACTATCTATTCTGGCTTATACTTCAGAGGATAACATTCGAGAACAAATTGTAAATGCACTTAAGTACACTCGTTTCAAATGGGATTCAGCTATCTTTGAGCGTCTTTTAAATACTTTATTTAAGGCAAATTTTGCAACAGAAGAAAAAATATATCGTGTTTTAACATCTATATTATGGTCTAATAGCGAAGTTCAAAAAAAAATTCAAATGATTTTTACTTCTGATCAATTGCAACATCGTCATTTATTAAATAGTTTATTTGCAACACTTATTCAGCATCGAGTGGCAACTTTGTGGATTTTACATAGAGTTCCGTATTTGTCTGTTGAATTAATTAAAGAGTTTGTATTAGATTCTCTTTTTAGTTCTGCTATTTCTAATCGAATAATGGCTATTAAGGCAATAGAAACTTTACCTTTTTTACATAATGATACTAGGGTGCAAAAAATTTTAATAAGGATAGCAAAAGAAGATTCCATGCCTTTAGTACGCACATCAGTTATGCGTCTTTTTTCATTTGTTAAACCTATAGATTCTTCTATTTTAGCAGATATCGTTTATATATCTGCCTATGATTCTTCAGAAAGAGTTCGTGCAAATGCAATTTATGTTTTTGGGACTATAGATTGGTTAGAAAAATTTTCAGATCTTCAAAAACCAGTTGTTAACCAATTGATTCGAATTATAAAAAATCCTCCAGTTGAAATTGGTAAAATAAATTCAAATATTATTTCTTATAACTCTCAAGTTAAAATATCTAAGTCTGAGTGGGTAGCAACAATATCTGCTTTTAGAAATATGGATCTTAAAAATCATATAGAAGTACAACGAATGATTACAGAATTTTTAAAAAGTTCTGATTATAAAATTCGCAGATTAATTTATAGTGCTCTACAAAAAATTGCTCCCAGTGATTCTTCTATTTTATCTGCAATGAAGAGAGTAGAACCAGAAATGGAGGCAATCATTCCAAACTACATGCCACCGTCTAAGGATGACAATAATTCTTGCCAGAAAATCTTTTAATTAAACAGCGTAATGTTAATAAAATAGAGGCTATAGAAGGTTTTTTTAGAAGGCAATTTTAAGCATATAATAAATGATCACAAGAGGAGTTAGCTTAAGCTACCTATCACAACAATTTTTATGTAAAATAATGTCTAATATTTTTTCATCGTGGTTTATCAAAAATACTAATTGCCAAGTATTGGTATCTGTACTATTTACACCACCAACAATATAAGTTGGGCTTATATCCACAAAATAGTGTCCAGTAAAATCACCAAATAACTTTCGTATCTCTAAGATGTCTTTACCGATAAATTGTTTTGTTATAGAGCTGTTACAAAGGGTGTCATACATATTGTGGCATTGAAAAGTACCCATATCTACTTCTGCTACAGAACAATTTAATAAACAATTAGCATCTTTTTTGATTAAACAATGCTAAAATTGCTTTGTTCTTAAATGTACTGGATTAATGTCTTGTTTTTTTTTCTAAAGTTTTTTTGAAAGTTAACCGATATGGGATAGTATTATATTATATAGATAAATAGATTTTAACTGTTAAGGAGGACACTTCAATACTTCTCATTATAACACTATATAGTTTATTATTTAACTTTTCAAGTATAGCAGATCAAAAAGAAAAAGCTAGGCAGAACTATAAACAAGCGACAGAAGAGTTACCTGGAGCAATCAAAGAATTAACTGATATTATCAGCAAAGAGAATCAAACCAGACGGGGTTTATCAGCTAATAATTTAGTCGAATTAAACAACATGCGTGCGACAGTTGCCCTTAAAAGAAAACCAGACGGGAGTTTTTGCCAATTAGATGTAAGAGGTAACTCTAAGCTTACCCCTTCTTTTGTAAAGTCAGCCCATCGGAATGTCAAAATACCAGAAAGTGATGTGCCTATTTGTAGTGATAACGATATGAAAGATTTTCAGAAAAAGGTTAAAAAATTAAATCTTAAGGGCACAAAAATACGAAAAACTAATGTAGCAGGATTTGTCTTAGGTTCTTTAGCAAAGTCAGTAGGTTTTGGGTGTGTATTTGGTGCAGGTTCTGCCTGGATTATTGATAAATTGGCTGATAGGTTTAAAAAAAAAAAAGAAGATAAAAAAACAGAAGCTGGAAGCTCATGTATAGATTGTTCTAATAAGAAAAGCACAGAAGTAAAAGAAGTAGAAGGTTTAAGGGAAATCACAGTTGGTTCAAGTATTGGTCATGGTATTTTTAGAGCTGTTGTAGGAACTAGAACAAACATATTAAATAAGACAAAAGAAGACATAAGACGATATGAAGAAATAGTAAAAGCTAATAACCCTCATCTCAACAAAAAGAAATTAAGTAATAAGAGGCTCTTAGAACTATATGAAAAAATGGCTACAGAAATAAATAAAGAAAAAATAGAAAATAATACACTCAAAAAAAATTCAGCAGAAGCTAATAATAACAAAAAGCCTAATAACAACAAAAAGAAGGTAATACTCACCAAAAAGAGATTAGCCGTTGGACTTCGTAGGGAAGTTTCTTTTATGACAATGGCAGGGAGTATTGTGTGTCAAAATGGCATAATCTATTTACTTAGCGAAGAAAAAATAGAAGATATTTAATATTCTACTGAAAGACTCACAACTCCCAGGTTTTGAACTTTGATTTACCCTAAGATAGGGTTTTGTAATATTTAGCTATGTACTTACTGACCATCGTTGGGGGGTTCATAACGCCCAGTTGGGTGTGGATTAGAATATAAATAACAGTTATTTTGGATTAAAACAACATAATTATTTTTAATTTCTTTATGAAAGCTTTTAGGTAAATTAAACCAATCTCTAAGCTCTACTAAAAAAGGAATGCTGGATTCTGTTAATACCTCCTTTAATTCGCAAAGCTTTATAGTATCAATTTCTTTTAAACCCGGACCTCTTAACACTAAATCTAAATCACTGGCAGAATGACTTTGCCCATTTACCCGACTACCATAAGCCCATACTTCTACACCCGATAAATATTTAACAAACACACTCTCTATTTTTTTATACTGCATTGGTAAATAAATTTTTTTGTTTATCATTATATTTTTCTTCTTGTTTGAGTTATAGTTTGTTATAAGATCTTTCTAATGTTTTAATACATTGTTTTAAATATTCTGTATTTATGGTATTAGTTTTCTTGTTTTTAATTGTCATATTATCCTTCTTCTTATCAATTAAGATAGTAACAAATGTAAATGTTTTTGTAAAAATTATTTTAATAAAAAATTAATAATTTAAATCTTGTATAATTATGTATACTAATCAAAAATATCCAGATAAAAAATGTTCCTTGTATGTGTGGAATACTTTTAAAAGATAAGCAAAACTCAAAATAAATGCTCATTTCTCCGATTGAAAAACAATCTTGTTTGAGTGCAATCAAGATTCTAGAGTTGTGGGCGTAGATTGGAGAGGAGATTAAGCTTTAATTTGCTCTAAAATATGGACTTTTGGTTATTTTCTAAAGTCTCTATAGAAATTGATGCCAACAAATTATACATTAGAAATTGAGCATTTTATGAACACAGGTTACAAAAATAAAATAGTTTTAAAGACAGGGGATTTTAAAACTCTTTTAAAGAGCATTCCAAGTAATGCAGATTTAATTTTAACTGATCCGCCTTATTCTATTTCAAAAAAAACAGGTTTTAAGAATGTAGGTAAAAACTCAATAGAAAGGTTTGCTGTTTCGATGGACTTTGGGAAGTGGGATAAAAAAGAAATAGATTTAAAAGTATTTTCAGAGCTAAGTTTTAAAGCATTGAGAAAGGGAGGAACAATTATTTGTTTTTATGATTTGTGGAAAATAACCAAGGTTCAGGAGGCTTTTATATCAGCTGGATTTTGTATGATAAGGCTTGTTATTTGGGAAAAGACAAATCCTGTGCCACTTAATGCCAACAGTACTTATTTAAGCAATGCAAGGGAAGTGGCTATTTTAGGAGTCAAAGGTGGTAAACCCACTTTTAATGGTCGTTATCATAACGGAATTTATCGCCTTCCCATTCATAGAGAAAAAAGAATACACCCAACACAAAAACCCTTACAGCTAATGGAGGCATTGATTACAAAACATTCTAACCCTAACGACTTAGTGATTGATCCCTTCTCTGGTTCTGGCACAACAGCTTTAGCAAGTTTAAAATTAAAGAGAAGGTTTATTGGGGGCGATAAGGATAGTAATTATGTCAAAAAAGCAAAACAACGAATTAAAGAAACCACACAAACAAACCAAAAAAGATCGTTTCTTGGAGCTAAAAGATACACTGATAAAATGTGTAATTTTTACATTTAAAAAACTAGAAAAAACAAAAAAACTAAGATTACAGGAGTTTACAGAGAGATTTTTTGATGTAAAGGTATGTTACTTTTTTTAGCTAAAGTTTGCATGTAAAATTGCACTTTTGGTGGAACTTTTAGATTTTTGACAATTGTGAGAGAACGCAAACAAGCAAATAAATGAAAATCATTAACACTTAACACTCCATTAAAAAAACTTTGTTTTTTAGAGAATAAAACTTCTAATTTTTGTAAATGGTCTTCCATGTCTTTTTTTAAACTATTTGTTTGCTTAAAAGCTAATGCAAAAGAACCAATATAATCTTCTTTTTTCTTTTGAAAGTAACTTTTGGCAGATTTTGTTTTAAATTCTTTAAGAGGAGCTTTTACCCACCTGGGCATGGCTAATGAGTAACAAAGATTGTGAGCCATGTCTAACCACTTAGAAAGTTGAGAATTTTGTTTCCACGAGGTAATATTTTTTGGAGGATTTAACTGATCTATATATTTAATAATATCTAAACTTTCTGCCATAAATTTGCCTTTTTTATATTCTAAAATTGGCACCATTTTTTTTCCGATCATTTGTTTCGGGGTTTTTTCGTCATCGTTTAGTAGAGTAACCATTTTAAAAGATTGTGTTTTTAAGCCAAAAATCATACGAGCTTTTACACAATAAGGGCAATGGTCATAAACATATAAAACAAAATTGGTAAAATCAGGTTTTTTTGTCATTTGTATTAAAATAATACCTGTTTTTAAATAAATGGTTTTAACTGTATTGATTTAATTTTTTCAGCGTAGTGGTTACTGGTTTTTCCAATCATACTAATGATTTGTTTATATTCTTCGCAAGAATTAAGATTAGCAGGACAAGATTTTATAATACGAAGGCGTTTTTTTTCTAATGGGATAAGTTTTTTTGACATGTCAAAGTAACCTTGACATTTTGTTTGTTGAAAATGGTAAATTATTTTTTGTTCTTCACCCCATGCAGAAAGAGAAGGACGTTTTAAACATTTTTCACTCATGCTTTGTAATTTATTAAGAGTTGTTAAAGTATCTGTTGCAAACACACCTTCTAAATTTCTAATGTATTGCACGTGATATAAGTTGATCAGACTCAAAAAGGTAGTAACACTGAAGTGAGTTTTCTCTTCGTATGTCCAGTAATATCCCTCTGGGTATTTTTTATTAGATTCAATATAATGAACGGCTTTCTCAAAATAATGAATAGCTGATTCATAATTTTGTAAGTTTTTTGTAATGATTCCATTTTGAAAAGTTTTGTCAGATTTGTAATAAGCAGCAATGACAACAGCGGCAATTGGATCTTTTAAATCAACTGCTTGTAAAATATAACTTAACCCTTCTAATGTTCGTCCCATGCAGATAATACCCATTCCCAATTCGTACAAAGCATTGACATCTTTAGGATTTAATTGGACATGATTTTTTAAGTCTTCGTAAAGCTCTAATTTATAAACATCACAACCTAACATATTAAATGCTGAAGCTTGAGGAACTAAGCAAATAAGAGCTAAGATTTGGTAGAGTAATAGTTGCTTAAAATGACATTTTATTTTGTAAAACATAATCACCTTTCTTTTTTAGACCCATTAGGTCTTTTATTTAGATTTGCTATCCGATAGTTTTTATTGGATTTTTACAGATACCCTATACTATAATAACTTTGTTGTCTATCTTTAATGTTATTAAATAGGAATTTTTGATAAAGGTGTGTATTTTTTACACAGTCTATACTATAGACGGGGTAGGATTTTTTTTATTGCCTTCAGTTAGCTTTTTGGTAGTCTTTTTTTATTATGAGTGAATATATCAATAATATATTTGGTGAGATCAATGGCTTTGTAGAGAAAATTTTCTTTTTTGATGTCTTATTTTTTATAGAATCAGTTCAGCTTCCTTTAATTATCTTTGTGTTACTTTCGGCAAGCATTATTTTGACTTTAAAAATGCGGTTTGTGAATTTTCGGCTTTTTACTCGAGCTGTGTCTTTAGTTGCACAAGCTATAAAAGGTAAAGCTTCTCAAAAAGAAGGGGAGATTAGCCATTTCAAAGCTCTTACTACAGCTTTGTCTGCTACTGTGGGCTTGGGGAATATAGCGGGTGTAGCTGTTGCCATTTCTACAGGTGGACCGGGAGCTGTTTTTTGGATGATTATTATGGGCCTTTTAGGCATGAGTACAAAATTTACTGAGTGTACTCTTGGAGTAATGTATCGAGAACAACGATCCGATGGGAAATTGATAGGTGGTCCAATGATGTATCTCAAAAAAGGATTAGCTGATAAAGGGTGGAGTCGATTAGGTCGTGTTCTTTCTGTTTTATTCTGTTTAATATGTATTGGTGGATCTTTTGGTGGGGGAACTGCTTTTCAAGTCAATCAATCTATGAATGCTATTTTACAAACTTGGCCAGCATTTTCTCAATATGGTTGGGTTTATGGGTTATTGATGGCCTTTTTAGTGGGCTTGGTGATTATTAAGGGAATTCGTAGAATTGCTTTGGCAGCTAGTCGAATAGTCCCTTTGATGTGTGGAATGTATCTTTTAATGACGGGATTTATTTTACTTGCTCATTGGGATCATATTCCCAATGCTCTGCAATTGATTATACAGGGGGCTTTTCAACCCAGTTCAGCTTTTGGTGGTTTTATGGGAGTGATGGTGATTGGTATCAAGAGAGCAGCTTTTTCTAACGAGGCAGGTTTAGGGTCAGCGGCTATTGCTCATTCGGTTGCTAAGGTGAATCATCCAGTAGAAGAAGGGGTGGTTTCTCTTTTAGAGCCTTTTATCGATACAGTTTGTATATGCACAATGACTGCTTTAGTGATTATTATCACAGGGGCTTACGAGAATCCCGCCTATCATGATTTAATTCAAAATCATAAAGGTGCAGCTCTTACAGCAAAAGCCATGAGTGAAGTAGTGGTTTGGTTTCCTTATTTGTTAAGTGGTGCTGTTTTTTTATTTGCGTTTTCTACAATTATCTCTTGGTCTTATTATGGAGAAAGATGTTTTGTCTGCTTGTTTGGGGATAAGTATTCTTTAGTTTATAAGACTACCTTGTTATTTGTGATTTTTTTAGGTTCGATTGCTACTTCTCTTAATTCTCTTAAATTTAGTGATTTAATGATCCTCGGTATGGCTTTTCCTAATTTGTTTGGTGTGTTGTTATTGAGTGGAAAGGTAAAAAGTCGGTTAAAAGATTATTTAGCCAAAAACCGCCATTAAAAAAATCTGGCAAGAGGATATCAATAAATGTTGAAGTTTCATATTGTGAGCTTATTTCCAGATTTTTTTAAATCCGCTTTAAAAATGGGTGTTTTAGGTCGGGCAATTAGTACTGGTTTATTACAGGTTGATTATGTAAATCCAAGAGATTTTACAGAAGATCGTTATCAAAGTGTAGATGACACTCCACTTGGAGGAGGGGATGGAATGATCATGAAATATCGACCACTCAAGTTAGCAGTGGAATCTTTACCTCATCGAGGAGTGGTTTGTTATGTGAGTCCTCAAGGTAAAAAGTGGAATTATACTCAAGCCAGAAATTGGGCAGAAAGTAAGCAAGAACGCACTTTAATTTGTGGACGCTATGGAGGTGTGGATCAACGGCTGATTAACGAAATAGTGGATGAGGAAGTTTCTATAGGAGATTATATTCTTACAGGAGGAGAGCCGGCTGTTTTAGTGATCTTGGATTCTCTTTGTCGTTTTGTGGAAGGCACTCTCGGAAACAAGCAATCTGTTCAAAAAGAGAGCTTTGAGAATCAGCAATTATTAGAATGCCCTCAATGGACTAAGCCTCAAAATATTTCAGGTCATGTGGTTCCAAAAATTTTACTTTCTGGTCATCATGCAAAAATTGAACAATTTCGTTACTTAGTTTCAGTTCTGCTGACAGCGGTTAAAAGACCTGATTTGTTGGAATGTAGCCCAGCAAAAAAAGACCTACCAAAAGCTTTAAAGTTAGCTAATCAACTATCTGATTCAGAATTAATAGCCTGTGGTTTGTCTAAAGATAGTCTGCAATCTATTTAGGGAAATCTGTTTAAAAACAGCTTAAGAACGGGTTAAAATAAATAGATTAAAAAAGATTGCTTTTTTTAATCCAGTTTTATAGTAAGTTTAAATGTTCTATAGTATAGTAAGCTGAATTAAGTAATTTGTAAGTCATTGGGAGGTTTAATTATAATGAATATTGTTGATCAGTTTGTTTGGGAGCATTCTAAAAAAATGGATTTCCCAGTGCGGGTAGGGGATAGTTTAGATGTGCATGTTCGGTTAAAAGAAGCAGGTAAAGAGCGAGTTCAGGTTTTTAGTGGTGTGGTGTTAAAAATTCAAGGAGGTAAAGCGGGACGCTCTTTTACAGTTCGAAAAATAGCAAGTGGTGTGGGGGTGGAGAGAACTTTTCCCTTAAATAGCCCGGCGGTAGAAAAAATAGAAGTAACTTCTCGGGCAAAAGTGAGAAGAGCCAGGTTGTTTTATTTAAGAGGTCGTTCGGGAAGATCAGCTCGCTTGCGATCTGCTACAACCGATTTGGCAAATAAAACTTCTACTACGAGTGCAAATAAAAATACCAGTAAAAGTGCAATTAAGAGTCCCAGTAAGAGTCCCAGTAAAAGTGCAAGTAAAAATACCGTAAATACCAAAACTGCAAATAAGAGTTCTGCAAAGGCAAAGACTACAAATAAGAGCAAATCAATCAATACAAAAACTAAAAATAAAGAGAGCTTACAATAAATATTAAGATTTATGTTACAAATTAAGAAATATTTTCTGTTTGCGACTTTATTTTTTTTGTATTTTAGTTTTGAGAAAGTTTGGGCAAAAGTTTCTTATAATTTTAATAGTACTCAATCTCAATATAGTAAAAACGGTAAGAACACTTATTCTACTTTAGCGGTTTTGAAAACTCGGGCAGATGGGGATTTATGTGTTTTATTACCTAAAAACTCTCCAAAAACTTTACCAGATTTTGCTCATTCATCTGATAAAAAAAATCTTACTTTATCTAATTTCTCAATGCCTACATGTAATGATCAAGAAAAAAAACAGATCGAACTTTCAGCTAAACATGCTTATTTAAAAGATGGTCGTCCAAAACTACATAAAGCAGCTTTTCCACTTGCAGGTGTTGCTTTAGGTGGTTGTGTTATAGGAACAGTTGTGGAATTGATCGAAGAATTGCTCAACCAATATGATGAAAAAAATCAATCGGTTAAAAAAACACAAACAACAGAAGCTAAAAGTTTTTGCCTAGAATGTATAGAAAAACTTGATAAAAAACAGATTGGAGTTCTCGATGGTGAGGTAGATGATATAAGTGATGTTAGTTATATGTCTTATGTGTTAGGAGGAGCAGTAGGCTCTGCACATGGCATACCTATGGGAGTTTCGAGTGCTTTAAGAGAAAAATTAAAAACTGCTTATATCAAACACGAAAAAGATAAATTTTTAAAAGATACTCGGACTAAAACAATTAATGCTTTTGAACAAGAGATCAAAAAAAGTACCTCAAGAGCTAATCGGTTGTTGAATCAATACAAGGCATCTATGCACACTAAGGTAGGTAAAAAAAAGTTTAAAATGTATCAAAAAGAACATCAAAGACTATCAAAATTAATGAATGCACAGAGTAAGTATATTCGTCGCATCAAAGTACCACTTCCGACAAATGTAAAAACAATAGTAGAAGAGCAGATTAAAAAAAAAGTTGCATCGCCAAGTACTCAATCTATGAAATTAGTTGATTATATTAAAAAACTGCCTCGCTCCACTGTGACATCTATTTTTTCTAAAATAGCTGTTCGTGGTGTATTTAACTTATGGACTGCTGCTTTTGCAGTTGGTTCTACGACTGGTATTATATGTGCTAACGGGACTTCTTATTTAATTGACAGTCATAAACCGACAAAAAATAAAACAGTTCAAAACAAAGACAATCAAAAAATCTAAAAAATTATTTTTCTACTTGGCATAAGATACGCACTTTAAAAGGTGTGTAAAGTCCAAGCGTGAGTAACAACACCAAAAAATTAGGGATGGATCGTTTAATTTCTAATTTGGTTACTTTCATCTGGTTTCTTTTAGATTGGGAAGGGTTATTTTTTGTTTGCAACTTAGATGAGTTATGTTGAGCTTGTTCGCATTTTTTGATTGCATCGATTTTTCGAAAAGTTAGTAAACCAAAAAATGCAGACGGCAAAGTTTGTTCCCACACAATTGTTTTTTTATCTATTTTATTTTTTTTTAGACCAGTATGTAAAGTAATAGGAGTTATACAACCTGAACACATAACAGAAAGTATCGCAATACTAATAGATAATGGTTTCATCAATGTTTTATATTTTTGTAGATTGGTGGGTATGAGGTGGCCATTCGCACCAGATTTTTGTGCTTTTTGGCGTGTAAAGTCCAAGAGTGGTAATTGCAAACAAGGTGTCTTCAAACATGAGATAATTTTGTATTCGGACTACCTTTCCTTCCATGCAGATTTTGTTTAGATCAATTTGGTCTGAACCAATTAACCCAAATAATCCATAATGGGTATGATGAGTAAAAGATGTGGTATTTCTTATAGGTTCTTGTAATTTAACAGTCACCGAAGCACAAGCTGTTTGTAAACCACATAAAACAATAACTGTGATCCATTTCATAGTTATATTACTCCTTTGACCTTGTGTTTTTCTGACTCTGTGTTTTTTTTACTTCTTTTGGGATTTTTTTTAGAAATAAATACAAAAGTTTACAAAAAACAATACCACAAAGTAAAAAAATACCATAAAACATAAAATATATATAATAAAGAGAGTTTTTAATGAATCGACAAAAAAGTGTTTATATTTCGACTTACGGTTGTCAGATGAATGTTAATGACACAGAGCGAATGTACAGTTTATTGGAGATGGTTAACTATTGTCCGGCAGTTAGTTCTGATCAGGCAGATTTAATTATTATTAACTCTTGTTCGGTGAGAGAAAAACCTGTGCATAAGGTGCGTTCGGAGGTTGGACGCTATCGCCTTTTAAAACAAGAAAACCCTTATTTAAAGATTGGAGTAGCGGGGTGTGTTGCCCAGCAGGAGCGTCAAAAACTTTTAAAAAGCATTCCTTTGTTGGATTTTATTTTTGGACCCGATGCGATCGATCAACTGCCAGATATTGTTGCTCGTTTGGAGAAGGGGAATCTTCCGGTGCAAGAGACAACATTTACTCCTTCTAAGCCGTATCATATTCAAACTTTAATTAGAAATCCGGGAGTGTCGGCTTTTGTTAACATTATGAAGGGTTGCGATAATTTTTGCACTTTTTGTGTCGTGCCTTTTACTCGTGGGCGAGAGGTTAGTCGCTCGATAGAGAACATAAGTGAAGATGTGCAAAATTTAGTTCGGCGAGGAGTTAAAGAGGTGACTTTATTGGGTCAAAATGTCAATTCTTATCGTTCGCGATGTGGGGCCGATTTTGGTCAGTTGTTACTCGCTTTATGCGATCAGACGAGCATTCAGAGAATTCGGTTCACCTCTCCGCATCCTAAAGATTTTAACGAAGAATTGATTGATATCATGCAATCTCGGCGAGAAAAGGTTATGGATTCAGTGCATTTACCGGCTCAATCTGGCAATACTCGGATTTTGGAGAGGATGAATCGAGGTTATACACGGGCAGAATATATCCAAAAAGCTCAAATGATTTTAAAGCACTTGCCTAATTCTGTATTGACCACAGATTTAATTGTAGGCTTCCCTGGAGAAACGAAGGAGGAATTTCAAGACACAATGAGTTTATTAGATCAAATACCCTTTGAGCATATATATTCTTTTAAATATTCTCCGAGACCTCTAACAAAAGCGGCTCGTTATGCCGATCAGATAGATGAGGAGGAAAAATCTCGTCGTCTAGCTATTTTAAACAAAAAACACAATCAGTTTGCTTTTTCGCGAGCTGAGCGGTATAAAAATCAAACCTTGGATGTATTAGTGGAAACTCAAGATTCAAAAACGCATTATTGCACAGGGCGTTCTACTCATAATAAGCTGGTGCATTTTTCAACTCTGGGCAAGGATTTTGAGAGTTTAAAGGGACAAATTGTCGCTGTAAAAATTCAGAGGTCTTATCCTCTCACATTATACGGAGAGCTTGTTGAATGAAAAACCTAAATGTTAAAAACTCTGAAGAAGAATCTTTGGACGAAGAAGCTCTGGCATTTCGCGATGGATCTCGAATGTGGGTAGAGGTAGTTCCTCATGGTTTAGTGGGGGGTATGATTCCCAATCTATGTTTGATGGTCTTTAAAGAGAAAATGGGTTCTAATCGTTTTGCGGTTTCTTTACCTCCTCTTCAGGGGAAGATTACTCTTAATCAGAGTTTGAACAAAGAAGAGCCGTTTCGGTTTATTAGCGAGTTATTTAGTGCAATGAAGGTGCGGATCGATAATTGCTATTTTTTACAAAACAAAAAAGGGCATGTGACTGTTCGAGTGGGGGTAAGTGGTCATCCAGATGTTTGTTCGATTGATTTAACGGCTAGTGATGTTATTCCTTTTGCTGTTTATTCTGGGTGTCAGTTTTTTTGCACTAAAAAATTTATTAATGAGATGATGGATCAAACAATTGAATCGCCTTCACATAAAAAAATAGCAATCAGAAAACCAAATTATCTGAATTAGGATTTTTTAATGGTTATAAAAAAAGATGAGCTAGCCTGCTTATTAAGGGAGGAGGCTCTAACTTTTGATGATATTCTGATTCTTCCTGATTACTCAGAAGTGCTACCATCTCGTGTGTCTGTAAAAGTTAGGTTGTCTGAAAAATTATCTTTAAATGCTCCCATATTTTCTTCGGCTATGGACACGGTTACAGAGCGTAAAATGGCTCAAGTGATGGCTCAACATGGTGGTTGCGGAGTGATTCATAAAAACATGAGTATTAAAAGTCAGTGTTACGAAGTGCAGAAAGTTAAAAAATACGAAAGTGGGATGATTTTAGATCCCATTACTTTATCTCCAGATGTTTCAGTCTATTCTGCTTTAGAGCTTATGAGACAACATTCTATTAGTGGAGTGCCGATTGTTAAAAAAGGTCGATTGGTGGGAATTTTAACTCACAGAGATTTACGCTTTGAAACTAATATGGAGCAACCAGTGTCTCGTATTATGACTGGTCGGAGCAAACTCATTACAGCTAAAGAGGGGATTGGTTTAGAAGAGGCTAAAAAGATTTTACAATCTCGTCGGATAGAAAAACTTCCAGTTATATCGGACGGAGATGTTTTAAAGGGTTTAATTACAATTAAAGATATCGAAAAATCTACGGCTTTTCCTCATGCGACTAAAGATTCTTTTGGGCGTTTATTTGTGGGTGCAGCGGTTGGCACAAATGCAAAAGAACGGGAAAGAGTGGATCAACTTGTGCAATCTCAAGTGGATTTATTATGTGTAGATACAGCTCACGGGCATTCTAAGGGAGTGCTGGATATGGTGAAGTGGATTTGCTCAAATTATCCAGATATTATGATAATGGCAGGTAATGTGGCAGTCGGAAAAGGAGCTTTAGCTTTAGCAGAGGCGGGGGCAGACATTATAAAAGTGGGTATGGGTTCGGGAAGTATTTGCACAACTCGGGTGGTATCTGGTGTGGGAGTGCCTCAAGTGAGTGCAATTTTAGATTGTGTGAAAGCAATTAAAAAAACAGGTAAGGTTTTAGTAGCAGATGGAGGTTTGAGACATTCTGGCGATGTATCTAAAGCGATTGCTTTGGGAGTTCAAGCTGTGATGGTGGGTAACATGTTAGCTGGTTCGGAAGAAAGCCCGGGAGAGACAATTTTATATAGAGGTCGAACTTATAAAACTTATCGCGGAATGGGTAGCTTGGGAGCAATGAAGAAAGGTTCCAAAGATCGCTATCGACAAGAAGACATTTTATTAGGAGATAAAATGGTTCCAGAAGGTGTAGAGGGGCGTGTTCCCTATCGTGGGTCTGCCAGTGTAATTTTGCACCAAGTATTGGGAGGCTTGAGGGCTGGAATGGGTTATGTGGGTGCAAAAAATATTAGTGACTTTCAAAACAAAGTTCAATTTATTAAAGTGAGTTCTAGAAGTTACTCTGAATCTCATATTCACGGAGTAAGTATTACGAAAGAAGCTCCTAATTACCGTATGGAGTAAGACACTTTATGAACAAACCAAAGCAACTTTATTATATAACTCATAAAAATAACTTAAAATCCATTTTAAAAAAAGGTTGTTAGGAGGGTTGTCAAGAGGGTCGTCAGGAGGGTCGTCAACAAGTGACCTTGAATATGTTAAAAAACAAGTTGAATATTTCTCTCATTTCTAAACTAACGGGTTTTTCTGAAAAAGAAATCCAGAAGTTAAAAAAACAATCTTTGATATGAGAAATTAAACAATGTATTTAGGGTAAAAATTACAAAATAGTATGAAATTTACAAAATAAGTTGACAAATTTGCCTAATTTGTTAGATATTTCACGGTTCATAAATAGTTTTGCACTCATAATATTAAGAAAAACCTAATATAGAAATTGTTGCTTTGTAAAAAGAATTTTTTTGTATTTTAAGGAGATTATAATGAATATTATTAGTTTGATTATTCTTTTATTTACATTATTAGGTTGTAATAATGCTGATAAAGTTGTTAATAAAACTAAAAAAATGAATAAAACTCCTTCTGTATCTTCTTTTCAGCAGAAAACAAAAACTCCACAAAATCCAGATAGTCCAGAAAAGCAACAAATTTTAGAAAAAATAAAGCAAGTAAATGATAATCTTCAAGCTTTACAGACAGCTATTGTACACACTGCACAATCTACAGAAAACATTAATTTAGATCCTATATTAGATAGTGATTATAGCAGGCTATATAAGAAAAGGGTTGAGAATGCAGTAAGAGAAAATTTAAAACTCAAGTATAATAGACACGAGTTAGCTTTTCTAAAAGATGAACACTTAACTCAGCCAGAAGAAAAACCTTATGAGTTTAAATCTCTTAATGGTAAATTTTTAGATAAAGCACAAGCTCTTTATAATAAGCTTTATCAATCTAACCCTTACCATCGGCAAGGTATTTTAGCTAGGTCTTGTGGGCTATCTATGTTAACAATTGCTGATAAGGAATATAAAAAAGCTCATGTAAAAGCACAAATAGCACATGATATGGCCAATATTATGGAAGGTATTGTATTGGGAGTTGTGTTACCACCTCTAGGAGTTAAAAAATTAGATATAAAAAAACCTATTTACGAATTATGCACAGGTAAGAATTTACTTACAGGGCAGAAAGTAATAGATACTACTTTGTTAATGTCACAAACAATGTCTTATTTTGTTAATCAGAATTTAACAATAATTGAATCTGATTATAAAAGATTATGGAAAGATATTCGCTCAAAAGAAAAACAAATAGAAGAGGATCAATCGATTTGAAAAAGTGGGTTTTATCTTTTTTATTATTTATACTTTGCTTAAAAACATCAGCTAAAGTTTTTAATAATTTCTGTAAAGATGAAAAGCACATAATTCGTTATAATGCACAAGATAAATTAGTGCCATTTGAAATTATTTTGTTTCTTAAGGGTAATCGACATGTAGCTTGTAGTAATGTTTGGCCTCAGCTTCCGCCACATGTGGATATTTTTGTATGGAATTGTAATAAAAAAGTAAAAAAAATGTATGGTTTTTTTGATTCTTACGAAAAAAAACAACAAGCTTTAAATCAATGTCAGGCATATATAAAACAAATAAAATTTGATATGAATCAATTGCAACGAGTGTTACATGAAAGTATTCGATTGCGAACACAAATTGCAGATATAATAGATGTTGGTGATAGCAACGGTCATTCACTTAGGTACGCAACTAATAAATACCATATACAAAACGAAACTAATGTATATAATAATATTACACAACTTAGGGAGTTATTTAGTATTTTACTAAACAATCATACTGTATTACAAGGTTTTTTAAAAGATTTACAACAAACTTCATCCAATACATTTTTTCAAAATGAATATAGTGAAATTACAATATCTAATTTACGATCTTACATTGATCTTGTTAATAAAAACTCTACCCCAGAATTTAAAAAATTTTTAGATATCTTAGAAAGTTTATTTTCTCAAAATAACGAACAGTATAACGCATTACTTAAAGAAATAATGAAATTACTACAACACAATAAATTTAATAACAACATTCATAAAAGCTATTTTAAAACTGTATTAGATTTAATTATCATTATGCAAAAAAATTCTGCTGACAGATTGCAAACACTTAAAAACATGGGAGAGCTTGAATTAAGAAATCAAAACCAAAGAAAGAGTGTAGTAGTATCTCTTCAAGATCATTTATTGAGTATGTGGTCAAAGCTGGTAGGCACAAACTACACTCGAGCAAATTTACCATTTATAGAAAGTGTGATACCTAATGGTAATATTTCTTTTAGTATAACAATGTGGGATTCTAAAATAAAATAATTAGAGGAGGATTAGTATTATGAACAATGTATTGTATAAAAATTATAAATTTGAGCATTTGGTAATTATTTTAAGTATTTTATGTGTTATACCTTATTTTATACAAGCTCAACAAATAACAAAAACAATAAAACAAGATAGACAAAATAACCATGCTGTTTTTTTAAAAAAATCTCATAATATCCAAAACTGTGGAAAAATATTAGATAATTTATCTCTCCAAATAAAAGAAATAATCGATACAGCTAGTAAAAGAACTAATGTGTGTAAAAGCCCTGTTACTGAAAGAGAAAGGTATTATAATTGTGTTAATCTAACAAAGCAAATTATTAATCGCACAAAAACAATACAGAATAAAGTATTAGAAACACAAAATACTTGTGGATTTTTTACTGAATTTCAATATTTTGCAAATAGTATACAGTTTTCTTTAAATATTATTGAAAGAAGTTTGAGAAATATTGGCGATGAAGGGTTAGGCTTTTGGGTTAACTCGTTTAAAAAATCAGAAGAAACATTATACAAAGAACGTAGTCCTTTTAGATGCAATATGGATATGTTAAATGTAACTGCAAACAAGATGCAATCTCCTTTATTGACAACTCCACTTGCTTATCTTGCTGGAGATATTTTTAATTTAAATAAATCTTTATCTGAATTAAGAATTACAAAAGATTATGTGTTTACGATAGCTAAAGTTTGTAAAGCTAAGGCTTTTAATAGATCAGAAGATGACAACAACAAAAACAAATTAATAGAAGAAAAAATAGCATTTATAGATAAGAAAGTAAAAGAAGTTGAACAAGTAACAGATGATTTATTAAACGAATATGGTAATAGTAGTTTTGAGGAGTTGTCTAAAAAAGCTTGCACACACTTGAAAGAGAAAAATAGAAATACTTATGGGTTATGTGAAGCACCAGTTAATACACCAGAATGGACTTACTCACTACATAATATTATCACTAAGGTTGATAAAGAATGAATCATTATTTACTAAGAGTAAATTTACAGTGCGTTTTATATTTTGTTTTTGTTGGTTATTTAAGTTTTGCAGATCTTAGTTTTGGGGAAGAGTTTTTATTTCAGTCTCAATCTCAAGAGTCTTTAGAGCCTTCTTTTATTTGTATAGATACTCCTTTCGATATTGAAACAGGAGAGCTGAGACCACCTGACCCTTCTATATGTCCTAAGGGAGATGGGGTATATGATAAAAATGCTCGCTCTGGTTTTCAGAATCAATCTGGCAATGACAGTGGAGGGAACAGTTCAGATTCAGGCTCAAGCACAGATGATGGAGATACATCGGATTGGTCAGATGATTTACTTGGTGATCGAACGAGCAGACACGATCAACTAGCTGACGATATGGCTCATCAGATGGGCCGTGCGATGCTACAAGAGAGGATCGATATACATCGTGCTGTCGATCGATCTAAAGAAGAAGCTAAAGAAAGTGTGACAAATAATTTTATAAAAGAATTAAAACAGCAGTTCTTTTTTTCAGGTGTAGAGGTTAATCAGCAGTGGTTAAATAGTATTGATATAAAATCAAAAGAGATTTTTCAAAAAGTTAAAACACTTATGTATGATAAAATAGGTGATTCGGTGCTAAAATCATTAAATCATCAAGTTTTAGATAATATTATTAAAGATGTAACTCATTCTATAAAATCTAAGATTGTCTCAGAAGTGTCTGTTTTTCAAAATCAACATTTAACGAAGCAAAAAATGAAAGAATTAGGGCGTTTATTTGTAAAGGGTACTAATCACACGAATTGGATAGAAAAATCCAGTAACATTATTAGCCAAGTAGAGTCTATATTAAACACTCCAGTATATCAGAAAATGCGATTAGATGGTAAAGAATATACTTTAAGAAATCAAAACACATTAGCACATGTAAAAGAAATAGAAAGAATTTTATACGATACTGCTCATCAATTAGCCTTAATGCATGTATTTAAACCTAAGCAAGATGGTTTAAAGGCAAATATACAGTCTTTAGATAACAATATTTGGTATACGACGCAGTCTACAGAAAACATGAATTTACATCCTATATTTGAGTCGAGAGATTACGAACTTTATGAAGAAAACATTAGGAATGTAGTAAAAGAGCATTTAAAGCTTAAATACACTAAACACCAGTTAGCTTTTTTAAGAGATAAAAATTTAACGAAGCCAGAAGAAAAACTTTATGAGTTTAAATCTCCTGAGGGTGAGTTTTTAGATAAAGCAAAAGCTCTTTATACTAAGCTTTATAATGCCAGTCCTGTTCATGCACAGGGGATCAATGCTCGATCTATAGGTTTAGTGGCAGTAGAAACAGCAGATGAGGAGTATGTAGCGGGCAATAAAGATGAGGCTCAAATAGCCTATCATGTAGGCGAGATTATGTCTGATATAACCTTAGGGATAATGCCCTACATTGGAGTAGGAAAAGACATTTACGAAGCACTAACAGGCAAGCATTTACTAACAGGTAGAACTTTAACTAATTTTGAAAGATCGCTATCAGTTATGGGGATAGCACTTTCTGGTGTAAGTGGAGGGGTTTTAAGTTCTGGAGTTATAAAAACTTCTCTTAACAAATCAGGTAAAGTTTTAGGTAAAATATATCAAAAAGCGATTGATAGAGGGGTTATTTTTGCTCAAAGGAGTTTTAACAATTTAGTTGTTGGGTCTCATAAAATTTTAAGTCATTTACAAAAGGTAGGATTTAAAACGCAAAGTGGTATCCAATCTGCAACTCGTTTTTTAAAAAGAGCTTTTGTAAAAGAAAACCCAGCCTTAAAAGAAGTAACAGAGACTATTCAGTTTGTGGAAAAATCTGGAATTGATGATTACACGCAAGCTTTAGAAGTTTTAAAAGCTAACAACATTAAGTTACCAGCAATGGGGAAAGAGTTTTTAGCTAAGCAAATGCGTTTTAGTAAGATGATAAAAGGTGGAGTATTTAATAAAGATGAGTTAATGGATCTTGGAAATACTTATGCTAAACTTTATAAACAAATTGATGAGATAGATTCGATTGTGGTTAAACAAGCTTTATATAGAGTATTAAGAAAGTCAGGAGTTACAAAAATTGGTAAACGGTTTACTAATACTCAAAAAGATGTATTTCGGTTTAAAAGTAACTCTAAGTATGCTAACGGAAGATACTCTATGCCGGGGGATAGAGCAATGTATACTTCTTTAAGTCGTAAAACAGCTATTATAGAAGGAGTTATTGAGATTCGAAAAGGTCAAAAAATAACAAATAGGCAAATTAAGGAGTGGTATCATATTGGATCTCAAAACATAGAGTTAGATAAAGTTTTAGATTTAACCGATATCAACACTTTAAAACAACTAAGTAAAAATTTAGATAATCCTTTAATAAAAGAAGATATTGCACTTAAGGTGAATAAACATAAAGATGCGTATAAACTTACTCATATTATTGGTCACATTGCTAAAAGAAAGGGTTTTAAAGCAATAAAAGCTTCTTCTGCTCAACATAAAAGTGGAATAAATGTAATTATTTTGAGGAGCTTTAACAAATGAATTTACAGAAGTTTATAGATATTTTAGATAATAAAGATAGTTATACGATAAGTCGTTTTTTTAGAAAACATGGCAGAGATATTTTTACTAATACAGATCTTTTATTAGCTTTAGTGAATCAAAAGTGGAGCAAAAAAAAGTGGGATAGATTAGGATTAGTGAGCTGGATTGTAGGAGCTAATTGGAGTGATAGAAATAAAAAAGATAGTCCCTATTCTAAAATTTTACCTATCTATGGTTATCTTCAAGAATATATGTATGATTGTTGTTCAGGTTTTGGAGATAAAGGTGTGCCGTGGAAAGAATGGAAGGATTTAGCAAAAGAACAAGTTGATATTCTTACAGTATTGGTAAAAGAAAACAAATTAAAAAAATTTTGGAAAGATAAGCGTCATCAAGCTTTTGGTAATAGGTTTGATCAAAGAGTGGAAGACCTGTTTAATAAAGGTTACTATCAACTTCGAGATGGTGAATACAGATGATAGACATAGAATTAGATAAAGTTTTAGATTTAACTGATACGAATACTTTAAAACAACTAAGTAAAAATTTAGATAACCCTTTAATAAAGGAAGATATTGCACCCAAGCTGAGTAAATGCAGTTACCAAATTTATAGATATTTTAGGTACAGATTATGATAAGGTGTATTATTTTTTTAGTAGTTTTGTTGGCAAGTAGTTTAGTTTATGCTGATGATTGTAGAAAAAGTTTTTCTGCTGATAAGATTATTTTATCTACTGCTCAAGATTCAGATAAAGGTATATCATTAAATAAATTAATTAATGATAAAATAAAGAATAATCTGAGTATAGAGGATTTGGAAGCAAAATTAGGTGTTAAAACAGATGCAATGGATCGAGCATTGATAGATATTTTAAACTATATTAGCTTAGGTAAAATATTAGTTCACAAAACAGATAATGAGGTTACTACAGATTACTATTTAGAGCAATTTAATATAATAATGCTTATGGTAGTAGACATTAAGAACATACATGGTATGCGTATGGTGTTGGATTATCTTGAGGGTTTAAAGTTAGTTTTAGTGCAGGAGGGTAATAGTGGGGGGGGGGGTATTGGGGACATTTTAATAAATAAGATTGCTGAAATGCAACAGCAGATATCTGATAATTCTATTGTAGAGGATAATAAATTAAAGAGGGTTATTAAGCAATTAGTTAATGATAGTATAAAAAGTAGTGGGCGATCTGAATCCTATTCGGATGTTCAATTAAATAAAGAAAATGATAAAATTTCAGAAACCACAATGATGGATATGATTCATTATATCAATACTGGTACGATCAATATTCACAAAACAGAAGATAGGGTTATTGTTGAGTATTATCTTAAACAAATTGACGAGATAGAATCAGCAACATCAGAAAGTAGTCATTTAGAGAGTTTGGGTATGGTATTACATTATCTTGAGGCTTTGAGATTAACTTTAGAGGAGAAGGACAATAAGAATTTATCAAATACTTATTTTTTAGTAAATAATATTTCTAAAGTGCAGTTACAGATATTTACTAAAGGTCTTGATCAGCAGTTAGTAAATCCATTCAGTCAAAAAAAATTTTTTATACTTATAGAATATTCACCTCAGAGTGTAGTAGATCGTTTTGTTGAAAAGGCGATGCAGTTAGGTCGACATAGTATCTTGAGTTTGGTTATGCGTTCGCCAAAGATGAAGGAAAAAAGTGGTACTAGTCAATCTATATGGAATCAGCGATTTCGTGTTTGGGGTCAAAAAATCCGTAAATTTTTATCTGGCATCTTCGATTAACATTTATAGGATTTTATTTAACTGAATTTGCAGTATAGATTTTTCACAATTACTATGATCAAGTAGAGACATGCCGTTTTATTTTCTTGAAGTTGCAGTATAGACTTTCCAGTTTAGTTCTTTAAACTTGGAAAGAGAATTGACATCAAAACCAAATAAATAATCTCTACTACCTATAACGCTTCTATAAGCTTTATATAAATAGCCATTAAATATTTCGTTTGCTATTCTGTCTTGATTATTAATACCTTGCCATTTTTTAGGATAATTTTTATTAAAATCCTTGATTAAAAGTTGCAATTGTTTTGTACTGCCAGAAAAACGTTTCCATTGTAAAAGTTTTATTTCTTCTTTGTTTAAAAAATATTGCACACTTTGCCTTGCTGTACGCAAACTACCTTCATAGTATTTATTGGTATAAGCAATATACCCTTTTATACCTTTATGTTTTGTAATAAACTGGTTAATACTTTGTTTATCTTTAAATATGTTTTGCTGTACTTTAAGTTGTTTTGTTGAATTACCAAAATACTCTTTCCATTTTAATTGCTGCTCTACTTCTTTACGACTGCCCAATATATTAACAGCAGTTTTAAATGCTTTGGTCATTTGGCCATTAGTGTATAAGTCAGAAAAAGTAACATGCCCATCTGTACCAATAAATTCTTCTTTTAAGTTGTTATTTGTATCAAAAAGTTGTTTTCGAATAAAATGCCACTTTTCAGTAGTACCTTCAAAGTGTTTCCAGCGGAGTTTTTGAAATTGTTTTAATCCAAGTATTAAAGATAGAACTTCATAGGCTCTGCTCATATTACCATAAGTTAACTTATCAGCAATACGAATATACCCTTGTGTGTCAGAGTATTCTTTAATAAATGAGTGAGTAGAATTAAAACTGTTAATTAAATTTTTGACTGCTTGGTAGTCTTTAACATGCCCATTAAAAGTTTTCCATCGTAGTTTGTTAAACATTGTATTGCCTAATACAGCACTAATGTTTTGAAAAGCTGTGTGTACACTGTTACCAAAATACTCTTTAGCTATGTAGATTAAGCCATCTGGACCAATAACTTCTTTTCGTATTTGATCATTTTTATCAACCACTAAACTATAAATAGTGTCAAAATCTTGCGTGGCACCCATAAAGTATTGCCATCTAAGATTTTGAAAATTATTTTTACCTATTGCTACATTTACATTTCTAAAAGTTTTAGACATATTCTTATTAAAATAAAATTCTGCAAATAATGCAAAGCCTTGCATTCCAATATAATCTTTGATAACATTACCATTTTTATCTAATATACCATTTCTAATTTGATAGACATCTTGTGTTGTACCATTAAATATGCTCCACCCAGCTTCTTGTATTTTTTTTACACCAAAAATAGCTGATATATTTGTAAAAGTTTTAATCATGTATCCATCAAAAAATTTATCAGCAAAAGCAATATATCCTTCTATACCAATAAATTCTTTTTTAACTTCACCATTTTCGTCCACAAATTCTTTTTGTACATTATAGAACTTTTGTGTTGAACCGTGAATTTTTTGCCATTTTAGTTGTTTAAACTGAGCAGGTTCTAAAATGGAAGCTACAAACCGGTAAGTTTTTAATAAACTACCATTAAAATATGTATCAGCTATATAGATATATCCTTTGTTGTATTGATAATCTTCAATATTATTTTGTAAAAGAACAATTAATTTTTTAGATAAAATTTGATTTTTTGTAAGAATTGTAAGAGGTTGATTTGTAACAACATCGTTATTATTTTGTGTGGTCAGTTTTGTAGTAAGCTCTTTAGTAAGTTCTGTAGGAGGTTCTACACTAGGTTTTGTAGTTTTGTGTTGTGTGAAAGTAATGTTACATAAATCTTGAGCCATGGCATGTGATATAGAATAAACACATAAACTAAAACCTATTAAATAAATAGTTTTAATAGTGTATTTGTTTTTATTCATATTAATACACTCATTTTTTATATAGACAAAGGTTAATTGTTAAGCTCTGAGTACTAATTTATAGTAACTGAATGCCTTTAGCAAAATAAAAATAATACTCTAGTGTAAATATTACAAGATGTATTTATAGTTAAAGAGGGGAGGCAAAATTTCAAACATACGTTTTGTCCGCTAGAGCAATTTTTGATTGCTCTAGCGAACAAATCTGAAACTCGTTTTGCCCCCCCTTTCCCCATAAATAACATTTTTGATTAATTTTTATTTTTCTGAACCCGCACTACACACACTATCTGTTGTGCTATTTAACTGTTGTGCTATTTACAGTTGCCATACATACAACCTTTTGTTTTTATCTAGAATTGCTGATTTCACAAGTGGTGACTTTGAGCTAAAAAGGTTTGGACTAAAAGCTTAGACTAAAGTTTTGAAAATTAGACTTTTGTTCACTTTATTTAAAAATAAAGGTTTTTTGGATGAGGGTAGTTGGGTCAACGGGCAAAGTATAAAAAGGGAGGAATGATGCAGATAACACAAATAAAATTAAAAAATGATTTAAAGTTAATTGATAAAAAAAAACAACAACTAAATAAAGCTCGCCCTTTATCACAAAACACACTTAAAAGTTTGCAAGAAAAAGTTAATTTAGAATGGACCTATCATTCTAATGCCATAGAAGGTAACACCCTCACACTTAAAGAAACAAAAGTTGTTTTAGAAGGTATTACCATCGGAGGTAAAAGTGTTAAAGAACATTTAGAAAGTATTAACCATAATGAGGCTATCAAATATCTTTATACACTAATAGCTGATAAAGAAAAACTAAGTGAATGGCAGGTAAAAAACATTCATGCCTTGATTTTAAAAAAAATTGATTCTACTAATTCTGGTGTTTATAGAAAAGAAAATGTATTTATTTCTGGTGCAAAACATACACCACCAGATCATACTATAGTTTCTGATCAAATGGCAATTCTTATCCAAAACTATCAACATCAATGGCAAACTTTACATCCTGTTGAGCGTTCTGCTTTGTTACATATTAATTTTGTAAAAATCCATCCTTTTATAGACGGAAACGGTAGAACTGCTCGTCTTATTCATAACTTTGAACTAATGAAACAAGACTTCCCTCCTATTGTCATAAAAAAAGAACAAAGATTAAAATATTATGATTCTTTAGATAAAGCTCATACTACTAACCAAGCAAATGATTTTATAAAACTGACTATTAAATGCTTACTTGAGTCTTTAGATTTATATTTAAAAACTGTCAAAACCAATTACTCGTATTAAAAAGTTGTTTTCGAATAAAATGCCACTTTTTAGTAGTAGGTGATTTTGAGCTAAAAATGTTTGGACTAAAAGATTTAGACTAAAGTTTTGAAAATTAGATTTTGGTTGTTTTAACTAAATAGTGATCTTTAGAAATCCGAATAATTCTATATAATAGAAGCATATTGTAAAGAGATTATATGAAAAGATTGTATACAGGGATTATGTAAAAGATTGATGTAAGTAGATTTGTTTAAATAGATTTATGTAAAAATATTGTATGAGTTAAAAATTGGTATGAGTAAAATTATGAAGCGGTTTTTTTTGTTATGGATAAAACGAGCATTTGCTAAAGTTTTAACAGCACTTACATTTTTAAAAACACGGACATTAAAAGTTTTTGCATTTTTAGGTGTTTTGTGTTTGTTTGCGGGGCTTAGTTTTTATTTTGTGAGTTGTAGTCAAAGTTTAAGTCTTTTTGGGCAGAAGGATTATTCGGCTTTTGCGAGTCTTCCAGATTGGGATGCGGATAGTGCCACCATTCCGAACGATCGGTTTTTTTATGTTCGCATTAAACCCGGAAGTACTGGTGGAAGAAGGTCTCTTAGAAGTTTATTTTACGAGTTAGAAGGAGGGGTGGGGACTGATTGTAAAATCCCTATTGACCAAGAATCCAGCGAAGATGTGTTTTGCATGTTGGAGAAGACGGAAGCTGATTTGTGGGCTCATTCGACACCGCTTGAGTATAATGTGCCACCGGGTATGTGCCATTATTTATCGTTTAGGGTGCATTGGCACTGGAATCAAAACGCTGGTCGTGGTCCTGAAATAGTTTATAAATGTGAAAAAACTACAGGGACAGGAGATAACCAAGAAACAGAAGATGTGTATTGCCCCCCTAGTTCAAGAGGTGGAACCCCTTGTGGTGATAATAACCAAGCTCCTAGAGCAGCAGGATGCAAAGAAAAAATAGAAGATCTTTGTGAGTATGATTTAAGCCAGGAGGATGAAGATTTAAAAAATTGTTGTATTGGTACTTACGAAGTGCAAGGAGAAGATGGAGAAGATGGCAATTGGGGAGATGATTTATCAGAATGTATTGGGGGGTTAGGTCGTGTCAACTGGTCTGAAAAAACAGATGATGGTATTCCTGTGACAAAAATAGAGAGTGCCGAAAAAGATGGTGTGATTGGTACTTATGAGATTCCCAGTATTGATCAATTTTTTGATGGTGCACCAAAAAAATCGATTGGTGGTGTAGCTCCTTACAGTAATCGTTATGTGGATGGTTTTTCTTTCACCGTTGCCAACTATTATGAAGATTTAGAAGAAAATAGTTCAACTAATCAACCAGAGTTTTATACTACAGAGCCTTTGCATGGAGGTTCAAGCTCTCCAACAGCAGGTTACCCTTATATTACTTGGGCATGTTTAGATGATCACTTTGAGGTGATGCATCAGATTCATTTAATGATTAGAGAATGGAACAGCCGAGAAGAATTTACTAGATTTATAGAAAGTGGTGGAAGTCGAGGTGATCCAGATGTAACAGGTACAGAAGGTTCTGACTGTGATTATTATGATGCTGGAGTGAACAGTGATCTCGCAATTTCCCAATGTAATGATTTACCAGATGCAGATGATTGGAGAGAAAACGTCAGTGGTCATGCATTCCCAGGCGTTATCTACCAGTAATTTACTTTCAGGTGTTATCTACAAATAATTTACTTTCTCTGGAATAACATCATATAAAAAAAGTGTTATTGACCGTAGGTTTGTATTTTAAAATTACATTTTTCATGAGTTTTGATAATGGGTTAATTTAAAAAGATTAAGGTTACCAATAGAGAAGCTACTTTTTAATCCCATTCTTTTGGTTTATGAATTCCATTAACTACATCTGGGAGTCGACTTTTTTGTAAATGTTCCTTAGTTAATTCTATAGTTTTATGGGAGAAATCTTTCAAGGCAAACCTAAGAGTTTGAAGGGGTACAATCACTATTACTTTCTTTTGTAATTTTTTTTTAGCAAACTTAAGTGGTTTTTTTAAGTCTGTATCATTAGATAATATAGCAATAGCTTCTATATCTTCTTTACAGCAATCGTATACAATATGTGTTGCTATGTTAACATCTGTTTCTTTTTCTACATATTTAGGAAAACAAATAATATTATCTCTTAATAGTTTTCTTATACTCTCTATTTTATTTTGATCACCTTTAAGAATAGAAAGCTTGTTGATATACTTGTTTTTAATAGTTATATTTCTTTTTTTAAATTTACCGCAAATAATTTCAATTAATGGAGAGGTTTTTATAGCTTTTAAATAAATTTCCTGCCGAAGTGCTGAATCTGGAAATGGAGTTTTAGCTGTAAAGTATTTAATTTTTACTATATTATGCCACTTTAGATTTAAAGTGATCTTAATAAGCTTTTCTATATCAAGCCACTTATAGGGAGTATCTTTTAAGGAATGATAAAAATTAAAACCATCAATATAAACTATTGTTTTAAAGGGTTTATTACTCATAGATACCTAATTTTAAATAACGAAAACGACTGTTTTTATTCAGTCGCCTCGCCCCTACCAGTCGAAACTAAGTAGTGAAATCATATAAAGTATAGCTTTTTTTAAAAAAAAATCAACCCTTTAACATAAATTTTTGCTATAAATTCTTTACCAAAAAATTTTTACTGTATTTTCCTAAATTTTAAATAAAAGTAGTTTTGAAGAGCTTTTAATCAAATAAAGGTAGTTTTTGAGGGGTTTTTAAATGTCATGCCGTTTGGTGTGGTGTAGTGGACACATTTTTGCATAGTATTTTTTGCATAGTAATTTGTGTATGTTATAATGAAATGGAGGTATTTTATGAAATATTTGGGATTAACTTGGTCGGCAGTCACTGCTGTTATTATCTACACAGGTCTTATCTTTGGTGGGCAGGCGTGGATGTTAAGTGCAAAAATAAAACCTATTGAAATAGCTTTAAACAATCACTTAAGCGAAACAAACAGAAAGATTGATAATCTAAAAATAGAAATAACAGAAGTTAGAAAAGATCTAAAATCAGATATAACAGAAGTTAGACAAGATATAAAAGAAATTAGACAAGATATAAAAGAACTACTTAAAAGAAAATAAGAACATCACTTAACTAAGAACATCACTTAACTTAAGAGTATTATTTAAAGACAAATAATTATTGGTTAAAAGCAATGGTGGTGGTATTGGGAGAAGTAGAGCTAAGAGTTTGAAGGATGTCTTGTCTACTCATACCTGGTCGAATTCTGGGATCGTATAAAATACGGATCACTTCTCTATCGATTTCTGCATACTGGGTTGGTTCAGAGCTAGTTTTTTGTTGAAAAATACTATTAGTGCATCTATGTGAATCTTTCATCAATCCAAGGCTTTGAGTGAGTTCTTCTCTTAAAATATGAGGTCGTGTCCTTCCCCTTAAGTCGTGTTGAATAGCAATAATTGCTTTATAAATGGTATTGTCAGCTTCAAAAAAAGTTTGAAAAATACCCATTTGGTCACTATTTTGCGAATACCCCGGGCTTACTAAGTGAAAATTTTCTTCAGGTATAAAATGAATGTTGATATTGGCAGAATTTCCGGCTCTGCGAGTAATAGAAAGACCAGTGAGTCTAGTTAATTCAGATATAATCGAATCTAACTCTCTTTCGTCTGCTGTGGTGTAAGACCCATGGAGTTGAATGCGAATGGGAGAGTTCCATTTGTTGATAACTTTTGGGTTGTTTCCAAATTCTGAACCCAATCCAACCTCTGTTAAATAATTAACCGCATCTGCAGAATAATTTCCATAAGGGCTAGATGATCTGTTAGCAGAAGACAGATTGCATGAAAATTCAGAAATTCTATTACCAACAAATCTGTTAACATGAATAGGAGGGCGAGGAGCACACGAAACCGTAAACAAAAGAATCAATAATAAAATTGCATACATTGGTTTTTTTAACTTCTTTTTAATTAAAATCAAAATCTCTATATCTTTTTATTGAGTGGATAGCAAGCAAAAAAAATATTGCATTTGACAAAGGTAGATTGGTTATAACAAAGTAAATGCTGTGAATCATATTACAAGTAGTAGCACAGCTGAGTATTTTGCTAAAAATCTTCAACAAGTGGGTTTTTCCTCCCCAGTTAAAGCCGTTCTTACCACTTTGAAAGAAGCTGTAGATAATGCCCTAGATGCTTGCGAAGAAGCTCATATCTCTCCCTTTATTACAGTCGAAATTCACAAAAAAAATGCCAGCAGTCACATACCTTCTTCTGCATCTTCCCAATCTTCTTCTTTGCATAGTGCAGAGTTGGTGGAAATTAGCATCACCGATAACGGGCCAGGTCTTAAATTAGAAGACCTACCCAAAGTATTTGGGGAGTATTTAGCTTCTAGTAAGTTTGGTCGTGGTCGTTGCTCTCGGGGTCAGCAGGGGATTGGTATTTCGGCTGCTACTACATGGGCTCAGTTAACTAATGCTAATGGAGTAGAGGTGATTAGTAAGACTAAATACCAAACCAAAGCAATCAAAACTGTTATAGATGTGGATATTAAAAAAAATAAAGGCATTGTTCGTAAAAAACAATGGATCGATTGGGACCAATCAACTGGATTAAAAGTGACTTTTCGCATTATCGGTAAAGTTCAACTCAAAGGAGATGGCGGATTAGTTACCTATTTGGAAGGGACTGCCTTAGTCAATCCTCATCTAACCCTTCATTATAAATTACCAAGTCATGATTGGCGAAAAATTAAAAAAGTAACCGACCATATTCCCGTTGTGCCTCCAGCATCTCTACCTCATCCTCATACTATGAAATTAGGTGAGCTGATTTCTTATTCTCATCTGTATGGAAAGTCCAATTTAAAATCGTTTCTTAAAAAAGGATTTTCCAAAGTAACTGATCAAACTTTAAAAATATTTCAAAAAAATGGTTTGCCAGTTTCTTTATTGAAGAAGAGTTTGCATGTTTTTTCTAAAGAAGATTATAAAGTGATTTTTCAAGCGATTCAAAGTTCAAACATTGTGAACCCATCCACCAGCTCTGTGCTAATGATCGGAGAAGAAGCTCTTTCTCAATCTATACAAAGGATAGGTGAGTTAGATTTTTTTAGTGTTATTACCAGAAAGCCTAAAATTTGTGACCACAAACCCGTGGTGGTAGAAACCGCTATTGCCAGATTAGTGGATAAATCTCCAAAATCTCCAGATGATAAGGAATCCACCGTGCGATTGATGCGATTTGCTAATCGAGTACCTCTGCAGTTTGATAAATCAGCCTGTGCCATTACGAAAGCTGTGGAATCCGTAAATTGGAAAGCTTACGGTCTATCTCAACAAAAAAATAGTTTACCACTCGGACCTTATGTATTTGCCGTATCGGTTGCTTCTCCTTTTATTACATTTAAAAATGCTTCTAAAGAAACCATCGACGCTAGCGAAGAATTAGTAGAAGAAATTCGCCGAACTTTAATGCAGACAGGTCACAAACTCTCTCGTCATATTAAAAAAGAAAAACATGCTTCCGACTTAGAAAAAAAACATCAATACATTAAACAATTTGTCCCTATTTTAATTAAAAAATTAGGTGATATTACCAAAGCAAATAAAAAAAGAATCCAAAAAGCCCAAGAAGGGATTTTGAAAGTTTTAGGGCAAGATGCTTATGAGGCTAAAAAAGCTTTGAAAGTTGCTGAAAATAAACTCAACCAAACTCTTCTCCAAAAAGAAAGACAATTAAAAGAACAACAATCAAAAAAGCTGAAAAATGCTTAAGCAGGTGAGAGATGCCTAAGAGTAATCATGTTATTCGTATCAGAAAGCAAAATAAAGATATTGTTCAATCGGCACTAAAAATTTGTGATGCCATGTTAACAGATTTAGAAAAATCTCGCCGGCCAGTATTGTCTTCTGTTAAATGTGCATTAGATAACAGTGAGTACGATTCTCATAAAGGTTATTTGGTTCCTAAAGGTAAAATGGTTCGCTCTGAATTAAATGTGTCATCTGTGCAAAAAATGTCGAGAGCTATTTTTTTGTTAGAAATTTTACTCAACAACATTCGCATAGGTTCTGTTAACACCAAACGGGAACTTTACTATATTTGTAAAGGTTTAATTAAGTCAGATTCTCTTTATAAACCCCTAGACTTTGAAACCCAAAATGAGAGCGATACAATTATCGATTTTATTTCTGATATGATGGAAGTATACCGAGAAGAAATGAACTGCTTTGCCAATGATCGTGGAGGGCAAACTTATTCTAAAAATTTGATAGTTACAGAAACTCTGCCCGATCGCTCAAAAGCAGTGGTGGATTTAAGTACACTTGGCACGACTCCCTTTCAACCGAAAAATAAACCTCAACAATTTCAGTTAAAAAAGAAAGGAACTTTAGATTTTTGTTTAGTTGTGGAGTCAGAAGGCACGGCAAATACTTTAGTATCTAATGGGATTACTAAAAGGCATAACTGCATTGTGATGGGTGCTCAAGGAGTGCCAAGCAATGCTGTTCGTGGGTGGTGTCGCACTATTCAAACACAATTGAAAGTGCCAATCTTTTTCTATGGGGATTTAGATGCCTACACTTTGCAAAATATCTATCGTACTTTAAAGGCTGGTTCTGCCTCAAGCTTAATTAGAAATGCCGATTTTAGTGCACCTAAGGTGTATTTTTTAGGGCTTCTGCCAGAAGATGTGACTCAATATGACCTCCATTGCTACGAAGTATCTACTAAAGATGCTGCAGAAATGCGCTCCATAAAAAAAGCTAAAGATGCTTTAAAAAATGATCCTTTTTTTAGAGATAAAAAAAATAAAAAACTGGCAAAAATATTAAAATGGCTGATTAAAGAAAAAAAACGTTGCGAACAACAGTCTGTTTTTTCTACTAACCCTAAAAACCCCCAAGTGTTAGAAGAATTTATTGTGCATAAAATTAAAACCAAATCTTATTGCTAGCTAAAATTTGTGGATTACTAAAACTCTTTGTGAACATAAATGTCGTGGAGAAAAGTATTTAAATCTTCTGGTGCAGTGTGTGAGTCGATAGCTTGATTGGGATCGATTTTTTTTATTGAGTTATGAGGCATAGAGCGATTGGTAGTTTTTGTAATGGGTTCTTTTTTTTGAGCTGAATGACTTTGCAATAATTGACTTAACTCTTGATTAAGTTTTTGTAAGCTAATAATTTGTTGTTTTTGGTTTTCTATTTCTGGTGTTTGTTGTCTCCACAAACTTCTTAATTGGTAATTTTTTTTCTGTAGATTTTGATTAAGTTCTCTTAGAGCCAGGAGTTCTTGTTCTTTACTTTTTGAAAAAGTAGTTTTAAATTTATTTAATTCCATTTCGGATTGTAAGTGGTTAAAATCTTTTTGGAGTTTTTCGATATCGGTGTGATAAGCTTTTTCCATCTGGATGGATTTTCTTTTTTCTGCTAAGAGTTCTTGTTCCATTTCTTCTCTCAAATAGTGCATTTGGTTATCTTGTTCTTCTTTAAGAGTTATTATACGCTCATCTAGTTTTTTAGATTTTTCGTCCATTTTTTGGTTGTATCTTTCTTTTAAATTTTTGCGTTCTTTTTCTCTATCTTGTTGAATGCAGAGGATTTTATCTTCGTAATGAGTTTTTATTTTTTCTAAAGTTTTGGTGTGTTCTTCTGAAAGTTGTAAGTGTTGAGTTTTGAGTTGTTTAGAAGAATTATCTTGGTTGAGTCTTTCTTTTGCTAAGTGTTCTCTATGAAGTTGTTTGATTTCTTGATTTAGCTCTGCAATTTGGTTGGTTTTTTGATTCAATAAATCTTCTGTTTGTTTTTCGACTTCTTGAACTCGGTGATTAGCTTTTTTTTGTGTTTCAGATATTTCTAGATCTTTTTGAGCTTGTAAATGAGTGAGATTTTGTTCGTATTGAGATTTCATGGTTTCTATTTGTTTTTTAAAAATCTGACATGCTTTATGTAAAATCATTTGATGCTGTTTTTGAAACACACTTCCTTTTTGGTGGATCTGGCTTAAGTAATATCTAAGCCCACCATTTAAATTTTGGATTTGTCTTTGCCTCTGTTGTTGCCTTTTAAAAAACTTCCAATGATAGTGCCTAATCGATTCGATGAGTTGAGTCATTTGTTGTAAAACTTGCCTCTGTTTATTGATGGTCTGACCCGCTGTAAAAAGCAACATAGTTGATTTTGAAGTTGGTTTAATTTCTGGTTTTTTTTCTTCTGTAAGATTTGCTTGTTCTGTAAAATTTGATTGTTTTGTCAGATTTACTTGCTTTGTAAGGTTTGTTTTTTCTGTAAAATTTGCTTGTTTTGTGAGATGACTTGGACTTTGTGCATTTTTTGCTTGGGTTTCTTTAAGAATAAGGTATTGATCTTGCAAAAAAATTGTTTTTTCTTCCATTTGGCGGGATTTTTTTTCTAAAAATTGGATTTGAGACTCCATAAAAGAATTTTTTTTTAGAGCTTGAGAAAGTTGCTTTGCAAGTTGCGAGTCATCTGGTGATAAATGTTTTTTTGGACTGTGTGCAGAAGAAGTACCATGTGCAGAAGGTAAAGGAGTTGATTGTGCCACATCCCACCCAACATCTCTGGTCTCTGGTGTTTTTTCTGTATTTTTTATATTAAGAGAATCCATTCTCTAAATTACCTTTTTCTAATTTTTTAGAGCAAAGAGCTTAAAAAAAGTGTTCCAATGAGTAGGGAATTTGTCAAATATAAAAAATCGGAGATTTTGTGCTATGCGTATTTATATAACGCTTAATGTATTAAACCAGACATTAGGCTGTTTTTAGAAGAGATGTCGCATTTGCTGGTCGGATTATAGTTCTGGCTTATTGCATTTCGGGGTTTCGTTTATTTATATTGATCTTTTAATGGTATATAAAAATTATGGGTGGAATTTTTTGGATATGAATATGCTGAATATGGGTATGAATATAAATATGAATATGAATATGATTACAAGTATAGGTATGAATATAAATACAGTTAAAAAATTATTATTGCTTGTATTTTTTTTGGCATTTTCTCATTCGGCATTTAGCAAATACAATGTTTGTTCTATTACAATTAATTCTTCTGATGAAATTAATATTTTTAAACAAAATTTAGATCCAGATTATTTTCATTTTATTGAGTTAGTGCCTTTGTCTGTTAAATCTTTGCCGAACAATGCTCATTGGTTTACAGAGGCATGTCAGAAAGGATATGTGTGCGACATTTTAGTTATTTCGGGACATTTTGGTGGATTGTTTTTTGGTAAGCAACATAATTACATTTTGCCCGTAAATTTAATGGAAAGGCAATCTTGCATGAATACATGCCAAGGGATTTTATCTCAAGTGCAAGAAGTTTTTTTATTCGGTTGTAATACTTTAGCAGATAAAGGCAAAGATCATCGAACACCCGAGGAATATGCCAATATCTTAGTTAATGAATACCACATGGTTACAGATATGGCTCAAATTGTAGCAGCTACTAAGTATTTGCCGTTTGGTTTATCTTTTAAAGAACAAATGCAAATGGTGTTTACAAGCCCTTTAACAACTATTTATGGGTTTAAGTCAATTAGTCCGTTGGGGAAAAACATTCATCGCCCTTTAAATAATTACTTTAGAACTATCAATAGAAACTATGGGAGTTATCAAAACTATCTGCAAAATAGAAATCCTCAAGATTATAATCTCGCCTTTCATAATGCAATTGGCGGTTTTGTTAGGGAAGTTAAAAGTTTATCGAACGACCATCCTAACTTTCAAAAATTTCAAAAAATTTGCCCGCTCTATACATCGCGTTTGCAAACTTTAGAAGGGTTAGAAATTATAGAAGAATTAATCAATAAAGGTGATGGGGCTATGGCGTATACAGCTATTAAAAGCTTTATCGCCGATAGGCAACCCTTTCAATCTGGTCCAGTCATCAATGTTTTTAATCGTATTAAAACTAATTCTCAATTTCGTTCAGAATTTTTTAATTTGTATCAACAAATTAGTAGCTTATTACCATATATAAAAATTCAATTTTTAAACTTTCTTAAATCTTTTGATTGGATTCCTAATAAGTATTACTTAAGAGACCTCTACCAATATACAATGGGAATTGCTCAATATGCCACTTCTGAATCTTACGATTTTGTGAGTGCCTTAGTATACGACGAACATATTCCAGTCCATTTACTCAGATTGAATACAGACGATTTTGATCAAAACTTTTATCAAAACATTTGGAGTGCTTTAATTTTAGAAGCTTTAAATATTCAAGATTATCGTGCACATCGCCGATTGATGAATCTTTGTTTAACAACAGTTTCAAAAGATCCTGTGCTTTGTTATCAAGTGATGAAAAGCTTAGGGCATTTAAATGTGAGTGATTCTTTAGTGATTAAAAAAATGGAAGATTTTTTAAATCTTCAACCTCCTCACTATGGTCTAATATGGTATGCCCTCTATGGTTTAGCTTATTCCCATGTTAATGATGAGCACATTCATAATTCGATTGCTTATCATGTTTATAACCAAAATATTAAGAGCGAATATGGGCAATGGGTGCAACTGCAAGCTATTAAAACTTTACAGTTTTTAAAAATTCAAAATGCTACAGCTATTAGTCAGTTAATTAAAGTGTTAAAAACGGCTTATGACTTCAAAATTTTACTAGCTACTTTACAAACTCTCTACCAAATGGATCACCCTCCTCTAAGAGAATTGAGAAGTATTATTTCTAAAAGAAATTTGCGTAATCACGCAAATCCTGAAATTAGAAAATGGACTAATTGCTTTTTTACTAACAAATGCCCGTTAGCCTGATTGTTTTAAGACGATGACAAAAACGATGAAGAACCTCGTTTCAAACCAGACTTTTTTTGTGATTAAAAAATAGACTATTGACTTGTATCACCCATAAGTAGGGGGTCCGATAAGTATAGCGTGAAACCATTACTTTTATTATTTATTGTTCAAATCCAGTATCCCCTTGGAAAATCAAATTAGGTGGGACTGAAGGAACAAGTGATTCTTTTGCAGGGACAAGTGCATTCTCATACCCAGCATTTAATGCAAATGATTATTGTTTTGAATAATTGATTTTTTGAATAGCTGTAATAACTATGTTTTATTCTCATATTATCTTTCCAATCTTTCGGCACGACCAATCAGTGGATTTTACCCCCAATTAGCATTTTTATTTAAGTTTTTAGCAGGTTTGCCGATAAGTTGATGCATGAAAATAATACTTTTATTTTTATTAGCTTTGTTTTTGTTTTCGAGTTGCTCCCCCGTGGATGTCCAACCTTCTACTACAGATAACCAGAATACAGAGGTAGAAGTCACCAGTAAAAGCAAAAAAGGTGATAGAATAAAAAGAAAAAAGCGAAGACATAAAAAGATCAAACAATATTAAGAATGGATATTACTGATACTGGTGGTTTTACAATGCCCAGCTGGGCATGGATTAGAGTTTATTTAAGGTTATGTGCAAAAAATATCAGGTTTTTGATCTGTTTTTTTGAAAAAATTACATACTTTTGAGCTTTTTTCATAAAAAAAATTGAAATATTAAAGAAATCTTTGCTATTTTGACACACCGTGTGGTAGCACTTAACACTCACCCTTATTGTTACGGAGGATCTACAGTATGGGATTTAAAGAATGGTTAGGTGGCGACAAACCTGTTACTCAAAAAGAGCTCAGCTATATTATTATCTTATACACTTTGGCTTTTTTGGTTGTAAACTTAACTGGGGATTACTTAGAAAGAAAACAATTAAGAGAAATTGGAAGGTTAGATAGGGAGCAAATAAAATTAGATAGAGAGCAAGCAGAAAAACTTCATCAAAACGAATTAAGAAGGTATAAAGAAATAGCGAAAATAAACAAAAGAATAAGAGAAGATCAACATAAATTCAATATGAGAATAACTAAAGAAATAAATACTTTAAAAAATAAATGTAAGGTGAGTAAAAAATGAAAAGCTTAATTAGGTATTTAATAGTTTTTTGTTTCGTATTTCAAATGCCATTTGTTTATTCTGGTAACAATCAGCAAATAGCTATAAGTTGGGCTACTCCCACTATATGTGTAACTATTCTTACTGGGCTTACTTTTACAGCAGGGAGTCATTGGGTAAATAGAATAAATACAAGAGAAGAAGGAGAAAAAAATAGAGAAGAGCAAAAATTAAACAGAAAACAAAAAGAAAGACTTGATAAAAATGCAGAACGTCGTCACCAAGAAAAACTTGCATCAGATAAGCTTAATAGAGAGGAACAGAAATTAAATAGAGAGCAAAAAGAGAGGCATCATAAGGAAAAAATGGAGTTGGAAAATCTAAAAATGAAGTGGAAAAAAATGAATAAGAAACAAAAAAAAGGATTGATAGAACAATGCACAAAGCAAGATTCTTCATTGGCATACAATTCTCAAGCAGAGTATGAGCAGTGGAAAAATAATTTAGATATTGAAAAATATATACAAAAGCTAGATGATTATATGATCAGAGTAGATAATGATAGGGTTAAAAAAGTTACAGAGGGAGTAAAAAAACTTGGGGATAAACTTGTATCTAATCAAGACAAAAAAAACCAGTTAAAAAAAGTAGAGAACAGAAGAAGTGTTATAAAAAGAACACGGACAGAAAGAGAGAAAGAACAAGATGCAAAACTGGTTAGTGAATTGACAAAAGAATTTTTAAAATGGGATTTAGATCAAAATATTCTAAATAACAATATTTTCTATGGATCTGAAGAACAAAAAGCATATAATGCACATGTAATTAGCAACCTTGTAGAAAAATACAAAGAGCTTGGTTACCATCCAGCATATATTTATAAGTATTTTTTCTGGCAGGGAGGACCTTCAGAGTGGATAACTAAGTACGAAGAAAAGAACTTTGGAAATGAAGTAGCAGAAAAAGCAATTGTTTTGGTAGATCCACACCCAAAAGCAGTAGAGGAGGGGTATCCAGCAAGAGCTGAAGACTACCTCCAAGAGGATAGATATCTCGCAGGGGTTGATGGCTATAACCCACAAAACTACAGAGAGCCTCTAAATAAACAGTTACAAGACCTTGAATCCATGGGAGTTCCTATTGAGAGATACGGCAGGGTGATGGGCGGATATTCTAATAAAGGAAGTGGAGTCCTTGGAGGAAATGGTCCACCCATAGAGTTTGATCCTATTATAATACGCCCACCTCTAGGTGGTGGAGGAGGTGGCAGTAGTTGTGTGTGTTATTCTGACTTGGATGAAAAACTATCAGAAATGGATATAGTCTTTCTATGTGGTCGTAGTTTCTGTCAACATCAACTAATGAGATAATACAAATCAAAGCTTTAAGCCCAACAGGAAACAAAACAGGCAGATACAAAAGGTGAACTTTTTAGATATGAGAAAAATTTAAACCAATGTAAAATAAAAATGGGGTATTAAAAATATCTCTTGATTATTTAATTATTTTAAAGGTGTTACTTGATGGGTTTTTAATAGGGTGGCAGTTTTTATGGTTAAATATGATAAAAAATAATTCTGAACAAATTAAAAAACACTTTAATATAAAAAACAGTAAAAAATAATTTATTATTGTTCCATGCAGGTCTTTTTCCTCAAGAGAGAGAAAGTTTGAAGAAGATATTTATTTAGAGTGGCAAAATAGGGCAGTTATTTAGTATTACTTGTGTTCTTCTGGTGGTGTATTTCTAATAAATTGCTTAATATCTGAATCCATCATCTGTCTTTCTGCAAACCAATTGATTAATCGATTATTTAAGCTGGGGTTATCTCTTACCTTTTGGTGTTTTCCCTTATGAGGAGGAGAATACACGCCAGGTGATTGCTGTGTTGTGTGAAACAATTTAGGGACGACAAAACCATGGCGAAGGTTAGTTACAAATTCAATATGTTTAGAAAGCAAGTAATCGAAGTCAGTTGTGGAATCTCTACACTTTACTTGAGCTTTTAGAGGAGCTGTATGTTCTGTTAAATAGCAACTGAGGTCGTTTACAAATTTGTGGTATTCGTTTTTCCCCCTTAAATTAACTACAAATGGTTTGTTGCGATAATTGCTGGGGTCTATGGTAATCGAGTTAATTTTAGTGTTCGGATAAATATAATAATAATCTTCTGTAATAGCAAAATGAGGGTTTTTACCTTCTGAACAAATCAGCATTCCCATTGTTTCGTAAAGAGAGCGAACTAATTGGTTTTGAGTGGACCATATATGATCGTAAGTATCTTTATGAGGTTCAAAAGCACTCATTCGAGGGCGAACTAATAGACATTGTTGGTATTTTTTAAGATGAATGTTTAAGATGGAATGATCAATATTTAATTCTACCTCTTTGTTTAAATGGTAGCTCAAGAGTTTTCTCTTTCCTGTTCCTGTGTAGCTTCTGTAATTATAAGCTGCTCCCGGCATGGCAAATAAAGTGGTAATACCAAGAGAACTTAAAATACTGTAATGCCTGTTATGTGATTTACTAAAAAACGACAACAAACCACTACTAGCACTAGTAGCTGAACGAGTAAGTAATCCCAAAGCCCCTCCAGCTACAAACATTAAAGGTAAAGCTAATAGGTTAAAGTTAGACCCCATAGAAGTAGAAAAATCTTGATTAGACCCTTGATCTCTTTGACTGTTGATTAAAAAATCTTCGCCAAGGTTTAATTGGATTTGCTCCCCTTGAGAATATTGAATCACTTGCCCTGTTTTTCCGACAATAATCTTTTTTTCAAATCCAAAAAAATGAGAAGGATTGTTGATGCACTTTCTGACCGGATGAAAGTCACTCGGATATTGGCGAGTTGGCATCTCAAACCCCGCTAAAGAATATTTTACATAATTAGTTTCATTTAAATAACTACTTAACTGAAAGCTTTGAGATGCCTTTGAAGAGTTGTTTGTTAAACGATTAAACCAAGATGGTTGTTCCCAAGATGGGCGATTATGCACAAAAGGGCTGTTTTTAGATAAATTTTCAAATTTTGCAGAAAGGTTTTTTTGAAAATCAGTACTTGTAGCCTCGGGATCTTTAATCCAACGATGCACATTGTCTATGTAGCCTTTAAGCTGCATTTCGAATAAATGTTTTTCATAAGATATTTTTAATTCTTCTATTGCTTGGTTAATGGACTCGCTATTTAAAGTTTTAGAGTCTTTAAAGTTATTATCTTCTGGTAACATATTAAGACCTCTCACTTTGTAGTAAAATGTTTTTCGAACAGCTCGTTTAAAAGAGCTAGCTAGAAGCTCTTTGTTGAGATATTGATCTGTGTAAAAATTTTCGAACCAAAACCCACAAAGTGCATGCATAAAAGCAATTTGTTGAGGGTTTATTTTTTTGTTATCACTCCATTCTGAATGGATAATATTTTCTAAAGTTTGAGAATTAATGGCAGGAAGTGTAGGAAGTTTTTTTAGTTTATCTCTAAATTTACTAGAATTTTTGTAATTAGCAGACAAAACATCGTTTTTTGATGAAGACTGATTAGTTGAAAATTTTTGAAACTCTATTGGATTTTCTGGTTGAGTTGATTCTTCATTAAATGAACCTCCCATTTTATTTTTAAATTGATTAATTGTATAAATTTGTTTGTTCAAATGTTTTATAAAATTTTGTTCAATCTTTTTTGAAGTTGTGTGTTTTTTTCCACACGCTTTTACAAACTCATCTGAATGAGTTGATCCAACCGGAATTACACATAAGCTGTTTTTTTCAGCAAAATAAGATAAATGCTCTGTTGTTAAATCTTTAGTGTATTGATTAGAACAATTATTATCAGCAATAGAATTTAAATTGTATAAATTGTCTGCTTGGTTAGAAGAGCTAATACAAGTGCAAGGATTACTATTTTTTGGGATAGCTGAATAAGATTTTCCGTCTATTACAACACCTGGACAAAGTTGCTGAGTTGGTTTTTTATTTTCTGCCTCTTTTGTGTTGTCTGAATCTTGAATGTTTTCTGAAGGCTGATCTGGTTGAGTTGGTTCAATTGATTCAGCTGTTTGAGTTGTTTGATTTGTTGCTTCTTTTGGGTTATTTTTAATTTGGTTAGGGTTGTTGTTCTCAGTTTGGTTATGGACAAAGTATTTTTCTGTTACATGAGGTGGAATACCAAAATAAGTGTTCGAATAAGATTTAGCAAGATGAGTTATATTTTCTATATTTTGTGCTACCTGATGGATGCTACTTTGTATTTCTTTTTGAGTTGGCTGAAAAAACATTTTTTGTTCATAACTATTTTGAGCTGAAGCAGAGAAGCTTTGATTAGCTTTTGATAAAGAATGTTTTTTCTCACTTAAAACTTGTTTGTCAGCTTTGGCTTTTAAATAATCAGCTTGAGACGATAAGCGATCGTATAACTGATTGAGATTTGAAAAACTCATGTTGGTTTCTCCTGCAATATTCCAGTTAATCCATTCAGATGGAATTAAAGGAGTTTTGTAAGTGTAAATATACATACTGTAATGTTCTGATTTAGCTGGGCGAACTTTTTTTAATGTTTGTTTCCAATCTAAAGCGAGTTCGTAATCTTTAGTATTTGTGCAAGTATGACCTTGAGAACCATTTTTACATACCACTGTGTCTGGATCTGCAGGGATCACTCTAAAAATTAATAAATTTTTAGAATTGGCAAATAATAAGTTTTCCATAAACATGGGGATTTTAATGTCCGTTCGAATAATTCCATCTCGCACAATCACCGGTAAATTAACCGGAGGAATTAAAAAATCATCTTTTACAACACAATCAGATAGATCTTCTTTTTGAGAATTTAAACATGTGTAAATAGGAGAAGTGTTGCTAATAGCACTATTTGAATCGATAATTGAATAATCAGATTTTCGACTGACCATAGAATTTTTACCATTTTGTCGCTCTTGATTGTTTTTTAATAAAGCCATCTGAAATAAATACACACCATCTCTTAAAGGACCTTTATCTTGTTGCCCTTTGTGCAAACTGTCCATACGGACAATGCGTGGGGTAACTTTGATTCGCATATTGTAAAACAAATCCCTGTGCAGAGAATGATCAACCATTAAGGTTGGATACTTGTTAATCGAACGGAACAGATGAATATAACTTCTGGCAGCAGGAACAGTGTCTATACTAATAAACTTTTTGTCGAATAATTTTTGTAGAGTATCCGCTTTAGGTAAAATATTTCTGTTTGGATAGTCTACTCTAAAAACATGCTGTAACATTTTGCTGAATTTTCCGAATGCAGCAATCCAATTATTTCTAGTTGTTTCGTTTTCAGCATGAAAATGACCTTCAGAATGAGAGTGTGTGTTGTGGCAAAAAATCTTATGAATAAGATTCATCTGAACAGGAGTGATTTTTTTTTGTAATTCACTAATTGGGGAAGCTAAAAGCTTTCCAATTTGTGGAAGATCATCTTTAGTAGAACAAATAGCTCGAATGTTGTTGGGCTGGTTAATTTCAAATCCATGCGTAAACCCGTAATCCCAAGGGTTGATAGCAATAATTCTTTTAGTAAGTAGCTCTTTTGTTTTAGATGTAATGTAAATAATTTTTAAAAAATACCTTTGTTTTTTATACCAATATTGACTGGTGGAAACATTAAAACTAATGTTTCCGTTAGGTTCTGTAATCCTTTTAAAGTTATTTTCTTCACCCGTTGCTAAATCAATCACTCTTATATTTACTGTTTGTAGATTAATCGCTTGTTCAGGAAGTTTCTTCTTAATAGATGCTTCAATAATAGTGCTGATTTTTCGGTAAAGCCAATTTTCTTCTAATACTCCTGAAAATCGAATATTTAATTTTTCTGTTCTCCATCCACTTCTACCAAATAAATCCCAATGTTTTTTAGGCATCAATGGGTTGATACAATACTTTCCAAAATCCATTTCAGCAGGTAAGTTATCTACACATTGCTGAAAATCCACACCATGAGGAAATGTATTCTGCTTATTGTTTATTTTTAAAGATGAGTCACTGCTGGCTAGACGCACGCCTTGCAATCCTTTTCCGATGTTAATCACTCTTTGTTGATGTCGGCGAGCACTAAACTGTTCTAATGGAAATTGTGATTGGTTACCTAAAATTTCTGAAAAAGATTCCCCAATAGTGTAGAAAAAACCTTCGTTAAATCTAACCATCTGAGCGGTTTTGTTTTTTGGAATCACTTGCATAAAAAAAGTTACTGGTGATATGTAAGATTCGATAGGGATATTCCAAGTAAAAGTATCACTGGTGAGTTGTGCGTTTTCAAATCGTGTTTTTACTTTTAATTTGTTTGGGCTATCATTCATAAAATGGAGAGTTTTAATAATTTTCTCACCTTTTTTATCAGTTGTTTTTCGAAGAACTAAAAGACCAGGTTTAATAATAAAATCACCCGTGCTGACTCGATTGCTGTTATGATAATTGCCAAAAATATCGGCAATTGTGTAATTAATCTCTGCTGAAATGTGAGCTTTAATAATTCGTTTGTTGTCTTTTTCGTCGTTTGTGTGTAGAAAAAAGTTCACTTTTTGGATAATTAAGTTAACTTTATTTTTTTGCACTTTTTGTTTGGTGCTTTTTAGTAGTTCTAAACCATTCGGTAAAATTTTATTTTTTAAGGTGTTATCGTTTTTATATCCATAGTCTTTTCTATAATCCACAACTTGTAAATGTTTGTATTCGTTCAACTGAAGCCAAGGGTTAATGGCTAAAGGCATGGCATCTGTTGTACCTGGCCAATTTGGAGAAAGCCCTTTAATGTAACGATCAATTTTAATCCATTCGGATTGGTTGTTGTAAGCATAATCAAATTCTTCTGTCCAATGTAGACAACTGTTGCTGTCTGCTGAAATTTGTATTACTTCTTTTTCTGTCTGTGTTTTTAAATTAGAAGATTTAGGAATCTTTGCCGTATTCTTTTCGTATTGTTTAAAATTCTTTTTGTGGTGAGTGATTGCAAATTCTGTAAAAGGTAATGGTGTATTAAGTGGATGAGATCGAATACATGCTTGAAGTTTAATAATAAATTTTGTAGGTAATGTGGATTGTTCAGAAATGTGCAGTCTACCAGTAATTTCACCCACAACAAACCTAGTAGGTGATTTATTTGTTGGTACAGATCTGCCTATACATCCACTTGTGAGGATTAAAATAACCGTTAATAAAAAAATATTTTGTTTAAATCTTTTCATAGTTCATCCTAAAAAAAATTGAAAAAGAATCTTGGTTGTTAATTAATGCCGCTGTTCTAACAGATTGAGTGTTCATATATCGTAATCCAAATTCTATATTTCTGTCGTATAAATTAACAGTTATTGTCCCCGCAAAACCCTTTCTGTCGTTATGACCATAGCCTTCACTATTATAATAAGCAACCGCAGAATCGGGTTGATTGATAAAATACTCAAGTCCCGGAGTAATCCGAATATTTTGTGTAAAATCATAAAGTAGTTGTAGTCCGTAGAGTAAACCTTTGTTGTGGTTTTTTTCGCTCACTCGTAAATTTTGAATGTAATGCATTTTGAATCGTAATTCCATTGTAGGGAATAAACGGATAGATGGTTCCCAAGCGGTATAAAAACCCGCGTAATGGTATTTAAATTCAGCAATATCGCCTTTAGCTGGTGTATTGCCGTAAAGAATACTGGCTCCCGCAATATCAGTTGGTAAAGAATGAAAGTGAAATAAAGTTGTGGATGTCTTTATTTTATAAAAACTTTGAGGATGATAATTATGAAAATAAGAAAAAGTAGTAAATAAAGGAGTTTTTAATTTTTGAGTGTGAGTTGGGTTACTGGCAGAAAATGTGTTGGGGATGGATTGTTGAATTTTTAAAGACATATCACTGGTTTCATTGTCTATTAAATTGATGCTTTCTATAAGAGATAAAAATGGGTTATTAGCCATTAACAAAGGAGCATTTAAAAATTTTTGGTTAATAGCTCCAAACTGGATAGCCATTTTTTGACTAGCTGTCCAAAGAAAGAATATCTCCCTGTGCCGAACCCCATTAAATTCCCCAACTCTTTTAAAAATCTCTTGCACAGATCCAGAACCCGTTAATAGTTCAAACTCCACCCGAGCAAATAAAAAAGGATACAAACGAGCTAAAAGTACAGTGTTTATTTTAGGTCGTATAATAATTTGGTTGGTCGATCGATCTGCTAAATAAAAACTTTCTAACTCCATCATCCACCACTTTTCTAAAACCATGCGGTGGATAGCAGCTATTTGATTTCTTCGTTCTGGAATTTGACTTTCGTAAAGCCATATTAAAGAGGGGTGCCTGTTTTGCAAATCTTTAAATAAAGTCGATTCGAAAATTTTAACATTATTTTGCATAATATAATTTTGCTTAATAGGAGTTAAAGAAGTTGCACTACTTAATACATTTTTTGCAGATTGATTGGAGCTTGTTTTTTTAAGCAAGGGTTTTGCAATACTCACCGTGCTAAAACACATTAAACCCGCAATCAAAAAATATAAGAGAATATATTGCTTCGCTTTGTGAAATACTTCCATGTTTCATTACCCTCATTTTATTACTTTAAAATTTTTATTAGCTCTAACTTTTTAGTTTTTGAGACTGGTTTTATAACAGCTTCAGATTAAATAAATCTTTGGACTGCTGATCTTTAATAACCTATTTAGTGTAAAAAATCCATATTTTTAGCAAAAAATGTGTAATTTTTTCACTTTTTATACCAAAAAATTGGATTAAAACTTGATAAAAATAACTTGACAAAAAAAAACCTTGAATATATCCACAGTTTGAGGTTACAAAAGTTTAGAATTAACTTTAATAGATTAAAAAAAAGTTAAAAAAAGATGGAGGTTAAAATTATGAAATTTTTATTGTGTGTTTTTTTAGGTTCTTTAATTGCTGGAGTTCCTTTAGTTGCTGGAGCTTCGTTATCTGTTGGAGCTGAATGCGTGTACGAAACTAACTCAGATCACCTAAACTTGAATACCGTGAGCGACTATGAAACTTCTTTAATGGCATGTGTCAACTCTCATGCACCTCATGCTGGGGTTCCGATGGTTATTTCCACTTTACGATTGGATATGATGAAACTTGGTATTATTAAAAATAAGTCGAACAAAAATTCTCCTTCCCCAGAAGCAATAGAAAGAGAAAACAAAGCCAACCAAAAAGCTTTAAAAGTGGGAGAAGAGTTTAGACGAGTGGTTTGGAATAATCCACGCCGAAAGTTGCCAGCTGTTCGATCTCTTTGGCGAAAAATTGTTCAATTGAGAAAAGCAAGAGATGTGGTTGCTACACAAGCTGGGTTAGCTAAACATCATTTAGTTGTAATGGCAGATGATTTGTACAAACTATCTAGTAAATGGCATAAAGCAAGTGTTGAGTATTTTGATTTGCTTGAGCCAAAAGTACGAGTTGCCGGTTTGTGGTCTTTTCATGTGTATTACAAATGGAGAAAAAATTTAGAAAAAAGAACAGCTTTCAGTTACCAAACAAGTGTGCCTTCAACTGATGAAGTATTAGTTTATTCTTTAGTAGATGATGTAGTGGCAAGGGGTATGAAGTTTCAATCACTTTTGGCAGATAGCCAAAAACAAAACAGTCTAGAGGCACAATCTGTTAAACAACGCAAAACTCAAATAGAAAAAGATATTATGGCACTTAAAGAAGAATGGTATGCAACTCGTAGAGAACTCGAAACAGTGGTTCAGAATTTGAAAGCAATGGATATCCAAGCGACACAATTATATGCTCAATACTATGAAAGTTTAGGACCAAAAGTTTTGTCAGTGTTAGCTAAGAAAGAAAAAGCTGATTCTGAATGGAGAGCTGTGACTACTCGTCCTCTTGTTCGATACTATTATGGAACTTTATCGCCTAAAGTAGTTACTGAACTCAGTGTGTTGTGACGCTCATTTTCTCGGGGTTAAGAGTATTATGTGGCTATGTGGCACATGTTTTGAAGAGGGCTATTGTTATGTATTTAAAAAAAAATAATTCGGTTAAGAATGAATAATTTTTAGTTTAAAATGTTACTAATTGAGAAACAATAATATATAGAAAATTAGGTTTATGAAGTTTTTACAACATTTTTTGTTAAGTTTTTTATGGTGTGGTTTTTTTATCACTAGTACTCTTTTTTGGAGTAATGCTGATTTGTATGTTGAAGATCAAAATAGTGAGAATCAACACAATAAGAATCAACACAGTGAAGATCAATCCGAGTCTTTAGAGCTGGATCTTTCGGAGCTTGATTTTTCAGATATGTCTCCAGAATCTTCAGAAGTTTTAGAGAGGGCTATTCAAAATACGATCAGAAAATTTACTGAAAAACTCACATTGATCAGCAATCAATTAGATACAATTGACAACATTTTACATAAAAAAGAAGAATTTTTAGATCAGAAAAAAAGTGAATACTATGAAAGTTTAGGACCAAAAGTTTTATCTGCTTTTAAAAAAAGAGAAGCTGCTTATAAAGCTTGGGAAAAACAGATTGAAAAAGATAATCCCGATATGAAAGTAATTCAACTTTTTGATGAAGAACTTAGTTATCGTGAATCTATTTTAGAAATTGAGATTAGAAAAAAATCCTTCAATCGGAGTTCACAATCTTTAGATATTCAAGTTAATTTAGATGAAGTAATTGCAGAATTGGATCAATTAAATAATCGTTGGAAAGCAATCTTTCAGCAAAAAGAAAATATTGAAACCAAAATATCTGGTCTGAAAGCTATGTTGAAATTGATTCGGATGCAGTATATGGAGTATCTTCAGTCTTTGAGCAAAACTCATATTTAAAAAATCTGTTTTTTGATTTGTTTTCAAATAGTTTCTTTTAAGAACTGCATTTTTTAAACAATTACAAAATCAATAGACTTGCATTAAATATATTTTATAATGGGCTATGGTTAAAGATCTTAATATCTTAGTTTCTCTATGCAAACGGCGAGGGTATGTTTTTCCATGCGGTGAAATCTATGGAGGATTAAAGGCATGTTGGGATTATGGTCCGTTAGGGGTGCAACTTAAACGTAATGTGCAAACCTGTTGGTGGAAGGAGATGACCACCCGCCGGTCAGATGTATTGGGTTTAGATACAGCTATTTTAATGCCTGCTAAGGTATGGGAAGCATCCGGTCATACGACTGAATTCTCTGACCCTTTGGTAGATTGTAAAAAATGCCGATTTCGCTTTCGCTTAGAAATTTCAAAACCCTCTTCTTCTCTTTCTGATAGCAATCTTTCTGATCAAAAATGTCCACAATGTGGTTCGTCTCATCTCACCGAACCAAGACCTTTTAACTTAATGTTTCGTACCCAAGCAGGTGCGTTAGAAGAATCCAGCGATCAAATCTACTTAAGACCAGAGACAGCTCAAGGTATTTATCTGAATTTTTTAAATGTGGCTTCTACAATGCGAAAAAAAATTCCATTCGGAATTGCACAAATCGGGAAAGCTTTTCGAAACGAGATAACAGTTGGGAATTTTATTTTTCGTTGTCGAGAATTTGAACAAATGGAAATGCAGTATTTTGTGCCAAAAAACAAAGCTCAGAATTTTTTTGAGTATTGGAGAGAACAAAGAAAACAATCTTTAATAAAAATGGGATTGCCAAAGGAGTCGATTAGAGAACACTCACATAGTGCAGATGAATTAGCTCATTATGCTCACCAAGCAGTGGATTTGCAGTTTTTATTCCCTATGGGGTGGAAAGAATTAGAAGGGATTCATAATCGAGGGGATTTTGACCTTAAGCAACATCAAAAATTTAGTGGAAAAAAACTAAGCTTTACAGATCCAGAAAATAACACTTCTTATATTCCATGGGTGATTGAAACATCTATCGGATTGGATCGATTGATCTTAGCTATGTTATGCTCAGCTTATAAAGAAGAAACAGTTAAAGGAGAAGCCAGAGTAGTGTTATCTTTGCATCCTCAATTTAGCCCTATTCAAGTGGCGATTTTACCTCTTAGCCAAAAAAAAGAGGAGATTCAAAAAGTTGCTCAAACGCTTGCAGAGAGTTTAAGAAAAAACTGGAGAGTGGAATACGATAGCAAAGGTAGTATCGGCAAAAGATATCGCCGGCAAGACGAAATCGGCACACCACTTTGCGTCACTGTAGACTTCGAATCACTCAAAGATCAGCAGGTTACTTGTCGTCACCGAGATACTATGAAACAAGATCGTCTACCTTTTTCTGCTGTGGAGAGATATCTAACTGACAAAAGCTCCCACTTTTGAGATACAAAAAGAACTTATTATGACTTCTAACCAATTAACCTCTTATCAACAGATAAAAAAGCCACTTCGAGGTTCTGCTATTACTAATCCTCCGCCTGATAAATTTCTCTATTACTTTTTACCTCAATGTGTAGAAGGGTCTTCTGCACTGAAAGACATCTTAGGTAGCAAAGGGGCTCACTTAGCTGAAATGACTTCTCTAGGGCTTCCCATTCCGCCGGGATTTACTATCTCTTCTAAAATGTGTAATATTTTTTATAATAATAATAAGTGTTTACCTAATTTTTTAAAAGTAGAAATTAAACAAGCTTTATCTCGTTTGGGAAAAGTTATGGGGAGTGTTTTTGGGGATAAAAACAACCCATTGTTAGTGAGTGTGCGTTCTGGGGCAAGGGTGAGTATGCCGGGCATGATGGATAGTATTTTAAATTTAGGGTTGAACGACTGGACAGTGGAGAGTTTAGCTCGGCAGAGTTCTAATGAGTGGTTTGCTTGGGATTGTTATCGTCGGTTTATTCAAATGTATGCGGATGTTGTGTTGTCTGTGGATTCGTCGCTTTTGGTATTTTTTTTAGAAGATTTAAAAAAATCTAAAAACTATAAGAAAGACACAGAATTGACGGTTTCAGATTTACAGAAATTAACAGATTGCTTTAAAGAGCAGGTGTTGCAAGTGGTGGGAAAACCTTTTCCCCAAGACCCTGAAGAACAACTGTATTCAGCCGTTGGGTCTGTGTTCAATAGCTGGAATAACTCTCGAGCCATATCTTATCGAGAATTAAATCATTATCCGAACAGTTGGGGAACGGCGGTTAATATTCAAGCAATGGTGTTTGGAAATAAAGGAGATGAATCAGCTACTGGAGTTGTTTTTACTCGAGATCCTTCTACGGGAGATAAATCCCTAATCGGAGAATTTTTAGTTAATGCTCAAGGCGAAGATGTAGTAGCAGGAGTTAGAACTCCTCTGCCAATCACCCAATCATCACAAAACCAATCATCACAAGTGGTTTCGCAATCTTTTACTTTAGAGAAAAAATTCCCAAGTATTTTTAATAAATTAAAGCAAATAGCTTATAAATTAGAACAACATTATAAAGATATTCAAGATATTGAATGGACGGTAGAGAAAGGGCGATTGTGGGTTCTTCAGACTCGGAGTGCCAAGAGAACGGCTCAGTCGGCTTTAAAGGTGGCTTTGGACATGTTGGATGAGGGTTTGATTACAGATCGGGAGCTTTTGTTTCGCGTATCTCCTAAAGCTTTGGAGCAGATTTTGCATCCTCGGTTGGACCCGAAGGTTCAGAGAGTTCAATTGTGTCGAGGTTTAGCTGCAAGTCCTGGTGGGGTATCGGGTCGAGTGGTGTTTTCTTCTTCAGAGGCGGTTCAGAGTCAATCCAACGGAGAAAAAGTTATTTTGGTGCGATCGGAAACTTCTCCTGAAGATATTAAAGGGATGATTTCAGCAGAAGGGATTTTAACAATTCGAGGAGGGATTACTTCTCATGCGGCAGTCGTGGCACGCGGAATGGGTAAGTGCTGTGTTGTGGGGTGTGATGACATTACTTTGAACGAAGAAGAAGGTTGGATGAAAGTGGGTAGAGGGGATCAGGTGACACAGTTAAAAAAAGGAGATGTGATTTCTTTAGATGGGTCGACTGGGGAGGTATTTTTGGGAGCTGTTGCCACTCAAGAGCCTCAGTTAGACGAGTCATTTACTCGATTTATGGATATTGTGGGAAAGTATTCTTTGAGTGTGCGAGCTAATGCTGATCATTTAAGGGAGGCAAAAATAGCTCGTCAGTTTGGGGCACAGGGGATTGGTCTTTGTCGAACAGAGCACATGTTTTTTGGGGAAGAGCGTATGATGTCTGTTTGGAAGATGATTTTAGCTACTAAAGATCAAGAAAGAAAAAAGGTTTTGGAAGAGTTAGTAGTTTTACAACAAAAAGATTTTAGTGATTTATTTTCAGTTATGAGTAACTTACCTGTGACAATTCGTTTATTAGATCCTCCTTTGCATGAGTTTTTACCTCAAAAAGAAGAGGAAATTGAAAAACTATCTCAAGAAATGGGGGAAAGAAAAGAAAGCATTCGAGATCGAGTAAACGCTTTAAAAGAAAGTAACCCTATGTTGGGTCATAGAGGGTGTCGCTTAGCTATTTCTTATCCAGAAATTTATCGAATGCAAGTGCGAGCAATTGCTTCTGCTGTTTGTGAGAGAGTTCATAATGGAGAATTGGTTACACCAGAGATTATGATTCCTCTGGTGATGATGACTTCTGAATTAAAGTTTTTAAGAGAGTTAGTGGAGTCTGAAATAAAGGCTGTTCAAAAAGAACAATCTTGTCAGTTTAAGTATTTGATTGGGACTATGATCGAACTTCCTCGTGCCGCTCTTATAGCTGATGAGTTAGCGGATTATGCCGATTTTTTTAGCTTTGGAACAAATGATTTAACTCAAACAGTTTTTGGTATTTCTCGTGATGATTGTGGAAAATTTTTACCATCTTATATAAGTGAAAACCTCTTGACGGAAGATCCCTTTACACGCATTGATCCCAAAGGAGTGGGTTTTTTAATTCAAAGGGCTGTTGAATTAGGTAGAGGTAAAAAACCAAAGATGAAAATGGGAGTCTGTGGAGAACATGGAGCAGAGCAGAAGAGTATTTATTTTTTTAGTCATCTTAATTTAGATTATGTGAGCTGTTCGGCTTATCGGGTACCTCTTGCTCGATTGATTTCTGCTCGTGCCAATATCGAGCAAAAATTAAAAAAGACTATGGTAAATCAATGAAGATTAAACATATTGAACTTAAAGGTTTTAAGTCGTTTAAAAATCGCACTCTGATTCAATTTAGAGAAGGAATATGTGGCATTGTTGGACCTAATGGTTGTGGTAAATCTAATATTGTAGACGCTGTTTTGTGGGTAATAGGGGAAACTCGGCCTGCTATTATCCGTGGAAGTTGCATGGAAGATGTGATTTTTGTCGGCTCGGAAGGAATGCAAGCCGCAGGAGTTGTAGAAGTTTCTATGGTATTGGAATCTTCTGATCGCAATCCATTTCCCGAAGAATATAAAAACTTAAACGAAATTATGGTTACTCGTCGATTGGATCGGGATGGTAAATCGGAATATTTGATTAACTCTCAACTTTGCCGTTTACAAGATGTGCAAGAAATTTTTATGGACACCAATGCAGGTCGCCATGGAGTGGGTTTTATGGAGCAAGGTGCAGTTGAGCATTTTATCTCCTCTCGTCCAGAACAAAAACGTTTATTGATTGAATCAACAGCTGGTATTTCTAAGTTTCGTATGAGAAAAAAATCAGCTCAAAGAAAGTTAGAACTCACTGAAGGGCATCTTAATCGACTCAAAGATGTTTTAAACGAAAAAGAAAACCAGTTAAAAAAACTTAAAAAACAATCAGAAAAAGCTAAGGATTTTCGTTCTTTAAAAAAAGAAATTCAACAAAAAGATTTACAAATTAGTTGGTGGAAATTAAAAGATTTTCAGAAAGAAATTAACTTATTAGACAATCAGTTAGAAAAAGAAAATATAGAACAAAACAAACAACAAAAACAAATAGATGATATGAGTGAATACATTAAACAATTAACTGAAGGCAACCAACTATCTGATCAAAAAAACTTAGTCCAAAAAATACAAAAAGAAGAACAAGATCTTTTACGAGAGCTTTCTTTAGTAGAAAAAACATACGCCAGTCTTCAGGCAGTTTTAAAAGTGAATAAAGATAGTGGTGGGGAATGGCAAGAGGCTGGACGCTTAAGTCAACACAACCGAATGGAGCTTTTAAAGAGTATTCAAGAAAACAAAAACAAAATAACTACTATAGAAAAACAATTAAATGAAGTCTTAGAGCAACAAAAACAAATTGCAGAAGAATGTAAAACCTTAGAAAAGTTATTTTTATCTATTCAATTAAAAACCAAAGAAAACAACACCACAGGGGAAACAGAAAAAAAAGTGAGTGCCATCACAGATGATGAGTGGAAAAAAGGTGTTCGTTTTTTACTTAAGAGGGGGAATCACACTTTAGCAGATGAGATGTTGTTTTCTCAAACAGTGGTTACAGATAGTTATCAAGAGCTTTTACGATTACAAAAAATACATCCTGCTTGGTCTTTTCTTACCTTAGACGGAAAGCTTTCGAAAGGTAATTTTGCTAAAAAGTCTATAACAAAGCCGGGTAGTTTAGATTCGTCTATTTCTTATGCTCAAAAACAACAACTTCAAAATGCACTTACTTGGCGATCGGAACTTAGTCAGAAACGTATTTCTTTAGAAAAAGATTTATCGACTTTAAAAGAAAAGGGAAAGCTACTTAACCAATCTTTAGAAAGAGAACAACAAATTGAGTTAAGTTTTTCTTCACGATCTCAACAAAAACAACAAACCATAGAACAGTGTCAATTACAGATTAAAGAGAAGGAAAAAACAAGAGTTCAACTTTTAGAACAGTTATCTGAAAAAAAAATTGATTTAGATAAATGTTTAAAAGCATACGAGCAACTCAGACAAAATTTGGATCAAAAACGGTTAGATATAATTGAGCAACATAAAAGTATTTCAAATAGAGAATCTGTAATTAACGAAATAAACATTAAAAAAACCGGATTGGTGGAGCGAAAATCCGCTTTATGTATGAGAATTAAAGAATGTTACCAATTGGATTTAATAGAATTAAAAGAAGATCATCTAACTGATGAAAATGCATTAGATAAAAATCAGTTAGAAAAAGATCAATGGGAAGAAGAACTAAATACTTTAAACCAAAAACTTGCTCGCTTTGGCGAGGTGAATTTATTGGCATTAAAAGAATATGAAGAACTTTCTAAAAGTAAAGATTTTTATCAACAACAGTACGAAGACTTATGTTCAGCAAAAGAGCAATTGGTTCAGGTGATTAAGAGAGTCGACCGTTTTTGTTCAAACAAATTTCAAGAAGTATTTGATCAAGTGAACGGATATTTTTCAAAAGTGTTTCCCGCTTTATTTGATGGTGGTTGTGCAAAACTTATTTTAACAGATGACGGAGGGGTAGATGTGTTTGTTCAGCCAGCGGGTAAGAAAATTCAGAACATGAATTTACTATCAGGTGGTGAAAAATCGATGGTGGCTGTTGCAGTTATTTTTTCTCTTTTTTTAGTGAAACCATCTCCATTTTGTATTTTAGACGAAATAGATGCCCCTTTAGATGATATTAATATTGCTCGATTTGGCTCTTTATTAAAAGAGATGTCTCAGATCAGTCAGGTCATTATTATCACACACAATCGATACACTATGCAGATGTGTGATAGTTTGTATGGAGTAACCATGGAAGAAAAAGGAATTTCAAAAATTGTATCTTTAGAAAATTCGTCACAGCAATTATACAGAGAGTAAAAATATTTATTTAACTGGAGAAGCAAGCTATGGGGAAGGGAAGGCAAAAACTTCAAACATACGTTTTGTTCGAAAGGTTAGTATTTGATCATCTTTCGAACAAAGCCGAAACTCGTTTTTGCCCTCCCTTCCCCATAGCTTGCTTCTGCTCTGTCATATTTGTTTTTAAAAAAGTAACAATAAGATTATAGGAAAGAAAGAGCAAAAACTTTAAACCTTGCGTTTTGTTCGAAAGGTTAGTATTTGATTAATCTTTCGAACAAAGCCGGAACTCGTTTTTGCCTTCCCTTCCCCATAGCTTTTTCACACAGTTGTTTTTAAGTGGATCAATGAGCTTTAAATTATGAGTTTTTTAAATATTTTAATTGGATTATTGTCTATCGCCACTGGGGAGGGGATTCACAACGAACAGTTGGGCGTGGATCGGGATTATTAAATTGGTAGCGGGGACAGGATTTGAACCTGTGACCTTCGGGTTATGAGCCCGACGAGCTACCAAACTGCTCCACCCCGCGATAATTTATCAATTCAAAAATAAAAACAGCTTAAAAAAAAATTATTCTAAATACTCTGCTGTTTTGTAAGTCATTGTGTTTTATAATAAGTGCGTACACTTTAGAGATATATAGTAATGGGCATTAAAAAGCAAGTTTCTTTAAATTTTTTTTTAGTTCTTTCTCTGTGTTTAGGGGGATGGTTAGGGGGGATAGGAGATCGAGCATGGGCAGTGGAAGAAGATTCATTTTCGTCTCACTCCACTGTGCAGTTAATTTCTTTTTTTCGATCTCTTTCTGTTAACACGCGAATTGTACCAATTGGAATTCAAGTTCATTTAGATCCAGGATGGCATAGTTATTGGAAGTATCCAGGTGATATAGGGAAGCCTTTGACGGTGGATTGGAAATTACCCGATCGTGTGAAAGCGAGTTCTCTCTATTGGCCTTCACCAAAAAAAATAGTTACCGATCGTTGGACGAGTTTTATTTATGATCGCTCTTTTTTGTTAGTTAGTTATTTATCAGTTGAGAATTTTAATTTATCTCATTTAGAAATTGGTGCAGATATTAAATGGTTTATCTGTAAAGAGGTATGTATACCTCTTAAGAAAACAGTTTCTCTATCCATTCCGATTACAAATCAAGAGGATATTCATCCATCTCATAAAAATACTTTTGACAAATGGTTTAAACAAAATCCTTCAGCAAACAATCCTTCAGTAAACAATCTTTCGGCAAAAAACTTTAACTCTCCAAGAGGTGTATTGTCTAAAGTTCAATCACTCATTAATTATCGTTTGATTTGGATTTTTTTATTAGCTTTTTTTGGAGGATTATTATTGAACTTTATGCCTTGTGTATTACCCATTGTATTTTTAAAATTTTACAACACATTTAATCAAAATAATTATATTCGTTCAAATATGATTGGGACTAATATTTTTTATAGTTTAGGAGTGATTGTTTCGTTTTGGGTGTTGGCAGGTTTATTAGTGTTTTTAAAAAAAGGAGGTGCATGGATCGGTTGGGGATTTCAAATGCAGTCTGTAAATTTTTTGATCAGTTTAGCCTTTCTTTTTACTCTCGTGGGTTTGAATTTTATGGGTTGGTTTTCTGTATCTTTAGTTTCTTCTAATCGGTCGTTTTTTGGTGTAACAAAATTTAACTCTTCTTTTTTAAATAGTTTTCTAACTGGAATTTTATCTGCGGTGTTTGCTTCACCTTGCACAGCTCCTTTTATGGGAGCGGTTATTGGTTATGCTTTTTCTCAAACGGGGTGGGATATTTTTTTTGTTTTTTCTTTTTTAGGTTTGGGTTTGTCGTCTCCTTATTTGTTGTTATCTGTTTTCCCTAGTTGCCTTCGTTTGGTGCCTTCTCCTGGTCGTTGGAGTGAGATTTTAAAAAAATGGATGACCTTTCCAATGTTGGGTTCTACGGCTTGGATCGTAGGCTTAATTAGTCACCAAAAACCAGATCTTGTGTTTCCCTTATTATTGAGTTTTGTTTTGCTGTTTATGGGGTTTTGGTTAAAAAATTATTTAAAAAGAGGTCGTTTAATAGCTTGGTGGATTATTATGGTTTCGATTTTTTATCCATTTTTTGTATGGAATCGAGCAGAAATAAAAAGCTTAAAATGGGATAATTTTTCTATTTCTCTTATGGAACAAAAACAAAAAGAGGGAAAATCCTTGTTAGTTAATTTTACAGCTAGTTGGTGTTTAACTTGCCAATTTAATGAGCAATGGACTTTTAAAAATCAGAAAGTGATTCGATGGATTAAAGAGCAGAAAATTTATTTATTAAAAGGGGATTGGACAGACAAAAACCCAGAAATTACAAAAATTTTAAACCAATATGGTCGAGCCGGTATTCCCTTTTATCTTTACCTTCCTAATGGGGCAAAAAAAGGAATTATTTTGCCAGAACTTCTAACCCCTTCTGTTTTTTTAAAATGGGTTCAACAACAAGATACTCTGTAGAAAGATATTCTTTAAGTTACGGAATTAGTTACGAAATCTGCCTAAAATAAAGATTTAATGAAAATGAGTGTCATTTTTAATTGATATATTTTTTTAAGCCAATTATATATATTGAACGATGAGCATTCCCCAATTACCAAAAGGACATGTAAAAGACGAACTTCTTTCTCCTCAGACAAGATTAACCGAAAGCAATTTAAAATCTCTTATTGTCAGTATGAACTTAAAAGTTACTCGTCAAAGGTTGTCTATTTTAAAAATTTTAAACAAAGGTCCCAAGGCTCATGTGACAGCTAAAGATGTTTTTGAAATGATTCGCTTTAAACATCCGAACACAGGGTTTGCTACAGTTTATCGATTTTTAAAAAAAACTTCTGAATTTGGTATTACATCGGAAGTGCGTATTGGTAGTGCACCGGCTCGTTATGAGTTAAAAACTAAAGATCATCATCATCATATTGTTTGCACTCAATGTGGTAAAATTATTGAATTTCAAAATCCAGCGATTGAACGGCACATTATTAAAGTCAGCAAAGAGCATCATTTTTTGATGGAGTATCATATTTTTGAACTCTACGGTCGGTGTAAGAGTTGTTTATAAATTTATATAATTTTTTAATTGTCGATAGTTAAGTGCTGTAGTTTATTTTTTTAGTTAATTAGTGTAGATAAAGTGGTCACGGTAGGAATCGAACCCACGGCCTACAGTTCCGGAAACTGTCGCTCTATCCAACTGAGCTACGTGACCTTAATACTAGTTGAGGTGAACATGGTAGAAGTAAACATATCAAAGTTATTAAAAAATACAAATCTTAATCAGGATTGCCTATTTTTTACCAACTCTTTTATATCCTGCCTGACTTCTCTTAAATCTTCACTCAGAAGATCAATTCGCTTATTCATATCACTTCTAAGAATATCCGATTGATTATTTAAATCTGTTTTAAGGCTATCAATCTTGTTGTTCATTTCGCCACTCAGGCTATCAATTTTTTTATTGGTATCTGTTACATGGTTGCTTAAATCTTTACGGATAAGCTTTATGTCAAGACGAATAAGCTTGATATCATTACGCATATACACCAAAAAAATAATGAGAATAACTGCCCATATTGGAACATTTGAATTAAAAGTGTTTAAAATATTTAAAAATGTGTTCATAATTTTCCTTTCTTTAATTATACCATAAACTTAATTATTCCATAAGCAAAAACCTGTCCGTTTTGACCATTTTGGTTTGTTTAGTTACAAAAATAATTTATTTTTTTAGGAAAAACTTACAAAAAATCCAGCTATGGTAAAGAAAGGGCAAACTATCGGCAAAGTAGCAAGCTATGGTAAAGAAAGGGCAAAATTTCAAACATACGTTTTGTTCGAAAGGTTAATATTTAATCATCTTTCGAACAAAGCCGAAACTCAATTTTGCCCTCCCTTTTCCCACAGCTTGCCTATGTTATGTTTTTTTTAAGCAACAATAAGATTATAGGAAAGAAGGGGCAAAAATTTCAAACATACACGTTTTGTTCGAAAGGTTAATGTTCAATAACATATATAAAAAGTATGAATAAATCCTTAATTAACGGCGTTAAAATGAAAAATAACCAAAAAAAATTTGTGGCTTATTATCGTGTTTCTACAAAAAAACAATCACAAAAGAGGCTTAAAAAAGAGACTGAATTGTATTCGCAGTTCCGTCCTTATATATTTTTAAGTTAGATTGCTCTAAGACAGACCAATCAACTGGTATAGCTTTATCAAGCAGTGGCATTGTAGACCGATCAGCACACATAGCTTTTGAAAATATATTATCACCACTAAAACTTTTTATATACTTATCTTCCATATACTTAGAAAGTTGATTCATACCTACCCAAAACATAGTAGTTCCTGTGATTGCCCACCCAATAGGTCCTAAAAAAGATAAGAGACCACCAGCTCCCATTAAGGGAATATAAAGCTCACTTCCACCTCTACTACTAGCCATGGGGTTATTGTTAGCTTGACCCATAACGCCTCTGCATACCTGCATCATATCCTCTAATGGAAGAGATAAAAAATTTAATTGTTCTTTACCTGTTTCTTTTCTAAACTCGTTTAATTGTTTTTCTAATTCAAGTCTTCGTTCGTGTTCCAGTCTTCTCGCTTCTCGTTCATCTTCAGCTTTTATTTGTTTATTTGTTCGGTGCATATTAGTTAGCATGTTCCCACCGCCAATTACTATTGTGGCAATAGTACTGCATAGAGCTAATAATGCTGGAGTAGACCATGCGACTTGAGTTGCTACAACTCCATATTGATTTGTTTGTTCTGGGTAAACAAGTGAATGTGGATAAGAAAAAGGCTTGGAATAGCCAAGTGTTGGCTGAATAAACAAAACTCCTATTATTAAGTATTTAATAACGGGGTTCATTTTTGACACTCCTTTACTTTTACTTTTAACCTATCTATTTCTTCATAAATCCCTTTATAAATTTTAATAGTGCTTTCTAGTTCTCTCTCAGCAATTAAACTAGCATGTTTTATTTCCTTATTATTAAGATAATTTCCCATGATCATTTGTGCGATTGTATAAACACAAAAAAAACAGGTTAGATAGATAATAAGTAAATTAAACGAAAATTGAGTGACAGGTTTGTCACCGCCTAACCATTTTTTAAATCCCATAATATAATCCTCCGTAACAATCTAAATACTTAATAAAGTGTTTCATTTTTTACCCACCTTGCAGTTTTTTTTTAAAGTATTTATTTCTTTCTGTATTCTTATATTGAATTTATGTTGATCTTCTCTTATTTCCCTATCAAGTTTATATTCTTTTCTCATTTCCTCCATATTTTCCTGATGGCGTCGCTCTCTTTGTTCTTCAGTTAATCGTGCATTTTTTTGGTTAGAGTTGTCCCATTGGACCAATAAGAAAATACATACTATCAGAGCTGTATAAATAATTATATAGAATTCGAATTTACTGACAGGTTTGTCGCCACCTAACCATTTTTTAAATCCCATAATGTAATCCTCCGTAACAATAAGGGTGGGGTGTTAAGTGCTAACACATGGTGTTTAATATCACAAAGATTTTTTATATATTTTGCTAAATATTACAATAAACAGATAAAAAACCTGTATTTTTTACACTCTTTGCTCGCATTACTTACCGCTTTAATGAGCTTTGTAAAAATAAAATAGATTGTTATTAAAAAAAACTTATTTATCTAATATGTAATTTAATCACAAAAAAAAGTGTACTCTCATAATTTTTTAGTCACTACTGAACATTCAGATTAAAATGCCCTAATAAGGGGGAAACCTCTGTTTGTTGCTGGGAAACAATTGCATCTTTCAATTTAGCATACTCCAAATTTTTTACACCTCTCAAATATGCATATCTTAAATTCGCATTTTCAAAATTAGCACCTTGCAAGTTTGCACCTTCAAAATTAGTACCTGCTAAAAATTGACCTTTAAAATTCGCTCCTAACAGATCAGCATCTTTAAAAATAGCATCTCTCAAATCCGCCCTTTGTAAATCCGCCCTCTGTAAATCTGCATCTCTTAAATTCGCACCTTGTAAATCCGCATCTCTTAAATTCGCACCTTGTAAATCCGCATCTCTTAAATTCGCACCTTGTAAATCCGCATCTCTTAAATTTGCTCTTTTTAAAATCGCATCTCTTAAAATCGCACCTCGTAAATCAAAAACTTCTAAATCCATATCGCGTAAATCAAAACCGCGTAGATCCCTATTTCGTAAATCCCTATCTCGTAAATCTTCATCTTTTAAAGTTTTTAAATTTTCAAACTGCTCGTTACAATTAGCATTAGCAAAAACTCCAACACTCAATAAAAGTAGAATAAATATTGTTTTCATTTATACTTCCTCATTACTCTAAAACCTTATTTAAGGCAAATTGTTAAATCAAACAATTGTAAAAACTACACACTTGTAAAAAAAGAAAACAGCGTGGCTGGAAGTCCAATTACCATAATCTTTAATGAGCTTTGTAAAAATAAAATAGATTGTTATTAAAAAAAGATAGCTTTTTATTAGTTTTTTGTAGTATGAATAATATTAAAATTGGTAGGATATGGTAGTATTACTATCAATTTAACTAATTAAAAAGGAGGTAAAATTATGAAAACAATACTCATTTTAACATTTTTGTTTAGCTTTCAAGCTTGGGGAGTTTCTGCAGAAAAGACTTCTAACTTAGATAATAAGATTAAAAACCTTGTAAATTCACTGGAGAGCCACCTTCAAGCTATAACCAATAAACAATCTTGTCATACTTCTTATATAAATACAATGAACCAATGTCGGTTAGATTTTGAAGAAGCTATTAGGCCATGCGAATTTATATGGTGTACAGCCCCAGTAAAAAGAGCAAGACGCAATTGTGTATCTAAAGCATATACAACATGGACATTCTGTACAAAAGAGCCAAAGCATAAAAAGCTTAAGTTACTATAATTGCTTAATTTTTATTGGCTTTATTCACTTGGGGGTTGAGGAATACGATAAGGTAATTGATAAACGCCCTTCCCTTCTAACCTATCAAGTATTTTGTTATACTCGATAATCTGCTTAATGTACCTATTTGCAAATTTTGATACATGATAGTGTGTCGTATCGTTTAAACCACCTGGATAAAAATCAGTAGGTCCTAAAACTTTTCCAGCTCTTGCTCTTTGCCAATCTTTGATTAAATATCTTTCTGTGACTTCCTTCCAATGACTTATGATTTTATAAAGACATTTTCCTCTAGCTGATGCATCTTTTAGATTCGTAGAATCGGGGCATTGGTAACCAGAGCTAACCATTGGCAGACTTAAAATAGCTATAAAAATTAAACCTCTTATTTTTAACATAATCCCTCCTTATTTAGTTAAATAACCCACTATGGGTTACATTTAATGTCATCTTAACTTTTATTTTAAAATTTATCAAGAGAATAAAAAAAATACAACCCTTTGTACTATTTTTCTTATTGGTCTATACTTATTAAAAAAAGAGAGCGTGGCTGGAAGTCCAATAAGAATAACCTAAGGGGATGGCTTAGAGGGGGTGTTAAATACCTTTTGGCAAAACCCTTTGAATAAGCCTCTTTTTTTTTGTAATAGTACAATTTCTTGTGTATGAATTTCCTGTTGTTTCTGTGTTAATACCTTATTTAAGGTATCCTGTTTTTTCTCTATCATCGCTAGTTCTTCTGGATTCTTCTGGGGTTTTCTCGCTGTGGCTTCCTTGAATTGGTCTAATGCAGATATTTCTAATAATATTTGGTCCTTTCTTTTTTGCAGGGAGTTTAATAAATATTCTTGATCTTTTATAAACCTCCTTTTTTCGTTTCTACTTAATTGGAAGAGTTCAACTCCTACAGCTCCTCCGAAAGCTAACCCCAAACAAATTGCAACCATAACAAACCCATTCATAACTTACCTCCTTTTTAATTTTAAATATACTTTTTATTTATTATAGGTGGCCTTTATGATTCAATAAAAAATGTAGGTTAAGGTAAGGTGTGTAAAAAATACATACTTGCAAATATAAAAGTGACGGGGCTGAAAGTCCAATTTTATTTTACTAGCACATGGTGAATGGACAAACTACCCAGTGTTTGTAAACTCCAAGCATATAATCCTCACCTCATAATTTTTCCTCCTTATTTTTTTATCTATTTTATCAAACTTTTTATCTATTCGGTTATAAGCAATCCAACCAACTGAAAAGATCGGACCTAAAATCTCTATAATTTCCCATATACTCATTTTTTCCCCTTACCTAATCGACCATGGTCCATTAATGGAGCATATTAAAAAAACGGAGGATTGCCTAAAAACCAGCCAATCAATCAATCAATAAGTCAGGCTTTCAAGACTCCCCTTAACTCCAGTCTTTAGGGTTATAACTGAACTTTTTTGATTAAGCGATGCTAAAATTGCTTTTTTCTTAAATTTTCTAGAATAAATATCTTGTTTTTTTTTCTAAAGTTTTTTTGAAAGTTAACCGAGTTTATGATTATATTATATAGATAGATAGATTTTAACTGTTAAGGAGGACAATAATGAAACTTCAATACTTCAATACTTCAATACTTCAATACTTCAATACTTCAATACTTCAATACTTCAATACTTCAATACTTCAATACTTCAATACTTCTCATTATAACACTATATAGTTTATTATTTAACTTTTCAAGTACAGCAGATCAAAAAGAAAAAGCTAGGCAGAACTATAAACAAGCGACAGAAGAGTTACCTGGAGCAATCAAAGAATTAACTGATATTATCAGAAAAGAGAATCAAGCCAGACGGGGTTTATCAGCTAATAATTTAGTCGAATTAAACAACATGCGTGCGACAGTTGCTCTTAAACGAAAACCAGACGGGAGTTTTTGCCAATTGGATGTAAGAGGTAACTCTAAGCTTACACCTTCTTTTGTGAAGTCAGCTCATCGTAAAGCCAGTGCACCAAAAAGTGATACGCCTGTTTGTAGTAAGAGCGATATAAAAGTTTTTCAAAAAGGGGCTAAAAAATTAAATCTTAAAGGAGCAAAAGGGCAAAAAACTAGTGTAGGGGCTTTACTTGGTACTTTAGCAAAGTCAGCTGGTGTGGGTTGTGTATTTGGTGCAGGTATAGCCTGGGTTTCTGATATGTGGAGGGGTAAGTCTAACGACGAAAAAACAGAGGCTGGAAGCTCATGTGTAGATTGTGCTAATCAGAAGAGCAAAGAAGAAAAAGAAGTAAAAGATTTAAAAACCACTACTCGTTCAATTTTAGCTGGTGGTGCAGCAGGAGGTCTTATAGGGATTACAACTCCTACGCATTTAGCTATTGCAAGAGAGGTGCGTCGTGAAAATATAATGGGAAAAATAGCAGATACTGCAATGTACCCTGATAAAGTGAAAGATAAAATAAAACAGCTAACATCAGAAATTAATAATGGGGAATCAAAGATGAATGAATTAAACAAAAAAATTAGTGAATTAAAAAGAAATAGGAATTTAATGAGCAAAGATGCCTACAAAAAAGAGCTAAAAATGTTTAAAGAACAAAGATTTGAAACAAGAATAAACACTTCTAAACTTCAGTCTAGAAAAGTTTTCTGGACTCAATTGGATGGAATACATAGCTTAAAACCGTCAAGGCTCAGGCCTCAAACTCTTAGAGAGATAGGCTTGGCAGATAGAATAATGCCTGAAGTGACACGACGATTAACTGCAATTTCAAGAGAGGAATTACTGCAAGATATAAAAACTAACCCAGAAGTTAAAAAACGAATTGAGAAGATCAAAAGCCCTACTAGCCAGTTGGGCAAGTTAGTTTCTGGAATAGTTGGTGGAGTGGCAGGTGCTATTGTATGTGAAGACGGCACAACCTATCTCCTTAGTAAAGAAAAAATAGAAGATATTTAATGTGGGAATTAGACTTCCAGCCACGCTCTTTTTTTTAAAGGGTATAGTTGATTAGGATTAGAGATTGACTAATTGCCCGGGGTTAGGTTATAAAAAAGAATGCTCATTCGGGTATGGTATAATTTGGGTATGGTATGATTAGCGGAGAGGGAATTATGGATAAATTGAAACACAATATTGGGGTAGTTTTTTACACGCTATCATCTATAGCTGTTTTATTAGCTGGCTTAAATTGGATTATTGGAATGCATATCAATCCACTAAGTGAAAAAATAGATAATTTAAAAAATAACGATCTAAAGCATATGAACGAAAGAATTGATAAAGTGGAACACAATATGAATGCTCGTTTTGATACAGTGAACGCCCGTTTTGATAAAATGAACGAACGCTTTGATAAAGTGAATGCTCGCTTTGATAAACTTTATCAAATACTTTTAAAAGATAAATAAAATTCGAAATAAATACCTGTTTCCCCGATTGGAAAACAATCTTATTTTGAATGCACCCAAGAGGGTAGGATTAAACTTGTGGTGATTGGACTTCCCACCACGACCTTTAACTTGTTAATGTGCTGGACTATTTGACTATTTTCTAAAGGTTTTTAAACACTGAACCGATAAATAGAGTATTATTTATCTAAAAATTAAGTACTTAATTAAAAAAGGAGGACAATAATGAAACTTCAATACTTCAATACTTCAATACTTCAATACTTCAATACTTCAATACTTCTCATTATAACACTATATAGTTTATTATTTAACTTTTCAAGTACAGCAGATCAAAAAGAAAAAGCTAGGCAGAACTATAAACAAGCGACAGAAGAGTTACCTGGAGCAATTAAAGAATTAACTGATATTATCAGAAAAGAGAATCAAGCCAGACGGGGTTTATCAGCTAATAATTTAGTCGAATTAAACAACATGCGTGCGACAGTTGCTCTTAAACGAAAACCAGACGGGAGTTTTTGCCAATTGGATGTAAGAGGTAACTCTAAGCTTACACCTTCTTTTGTGAAGTCAGCTCATCGTAAAGCCAGTGCACCAAAAAGTGATACGCCTGTTTGTAGTAAGAGCGATATAAAAGTTTTTCAAAAAGGGGCTAAAAAATTAAACCTCAAAGGTGGGAAAGCACAAAAAAGTAGTTTAGCAGCAGCTATTTTAGGGAGTACAGCAAAGGCAGCAGGTTTAGGTTGTGTATTTGGTGCAGGTATCTCATGGGTTGCTAATATGTTTAGTGATAATGAAAAAACAGAAGCTGGAAGCTCATGTATAGATTGTGCTAATCAAAAGAGCAAAGAAGAAAAAGAAGTAAAAGATTTAAAATCAAAGGTTGCTGGGGTATCTGGTGGTCTTGCAGGTGCTACTGTATTAGGTACTCATAAGAATCCGATGACTAATCCATTATTGCTAGATGTTGCTCCTTTTAAAAACGAGATTACTTTGACGGATGTTAAAAGACAGCTACAGTTTGAAGAAATAATAAAAAAACTGCATAAAGAAGGAATAGATATGGATAATGCAGTAAATAAAGTTAAAGAAATAGATGCCAGTGTTAAAGAACAAATGGATCTTAGAAAATCTCGTCATTTTAAAGACTTCATCACTAATAAAGATCAGCTGGCTGGATGGGAGGAAAATTTTAATAATCTTAAGAGAAGGCAAAAATTCTGGCATAGAATAGTTCGTTTGCATGAAAAAAATTATAACAGTTCACAAATAGATGCTGTTCTTCGTGGAGAAACTTTTAGAAGATTAAAAAATATTCCAGAAAACAAGTTAGCGTCAAATATACCAGACAAAGTTGTTCAGGCACGAATTGAAAAGATTCAAGACAAAGCAGACATTAAAAGAAGATTTAAAACACCAATAGGTGTTCATCAATTGTTCACTGGTATAGTTGGTGGAGTAGCAGGTGCTATTGTGTGTGAAGACGGCACAACCTATCTTCTTAGCAAAGAGAAAATAGAAGATATTTAAAGTAACCAATTATCTGCTAACCTTTCCCATAACTTTTTCACACAATTGTTTTAACAGTTGTTTTTAATTGTTTTTTGGAAAACACTGGCAAGCTTTTTGCATGATAAGTTATTAAACAAAATTTGCTTAAAAAAGCAGATGGGTATTTGTGGTGTTTTTGAGTTGAAAAAACACCATAGATATCATAAAATAACAAAAATATAAGGAGAACTATTATGACTCATAAAGAGTATATTCGTTCGTTAGAGGAAAGCTTTCGGCAAGATTTAAAAGAAATAGTTGTCATCCAGAAAGAATCTGAAGAAGAGCGTAAAAAATGGAGCAAAGAGTGGAAGGAACGGCATGCCAAGTGGGACAAGGGAATGGCGGAGTTGCGTGCCAGTCAAAGAGAAACTGATGAACAAATTAAACAAACCAAACGAGAAATGGAAAAAACTGATAAAAAGCTTAGGGAATTTATTGGGGAGTTTGGTCATCGTTGGGGTAAGTTGGGTGAAAATTTAGTAAAAGGAGCTTTGGTTGAAAAGCTTAGAGAAAAAGGTGTTAAAAAAATTAATCGAGTTGTGGAGAATGCCAAAAAAGGAGATTTAGAATATGACATTATTGCTGTTAACGGGAAAGAGGTTGTGATTGTGGAGGTTAAAGCGACTTTAAGACCTCCAGATGTGTATAAATTTATGGAGAATATTAAGAAGTTTAAGACTCATTGGCCGGAGTATAAAGATAAGGTAGTTTATGGTTCGATTGCTTATTTATTGAAAGCCAATAAAAAGGCAGAGAAGGTAGCAGAGGAGGAAGGTTTTTTTGTAGTAGAAGCAGTAGGAGATGTTATTATTAAGAACAAAAAAAGCTTTAAACCTAAAGTATTTGCTTAAAAACTTATGAGCATCTTTCTAAAGAATCTCACAAAGAGTCTTAAAACCTAAAAAAAATGGACTCCTCAATCCAAAAAATGATCTAAACCTCTAAAATAAAAATATTTGCATTTTATGACTATGATCACAATTATTCCAAAACCAGAGGTAATAAGAGAGTTCTCAAATTTAAGAAAAACTCTAATCTATCTAATCTCTATAAAAAGTGAATGATAGCACTTGACGAACAAAAAACTTGTGCAGTAATGTCCATAGAATGCTTTACAAGCTCTATCACAAATGTTTTGATTGCTTGATAAATTTTGTGGTTATTAACATAAGGAGAGGGGCTATTTTACAAAAAGTAAATATTTTACAGATGGAGAATAGACAAAGGATAGATATTCAGAAATGGAAATGGAAGGGCAAAAAATACGGATTCGTCTTACAGGGTTTGATCACAAGCTTTTGGATCAATCAGCTCGTGGTATCGTGGACACAGCAAAAAGAACTGGAGCCAATATTAAAGGCCCCATTCCTTTACCAGTAAAAATCAACCGTTACACAGTTTTGCGTTCCCCTCATGTGAATAAAAGATCTCGAGAACAATTTGAAATTCGCTGTTACAAGCGTTTGTTAGAAATCTCTGAACCTACTTCTCAAACTATTAATCAGCTGATGAAGTTAGATCTGCCAGCTGGCGTAGATGTGATTATCTTTACAGGAAGCAAAAATGACAAAAAATAAAGAAAAATCTCCAGTCAAATCTCCGCCAGTCGAATCTTCGAAAAAAGTGGATCCAAAAAAGGTGGATCAGCAATCCCAATCTCAAACCAAATCCCAATCCCAAGCTCAATCTCAATCTTCAGATCAGGTTAAGCTTTCTGGCTTATATGCGTTTAAGTTAAAGATGTCTTCTCTTTACGACGAAGAGGGGCAATGGACAGCTGTCACTTTTCTTAAGTATCGTCCGTGGGTGGTTTCTCAAATTAAAACAAAAAATAAAGATGGCTATAATAGTGTTCAATTAGCTTGTGTTCCTCAAAAAAACAGTCGGTGTTCTAAAGCTTTATCTACACACCTTCGACCAGCGGGTTTTAAGCAAGGTGCTATGTATGTGCGAGAAATTCGGCAACAATCGGTAGATAATATATCGATTGGGCAAAAACTTTCTATTCACTCTCTAAAAAAAGGTGATGTGGTGACTTTAAGAGGAGTGTCTAAAGGGCATGGGTTTTCGGGTGTTGTTAAACGTTGGGGATTTAAAGGGGGACCAGCCTCCCATGGTGCTAAAACACATAGAACTTCGGGTTCTATTGGCAACCGAACAGAACCGGGGCGAGTTCAGCCCGGTAAAAAAATGGCTGGTCGCATGGGTTGGGATAAAATAAGTTGTCCCAATGTTAAAGTGGTGGATGTGATTGAAGACCAACAAATGCTTATTGTTAAGGGTTGTGTCCCGGGGGCTACTAACTCTTTGGTGTATTTAAACAAAGCCACCCAGCAGAAGGAAACAACTACTCTTTAAGTGATATAATTAAAAGGAATGTTATTATAAATGGAAATTAATTTATTAAATTGGAAAAAAGAAACAGTTGGAAATGTTTTATTAGCAGACGAAGTCTTTTGTCAAAAACTTAGTTTGCCATTGATCAACGAGGTAGTTCGTTGGCAGAGGGCTTCTCGTCGTTCGGGAACTCATCAAGCAAAAACTCGCGGAGAAGTGCGAGGGGGTGGCAAAAAACCTTTTCGACAAAAAGGGACAGGTAATGCTCGTCAGGGTTCGATTCGTTCTTCACTAAATGTAGGAGGTGGTGTCACTTTTGGTCCTCGCCCCAGAAGTTATAAGTATTCTTTACCATCTCGTCTTCATAAAATAGGGTTAAGTCATACTTTGTCTTATCTGTATGAACAAAAAAAGATTTTTGTTATAGACGATATGCGTTCTCAAACAGGTAAAACGAAGGAGCTTGCACAAAGGTTAAAAACTTTGGGTATTCAAAAAGCAATATTGGCAGATACAGAGAAGGATTCATTGTTATTGCGTGCTTGTGCGAATTTAAAATTTTTTCAATTTTTGCCAGTTTATGCGTTAAATGTGTATGATTTGCTTAAATATGATTGTTTAGTGATCAGCAAAAAAGGTATTGAATTTTTATCTTCTAAAAAACCCCCTGTTCGTCAAAGGAGCAAGTCATGAGTTATATTATTAAGCGTCCTTTATTAACAGAGAAAAACAACATATTAGCTAGCCAAAATGTTTATGTTTTTGAAGTGGATCGTTCGGCAGACAAGCTAGTTATTAAAGAGCATATTGAAAAATATTTTGATGTAAAAGTGAAAACGGTTAGGACGGCACTTTGTAGGGGGCGTTCTCGTCGAGTTCGCAATCGTGTTGGGCGAGTTAAATATTGGAAAAAAGCAATGGTTCGGTTAAAAGAAGGAGAGAAAATTGATTTATTCGAAGGGAATTAAATTATGGGTGTAAGAGTTTTTAAACCTTGTACTCCGGCTAGTCGGAAGAGATCAGTCTCTGACTTTCAAGAGATCACAAAAGGTCGACCGGAAAAATCACTTCTTGGTTCTTTATCTTCTTCTTCGGGGAGAAATAATCGAGGTCGAGTTACCATTCGTTCTCGCAGTCGTGGACATAAGCGTCGGTATCGTTTGATTGATTTTAAAAGAAACAAAATCAACATATCTGCCAAAGTACAAGCCGTTGAATATGATCCCAATCGAACTTGTCGGATTGCTTTAGTGAGTTATCGAGATGGAGTGAAGTCTTATATTTTAGCTCCAGTTGGTTTACAAATAGGTCAAATTGTAGTGTCGGGAGATTCAGCGGATATTAAACCGGGGAACCATCTTCCTTTGTCTTTTATTCCGGCGGGAACGGTGATTCATAATATTGAACTCCATCCTGGGCGAGGAGGGCAGTTGGTTCGCAGTGCCGGTTCGGGTGCCGTGTTAGCTGGTAAAGAACAACATTACTGTCAAATTAAAATGCCGTCCGGAGAAATGAGAAAAGTTTTATCAGTTTGCAGAGCTTCTATTGGTCAGTTGGGTAATGCGGATCATGAAAACATTCGATGGGGTAAGGCAGGGCGAACTCGTTGGAAGGGTTGGAGACCTAAAGTACGGGGTATGGCTATGAATCCCATTGATCATCCAATGGGTGGGGGAGAAGGAGTGGGTAAGGGAAATCATCCCATGACTCCTTATGGAAAATCTTGTAAAGGATTACGGACTCGTAACAATAAGAGGACTAAAAAAATGATTATTCGAAGACGAGTAACTTCTAAAAAAAGAGGGCAGTAACAAATGGGAAGATCCGTTAAAAAAGGTCCTTTTATAGATTACCACTTAGTGGAGAAAATTAATAAAGCAAGAGAAAGTGGGGGTAAAAAGATTATAAAAACTTGGTCGCGTCGTTCGGTTATTACTCCCGATGCAGTTGGGTTGACTTTTGCCGTTCATAACGGAAAAAAGTTTATTCCTGTTTTTGTTTCAGAGAGTATGATTGGTCATAAGTTGGGTGAGTTTGCTCCTACCCGAGTTTTTAGTAGCCATGCTAAAGGTAAAAAAACAACAGCTCAACAAAAAAAATAAAATGGTAACTAATAAAAAAAGGGAAACTAATAAGGAAGGCTAATGGAGTTAAAAGCAATTTTAAAATATGCAAGAGTGAGTACTCAGCGTGCTCGGTTAGTAGCAGATTTAGTGAGGGGACATAATATTAATAATGCGATTCGCCTACTTTCTTTTTCTAATAAAAAATCTGCGGCTTTAATAAAAAAATTAATTCAATCGGCACTTGCTCAGGCTGAATCCGATAAGACGGTAGATGTGGACAATGTATATGTTAAGACAATCTATGTTAATCAGGCTCCTCATTTAAGACGTTTTCGCCCAGCTGCCAGAGGGCAATCTTCTAAAAGAAATAAAAAACAAAGTCACATTCATGTTGTTTTAAAAGAAAGGTAGTAGAGAGTTATGGGACAAAAAATTAGTCCAATTGGATTGAGAGTAGGAGTTATTCGAAACTGGGAAAGCCGGTGGTATGCTTCTAAGAAAAAATTTGCAGATAATATTTATGAAGACTATAAACTTCGCTCGTATGTGAAGAGAAAATTAAAAAATTCTGGTATTTCTAAAATAGAGATCGAAAGAAAGGGTGAGCAAGTTAAGCTGGTTATTTTTACAGCTCGTCCGGGGTTTGTAATTGGCAAAAAAGGTGTTGGCATTGATGCTCTATCGGCAGATATTCAGAAACAAACTAAGAATCGATTATCTGTGAGTATTCAAGAGATTAGAAAACCCGATTTGGACAGTCAATTAGTGGCAGAGAATATAGCTTTACAATTACAAAAGAGGGTGTCTTGGAGGCGTGTTCTTAAGAAGGCAATTGCATCGGCTGTTCGGCAAGGAGTTCGGGGAGTTAAGGTTCGTGTTTCTGGTCGCTTAGATGGAGCAGACATTGCACGGTCGGAGTGGTATAACGAAAAAAGTATTCCACTTCATACTTTGAGGGCCAACATTGATTATGGTTTTGCAGAGGCTTTAACTACTTATGGGTTAATTGGAGTTAAAGTGTGGATGTATTATGGGGATGTGTATTCTAAAAAAGATGTTTCTAAGGTGGCACAAAATGCTTAGCCCTAAAAAAAGTAAATGGAGAAAAATTCATCGAGGTCGGTTGAGAGGTATGACTAAAAGGGGAGCTGAATTATCTTTTGGAGATTTTGGTTTGATGAGTTTAACAGCTGGCCGTTTAACAGATCGGCAAATTGAAGCCAGTCGTGTGGCTATTTCTCGTTCTGTTAAAAGAGGGGGAAAGGTGTGGATTCGGGTATTTCCCGACAACCCTATTTCTAAAAAACCAATTGGAGTTCGGATGGGATCGGGTAAAGGGGCCTTAGAATATTGGGTGGCAAAAGTGAAGCCCGGTCGGATTTTATTCGAGTTAGAAGGAGTGAGTTTAGCACAAGCTCGTAGAGCTTTTCAGTTAGCTAGTTATAAATTACCTTTTAAAACAAAGTTTTTATCTCGTTAATAGAGAGGATAATAATTAATTATGAAGTATGAAGAAATTAAAAATTTATCTGTATCCGAACTACAAAACAGATTGTCTAAGACTCGGCAAGCTTTGTTGTCGGCTCGGATTAAGCACAAGATGAAAAGACTATCCAATATGATGGAACTTAGAAAGTTTAAAAAAGACATTGCTCGTTTGAGTTTAGCTATTTCTTTAAAAGAGCCAGAGCCTGTGTCTGTTAAAAAAACAGCTCATTTGTCGGACTCTAAAACTCCAGCCTATTCAGTTAATAAAAAAACTGTTAAAAAAACAGTTACTAATAAAAAGACTGTTACTCAGAAAGCTAAGTTAAAAGTAGAAAAGAAAAAAGTAGAGAAAAAAATAAAGAAAGAGGGTAGTCAATTAGCTTTAAAATCTGATTTATCATTAAAAAAATTAGAGAAAAAATCAGAAAAAAAAATAGACCAACAACCAGCAGAGAAAAAAAGTAAAAACTGGTTAGGTCGTTTATTTGGGAAAAAGAAATGAGTAGTTTAAAAGAATCCAAAAGAGGAAGGATGAACACCATTAAAGGGCGTGTCATATCTGACCGTGCAGATAAAACAATTTCTGTAGAAGTGTCTCGGTTGACGAAGCATCCTAAGTATAAAAAGCACATTCGTCGTCAGTCAGTTTTTAAAGCTCATGATGAACACAATCGAGCAAAAGTAGGAGATTGGGTGACTATTTATGAAACTCGCCCATTGAGCAAAACTAAAAGATGGAAGTTATTTAATGTTTTAGAAGAAACTCAAACTACTGCTACGGATGGGGGGGCAAAGTAGATGATTCAGATGCAATCCCGTTTAAATGTAGCAGACAATTCAGGCGCAAAAGAAGTGCAATGTATTAAGGTGTTGGGAGGTTCGCATCGCAGATGTGCTGGGGTTGGGGATATTATTGTGGTATCTATTAAGAGTGCTTTACCTCATTCCAAGGTAAAAAAAGGGGATAAAGCTCGTGCGGTGATTGTGAGAACAGTTCACAAAATACAAAGAGTAGACGGAACCTCTATTCGCTTTGACGAAAATTCAGCCGTGTTAGTTAATAACAATAAAGAACCAGTTGGGACGCGTATTTTTGGTCCGGTAGCTCGAGAATTACGAGTAAAAAATTTTATTAAAATTATTTCTATGGCACCAGAGGTTTTATAATGAACAACTTACATAATCAATACATTAAAACAATTCGTCCAAGTTTAAAAAAAACTTTGTCTTTAAAAAATGTTATGCAAGTGCCACGCTTGGAGAAAATTGTATTGAGTATGTGTGTTTCTCAAGCGATTCAGAATCCAAAAATTTTAAATCATGTTGTGCAAGATTTATCTTTAATTTCTGGTCAAAAAGCGGTTATTACAAAGGCTAAAAAAGCGGTTTCTAATTTTAAGCTTAAAAAAGGAGTTGCTTTGGGGGCTTGTGTGACTTTACGGAGAGAGAAAATGTGGGCTTTTTTAGAGCGTTTGATTCATTTCTCGTTACCTCGTGTGAGAGATTTTAGAGGGTTATCTCCAAAGAGTTTTGATGGTCATGGGAATTACAATATGGGGATTAAGGAGCAAATTATTTTTCCAGAAATTGATTATGACAAAGTATCTGCAGTTCGTGGGTTAAACATTTCTATTTGTATAAAAGCAGGTAACAATGAACTCGCTCGTATGTTATTAAAAAGTTTAGGGTTTCCTTTTAGGAAACATTAGTTTCGAGGAGATATTTATGGATACGATTAGTGAATTTTGTACTCGCATTCGAAATGCCGTGCGAGTTTATCATGAGAAGGTAGATATTCCGAGTTCTCGGATGAGGGAAAGATTAGCTGAACAGCTCAAATCTTTTGGTTATATTCGTTATTATAAGGTAGTAGATGATGGTCGACAGGGAATTATCAGAATTTATTTAAAGTATAAGGAGCGAGGAGGACGATTGGGGCGTGGACAATCGGTGATTACACAAATTGAGCGATTGAGTAAACCATCATGTCGTCGTTATGTTAAGGCTAGTGATATTCCCGATGTGCTTGCTGGTAGAGGTTTGTTAATTCTTAGCACTAATCAAGGAGTGTTAAGTGGTACAGAAGCTCGTAAAAGAGGTATTGGTGGTGAATTACTTTGCCAAGTATGGTAAAGGTTATGACTTAAGAGGTGAGATATGTCTCGGATTGGAAAATTACCAATTAAATTAACTAAAGGTGTGCAAGTGCAGACCAGTGAAGGTGAAGTGCAAGTTAGTTCTGGTTCATCTGTTTTGAAGATTCCCGTACATTCGATGATTGATGTTCAGGTAGATGGGGAACAAGTGGTTTTAAAGAGAAAAAACGATACCCCTCAAGTAAGGGCACGACATGGGTTATATCGAGCTTTAATTTATAATGCAGTTGTAGGGGTATCTTCGGGTTGGCAAAAAACTTTAGTGATGAAAGGTGTTGGTTATAAGGCAAAAGTATCGGGGAAAGTGTTAGAATTAAATTTAGGTTATTCTCATCCCATTCCAATGAAGATTCCAGATAACTTAGATGTGAAAGTAGACAAAAATAATATTACTGTTAAGGGGATAGATCGTGCAAGAGTGGGTCAGTTTTGTGCTCAAGTGAGAAAGTGGAGAGAGCCAGAACCTTATTTAGGTAAGGGGATTCATTATAGCGATGAAGTCATCCGCAGAAAAGCTGGTAAATCGGGAGGAGAGAAAAAGTGATTCGCATAAGTTTCAATAAGAGGACTCCATTAAAAGTGAGAAAGCGTTTAAGAAACAAAGCTCGTTTGAGAAAAAAAATGATGGGAACAGATAAACGACCTCGTTTAGTTGTATTTCGTTCTCAAAAACATATTTATGCTCAGTTGATTGATGATATTTCAGGCATTGTTATAGCTCAGTGTGGGAGTTTATCTTTAAAAGATTTACAAAAAGATAGTTCAAAAAAAGAAATGGCTTGTGAAGTGGGAAAAGGAATAGCTCAAACGGCTTTAAAAAAAGATATTCAAAAAGTTGTGTTTGATCGTAATGGTTTTATTTATCATGGGCGGGTGAAGGCTTTGGCTTCAGGTGCTCGTAAAGCTGGATTATTATTTTAGAGGAGAAAAATGGCAAATTCTAGATTATCAGATACACAGGAACGAGATTTTTTGGAGCGAGTGGTGACAATTAATCGTGTAACTAAAGTGGTGAAAGGTGGGCGTCGTTTTTCTTTTTCTGCTTTAGTAGTTGCAGGTGACGGAAAGGGGCAAGTGGGCATTGGAACTGGAAAAGCTAATGAGGTTCCGGAGTCGATTGGAAAAGCCACTCGAATTGCTAAAAAATCTTTTATAAAAGTTCCTTTAAAAGAGCATCGGACCATCCCATATCCAATTATTGGAAGGTTTGGTGCATCTAAAGTGGTTTTAAATCCAGCATCTCCTGGGACAGGTGTTATCGCAGGTGGTCCAGTTCGTGCTGTGTTAGAGTGTGTTGGAGTAAAAGATATTTTGACTAAACGATTGGGGAGTCGAAATCCGCATAATGTGGTTCATGCAACTCTTAAGGGGCTTTCTCAATTAGAGTTGTTAGAAAAAAGCAATGGTTCTCAAATCAATGATGATTCATCAAATAATGATTCATCCAAAAAAGAAAGTGGGAGTTTATGAGTCTTTTAAGTAAATTAGTATCCTCTCCGTCTGGTTTTGGTAAAAAACAGAGGTTGGGTAGAGGTCGTGGTAGTGGTCGTGGTGGTACTTCTACTAAGGGGCATAAGGGGCAGAAAGCGCGGTCGGGTTGCAGTTTACCGAATGGTTTTGAGGGGGGGCAAATGTCTTTGGCTCGTCGTTTGCCAAAATTTGGTTTTACTAACAAGCGATTTCAAAAAAAATGGGATGTTGTAAATGTAGGAGATTTAAGCCAGTTGAGTGATGAGGGGAATGTAGATTTAGATATTTTATATAAAGCTGGTCGGGTTAGAAAAAATATTTTAGTTAAAGTTCTGGGTAACAAGAGTGTCCGTCAGGCTTTGCATGTTAAGGTTCACGCTGTGAGTAAAGGTGCTAAAGAGCAAATTGAAAAGGCTGGTGGTCGGGTTGAGATTATTAAATAGCTTTAAATGATGTAGGTTTAAGTGATGCAAAATATTTCATTTCCAAAAGATTTAAGACAAAAAATTATATTTACCTTGGTGGTGTTAATTATCTATCGAGTAGGGGTACAAGTACCCACTCCGGGGGTAGATCGAGAAGCTTTAATGGATTTTTTTGCCAATCAAGGTGGTGGGGTGTTGAACATGCTCAACACTTTTACTGGTGGTGCTTTAGAGCGGTTTAGTATTTTTGCTTTAGGAATTTTACCTTATATTACAGCGTCTATTATTTTTCAGTTATTGCAAACGGGTGTTCCCTATTTAGAGCAACTCAAAAAAGAAGGAGAATCTGGTCGAAGAAAAATTAATCAATACACTCGGTATTCCACGGTGTTATTTTCTATTGTGCAAGGGTATGGAATTTCAAAAATGTTACTTTTGCAATCTCCAGCAGATGGGCGTGCATTAGTAACAGCTCCGATGATTGGTTTTATGCCATTTGAGTTATTTACGATTATTACTTTAACAGCTGGGGCATGTTTAATTATGTGGTTGGGTGAGCAAATTAACGAGCGAGGTATAGGGAATGGGGCTTCTTTAATTATTTTTGCTGGTATTGCGGCTGGTATTCCATCTGGCATGGTTAATTTATTTAAAATGACCAGTCGTGGACAAATTAGCAATGCGATTTTGTTAATTTTGTTATTATTTATGGTGTTTGTTGTGGGAGTAATTATTTTTATTGAAGTAGGGCAGAGGAGGATTCCGGTTCAATATTCTCAAAGATCGATGGGTAAACAACCATCGGCACAAAGTTCACATTTACCTTTAAAGCTTAATTTTGCAGGAGTGATCCCTCCAATTTTTGCTTCTAGTTTATTGTTATTTCCAACTACTTTAGCTCAATATGTCAATCAACCTTGGGCACAAAACTTGCGAGACACTTTAACTCCTCAGAGTTCTTTATTTAATATTTTATTTATAGTGATGATTGTATTTTTTTGTTTTTTTTATACAGAGGCAGTTTTTAATCCAATGGAAGTTGCAGATAATTTAAAAAAATATGGAGGTTTTATCCCTGGTATTCGAGCGGGTCGTAGCACGGCGGATTATATTAAGCGAGTGTTGGATCGTTTAACAGTCGGTGGAGCTATTTATTTAAGTATAATATGTATTATTCCAACTTTTCTAATTGATAAGATGAACACTCCATTTTATTTTGGTGGAACCAGTTTATTAATTTTAGTAGGTGTTGCTTTAGATACCACTCAGCAAATTCAGTCGCATTTATTAACGGCACGCTATGAAGGTTTAATGCGTGGTGTGCGTGTTAAAAGTCGTCGAGTTCAGTATTGATTGATGCCACAGAGTGTTTTATATTCTATCGAAGATTTTAATCTTAAAGATCAAAGGGTATTTATACGAACTGACTTTAATGTGCCGGTCAAAGATGGACAACCGATAGATCATGTTCGTCTGAGAGCTTCGCTTTCTACCATTCGATATGCTCTTGAGAATCGAGCTAAGGTAATTATTGGTTCTCATCGTGGAAGACCTAAAAGATTAAATAGAGACGAAGATAAAAAGCAATTTACATTAGAGCCTTTTGGGTATTATTTAGGGCAAAAGTTGAATTGTGAAGTTTTATTTATTGATGATATTCAATCTCCTGTACCAGACATTTTAATTAGATCTTTAAATTCGCAAAAAATTATTTTGTTAGAGAATTTACGGTTTGCTTCTCAAGAAGAAAAACCTCATTTAGATTGGACTAAATCTATAGCCAGCTATGTGGATATTTACATTAACGAGGCATTTAGTGTTTCTCATCGTACTCATACCAGTATTTATCATTTACCATTGGAAGTTAAACAAAGAGGGCAGGGGCTTTCTCTTAAAAAAGAAAAACAAACTTTAGATTATGTGAGATTTTCTTCTCCTTCTCCTATGGTTTTAATTATTGGAGGGGGGTATCAAAAAATTAAAGACAAAATACAAACTATTAGTCGATTGATTGATCGGATAGATGTTTTAATTGTGGGGGGAGCTATGGCGTATTCTTTTTTAAAAGTTCAAGGGGTTTGCTTGGGAGCTACTTCTGTTAGCAAAGAGGAAGTGAATCTTTTTACAGAGATTATAAATCGTTTAAAAGAAAAAAATAAAACATTGCTTTTACCATTGGATCATTTAGTGATTTCTGTAGATAGTAAGATACCAGAAAGTGAAGTCATTGAGACCAAGGATTCTAATGTTCCTAAAAATTTCTGTGCAATGGACATTGGTCCACGGAGTAGGGAGTTATTTTCTCAAACTTTAAAATCAGCTCAGACTATTTTTTGGAACGGACCTATGGGGCGATTTGAAAACCCTGCTTTTGCTAAAGGCACTTTGTCTATTTGTCAGGCGATTGGATCATGTAATAAGGCATTTCGGGTAGTAGGGGGAGGGGACTCTATTTCTGCAGTTTTTAAATTTGGTTGTGCAGATTATTTTAATTATATTTCTACAGGTGGTGGGGCTTCTCTCAAGTACTTAGAAACAGGAAGTTTACCTGGGATTCAAAGTTTAATGTCTGAGGTTATCATTAGTGACAAAACTAAAGTCAGAGAGGATACTTAAGGCAAATACAATTTGAGTGTTAGAATGAGCTTTAAAATTAGGGTGTTGAGATGAGTTCTGAAAGAAATAAAAAAAATTGACTTTTTAAGTGATAGAGTTTAAAAATAGTAGTGGTAGGTTCATAGATATTATTTTAAAAAATTAATAAATTTTGGAGATTAATAAAAAGGAGATTAATAAAAAATGGTTACAAGTGAAGATAGTGTGATTACAGGAGATGGTATGACTAAAGAAGATAGTGCGGTTTTAGAAAAAATCCAGCAGCTTTTAAAAAGTTATCCGGTCATGTTATTTATGAAAGGTTCGCCAGAACAACCTCGATGTGGTTTTTCTGCACGAGTGGTTCAAATTCTTCAAGCTTTAGATGTGAAGTTTAACTCTTTTGATGTTTTAACAGACGAGAAAATGCGAGCAGGTATTAAAAAGCATGCTCAATGGCCGACTATTCCTCAACTCTATATTAACCAAGAGTTTATCGGAGGTTGTGATATTATTCAAGAACAATGGGAAAGTGGGGAGCTTGAAAAACAATTATCATCTTTTAAAAATTCTCAACTAAGAGAATAACTTTCAAGCAAGGGAAAGAAGACCATGAAGTGTCTTTTTTTTAGTTATTTGATAATAGTAAAAAGAGACTAAATAAAAACGAGACCATCCCTTTAAGTGCTTGGGACGAACTTAGGGATAAAAAATTAATTCCTGTAGCCCTTCTGCTGTTTTAAGAATGATGTTTGAAGATAATTGGGAGCAAGGTTTAGGGTCTTTAATTTGACATTAACAAATCTAAATGCTCAGGATCTAAATATTTATATCTAGTAATATGTGTCAAAAACTGTTCTGCCTCCATTATCTGAATCATCTAATTAGCACCAGCTTTTATTAGTAAATTTACTATCTTTGAATGGTCATATTGAGAAGCATGTATCAAAGCTGTTCTGCCTCTGTTATCTGAATCATTTATATTGGCACCAGCTTTTATTAGTAAATTTACTATCTTTGAATATCCATATTGAGAAGCATACATCAAAGCTGTTGTGCCTCTGATATTTGAATCATTTACATTGGCACCAGCTTTTATTAGTAAATTTGCTATTTTTGAATATCCATATTGAGAAGCATACATCAAAGCTGTTGTGTTTCCATTATCTGAATTATTTACATTAACACCAGCTTGTATTAGTAATTTTGCTATATTTAAATGTCCATAGTGAGAAGCATACATCAAAGCTGTTCTGCCTCTGTTATCTGAATCATTTACATTAACACCGGCTTGTATTAGTAAATTTGCTGTATTTAAATGTCCATATTGAGAATCATATATCAAAGCTGTTTTGCCTATTTCATCACTTTTAATATTTAAATTTACTTTTTTTTCTAAGAGTACTTTTTTAATAATTTTTATATTATTAACCAAACTTGCTTTTAGAAGTAAAACACTAGGACCTAATATGTCTTTAATTATTAAAAATGATTGATCTGATAATTGATCAAACGAAAAATTTTTTAACTCTTTTATAAAAGTCACTCTGTAATCAGATGTGTTTACCCAATTACTCATTTCACCTGTAATGATTTTTGTTTCTAAATCAGAAAAAAAAGAAAAATACTTTTCTAAAAAAAATACATTAAAATTTTCTGTAAAATATCCAATCTCATGAAATTTATTTTGATAAAAAGTATTCAAACAAATTAAACTAAAAAAAGCTTGCTTTCTAACAGAAAACGCAATTTCTGGATTTCTTAAAACAGAATGTATATGATCCAAAAGGGGTTTTAAATTGTCTGACACATATTTTATATCCTGTAGTGAGATCAGTTTGAAAAATTTTATCTGATCTTCTTTTTTTGTAGAATTTTTAAGAGATAAAATATAATTAATAAAAGATTTAGCATTTAATTTTTTATTTGCTTCTTCAAATGTAGGAAATTCTCCAGCTGATATTTTTACATTCTCTAATGTGATGCTTGACCACTCTAAAAGATCTAATTGATTATCAGCTCTTGAAAATCCATCATAACTCGAAAAATTATTTTTATGAGGTTCAAATTTATTTAATTTATTTTTTAATTTAGGCAGTAAATTATCTTTAATATAATATCTCATATTATCGTCATTAGTTAGATCATTTTGAAAACCCAAATCCACTGGCAAACCTAATGTATAACCCTTTTCTTTTAAGCTTAAATAAATTCCCTGCAAAACAGCTTCAATCTGATGAGGAAGAATGTTTTGTATTTTATCTACAAAAGCTGTTTGAGTTCGGTATAATTTATTGTTAGTTTTTGTTGTTCCTAAAATAATAGTGACATGACCATAAGATTTATGATCACTATCTGTTAAAGTCCAATATAAATAATTAGGATCTAAGCTTCTTGCAAAATAAGTCATACTAGAACAATCACCTGACAGGCAAGACCTGAATGGGGATTCTTGAATAGTGAGCGTTCTTAATCGTAGAGGTTGCTCTTTTTTAACGGAAGAATAAAAATCTGGAGACTCAAAGATATTGTCGGATATTTTTTGTAATGCTTTTTGCATATCTGGTATCTTACCATTCAGAGAATTTTTAAGTTCTGTAAAATTGTTAAATTCTAATTTTTGGGCCATTAAATCTCGCTCATTCAGAATATTTTTTACAGTTGTTATATTTTCTATTGCATTTTGATTTTTTAATAAATCTGTTAAATCTTTATTTCCAAATCCGGATGTGTGTATCAACTCTACCATTATTTGTGATACTCTATAAGCTACAGCAGGTAAAAGTTGTTTTAACTTATCTAATGCTTTGTATAGAGTAATTGTTCTAATCTGATAAGAATGAGAAGTATCTTTTATAAATTCTCTAGTGTCTTTATTTAAAGGTGTTGTGTTTAGGTAATCAATAAAAAGTGCTTTATGTTTTTCTTTTCTCAGTTGTTGTGTTTTTTTATCTAAGGTTGGGTCAATTGGTATAGGTGGAAAATCTAATAACTTAGTCCAAAAACCATAGTTAGCTTCTACTTGGAATAAATTATTTCTTATTTGACCAGAAGTTTTTCTAAAAGAAGTAACAAAATTTATTAGATCGTTTGACTGGCGAGGTTTTTGAGCAAGAAAATGAATAATCTGCTCTCTAACTGACAATTTTGAAAGATCGATATTTTTGTTGGCATAAATAATATCAAATACATGCTTTAAAGAAATATCTATTTGAGATGAGTGAGAAAAGAAACTAGTAATATACAGTTTAAATAAATCATCTTGGTTTTTTTTTAGCAATAATCCATGAGTAATATGTTTGGCCAGTAATTGTATGTCACTAGAAAAATCTAAATCAGAAGATTTTATAGTAGAAAAAGTTTTAATTTTATACTCTGTTTTGAATTTGTTTAAGGATAGGTTGAATATTTTTGAGAAAGTACGAGCACAGATATTGGCTTCAGCTGAAAAGTGGACGAAACTTTCAAAAATAAAAAAACATACAATAAATTTATTAAATTTAATAAATTTCAACATAAAATATACATATATGTTGTTTGCTTTAAATTGTAAAAATATATGTAAAAATTGTATAAATGTGTAAAAAATACAATTGTATGTAAAAAGTATAATTGACGCATCTTAGTTATGTAAAAGTATAAAAGCCTCAATTTCTTTGAGATGACCACAAACTTAAGTCCGTAAAAATAGCTAAAAACTGTTGAGTTGTTTAAATAATAAGCAGTATTTTAAATATCCTCGATTATGAAAAAAACCATTTTAAAATAAAAAAGATAAGTAATTCTAATAGTTTATACAAATTTTAGCCATGTATAGTCATAAAAGGAATGGATTTTGCATTATCATATACAGATTGAAAAAAATCCTAAATTGTGTATATTTAGCAAGATGGGGTATATTGAGTAGAATAGGATATTGAGATAGAGTATTATAAGATAAGGTATTAGTAGGATAAAGTATTATAGAATAGGGTATATTTAGTAAAATAGAGTGCATTAAAAGAGGTGTATTAAGCGAATGACAGTTTAAGGTAACGAGGTAATAAATAAATGAGCGTATTTTGTGGTAGATGATGTATATTAAAAATACGAGAAAATAATAATTGTAGGAGTTATAAAAATGAACATATATGCAAAAAATATTATTGCCAACTTTTTTAAAGTATTTTTGTTATTCTGGTGTTTCTTATCTTTGTTTTGTTGGGCAGCAGACCAATACATTGATGCAGATGATGTTTTTGAAGAAGAAGAAGTAGTAGTTGTTAAAAAATCAACACCTCCTCCAGTTGTTATCTTAAATCAACAAAGTCAAGGTCAAGTACAGAAGAAACAAATATATTCGCAACCTTCCGTGCGTGTAGATGGAATTCCAATTGAAAAGAGTCAAGCCATACAGTTACAACAATCTCGTCAAGAGGCGGAAATTCAAACTGAACAGAAAATTCTAGAAAAACTAGAAGGAACACGTCTAAGAGATGAGCAAGAACGCTTCAAACAACTGTTTAAAAACCCAGCTAATAAGAAGAAAGCAATCATTGCTCAAAATGGGGTAAAAAATATCCAAGGCAACCTCTATCGTCAAATACCTACAAACGAATACAAAGATCGAGTTTATGTCGGAGTGATTGGAGGTCAAATTACTAACTTAGGTCAGCAAGTATTGAATTTAAGATCTTATGGTAGTTTTGGAGTGTCCTTAGGTGCACATGACGAAAGTGGATTGATAATGGAAGGAGCTTTTTATTACTCTACACATTGGTTATCTCCAAATACAAATGTATTTCAAAATAATATATTTCAACAAAATAATTTTTTAGGTGGTTTCAATAATGTAGGTGGTTTTAACAATCTGGGTGGCTTTAATACTATAGGTGATGCTTTCTTCTCTACCATCAGACAGTTAACTGGAGCATTATCTTTAAAGTACACGCCCTTTTCTAATCGTTTTAAACCTCATGCGGGTGTTTCTATCGCTTACAATTTATGGTTGTATCAACATAATAATAACTTTTCAGTTAATGCAATTGGGTTCAACTGTCATTTAGGTTATCAGTTTTGTGCAAATGGTTTTTATAAAACTAATTCAATTGATTTAGGAGTGACTGTTGGTGTGGACTTAAGTTTAAATAAAAAAGTGGATATTGGATTTAATGTATTAGCGAATGTTTTAAATTTATATAATAACCATACCAGTGTATATGCTAATTATTATAGAAACAGTGCTTTTTTTGGAGTCAATGGACTCATTGGAGCCACTAATCCAATTACCTTAGAAGAGAGCAATTGGATGATCGCCTCTATTAATGTCAAATTATTTTTTTAGATTTTTTAGTTAAATATTTTAGTTGGATTTTTCTAGTTGGGTTGTAACCAACCTCCCCACCTTTTTTTAGATGGATGTTTAGTTAAGTATAAAAATCCTATAAAAAGGCAAACTAACATGATAATGCTGAGCCATTGTCCACGGGTGATTCCTAATGCTCGAAACCCTAATTGAGTATCTGGCATTCGAAACATTTCTCCTGCTATTCGCATCAAAGCATAAGTGATTCCAAAAAGAATCGAGACAGATCCAGCTCGTCTAGGAGTTTTTCTCCAAAAAAGCCAAAGAATAACAAAAATAACTAAACCCTCTAAAATAGCTTGATAGATTTGAGAAGGATGACGGTAAGATAAAATAGGTTGAAGAGCTGTAATCACTTCTTGGCTACCTTTTTCACACGCAGAAATTAAAGCATAAATAGTTGCATATATTTGATTGTCTATGACAGAAAATTGATTTTTCCCCAACGAGGAGGCTTGATACATCCAATTTTGCCAATTTTCTTGGCTAATATTGGGATTTTTAAGAGCAGATACAGCTGGTCCTAACTCTTTTAAGTATTCTATTTTTCTGTTAAAAACCCAACTTAACATCTCTTTGGGGAATTGAACGGCTACTAAGGCTTTGTTGGCAACAATTCGTCCATAAAGCTCTCCATTGATAAAATTAGCACACCTTCCAAAAAAAATTCCCAAACCAGCAGGAAAACAAACTAAATCTAAACAATGCCATGCAATAAAACCTCTCAAACGTGCAAACAAAATAACAGCAATTGCAAGACCTAATATCCCTCCATGACTTGCTAACCCACCTTGATGAACTTTTAATAACCCCCAAAAAGGAAAACTCCCATCCCACTCTATAAATAGCTTTGGATGATAAAAAACGGCATACCCCAATCGTCCACCTAAAATCATTCCGAAAACTGCCCACATAATTAAATCAGCCCAGTCTTTCTGCAATAAAGCACAAACACGATTGCGGACTAAACAATAATGAACCACATAATAGCCCACTATTACCCCAACAATGTAAGCCATGGAATACCAACGTATTCCCATCGTTTCAGTAAACTGAATAATAAATGGATCTAATTGATGAAAATAAACCCATAATGCCACAAAAATGCCCTCCACATCTGCTCTTTAAGTATTTTTATAACGCTAAGCACCAACAACTTATTTCTGACCAACAACTTACTTCTGGTTATGGTATAGCTATTATGTTTTAAAATTTTATAGTTAGGGAAAGGAGAGTATCATGTTTGGAATCAATCGGGTAATTTTAATTGGTAATTTAGGAGCAGATCCTGAAGTAAGGAGTACAGCTAATCAACAATCTGTGACTCAATTTAATTTAGCTACTAGTGAAAGCTGGGTGAACCGAAAAGGAGAGCGTCAAGAAAAAACAGAATGGCACCGTATAGTTGTGTGGGGCAAGCTTGCAGAAACTTGTGCAAAGTATTTAACTAAAGGTCGTCAAGTTTTTGTAGACGGGCGATTACAAACTCGTTCATGGGAGACAGACCAAGGGCAAAAAAGATTTACAACTGAGGTAATTGCCAATCAGGTATTGTTTTTAGGTCGTTCTTCTCAAGGGGTATCTAAAGAAGAATTATCAGAAGAAACCACTGCTACCACCACCACTAACTCTTCTTTTAAAAAAGAACCAGAATTTTCAAACCAACCACAAAAAGCAGAGGATTTACCTTTTTGAGATAAAATTTAAGGAAGTTTAAGAATTTATTATAAAAGTAACTAAAAATAAACCCCAAGCCCAGTTTGGATACCGATATAGGTTGGTTTAAATTCTTTTGTTCCTTTTTTAACAGGTTGAAAGGAAATCAAAACAGGATTAATCCATCCCATTTTGATTTGAATGGGGAAATAAATGGATTTAAGGTAAATATCTAAACCAAAACTGATTGTTAACGCACCGTGGAATCCTCTAAAACTTTTTGGATCCAAGCCGAGGTCATTTTTTTTATCTACAATCGGCCAAAATAGACTACCCCCTCCACCAATCCAAGGTCGGAAGGTGTTTTTTAAAAATACACCGCGTAAAACAAACTCTACACCTGGATAATGAAGAACAAGTTTACATCGAGGAATTTGGCTACAATCTTTACCTTCCACCTTTAAAGTTTGATATCCCAATGTGAATCGAGCAGCCATGTGATCCATGATCCGAAAATCGAGCATCCCACCTGCTTTCCAACTCATACCAGCAATAGTAGTACTGGAAGATAGACGAACCCAATTGTAATAAGGACCTAATTCTACTCCTACCACATTAAAAGGGATTGAAAGTGATTTTTGAGGTGAAGATACAGGTGAGGACACAGGTGACGGCACAGAAGAAAATGATTCTGGAGGGGTAGAATTATTTGTGTTTTTAGAAAGATCATTTACATTAGAAGCTGTAAAAGAAGGATCATCTGAAGGATATGGTTCAGATAAATTTTGCTCACTTGTTGGTTCTAAAATCCAATTGACCCCCATTTTTCCCTTGCGTAAAACGGCAATCGCTTTACCTCGTTTAACTTTTTTAATCTCTAAGAGACCTAAGGATTTCCCATATAAATTAAGTGCATCAAACCGATCCCCCACTTGAGCTGTTACTCCCTCTAAATCAACCAGTGCCTTACGACCTTTAACTTTAATGATCACAGCTCCGTCTGCAAAAGCAGACCATAGTAGAAAAAATAAAAATAAATACCGCCAACTCATCACATGCCTATTTCATATCAGAAAGTTCTAATAAACAAGACTATTGCCCTTTCGTCTTGGTTTTTTTTGAATAGCTTTCTTGCCCTTGTGGTTTTTTACTTGTAATTTAGCTTCTAGAATTCAATGGTGAGGTCTGATAAATTTTCGATTGAATAATCGCTAATGGCTAAAGCAAAAACCCATTTTGTGTGCAGAGAGTGTGGGGCAAGCAGTCTTAAATGGCAGGGACAATGTCGCCAGTGCGGTGAGTGGAATTGTCTAGTAGAAGAAGTGATTCCCGATCCAAACCTTACTTCTTCATCCTTTAAGCAATCTAAAAAGGGGAAGTTAGTTCGTTTAGGGGAGTCTGTGTCAGGGTTGGCAAAAGAGCGTCTTTCTACAGGAATGGCAGAATTAGATCGGGTATTGGGTGGAGGATTGGTTTGTGGGTCTTATATTCTTTTAGGGGGTGCCCCTGGAGTAGGGAAAAGTACTTTATTGTTACAGATGGCTGAAGGAATTTCTAGGCATGGAACTAACCCCAACTCGCGAACAGTTCTTTATGTTTCTGCAGAAGAAAGTGCAGAACAGATGGCTATGAGGGCTAAGAGATTATCTGTCAAAAAAGAGCAACCTATATTTGTTTTAAACGAAACCTCTTTAGATCAAATTTTTCAACAAGCAGAAACAGTTAAGCCAGATGTTTTAGTAGTGGATTCTATACAAACTGTTTATTTATCTGACTTGAGTTCAGCTCCCGGTAGTGTTTCTCAAGTTAGAGAATGTGCTGGGCAACTTATGAATTTTGCTAAAAATCAACGAGTAGCAGTTTTTGTGATTGGTCATGTGACTAAAGATGGACAACTAGCTGGACCTCGTCTTTTAGAACACACAGTAGATGTTGTTTTATCTTTTGATGGAGATGCTAATTACCATTTTAGAATTTTGAGAGCTTTAAAAAATCGTTTTGGAGCAACTGATGAAATAGGAGTTTTTCAAATGTCTTCTCAAGGTTTAACTGGAGTGTCCAATCCTTCTAGTTTTTTTTTAGAAGAAAGAGGGAATAATTTAATAGGTTCAGTGGTTTTTACAGCTATGAAAGGCTCTCGACCTTTACTTTGTGAAATACAAGCCTTGGTTTTGCGTAGTTATTTACCACAACCTCGTCGGACAGCTATTGGAATGGATGTTAATCGTTTGAATATGATTATTGCTGTATTAGATCGTTATTTAAAAACAGGGCTTGCTCAATGTGATGTATTTGTAAATATCGCTGGAGGGCTTAAAGTAACAGAACCAGCCTCTGATTTAGCCACTGCTGGAGCCTTGCTATCTGCACGATTTGGAACGAACATCAATCAAGAATGTTGTTTTTTTGGAGAGGTTGGATTAACTGGAGAAATTAGAGCCAGTGTTTTTTGTGAAGAGCGAGTTAAAGAAGCTCTTAAACTTGGATTCAAACATATTTATATGCCAGAAGGTAATAGAAAAACAATTCTTTCCTCTCATTCAAAACTCATTGATCAAAAAAGCTCTTTAAAAGGGATTAAACAAATTAAAGATATTGGTTTTATTAAAGATCTTCAGCAATCACTTTAATTACATTTAGCCACTTACCAATAATCCAGCCATGTTGGTCATCACTGCTCCCTATTTTAACAAGATCGGCTAATATTAAAGCTAAAGCAACGCAAACCACTAAGAGTAGCATATATTCTACAATAATAGCTCCTTTGATTTTTGTTGGGGGTTTGAGATTTTTTTGTGGATTATTTTGTAGGTCATGTTTTTTAAGAAGAGAAATAGCTGTTTTATAACTTGTGTGCTTAAAGATAAAATCTCCTGATACTAAAACATCTGCTCCAGTGAGACTTGGTAACACTTGATTGTTAACACCTCCATCGACATGAATGGGAATAGATATTCGTTTTTGGATAAGCTTTTGTCGAATAGCAGATATTTTTTCTACAGATGTTGGTAATATTTTTTGTCCAGACTTACCTGGTTCAACTGTCATAACTAATATTAAATCCACATAATCTAAGAATGGAAAAATCTTTTGAACAGAAGTGGAAGGTTTTAGAGTAATCCCTGCTAAAATTTTTTTTTGGCGAATTTGTTTGAGAGTATTCTTTGGATCACTTAAGCTTTCAATATGAACAATCAAACTGCTTGCACCAGCTGATGCAAAAGATTGAATGTGATTTTCTGGTTTTTCAACCATTAAGTGAACATCTAAGGGAAGATAGCTAATTTGTTTAATGGTTTGCACAGCTCGAGAACCCATTGTAATTTGTGGCACAAAGTGTCCGTCCATAATATCAATGTGGATACGATCGGCTCCTGCTTTTTGCACAGCTAAAATTTCTTTTTTTAAGCAAGAAAAATCAGCCGATAGCACACTAGGAGCTATTTCAGTGTTTAACTTCATGATTTCCTCCTAATTGGTCGCCCACTTTTAGAGGATAACCTTTTAAATAATTTTCTGTGGTTAAAGCTTTTCGAGATTCTGGTTGAAGACGCAAAATACGGATAGCTGAATAGTTACCGCAAGCAACTATCAATTGATTTTCATGTGCTTTAAGAACTTTACCAGGTATCCAATTGGATTGTGTTTGAGTAAAGTTAATTTGAGTTGGTAACATTTGAGCCTGAATAATTTTTAATCTTTTATTTTTGTAAAAGGTGTAAGCTTGAGGTCCTATAGAAAGCCCACGAATTTTATTAAACACTGTGCGGGCATTTTCTGTCCATAAAATTAAGCATTCTGTTTTACGAATTTTTTTTGCATAAGTGCTTTGGCTTTCTTTTTGGCAAATAGGTTGGCAATCCCCTCTCATGTAGTTCAAAACATCTTTTAATAAACTCTGCACTAAATCTTCCATTTTTGTAAAAACAAAAACTGAATCCATTTCGTCTGTTAGAGTAAAACAACGAGTGGCAATGATATCACCTGCATCTAATCGAGGAGTAATTACTTGTAGTGTCATTCCCATTTGTTTGTCATCGTTCATAATAGCTCTTTGGATGGGTGCTGCTCCTCTCCATTTGGGTAGAAGACTTGCATGTAAATTTAAAGCTCTTTTAGGGAATAGAGATAGAAATTCTTTCGGTAATATTTGTCCATAACCTAATAAAATTGCCCAACGAGCTTTCCAAGAACAAACTTCAGTTATTACTTTTAAATCTTTAATACACTTAGGCATCAGAACAGGTAAAGACAACTCTTGAGCAGTAGTGGCTACAGGTGATATCTTTTTTTGTGTTTTGTTTTTTCCTCCACGTTTAGAGTGCTTAAATGCTTGTGTAATCACTCCTTTAATATTGAGTTCATGGAGTTTAGATAGTTCTTTGAGACAAAATTGTGCCAATAAATTAGTTCCAAGAAAGATAATATTTTCGTTCACGATATTTGAGGTTGTTGAAGGTTGGGATATCCATTTTTTTTAATTTTTTGACGGAGTTGTTCGGCTTTAATGGGGCTTAGATGGTCAATAAACAGTTTGCCATTTAAATGATCTATCTCGTGTTGAATACAGACTGCCAATACTCCATCTGTTTGAAATATGATTTGTTTTCCGAGTTGGTTAAGACCTTGCACTTCTATAAAAGCAGATCTTTGAACTTCTGCGTAATAGGATGGAAAGCTCAAGCAACCTTCTGTAAAAAGAACTTTTCCGTTTCTTTTAGTGATTTTGGGGTTAAATAATACGATCGGTTGCTGGATTTGTTTTTCATACTGACCGATAGGGGATTGTTCATATCTTTTATTTTCTCCTTTGAGTAGGCTTTGTGTGTCAGCTGTTAGTAGACGCACAAAATGTCCCACTTGAATAGCAGAAAGACCAATTCCGTTTGAAGCGTACATGGTTTCTAATAGATTATCTGCTAAATGGATGAGATCAGGGGTGATAGATTCCACTGGACTGCACTTTTTTCTTAAAGCTGGGTTTGGGAATTTAAGAATTTCTAAAACTGCCATTGTTTGCCTTTTTGTTATATAAAACTTAAGCTTAATAGAAAAACCTTAAAAAGTCAAAATTGCCGATTTGACTACAACCAGAAAAAAGGATTAAAATATTATTATGGCTTTAGATATTGTTTTATATGACACCTCTCCGACTGTTCAAAAAATTTTTTCTCATATTTTATATTCTTATGCTCCAAATGTTTATCGCACTGATCAACCAAAAGAGCTAATTGAAAAAGTTAAATCTCAAAAACCAGATTTAGTTTTTGTCGATTATTCTGTTAGTCTTCAACCAGACAAAAAAATTGATGAACAAGTTCAAAAAAACATCTTAGAGTCTACACCTTTAGTATTGATGGTTCGAGGAAACACTATTTCTTCTGACTTGGAATCTTATCCTGCACGTGCCATTTTAAAAAAACCTATTTCAGCTGATCAACTGAAAGAGTTAATTACTCGTTTTGTTCCAAAAGCAAAAAGTAATCTTTTAACAAAGCATTTACGCTTTCCTCCAATGCCAGATTTTGAAGGAGAACAAATTGAGAAAGAACAAATTGAGAAAGAACCAACTAGTTCAAAAGAATCAATTAGTTTAGACAAGAAAGAAAATTCAGAAGAGTCGATTAGTTTAGATAAGAAAGAAAATTCAGAAGAGTCGATACCATTAGTTAGTCAATCCAGCGATCCATCATTTGAATTACCTAAGGTTGAAGAACCAGAATTGCCAAAAGAGCCAGAATCAGCTAATCAAAAAGAACAAGCAGATCAGAAAAAAACAGAAGATTCTTTTATAAAAAAAGAAGACCCTGTGACAATAAAAATTTTAGAAGATTCTTCATCTTCAAAGAAGGATAAATCACATTCTCTTTCATTGCATCAAGAGACTCAAACAGAACATTTAACTCAAGTAGGGCAGTATCAGTCTCAAGATAGTGATAACTCTCAACAACAAAAAACAGAAAATCAAAAAACACAAAAACAAGAGAAACAACAGTTGAATCAATTATTTAAAATAGAAGGTGAGCGTATTATTCGAGAGGAAGCTCGTAAAATTTTATGGAAAGTAGTACCTGAAATGACAAAAAAAGTTATCGAAGATAAATTGCAACAAATTTTAGAGGATGATTTGGATCAAAAAAAATAGTTAGCACCTAAGCTAAAAATTGTTTTATCTGGATTAAAGAATACAGTATGAACAGCTAATGCAGTGTCTTGAGGTCTTAAAATATTATCTCCCCAATTGAATCCGGCAATCAGTTTTAAGTTTTTGCTAATAGGCCATTGATTATCTATTTTAATAGATACATTATGAAATGGAGTGCCATTAAAGTTGATTGAGAATTTATAATTGCTAAGAATAAAAATGTCAGAAATAAAAAGTTTTTTGATACTAATTTTCCATCCCGCTTGATGAGAAGTTATAAGAGGAATGTTGTAAATTGTACTATTTTTATTACCAGTTTGGTAAGCATACAAGTTAACATCTATCGAATGAGACGAAAGAAACTGGCATTGCATAATAGAATTTGTGCAAAAGAGATACTTTGTCGACAACGAAGCACCTATTCCGAATAGAAAAGATTTTTGGAAGAAATATTTTGAAGAAGGTAAAGTTAAATAAATGGAGGCAGAATCTGTAATATGATTAATTAAATCACTGGACCACGATAATCCAATGTTAATATTATTTAGGCAAATTGTGGATTGCCAGCAAGTGTTTTGAATCCTTTGTTGGTTAGTATAAGCTGGGCGACTGTAGCTTAAAATAAAAAAGCCAAAGGTGTTTTGAAGCATCGAAATATTTTTAAGAAAGTTAAAACTTTCTTCTAACGGGTGAGAGAGTTTCAGCTCATTATTGATATCTAAAGAATCTAGAATATTTCCTTCATAATTAGTTTCCCAAAAATGATTTTCATTTTTGATTAAATTACGAGAAAATTTTGTGCTAAACACATGGTTATAATGTTTTATGTTAGATTTTTCTTGATAGATAGAAAAAGATAAATCAGAAACTGGTCCAGTGGTTGCAAAAACTAAAGATGGCTGGAATATTAAAAATATAATAGAATAAAAAAGCCACTTGTATATTTTTTTGCAGTTTACTTTATATTTCATTTCTTAATTGCCATTCCTTTATTTTAGTACAAGTGGTGGTTTGCTGTTTACTTTTTTCCATGGAGGAGTTTTATTTAAAGAAAATGGATATTTTTCTAATTGTTTTACAAATGCAACTTTATTATGTTTATTTTCACAAGGTGTTTGAATGCTAGCCTCATTAATGCATGTATTATATGTATTATATTTTTCAATCAAAGAAGCAATAAAAGATTGTTCTATTTGAGGAATGCAAACCATATTAGGATGCTTCTTGTATTTTAAAATTTTTGGATGATTAACCATATTATTCCAAAAAGATTTAGTACTGTGTGTTTCTATATCTTTTGGTTCAGTAGTGGCTGAATATTCTTGGTAGATTGTGTGTAAAAAAGGCATAATATTTTCTGGTAAACTATTGGTTGAAATAAGAGGTGTCGTTTGATTGATTAAGTCAATAATATTGTAATCTGTGCATGTATAATTTGTGTAGGCTTTTTGTTGAACTCTTCCAGTGGCGAACGAACTAACCTCCTCTGCTGTTGAAAAAAGTAATTGCACAAAATAATAAAAAGGGTTATAGGTAAGGTTTTCTGTATGAGTATCCATCATATCTGTTTCATAAGTTAAAATCCGATTTTTAGAAAAATACTTTTTGATTTGCTCGCTCTGAGGTGATTCGTTAATGTAAGGGGTAATATCTTGCCCTTTTAAAAAATATTGTTGTGCTTCATATTCTAATTCTTTTCGAAAATCTGGTTCATCCATAATTTGTCCTAAGTGGTCCAATATGACATTACGGTTGCTATTGGTAAATATAGATAATTCATCTATTCTATCTATCGCTGGATTAACAGGGACAAAATAAGATTTATTTAATCCACTAAGCCCTACTTCTGTTACAAAGTTTAATTCGTTTTCTTTCGACCATTTTAATACAGCTGGTGATAAACAGTCGTAAATAACGGTTTGATTTGCTTGAGAATATTGACCTTTAAGTCTGTCTACTATGGAATAAATAGATTCACTGTAGTAAGAACCATCTTTTTTTGTAAAAATACATTTTTTTATAGGGAGAAATAAAACTTCTTTGTAAAAATCAAATATCACTTGTCTGATTTGATAATATTGATTGAACTCAGGGTTTTTGTTTGCCTCTTCTTTAATAAAATTTAAGTATTCTTTAATATTTTTTTCATCATAATCATAAACACTCATTTTATGTAAGTTCATAGCTCGGTTTCTTTTTCTTAACCATTCATTCCATATTTCTTTTAAAGATTCAGCTATACGATGAGTGGTTGCTATAATAGAGAAAGATACAACATTAATATCTGCACTGTCATAACGTTTGAGCATTATAGAAGTGAAATCCTTAAATGTTCGGATATGATTTTGGACAACTTCTAAAAGTGTTGTTCCATAATCTCCAGCTCGACATAAATAGTCGCCAATATTTGAGTCTCCATGTTTTAATCCTCCACATACTTTATACGGTTTTATTTGAGCATTATGTTTATCTAAAGTTTGTTGGATACTTTTTTGATGTATTTTTTCATCTCCTCCAGCACGAGGGGTAATATGTAACATTTTTCCTGTTTTTGTTTGAATGGTGTCATAATGAATAAATCGAATAGCTGCTATGTCATACTTTCCGGGGACAGTGAGAGAGGGATATCCAATATGTTCGTAATCCATTACAGAAGAAAATTGTGCAGGATGAGGGTGACTATTTGGTCTGGAGTTATTTAAAATATTTTTTCCAAATATATCTGTAATTTCATTCCAATCTGTATAAGTATTTTTTAAATCTGCTGATGCAGAAAAAACATGTCGAAGAGAAAAAGTATGTCCCATTTCATGTAAGACAGTAGAAAGAATAATTGGCTCAGCAATTTTTTGAGAACATTCTTTTATAATATCTTTATCATTTATTTGAGTGAGTTGAGGATGAAAGCTTTTCCCTTTATTGAGTTCGATAAATTTAGACACTTTTGGGCATAAGATTTGTATACTTTCGTATAGATAATCTGTAATACCTGGAGAAGATGGCAACCACTTCCATAAAGGAGGGAATAATTGATAACGAACATATTGTCTAATGAATCTGATATAGATATCGATAATCGAGGTGATAAAAACATTGGCTGTCGCAGAAATCATTTCTCCTGTTACAGGGTTAGCCATGTTAGGTCCTACACCAAGTAAAGTGAATCCTTTTTGTTCTGTTTTAGTTTCTATTAAGTTGAGTATGTTAAATCGATTATCTCCTAATTCTTGATCACGAGTATCATCTAATACAATTTTAATAGGTTTTTTACCTGTTCCTTCTGCTGCTTTAGTAAATGCTTTATCCCACAAATGAACAGCTTGCCTACCAAAATTTCGTATCCAAGGTGATTTTGGAGTGTTTTTAGAAAAATACCATTTGATTATTTTTTTATTAGGATTAAAACGAACAACTCGAAAATACAAATCTCTTCCTTGTTTTGTGTGCGTGCTGGCGTCTTGATAATGATCTCTAATGATTTCAAAAGATGGAAAAAAATGATTACTATCTTCTTCTATCCATTGTTTTTGTTGATAAGGTTGTTTTCCTTTGGTATTTCTTTTTAAGAAAGCTACTTTAACTGTTTTAAAATTATTTTGATTTCTTATGTCATAAGTATAACTAAAGTAAGTATCTGTAATTGTAACACTTTTTAATGAAGTATTTCCATTTCTTGCACTTACTAACTGATTAAATAATATTTTAAAGTAAGGTCTTTTAATATCCTCTTTTGTATTATCTGTCATTTCTGACAAATTATGAAGTGTGTTAATCTTATATTCTTGCCATAAGATCGGGATACTCATTGCTTGTTTTTTATCTTTATCTTCCATATTGACGCCACTTATATCAATTCCTATTAATTGCTTTGCTTCTTTTTTAAATTTAATCAACCGAGCATTTGTCATTCCAATATGTTGTCCAATACGAGTTGCTGTGTTTTCATTGGATCGAATAACTGTCCATGTAAAAAACCAATTTCCATCAAAAAAGTTTCTTGGAAAAATATCTATCTTTTTTTCATAATAAAAGATTTGTTTTTTTTCTGTGTTAAATCGGATATATTCTGCTTTAGATTGGCTAACTCCTTCACACTTAGGGCGATATTGTCCAGTATCTTCGTTATTTTCGTTTCTAATAACTTCAGCTTTACAATATTGAATAGGATAACTCACAACAGGTGTGGCTATTTGGTCGTCATCAATAGGAATCCCTGAAAAATATTCATCATAAGGTATTTTGTTTTTATTTGCTACTCGGAATAAGATCAAATGTTTGTTTTTCAAATAAGGCAATATATAATAAACTGTATTTGGGAATCCTTTAAAGTCATTTACAGTTCCTAATAAGTCATAGATTTTTTTTTGATAAGAAGTTTTAAGCTCAGATTTGGGATGATATTTTACGAAATAATATTGATTAATAAAAGATACTTTAGAATCAATAGTTATATCTCCAAAATCTGTTAAAATTTTTGCCGGTCGCGCTGTTTTATCTGTTTCAATTTGGATAGCTTTATCTTTTAAACGGTTCCAATCAATTTTATTAATTTTATCAGAAGGATTATCTGAGTTTAAAATTTGAAATGTTTTTTTAACATACAAGTTATCTGCTGTTCCCTGTTTGAAAGGATGTAAAAGACCAGGTGTATTTTCTATTTTTCGAACACAAGAAGCTGTAATGCTTAATGTAAACAACAGACATATTGTAGAAAATATTTGCACAAACTGTCCGGCAGACAAAGAGATACGAATGAAGTAAAAAATCTTACATTTTCTGTCTTTATACATAATCATCAACACCTCTCCATTACAATATTTAGTCATCTCAATCTAAACCGGTCGTCTCAATCTAAAGATTAGATAGACAATAAGCAATAGTTTTTTTGAAAAATGTAATTTTTATAATATCAATTAGACCATGGAAATAATTGACAATTTATAGCTTGTCAATATATATTTAATTCTATTATACTCCCATTGGGACCACTTTGAGGACTTCATTCAATTAACCAGACGCAAGATATAATCACATTCTTTTTTCAAGCACTTGAATCACTTCTTTTTGAGTTTGAGTATGCTTAAAGCTAAACTCCATGTAGTTTATTGACAGTATTGTTTTTCTTTGCATAATAAACTTTCCTTTTTAAATAAAAAATTTAGAGAAGGAATTTTTTTAAAAAAGGAGCAGTGGCACTTTTTTTATTATGAGCTACTTTTTCTGGTGACCCTTGAGCAATAATTCGCCCTCCATTAGGACCACTTTGAGGACCTAATTCAATTAACCAGTCGCAAGATTTAATCACATCCATTTGGTGTTCAACCACAATCACTGTATTATTTTTTTGTGTGAGTTGCTTTAAAATATTAATTAACTGACTGATATCATTAAAATGAAGTCCAGTAGTTGGTTCATCTAATATGTAGAGAGTTTGCCCCGTATTTTGCTTAGATAATTCGCGAGTCAGTTTAATTCGTTGAGCTTCTCCACCAGAAAGCGTGGTGGAACTTTGCCCTAAGGTGAGATAAGATAATCCCACTTGTTCCATGAGTTTTAAAGATTCTTGTATTTTATAATGATTGGCAAAAAATTTTCGAGCTACAGATATTTCCATATTTAATATATCGTAAATATTTTTCCCCTTGTAGCGAATATTTAAAATTTCGTCAGAATATCTGCGACCTTGGCATTCTTCACAAGGGATAATAGCCGTTGGTAAAAACAACAACTCTTGTTTAACTTGCCCAGTCCCTGCACATTGTTCACATCTACCGCCAGGGATATTAAAACTAAAATCTCCAGGCTTGAGTCCCTTTTCTCTAGATTGAGGGAGATAAGAAAACAAATCTCTAATGATAGATAAAATTCCAATATAAGTAGCAGGGACAGATCGAGGAGTTCGTCCAATTGGTTTTTGATCAATTGCTATAACTTTATTGATCCACTTAAGACCTTTTATCTTTTGATAAGTAGCTGGCTTGATTTGACTTTGATATAATAAAGAATTAAGAGCCTTATAAAGAGTATCTATAATTAATGTGCTTTTTCCGCTACCGGATACTCCAATAATTCCTACTAAACAAGCACAAGGGATTTTAAGATGAACCGACTTTAAATTATTTCCTTTTGCCCCTATAATTTCTAACATTTTTCCGTTTCCTCTATTTTGATTTTTGTAAAAACTTACTTTTTTTTTGCCAGATAAGTAAGCCCCAGTTAGAGATAACGGATTTTTGATAATTTCTTTTAAATTACCTTGTGCAATACAATAACCTCCTTTTGCTCCAGCTAAAGGACCTAAATCGATAATATGATCTGCAAAGCGAATGGTTTTTTCATCATGTTCTACTAATAAAATGGTATTTCCTCTTTGTTTTAAATTACCCAACATATTGAGGAGTTGACTTTGATCTCGAGCATGTAAACCAATACTTGGCTCATCCAATACATAAAGCACTCCAATCAATGGAGAAGAGATTTGCCCAGCTAGTTGCACTCGGCGAGCTTCTCCACCAGAAAGTGTTCGGATAGAACGATTTAAACTCAAATACTCTAAACCAATTTTTTGTAAAATCTGTAAGCCGTGGGTAATCTTTTCTAATATTTTTTCTGCAATAATACGATCAGAAGGAGAAGAAAATTTTAAGCGAGAGCATAAAGTATTTAATTTTTGGACACTCATAGAAGTCCATTCTGCAATGTTTTGATCATTAATCGTGACATGCAAGGCGAATTTTTTTAACCGATGCCCATGGCAAGTCGAGCATATAGAGACAAATTCTTTATCGTCTGATTCAATTTCCCCTAAACCATTACAATTCGGGCAAGCCCCTTTGGGGTTATTAAAGCTGAAAAGTTTAGGCTCTAAACAGAAAAAATTTTTTGAGCAAGATGCACAAATAAGATTAACTGTTTTAGAGTTTTTAGATATTTTTTTAAGAGGTATTTTAGGATGCTGAGGGCAATGAGCTGTTCCAACTTGTGCAAATAGTAACCGAATATAATGATAAATTTCTGTTAAAGTTCCCACAGTTGAACGAGGATTAAGATTAATAGCTCTTTGATCGATCGCTATAGATGGACAAAGACCATCTATCAAATCGCAATCTGGTTTTTTTAATTGTTCTATAAAAATTCGAGCCTGAGAAGATAAGCTCTCTACATAACGACGTTGCCCCTCTGCAAAAATTGTATCAAAAACTAAAGAAGATTTACCACTTCCACTTAATCCTGTTACAACCGTAATCTGATGATGAGGAATAAAAATATTAATAGATTTTAAATTATGTTCTCTGGCTCCATACACATAAATTCCTGCTGGTTTTTGGTTAGCAGAAGTTTGTAATTTTTTATCTAATTTATTTTTTAGCATAAAAAATTAATACTACTTATTGATATAGCAAGCTACTTCAAAAGGGTGCAAACTTTCAAAATGTTTGACGGCAATTTGATAATGAGTAACCCATGGTTTTTGGCTCAATAAGTGAGCAATCCGTCTGGTAGCATCTTCTGAAAACATCAAGTTTTCACTATTTAGTTTTGCAAATTCTTGTTCGTCTACTCTCTTTACCGCTACTTGCACTGGAGTGCCTAAGGTTTGTTCTACTTCGCTAATTAAGTCTAATAAAGGTTGTTTTTCTCGATTGACTTCAATAGATATACACGCTCGACTTTTTTGAGCATGAGGGGTGGCAGAAATAGAGCTTTCTTTTCCCAACCAATTAGTAATTTCTTCTTTATTTAATTTATTTTTTTGAAAGTCAATTTTAAATTTTTTCTGAATGAGCATTCGAGCTAAATGAGCCGAACACGGACAAGTCGAACTGTAAGTAACTTCCATACCCATTTTTAAATGAATTGTTTTATTTTTTAAAAAAGAACCTTCATAAAAAACTGGATAACAATGCCATCCTTCTAAAAAAGGACTTTTTAAGGCTTTTTTCTTTATAGGCCATTTCCACTTTATTTTTAAGTAAGCTTCTTTAGAAAGCCCTTCTTGTGATCGAATCATTTGATTTAATAATTTTTTTAGAGAAGATAAAGTTAAAGTTTTTTTTTTGAGAAAATCATGCAGAGTGAAATAAATTCGCGACATGTGAATTCCACGATGTCGACTGTTGTCTAAAGAAACCAACGCCGTGATTGTAGCTGGTAAAAAATGTAGTTGAGAACGATACGAAACGCGAATGGGCATTTCCAACTCTTCAATCCCCACTCGGTTGATTGCACCACCAATAGAAGGTTTTTGAGTAGAAATGTCTTTTTCAATTTGTGTGATTTTCCATTTTTTTTTCATAAAAATAATAACTCCTAGTTTTTTTGTAAAAATTTAAGAAGGGTTTTTAATAGATAAATTATGAGTGGGAGGTCCACTTAACTTAACCTGAAGAGGAGTGCGAAAGTGAGTGTCTTGTTGAGGAAAGGCAATTACAATTTTATTTTGACGAAATAGTTGATCAATCCGATATCGAATATCACTTGGAATTTTTCTTAGTTCAATGACTGTATGAACACGGATCCAAAAAGAAATAGAGAAATTTAAAGAATGATTACCAAACTCATCGAATAAAACAATAGGACTTGGAGATTTAAGCGTTTTTTTATGCTCTGTTGCAGCTTGTAAAAGGAGTTCTTTAACTCTGTCAGTGGGAGAACCATAAATAACTCCAACATTCACAATTCTTCTCACAATTGAATCCGATAGGGTCCAGTTCAAAATATTTTTTTCTAAAAACGAGCTATTTGGAACTACAATATGAGTATTATCAATCGATTTAACCCGAGTGGCTCGACCACCAATACGCTCCACTTTTCCAGTCAAACCAGCTACTTCCACAATGTCTCCTGCCCGAATGGGTTGCTCCAAAATAATAATCAATCCGCTGATAAAATTATTTAAGATATTTTGAGAACCTAAACCAATACCAACCGCTAAAGCACCCCCAATAACAGCAAAAATAGCAATCGGTATGTTCAATAATCTCATAGTAAACAAACAGAGAATAATCATCGAAACATATAGAATCACTGTAGAAATAGCGTGACCAATGGATTCTTGAACATCCAGTTGTCTGAGAATGTATTTTTCCAAATGGTAGGTTAATTTTCGCAATATAAACCAACCGACAAAGACTAAAGTTAAGCCAATAATAATCTGACCTAATGTAATGGGGTTTTTATCGATACTAAAAATCCGCCAATCCCAGATGGCAGGGATGCTCGTCCATAAATTAGTCATCAATAAGTCAATTTGATACCAAAAAGCTTTCCACATAATGATATATGGTAAGAGCAAGACGAAAAAGGGTCAAAAGTATTTCTATTATTAAACTAAAGTGTGTGTCTGGTTGTGTCTTTTTTGTGATTTTGTTACATTTTTTATTTTTAGTCATAAATTTTAGACAAGATTTAGACAAGAAATACTTGCTTGAAACAATTTTTGGCATAAAAAGCAAAAAAAAAGAAAGGCTGTGTCATTTATAATGAAATATTTAAATCGAGCAAATATGGATTACATAGAGGCTCTATTTCAGCAATATTTGCAGAATCCACAAGCAGTTTCGTCTGATTGGCGATGTTTCTTTAATGGTCTGCAACTCGGGCAGAATCAATCTCTAGGGGAGCAATTACCAAAAAAAGAACTGGCAGTGTTTCAACTAATTGCCACTTATCGAGAAGACGGACATTTAAAGGCAAAATTAGACCCTCTGAACTTAAAGAGTGATCATTTATGTCCCTCTGTGTCGTCGAAGTCGGCAAGCTCTAAACATTCTCATTCTTTTTTGTTGGAGTCGTTTGATTTATCTTCTAAAGATTGGAATCAGAAATTTCAAATTAGTTCTTTAATTGGTCTTCCTGCTTGGGACACTTTAGAAAATATTGTTCAAACTTTAGAGAAAACTTATTGTGGCTCTATTAGTTTACAAGTCGGAGGGTGTCCGCCAGATATTCGAGAATGGTTTTTTAATGAGTTTGAAAAAGCACAATGGGGCAGACCTTCTTTACAGCAAAAAAAAGATATTTTTTACGACTTAGCTCGTGCAGAAGCTTTAGAGAGATTTTTACATTCTCGATTTGTCGGATCCAAGCGATTTTCTATAGAAGGTGGAGATGTATTAATTCCTATGCTATCGTATTTAGCTCAATGGGAAGGGGGGCATAATGCCACAGATATTAAAACAAAACCGTTGATTGCTTCTTCTGATAAAACTTCTGAATTAGTTATTGGAATGTCTCATCGAGGGCGATTAAATGTCTTGTGTAATTTTTTAAATCAAGCTGTGGATATTCTTTTTATGGAATTTGATGGGGGGAAAGCTCTCAAAAATTTTGATTTTGATGGAGATGTTAAATATCATGCGGGTTATTCTTCTGTTAAAAAATTTTCAAACGGAAGAACTTGTAATATTTTATTAGCTTATAATCCCAGCCATTTAGAGGCTGTTAACTCGGTTGTTTGTGGAGTAACTCGGGCTCGTCAGAGGATGCACAATGATCACACTCAGCGTCAGAAAGTTATGGCTGTGCTGATTCACGGGGATGCTGCTTTTTGTGGGCAAGGTTGTGTTAGTGAAACTCTTCAGTTATCTAATTTACCCGGCTATACAACAGGTGGGTCTTTACATATTATATTAAATAATCAGGTTGGTTTTACAACTCATCCAAAAGATGCCAGGTCATCACATCATGCAAGTGATTTAGCTAAGGTGATTCAAGCTCCTGTTTTACTAGTTAATGCAGATGATGTGTTGTCTTGCATTCGAGCAATGGATTTGGCGATTCGTTTTCGTCAAAAATTTAGTCAAGATGTGTTTATTGAACTTATTTGTTATCGCCGTTACGGTCATAATGAAGCCGATGAACCCGCTTTCACTCAACCAATAATGGCTCAAGCTATTAAAAAACACCCAAGAGTAAGAGAGATTTATTCTAACCAATTGGCAACTGAAAATATTTTGTCTTCTGCATCTGCTCAAGATTTTTACGAGCAACAGTTTCAGAAATTACAAACATTTTTAGATCAAACTCGTAATTCCTCATCTGCTCAAAAATTATCTCACAAGAGCTTAAAAGGATCTATTTGGACTCATTCTAAAAAAATTAAAGAAGAAGATTTTTTTGTTCCCGTAGATACTTGTCCGTTGGATAAAGATTTGCAAAAAACATGGTCTGCTTTAACTCATATTCCTTCTGATTTTAATTTGCATCCTAAAATAAAAAAATTAATTGAAAACCGCCAAAAAATGATTCAAAACGATTCTTTAGATTGGGCTTTGTGTGAACTTTCTGCTTATGGCACTTTATGTTTAGAAAATCATCCGGTGCGTATTTCTGGTCAAGATTCAATTAGAGGAACATTTTCGCATCGTCATGCCATGTATTTTGATACACAGACGGGTAAAAGTTATTGTCCGTTGGCAGAATTAAATTCTGTTAAAGGGGAGTTTTGTATTTACAATTCTCCTTTGTCAGAAATGGCTGTATTGGGTTTTGAATATGGGAATTCTTGTGCTGATTTATCTTTTTTTACTCTATGGGAAGCACAGTTTGGGGATTTTTCTAATGGTGCTCAAATTATTATTGATCAATTTATCAGTAGTGGAGAAGAAAAATGGATGCAGTCTTGTAATTTAGTATTGCTATTACCACATGGTTATGAAGGTCAAGGACCAGAGCATTCGAGTGCTCGTTTAGAGCGATACCTTCAGCTATGTGCTCAAAGCAATATGCAAGTTTGTTATCCCACAACACCAGCTAACTTTTTTCACTTATTGAGACGTCAGATGAAACGAAACTTCAGAAAACCTTTAGTCGTTATGACACCTAAATCTTTACTACGTCATCCAGAAGTTGTTTCTTCTAAAAAAGATTTGATTCGATCGGATGGGTTTCAAGAGGTCTTGTCAGACACAGAAGTAAAAAAGGTTAAAGAGGTAGAAGTTTTAATTTTATGTACGGGAAAGCTATATTTTGATTTGAATAAGGAGAGACAAAAATCTTTATCAAATTGGAAACATGTTGCTTTAGTGCGAATCGAACAGCTGTATCCCTTTCCTGCAGTTTCATTAACTCCTTGGCTCAATGGGTATCCTCGCTTAAAAAAAGTATTATGGGTGCAAGAAGAGCCAGTAAATATGGGGGCTATGTTTTACATTGTTCCTCGTTTAAAAGAGCTTATGCATAAGTTGGGGCGAGAGAATTTGCCATTAGTTGTTTTAAGTCGTCCAGAAAAGGCTTCTCCTGCAACTGGTTCTTTTGCGGTTCACAAACAAGAATTTGACGACTTAATAAACTCTGTGTGCGAGCAAATTTAATTCTATTCAAGTGAGTATTTAAAAGGGGTTGTGTATATTTTTTATTTGCTTTAGAAGTAATTTTCAGCTATTTTTTAGCCACCTTTTAGCAAAAAGGAGCAAAAAAGGGGGTTAAAAGCCCCTTTTTTAATGGAAGATTTTTGGATTTTTTATTAGGGAGTATTTAGAATGGCAACTATAACGAATGTTTTTTCAGAATTGGGACGGCTCATTGATCAAGTGAGTAAAGAACGGGGTATTGATCGAAAAATAGTTATTAATGCAGTTGTACAAGGTTTACTTTTTGCTGCTAGAAAAAAGTATGGAACTTATCGAAACATTGAAGTTAAATATAACGAAGAAACTGGTCAGTTAGAACTTTATGAATTTAAAGAAGTTATTAAGGATGATCAATTTGTAGATGATCAAATTGAAATTAAATTAAGTGAAGCAATTAAAATGGATCCAGAGGTACAGCTAAACGATCAAATTGGCATACCCTTATCTTCTAGCGAATTAGGGAGGATTGACGCTCATGTGGCTCGTCAAATTGTCACTCAAAATTTAACAAATGCAGAAAACGAAGTCGTCTTTAACGAATTTGAAAAACAAAAAGGGGAAATTGTATCGGGGGTGGTTCGAAGAATGGATCCTTGGTTAATTGTGGTCGACTTAGAAAAAGTGGAAGCCTACATTCCCAGAAAAGAACAAATTCCTGGAGAAAGCTATCAATCGGGGGATCGTATTCAGGGTTACATTTCAGAAGTTCGACAGACAACTAGAGGACCACAAATTATTATGTCGCGAGCACATCCCAATTATATGATTAAACTTTTTACGGTAGAAGTTCCCGAAGTGTATGAAGGGATTGTAAAAATTGTCGCAGCAGCCAGAGAACCTGGACAGAGAGCTAAAATTGCAGTCTACAGTACCGATTCAGCTGTGCACCCAGTAGGTGCTTGCGTAGGGATGAAGGGAAATCGAGTTCAAAATATTACTCAAGAGCTTAAAGGTGAACGAATTGACATTATCACTTACGATGAAGACCCTGTTCAATTTGTATGTAATGCATTGGCACCTGCTAAAATTTCTAAAGTATTAGTAGATGAAACGAATAAAGAAATGGATGTTATAGTAGAAAATGACCAACTCTCTTTGGCTATTGGAAAGAAAGGTCAGAATGTTCGTTTAGCAGTTAATTTAACTAAGTGGAAATTAAATATTATTTCTGTTGCAGACTTAGAAGAAAGAAAAAGGCAAACCATTTTTAATCTCAAACTTTTACCAGACATGACAGATTTAGCAATAGAAAATATTTGTCAACATGGGGTGGTTTCTTTTCAAGAGTTAGCACAAACTCCTGTAGAAGAAATTTGTAAAATTCCTGGGTATGAGACACAAGAAGAAGCAAAAAAACTAATCACTAAGGCTCAAAATTTATTGGCAAGCTATAAAAAAGAAAAAAAAGAAATACCCACCGCTCCCGAGCTTAAGAAAAGTAAATCTAGCTCCATTTCAGGAGATGCTAAAGCTCAAGCTGATCAGAAACTTAAAGAAGAACTTAAACAATTGGATGAAATAAAATAAAGCTTAATTAAAGATATTTTAAGGAGTTTTATAAGAAATTTATGAAGGTTTATGAGTTAGCTAAAGATTTAAAGATTCGAAGTGTCGATTTAGTAGATAAGCTAAGACGGCAGTGGAATATTCCAGTTAAAAATCACATGCAAAAATTACATGAGCAAGATCTTAAAAAGATTCGTTCTTTTTTAGAAAAAGAACAACAAAAAATGGGTGTCAAAAAAAAGCTTGTTTCTCCGTTAATTCGTCGCTCTTCGAGTCGCACAACAGATGATTTATCTGTTAAGGTAGAAAGTGATCAGCCGATCGAATCCATCCCTATTTTGCGAACAGGTATTATTCGTAGAAAAAAAAATGCAGTTTCGAAAATCACTCCCATTTCTTCTGTCGATCCCAAAGCACAAACCACTCAATCTCTAAAAACTGATACCAGACAATCTGCAATTTCTTCTGGCACTAATAATCAAGGCATTCGATTAGGCTTAGTAGTGAGTGATAGTGCAGATGTTTTTAAAAAAATTAATGAATCTCTAACAACTCCTTTAGAAGAAGAAGCCGATAAAAAGAAACCTAAAAAACCAGGTAGCGAAAAAGAAAATCAAGCTCGACAATTTCGTGCCACAGATTTTAGAAAAAGAGAATTAGTTTTTCAACCTAAAAAAAAGCGTATAACGACTAGTCTTCATTCTAAAACCACTCTTATTACCAAACCTAAGCAACATAAAAGAATATTAAAAATGTATAATACAATTTCTATAGAAGAACTATCCCACATGTTAGGAGTTAAAAAAATAGATGTAATAAATAAAATTAGAAAAGAAGGTTTATTAAAAGAAGATGTAAAAACTTTACAAAGTATAAATTACGAAATGGCTACATTGATTGCTAATTTATTTGATTTTGAAGTAAAAAATTTATCTCAAACAAAAGAAGATATTGTTTCGTCTTTAGCCTTTGGGGATTTAAAAGCTTCTTTAGTTGTAAAACCTCCAGTTGTAACTGTTATGGGTCATGTCAATCATGGTAAAACCACTTTATTAGATACTATTCGTAAAAGCCGTGTAGCTGATGAGGAAGCAGGTGGAATTACTCAACATATTGGTGCTTACACAGTCCCAGTTCAGAACAGTTTTGTAACTTTTATTGATACACCTGGGCATTCTGCTTTTACAAAAATGCGAGCTAGGGGTGTTCAAGTAACAGACATTGTAGTGATTGTAGTATCAGCAGACGATGGAATTCAACCACAAACTATCGAAGCCATTAGCCATGCTCAATCTGCGAAAGTTCCTATTATTGTGGCTATTAACAAAATTGATTTACCTTCTGTCGATTTAGATAAGATCAAAAAGCAGATGATGGAGAAAGAATTAGTTCCAGAAGAATGGGGAGGGGATACCATTTTTTGCCCTGTATCTGCTCGATCGGGTAAAGGTGTTAAAGAGCTATTAGAACATATTCATTTATTAGCTGAAGTGCATGAACTAAAAGCTAATCCTAAACGATCGGCAAAAGGTGTTGTGTTAGAAAGTTATATGCGTAGGGGGAGAGGTCAAGTGATGAGTGTTTTAGTGCAAGATGGAACACTTAAAATTGGTCAAGTAATTATGACTAGTCAGAATATAGGGCGTGCCAGAGAGATTATTGATGATAAAGGGAAGTCTTTAGTGTCAGCTGGTCCGGGGCAACCTGTGGAAATATCAGGTTTTCATCATTTAACAAATGCAGGGGATTATTTTTATGCTGTAAAAGACGAAAAAACAGCCAAAAAATGGTTAGCTCAACAAATTGATGCAAATAAAGCAATTAAAAACAGTCGTTCAACTGTTTCTTCTGCAGAGGATTTATTGCAAAAAGCTTATGATAATTCGGTAAAAACGCTTAGTATTATACTCAAAACAGATGGGGAGGGGAGTCGAGAGGCTATTCAATACTCTTTAGAAAAATTAAGTACAAAAGAAGTAAAAGCTAAAATTATTCATGCCCATTTAGGTAATGTGAACGAAAACGATGTGTTATTGGCTTCTGCCGGTCAGGCAGTTATTTTGTGTTTTAATGTAGGTATCGACTCCAAAGCTCAAAAGTTAGCTAATAATAAAAATATTGTTATTCAATCTCACCCTGTGATTTATAATTTATTAGAATCGACAGAAAGCTTGATGGCTAGTTTATTAGACCCAGAAGTGCAAGAGTTATTTGGTGGTCGAGCAGAAGTTAAAGAAGTATTTCGAGTTTCTCATATTGGGCGAGTGGCTGGGTGTAAAGTCCTCAAAGGGAAAATTAATAGTGACCATTTTATTCGTATTATTAGGGATGAACAAACTGTATGTGAAGAACAAATTACCAGTTTGAAACAATTTAAACAGTCTGTAAAAAGTGTTTCTGAAGGGCAAGAATGTGGAATCGGACTCAATCAGTATAAAGATTTTCAACCGGGAGATATATTAGAAAGTTTTGTAAAAAAAGAAATTAAAAGAACAAAACTATAAAAGGATTATAAGTAATGAATCGCCGATCTTTGAAATTAAACAAAAATATTCAAAAAATATTAATGGAATACTTTATTCGAAAAATGAAGCATAGTATTTCTGGTTTTATTTGTGTTAAAGAAGTTAGTATATCTACAGATGGAAAATCTGCTAAAGTGTATTTGTCTATTATCAGTTCAACTGATCAATCTCAAAAAGTTTATTCTATTTTAGAGCAAGAAAGATTTTTTATTCAACGGTCTTTATCTCGTTCTTTAAGAGTGAAATTTTGTCCTCGATTAATTTTTTTTATAAATCATGTATCTTATCCTATGCAAGATATTTCAAAATCTTCTCTATCTGACAATACTTTTAAAAGTTGTTCTTCTGTAAAAAGATCACATTTTTTAGATCATTCAGATAATAAGGGTCTTACAAGCGAGGATCTATAATTTTGATGCCATCTATTCAATCGAGACATCACAATCAATATTCGCATAGTGTAAATGGAGTTTTATTAGTTGACAAAAAAAAGGGTTGTACTAGTCATGATTTAGTTAGTCAGTTAAGAAAAATAATTGGTCAAAAACAAGTTGGGCATGGGGGAACTTTAGATCCTATTGCGGAAGGTTTAATTCTTATTCTTTTAGGGCAAGGGACTAAGCTTTCTGATTACTTATTAAATGGTGATAAAAGTTATCGATTTATTTTTCGCCTAGGAGTTTCGACAGATACTTTAGACTATACGGGCAAGGTACTTAATCAAAAATCAGTTCAAATATCTTCTAGCGAAGTTAAAAAAGTTTTAGAAAGAAATCAAGGAGACCTTGTTTTGTCGGTTCCTCTTTTTTCAGCGGTTAAAATACAGGGTCGAAAGCTTTATGACTACACTCGATCTCAGCAATCAATTGTGGCTCCAAAAAGAAAAATGAGATTTACTAATTTAGTGGTTAAAAAAATATTAAAAAACTTAGTAGAGGTGGAGTTAAGTTGCACAAAAGGGAGTTATATCCGCTCTTGGGTGGCTTCGGTTGGAGAACAATTAAAAACAGGGGCTTGTTTAGAGGCACTTATTCGACTAAAATCTCACCCTTTTGAGTTAAAATCTGCTTTAACTATAGAGCAAATTAAAAAACAATTTTCTAATAAAAAAGTTAATAACAAAGATTGCATAGTAAAAAATCTTGATCCTGCTTTTATCCCCTTTTTTAAAGCTTTACCTCATATTGAGTCAGTTATTGTTACTAAACGAGAGAAACAAGATATTCAGCATGGTAGAATATCATCAGAATTAATTTTGCGTCTTAAAAAAATTCAAAAAGAAGTGAATCAGTCAGAAAACAAACAAATAATAAAGGTGATGAACCACTCAGAAAATCAAATATTAGCTTTGTTGGAGTTAAATACTTTTAAACCTCCAAAAATTCTTAGAGTGTTTAATCTTTATATGAGTTAAAAAATAATTGTGTATAAAAACGGTGGTAAACACAAACTGTGGCAAGCAAGCTATGGGGAAGGAAGGACAAAATTTCAAACATACGTTTTGTTCGAAAGGTCAGTATTTGATTAATCTTTCGAACAAAGCCGAAACTCAATTTTGTCCTCCCTTCCCCACAGCTTGCTTCTGTTATGTTTTATTAAGCATAAATAAAGTGTTGTAATTTTTACTATAAAAAATCATAAAAATAAAAAAAACTTTGCTTTATAATTTTTTTTAAAGTATTGTAAAAAAACATCTTAATTTTAAAAGGTGGAATTATGAAAGCAGTACTTATTAGTTACATTGTTTTAATTATGGTTTTTCAAAGCATTAGTTTTGCGACTGGATTATCTTACTCAATATATGAAGATCAAAACCATAATCTGCCTATATCTCATGTATTGTATGTAAGAGAAGATGGTACATTGTGTGTAGAAAATTTTGAAGATCCAGAAAATCAAAATAATATATTGGTAAAAGTTAAAGATTTAGATAATAATATTTCAGTTACAAAATGTAGTTCTCAAGAGTTGCAACAAATAAATGCGACTATCAATCAATCTTTTTATAATGCAAACGATTCTTTTAAAGCTACAACAGTATCACTTTCAATGATGGCAACTACAGGTATTGTGTCAGCAAGTTTTGAGTGTATTATTGGTACTATAGGGTCAACTTTTAGCTTAGTTCTTTATGGAGATCAGTATCGATCGAGTGTCAGAGAAGGTTCAGCAGCAATTGGAAATATCTTTGGTGTTGCTTTTGGTTTAGGTCCAGTAATTGAACCAGATGAAATCAATCCAACAGCACGTTCTAGATTTTTTAATGGTTTGCGATCACTGCCATTAGGAGCTGTAGCTGGTGGTTTAAGTGCTGTTATTTGTAATGAAATAGTTTATACTATAGGTGAACATGTACAGAAACTACTAAATTGATACATTTGGTAAGATTTCTTAAAAAATCGACAAATATCTTAGCATTATAAATAGATATATTCTTTTTAAGAAGGAGATTAATAATGGAACCTTATAAAATTAAAACTGTGGAGCCAATTTTTTTAAGTACAAAAGCTGAGCGACAAAAAATTCTAAAAAAAGCTTATATGAATTTATTTCTGATTCCAGCTCGATACATTACAATCGATTTGTTGACCGACTCTGGAACAGGGGCAATGAGTGCCAAGCAATGGGGTGCTTTACTCACCGGAGATGAATCTTATGCAGGTGCAGAAAGTTTTTTTTATTTTGAGAAAACAGTTAAAGATATAACTGGTATGGATTATGTCATTCCCGTCCATCAAGGGCGTGCAGCAGAGCGTATTTTATTAGATATTTTTAAAGATCAAGGAAAAACAATTATCTCTAATACCTTGTTTGATACTACTCGAGCAAATGCCATGCATTTTGGCTTAAAAGTATATGATTTTCCGACTTCTTATGCTCAAGATAGTGCAAACAACTACCCATTTAAAGGTAATATTGATTGTGTCAAATTAGAAAAAACACTTAAAACACAATCTGTTTCAGCAGTTATTTTTACCATTACTAACAACTCTGGAGGAGGTCAGCCAGCCAGTTTACAAAACATTCGTAAATGTCGACAAATTTGCCAAAAATATAAGGTCCCTTTAATATTGGACGCTTGTCGTTTTGCAGAAAATACTTGGTTCATCCAACAAAAAGAAAAAGGCTTAAAAAATAAAACTCCAAAAGAGATCGCAAAAGAAATTTTTAACCAAGCAGATTTATGTTTTGTGTCGGCTAAAAAGGATGGTCTATCAAACATTGGAGGATTTATTGGTGTGAGAGAAAAAAACTTAAGCGAAGAATGTAAAAAAAGATTGATATTATCTGGCGGTTTTCCCACTTATGGAGGTTTAGCAGGTCGAGATTTATCTGCTATAGCTATTGGTTTGCAAGAAGTTTTAGAAGAATCTTATCTTAAAAATCGTATAGAAAGTGTGGGTTTTTTACATACACAATTGGCAAAAGCAAAAGTACCTTTAGTTAATCCATCGGGTGGTCATGCAGTATATATTGATGTTAAAAAACTTTTACCTCATATCCCTGCATCAGCCTACCCAGGGCAAGCTTTTGTTTGTGGTTTGTATGAGTTTGCAGGTATTCGTTCTTTTGAAGTGGGTTCTGTAATGATGGGTTGGAAGTCAAAAGATGGAAAACAACACTACGCTCCCCAAGAATGGGTGAGGTTAGCTATTCCGAGAAGAGTGTATAGTGAATCTCATTTAAATTATGTGGCCAAATCCATTATATCTTTTATTAAAACAGAAGCCAAAAAATTAAAGGGAGTTCGTTTTGTAAAAGAACCAACAGTGCTTCGCCACTTTACAGCTCATTTCGAATGGATTTTAAAAAATTAAAACAAGCTGAACCAAACAAAGGTTTTGATATAAAAAAATATTTAATTAGAATTTAATTCTTCTTTAATAACAGACCAAATTTGTTCTAATTGTTTATTAGTTGTTAGATAAGGAGGTAGAATATACACAATATTTCCTATAGAACGCAAAAATACTCCTTTTTTTAAAGCTTTTTTAGTTAAATTTTCAGAAAAATTTGAAGTATATCCTCCTCCTCCATTTTTTACACGAAATTCCACTGCTACGACTGTGCCACACAGTCTTAAATCTCGGCAATTTTTATGTCCTTTCAGCTCATTAACTTGATTTTGATGAAAAGTATGAATTCTTTCCCATTCTTTTTTAATATTTTTTTTCTTCATTGCTTTGATGTTAGCCACTGCAGATGCACAAGAAATTGGATTACCCGTAAAACTATGTCCATGAAACAACATTTGTTCTTTTCTTTTTGAGAGAAAATTTTGATAGATTTCTGGATTCACTACGGTTAAAGCGAGTGGTAAAAAACCTCCTGTTAAACCTTTAGATAAACATAAAATGTCTGGGATCACTCCTAACTGCTGAAAAGCAAACCAATCCCCAGTTCTTCCAAAACCAGTCATGACTTCATCAAAAATCAAATATAACCCGTATTTTTTTGTCAAATAGCAAATTTCTTGAACTGCTGATTTTGGCCATACAATCATCCCCCCAGCTCCCTGAATTAAAGGCTCTATAATCACTCCTGCACATCGTTTATGATATTGCTTAATTTTTTTTTCAAAATCAGCAACATAACAATCTGGTGAATCATCCGAATAGACACCTTGCTTGGCTTGAATCACAGAAAATAAAAGTTTTTTGTAAGGTTTATTGAACAAACTGGGACCACTTATACTCATAGCTCCTACCGTGTCGCCATGATAAGAATGAGTAAAAGAAAGAAATAAATTTCTTTCTTGGGTAACTCTTTTGCTAAGTAAAGATTTTTTTTGTTTCCAACTTTGTATGGCTATCTTTAAACTAGCCTCTACTGCTGTCGACCCATCATCAGAAAAAAACACATAAGAAAGCTCTTTTGGTAATAAATTTTCTAATTCTTTAACTAATAATTCAGAAGAGTTATGAGAAAAATTTGCAAATAAAACTTGATCCATTACTTGCACCTGTTTTTTGATAGCTCGAACCACTGTAGGCTCACAATGCCCTAAAGTAATCACCCACCAAGAAGAAATGGCATCGATAATCGCTTTTTGATTTTTTAAAAAAATCGATGATCCACGCGCTGATACCGCATGAGGTAAAGCTTGAATACCTTGCATTTGAGTAAAAGGACGCCATATTGTTTTTTTCATCTGACAAGGATTTTAACAAAATTTTTTAAATTTTACAGCTTATATATTAGCAAATATATGGTTGAAATAATTGGTATTTTTTATATAATAATTGGGTTGGCTAAAAAAATTGATCTTTAGCAAAAAAAGGCTTATTTATGAAAAAAATTAAAATTGGCATTAACGGATTTGGAAGAATTGGTCGCACACTTTTACGCCTTGGTGAAAATTTAAAGGTTGTTGCCATTAATAGCAAAGCTCCAGTAGAAACAGCTGCTCACTTATTAAAATATGACACAATACACGGAACTTATTCAGATTCAATAAGTACAACAAAAAATCACATCCAAATTCGTAACCAAAACATCCCCTATATATCTTACCAACATCCCAAAGATATTCCATGGAATAAATGGCATGTAGACTGGGTGCTAGAATGTTCTGGCAAATTTAAAGATATTAAAGACATTAAACAACATTTTAAAAAAGGAGTTAAAAAAGTTTTTACCGCTTACCCATCGTCTGCAGATTTTACTTTAATTTACGGAGTTAACCATTCCCTATATAACGATCGCTCTCATCATATTATTAGCAATTCTTCTTGCACAACTAATTGCTTATCCCCAATCATTCAATTACTACATAAAAAATTTCATATTAGGCAACTTTCGTTTACTACTATTCATTCTTATACTTCAGATCAAAAGTTATTAGATGCAACACATAAAGATTTACGCAGAGCACGTGCAGCTAATTTATCTATAATCCCTACAACAACAGGGGCTACACAATCTTTGGAAAAAATTTTCCCAGATCTAAAAGGGCATTTGCAAGGGGTGGCTATTCGAGTGCCAACAGCTAATGTTAGCTTAGTAGATTTAGTGTTTTGGTCTAAAAAATCTTTATCTCTATCAGATATTCATCAAGCTTTTTTGTCTGCAGAAAAAAATAATTTAAAAAACATTCTTCGATGCGAACACAAAGAGTTAGTTAGTGTAGATTTTAATAATAATTCGCATAGTTGTGTTGTGGATATGCCCTCTGTTCAGGTTACCTCAGATAATATGGCGAGAGTTCTTGGCTGGTATGATAACGAAACTGGTTTTGCCCAAAGAATGATCGATTTTATTTTAATGGTAGAAAAAAGCAAATAATACACCTTTATAGCTTCTTCAATTTTACTGTTGACTTTCATAAACTCTATAGTATAACCTTAAAAAAAACATTAAATAAAAGAACTACATGATAACATATAAACCTAACCAATATGAAACTAATCAACTTAAAACCATATTTTATTTTTAGTATTTTTTTCTTAGCTTTTTTTTGTTATGGGAAGACAAAATCAAAACCGTTATCTGATAAAATTCTTCCTTCTCATTTGCAAAAAGCATATACCATTCAAAGAGATTCTATTATTTACACACGTCCAAATTTTGATTCTTTTCAGATTACGACTATTCCAGCTGGAACTATGGTTACAATTTCAAAAAAAATTTACCGCCCCAAACATAATTTTGGCACTTTTTATCGTATCTATATCCAAAATCCTAAAAGAATTAAAGCATATATTTCAGAAATTGATGTCACTCCTCGATACATTAAGAAAGGTTCTGCTTATCAAATTAACCCAAGTTTTAAAAAAACAAAAAAAAAATTACATCACATTAAGGAGTTTTCTAGTCATTACCAACCAGATACAGTTTCTCTAGAAGATACCCCAATTTCTAAATTACGATGGAGTGGATTAATTATTCATTATTTAAAAATTTATTATGAAGATAAAAAAACTCCTATTCCTTCATGGTTTTTTAATATGCAGATAAATGGTCCGGGGCTTCCTATCCCTCAATTATCTACTGTTACCAATTTAGGGATATCTTTTACACCTCCTGTGATTAATAATAAATCGTTTCAAAAAGGTTATGTTTTGATGGGAGATTTTTTACTTCAGTTTCCTATAGTCGAATTGCCATCTCTTTTAATTAGTTTGAATGGTGGACTGATGATTAAAGCTAAAGGATCTCGTAGTACCAAAAATATCCGCTTATTTCAAATTGGAGTGGGCTTGATGAGTGCCACCCGTTTGCTTATTCGAATTAAAAATCACTTGTCATTAGCTCTAGAAGGGAAGTATTACTATGACTTTCAAGAAAAACATTTCTCTTATGGAATAGGAGGAGGGTTACTCGTTGCTTTCTGAGACTCAAAAATTGTGTATTTACACCTTACCTCAAACAGTGATCAATCAAATTTCAGCTGGTGAAGTAGTAGAAAGACCAGCCAATATGGTTAAAGAGCTGGTGGAAAACTCTTTAGATGCCAAAGCAGATAAAATAGAAGTTCATTTTGATGAGGGAGGATGTTCTGTTCAAGTTAAAGATAATGGGAGGGGAATTTCTGAATCAGATCTTTTGTTAGCCCTAGCACCTCATAGCACTAGTAAAATTACAAGTGTAGAAGATTTATGGAAAATTAACAGTTTTGGATTTCGTGGAGAAGCTTTAGCCAGCATCGCACAAGTTAGTGACTTGCTATTAATTTCTAAGCCCAGTTACCAAAAACAAGCGGCAAAACTTCATAGCGTTTTTGGGCAAAAAAAAGATGTTCAACCAACTGGAGCGGTTAATGGAACAACAATAATTGTTAAAAATTTATTTCAAAATACCCCTGTTAGAAAAAAATTTCTTAGATCATCTTCATCAGAAGTTAATCAGATTAAAAATACTTTAAAAGCTTTAGCTTTAGCTCATCCAAAAGTAGAATTTAAAGTATTTCATAAAAATCAATTATTATTTTATTGGACAAAAAAACAAACTCTTAAAGAAAGAGTACAAGATGTTTTACCTTTAAAGAAACCTTTTTACATTCACACAAAATATGAAAACATTCAATTAACAGCTATTCTTTGTTCCCCAAATGAGGTAGCTTCTAATCGCAAACATATCTGGTTTTTTGTGAACAATCGTTGGGTAGAAAATACCACTTTATATTCGGCTTTATTATCAGCTTATCGGGGTTTACTTATGCATGGAGAATATCCAATTGCAGTTTTAAAATTACTTTGCCCGACAAGTGATTGTGATGTCAATGTGCATCCATCTAAAATGCAAGTTAGATTTAAAAATCCTTCTTTAATTTTTAGAGCAGTTTATAATATTATTCGTAATCAACTTCATAAAACCCCATGGCTTAAGGAGCTTCAAAGTTCAAATAACTTCTCTCAACATTCTCTTCAATCTTTTTCTTCAAAAAAATCAGATGATATATCAGTAAAAATTCCCATTTCGGCATATAAAAACTTACAACCAATAAACACTGAAAACAATATTGAATCCAAACAAGAAGGTTTTAGTTCTTCTAATACTCCAATCGATTCAGAAAAATCTCAATTTTCTTTATCAACAAATAAAAATCACTACTCAGAAGATAAAACTTCTCAATCAAAAATATCTTTTCGTTGGTCTTCTTTACATGTTTTGTCACAAACTCATTTGACTTATATTATTACTCAATCGCCATTAGCTGTTATTTTTATCGACCAACATGCCGCTCACGAACGCATTCTCTATGAACGGCTTATGCAATCTTGGAAAACTCATAAACCAATTACTCAAAATCGCTTAATTCCTCTTGTTATCAACATGGATGAATCTCTTATAGAGTGTTTATTTCAAGTAAAAAAAGATCTTTTAAAATTAGGTATAAATATTCAGCAAACCGGACCAGAAAATTTAGTTGTTTTATCAGCTCCTCCCGTATTAAAAGATCAGTCTTTGCAGAAAACTCTTTTGCTTTTAGCAGATGAGATTAAAACGCAGGGTATGAGTTTTGCGATAGAAAATAGTTTATCTAATATATGTGCTACCATGGCTTGCCATTCAGCTATTCGAGCTGGGCAGTCTCTTAGCCATAATCAAATGAAAGAACTGATCAATCAGATGGATGAATTTCCATTTTCCAGTTTTTGTCCACATGGTCGTCCTGTTTTTGTAGAATATCCTATTGTTCAAATGGAAAAAGATTTTGGGCGAAGAAACTGAATCTTCTTTTTATCCACTTATTTTTCTCGTAGGTCCCACAGCTGTCGGTAAAACTCAGTTGTCTTTGCAATTGGCAAATCGCCTTCCCTCTGCTCTTCTCAATTGTGATAGTATTCAAATGTATCAAGGGATGAATATTGGATCTGATAAGCCAGATTTGACTGATCAAAAGAATTGTTTTTTATTTAACGAATACAAGCCCCCATTTACCTGCACAGCTGGAGTATTTAGAAAAACAGCCCTTTCTATTTTAAAAAACCAACTTTCTTTAAGAGCCGTGATTGCTGTTGGAGGGAGTGGTTTTTATATTCAAGCATTAGAGAAAGGAATGTTCCCTGTTAAACAAATTCCTGAAAGAGTTAAAGAATTTGTCTCTTTGGTAAAAAAAAAAAGAGGCATGAAACACTTATATCAACTTTTACAAGAGTTAGATAAAAAACAAGCTGATCAAATTTCTCCACAAGATCATTATCGAATTTTTCGATCTATTTGTTTAATTTTATCTGAAAAAAAACCTCTTTCTTTAATCCAAAACACTTTTCAGAAAAACCAAAAACTTCTCCCTTACCCAATTATAAAGATAGGTCTTTACTTACCAAAAGAACATTTACTAGAAAGAGTGCAAATCAGAACATGTAATATGATTCAAAAAGGACTAATAGAAGAAACTCAAACTTTGTTGGATCAAGGGTTAAGTGATTGGCCTCTTATGAAAAGTGTTGGATATAAAGAGGCTACTTTATTTCTAAAAAAACAAATTTCTACCATCGAAGATTTGCAAAATCGAGTTATTCGCCGTACAATGAGGTTAGCTAAAAAACAAATGGTTTGGTTTAAAAGAGATTCTCGTATTCGATGGTATTTGTCTAATAGAGAAAATAATCAAAAAATATATAATTTTCTGCAAAAGAAAATACAACAAATTAAGAAAGGTTAATTAAAAAAATGAAAAGCATGACAGGATATGGCTCCGTTTGTCAGCAGGTCCAAGATAGTTCTGTAGAAGTTATTGTTCAATCAGTTAATGGTAAAATATTAGACATTTGCATACAGATGCCTAATTTTTATAGTGATCTCGAAAAGTCAGTGAGAATTTTATTAAAAAAATACTTTGTTAGAGGGACCGTACACATTTCAGTTTGTAAAACTCCATTAGATTCAGCAAAAATACCCTCTATTCAGTGGAATCGAAATCAGGCCTTGCAGTGGAAAATTCTTTATAAAAAAATAGCTCAAGAACTCAAAGTACAAAACGATTTAAGTGTTACACATTTAATTAAACAACCAGGGGTATTATTATCTAATTCTTCTTCTCAAAAATATCATAAAGAGAAGTCAGCCTTGTTAAAATTGATTCACAAAGCAATTATTTTTTGTAATCAGGAGAGAATCCGAGAAGGTTATTTTTTAAAAAAAGAATTTCTTACAAGTTTTAAAAAATTATCAATTTATTTAAAAAGTTTAAAAGTAATGTCTGCTCATCAAAAAAACCAAGCACAAAAAAGTTTTAAGCAAAAAATAAAAAAATTAGATTCTTCGATAGATTCGATAAATAAGGATAAAATTCTACAAGAAGTAGCTGATTGGTTGAGTAAAATAGATGTTCAAGAAGAACTAGTAAGAATAAAAGAGCATTTAGCAAAATGTAAGTCTCTTTTATCTTCTAAACAACCTATTGGAAAAAAAATTAATTTTTATTTACAAGAAATGGTCCGTGAGATCAACACAGTTGGATCTAAGTCGCACAGTGCTATTTTTTCTCAAAAAATTATTTCAGCTAAAAGCTTAATCGAAAGTTTGCGTGAACAAATTCATAATGTGGAGTAAGTAAATAAATGGCTGATTTACTAAAATCACATACATCCAAACAAAAAAAAATACAATGTCCACCAGATGATTATCGTTTAATTGTAGTTTGTGGTCCTAGTGGAGTTGGCAAATCAACTTTAGTGCAACAAGTGTTAGCAAATTATAAAAAAGGGTTAATTGTGCCATCTGTTTCTTATACCACACGCCCGGCTAGAAATTCTGAAACTAACCATGTGGATTATCATTTTATTAGCCAAAAAGAATTTATAAAACTTAAGAAGCAAAATTTATTTGCTGAATGGGCGTATGTATATGGCTATTATTATGGCACTTCTCTGACAGATTTATACCATAATTGGAGTAATAAAAAAGTAGTTATTACAGATTTAGATATTCAGGGGGCAGATACAATTAAAAAGTGCTTTCCTCGTGCTTTTAGGGTTTTTATTTTACCACCTTCGTTAGATATTCTTCAAAAACGCATTCTTCATAGAAAGCAAAATACTGAAAAAGAAAGGCAAACTCGTCAAAAATTGGCACAAATAGAGATTCAAAAAGCTAAAGAATTTGATTGTCAGGTGATTAACCAAAATCTTTCGGTAGCAGTTAAAAAACTTAAAAAATATATTGACCAATACCTATCTCAACCTTCATAATATAACATCATGGCTCGTGTAACTGTAGAAGATTGCCTAAAAAAAGTCCCTAATCGGTTTGCCTTGGTGGCCTTGGTCACTAAAAGGGTTAAGCAATTCCTTAAGGGGGATACTTGTTTTGTCCCTGAAAACAACAAAGTCGTAGTCAATGCTTTACGAGAAGTCGCCGCTAATAAAGTTAAATTTGATTGTGGAAATAGCACACCAAACGAGCAATTAGAAAAAGATCTTAAAGCAGAAATTCAACTATAAATGGATTGATGGCTAGTTCTTCTCTCGTCTATCCCTCTCACATTAGTGATAAAATCCATGGGATTGATGATCTGATCAATCAAATTAAAAGCTATTATCCAACGGCCAATTTAAAGCTTGTTCAAAAAGCTTATCAGATAGCAAAAACTGCCCATAAAAAACAAACTCGAAAAGATGGATCACCTTACATTACTCATCCCCTATCTGTCGCCTTTATTTTGGCAGAATTAAAGTTAGATATTTATACAATTATTGCAGGTCTTTTACACGATGTAGTAGAGGATACTCCATTTACATTAAAAAATTTAGAAAAAGAATTTAATCAAGTGATTGCATTTTTAGTAGATGGAGTGAGTAAAATTTCTCAAATTAAATTAAAAAAAACTCAACAAGAAGATAACGAAAACTTAAGAAAAATGATTGTCGCAATGGCGAAAGATATACGAGTTATTTTAATTAAATTAGCAGATCGATTACACAACATGAGAACTTTAAATTATTTACCTGAAGAAAAACAATTAAAAATTGCACAAGAAACACTAGATATTTATAGTCCATTAGCTTCTCGGTTGGGGATGTATTCTATTAAAATGGAACTAGAAGATTTAGCTTTTCAATATTCTGATTCAGTGGGGTTCCAATCTCTTATAAAAACAGTAAATAGCGAAAAACAAGAAAGAGAAAAATATATCCAAAAAGTTATCTCTATACTAGAAAAAGAAATTATTGACCAAACAAAACTCAAAGCAATTGTTACTGGTAGAACAAAAAATTTGTATTCTATCCATCAAAAAATGATTACTCGTAATTTAGAATATCATCAAGTGTATGATGTGTTGGCTTTTCGAATTTGTGTAAATGAAGTTGCAGATTGTTATAAAATTTTAGGACTCATTCATTCTCTTTGGAAGCCCATTCCGGGGCGATTTAAAGATTTTATTGCGATTCCTAAAATTAATCACTATCAGAGCCTTCATACAACTGTTCTAGGAGAGCAAAATAAAAGAATTGAAATTCAAATTAAAACTCATGACATGCATATTTTAGCTGAAAAAGGAATTGCCGCCCATTGGAAATACAAAACACAATCTTGGGATAACAATCCATCTGTAGATGAAAGCACATTAAAAAAATTTAATTGGCTTCAAGATTTAGTTAGTCTTCATCAACAAAATCTTCATTTTGGGGAGTTTATGGAGTCTGTTAAAATGGATCTATTTGAATCTGATATTTATATTTTTACTCCTAAAGGAGATGTTAAAGAGCTTCCCAAAGGTGCTACTCCAATTGATCTAGCTTATTGTATTCATACAGATTTAGGTAGTCGAATTACTGGTGCAAAAGTTAATAAGCGAATGGTTTCTCTAAAATATAAGCTCAAAAATGGAGACACTGTAGAAATTATAACTTCAAAAAATCAAACTCCTTCTGAAGAATGGCTTAATCATTGTGTAACCTCTAAGGCAAAATCTAAAATTAAAGCCTACCTTAAAATGCAGAGACGAAAAGAAGCTGTAGATATTGGAAAAAAATTATTAGAAAAAGAGATTAAGAAGAAAAATTTAAAAAAATCAGCTGTTTATAAACATCCAGTATGGATTCAACACCTTAGTAGAAAAGATGTGAATAAAAAAGAAGACCTATTTGCTCATATTGGCTATGGAAGAATTTTAGTTAAAGAAATTATTTCTCCATTGCTCCCCGAATTATCATCGTCAGAACCCAAACCAACCGAATTGTCTCAAAGTTTTGGTGGTCCTATTAAGCAACAAAAACCTCAACCTAAAGACTATAATCCCGTTATTGTAGAAGATATTGGTAATGTAATGGTTAGTTTTGCTAAGTGTTGCCTTCCCATTCCGGGGGATAGAGTTACTGGATTTATTAAAAGAGGGCAGGGAATTGTTGTGCATCGACAATCTTGCCGGTATCTTCTTTCTATGAACTCAGAAAGATATGTAGATGTTCAATGGAATCCTAAAACTAAAATTGGACAAAGTTACACAGCTGTTTTAAAAGTGGTAACGCATGATACTCCCGGTGTTTTAAAAAGCATGACAGAAGTATTTGCCGAACAAAGTGTAAATATTTTTCACTTAAAAGCTCATCGCATCCGAGATATGAAGTCAGCTTGTTTGTTTCACTTATCCGTTCAAAATTTAAAACAGTTACAAAATTTAATTCAATCTCTTAAAAAAATTAAATCTATTTTAAGTGTACAAAGGGATTAATATGAGTGAATTAAATGCAAATTCTTTACCAAAAGTAAGAGTGCGTTTTGCTCCCAGTCCAACCGGATGGCTTCATGTTGGAGGTGCACGCACGGCTTTAATCAATTATTTATTTGCTAAAAAACACAAGGGATCTTTTATTGTGCGGGTAGAAGATACAGATCAAGTAAGAGGTGAGACACATTATTTAGAAAAGCAACTTAAAGATTTGCAATGGCTGGGATTGAAATGGGATGAAGGACCTCTTTTATCTGATTTATCTTCTTTTCCATCTAAAGGGTCTTATGGTCCTTATTGGCAAAGTCGACGAAACACTTTATATCAACAACAAGTTAAAAAATTACTTCAATCTGGTAAAGCTTATCATTGTTTTCTGAGTGAAGAAGAAATCCAGAACCAAAAAAAGATAGCCAATCAAAATAATCAACCTTTTCGAGTGATTAGTCCTTATCGAAATCAAGACTTATTACTGGCTCAAAAAAAAATAGATCGAGGTCAGAATAGTGTTATTCGATTTAAAACACCTCAAAAAAGAAAAATCTATCAATTTAAAGACATTGTTCGAGGAAATATATCTTTGCCTTCAGATATGATCGGAGATTTTATTTTAATTCGCTCCTCTAATTTGCCAGTCTATAATTTTTCTTGTGCTATAGATGATTTTTACATGAAAATTACCCATGTTTTTCGATCGGAAGAACATTTAACTAACACTCTTCGACAAATGATGATTTTTGAATCTTTAGGTTGGAAAATTCCTCAATATGGACATTTATCTATTATTCAAGATAAAGATCGAAAAAAACTGAGCAAACGACATGGAGCTTCCTCTTGTGCAGAGTATAAAAAACAAGGTTATCTTCCTTCTGCCATAATCAATTTTTTAGCTCTTTTAGGATGGAATCCTAAAACAACTCAAGAAGTTTTTTCTATTTCTGAATTAATTAAAAGCTTTTCCACAAACGGACTTCATAGTGCTCCGGCTGTTTTTGATGTTGAAAAACTTAAATGGATTAACACTCAACATATTAGACAAATGGATGATATGACATTATGGAACCGATTATCTCCATTTATTAAAAAACACAACCTATTATTTCCTCAATCTAAAAAATGGCAAGCTCAAGCTATTCAATCTTTCAAAAACTCTTTTACTACTTTAGAATCAGCTATAGAGACCTTAAGCCCCTTATCTATAAACGGATTTAAAATTCACTCTTGTGCAAAACAAATATGGCAATGGTCTTCTACTTTGCAAGTCCTAAACCTTTGGGAAAAGCAACTTTGTGCTTTATCTTGTTCTACTATCAATTTAAATACTTTTTCGCAAATTCTCCAAACTATTCAAAATCAAACAAGGACTAAAGGTCGTGGTTTATTTATGCCTTTAAGAACTGCTGTTATTGGTCGCCCGACTGGTGCAGAACTGAAGCTTATTGTTCCCCTTTTATCTAAACAAATTCTCCTCAATCGAGTTAGGCAACTTATAAAACAAAATAACTCCTCAAACAAACTACTAGAAAAAAATGAGGTATTGGATACTTGACACTTGTAAAATCACCATTTTTACTAAGTGCATTAAATACAAAAATTATTTGCATTTCAAAAACTGATCATTTTATAGTATTAACTGGGTTTATTTAATTAAAATAAGCTAATAAAACTAAATTAATAAAACCAAGGAGTGATTTTATGAAAAACCTAATTTTTTGGATCATTTTTTTATTAAGTATAAATGTTTTATTATCAAATTGTAAAACTCAATCTGATTCGTCAGATCAAACAACTCCTCCACCTAAAAGTAGTACACCATCTACTCAAGGTATTTCTCAAACACCGCAAACTCCCTCTCAACCAGAACAACTGTCACTTGATAAACGAATTTGTATTGGTCTTCAATCTATTCACAAATGTTTAGAAGACCTAATATCTTACAGAGGGGGTGATCATGAAGCAGAGTATCAAAAGTGCTTTCTAGCTCTACCATATAACAATGCTGCAAATAAACTAGATGCTTTAAATATTGTTAATTACCTAGACAGTCTCAATCGTGTAAGCAGTCTTAGAAATATTGGTAATGTTAACAACGACATTAAACCTCCTTCGAATTTAGCTCCTGGTGTTTTAGATAATGCAGTTAAAGCTTTGCATCAAAAACAACTATGTTATCAAGCAAATGGGGTGGTGATAGGTGAAGAACCTAGAGGTTTAGGGCAAATGTCTGCTACATCTGTATGTCGAATAACATATTTCGAGCAGTTGATTACAGCATTTAATTGTTCTCCTGCATCTTTATAAAAAGGGTGTCCAAAAAGGATATTAAGGCGTTTGTTTAAGGTGCTTTTTGAAGAATATGTTTTCGAATACTTTGAAGGGTTTGAATAAAATACTGACTAGTGGTTTTTTTGCCGTTTACAAATAAAGAAGGTGTCCCTGTGATTTTCATATCCTCACCAGCTAAAATTTGATTTTTAGCTATTTGACGGCTTTCAGGTGATTGGATGCACTTTTCTAAGTTGTTCCAATTTAAAGAAAGTGGTGAAACAATCTTTTTTAAAAGAAATTGTGTTTTCTCAATGGTGTTGGTTTTTAAAAACTGCTCTTGGTTTTTGAAAATTAAATCATGGAGTGACCAACCATGGTCTTGGTTTTTAGCACACCAAACGGCTTGAGTTAGAAAGCAAGAAATACCAGAATCATTTTGGCAACGATCCAAAGAAAACGAAAAAAACCTTATACGAATATCTGAATGAGAAGAATGAAATACCTTTAACAAATAGTAACTGTTTTTACAATGAGGACATAAAAAATCAGCAAATTCTGTAATGGTTATTTGACTGTCTTTAGAACCTTTTTCTAATAAAGGTTTTTGTTTTGTTTGTTCTACAGGAGCCGAACGCCAGTCCAATAAAAAAGAAGAAGCTCTATATTTTGTAGAATTATTTTGATTGAGATAGATAAACATTTGATGACTTAAAAAAGCTAAAAACACCCATGTCAATACAATACTCAGAAAAAAAACAGACTTTACACTACGAAATAACCTTAAAAAAGAAAACTCAATCCAAGATCGATTAGATAAAATCCATATAATACAGCCACAAGTAATAAAAGATAAAAAATATAAAATTATACAAATTGGACAAAAAATATTTAATAAAAAATAAGAAAGCCCTGCAAAAACTAAAGATGCACCAGCTGACAAAATGGAGAAAAAACACAGGGTTGCCCACACCACCACACTATGTTCAACCAACCCCAATAACAAAATTATTAACAAACAAAATATGATTAGATGAGTAGCCAATCCCCAATCCGAAAGAGATAAACCAATAAAATGAGCGTAATCGGAAAGTAAAGTGTTATCACAACTCAACCAAGAATTCACATGACAAATCGAAAACCCATGCACTTCCTCTCCTTTTAATAAAACTTGTGCACGCATGCTCAAATAAATATGAAAAGCAATAGATAATAAGGTGCTAATACTAATAAATAATAATGGCTTTTTCATCATGGGTGAATAAATTTTATGTTAAAAAATCCTCATAAGTCAACACACATTCAAAAGAGCATTGTAAAGAAAAACTCTCAACCGATAAACTTTTTTTAGGAAATATTTTTTGTGCATCAATTGTAATTATCATATAACATCACTTGTAAAATGCTGTTAGTAGTCATACTTAATAAGTGAATACTTGAATTGACAACTTGGCTCAAATATAGCATAATGTTCTAATGCTTAAATCGTTTTGGATTTTAAAAAAAGTGAATTCAAGTTCTTATAAAAAAGAAGGACCTTATACTATAGATAAGATTAAAAATTTTTTAATTAGAGGCTATTGTTCGGATAAAGATTTTGCGTGGCAACCTGGCTTCGAAGAGTGGAAAAGGTTATCTTTAATAAAAAACCTTTCTACCCATCCCGGGCATACAATGGAAGATACTCTTATTCAACAAGCTCGGAAATATCAAACTCAAACACCAAAAAATATTGAATATTTGTCTTCTTATAATGAAGATTTTGATTTATTTAAGGTTACAAATAATTTTTTCTAAAGCTTTTCTGGAATTTCTGATTTTTTTTTTGTAAAGTTATAGGAACTTATTTGAAAGGGAGATTATTTTGATTTTTGAACAGATGAAACGATTTGGAGGGCATGAGCAAATTGTGTTTTTTCAAGATCCCTCTGTTGGATTAAAAGGTATTATTGCTATTCACAACACCCGTTTAGGACCAGGGCTTGGAGGGTGTCGAATGTGGCCATATCCTTCTGAAGAAGCAGCCTTAAATGATGCTTTAAAGCTTTCGCGAGGCATGACTTATAAAGCAGCTATAACTGGATTAGAATTAGGAGGAGGGAAGTCTGTAATTATTGGAGATTCTAAAAAAGATAAAACACCCGAGTTACTGCGATCTTACGGAAAGTTTGTCGATTCTCTATCTGGTAATTATATTACAGCTGAAGATGTTGGCACTGGAGTAGAGGATATGAAATATATTCGACAAGAAACTCGATTTGTAGTTGGTTTACCGGAAGAGCTGAATGGATCGGGAGATCCAAGCCCTTGGACAGCCCTAAGCACTCTAATTGGAATGAAATCAGCTGTTCAGCATAAAATGAATAAAAATTCTCTAAATGGACTCAAAGTAGCGGTTCAAGGGGCGGGTCATGTTGGTATTCATCTTGTGGACTATCTTTTAAAAGAAAAATGCGAAGTTGTTATTTGTGATATTTCGGCTAAAAAAACAAGCTTGATTAAAGAAAAACATCCATCTGTAACGGTAGTTGATCCAGAAAAAATTTATGATGTAGATTGTGATATTTTTTCTCCATGTGCTTTGGGAGCAGTTGTTCGACCATCTATTATTGATCGTCTCAAATGTTCTATTATTGGTGGAGCTGCTAATAATCAATTAGATACTTTAGAAACAGAAATAGAATTGAAAAAAAAAGGCATCCTCTATATGCCAGATTTTGTAATCAATGCAGGTGGGTTAATTAATGTTTTTGTGGAAACTACGGGTTCGTATTCTAAACAGGTTGTGTTAAAAAAGATTGAAAACATATACAATGTTTTAATGGAAATTCTTCATCAATCAGATAAAGATAATAAATTGCCAACAGATGTAGCGATTGCTATTGCTAACGAAAGTATCTACGGAAATACCAATTGTGAAAAAAAAGCGAGGAAGTTAGAGATTGGCTAAAAATCAACCATCCCATTTAACCTTAACCCAAAAAATTGAAATCTGGTTAGAGTCTTATTTTAAATATATTTTATTAGTAGTTGTTTTATCTATTAGTGCATTTGGTGGAATTAAATTATGGAGTTATTTTAATGAGAAAAAAAACCAACAAGCAATAGAAGAATTATATATTGCTAAAAAAAAATTAATAGCAGCAGAAAAAAATGCTAAAGGAACCATATTGAGTCAATCCACCAATTCTGAACAAAACATATTTACGCCTGGTCAAAAAGCTCCAAAATACACAGCTGAAATGAAAGCTCAAGTCGATCATTATCTTACTCTTATTAATCGTTGGAAAACACAACCAGGAGGGGTAGTTTCTGCAATAGAGATGGCTTATTTTTTATCTACATATAACCAAAATAAAATAGCTGGCAATCTTTTAAAATCGGTTAGAAAAACTTTCAAAAAAAAAACTACATTGGGGTTTTTATTAGCTTTTCAAACTGGAGTGCATTTAATGAATGCAGAAAATTATACAGAAGCTTTAGAGCATTTTGAATGGATTAAGCTCAATACTTCTGCTGAATGGATTATGCCCAATGTTCTTTTAAAAATAGCTTTAATTTATGAACATCTCAAACAAACAGACAAAGCTTTAAAAACTTATAAACAAATAATTAAAAATTTTTCGAATACGCAAGTTTCTAAAAGAGCTGAGCAATACATGAATATCTTATCTGTTCAAAATAATTTAAATAACTCTAAGCAAGAAAACCAAAGCCAATGATGCGTATACTCAAATTTTTTTTATGGATAAATGGATTGCTAATTTTTGAAGCATCTTCGATGATTTATAAAGATCTAAATAAAAAACCAATTGCTCAAAAAGTATGGATTCGAGATAGTGTATTAAAGGGAGTAACGGTTATTCCCGATGTGTTGCAATCTATTCGTCCGATATATGTGCATGAGGGGCAACTTATTATTCAGGGAAATAATACAAACGGTGTGCATGCTTATACATCCGATTTGGGTAAAAAAAAATGGAGTTTCCAGATTAAAGGAGGGTTGGCAGGAGATATCTTAAACCACAAAGGTCATCTATTTTTTGTGGGAGCTGATGGTTTTTTTTACATTTTATCTGCTCAAACTGGAGCCGTTACTTGGAAGTTCTACATTGGGCAACCATCTGCTAGTCGACCAGTGTTACAAAAGAATCGGCTTTTTATAGCTGTAAGCAACAAGTTGTATTGTTTAAATATTCAGACAAAAAAATTAATATGGACTTATTCTGTCTCTCTTAAAAAATCAGAATTTGTTGTAGAGGGTGTAGCCGAACCTTTGGTAAGCGGAAATACTATATATTTTAAAACGGGTGATGGAACTTTGTTCGCTATTAACCGTAATGGTCGTTTAAAATGGAAAAAATATTTATCTAAAAAAGATCGTTTCACATCAGCTTTAAGTGCTCCCATAATTGGAAAAGTATGCTTATACTCAGCGAGTTTTGAATCGGGTCTTTATTGTTTAAATAAACGAAATGGAAAAGTAATATGGAAAACTCCTTTTGGATCTCATGCGGATTTGTTATTAGCTGGAGAATATTTATTTTACTCCACATCGGATGGGCAAGTATTAGCTTTGGATCAAAAATCTGGAAAGCAAATATGGTCTCATAAACTACTTTATTCTATAGCAACTCGTTTAGTTCTCTATAAAGATTATTTAATCTATGGAGAATATTCAGGTCCTCTTCGGTTATTGTCTAAAAAGACGGGAAAAGAAAAAGGAGCTTTCTTTTTTGGAAAGGGTATGGCAACATCTCCCTTACTTCTTTCAGAGCATTCTGTTTTATATTTTACTTCTAATTTTGGTTGGCTTTATAAGCTTAAACTTATTCTATAAAAGGGATAAAAAAAGTGGCTTTTACTTTATTTGATATTGCGAAACAAAGAAAAAAATTTAAGCAAGATTTAAAATCGGGTAAACTGATCCGATTAATTGGTTCTTTTTCTCCTTTAGTTTCAAAAATGATTGAAAAAATTGGTTTTGAAGGAATTTACATTTCTGGAGCAGTTATTTCCAGTGATTTAGCTTGGCCAGATTTAGAGCTTCACACTCTATCTGAACTTATTTCACGAGGTCGGTTAATTATTCAAACTAGTTCTCTACCCAGTTTAATTGATATAGATTGTGGTTTTGGAAGTTCGTTAAATGTTGCTCGTAGTACCATAGAAGCACAGAGAGCAGGTTTTTGTGGTTTGCATTTAGAAGATCAAAAAAGCCCTAAAAAATGTGGACATTTAGACAATAAAAAATTGATTAGTATTAAGGAAATGCAAGAAAAAATTAAAATTTCACTTAAATCTAGGACAGATCCTTTGTTTCTAATTTCGGCACGCACAGATGCACGAGGTGTGGAGGGTTTAGATGGTGCAATTCAAAGAGCGAGAGCGTATCAAGAAGCTGGTGCAGAAATGATATTTCCCGAAGCGTTAGAAAATCGCGAGGAGTTTGAACAATTCCGACAAAAGATAGATGTTCCTTTAATTGCTAATATGACAGAATTTGGAAAATCGGAGTTATTGAGTTGTCAAACTTTAGAAAAAATTGGAATTAATATTGCTCTCTATCCAGTATCAGCTTGGAGATTGGCATTAAAAGCTGTAGAGAGGGGTTTAGAGAGTCTTCATGCAGAAGGTTGTCAAAAACATCTCTTATCTGCCATGTTGAATCGAAAAGAGCTATATAAGCTTTTAAATTATTCAGAATACGAAAATTTTTTATCTTACAATAAACTCACATAAAACTATAGAAAGGGTGTGAAATGAAAGCAAAAAAAGGATTAGAAGGAGTGATTGCAGATGAGAGTTCGATTTCTCAAGTCATTGCAGAAAAAAGTTCTTTAATTTACAGAGGATATTCAGCAGAAGAATTATCTCAAAGAGCTTCTTTTTTATCTGTTGTATTTTTGTTATGGAATGGAGAATTGCCAACTATTGAAGAATGGGAAAATTTTTGCAAAGAAGAAAAAAAAGCTAGAAAAAATGATCAACGAATTTTAAATACTTTAAAAGAATGTTCTAAAGCTCATCCTATGGATGCTTTACGAACGGCTATTTCGATGGCAGGAGCTTTAGAAGATTCAGCTTGGGATCATAGTCCAGAGTTAGTTCAAAAAAGAGCGATGAATTTATTAGCTAATATTCCTTTATGGATTTGTGCTCATCATCGTTTAAGTCGTAATAAAAACTGGATTGAGCATGATCCAAATAAAAATTTTATAGAGAATTTTTTTAATATGTTTTTTGGTAAAGTGCCTCAGAAAGAAGTTTTATCTGCTTTTGAGACTTCTTTAATTCTCTATGCAGAACATGGATTTAATGCATCTACTTTTACTGCACGGGTTATTAGTTCTACTTTATCAGATGTCTATTCAGCGATAGCTGGTGCAGTGGGTTCTCTTAAAGGACCTTTACACGGAGGAGCTAACGAACAAGTGATGTATATGATGTTAGAGATTGAAGAGCCAGATCGAGCAAAAGATTGGTTGCTCAAAGCTTTAAAAGAGAAAAGAAAAATCATGGGTTTTGGTCACCGAGTATATAAGAAAGGGGATTCTCGAGTGTCTCAAATGTTAAATTGTGCAAAAATAATGGCTCAAACAACTGGTCACAATAAATGGATTAAAATGTATCATATATTGGAAGATACTATGTTGAAAGAGAAGGGGATTTATCCTAATTTGGATTTTCCGGCTGGACCAGCTTATTATATGATGGGGTTTGATATTAAAGTATTTACTCCCTTGTTTGTAATGAGTCGAATTTCTGGATGGATGGCTCATATTATGGAACAAAAAAAGAACAATCGGATTATTCGCCCTTTATGTGAATACATTGGTGTTCGAGATAAAATAGTTCCTGCAAAAGGTTTTTGTTCATAAGATTTAATAAGAGTTTTTTGTAATGAAAGTTTCTCTTTATTGTTTAAATGAATTAATAGATCTAAAAGATTTTTTTTCTCAACCAGAAAAACTAGCTGATGTATTATCACTGGCTGGTTTAGAAGTAGAAGGATGGGAAAATTATTCTAATGGCTACCACAATGTATTAATTGGGCGAGTGGAACAAAAAAAGCGATTAGAAAAGTCAGATCGTTTAAATTTATGTCAAGTTAGGGTATCTGAAACACAAGTTCGGCAAGTTGTGTGTGGAGCAGATAATTTTAAAGTAGGAGATTTAGTACCATTGGCTCTTCCACCTAATGATATTTTATGCCAAAAAAGAGGTAATTGCCGTATTTCTATTGAAAAAAGAAAACTCATGGGAGTATCTAGCGAAGGAATGATTTTATCTTTTGGTGAATTATTTCCTTCTCCTATTGCACAAAATTTACAATCAGCAATAAAGCAAGAAGTTAATGTGATAGTTTTATCTTCATCGGCTATTATGGGAGAGTTATTTGCCAATTATATTTGTTTGAATGACATTATATTTGATCTAAATATCACTCCCAATCGAGCAGATTGTTTAAGTCATTTAGGTATTGCACGAGAGCTTTCTTGTTTGTTGAATCGAAAAATAATAAATTCAAAGCCCATATTTTCAACTCCTCCTGCTAAGTTGAACCCCATTAAATACGAGGATTGTTTTCAACAAAACATGGTCCAAGTTCGCCAAAGTCAGCAATGTTTACGCTATACGGGTTCTGTTTTATATGGAGTAAAAATAGATTCTTCTCCGCTTTGGTTAAGAGTGAGATTAATTCTTTTAGGTTTTAAACCCATTAATAATATTGTAGATGCTACTAACTATTTAATGATTCATCAGGGTCAGCCCTTACATGCTTTTGACTGGGATCGCTTATCTTCTCAAAAAATAATTATAGATTGTTCTCAAAAAGGTGAGCAATTTAAAATACTGGATGGGAATGAACTGCAATTAACTGGACAAGAATTATGTATTCGAGATACCAAAGGGCCAATTGCTTTGGCAGGGGTAATGGGTGGATTAAACTCAAGCGTTCACAAAGATACTCAAAATGTTTTTATTGAGTCAGCTTGTTTTGATTCCAACTGTGTTCGTCAGACATCTATGAGGTTTCATATAGAAAGTGAATCGGCCTATCGTTTTAGTCGGGGAGTGCCTGTTGAATCTGTTAAAAGTTCTTTAAAAACGGCTTTAATATTTATGCAAAAGTTATCTGGTGGGCTGATTTCACAAAATCTAAAAGATTTTTGGCCCAATCGAAATACTCAAATTGCAATTTCAATCAACCAACAAGATTTAGAAAAGCGATTGGGAATGCCAGTTATATTTAAAAATTTTCAAAAAAAAATGCAACAAATGGGTTGCATAATTCAAAATCAAAAACTGTCACAATCCAGTACTTGCTTGGTAGAACCACCTTTTTTTCGAATGGATTTACAGATCAAGGAGGATTTAATTGAAGAATATGCACGCTTAGAAGGGTATCATCAAATTCCAGAAAAAATCATTTCTGCTGCACCAGAAATGATTACTTCATCAGAAAAAAAAATAGCAGAAAAAAAAGATGCGTATTTTTTAAATTCGCATTTATCTCAACTACTCTGTCAAGAAGGGTTTTACGAAGCCATTAATCATGATTTTATTTCAAAAGAGTTTTCTTATACTTTTTTAACAAATGATCAAAAACCTTTAAAAGGTAACTTATGTATGTTGTTTGATGGTGTTTCGATTCCTTCGTATCTTACGCACGAACAATCAAAAACCAAGCCTTCTACTTTTGGGGTTTTAGTGCATAATCCTTTGAGTGCAGAATATAACATGATGCGTGTTAGTTTTGTTCCGTCCTTATTTCGAAATGCGGAACAAAATCTTCGTCGTGGACATGGTGTTTCGCTTGATAAAGAAGGGCGGTTATTTGAATTAGGAGCTATTTTTTCTCGATCTGAGGAGAAAAATACTTACAAAGAGACACCTTGGTTAGCTTTATGTGCTTGGGGAAGAAAAAGTAACCTTTGGACAAGTCGAGATTACCCATGTGTTTACGATTTAAAAGGTGCTTTATCTATTTTATTGAGTCGGATGGGTGTTGAAAATTGGAATTGGGAGCAATCCTCATTAGCTCCTCCGTTTATTCATCCTGGTCAATTTGTTAAGTTAAAAATTGATGGTCAATTTGTCGGTTATGTAGGATCTTTGCACCCTGTGTATCAAGATCAATATAAAATAAAAGAAGATATTGCCTTTGCGGAATGGAATTTATCTTCATTTTGTTTAGGTAAAAAAAGGTTATTTCAATCCATTTCTCGGTTTCCTCCAATGGAAAGAGATTTAGCTTTTTGGATTCCTGAAGACTTTCCGGCTGGTCAATTAGCAAAAGAAATTAAAAAACAGGCAGGTCCACTTTGTCGTTCTGTAGAAATATTTGATCTCTATCGCCAAAATAAAGAAAATACTCTCCGTTCGGTGGCTTTTCGTCTTCTATGGCAAGCAGAAGAAAAAACCCTTACAGAAAGTCAAATCAAAACACTCCAAGAACAACTCATCCAAAAAATTAGCAAACAATGGCCTGTTCGTCTTCGTTCAAAAAATTAGCAAATACAGCTTGATTTTTAATGAGGTATGAGGCAAATTCTTTATCTATTATAGGCACTTAAAGGAACAGGTAAAAAATGCAAATTAAAAGAAAAAGAAAAACAATTATTAAATCTGATATTTACAAAGAACTTTACGAACAAATTGGTTATTCTAGAAAATACACCCATAAATTAGTGGATTCTATATTTCATATCATTCGTAACAAATTATGTAGTAACCATAATGTTAAACTATCCGGCTTTGGTAACTTTCTTCTAAAAGACAAAAAAGCTCGCTTAGGTAGGGATCCTAAAACTGGAGAAAAAATCACTATTAAAAAAAGACGAGTAGTCGTCTTTCACCCAAGCCCTGTGTTAAGAAAAGACATGAAACAATGAACAAAATGCAATTAATTCACTCTCATACTCTCGGCAAGCTGGATCAAACACTTCTTATAGATATTCAAAATATCCCTAGTAAAATATCTTTTAAAATTAGTGAAATAGCTAAATTACTTAATGTAAAAACTTATGTTTTAAGGTATTGGGAATCGGAGTTTGATTTATTTCGACCTCGGAAGATGTCTAATGGTCAACGTTTGTATTTTAAAAAAGATGTGGAAGTTGCTTTATTGATTAAAAAGTTATTGTATCGAGATGGTTTTTCTGTCCGGGGGGCAAAAAAAGCTTTGCAAGTTATTCACATGGAAAAGAAAGCTTATCAAAAAAAATCAAAGCAGATGGATTATGTACTAAAATCTTTGATTTCTATCCAAAAAATGGTTGCTGATTTACGGGAGTTGATTAAATAAAACTTCCAAGTAATGGATTTCAATTAAAAGCATCTATACAGCCAGCTGGAGATCAGGTAGAGGCTATTCGCTCAATTTGTGATAATTTCCAAAATGGTCGAAAACATCAAACTTTGCTAGGTGTAACCGGTTCTGGAAAAACTTTCACAATGGCTCATGTTATTCAAAATTTACAAAAACCCGCTTTAATTATAGCTCCTAATAAAACTTTAGCGGGTCAATTATTTTTTGAGTTTAAAGAGTTATTTCCATCTAATTCTGTAGAATACTTTGTGAGTTACTACGATTACTATCAACCCGAGGCTTATATCCCAAGCACAGATACTTATATTGAAAAAGACTCTTCTATTAATGATCAAATTGATCGTTTGAGGCATTCGGCAACAACTGCTTTGTTAGAGCGATCAGATGTTATTATTATCAGCAGTGTATCGTGTATTTATGGTCTAGGTGGACCAGAAATGTATCGAGATTTAAAAATTAATTTAAAGTGGAATCAAAAGTTTACAAGAGATAATTTAATAAAGTCTTTAGTAGAAATTCAGTATCAAAGGCAAGATTTTGATTTTCATCGAGCCACTTTTCGAGTGAGGGGGGCAGTGGTGGAGGTGTTTCCTCCTTACGAAGAAAATTGTATTTTGCGGATTGAGTTTTTTAACAACTCTATTCATTCTATAGCTCATGTGGATTCTTTAAGCGGGCGTGTTTTACAAGAGTTAGACGAAGTATCTATTTATCCAGTTAGTCATTATGTTAGCACAGAAGAAAAAAACCGCTTGGCTATTCAATCCATTGGGGAAGAGTTAAAAACACATTTAAAGCTTTTGACAAAACAAAAGAAAATACAAGAAAAAACCAGACTTAAGAAGCGTACATTATATGACTTAGAAATGATTGAAGAAATGGGTACTTGCCCGGGGATTGAAAACTACTCTCGTCACTTTAATGGCAGAAAGCCTGGAGAACCTCCTCCTACTTTATTAGATTATTTCCCTTCAGATTATTTGTTATTTATTGATGAAAGCCATATTAGTGTGCCTCAAATTGGAGGCATGTATCGTGGAGATCGCAGTCGCAAAGAGACATTAGTAGAACATGGTTTTCGCCTACCTTCTGCTTTAGATAACCGACCTTTGAATTTTCAAGAGTTTGAAAAACTCACTCCACAAACTCTTTATGTATCGGCAACTCCTGGCGACTATGAAATTCAAAAAAGTAAAAACTGTATAGTAGAACAAATTGTTCGCCCTACTGGTTTATTAGATCCAGAAGTTTTAGTACGACCTGCAAAAAATCAAGTGCAAGACCTACTCAAAGAAATTAAAAAGCGAGAGAAAAAAAATGAACGAGTACTGGTTTCTGCTTTAACTAAAAAATCAGCAGAAAACTTAAGCTCTTATTACCAAGACCAAGGAGTGCGAGTAAAGTATTTACATAGTGATATTAAAACCATTGAACGAATGGAATTGCTGAAAGATTTAAGATTGGGAGTGTTTCAAGTATTAGTGGGAATTAATTTATTAAGAGAGGGGTTGGACTTACCAGAAGTTAGTTTAGTTGCCATATTGTCGGCAGATAAAGAAGGTTTTTTACGCTCTCATAGGTCTTTAATCCAGACAATTGGTCGATCTGCTCGGCATATTAAAGGACAAGCTATTTTATATGCACAAACTTTAACAAAATCGATTCAATCTGCACTATCTGAAACCCAAAAAAGAAGAAAACGGCAAATGGCTTTTAACCAACGATGGAAAATCAAACCTCGAGCTATTCAAAAATCTGCACCTAAAGGATTGTTAGAAATTATTAGCCAAGATTCATCCCCTCAATCAACTCCAAAAAACATTCCTCGTGCAGTCGTGAAGTTAAAAAAGGATATGAAAAAGGCTGCCAACGAATTAGACTTTGAAAAGGCAGTTAAATTGAGAGATCAAATTAAAAGGCTTCAACTTATGGAACTTAACTTAAAAGACACTACATCATTTGACAATTTACACAAAAATTAAAATTTAAGCTTCCCCAGTAAAACAGTGACAATGACCATCTGATGAGTGTTTCCAAGGAGTAACAGCTCCCGTTCTTTGTTTTTGCATAACATCTTGAGAAAAAAACTGAATATTAGAAAAACCTAATAAATCCAATTGATGTTTAATTTGTTCTACAGTGTAAAAGTAACAATTTTGAGAACACTCGGCTTTGATCAAATCAAATATATCTTTAATTAACTGGTAACCAATAGGGGATAATTGAGTTTTGGATCCATCTATTATAAAATCTCCACAAATAAAAAAACGATTGGAACATTTTTTTAAAGTTTTAACACTATTCCAAAATTTTTCTAAAGGAATGTAGCAAATAATTCCCTCTGCAACCAAGCAAGTGGGGAGTTGAGGATTCCATCCATGATGAATTAAATTTTGAATCAATTGCTGAGAGTTTGTAATGTCTGTTTGAATATAAGAAATTTTCCCTTCTGGAAAGATTTTTTTTAAGATTTTTTTTTGAACCTGTACCGATTCGTTATCCACTCCGAAAAAACTATTTTGAGGGAATTCCTCACTCATTTGAACTAAAATAGGGTCCCACCCACAAGCTAATACGACTGTCTGAACAGAGGTTTTATATTGCTTAATTATTTGGCGAATATACTGGTGGATGATAAATTTTCGATTGGGGATAATTTCATTTAAATAAGGCTTTAAGTGCTTGACTTGGTTGTAAAAATTCCAACCTTGGGATAAATCTAAATGAGAGATAAACTCTTTAGCTTTTCCCGTTCGGTAGCTGAACGAATCGCAAACTAAAACAAAAGATGATGTTTCTGATAATGGAATCCCCATACCCGCTAAATATAAAAAAATAACCAAAAAAAAACAACAAAAGTTTTAAAAAACTTATTTACAATCATTTTTTTTTTATTTATTCAATATATTTAGTGCTTAGAAACTCAAATCAGGTGATAAATTATTTTTTTATGAAGTAAATTAAATTATGAAACAAATTAAATTCAAATTATTTCAGTTATTTATTGTGTTATTAATTTTACTTTCTTGCTCTGAAGAAAAAAGAAATTCAGTTTATACATTTACTAAATTATCTACTGGCAGATTAGTGGATTTAAAAAAAATCTCTGAGAAAATTGAAGGCTTTTTTTTTACTACTCATGCAACTTCTTTTTTTAAAGATATCCAGGGGACTTCTTTTTATGTATGCATTCGATTTCTAAACGACCCGACAGTTAACCAAAAACTAAAAAAAACTGCGTTACCTCTTTTAATTCAAGTAGGACATCAAAAAACTGCCCCTCTGGCAGAAACAGTTATTTTACTTCATCCTGAAAATAATGGAGTATTTTATTACGAAGAAAGCCAGTTCTTTCAACTACCTTCTATGCCTTTAATTCTAAAAAATAAGGAGTACGAAATTATGGATCTTCATTTTGGTTCAACTGGAAAAATCACACAACTTTATTTAAAACAAAAAGAGATATCTCTAAAAAAAATTAGTGAAAGTCGCCCAAAAAAACCACCAAATAATTCTACTTCAACACAGACTCCTCCTGTTTTAAAATTAAGTTCTTTTATAAATCTCTCTTCAGATTCTTGTAAAACATGGCCTGTTCTTCGGTATACTCATTCAGAAGAAATACCCGAATATTTAAAAGTTCATTATTCAGAAAATCAAGCTCCTCCTACAAATCCAACTCCTCCTAACAAAGGTGCTACATCTACTACTCGCTCTCCTCAGCCTCAGCCTCAGTCTCAACCTCAGCCCACAACACACACACAACATCCTCCTCTTCCGGTAGTGCCTACTCAACGGCCAATTAATGAAAAAGCACCTTATAAACCAGCTCCTAAAACTACAAATTAGTTTTTAAGCTAAAGAATACAATATAATTTTGCCGATTAATACCAATGAGTTCTTTGTATAAACTTGTATTTTTAAAGTTTCTATTGTTTAATCAATAGTTGCCGAGTAAACTAAAATATAAAATTGGAGCATAAAATATGAAAATAAAAAAGTTTAATAAATCCAGCAAAAAAATCTTTTTGTTATGGGTATCTTTTTTATTGTTAGGCTTAATATTTTTGCAAGCTTATGAATTCCAAAAAAGAACTTATGCAAAAAATTTTAATTACCCAAAGTTTGTTAAAGCTCTAAGCCAAGGGGAGATTAAAAAAGACAGTGTCGTATTTGATATTAGCAAACAAAAAATTAGTGGAGAGTTAACAGAACAAGGAGCTAGAAAGTATTCGGGCAATAAGTTTCGTATTCAGGGAAATGTAACCGATAAGGGGTTCGAAATTTTAGAAAAACATGGGATTGTTCCTTCTTATATCAATACAGATCATTCAGTATGGCTTTCTATTTTAATCAATTGGCTTCCTATTTTGTTATTAGCTGGTTTGTTTATTTTTTTTATTCGGCAATTGCAAATTGGGGGAAGCAAGGCTTTATCTTTTGGTAAAAGTCGGGCTCGATTAATTGCAGATAAAAAAAAGGTGTCTTTTCGTGATGTAGCCGGAGTCGAAGAAGCTAAAGACGAGTTAAGAGAGATTGTAGATTTTTTAAAAAATCCTAAAAAATTTACCGGATTGGGAGGACGCATCCCCAAGGGAGTATTATTAATTGGAGAACCCGGAACGGGGAAAACTTTATTGGCAAAAGCAGTAGCTGGGGAAGCAGAAGTACCTTTTTTTACGGTGTCTGGTTCTGATTTTGTAGAAATGTTTGTGGGAGTGGGAGCCTCTCGAGTGAGGGATTTATTCTTACAAGGTAAAAGGCATGCTCCGTGTGTAATTTTTATGGATGAAATTGACGCAGTGGGCAGGCATCGTGGTTCTGGCATGGGCGGGGGACATGACGAAAGAGAGCAAACTCTTAACCAGTTATTGGTAGAAATGGATGGTTTTGAAAGTTCAGCTGGGATTATTTTAATTGCGGCAACTAATCGTCCGGATGTATTAGATCCAGCCTTATTAAGACCTGGACGTTTTGATCGACGGGTAGTGGTTAATCCTCCGGATTTAAAAGGTCGGCATGAGATTTTAAAAGTACATACGAGAAAAGTGCCTTTATCTAAAGGAGTTGAATTGGAGAAAATTGCTAGGGGAACGCCTGGGTTTTCTGGTGCAGATTTAGAAAATTTAGTTAATGAGTCAGCTCTTATGGCTGCTCGTTCAGATAAACAACAAATTGAAATGTCAGATATTGAAAAGGCTAAAGATAAAGTCATTATGGGTAGAGAAAGAAAATCGATGATAGTTAGTGAAAAGGATCGGCAAATTACAGCTTATCATGAAGCTGGTCATGCTTTAGTTGGAAAAAAGTTAGCCAATTTAGATCCTGTCCATAAAGTGACAATTATCCCTCGTGGAATGGCTTTAGGTTTAACGCAAACTCTCCCTAAAGAAGAGCTATTAAATTTAACTAAAAGTAAGGCAGAAAACACTTTAGCTTTTTTATTTGGTGGTAGAGCTGCAGAAGAACTTATTTTTAAAGATTACACAACAGGTGCAGGCAACGACATCGAAAGAGCCACGGCTTTAGCTCGACGTATGGTTTGTGAATGGGGGATGAGCGAAAAATTAGGACCACTAACTTTAGGCAAAAAAGAGACTCCTATTTATTTAGGGGTTCAATACACAAAGGGGAGAGATTATTCAGAAGCTAAGGCAGAAGAAGTGGACAGAGAAGTTTATCGTTTAATTTCTACAGCTTATAAAACTGCAATGGGAATTTTAAAAAAGAATCAAAAAATATTAGAAGTTATGGCACAAGCTTTACTAAAACATGAAACAATTGATGGGCAAGAAGTGGATATGATTATTAAAGGCTCTAATTTAGATGATCTAGAAAAAAACAGAAAACAAGAAGATTTAAAATTACAAGAAGAACGAGATCAATTAGCTCAAGAAAACAAAAAAAAGAAAGAAAAGAAGAAAGAAGAAAAAAAAGAGCCAACTGTTAACCCTGTAGGGGATCCTGATCCAGCTATAGCTTAAGGGTTTTGTTTGTTAAGTTTCATGGGTAGTCGTCCTAATGGGTAGTCATCAAAAACTTTTCGGAACAGATGGGATTAGAGGAACTTCTAATCAATTTCCTATTCAACCAGATATTGTTTTAAAAGTGGGTCAGGCTCTGGGCTATTTATTAAGAAAAAAGAAAGGCTATCGGTCGTTAATAGGTGGTTGCCGGGGTCTTATGGTTTTAATTGGTAAGGACACGCGTTTATCTGGCTATATGTTAGAGCAGGCGTTAGCTAGTGGGTTAAATTCTATGGGAATATGGGTTCAGTTAACGGGGCCTTTACCTACTCCCGGTATCGGATTTTTAGCACGTAATATGCGAGCTTTAGCAGGTATTGTGATATCGGCTTCTCATAACCCTTATAAAGATAACGGCATTAAAATTTTTGATGAATGGGGATTTAAAATTTCTAAAAAAATGGAAGAAGAAATAGAACATTTAGTATTTGGTGAAAACTTAAATCGGTTAATTGTTTCTTCTGATCAAATTGGTCGAAGTCGAAGAATTGATGATTCAGCTGGTCGATACATTGTGCATGTTAAAAACACTTTCCCTTTGAATCAAAATTTAGAGGGATTGAAGATTGTTTTAGATTGTGCAAATGGAGCTTGTTACAAGGTTGCTCCTAAAATTTTTGAAGAATTGGGAGCGGATTTAGTTGTTTTAGGTCATCAACCCAATGGCTATAATATTAACGAGCAATCAGGGGCCATGGCCGTTCAAAAAATGCAAAAAGAAGTTGTAAAGCAGAAAGCAGATTGTGGAATTAGTTTAGATGGAGATGGAGATCGAGTGATTATGGCAGATGAACGAGGTCAATTAGTGGATGGGGATCATATTTTAGGTATTTGTGCTTTTAACTTACATAAAGCAAAAAAGTTAAATAAAAATAAAGTGGTAACAACTTATTTATCTAACAAAGGCTTAGAAAATATGTTGTCGGATAGGAAAATCCAACTATTGAGAACAGAAGTAGGGGATCGTAATGTTGTGGAATATATGAGAAATCATGGTATCTCTTTAGGAGGGGAGCCATCAGGTCATATTATTTTTTTAGATCAAAGTACTAGTGGGGATGGATGTGTAGCCGCTTTAAATGTATTAGCTGTTTTGCGTTCAGAGAGAAAAAAACTTTCTCAATTAAGATCTACATTTGTATCAATCCCACAAATTCAAAGATCAGTTATGTTTAATAAAGGTAAAAGAGATATTCGTCAGAAGAGTTTATCTCAAATTCCTGGCTATTTAGATTTACTGAATCAGGTATTGAGTCGTTTAAAAAATGGAAGTAAGGAGGGGCGTGTGTATGTGCGGTTTTCTGGAACAGAACCTGTTGTTCGAGTATTAGTAGAGGGAGAAGATCGCAACTTAATTCAAAAAAGTGCAGATCAAATTACTCGCTTTTTATGTGATAAATTAGATGGTCATGTTTAAAGGTTATTTTTAAAACAATGCTTTTTTTACAAAACTTAGTTGGGTCTTTAGAGAGTGCAGAGATTGATCGTTTAGCTGAAAAAAAATATGGTTTATCTTCAGAAATTTTAATGGAATCGGCAGGTCGGTCTACAGCAAATTATATCAGTCGATATTTTTCTTCTCAAATTCAACCACCTCAAGAGGTGATGATTCTTTGTGGTCCCGGCAATAATGGTGGAGATGGTTTAGTATTGGCTCGTCATTTATTTTCTCAAGGTGTTCGAGTATGTGTGTTTGTTGGAGATTCTAAAAAACCTTTAGTTACAAAACAAAAAGATCGATTAAAACTACAAAATATACCTATTTATTCTTTAAATTTAAATAGGATAAAAAGAAAACTTAAAGAAGTTTCTATAGTTATAGATGCCTTATTTGGTGTGGGTTTAAATCGTCCAGTTGGGGGAATTTATCGAGATATTATAGAGTGTGGTAATAGTGGCTACAGAGAAAAACCACATCGACATGTGTTACGGGTGGCTTTGGATGTTCCTTCGGGTTTGGATGTGAATACTGGTTGGCCAGTGGGTGCTTTTTTGAAGCAAAAAAAATTGTTGAAACAAAAAATTAAAAAACAAAACTTTTTACCTGTTATGCAAGTTGATATGACTTTGACTTATTCTTGGTCTAAGCCGGGTTTTTATTTATGCTTAGGACCAACTTGTGCGGGTCGAATACTTATTGTCCCGATTGGGTTATCTAATTTTTTATTAAAAGAAATTAGGGTAAAAAAACCAATAGAGAAAAAACTGATTGGGAAAAGTAAATCTTCTAAAAAATATTTAAATACCTCTTTTGGAGGTTATTTTTTAATTACAAGGCAATGGGTATCATTTGTATTACCTCAAAGGGAGGCGATGGATCATAAGGCATGTCATGGGCATTTATTGGTATTAGCTGGTAGCAGTGGAATGTGGGGTGCTGGCCAGTTGTGTGCAATGTCTGCTTATCGAATAGGCTGTGGTTATGTCACTTTAGCTAGTGAACAAATGTTTTATAAGCAAAAGAAGATGAGAGAAAAGAGGCCTATAATGAGCGATGTTTTAACAGGAGATATTGAAGATAAAAACTTACTAAATGGTAAAACAGCGGTCGTAATTGGTCCTGGTTTAAAAGAGGGGAGACTGACAAAAAATCTTTTGGATTCTTTAATAAAGCAAAATCAAACTTCTTTGTTACAAGTAGTGATAGATGCTGGGGCTTTTGGTGTGTTAGTTCGAGAGGGATTGTATCCTTTACCTTCTCATTGGATAGTAACTCCGCATAGCGGAGAGTTGGGGCGATTATTTGGCATATCTGGGAGGGAAATAGACAGAGATCGCTGTGGTTATGCAACAAAAGCCAGTCAAATTTTAGGATGCATTGTATTGTTGAAAGGATTTCATTCTGTGTTAGCTTGGAGTAGTAAGGGTAAAACACCTATTTGTGCTTTAATTCCGACTGGTAATGTAGCTTTAGCCAAGGCTGGGACGGGAGATGTTTTATCGGGGTTAATTGGTGCGTTGCTTGCTCGTTTAACAATCAGCAAAATTAAACAACATAATAAAGAGTTTGATAAAAAAAATCAGCAAATAAAAACTGCTTGGCAAGCAGTCGCAATTGGAGCTTTTATCCATGGAGAGTGTGCCGACGAGTGGCTAAGGCTTGGCAAAGATCGAGACAGTTTGACTGCCAGCGATTTAAACCAGTTATTACCATTTGTTTTAAAAACATTTCGTTAGAATTTTTTTTATAATAATTTATTTTCATGATAAAAAAATATAGTAAATGAGCAATTTAAAAACTATTAAGCAACAAGTTTTTTTAAAAAATTTACCAACTTTTGTTAATCAATTGATTTTAACTTTTAAAAAACATCAAGTTATTTTACTTGTAGGTTCTTTGGGGGTGGGAAAAACCACTTTAGTTTGTCATTTTTTAAAACATTATCAAAATAAATATCCAACTTTATCTGCAGAAACTGCATTTAGAGGATCACCTGCTTTTGGAGTTTTTCATCATTATTTAATAGATCAAACCAATATTTATCATGCTGATTTATATCGTTTAAAAAATGACGACGATTTAGAAACAACTGGCTTTTGGGATTTATTTGATAAACCTTTCAAGCAAAAAGAAGTTTTAATTTTTATTGAGTGGGCAAACTATTTAAACTTAAATGTGCTACCAAATTATTTTAATTACTTAACAATTAATTTAAAGTTTACTAAAGCCTCTGAAAGTCGACTGATCGAGGTGTCTTTTGATACTAAATTTAGTTATGATTAAGATAAAGATAAAGAGAAGTCAAAAGGTATTGACAGGTTTTTTAATAAGTTTAACTCAATGGCAAAATTTATCTTTACATTAGCAAAGCTAATCGCTTTACAAAAAAAGAGCAAAAACTTTAAGCCTTACGTTTTGTTCGAAAGGTCAATATTTGATCAATCTTTCGAACAAAGCCGAAACTTATTTTTACCCCTTCTTTCCCACAGCTTGCCTCTATTATGTTTTTTAAGCAACAATAAGATTATAAGAAAGAAGCAAACTATAGCAAACAAGCAAGCTATAGGAAAGAAAGGGCAAAAACTTCAAACATACGTTTTGTTCGAAAGGTTAATATTTAATCATCTTTCGAACAAAGCCGAAACTTGTTTTTACCCCTTCTTTCCCACAGCTTGCCTCTATTATGTTTTTTAAGCAACAATAAGATTATAGGAAAGAAGCAAACTATAGCAAACAAGCAAGCTATAGGAAAGAAAGGGCAAAAACTTCAAACATACGTTTTGTTCGAAAGGTTAATATTTAATCATCTTTCGAACAAAGCCGAAACTCGTTTTTGCCCCTTCTTTCCCATAACTTTTTCACACAGTTGTTTTTTTAATTATTTTTTAAATAGTTCAACAAGCTTTAAATTTCAATAAACAAAAAAAAAAGTTAAAAAAATCTCAAATCGTCTGATTATTGGTGGGTTTTTTTTAAAAGATGGTGGTTTTAGGCTTACTCCATCTTCTGGGGATATAGGCTATTCTGGGGTGTTTAAAAAGCATGTGGTTAGCATGTGTTTTTCCACTCTTAAGTCCTAATAAAGTGTTTCATAATGAGACAATTAGGTGAGGAAATAAACTTTTTTTAAAAAACTTCTTTAGCTTTTTGGGGTTAGTCCGATAAGCTTGATTATGGAAATAAAAAATAAAAACAATTAGTAGGTTTAATGGCAGATAAAAAAACAAATCTCACCAATTATGATCGTAAATTCATAGCAAGTTTAGTATTTGCCCAATTTGGTCTTGTGATGATGGCAATCAGCTTTTTTGGTCTTTACTATCTTAACCAATATACAGCTTTTCAAGATTATATAAAATTAAACGAAAAGCGATATGCTGTTGTAAAAGAGATTTTAAAAGACCATGATTCAGAGCTTAGATTAAGAGGTATGGAATGGAACTATTCCATTAAAGAAGGCATCGGTGCAGAACTTGTGCCAGAGGAGGAGATTAAAAAAAATAAATAACAACTAAGATTTTACATAAAGGTTTAATGGTTTAATTTAACAAGGAGGTATTTAATGAAACAAAAAATAAAGGATTTTTTTACACAAAAGCGATGTAAAAAGCTCTTAAATAACAAGGGTTTTTCATTGTTGGAAGTTTTAGTCGCAGTAAGTATTATCGGGATTATTTCAGCAATTGCTATCCCACAGTTTGCGGATCAGAGAGAAAATGCAGCTAAGGTAGCAAGTGACACTTCGGCATCAAACATAGCAAAAGCTTTCCAAAATTGTGTTGTTTTAAATTCTTTTGGAAGTTGTAATTCTCTTACTGCATTAAAAATTGCTTGTCCAGCTGGGTCGACTTGTGGAGAAGGTGGAACAAATCCACCTAACTTTTGTGCACATATAAAAAGAGGAACAGCAAACCAAGATGATTTTAATGTATGTGTTTCTGTAAATGCGACTACTGGAACTGTTAGCAGAACTTACGGAGGGGCTTTATTAAATTATGAAATTTGTCATAAAGCCGTAGATACTTGTGGTACTCCAACTAACAATGTGACAAAAGAACCAGTAGCAGGGTTAAAAAAATGTACAACAGGGAACTCCTCAACAGTATGTGGTGCGGCTGCTAGTGCACCAGATGCTGATGGTTGTATAACAAGGTTTACTTGTGAGAAGCCTAACAACCAGACAGGTGATTGTGATGCAACAGCAGGGACTTGTTCATAGGAGTTTGTAAGTTAAATGTTTAAGTCGCCTGATTTTTAACTCTCTAAGTGTAGTCAGGTGACTTATGGGATTAAAAGAGCTTAGCTTTTTATACCTTATGTTGAGCTAAGCATTTTAGGAGTTTAAATGATTAAGTCGTCCGATTTGATAACACCTTCCTGTAGTCGGGTGACTTTGGTTTAACATAGTAGGTGGCTGGTTTTATTTATTCCCCAGCCACTCACTTTTTTTTAATATCTAGAGGTTAGCTTGTCGATAAGCCATGTATGACAGAATTAGAAAAGAAATGCATTATAGGAGAAATTGAGAAGCTTAAAGAAGAGCAGGAAAGAATTAAGAATTTACTTTTCCAAATGGAGAGAAGAGTAAAAGATCAGAAAGACATAAATTGCCGAGCATACATAAAAACAGATAAGAGGTTAAAAATAATTGAGAAAAAGGTTGCTTAGTTTTGAGACTTCCAAGTTTTAGTGGTTAAGCATGTGTTAAGTTTATTATTGTGTGTTGGCTGGGTTCATATCTCCCAGCCCTCACCAACTTTTAAAGAAAGGAACAAAAAATGAACCATGCAATGTTGGTGAGTAGTATTCGGGAAGAACTAAGAAGATTAAATGAAAGGTTGAGTGCTATAGAGTATAATGTACGCTCTATAAGATATAAAACAGCTTTTGAAAAAAATAAAAGGGTAAAAGTGGTTAAAAAACAAAAACCATCAAATTTACAAATACAAAACATTCTAACAGAACAGGAGTATAAAAAATATGAGGAAGACTATTTTAAAATGTTGGAGATTAAAAAGTTAACCTCTGTAAATGAAGTTCTTTAAATCTTGATAAATGAACTATGGTAAAAAAGCAAACTACCGGCAAACAAGCACACTATAGTAAAGGAAGGGCAAAATTTCAAACATACGTTTTGTTCGAAAGGTCAATATGTAATCATCTTTCGAACAAAGCCGAAACTCAATTTTGCCCTCCCTTTACTATTAGTTTGTTTGCATATAAAAACTATGGCAAATAAAAAAATCTTAAAAAAAAGTGATAAAAATATTTAAAGAATGTATAGTACTTAATGGTTTTATCCGCCTAAAGTGGGTATTGTGGGTTGTTAGATTATGTGTTTTGTGATACCCTTTACCAGATAATGTTTTAAAGAGACTGGATGTAAATTTTGGTGATTGGACCTTCAGCTACGATAGTTTAAAAAGGGGGCGTTATAAAAATAACCATAAAGCATATACTTTTAATTGTAGTACTACATGGTTTGTTATTTAATTTTTCCAGTATGGGGGAAGAAGGTGTGTTTCATGAAATAAAAAATCTGTTTAAAATCTTAGGTAAGAGAATTAATACAGATAAGAGTAAGATAATCGGTTTCCCTGGAACACAATATGCTCAATATAATGGTGATTCCCAAATAATGCTTATAGATTGTGCATGTTATAGAACTGACCCTTTGGTCGATCGTTTTATTGGGTGGATACGAATAGTTGGGAAAAACGATGATATTGCTTCAAAAAATGCATTGCATATCTGCCATACACTTTGGGGGAATTACAAACATGGATATGAATTCACATTAAAATATTGTCAAAAACGGAAGGTTAATCCAAATAATACCAATAACCCTGTATTAGGATTATATTCTGAACAATTTAACGGACAAACTAAACAAAAAAAACCAGAAATTACTCAAGATAAGTGTCAAAGTGATACTGCAATAAATTAAATAAAAACTGTTCACTCCGATAGTAAAGATAAGTCAACTATAATGGCTATTGAGTGAGCTATACTTAAAAAAACTTAGTCATATCAGATAAACACTAATATTCAATTGCACAGTTGATGAGTTAAAAAATTAGCAGAGTTTTAACTTTGTGTAACATAATATAACTTATCGGGGAATTAAGATAGAGCCAAAGCTTTAAAATGATGTCAATTATGCAAAGCTTGGGAGTTTTTTTAACATCTTCGAAATTGCTTAACCAAAAACTTTAGGCTTAAAGCTTTGTTTGTTCTTAATAATAACATCTCCTACTGCTTCTACTACAAAAAAACCCTCTCTCTCGGCTAACTTCTCTGCTTCGCGATTAGCTTTCAGTAAATAAGCAATTGAACCATAAATCACCATGTCTTTATACTCTGGCCAATGAGTCTTAAACTTCGAAATGCTTTTAATAAAATCTCTTACATCACAAGGCTCTAAAGTTGCTTTCACCTCTACAATCACAACCTCTGTGCCGTTAACAGCAATAATGTCGTATTCTAAATCCCCCTTCCGAGCATTTTCTACTACTCGGTTGATCTTCTTAATACCCCTTTCCTTAAGTTTTTGAACTAAAGACCCTTTTACTAAATTTTCACCCAACTTGCCCCAACGATGACCCGATTGACCAATAAACTTATTCAACTCTTTGCTAGTTTCTTTAATTTGTGCTTCGGTTTCTCTGTGGCTGGCACGTAATTCCTCCATGCCCTTATCCCACTTTGCTCGCCTTTCTTTTTCTTCTTTACGGTCCGCTTCTATCTTTTTATGATACTCTGCTTCTGCTTTTTTACGCTCTGCTTCTGTCTTTTTATGGCGTGCCTGATCCTCTACCTCTGCTTTTTTACGTTCTGCCTCTGCTTTTTTATGCTCTATTTCTGCTTTTTTACGGCGTTCCTCATCTTCCCGTAATAATTGTTTATGAATGGCGACTATTTCGTTTAAATCTTGCCGAAAGCTTTTCTCTAACGAACGAATATATGCTTCATGTTTTTCTACATCTTTTTTTGTATATTTTGCTTCATCTTTCATAGTTTTTTTCTCCCCCACATGGTTGTTATTATATGATATTTATTATGTTTTTTCAAACTGAGGTTTTACACTGGCTTTTATTAACCTATGTTTTTTTAGCCTGTGTTTTAAAACCAAGTTTTCATACTCTAGTTCTTATGCAAAAATGAGTCCAAGATTATGTAAAACTTGATTTTTTCTAAGTTTTTTTTATTTGTTAAGATTTAAGAGTCACTTATCCACTTAAAAAATAATTAAAAAACAAAATGTTAAAACAACTGTGTAAAAAAGTTATGGGAAAGAAGGGGTAAAAACGAGTTTCGGCTTTGTTCGAAAAATGATCGAATATTGGCCTTTCGAACAAAACGTATGTTTGAAATTTTGACCTTTCTGTCCCATAGTGCAATTGTCTGCCATGGTTTGTTTGTTGTTTTTTTGAATAATTTTTGATAAAATTGTAAGTCAATTAAATAAATATTTTTACTCTCTGCACAGTTATTATTTAATAATTAACTTAAGATCAACAGGATTAACAAAAAATCAAGCAATTAAGTATGTAAGCTTTTATTAAAAACTTAAATTGATAAAATGGTTATTTGCCCAAAATAGCTTTTCTTTTAATTTCATTAATGACAAGCCGTTTAATCATAATGACAAGTGCTTAATTCTGAAAGAAACTGTATGAGTGAATCTTAGAAATAATATGAAAATACTGAATGAAAGACTAAACAAAAGACCATGTGGACTAATTATCAGGTTTTTAAGGTTTTTAATTTTTTATTTAATTTTTTAACTAAAACCATACTAAAAAAAGTAAGAACATGGGCAATATATTAACCTTAACAAGGAAAAAACAACATTGAGTTTAGCTCTCAATACGCTTAAGCAGAATCATCATAACGAACAAACTTCGTCCTCTTCCTCTTTTGATGGAAATCCGCAAACACAGCAAAAAGAAGACCTACCGAATGCAGATAATGCATTAACAGAAAGTGCTGGGCCAAAAATTATGCGAGTTTGCAAAAGAAACGGCAGTTTAGAGCCAGTTGATGTCACTAAAATTATTAATGTTGTGTCAGCGTGTGCGGATCATTTAAAAGAAGTCGATCCAATGCGAGTAGCCACCAAAGTAATTAGCGGTCTTTACGATGGGGCGAGTACTAAAGAATTAGATAAACTATGTATTCAAACCGCTTCTTTATTGATTGCCGAAGACCCTAATTATTCTCATTTAGCCTCTCGGCTTATGGCTCGTTACATTGATGAAGAAGTGCAAAATCAAAATATTCGAAACTTTTTTGAATCCATTCAAGTTGGCTACAAAAATGGACTGATTGCAAAAAACAGCTATAAATTTGTAAAAGAACACAAAGAACCTCTCAATATTATTGTAAAAAAAACCCGATCTCAACGACTAGAGTATTTTGGTATTCGGACTCTTTACGATCGCTATCTTCTTAAACATCCTACCCATCGAGAAGTAATAGAAACCCCTGAGTATTTTTTTCTTCGTGTGGCTTGCGGATTGGCAGATACTTTTCAGCAAGCAAAAGAGTTTTACGATCTCATATCTCAATTAGATTATATGCCAAGCTCCCCTACTCTATTTAATTCTGCCACAACTTTACCCCAGCTTTCGTCTTGTTATTTGTTAGATTCTCCAGAAGATGACCTATCTGCTATCTACAGCAAATACAAAGACATCGCCTTATTATCTAAGTTTGCTGGCGGGATTGGTGTGTCTTTTAGCCGAGTTCGTTCTCGTGGCTCTTTGATTAAAGGTACAAATGGTCATTCTAAAGGGATTGTCCCCTTCTTAAAAACAATGGACTCTTCAGTAGCTGCCGTTAACCAAGGTGGAAAAAGAAAAGGAGCTGCCTGTATTTACATAGAAACTTGGCATTCAGACATTGAAGAGTTTTTAGAACTACGAAACAACACAGGAGACGAAAACCAAAGAACTCACAATTTAAATTTAGCTAATTGGATCCCAGACCTTTTTATGAAACGAGTATCAGAAAATCAAACTTGGTCTCTTTTTGATCCTAAAAAAACTCCAGAACTAACGGATACTTTTGGTGAAGAGTTTGAACAATTATACAAAGAAGCAGAATCTAAGGGTTTATATGTGCGACAAGTTTCAGCTCGCAATCTCTATGCTCGCATGATGAAAACATTAGCAGAAACTGGTAATGGTTGGATGACTTTTAAAGACCACAGCAATAAAAAAAGCAATCAAACTTTAAAAAAAGAAAACAACATTCATCTATCCAACCTTTGTACAGAGATTTTAGAAGTCACTTCTAAAAAAGAAACAGCTGTTTGCAATTTAGGCTCTATTAATATTAACAACCACTATCATCCAACTTCTCAAGTAGATTGGAGCAAGCTTAAACACAGTGTAGAAAAGGCAGTTTTCTTTTTGAACAAAGTTATTGATATTAATTTTTATCCTATTCCACAAGCTACTTATTCTAATCAAAAATGGCGACCAGTTGGGCTAGGGCTTATGGGACTACAGGATTTATTTTTTCGACTCAATTTAAGTTTTGATTCTCCAGAAGCTTTAGCACTTTCTAATCGTATTCAAGAAGAAATCTACTACCATGCACTTAATACTTCTTGTAATTTAAGTGCAAAAATGGGACCTCATCCATCTTATAAAGACACAAGAGCTAGTGAGGGAAACCTCCAGTTTGATTTGTGGGGTATTACTCCTTCAGATCCCGAACGATGGAACAAACTTAAAAGAAAAATCAAAAAACATGGTCTCAGAAACTCATTACTAATTGCTATCGCCCCCACAGCTACGATTGCAAGCATTACGGGTGTCTACGAATCCATAGAGCCACAAATATCTAACATGTTTAAGCGAGAAACTTTATCGGGTGAATTTATTCAAGTAAACAAATATCTAGTAAATATTTTGAGAAAAAAAGGCTTGTGGACAGAAGATATTCGCATGCAAATTAAAGCTAACGAAGGTTCGATTCAAAATATTAGCGGTATCCCCGATGAAGTCAAAAAAATATACCGAACCACTTGGGAATTGTCCCAAAAATCTTTGATTGATTTATGTGTTGGTCGTGGACCATTTGTAGATCAAAGCCAATCTTTAAATTTATTTATGGCGAGTCCTTCGATTGGTAAACTCTCTAGCATGTATATGTATGCTTGGAAAAAGGGAATCAAAACCACTTATTATTTACGCTCTCGACCTGCAACTTCTATTGCAAAAGTGACAGTTAATTCTAATAATATTGAAACAAACTCTATAGAACAAAATTCTTCTTCTTTAGAAAATCCTGAAATCTGCGAGTCTTGCCAATGATTTTAGATCCTGGTTTTGAACTCACTTTGCGTCCTATGAAATATCCTATTTTTTATGAGATGTATAAAAATTCTATTAAAAATACTTGGACAGTAGACGAAGTCGATTTTAGTCCAGACATTGTAGATTTGAATCAAAAATTAAGTTCTCCTGAGAGATTTCTAATCCAAAGGTTAGTAGCTTTTTTTGCCACAGGAGATACAATTGTTAGCAATAACTTAGTGTTAAATTTATACAAACATATTAATTCTCCAGAAGCTCGAATGTATTTAGGGCGACAGCTTTACGAAGAAATGCTCCATATTCAGTTTTATTTAACTTTATTAGATTCTTATGTGCCAGATCATAACGAAAGATCTAAAGCCTTTTCTGCTATTAAAGAAATTCCATCTATCAAAAAGAAAGCGAACTTTAGTTTTAAATGGATGGATTCGATTGATAAATTAAACCAATTAGATAGTTTAGAAAATAAAAGGCAATTTCTAATGAATTTAATTTGTTTCGCTGGAGCGATTGAAGGGTTATTCTTTTTTGCCGCTTTTGCTTATGTTTATTTTTTACGCTCTAAAGGATTGTTAAATGGTCTAGCTACTGGAACCAATTGGGTATTTCGTGATGAAAGTTGCCATATCAATTTTGCCTTTAAAGTGATTGAATGTGTTAGAAAAGAGCAACCAGAGTTATTTCACCCCGGCATGAACGACATGATAAAAACTATGTTCTACGAAGCAATTGATTGTGAATTATCTTTTGCTACAGAAATTTTAGACAAAGGAGTAGCTGGTTTAAGCCTTAAAGACATGAAAACTTATCTTCAATACATTACTAACTTACGATTGCAAGAACTGCAAATCTCCCCTCCTTTTAAAGTTAAAAACCCTTTTAGCTTTATGGATCTACAAGATGCTCAAGAGTTAACTAATTTTTTTGAAAGAAAACCTTCTGCCTACCAAGTAGGTGTTAAAGGAGAAGTATCTTTTGAAGAACAATTTTAAATAAACCACTCTTACCTCTTTAGTTATTTTTTTTGTCTTTAAAAGTAATGGTTTTTTGTGTTCCTATCCATTTTTTTTCTAACAAAAAAAATGTTAATCTTTTTTTAGAACTTGTTATTTGTTTAATAAATTCTTCAATATGTGACACACCATAATTGGTAAAACCATTTGTGCGAAAATAGTAAGCAATAATTTGACTTTGTTCTGAATAAGAAAACTCTAATAAAATATCTCTGCATAAATATAAACCATTAATTGATTGTTGAATTTTTTTTAAAAAAGATTGCTCTCTACTTTTTGATAAACATGTTATGACATCTAAAGAGCGAGCTAATGATTTAAGAGATCCAGGTTGTTTGTTTTCGAGTGGTTTTAACCATTTTAATCGAAGCCAAGATCTGAAATTTGCAGAAACTGAATGATTACTTGGGTCTTCAGAAAATTTAAGCTTACTTTTTTTAATATAACTTTCAATTTGCAAACGAGAAATTTTTAAAAGTGGTCGAATTAAATGTTGATTTTTAAAACTCATAGCTAACAAACCTTGAGTGCTAGTACCTCTTATTAAACGAAATAGGCGTGTCTCTAACAAATCATCTGCTGTATGAGCTAATAATAAATAATCTGCACTAATTTTTTTAAAATAATAATTAAATATTTTGTAGCGATACTTTCTTAAAAAATCTTCTGAATGATTCTCTTTAGTAGGTTTTTTTTTGTTAGTATAAAAATCAATATTATTTTTTTGGCAAAAATTTTTGACTACTTTTAAAGCTGTGTCTTGAAATTTTTTTTGTTGCTTATAATGAGAACCATGATGAACATGCACTACAGATAATTTTTGAAAAATAACACTTTTTAGTTCTATCAAAAGAGCTAATAAAGCTATAGAATCTTTACCTCCAGATACGGCGACTAAAAAATGTCCATATTTTAGTTTGGCATGGCGAAATTCTTTTAATAAGAAATGAAATAAAAAATGTTTAGATTTTTTTTTAATAGCCATTTATTTAATAGTTATGATCAATTGATTGATTAGAAGAGTTTAAAAAATTAGTTCTAATGTTATGAATATTGTTTAATTGATTCAAAATTAAAAACAAACGATCTAGACCAAAAGCGATCCCTGCAGATGGAGGCATGCCTTTTTGCATTTCATGTAGTAATTGATAATCTAAAGGCACAACTGTTTTTTTAGATTGATTTCTTTTTTTTAAATTTTTTTGAAACACTTGATATTGTTCTTTTGGACAAATAATTTCGTCAAAAGCGTTGGCAAGCTCCATGCCTTTCCAAAATAACTCAAATCGCCTTGCCCATCCATCTGAACTAATGCGAGAATACGCTCTTTGAAAAGGCGGATAATGGTAGATAATTAAAGGAGTTTCTTTATCTAAAGCTGGTTCAATACCATTTAAAAATAAAAGATAAAATAAGTCGTCATTATCTAAGTTTTTATCAAAAGGAATAGCCATTTTTTTTAATTGATAAATAAAATCTTTTTTAGAAGAATAAGGATAAAGATCCATATTTAGATATTTTTTAAAAAGAGCTTTCATAGAAGTTTTTTTAATACTCGGACAAGAAATATCCTGCCATTTATTAGTAATAGAATGTAAAAATAGCTCTACATCTTCTATTAAGATCTGCCAATCCGAATGAGTACGATACCATTCTAATAAGTAAAATTCACATGAATTTAAAAAACCTGATTCTTGATTTCTAAAGCATTTTTTAATTTCATAAAAATCTGTCCAACCTTGACATAAAAGTTTTTTTAAGTTCATCTCTGGGCTAGAAGGTAAAAAAACTGGATCAGATTGACCGTTACAATATTTGTTTGTTTTAAACACTTCTAAATCTGGTTCTGTTCCTGGGCAATCTACTAAAGAAGGAGTTTCCACCGGATTTAACCCCATCTCTTTTAATATTTGCTGAACTTTTTTTAAAAAAACAAACCATTTTTTTTGATTCCTAAAATAAAAAGAATACCGATCAAAAGATATTTTTTTTTGATTTGATAATGAAGTTAATAGAATTTTTTTAACTAATAATTGGGTTTTTTTTTGATCAAACGAATCAAAAACCTGAACGGACACACAATCATACGGTTTTAAAATAGAAAATGCTTTTTTCCAAGTGATTTTTTTTTGTTGTTTAGGATTTTGTTTAAGATTTAAAAATAAACAACAATTATCTGAAGGATAACAAATAACCTCGCAAGAGCCATCTTGCAAGGTGATTTTTTTGTCAGAAAAATGATGAGTTAATCTTCCTCCTAACCAATAAAATTTGGACTTTTTATTAATTTTTTCTGTTTTTGGATTTTTTATGTCTTTTTGTGTCCATGTCCATTTTTTCCATCTCTTTACAGAAACACAGTCAGAGGGCAAAATTGGAGGGCTAAAATTTTGAACTAAATCTTCTCTATTCATTATTTTTTACTTTTACTGCATTATCAATTACTTAAACAAGCATCAATTACTTAAACAAAAAAATTATATAACCACAAAATGGTGTTATGAGCTATTTTTTTCTAAGTTAATCTATCAATTTCTAAAATATTTGATTTTCTGCTCTCTATCGGTTAAAAAATATTTTAAATAATAATTAAGGATTGCATAATGTCTGAATTTATCAACCGACACATTGGACCTCGAGAGCATGAAATAAAAACCATGTTAAAAACTCTTCAGGTCGGTAGTTTAGAAGAATTAATGGAGCAAGCTACTCCTCCAGAAATCAGAACTCAATCAGAATTAAATTTACCAAGTGGTATTACAGAAAAACAATGCATAAAAAACCTATTTCAAAAATCTAACTTAAATCAAATTTTTAAATCTTATATCGGACATGGATACTATGAAACTCAATTGCCAACTGTTATTCAGAGAAATATTTTAGAAAACCCTGTTTGGCTCACCTCCTATACTCCCTATCAATCAGAAATTTCTCAAGGGCGTCTACAAGCGTTACTTAATTTTCAGACAATGATTACAGAGTTAACAGAAATGGACCTAGCTAATGCCGGTTTATTGGATGAGGGAACGGCTTGTGCAGAAGCGGTTTCGATGGCCTATAACCACCGATCGATACAAACATCTGATGCCGTGCTTATAGATCAAGGAGTATTTCTTCAAACTCGCCAAGTGATAGAAACTCGTGCTCATGCAATTGGTTTAACAACTGTTATAGATGATGTAAAAAAATTTAAATTTAATAAGCATTTTTTTTGTGTGGTGATTCAAACTCCTGCAGCTAATGGAACAGTGCAAGACTGGGAATTATTCTGCCAAAAAGCTAAGGAAAACAACATTCAAACTATCTTCAGTGCAGATCTTTTAAGTTTATGCTTATTTAAAACTCCCGGAACTATGGGGGCAGATATAGTAGTTGGATCATGTCAAAGATTAGGCTTACCTATGATGTATGGAGGACCTCATTCAGCTTATTTAGCTACAAATAAAAAATATGCTCGGTCTCTGCCCGGTCGAATTGTCGGAGTCTCTAAAAATCGACATGACCAACCGGCCCTAAGATTAGCTCTTCAGGTCAGAGAACAACATATTCGTAGAGAAAGAGCCACCAGCAATATTTGCACTGCTCAATCTTTATTAGCTGTTATATCTGGAATGTTTGCAATCTACCATGGACCATGGGGATTAAAACAAATTGCTTTAAAAATTCACTCGTTAGCTCTTTTATTAAAAAAACATTTTAAATGTTTAAATTTAATTGTTCCAGAAGAAAATATTTTTGACACAGTTGAAGTAAAACTTACAAAACAACAATTACAAGATATTAACAACGCTCTTCTTTTGCGTAAAACTAATGTTAAAATTTCTGATGACAGTTTATCTTTTTCTATCAACCAAACAACATCATTAAGAGATATTTGCACAATTTTAGCACTTTTTTATAAAACCATAAAAGCTAAAACACCTAATATACCAAATTATTCATCTTTACGAAGAGAATTATTTACAATAAAAAAATCTATACACAGACCATCTAGTTTAAAGCGTTTATCAAATTGTTTAAAACATCCTGTATTTCGAACTTACCATTCAGAAACTCGCATACTTCGTTACATACATAGTTTACAAAATCAAGATTTATCGCTTACTCATTCGATGATTCCTTTAGGGTCTTGCACCATGAAACTAAACGCCAGTGTAGAGTTATTACCTATTTCTTGGCCAAGGTTTGCTTTTATTCATCCTTTTGCTCCTTTAAATCAAACCGAAGGGTATCAACAAATTATTAAAGAATTGGAAGAAAGTTTATGCGAGATTACTGGGTTTGATTCAATCTCTTTTCAACCCAATGCTGGATCACAAGGAGAATATGCCGGTCTGTTAGCAGTTCGTTCTTATCATGAAGAAAGATTTCAAAAAAAGATAAATTTAAAAAAAAGAGATATTTGTTTGATACCAATTTCTGCTCACGGCACTAATCCAGCAAGTGCTAAAATGGCCGGGTTACAACCTGTTTCTATTCTATGTGATCAAAATGGAAATATTTGCCACACAGATTTAAAACAAAAAATTAAAAAATATAAAAACACATTAGCATGTCTTATGATTACTTATCCATCGACTTTTGGTGTGTTCGAAAAAGATATACCTAAAATATGTGAATGGGTGCATGCAAGTGGTGGATTAGTTTATTTAGATGGAGCGAATATGAATGCTCTAGTTGGAATTAGTCGACCAGCTGAATGGGGAGCTGATTTATGCCATTTAAACTTACATAAAACTTTCTGCATTCCCCATGGAGGTGGCGGACCTGGGGTGGGACCAATAGCTGTTAAAAAGTTTTTAAACAAATTTCTTCCCGGACATTTTATGTTTCGCAACCAGCCATTACAGAACTCAGAACCGTTACAGGACTTAGAAAAACTGCCCGGTTTTAGCCTATCTTCTCCAGTAAGTTCTGCACCGTGGGGAAGTGCAGGTATTTTAATGATCCCATGGGCTTATATTAAACTAATGGGTTCTAAAGGTTTAAAAAAAGCAACGCAAGTGGCTATTTTAAATGCAAATTATATAGCTAATCAATTAAACAAAAATTTTAAAATTCTCTACACTAATTTAAACAAACGAGTGGCACACGAATGCATTATAGATGTTAGAAAATTTAAAAACACAGCTGAAGTCACAGTTAATGATATTGCCAAAAGATTAATCGATTATGGATTTCATGCTCCTACTATGAGTTGGCCTGTTCCGGGGACACTTATGGCTGAACCCACAGAGAGCGAAGACAAACAAGAGTTAGATCGTTTTTGCACAGCTCTTATAGAAATTAGAAAAGAAATTAAAGAAATTGAAGAAAAAAAATATTCCACAACAAATAATGTTTTAAAAAATGCCCCTCATGTTTTAGAAGATGTTATAAACAAAAAATGGGATTTCCCCTACTCACAAGAAAAAGCTTTTTATCCATTACCTTGGGTAAAAAAACATAAATTTTGGACACCATCTAGTCGAATTAAAGATGCCTATGGAGATATTAATTTATTTTGTACTTGCCCTAAATTATCAGAATCTTGATTAAAAAAACTAAAATGCTCAAATAATTTATTTGTATAACCTTTATTTAAAAAATAATCTTTATATTTGTTCATAAAATCAGAATGTAATGTTGGCCACTTTAATTGTGCAAATTGTGTTGGTCCTAAAACTGCCAATACATTATAATAAACAAAGCCTTTGTTTTTTACAGTTACATCGTTAGAAGAATATCGATTGGAAATATCTGTATAATTTTTGTTTTTATAGGGAAAGAAAAAACTTTCCAACTGATAAGCATAATGTTTGTTGGCTCTTTCCCAACCTTCATTTCCTATATATATTTCTTTAACTTCACCATTTGGTGATAAAAAATCTTTTTGTATTTGATAAAAATCTGTAGAGAAACCAATAAACATAGGAAAATGAAGTTTACGAAAGTTATCAGCACCTAAAACTGATAAAACTTTTATAAAAATTTGATCCATGCTTTGTTTTGGAAAAAATTTTAAAATATGTAAAAAACCATTAGGTGAAGCAAATGGATATCTTAACTGATTTTTATTATTTAAAAGCTTATGTCTCAATTTTCGAAATTCTATATTGTTTCCATTAAAATAATTCCATTCAATTTGTTTTCTTTCTTGATAATTTAAAATCGACTGTATTTTGCTGAAAGTTATTTGTAAATTTCCTTTAAAATACTTTTCACCAACAGAGAGCAACCCTTCAGGACCAATAACTATTGATTTTAATTGTCTATTTTGATCTACTACCATTTGACGAATTTTTAAAAATTCTTCGACTCGACCATGATATTTCATCCATTTTAACTTTTGATACTCTTTGGGATGCATTTTTGTAGATAGTATAAAATTTGTGAGATACATATCCCCATGAAAATACTCTTTAGACATACGAGCATAACCTTCCATGCCAATTAAGTAATCTGCAGGTATATTAACTTCATGCAAAAATTGCCCTTTATGAAATACTTCAAATATAATGCAAGATGGTCCATTTTTACACTGTTTAATAATATTAATTGGATCTGGAAATACAATATCTAAAGGTTCAAAAATTTTTTTTTCCTGCTCTGTTAAATAAGAAAAAGATTCTTTACAAGTATCTGCAACAGCATGAATAACTCCATTCAAATAAATAATAAAAAATATTTTAATTAAATTATTTGTAATTTTGAGAGACATTGAGATCAATTTATTTTTACTCCAAACCATGTCACATTTTTCAATCTTGCATTTGTATAAATGGACAACAGACAACATGTTTATATAACTCAATTTTTTTACTGATATGGCAATATTTTTTTAAATATTGTAAAAAATACAAGGTAAAAAAGATTGAAAGAATGGTGGAGAGAGTAGGATTCGAACCTACGTAGGCAAAGCCAACGGGTTTACAGCCCGCCCCCTTTAACCACTCGGGCATCTCTCCTATGGTGCTGAGTGAGGGAATCGAACCCCCAACCGGCTGATTACAAATCAGCTGCTCTACCAGTTGAGCTAACTCAGCCTAAATATGCTAACAGCCTAAATATCAACTGGTTACCTTGTTATTTATAAAGTGTTTACTTATAAAATACCAGTGGATTTTTTGGCCCAATGAGCTTGAGTTTGCACATTCAGACTTTGAACTTCTTGTGCAGATAGCTCTGGAAGCCTTTGCACTAAAGACAAAAACCGAGTTTTTTCTTCTTCTACAGATTTTTCCACAGATTTTTCTACAGAAACTAATTGGCTAAGTTCCATAAATTTTTGGATATAGTCGCTTCGAGTAAAAGGTCTTTCTCCGTTTGGATGAGCACAAGCACAATGTTTTTCTGAAACCAATATGGAACCATCTTTAAAAACAATTTTTACCCGTCCTCCAAAACTTTTTTTATTCGGATCAGGATGGTGATAAAGCTTAGTCCATTTTTCTTCTTCACAAGTTTTAATTTTATGCCACAACCGAATAGTGCTTAAACGACCAGCTCTCTGCGGATTATAAGATTCAACTGGCTTCAAAAAACCATCTTCTAAAGCCACAGCAAAAATATAAGTGATACTATGATCTAAAGTTTCTCGATTAGCCTTTGGATCTTGCTTTTGTGGATCTTTTGAACCCGTGCCAATCACATAATGTGTGTGATGAGAAGTGTAAATAATAATCTCCTTAACTTCTTCTAAATTAGAAACTTGTTTGCGTATTTCAAAAGCTAAATCGATTAAAGCTTGTGCCTGATACTCTGCTGGATATTCTTTAGTATAAGATTCTAAAATTAACGATTTTTCTTCTCCTTTTTCTGGTAAAGTTACAAAATATTGAGCTTGAGGACCATCCAACAAACGAGCTATTACAGAATCTTCCCCTTCATAAATAGGTGTTGGTGCATCCCCTCCCCTTATACAACGATCAATTGCCGTTATAGCCAGTTTACCAGAATGAGCAGGAGCAAAAGCCTTCCACGAGGAAATAGCCCCTTTCCGAGATTGCCGGGTGGTGAAACTCACATGAACTGCTTGATTAATTGCCTGATAAAGTTTTTTGCAATCCATAGAAAGCAAAGCCCCAATCCCCGCCACCTGTGCTGGGCATAAATGAGCAATGTGATCAATCTTATGTTTATGTAAATTGATCGATTTCACCAAAGCAATATGCACTTCGTAAGCAGACACAATACCTCTTAGCAAATCTTGACCATTGCAAGAGGTTTGCTGAGCAACAGCTAAAACAGGAGGAATACTGTCAGCTGGATGAGCATAGTCTTTAGCTAAAAAAGTATCGTGAAAATCCAACTCACGCACAGCTACTCCATTGGCATAAGCACACCAATCGGCTGAAAATTTATGCTGATTAGAATAACCCATAATCACAGCCCCTGGGTTTTTTGGATAACTCATAGCCTGATCTTGTGCAATCTGAACAGGTATTCGATTTAAACTCGCTAAAGCAACCGACATGTTATCGATCAGACGATTGATCACCATATCTGTAACTTCTGGAGAAATAGGAGCCGGATCTAAAGCACATTCTGCTAACTTCCATGCCAATTGATCTTGACGAGCAAGTAGAGTTTTTTCAGGATGTACACAAACAATGTGTTGTTTCATATTAACCCACAATCAAATATTTTATCAATTTATTGATTAACTGTTTTGCCAATCGACTATTTTGCTATTTACTAAACTCACTCAACTAAAGTATCACATAATTATATTTTTTGAAATTGACAAACTAATATTTGTTTTAATAACCTATCGAAAGATAGACAAAAGGAGGATAAAATAGAGAATAAAACTCAATAAAACCAAAACAATGGACTTAAGACAATGAAACCAAAACAAGAACTAATTGCTTTATCTTCTGTTTTAAAAAAAAATTTTTCTAAATATTATCTTCAATCATCTGATTTTTATATAACCGTTCAAATTTGGAAAAAATGGTCTGAGTTAGCTTCTAATCATTTAGTTCAAAAAGCAAGCCCTGTAAATTATAAACAAGGTCGGCTCACTTTATGGGCAGAACATCCGACAGTTATGCAAGAAATTTACTTTCATATAGAAGAACTAAAACAAAAAATTAACTCTCATTTTAAAAAAAACTTAGTCCAAGAGGTTTATTTTACCTCTGATAAAAATATAATAGAAAACAGAAAACATACTATCAGTTTTATAGAAAAATTATTATAAATAAAAATAGATCTCTCAATAAAACTTATCAACTATTAAAAAACATAACTGTTAAGCAGCTTTTTTCAGAAAGACTGAATCTTGTTCTCGATCATTGAGATGATCTGACTCGTAAGATTCATTTATTTTATTATTTTGATTTTCTAAGTTCTGCAAATCTAAATCTCGAATTGGTATCAATCCGGTGAGTTCCATAGAAGATCGGTTTTTTTTCCATTTAGCCACTTGTTGTTTAACATGAGTTAGAACATTTTTAATAGAATGATTTAAGTCGGCATCTTTAAATTGAGAAGAAAATGTTCTCACCCGAGAGTAGACAGTCAGTTTGCATAAATACCCATGAGGATCTTTAAAAACATGCAACCGACATATCGATTCGTTAGGAGAATGTCGCATAAGAGATTCCAACCAATCTTCCAGCTGTTCTGATTGAGTATGCTTCATCCCATGAAACTGGACTAAAATATTATTATCCATATCAATAATTCTCCTATTTTCATAAACTTTAGTTACTTAATAAATGATCGGCTAATAGGGCTTAAGGGTTTAGCACAATGATTGAAGAAAAATTGTAAACTGGTTTTTTAAGCCGTTTTGACCTAAAAATGAATAATACAGAGGGTTTTTTTGCTCTTTCTTTCTAATAATCTTGTTGTTGCTTTTTTAAAAACAAATATGGCAGAGCAGACACAAGCTATGAGGAAGGGAGGGCAAAATTGAGTTTCGGCTTTGTTCGAAAGATTAATCAAATATTGACCTTTCGAACAAAACGTATGTTTGAAATTTTGCCCTCCCTTCCTCATAGCTTGTTTACTATACTTTCTCACACACATATTTTTTATATTTTAATAAGGTGGAGGTGTAGGATATTTTCCAGTAAAACAGGCTGAACAAAAACCTCCATTAGAGTTGTTTCTTAACTGTTTTAAATTTTGTGTTGTTTGGACTGCTTTCATCAAGCTTTTATGGGATAAAAAAGCTAAAGAATCAGCTTGTAAATAGTTTTTAATTTCTTCTGGCGTTTTTTGAGCAGAAATTAGCTCTTCTTTTTGTGGTGTGTCCACACCGTAAAAACAAGGTCCAGTAATTGGTGGAGATGCAACACGAAAATGCACTTCTTTAACACCCGCTTTTTTTAATAAAGCTACCACGGCGTGTGAAGTATTCCCTCTCACTAAGGAGTCATCTACTACTACAACTCTTTTATTTTTTAAAAGATTTTTTTGTGGGCTGAGTTTAATTTTAATTCGAAAATTTCGAATATTTTGCGATGGATGAATAAAAGTGCGTCCAATATAATGGTTGCGAACAATACCCATTTCATACAAAAGACCACTTACTTCACTATAGCCAATTGCAGAAGCTACTCCACTGTCGGGTATGGGTAGCACCATATCTGCCGAGACAGCACTTTCTTTTGCCAATAAACGACCCATTTCTTTTCGACTCTCATACACATGACGACCAAATACTTGACTATCTGGGCGAGCAAAATAAATATGTTCAAAGACACAGCGTTTTAAAGACACATTTGATAGATGATTCAAAAATAAAGAACTTTCACCTTGAGAATTAACTGTCCATATTTCACCGGGTTCAATTTCTCGTACTAACTCCGCTCCAATTAAATCAAAAGCACAAGTCTCTGAAGCAACTACCCAAGATTCGCTTTTACTACCATCTGGTAATAAGTGAGATTTTTTTCCTAATACTAAAGGGCGAAAACCCAATGGATCGCGAACTGCTGTTAGCGAATGATCAGTTAATATCACCAAACTATAAGCTCCCTCTACTTGCGATAGGCAATGCTTTAAAACACTTGGTATGTCATCAGACGATCGATTATGAGTTTGTAAATGTTGAGCTAATAGATGAATTAAACATTCTGTATCACTGGTGCCATAAAAGATACTACCTTGGCTCATTAATTCTTTTTTTAGAGCAGAAAAGTTAATAATATTTCCGTTATGAGCAATCGCTAAAGGTCCTGTCGATAAATCTGCCGTTAAAGGTTGAATGTTATGAGCCTTTCTACTAGTTGTAGAATAACGAGTATGTCCAATTGCTGAATTTCCTTTTAATTTTTGTAAAATAGACTTAGAAAAAACTTCACCTACTAAACCTGAACCACGATGAATCAAATGGCGATTTTGATGTAACGAAACAATACCTGCCCCCTCTTGTCCACGATGTTGTTGAGCATACAAACCTAAGTAAGCCATCCAACCAGCTTCTGGCTCGTTCCATATTCCAAATACAGCACATTTATCATTCCATGTTTTTTTTTGATTAGTCATTTTGTTGTTCATCCTCAGCTAATGTGTTTTTAAATGATTGATTCCAACCTTGTGTATAGGCTTTTTTTAAATCAGAAGTTTTCCAAGAACAGTTATTAAACTGCAAATTAGGTTGTTCGATACATTCTCCTAAACATTCTAGCTTAACACCTGGCATGTTAAATTCCTTTTTCCATATTTGAGCTTGTAGAGAATTTAAAACTACTACTAACTCATATAATCTTTCTTGAAAGGGATTGTACGAAGTTTGAACACAAATCCCTTTTTTACTATTCAATACCATACGAGCTAAAGTATAGATTAATCCTCCTTTTCCCACAACACAAACCACTAAAGGTGAACAATCTAAAACAATTTTTTGAACAGCTGAAATAAAATCTTTGCATAGGCGAGCAGATAAACAACCATAAAAAACTGGCTTCACTTGACAAAATTCTCCAAATAAACCTGTACAAAACAATTGATGTGCACTTAATAGATAAATTTTTTTTTGATTTTGCAAATGTTTTAAGCCTTTTTCGCTTATTTGATGATCGGGAACTGACAGAGATTTTTTAATTCCGATAATTGTTGTAACAGGTGTCCCCGTAACAGCTGTTGGTTTTTGACCATCTTGCTTGGTTTCGTTATAAAAACTAACATTGCCACTTACGACTGGTGTTTGTAGAGCTTGTGTTCCTTCTTTTAAGCCATCTGTATAGGCAACAAAAGAACTCATCACTTGGGGATCTTCAGGAGATCCAAAGTTCAGTCCATTAGTTAACGCTAAAGGTGAAAACCCTCGACAAGCCAATTGCAAAGCGGGTTCGTATACAGAATCTTTTCCACCCTCTAGAGGGTCAGTTCTCATTAAATAAGGACGACCTCCCATACACAAAGCTAAAGCTCTTTGAGAGTAAGGAAGATTTAAAACTCCATACGGGAATGAGCAATCTTTAACAGTTCGCACTCCTACTCTTTGGTCATATTGACGATCAATAAATTTCCGACTACAGCATCTTTCATCACTTAGAAAAGTAAGTAATGTTTTTTCTAAATATGTTTTTTTACAACTGATCGATGTGTTGTTAACAACTGTTTGGTTAGTTTTTTGAACTCGGTTTACAGCTTTCCAAAGATCAAAAGGTTGTTTATAAATAGGTGCTTTTAATTGTTGAGAGGGAAGGTTAACTAAACAATCTTTTTCCCAAAAAATTACAATATTTGGTTTACTCATTAAACGGCCAATCACTTGAGCTTTTAAATTCCATTTAGAGAACACTTGTTTTACTGAATCTAAATGTTGAGGTTTAATTACTAACAACACACGCTCTTGAGTTTCAGAAAGTAAAATATCTTCGGCTTGCATAGAAGAATCTCTTAACGGCACTTGATCTAAGTTGAGTTCAACCCCCATTTCCCCTTTGACAGCCATTTCTACACTGGAGCTTATCAGCCCTGCTGCTCCCATGTCTTGAGCAGATACTATCCATTTTTTTCTCATTACCTCTAAACAAGCTTCCATTAAAAGTTTGCCATAAAAAGGATCCCCAATTTGCACACATGATTTAATGTTTGTTTGATCTTTACTTAAAGACTCACTAGCCATAGAAGCTCCGTGAATACCATCCCTTCCCGTTTCAGAACCCACATAAAGTAATACATTATTGATCCCCTTTGCTCGAGAACTTATAACTAAATCATCTGGTCCAAAATACCCTAATGCTAAGGCGTTTACAATGATATTTTCTCGATAAGAAGAATGAAATTCAGTTTGCCCTGTCAGCATAGGAATACCCATACAGTTGCCATAATCTCCAATACCTCTTACTACTCCATCTATTAGATTGGCTGTTGCAGAATCTGTAGATGGTCCAAAACATAAATAATTAGCTAAAGCAATTGGGCGAGCATTCATCACAAATACATCTCGTAAAATACCTCCTACTCCTGTGCTAGCACCTTGGTAGGGAGTGATGCGAGATGGATGATTATGGCTTTCTACTTTAAATGCAATTTTTTCTCCTTCCCCTAAATCGACAACTCCAGCATTCTCTCCAAAACCACTCACCACTCGATCGGAATTAAAATGCAACTTTTTTAAGTGCATAATAGAACTTTTATACGAACAGTGTTCACTCCACAAAGCAGAAAACAAAGCAAGCTCCAACTGATTGGGACAACGATTAAGCCGTTGTTCGATAACCTGATACTCTGACTTGCTTAAACGATAGTGCTTTAATAATTGTTTAGAAAATATTAACTTTTTTGTTAATTTATTTTTTTGTAAATTCATCTAACTTAGTAAAACCTAATATTGTTTATTATCTTTAACAAGATAATGTTTTAAAAGATAAAAAAACATGATGTATAAAATATAATCTTATGCTAAAAAATCAATATGGCAAATCAAAATACAATAAACAATTCGACAAATCAAGTTAAGGAATATAATTTTGATGGCTTAACAGGTCCTACTCATAATTATGCAGGTCTTTCTGTGGGCAACAAAGCTTCTATGAGTAATAAAAATAAAATCTCTTCCCCAAAAAAAGCCGCTTTAGAAGGTTTAGAAAAAATGAAATTCTTAATGGATTTAGGTTTTCCACAAGCATTATTACCTCCAGTTTTACGACCTGATTTTTCTTTTTTAAAAAAACTCCAAGAGCATTTAACTAGCCCCAAAAAAAAGTCTAATTATAACTTCTACAAGTTCAATCAATCAGAAAAAACAAAACTCATCCATACAATTTATCAATTTTCTCCCGAGTTATTATCTACTTGTTATTCTTCTGGTTCTATGTGGTCAGCTAATAGTGCGACATGTTCTCCAAGTGCAGATACAAGAGATCACAAAGTCCATTTTACTTTGGCTAATCTTCATTCTCATCTTCATCGTTCGATAGAAGTTCCTCAATCTGTTTATCTTTTTAAAAAGATATTTTCTGGTCGACATTTTGTATGCCATCTTCCTTTACCATCTCATCCATATTTTGCAGATGAGGGGGCTGCCAACCACATGCGATTTTGCTCTTCTTATGGCAAAAAAGGTGTTGAAGTGTTTGTTTACGGAAGAAAAAGTTTTTTTTCTACTCAAAACACTCAAATATTTATTCCTAGGCAAACTCAACTAGCCACGCAGATAATTGCTCATAGCCATAAGCTTTCTTCAAAAAATACAATCATGGTTCAACAAAACCCAAAAGTGATTGATGCGGGAGCTTTTCATAATGATGTTGTATGTGTAAACGATCAAAATTTATTATTTTTCCATGAACAATCTTTTGTTCATACAAAAAAATTTTTAACTGAACTAAAACAAAAATTAAACCCCACTCCTTTAATAACAATTTGTGTCCACAACCGAGAAATATCTTTAAAAGACTCTATATCTTCTTATTTGTTTAATTCTCAGCTGTTACCATTAAAATCAAAAAAATCTGAATGGATGTTAATAGCTCCCCTTGAATGCCAAAAATTCCCAAAAGTGAAAAATTACTTAAAACATTTACCTTTGGTATCTCCTATTAAAAAAGTGTATTTTGTATCTGTGCGACAAAGCATGAAAAATGGTGGTGGACCGGCTTGTCTAAGAATCCGAGTGGTTCTCACTCCTCAACAAGCACAAAATGTGCATCAAGGAGTAATTCTTACACCTCTTTTATATAAAAAAATCAAAAAATGGATTCATAAACATTATCGAGATCAACTAAAGCCTAAAGATCTATTAGACCCTCTTTTAGTTAAAGAAAGTCAATTTGCATTAGATGAGCTAAGTAATATTTTAAAACTCCCTGATATCTATTCTTTTCAAAACCCATCTGGTTTAGATTTCTAATTCTGCACCAGTTGCTTTTTTGCTTCTTTTTTCTTTTTTGAGAGTTTGACAATCGGATGAAATACGTTCTTCCATACCAATATGTTCTAATACAGAATAGGCTAAAGCTTGCCCAAAAGCGGGATGACATAAGTTGAGTACTCGTCCACCAGTCATGGTTGTTAATCGAGACATTTGTAAAGATTTTGTTTTTTTTATTTCATCTTCATCGTTATTAAATCCAGCTGTGACTGCTCCAAAAATTGTAGACCCAATAAGAACTAATGGGTTACTCATCATAAGCCCTAATTCAGTTCCTAAATTAGCAGTTGCTTGAATCCCTTTAGAAACCCTATCTCCTACAGTTTCGATGCAATCATCTGAAGTTCCAGGTGCCGTAACCGTAAAATAAATAAATTGATCCATATCGCCAGAGTATCCTGTCTGTACAGAAGATAAAGTTTCTTCAGCTGTTGTTATTCCATCTTCTTTATTTTTGTCTTTCTCATCTACTTCGTCTTCTTCTGCTGCAAGGGAAACCGATATAATAGCTAAAGAAGCTTTTTTGCGCAAAAAAGCTTTATGAGCTTCTGAATGATGATGACTCATAAAAGCTCTTATTACATCTAGAGGCTTTGGTGGATCTTCTGCACAATAAGGTGGTAAGTTACAACCTGAACTAGTAGACACAGAATGAGAAAATAAAATGGAATAATCTTCTGTATCTGCATTTAAAAACCGATGATTAGATAACTGCCCCTGAAACTCTAAAGGCATAAGTTCACCCTTTTCGCTCAATTCATTATCGGATGAGGCGATAAAACCCACTTGCCAATCGGAAGGTTCTAAACATTTTAAAAATTTCTTTAAATTGGAAGTTATTAAAATATTTTTTTTTCTTAATTTTTCAGAATTACCTAAAACAAACAGAACATCCACTGGTTTTTTTATGAGTAAATCTGTGTCTCCTTTGTGTTCACAATATTCGCTATCTTTATACTCTTTGTCTGAACAATCATGCCAACTAGAAAAGTGCAGTTCTGCACAATTAAATAAAAAAAATACCCCACATAGACATGCAAAAAGATAGAATAAACTTTTAATATTGTTTCGCATCATTATTATTATTTGTTCGGAATAAATTTCCATAAAAAAAAACTTTTTACCAATTCTTACTTGTCAGTTTAAAGATTTTGTTTTTATACAAGACTAAGGTATAAGTTTTTTTGTAAATATTTAAAAATTATGGCTCATTTATGACAATTATTACACTGGCTTTTTAAGGGAGAAAAAAATGAATCAATGGGAAAGTTTTTGGTTAGAAGAGATAAAAAAAATTGACCAAAAAGGGATCTACAGAAATTTACAATTATTAGAAGATAAAAAGGATTTTAGCTCTAACGATTATTTATCCTTATCCAGAATAGGGATTTTACGAAATGCACTGATTAACAAATTAAAAAAACAAATTCCTCTTAGTGTAGCTTCGTCTCGCCTTATTAAAGGACACACTATTTGGCATCAACAAATTGAGCAATCTTTTCAAAAGTTTACTGGGCAAGAAAGTGCTTTATTTTTTCCATCTGGCTATATGGCTAATATCGGACTCATCAGCACATTGGGAAGTCAAAAAAATACAGCTTTATTTTCTGATCAACTCAACCATGCCAGTTTGATTGAAGGTTGTCGACTAAGTAAAGCTCCTTGCTTTATTTATCCTCATAAAAACTTAAGTAAATTAGAAGACTTATTAAAAAAATCTCAAGTAAAATCTAAGATAATTATTACAGAAAGTTTATTTAGTATGGATGGGGATCGAGCCCCTTTAGAGGAGCTATTGTATTTAGCGATTAGGTGGAGGGCTTTACTGATTGTAGATGAAGCTCATGCGGTAGGGATTTTTGGTCCTAAGGGGGGTGGATTTTGTTCTCGATGGGCTAACAAAGAGCCTCTTATTGGTATATACCCTTGTGGAAAGGCACTTATAGCTGGTGGTTGTTTTGTCTGTGGTCCTTTACTTTTAAAAAAATATTTAATTAACAAGTGTAAATCTTTTATTTACACAACAGCTTCTTCCCCTATTCAAGCATTTTTGATTGATCAAGTTTTAAAATTTTTAAATAAAAATCCTCAAAGACGAATTGTTCTAAAATCTAAAGCTCGGTTATTTCGATCTTTTTTAAAAGAAAATTTAGATACAGGCTACAAAGATAGTCCAATTGTTCCCATTTTGACAGGTGATGCTCAGACAGCTATTTTATGGTCTAAGTTTTTACAAAAAAAAGGCTATGACATAAGAGGTATTCGTTACCCCAGTGTTCCGAAGGGAAAAGAGCGATTGCGAATATCGATTCATTACAATCATTCTAAACGAGATTTAAAAATTTTAAGCGAATGGATTCAAATATTAATCAATAAAAGAAAACAAAAAAGTTTAAAAAAGTGAGATTGAAGTGAAAAAAATTTTTGTAACTGGGACGGGAACAAATGTAGGTAAAACAATTGTTTCAGCGGGTTTATGTGTCACTTGGCCTGCTGATTATTGGAAACCTGTACAAGCTGGCATAAAAACTGGCACAGATAACAACACTCTTAAACAATTATCACCTAAAAGCATTATTTACCCTTCAGCTTATGTATTAAAAAAACCAGCATCCCCTAATCAATCTAGTAGAATAGAAAAAAAAGTTCTTCGTAAACAAAAGATGCTTTCTTCTTATTTTTTTAGAAAGCAAAAGTTAAGCTTTCCAAAGCATTTAGTAATTGAAGGGGCAGGAGGAATATTAGTCCCTTTTAATAATAGAGAAACAATGTGTGACCTAATAGAGGCAGAAAAAACTCCTGTTATTATTTCTGCTTTAAGTGGACTTGGAACTTTAAATCATACTTTTCTAACTCTTTTAGCTTTACGCATTCGAAAAATTCCTATTTTAGGAGTTATTATGGTTGGTCCAACACATTCTGATAATAAAAAAGATATCGAAAAAATAGGAAAAACAAAAGTGTTGTTAAAACTTCCTATTTTAAAAAATATTTCTACTCAAAAATTAAAGTATCATTTTAAAAAAATAAAACCCTTTTTACCTTAAAAAAGCTACAAATCAAAATCTTAAAATAACCGAGTTGGGCATCGGTTATGCACTCTTTTTAACCATTTATTAGTTTTTGCATCGGACCATTGTTTATTTTTTTTAGGTAAGTTATTAATCGAATTTTTTAAATAATTTTTATTATTAGCTAAGTAATTTAGGCTTCTGTTAATATTGTTTAAAAATTTAGAAACTTCTTTTCTATTAGAGACTTTACGCTTTGTGGTTCTTGCATAATGTGTAAACATAGTACTTAAATCTGACATATTAAGAGGTTTCTCATTGAACATGGATTTTCTGTATTTTCCGATTGTATTTTTACGAGCTTGAGCAATTTTATTAATTGAGATTTTATATTTTAAATTTCGAATAAAATCCTTTAAATGAGTAGTGATTATTGATTGACCTCCATTATGTGCCAAATGAGAAAATGCCCATTTGAGTTCTTTTTTTTTAAAAAGTTTTACCTTTTTAATTTTCAAATTTTTAATATTATACCTGACATGACTTTTCCCAAAAACACTATAAATCTCTTTATTATCTCTCATAACATAATTAATTTTTCGTTTAACACCTCTGACAGTAATAGTACCTGTAACAGATACCATTTCGTTTAACTGAACAGGCAGTTTAAAATCTGTATTTAATCGATTATTAAAAAATTTATAATTGTTAAGTGATTTTTTTCGCATAATTCTATCAAATTTAACTTGATTGTTTTTAAAATTATAGATAGTATAAAATAAACAAGAGTAAGGATCTTGAGAAGTTTGACATTTAAGAGCTGAACTATTTGTTTGTTTTCGTAAACAAGCAGTGTATTTTATAGCAGTAGATTTTTGACATGTTCCAGATAAAGAAATTATTTTACTTTTTAAGGATGGACACTTTTTTATTACATCTTTATAAATTTGTTTATATCGTTTCCATTCTGGACGAGGATAGAGAATATATTTATTAATATCTTCAATAATACCATTTTTAATTTGCCCGTAGCAACGAGCCGTATTAGGGATGTTATTAATGGGATTAGCTCTTTTATTTAAAATAAAAGCTGATTCATGATTCATGACAGCAAACAATTGTTTTTTATCTTCCAAACTTTTATACCCAAAGCAATCAGCTGTTTTATTAAATGCACGAGCTGTCATATCAATATAACTTTGATTTAAACACGGTTTTCTAATCGGAATATTTCTATAATGAACTCCAACTTTACGAACAAAAGGCTCATGCAAAGTACAGGCATGTCTATTTCTTCTAGAGCAGTTACTAAATGTCATAGAACGGTTGATTTGATTAGAACGAGAGTTAGGGCAATAATAGTAAGAATGCCCTTTCCCATCATCAGCCCATCTCCTTCCTCTTGCTTTTAAAGTCCCAGCTAAAAAACACATAGAAGGTATATCTGCTGATCTTTGATCCCCCACTAATCCTTGACTGATATTTTGTAATCTTTGAATTTCCCAAGTAGCAGGATTAAAAAGTTGATTTTTAAGACAATTAAAACATATAAATGTTGCTTGCGGACGATCATATTTTTTTAATTGGCTATCCTTAACTAAACGATCCGTATAAGATTTGTTTTTCCAATTACATTTTTCATAAGGACCAAACTTAGATGAACGAGATGTAGAAAAAGCACTATTAATAGGTAAACAACTCCAAAAAATTATAGCAACAAAAAATAACTTGTTAAAATAATGCATGAATATAAATACAATTAAATGTTTTGAGGCAAAATTTTTACTAATTCTTTAGTAATATTATCATCATTTAAAGTACTTTTTTCTATACATTTTAATCCTGTATAAATTCTTTTTGCCCATGTATGATTAAAATAGGGACCACCTTCAGTCTCTAAATTATATGCTGATTGGTAGCTATATAAAAATCGTTTAGCCAGTAACACTTGCTGTGTTTTAATTTTTTTGAGAATTTTTTTATCTATAGGAAAAAAAATTTTCACAACATAAGATTGAATGCTTAATAGAAAAATATGATCATTTGATTGCAAATTATGTTTTTCTAAAAAAATTGGTATCGATTTTCTTAATTGCTTAATAGCTTTTTTAAACTGAACAACTCTTTCTTCTAAAGTTTTGTATTGACATAAGTTGGCAATTTTATCTATTAAAGGATTGATGACAGTGTAAACTTTTTTAGAATCAAAAGGTTTATAATAATCCTTCCCAAGAATTTCTTCTTTAGAAATATAATCTCCGCTATTTACAACACGCTTAGCCTGCGGTGAAGTTTTGGAGTCTTTCTTTTGTTTAACAAGTATTTTTTTAGAAAGTTTTTTTTTAGTAACTTTTTTTTCAACAATAGTTGCTTTTGAAACAGTTACAGAAACAGCACCAGCCGTATTTTTTTTAGCAGTATTAGCAAATAAAAAAATAGGATGAAAAAAAAGAGATATAAATAAAAAAACCCACAAATGTTGTCTTGTGCCTAATAATGTTTTTTTGGTAATATTTTTTGTTTTCATAACACTCTCCTTATTATTTGTTTCGTTTATTACACAATGCGTCCTCCTCCAATCAACTGATTACCTCTATATAAAACAGCTGCCTGACCCGGAGTAACCGCTTTTTGTGATTGTTCCATCTTTAAAACCCACTGACCATCTTTTAACTTCCATGTTTTTTCTTGATTAAGTTTATCTTTCGCTCTATTTGGTTGAGTTTGATAAATCCTAGCCCAACAACCAGGGTGATGAAATCTAATTTTTACTTTTAATCGCTCCCCCTCTGTTACTTTATCTAACCAATTCCAATCTTCTACCACAAATTGATTGCTATAAAGATATTTCTCTTCCCCAACCCATAAAGTGTTACTTGCAATATCTATTTTAATCACATACAGGGGTTGATGAGAAGACAAACCTAGACCTTTGCGTTGTCCATAAGTAAATTGATACAAACCCGTGTGTGTCCCTATAACTTCTTTAGTAGGATATTTTCTAATAACTCCGTTTTGTGTCGTCTGGCTATTGAGCCGTTTTTTAATAAATTCCGAATATTTACCAGATCCAACAAAACACAATCCTGTAGAATCTTTTTTACCAAAAACATTGTGTAGCCCTTTTTTATAAGCTATTTTACGCACTTCTTGTTTATCCATGCCACCAATTGGAAACATTAAAGAAGAAATTAACGATTGAGGAACAGTAAATAAAAAGTAAGTTTGATCTTTCCAATCATCTGCACTTTGATAAATTTGATATAAGCCATGACTATTTTTTCTTATTTGAGCATAATGACCAGTTGCCAAATATTCACATTCCAGTTCTTTCATTTTTTTAACCAGATGGCCAAATTTTAAATAAGTGTTGCAATCTACACAAGGAACAGGAGTTCTACCATTAAGATAAGAGTCCATAAATCGATCGATTACTTGTTCTTGAAAGCGATCTTCACAATTTAAAACATAAAACGGAATATTTAAATGCTGGCAAACTGCACGAGCATCTTCTACATCTACACTCGAGCAACAAGTTCCATAACCTTCTTCTTTTTTAGAAGAAGAATGTTCCGATTGAGAATAATCCCACACTTGCATTGTGACTCCAACCACATCATAACCTTGATCCAGTAATAGGCTTGCAGATACGCTACTATCTACTCCGCCACTCATGGCCACTAAAACTCGTTTTTGTTTCTTACGCATAGTCATTTTATACGATTTTTTTTTAAAACAGTCAATTAAAATAAAAACCAATCTATTTATAGCTTTTTTTGTTATTTTTTAGTAAAAAAATTAAATGGAAAAAAAAATAACCACTTATGGTAAATGGATTTTAGCTGGAGAATACAGTGTACTAAAAAATTATCCAGCTTTAGTGTTTCCTTTGTCTTCTTGTTTTATAAAAATAATAACATTTTCTAAATTTAAAAAAAATTTTATCAACCGCAAAGTATTTTCAGATTCTTTTAATAAGAATTTTTCTCAAAAAAATTCTATTTTTTACGATAACAGCCCTATAGCAGTTAAAGTTTTCTACAAAGTATTTAAAAGAGCCTTACAAAAATTATCTAAAAAATGGGAAGATCTCCCTTTTGTTTCCATACAATTATTTTCTTGTCTACCCTTTGGATTGGGTTTAGGTGCTTCAGCAAGTGTATGTGTTCTGTCTGGGCGGTTGTTAGAAAGTATCGGTTGGCTCAAAAAAAGTGACCTATTTCTATTCTGCCATTCATTAGAAAATACATTACACTCTCACAGTAGTGGTTTAGATATTGCAGGTGTTTTAAATCAAAAACCACTTTTGTATCAAAAAAAATCTTCTTTACTTTTATCAAAAACTCCTCAACTTCAAACTCTACATTTAAAATGGAAACCTTTAATTTTTTTATCAACTGTTCCATCTTCAAGCCAAAAAGGTGATACAAAAACGAATGTCCAAAAATGGAAAAAAACTTATGCTTGTTCTATTTACATCGAAAAAATGAACCAAGCTGTGCTATTGGCAAAGAAAAGCTTATCAGAAAAAACAATGACCAAAAAAAATAGATTAAATTTTTTACAAAAATCTTTTGAATTAGCAGAAGAATGTTTTTTAGAATGGAATTTAGTTGGAAAAGAAATGAAAAAACACATTGCAGAATTAAAACAAAAAGGAGCTTTAGCAGCTAAACCAACAGGATCTGGCGAATGTGGTTATGTTCTAAGTTTATGGAATCACTCACCACCTCATTTATTAAAAAAACAACTCATACCTGGATTTTCTTAATTTTTTGTCAATTGAGGATCTAAAATATCTCTCAATCCATCTCCTAATAAATTAAAAGCCATCATAGTTACAAATAAAGCAGAAGATGGAGCAATCATTAAATGTGGGTAACTTCTAAGTGATTTCCACCCTTCTTCTGCTAACACACCCCAAGAACTATAAGGAGGTTGCAATCCCAATCCCAAAAAGCTTAAAAAACTTTCAAATAAAATATTTGCTGGAATTTGAAAAGTTAAAAGGACAATTATAGACCCTATAATATTGGGAAAAATATGACGATAAATAATGGTCCATCCATTTAAACCTAAAGAGCGAGCCGCTTCAATATAAAGATTTTGTTTAACTTGTAAAACTTGCCCTCTCACCACTCGTGCCAAACTCACCCAACTCACTAAACTCAGTGCGATTAAAATACCTGTTAAAGCTTTTAATTCTAAGTTTTCAAATAAAATAACCGAATCAAATATAACTTTAACTAAAATTAATAACACTAAGGTCGGAATAGAGTATAAAATATCAATACCTCTCATCATAAGAGCATCTGTTCGACCTCCTATCCATCCAGAAGTTGCTCCATATAAAGTTCCTAAAATTAAAGAAATAAAGGCAGTTCCTACCCCCACAGCCATAGAAATACGGCAACCATAAATTAAACGAGAAAGTAAATCTCTCCCTAAACTATCTGTTCCCAACCAATGTTCTAAACAAGGAGATAAAAGTATTTTGTTTTCTAATTGTTCATCAAAAGTATAAGGTGCTAAATAAGGGGCCAAAAGACCTATTAGCCCTATTAAAACAATTAAAAAGAAACAAAACAAAACTCTTGAGTTTTGTTTAAATTCATAAAAAAAATTCATTTTAAAAAAGCCTAATACGAGGGTCAAAATAGCTATACAATAAATCTACAATTAAATTAGAAAAAATTAAAAGTGTCGCATACACAAGAGTTAACCCCAATACCAAAGGGTAATCTCTATTGGATACACTTAAAACAAGATGTTTTGCCATACCCGGAACAGCAAAAATATGTTCTACAATAAAAGATCCGGTTAAAATCCCTGCAATTAAAGGACCCGAAAAAGTTAACACCGGTAAACAAGCATTTTTTAAAATATGTTTATATAAAATAGACCAATTGGAAAGTCCTTTAGAACGAGCCGTGCGTATATAATCAGATTGAATCACATCTAATACGCTAGACCGGGTTAAACGAGCAATGACTCCCGCTGGTCGTATCCCCAAAACCACTAAAGGTAAAATGTAATAACTCGACCCCTCCCATAAGGCCGGAGGTAACCAATTTAAATAAAAACAAAAAAATAAAATAAAAACAGGTGCTATTAAAAATACAGGCAAAGATACTCCACTAATAGCCATCATCATAGAAGTATAATCCATCCAAGTATTTCTCTTAGATCCAGCTATTATTCCAAAAGGAATCCCCAATAAATAAGCTAAAATAAGAGCATATAAACCTAATTGTGCAGATACTGGTAAACTGTCAGCAATAATATCTGAAACATTACGGTCAACATATTTATAAGATTCCCCTAAATTCCCTTTTGATAAATTTTTTAAGTAATAAAAAAACTGTTTCCAAACCGGTTGATCCAAATGATATTTTTTTTCTATATTTGCTTGAATTTCAGGAGGTAAAGATTTTTCTCTATCAAATGGTCCTCCTGGTAAAATTCTAAGAAGAGCAAATGTTACAATAGAAACTATCACTAAAGCAATTAAAGCTTCTATTACTCTTTTAAAAAAATATTTTAACATTTTTTGATAAATAATGTAGTAACCTATTAAACTAATAAAACTTATAGTAGAAAATATTTTTAACCATAAAGGGGTTTCGTAGTTTAAAAAACCTAAAATAAGTACCCATAAACCACTAAATATAGGTATACTAATTAATAAATTATTAATAAAACACCACCTTTTTAAATTGAATTTTATTCATAATATTGAGTGGAAAACTTCGAATCCTTTTATGGATAAGCCAATGTGTACGAGACGAATAAATGGGAATTACTGGAACTTCTGTTTCTACTAAAATTTTTTGAGCTTTCTGATAAAGAGATTTTTTTTTAATTCCATTAGGCAATGCCAAAGCTAAATTAATTAGAGAGTCGTAGTTTTTGTTTTTCCAAAAAGTGTGATTATTTGTAGACCATTCAGACATTAAATTCATAAAAGTATGAGGTTCTGGGTAATCCGCTTGCCAACCTAACCGATAAATATCATGTTTACCAATTTTAAGACTTTGTAGATAAGTTTTCCATTCTTGATTAATCAGTTCTACAGCAATATCTAAATTTTTTTTTAATTGAGCTTGGATATTTTCAGCTACTCTTTTGTGATCTTCGTTAGTGTTATAAGAAATTGTAATTCTTGGGAAAGGGTTTTGCTTAGAATAACCAGCCGATTGCAAAAGAATTCGTGCAGTTTGAGGGTTAAACGGTAAACCTAAAGAAGAATCATAACCAAAAAGACCTTTGGGGATCCAGCCGGTTAAAAGAACATGACTATTATTTAGTAATTGAATAATTTTTTTGCGGTCAATTGCATAGTTAATCGCTTTTCGAATACGCACATCACTAAATGGTTTTTTACTTATATTAATTCCATAATAATAAATAGCCAATATATCTTGCTCTTTGTATTCTGGTTTTTTTTTCAAAATTGGTAATTCTCTGGAAGGAATACCCCCTATAGCATCTAGCCTCCCTTGCTCAAAGAGACTAAGTGCAGTTGTAAATTCTTCAATAATATAAATAACAATATTTTTAACAGAAGATTGAATGGAAGAATAATATTGAGGGTTTTTTTTTAAAACTAGTCGGCGATCATGTTCCCAGCTTTTTAGTTGATAAGCACCTAAGCTAATCAGATTGTTAGGATGAGTCCATTTATTACCATACTTTTTAATAATGTCTTTTCGAATAGGATATAAACTAGAATGAGCTAATAAAAAAGGAAAGTAACTCAACCCTCTTCGAAGCTCTACAAGTAATTGAAATGGTCCTTTTGTTTTAACTCCAACTTGAGAAAAATCAGTAATTTTCCCTTGATTATAAGATTTTGCATTTTTAACCGAGTATAAAAAATAAGCATACTCAGAAGCTGTTTTTGGATTGAGCAATCTTTCCCAACTATCTCGAATGTGATAAGAAGTGAGCTTCTTTCCATCACTCCACAAGATGTTTTTTTTAATAAAAAAAGTCCAATGTTTATTATCTGATGAAGAAATCCATTTTTCAGCTAATGCCGGAGATAATTGAGGATGAGGATTAGAAAAATTATAATCAACTAACCCATCCATAATATTATTTAAAATCAATCCAGAAGTTGTATCGACTGATCGATTCCAATCCAAAGTAGGAGGCTCTGCTGTAATCGTAAAACGCAAAGTTTGTTTTAAGGGTAAATCAGATAATCGATTTTTTTTTACACAAGAAATATTAATTCCAAAAAGTAAAATTACCCCTAATGGATAACTATTTTTCAGAAATAATATAAGCAATCCAGGCTTCACATGCTTCTCCTTTTTTAGAAGGGATAAAACGCCCATTGCCACTACCATCTCTTCGAGTTCCCTCCCAATACACATTTACACGGCGAAACCCAACCGAGTGTAGAATTTCTTTTAATTCGGGGATTGTCCATAAACGCCAATCATAAGTAAAAACTTTTTTTCTTTTTCTCTCCCCTTTCCTTTTATAATGAATATAAAATAAAGAATGATGAGAAATGGGATCAAAATTAGTTTGATCCCAATAATAAGTAAAATCTCCACAATTTTCTATTTCCTCGTTAGCAGATAAACAATCACTTCCACCAAAACAATCTAAAACTAATATCCCCTTTGAACGAAGAGATTTAAAACAGTTAGAAAAATAATTTTTCATTTCTATTCTACTTTTAAAACTAAAATAAGAAAAATTTAAAGCAGCAATAATATCTGCAGAAGGAAGATTTTTATTTAATACATTAGAACAAATAACTTCTATATACTTTCTCTGTTGAAGATTGAGTTTAGATAAATAGTGTTTTTTTCCATATTCTAAAGGTTCTGGATCCCAGTCCACAGCAATGGATTTATATTTTTTATTTAAACGCACCCACTCACAACTGATAGCAAAAGTAAAAGAAAAATCTTCTCTAAAAATACGAGGCTGCTTGTTAGACAACTGTTGATAACATTTTTGAATAAATTTAACATCATGCTTTGGAGATTGTACTGAATGCAAATAATGCCAATATTTGTCAAAAGCTTTTTTTTTCTTTAACACAATTCAACCTTTATTATAAAATTTACAGTATTTTTTCTATAAATATTTTTTTATTTAAGTCAATATAAGAAGTTTGAAGAGTTTTCTCAGAAAGATGCACTTTGTTTTCATCTTGATTATGAAAACCTTTTAATCGAAAATGCCCAGAACGTACTCCTCCCAAATACCATCTTTGATCTGCTATATACACAATATCCCCTAATTGGGCTTTTAACTTTTTTCCAACTAATTGGGAAAGGTAAATTCCACCTTCTGGAATTTTGTCATCCACTTGCAATTGTAAATTTTTAACCGGATTGGCAAGTGCATAGTTAGGAGTACTCCCTTTAAATGATAATAAAGTTTTATTTAAAGTATCTATGGTGAGACCTTCTGTTTTTTTAAGTGGTGGTGGAGAACTAAAAAAACTTAAAGTAATACCAACACTTGCTGTCAGCAATGCTCCAAAAAGTGCTCGAAAATAAATAGGATCCCCTACACTTGCTCCCATAAAAAATTCTCTCAAATAAATCACAGGTTGAGGAAATAAACCAGTTAAAACAGTAGCTATTGAACCAATAACCATAGCAATCACAGCCGATCGAGCATTATAACGAGACCAAAAAATGCCAATAATAGCTGATACCACAGTTGGAGGGATAATAGTCATAATTCCTTTGTTATGAATAGACATTAAAGTCCCTTTTTGCCGAAAAAACCACACCACTAAAAGCAAACTAATAGCAATCACACATACAGAAGCTATACGAGCTACTTTTAAATAATGTCGTTCACTCTTAGGAGCCGTTAAAGGCTTATAAATATCATAAACTCCAATAGCTGCTGAAGCATTGATTAAAGTATCCACCGTAGACATCAAAGCTGCCAATAAAGCCGCCACCACAAAGCCTAATAAAATTTCGTGATGCTTTAAAAGTTCAAAAATAACATCAATAAAAACATAATAACTTTTTGAAATACTTAAAGAATCATAACCAGCTAATGCCCCTCCTATGTGAGCTTGTTTAGTGATAATAGATTTAGCAACCCAACCAGCTGCCCCCACAGTTAAAGCTCCAAAAGGTAAGCAAACTAATACATTAAACATAACAGCTTTTCGAGCTTCTTTCATACTTTTGATAGATAAAAAGCGCATTAAAATCCCTTGATTCATTAATAAAAAACCCAAATTACCAACTACAGCATCTCCCCAAAATACACCCACCGAATTAAAATAAGGATCTGTACTTAAAGGAGTAAATGGCAAGCGATGAGAGACAGGTAAATATCCCCAAAATTCTTCTAAACCACCTAAAGCATAGAAACCAAATCCAACTACTAAAAAACCTACTAAATAAAGCATAACTCCTTGAAACAAGTCAGTTAAAACGACTGCTGTTTGACCACCAAAGGTCACATATAAACCTAAAATTAAAGTAATCAACGGAACAGAATACAGAGGATGGAACCCAAATAATCCATCTAAAGCCAACCCAATAGTATATAAATTGTAGCCAATATAATAAAAAATATAAGATAAAATTAAAAAAACTGCCACATAACGAGCTGTTCGATTAAATCGTTTTTCAAAGTATTCTGGGATGGATCTGATTCGCCCATAATATAAAATGGGAAGCCATCCAAACATAAAAATAGGTAATACAAACCATTCGTTCATATACATCATTGTGCTACTCATCCCCGTTTCGTAACCTTGTTGGGAATATTTCAAATAGCTATAAGAACCAATACCAGTTGCAATCATGCTAAATGCCGGAAGCCACCATGAAAACCGCTGTCCACTGAAGAAAAAATCATTAATACTAGAGCTAAATCGAGAAAAATAAATCCCTACACAAAAAATAAATATAAAATAAGAAAGGATAACCCCAAAAACAATCCAAACAGTTTGAGCAGGAAAATGATAACTAAAATCCATAATATTCCAAAAATAAGTTCTATGTTATTTTTATACCAACCCTTTAAAAGGAATTTGTGTAGCCAATAAAATCCACACACTATGCAAAATAAAACTACAAATCAAGCCACAAATAAAAATTAACATCCACTTTTTTTCTCCCGGTATATGTAACTGCAAACCTTTGTAACGAATCATTAAATACATGTTGAAAATAAAAAAAGGAATACCTAAGCCATAAAGATACAAATAGGGAAGTAAAAAATGATCTTCACCAAAAATATCTTTTAATCGCCTAGGATAATAATAGACAACAAACAAAACCAATAAAATGGGTAACAAAAAGCGAATAAGACGAATAATTGAATATTTCATAAGGGTCTTATCAAAAAGCAAAAGAGTTAATTTTGTCAAGCAAGATATTGAAAAGCTTTAGCTCCCGCAAAAGAAGTTTGACCAGCTAGCTTTTCTTCTATCCGAAGAAAGCGATTATATTTAGCAGTTCTTTCTCCTCGACATACAGAGCCAGTTTTAACTTGCTCCGCACTCCATGCAAGCGATAAATCAGCTAAACTCGTATCTTCGGTTTCACCGCTACGATGAGAAACACAACAAGCATATTCTTGCTTATGTGCCAAATGTACAGCCTGCTTTGCTTCACTCAATGTTCCCACTTGATTAATTTTAACCAATAAACAATTTGCCACTTCTTTTTGAATGCCTTTTTTTAATCTTTCGAGGTGAGTGACAAATAAATCATCTCCAACTAATTGGATTTTCTGCCCCAACTCTTTAGTGAGTAAAGCCCAACCTTCCCAGTCTTCTTCTCCCAACCCATCCTCTATACTGATAAGAGGATAACGGTTCGTCCAATCTTTGTATAAATTCACTAAATCTCGAGCCGTGCATCTTTCGTTTTCCCACACATATTCTACGAGATCGTTGGACGAATGAGATGATTTTTTTTTGCAAAACCCTTCAGCGGCTACATCAATCGCTAAAGCCACCTGATTATCATAAGAATAGCCCGATTTTTTAATAGCTTTTAATAAAAGCTTTAACGCCGATTCATGATCCGACAATTCGGGAGCAAAACCTCCTTCATCTCCAATAGTTGTACGATATTTTTGCTCTTTTAGAATCAATTTTAATGTATGAAAAATCTCTGATCCCGCTTGCAAAGCTCTACGAAAAGAATCAAAACCATACGGAACAATCATAAACTCTTGCACATGGAGGTTATTGTCCGCATGCACCCCTCCATTTAAAACATTGATCAAAGGAACTGGTAGAACAGGAGGTCCTTGCCCTAAATATTCAAAAAGTTCTTGATGATGAAGTTTAGCCATTGCTTTTGCCGCCGCTAAAGATACAGATAAAATCGTATTAGCACCTAATCGGGATTTATTTTCTGTCCCATCCAACTCTTTTAATAAAGTATCTAAGGCAGATAACTGATCGATCGGATAACCTCTTAAGCGATCAGATATGTTTTCCAAATGAGTTAAAGCTTTTAATAGACCCTTCCCAAAATATCGTTTAGGATCGTTGTCTCTAAGCTCTAAAGCTTCAAAAGAACCAGTAGATGCTCCCGAAGGAACAGCAGCCTTAGCCGATGCACAATTATCCCAAGTTAACTCCACTTCTAATGCAGGCTCTCCACGACTGTCTAAAATCTCTCTCCCGCAAATACTTGTAATAACTGGCATTTTTAATCCATTCAGTTTGTTTTTTGTTTAATATTTTGCGATAATAGTTGATCTTTCAATTGAGCAATTTCTCGATCTTGTGCTTTAATTCGTTCTTTTTGGAGATACATTTCTTTTTCCAATTTTTCTAGAAAATGTCGAAAATCTCTTAATAATTCTGGCTTAAAGTGTAAATGATCATCTGATTTAAACAAAGAAGTTTGGCTAGTAGCTTCCCAACGAATTTCCATGTAATGGCGAATCCATTTTACAGAGGCAGTTTGTTCTCTAGTATAAAGTGGTAAAACTTCCACAACAGCACGCAAATATTCTGTAATTAACGGATAATCTTCTGAAGAAACATTACAACGGCAACTTAAAAAACCTGGTTTATTTTCGACCACAACCCAATTAAAACCTTCTAGAAAATAAGACATAAGAACTGGTAAATGAGAAAAAACAGGTTGAGTGTTTTTCATTTTCAACACACTATCTAGCTCTCCCCAAGAGTTCAGATCAAAGCAAGCATGGCCCACACACACAACAAAATCTTGATCCACAAAATAACCTGCATATTCTTTACAAAGCCTTTTTAAGAGAGATTCCACTTGGTTAGCTGGTAACCAACGAGAGTTATCCTTAAGAAACTCCATTTCCATGCTCGTCAATTCAAAAAAACGAGATACATCAAATCCTCTCGCTCGGAGAAAACAATAAAAAGAATGAGTGATTTTGCCACTAACCCGCATGGTCTAACCACTATACAGTTAAACATTAGGAGTTTCCACTTTTAAAATTTAGTTTTAGGCAGCTGGAACCGTATTTATTTTATTAGGTTTTCGAAATTTCTCTTTAGGGAAAGAAAACTGGTGATCTATAATTTCTCTCATAAAACTGGGTTCCACTCCACATGGTTGAATTCGCCCAGAAAAAGTCCCATCTGGATTTTTAATCAGACGATCCAAAGAATATAAATTATAAACTTCGTAGATTCCTTTATCGTTTACTCCCAACACTTCTCCAATCGCTGATACCCTTCGAGAACCATCTTGAAAGCGAGATACCTGAACAATAATATCCACTGCTGCTCCAATTTGATGCTGTAAAGCTTTTTCACTCAGCTGTGAATCAGCTCCTTGAGCCAAGGCTTCTAGCCGAACAATTGCATCGTGTGGAGAATTGGCATGAACAGTTCCCAAACAACCCTTATGACCTGTGTTCATTGCTTGAACTAACTCCAAGGCCTCCCCTCCTCTCACCTCTCCAACAATAATTCGATCGGGTCTTAATCTAAGGGCACTTTTTAGTAAATCTTGAATTCCAACAGCTCCTTTCCCCGACTCATCGGCCATGCGAGTCTCAAAAAATACAACATGGTCGTATTCAATCTTTAACTCACTTACATCTTCGATCACAATAATTCTTTGACCTTTAGGAATATGATTACATAAAACAGAAAGCAAAGTTGTTTTACCAGATCCAGTGCCTCCACTAACTAAAATATTTTTTCCTAATTTCATACAGATATCTAAAAACTTAGCTGAGTCAAAACTAAAAACCCCTAAGCGAATGTAATCTTCAAATGTAAATTGTTTAGAAGAAAACTTCCGAATTGCCATTGTTGTACCTTTTCTGGCACAGGGGGGGATAACTACATGAATACGGTATCCATTCGGCAAGCGTGCATCTAACCGAGGACTAGAGTCATCAATTTTTCGCCCCACACTTTGTGCAATATTATTAGCCGCCGCTCGTAGAGAATCTTCATCGGCAAAACACGCATTTTCTTTGTAGACCTTACCTCCCTTTTCTACCCATATTTCTTGATGAGAATTGACCATCACTTCTGTAACATTTTCGTCTTGCAGTAGTGGCCAAATGGGTTCTAAAAAGCTTTTAATTGCCGATTCAAAAATCGTACTGGGTTTATTAGATTCCATAATGTGTTTTATCGGAAAGTTAATTGTTAAAGTTAATAAAAATAATTATAAATATTCATTTAAATTGATTTGGTATAATTTCTAAAAATCCTAAATAACTAAAATTATTAAAAATTTTTATTGAAACTTTCGGATTCTTTGAATGGATTGGACAAGGTCTTTAACAAAACTTTTTAAATCACTTAACCGAGTATTTAAACCAAGACTAATTCGAAAAGTAGAACGTGCTTGTTTTTCAGTAAACCCCATACCAAGCAAAACTGAACTGGGGTTAATGCTCCCCGAATGACAAGCAGACCCGACACTGAAAGAATATCCTTTTAAATCCATGTTCATTAAAACAGTTTCCCCTTCCACATTGGGAACATAGATGGAAGAAGTATTATAGAGTCTTTTAGAATTTGCTCCAATAATTTGTGCATCTGGGAGTTTAGATAAAATATCTTCTTCCATTTGATCTCTAAGAGTTTTGATTGAAGAAAATTGGCTTAAAATGTTTTTTCCTCTTTGAGCTACAGCTCCCAAGCAAGCCATACCTAAAGTGTTTTCTGTTCCGGCTCTTCTCTGACGCTCTTGAGGTCCGCCATGAATCAAATTGTCTGGTCGTATACCCTTTCGACAATACAAAATTCCCAGACCTTTAAGTGCATAAAATTTATGTGCCGAAAAAGAGGCTGTATCAATTTCTAAATCTTTTAAATTTAAGGGAATTTTCCCTAAAGCTTGTACCATATCACAATGAAACAAAGCTCCTGCTTGGCGAGCCAATTGAGATAATCGAGAAATAGGAAAAATATGACCTGTTTCATTATTGGCATACATTATAGACACTAAAAAAGTTTGTTTGCTCAAAATTGAACGATAAAAAGATAAATCTAGTTGCCCATTTTTAGAAACTGGAATGACTTGAATTTTCATCCCCTTTTTTTCTAAATATTGTACACTTGCTCGAACACTCGAATGCTCAACTGCAGAAATAATAATTTCTTTTCTATCTAAATTTTGAGGAAAATACTTATGATATAAACCCTTAATAGCTGCATTATTAGCTTCACTCCCTCCACTAACGGCAATCAATTCTAAAGGATGACAACCTATAAAATCTGCCAAATATTGTTTGCTCGACCAAAAGAGTGCCCGGGCTACTTGTCCAGCTTGATGAACAGAGCTGGGATTTCCGTAAATATTTAGCCAATTCTTCCATTGGTCTTTCAAAAACTCTGCCGGAGGCGTAGTTGCATTATAATCTAAATAAATTCTTTTTTTTTGCACAAAACTTCCTCTCAATTCAGGCCTAATTATAACATTCTTTAGATATGTATAGAAAAAATTTTAAGAACTTAATTTATTTTTCCGAAAAATTTTATATGGCAATGGTAAAAGCTTGGCAAAAAGCTCTCCGTATTTCTGAAGAAAACTACCAACAGTGGAAATCTATCTGTGGAGCAGAGGAATCTATAACATCTTGGGCTTTAAAAAATAAAAAATTACCCGTTCAGTCATACATGAATTGGGCACTTGATTATTATAAAATTCCAATCTTAAAAAAAGAATTTTTTGATCATAACACAACTCAGCTCCAATTTTGGAATCAAGTTAAAAATAAAGAAGATTGGAACGAGTTTTTTTTACCAATCTATCAATGGGAAAACATAATTTATGCGGGTTGTGTAGAACCTCCAACACAAACAAAATCTCAAATAGTTGCCCTTTTAGTTGACCCAGAACAGTTGCAATTTTGTTGGAAACAAATCCAATCATCGAATTCGTCTAAACAAACAAATCCAAAAGCACAAAAACTAGAATCCAATCAACTAAAGGTAAATTCCTTTACAGAAAATGAATTAAACGAAGCAAAAGATTTACCGTTAGCTGATAAAAATACTCAAATCACGGTCTTAACTAAAATTAAAAATTTGTTTTCAAACACCAATTCTCAATTAGTTAAAACATCTTCTTTACCAACAGGTGATCAAAAAATTTTAGATTTTTTAGAACAAACTCAAAAATTATTTTTATTCTCGATAGTTTTTTCTTATGCAAATTCTCAATTCACACCACTCAAATGGAATTCATCTGTAGAGGGATCTAAAGAACCTATCAAAACAAAAGAACCTTCTATTTTTAGAATTGTCAGAAAGTCTTTACGCCCCTACCATGGGTTTGTTGTAGAAAACAAACAACATAGAGATTTTTTTAAAAAATATGGATTTCAACCTATTCCTCAACATGTCACTCTTGCTCCAGTGTTTAAACGTTATTCTAAACAAGAATTAATTGGAGCTTTTATGGGGGTTTCACAAACGGCTATTCATCCTATAAAAATTTCTGAAATAATTCATTGGTGTAAATCTTTAAGTAAAATACTACCTTTAGAAAAAAAGAAATTTGCTTCTTAAATAATTCTTAAAAGTTATTTTTTATAATGGATATTTTTGTATATTGAGATAATTTTTTTTATACAGAGAAGCTATACGAATTTGAGCTTTTTTACACCATAAAGAGAACACTTGTTCTAACAAAAATTTTGAGGAAGGATGTTGATTTTGAAGACTATCGTGAGGTCTATCCTGCACTCCACAACTTCGAATTAATTTAAAAAGGTTTAAGTTATTTTTTACATTAAGAGCCAATCCATGTTGACTAATCCCTTCCGATATATGAATGCCAAAAAAAGCAATCTTTCCATGGTTGGTAAAGAGACCGGCAAATGTTTCTTTTTTATCAGCTATCACATTGTAATCTTTTAAAAGATCTTTTGTAATCAATTCTAGTAAACTTAAAAAATCTCGAGGACGAATTTTGTGCTGATGCAAATCCATAACAGGATAAATCACTAACTGACCAGGTGAATGTAAAGTAGCTTGTCCTCCTCTTTTAATTGAAACAATTTCTATAGATTTTTTTTGATATTCTATTGCTGACTGATTAAGATCTTGTTCTTTACCTCTTAAGCCTAAAGTAATGCAAGTTGGAGATTCGAATCCCATTAAAAAAATTTGTAAATTATCTTTAACTTTTTTTTTAAATTCTTGTTGTAAAGTAATACTTTTTTGATAAGGGATATGACCTTTCCATACAGAATAAATTTGAATTGACATCTCTTTATTACCTTTTTTTATTTTGCAACGGCAGATAAAACAATCTCTTCTTTTTTCACCTTAGAGACTGTAACAGAAAACCCAGGGAAAGATTGTTTTTTAAGTTGTTGGGCTATTACCGAAACAGGTTTTTGAGTAGAAGCATGAAAAGTCACAGACCGTGAACTAATAATATGTTCTACCAATTGATGAACAGAAGAAAGAGAAGAAACGATTTGATTTTTTAGTTGCTGAAACTGTTGATAAGTTAGATATCCTTGAATAGTGATTTTTAAAATTTGAGAAGATATTTCGCCAGACGAATAAATGGTCTTCAGTTGAATACCCAATCCTTTAGAAAAATGTTGATTTTTTTTTAAAAAAACTGGCAAAGAAGTCGCAAGTAAACCAGTAGAATGATTGTTATATTTTTTGGTAGACGAAGAGGAAGGGATGGGTATTTTTTCAAACCGTTCAATTTCTGCTAATTGCCGACCTGTAGTAGTATGATAGATACTTAATTCTATTTTTAAATTTCCAAACGAAGGATGATTGGACTCTCTAAAAACTACTAACCCAGTTAACACAAAAGGTGCTTGAAAGAATCGAGCTGGAGGAAATATATTTTTTTTAGTCATGCGATTGAACTTCATTTTTTTTGGAAGAAAGTAAACCATTTGAGCAATATTGGTATTGATTAAATAAAACCCATAAGACATTAATTCTTTTTGAATATAATCATAAAAAGTTGTTATGATTTGTCGAGAAAAAGGAGAAAGATGATGTTTTTTTCGACTCCACCAGCTGTAAGAAACATTATTAACTCGATCATCAAAAAATACCATTGGTAAAATTCTTTGATTAAAAACTCCAGAATAAAATAAATCCTCTGCTAATAAAATTTTTTTTAGATTTTCTTCTGAAAACCCAACAGTAACTTTGATGAGAAAAGAATTTTCATTTTTTTGAGCAGGCAAAGTTTTTGTATAGAGAATGTAGCGATTAGAAAATGTTGATATTATTTGTTGTATTGATTTTTTTTGTTCCTTTAGTTTAGATGGTTCTATGAATTTTTTCATCATTTCCATAGAAACTTTTTGAATAGCTTGTTGAACAGCTTTTTTTATATTTGGTTTTTCCATTTCAATCTCTATTGTAACTTCTCCAGCTAAGCTGATTATATGAAAGCTTAAAAAGAAAAATAAAATAAAACCTTTAGACATTGCAGTTTTTTTAAACATTGTAGTTCTCTGATTTTTGATGAACAGAATATTGTTTAGATTGAATATTATCTGAATTAGGTAAGGTGTTTTCTGTAATAGAAATAAAGTGCCATTCTTGCACAATGATTCGAATGGATGAATTGCTATCACTTTTAATGTTTCCTACAACTAATAGAGGTTGTTGAAAAGATATATTTTGCCTAAATTTTAAATAAATGTCTGAAAAAATTACCATATCTACTGTATCTGTATTATCTTCTAAACGAGCAAAAGCCATTAATTGACCTTTACGGGTTTTAATTTCACGCAACCCACTGATTATCCCCCAAACTCGAACAGATCTTTGGTTGATGGCTCTCGAACGCAAAGAGGAAATAGGGACACAACGATAAGTTGAACGATGCGAATCTATACGATCCATAGGATGTCCACTTAAATAAAAACCAATCACTAACTTTTCGTGTTCTAGTTTCTCCCAATAAGACCAATCTTCACACAATCGAAAAAAAACAGACTCGGTTTTAAGATTTTCTTCTCCAAATAAATTAATTTGACCTGTCATGCGTTCTGTTTTCTTTTGTTCCACTTGTTCTAATAAATGCTCATAATTTAATAAAATTTCTTTTCGATTCATACCCAAATTATCTAAAGCACCCGCTTTTGCCAAAGCTTCTATATTTTTTTTGTTAATTTTACTCGTATCGATTTTTTCAAAAAAGTCTTGAACTGAAGAAAATCCTTTTCCACGAACAGAAACAATATGATCCACAGCTAAACGACCCATCCCTTTAATAGCTACCAAAGAAAAGTAAATTTTATCTTCTTGAGTAGTAAAAGAAAGTTCTGAATGATTAACATGAGGAGGTAATATTTTAATCTGATGTTTGCGAGCATCTTTTACATAGTGGACCATTTTATCGGTATTGTTTATTTCTGTTGTCAATAAAGAGGCAAAAAATTCTACTGGATAATAGCACTTGATCCATGCAGTTTGAGCAGCCAAAACACAATAAGCTACTGCATGAGATTTATTAAATCCATAATTAGCAAATTCAGCCATTAGATCAAATAATTTTTCTGCTTTTCCGAGATGATGTTTATTTTTTTTTGCTCCAAAAAGAAATCGATTTTTTTGCTTCTTCATAACAGAAGGTTTTTTTTCTCCCATAGCTCTCCTTAAAATATCTGCTTCAGCATAAGTATAACCGGCTATTTTAGAGGCAATTAACAATACTTGTTCTTGATAGACAATAATTCCATAAGTTTCTTTTAAAATTGGCTCTAGTTCAGAAAATAAATGCTCCACATGAACCTTACCTTTTTTACGATCTAGATAAGAAGGAATCATATTCATAGGTCCTGGACGAAACAAGGCATTAATGGCGACAATATCTTCAAAACGAGATGGACGAGCTTTTACAATTAAATTGGTAATGCCTTCCCCCTCAAATTGAAACACACCCTTAGTATCCCCTTTACGCATAACTCGATAAATCCCCGAATCCTCTAAAGAAATATTTTGTATATTAAAAGGTTCCTTATTTTTTTTCTCAATCAACTGACAAGCTCCATTTATTTGAGTAAGAGTTTTTAAACCCAAAAAATCAAATTTTACTAAGCCAATTTTTTTAGAATGATTTAAATCACATTGAATAACATTTTCTCCTTCGGTGCCACGATATAAAGGAGCATAACTCCTAATGGGATGATCAGCGATGATCACTCCAGCAGCATGAATACTGACATGACGAATTAATCCTTCAATACGACGAGCCAACTGAATCAAATTATCAACTTGAGGATCTGCTTCCATAAATTCTTTAAGTCGCACATTATCCTCAATAGCCTCTTTTAAAGTAATTCCTACACGATCTGGAATCAGTTTAGCCACCTGGTCCACATCTGCATAACTCATCCCTAAAACACGTCCCACATCGCGAACAGCAGCCCGTGCCTGCAAACGACCATAAGTAATTACTTGAGCTACATAATCTTTGCCATATTTGTTGCTAACATATTCGATCACCCGATTGCGATGCTCTTGACAAAAATCTACATCAAAATCAGGAAGTGAAATCCGCTCTGGATTTAAAAATCTTTCAAATAATAAATGATGTGGCATAGGGTCTAAATCTGTAATTCGCAAACAATAAGCTACTAACGAACTTGCCCCAGAACCACGCCCCGGTCCAACTGGAATTTTTTGTTTTCTCGCCCAATGAACAAAATCATACACGATTAAAAAATAGCCCGTAAAACCCATGTCAATAATAATTTTTAACTCTTGATCTAAACGTTCTTGATAGTGATTGCGAACACTTGAAGCAATCTCTGGACTCTTTTGCCGTGTTTTTATCTCTAAAAATCTCTGCTCTAAACCTTTTCGACTTAAGTCTTTTAGTTTTTGAGAAGCCTTTACCCCCTCTTCTAATGGTAAGCGAGGTAAATGATAAACTGGGCGACCTTCCTTCTTGAGATGAAAATGCACATGACACCGTTCACTCACTTCTAAAGTGGTATCACATGCTTCAGGTAAATCTTTAAATAATTCTCTCATCTGTTGAGAATTTTTAAAATAAAATTGATCAGATTTTAACTTAAACCGTTCCAAATCTGATAGAGTTCGGTTGGTGTTAATACACATTAAAACATCTTGCACAACATGGTCTTTTTGATTCATGTAATGCACATCTGCTCCAACCACTAGAGGAGTGTGAGTAATACGGCTGGCTTCTATTAAAAATTTATTAATAGCTTCCCATTCTTTTAAACCATTTCGATTAAGCTGTAGGTATAAGCGATCTGAATAAATCTCTTTGAGATAGCGTATGGTTTGTAGAGCGTTTTCTGGTCCTTTTTTGAGATAAGTTTGAGCAACAACTCCACACAATCCACCAGTTAAAGCCAAAATAGAAGATTGGTATTTTTTAAGCACATCATAGTCTACCCTTGGCACATAATAAAATTTCTTTAAATAAGCAATGGTATTAATTTGGCATAAATTACGATATCCTTCTATATTTTGAGCTAACAAAACAACTGTGGGGACAGTAAAATTTCTTTGAGAAGGTCTCTCTGGTAAAGAGTGGTTGGATAAGTAAATTTCTAAGCCCAAAAGAGGTTTAATACCCTTTTCTCGAGCAGAAAAATACAAATCAAATGCTCCAAACATATTTCCATAATCTGTAACTGCCAAGGCAGGTTGAGAGTATTCGACACATTTATCCACCAAACCTGAAACAGTACAAGACGATTTCAGCAAAGAGTAATGCGTATGAGTATGGAGATGAACAAAAGATTTAGAATTCATGGGTTTTACATCCATTCAATTGTACCCGGAGGTTTAGAACTAATATCATATAATACTCGACCAATACCTGAAACTTCATTAGTGATTCGATCAGAAATATGATGAAGTGCAGAAGAAGAAAAAGGAAACCAATCGGCCGTCATCCCATCTTGCGATGTAACAGCTCTCAGAATCAGTACTTCTCGATAAGTTCTACGATCCCCTTGAACACCTACTGATTTCACATCTAATAGGATACAAAATGCCTGCCAAATGCGATGATATAATCCTAATCTTTTTAGCTCTTCAATATAAATGGCATCCGCTTGGCGTAATTTTTCTAATCGTCTTTGTGTTAACTCCCCTTCTATTCGAACAGCTAAACCCGGACCTGGGAAGGGATGCCGATTTAAAAGTTCACGCGGGATTTTTAATTTTTTTCCAAGTAAACGTACTTCATCTTTAAATAACTCCCTGAGAGGTTCAACTAATCGAAAAGGTAAATTTTTTGGTAACCCTCCTACATTGTGATGAGATTTAATAACTGCACTTAAAGTGGATTTTTGATTTTTTTTTGAAGAAAGCGTAGAGGGTTTAGAAGAATTTTGAGAACTTATTACATCTCTACCTCGAGGAGAACTTTCGATAACATCGGGATATAAAGTACCTTGAGCTAAATAAGAAATAGAATGTTTTTTTGCATAATGTTTAAAAATGTCAATAAAAAGATGACCAATTATCTTTCTTCGTTTTTCTGGGCTGTGTACTCCTTTTAATTTATTTAAAAATATTTTTTTTGCCGATATCCCCAGGACATTTAATCCTATCTTTTTATAAAGTAACAAAACTTCTGAAAATTCGTTTTTTCTTAAAAGCCCTGTGTCTACAAACAGGCAATGTACTTGTGAAGGATTTAATATTTTTGTTAACAAACAAGCCGTTACTGTAGAATCTACACCACCACTTAATGCACACAATATATGATCTTTAGAACTCAGCTGTTTTTTAATTTGACGAGTTGTGGAATCCAATAAAGAACGAGTAATATTTGACTTGAGCTTGGCATGGCATATTTGTTTAGTAAAAAATAGTAATAATTCTTTTCCCTTTTCTGTGTGAGATACTTCTGGATGAAATTGGAAAGCCAAAATTGGATACACTTTAGATAACTTAGCCTTACCCTTAGATAAATTTACTTGACCTGGATGGAAAATAGCAACTGGAGTTTTTTGAGTAGTTTCAGCACACACACTAAAACCTTTAGGTAGTTGAGAAATAAAATCTCCGTGACTCATCCATACTATGGATTTTTTTGGACAAGGTATTTTTTTACAAATCCCTAAATTCTTTTGATTAATTTTCCAATGAATGATCTTTTTTCCATAAGAAGAATTGCCTAAAGATTTAACTTCTCCCCCATATTGTTGAGCAATCAACTGTAGACCATAACAAATACCCAACAGAGGGGCAATATGAGCTAATTCTTGTAATGAACGACTCGGAGAATTAGTTTGTAAAATACTTTTCGGACCACCACTTAAAATAATTCCTGCTGGTCGCTTTGCTTTAATTTTTTTTATAGAAAAATCATACCGTTCTACTGTATAATCGAAGCCAAACTCTTTTAAACAACGAGCAATTAGCCAGGTGTACTGAGATCCAAAATCTAATACTAAAAAATAAGAATGATATGTTTTCACAAACTTAAAACAATTTTTATCAAATTAAATACGAGAGTGCAAACGCAAAGCAAATAAAGGAATAGGCAAACCATCTAATATCCAAGACGGCTTAAACGGTTGACTCATTCCGTAATATATCCCCAACCGAAAAGGCGATTTGTGATGAACTAATATCTCCAAATCAGCTCCTACTGCCCATTCTAATAAAAATCGCTTCTCGTTTTCTTCATTATCTAAATACTCAATATATTTGAATCGTGTAAAAGGAGCAATCCGCATGAGGGATAAAGGAAATCGAGAGAAATAAACTGGCCAATCGAGAACTTTTTGTATTTTTATACCACCAGAAAAATGATGATTGGTTTGATATAATTTTTGTTGATTAAAAAAAATATCTATTTCTGGCTGTTGAACAAGATTTAAATCTTTAAAAGCCCGAAAAGGAATAGATTTTAGTTTTTCAGCAGATAGGTAATTTATAAATGGAGTGAAGTAAAAATTCCAACCCGGATGAAAAGTATAAAAAGAATAAACATTATTTAATAAATTGCTATCTTGTAACGATACCGTTGCATGATACTCCATAGATAATTTTAAGTAAAAATACTGATGAGAAATAAAATTACTATAAGATCTCCTATATTGAATTTGCCAAAAAGGATTGAAGCTGAAATAATAAGTATTTTTTAATAATTCTGATTTTAAAGAGGATAAAGTCCCTTTTAACTGAAAACTAGAAAACCAATACCCTTTTTTTAATAATGGGATACGGGTAGAACTACTTAATTCATTAATATAGGAATACACCCGTTCTCCAAAAAAGTTCTCAAAGCCTTGCTTATAAGCGTATTTCAAATCCCAAGGGAACAAATATCGATGATTAGAATATTTACCACTTATCACATAATGATCTAAAGAGAATTGATAGAAAATATTAAAAAAATTGTAATCTAAAACATCCCTAAAACTCATCCCTCCTAAGCTGTTATATCTAGTAACGGGATCATAAAATACTCCCATTTCTAAGCCACTAAACCGTATTCTGCTAAATGCATTGTAACGACTCACCCCTTTGGGAAGTGTTAATTGATGCTGTAATTGATTGCCCTCATCTGGAGAAAAAAACGTATTACTTGCAGTAGATCTTACTGGAGTAACAGCTGGTGGAGATAAATGAGATACCGTCTGATTTTTAAAAATATCTCGATTGAGAGAGGGTAGATTTTTTTTGTTAATCGGATAAGAATATAAAATCGGCTGACCTTTGAGTTGTTTTTTTGGTATCATTTTATAAACATAAGAATTAGATTCTAATTCACATGTTATCAAATGATCTTTCTTACCTAATGTAGCTTCTATAATAACATCTGAATCAGATACTCTGTAAATTCCTCGATTTTTTTGCCATGCAAATACAGTTGAACCAAAACGGCTAGAAGCAATAAATAAAACTTCGCCATTTGAATCCACACCAACTGGTTTACCATAAAAACCTTTAAATCGAAAAAGAGCTTTTCGATCTCTATACATCACTCTCCATAAACCAAATTGCTTAAAATAATAAATTCGTCCTTTTTGATCGAATAAAGCTGGAGAGTGAACCGTATCGTAAAACTTATTATTTAAAAATAAACGAAAGGTCATCATATTATTTGTTGTATCAATAGAAAGCCAATTATCTTGATTTATATCTTGTACACTTTGTGATTTGTATTTTGAGTCAAAAAAATACATCCCTTTAGAAAACAACCCATATACCCTTTTCCAAGGAGAAATCTTATGAGAAGCTGATACATAATACTGATCATTAATTTTAAATAATTTCCCTAAAGAGAATGTTTTTTTTTTACTACTCCATTTATGATTAGTGCGATTAAAAACTCTTAAAACTGGAGTATTGATTAAATCAGAAGTTAGAAAGAAAACTTCATTATCCTTCCATCCAAAAGAAGGACAAACAAAACTTTTAAATAATACCTTCGATTTAGATTTTTTTTGTTGAACAGCTAAGGGAAGATATCGATAAATATAGCGATGTAAAAAGCTTTCAAAACTCACATGAAAAGTTTGTTTAAAAGAAGACTTAACCGATACCATAGAGAGTGGAAAGATAAAGTGTTCTGAATGGTGTTTAAAAAAATGATTGATGTCTTTTAATTTGAACTTTTCCATTATGGTACTAAAAAAATAAGCTCCATGAGAGTACTTTTCACTCATTGAGAATGGATGATTAGTGACATTTATAATGTACTTCTTAATAAAATGCTCTGTAGTCGTATATTTATGTTTCAACTGTGAAAACACAAGAGCTCTTGTAAAACCACTGTAAAGACGCCCACCAGGTGAAAACAATGATTCATGTAAAGCCGCATGACCTTCTAAAAAAAATGAAGGTAAAATCATATTAACATTTAAAAACACAGGAAAAGGAACAAAAACTAATTCTGAGTTTTTAAAAAGAGCTCTTAGACCAATTAAGTCATTTGAGATTTGCCCTAATTGATAAATATGAGTCATCTCATGCACAGACACAGTATCCAACCAGTTAATAATAGCTAAACGAGTAAGCTGTGCCACTCCAGTTGGAAAAAAAACAACTCTTAAAAAAGGTCCACTAGAGGTTATTGCATTAGATATCTGATTATATGGAGAAGCAAAAATATAAGTAGGAGTTTCTTTTAATTGACCAGGAAAGTGTTTTTTATAAATTTGATTCGTATGCTCTAACTTATTATATAACTCATTTCTTTTTTGATTTTTTAAAAAATTTTCACTAAAAATTAAAGAAAAATCAGATCCTTCTTGAATATAATAATCCATATCTGATGATTGTAAAGGAGAAGCAAAAGTTAAATAAGAACTTAAACAAAAAATAAAAAGCAGAAAATACCATAATAAATAAGATCGATAAGAAAGCACTGTATCTATCACGAAGATCTGGAGCTATGTTCAGTCAAAGGAGGAAGATGTAACTGATTTTCTGATCGTGCCAAAAATAAAGTGGCAACTGAATCTCCTGTTACATTAGTAACTGTGCGAGCCATATCTAACAGACGATCCACACCCAAAATTAAAGCAATACCTTCTGCAGGAATACCAAGACTGGACATAACTGCTATCAAAATTGGCAAAGATGCACCTGGCACACCAGCTACACCTACGGATGTTACCAACACTAAAGCCACTAAAGTAATGTGTTGGATAAAAGATAAATCCACCCCAAATACTTGAGCTACAAAAATAACTGCCATAACTTCGAACAAAGCAGTCCCATCCATATTGATAGTAACCCCAATTGGAATACTAAAAGTGGTAATACTCTTCGGTATCCCAAACCGTCTCTCTAAAGTGCGAATAGTAACAGGCATCGTGGCCGCCGACGAACTAGTACTAAAAGCTGTTAAAAAAATTGGCAATGCTCTTTTATAAAAATCCATGGGAGATATTCGAACTAATTTTTTCAATAAAATCCCATATATAACAAAAAATTGAACCAATAGACCCGTAAAAACTACTAAAACATAGGCAAAAATATTTTTCATCATTCCAATTCCGAAAATTGTCACAGCGTCGATCATTAAAGCTGCAACTGCATAAGGAGCAATTTTCATAATCCAACCCACAATCTTTACAGATATACTAGATAAAGCAGAAAAGAAGCCAATAAACGCCTCTTTAGGAGGACTATTCCCCATTCCTAATAAAGCAATTCCAAACAAAATAGCTACAAAAATAATTGCTAAAGTATTTGTATTAGAAAAATCTTCTAAAATATTCTTCGGGATAATGCGATCTATAATCCCAGGCCATATTGATTGCCCTACCAAAACACTCTTTGCTTTTAAAGAACTAATTTTCCCCTCACTCGCTAATTCTAAGGCATGTTCTCTAACTGATTCAGAAATCCCTCCTCCCGGTTGAACAACATTAATTAATAATTGCCCAACAACAATTGCACAAAAAGTTGTGGTCAAATAAAATAATCCCACCTTCCAACCTAACTTTTTTAAAAGATTTGTACTTCCTAAATTGGTTACACCCACTAAAAGAGAACCGGCTACCAAAGGGACAATCACCATAAATAAGGATCTCAGAAACACTGTCCCAACCGGCTGAATTAAATTTTTTAACAACCACTCTCGAATTGGATTCTCTCCCCATATATTAAAAGCACAACCAATGATTGCACCAATCACCAAACCAATAAAAATCCCCCAGTTAGAAGATATTGTTCGTGTTGGTTTTTCTGAGTTCACTTCTGAGTCCACCTCTGGGTTCACTGTTTTTGAATTCAATGCATTAACTCCTTTTTGACTTAATTTAAAATATCCCCTATCTTCACACCCCTACATATAAATAATCAAGATAATGACACCTTGTTTCTCTTAAAAGTTTCTCTTAAAAAGAGAAAAAATTGCCTTGTAATATTTGCCCTATAATAAAAAATTGACAAAATACAAAAACTTTGCTAGGTTATGCACTCAAAACAAAGGAGATTTTTGTGAACACACCAGTTGATCCAAATATTGAATTACATAAAACGACTACTAGCCCAAAAAAGGAAGGTCCTTTTCGTTCAATTATGGAAGATGAGGACATTATCTCTCTAAATAAGATTAAGAATATATTGGATGTGGATGAATCTCAATACCCATCTTTTGTGCTAGCAAAGAACAAAGCTCGTTTTAAGAAAAAACTCGTATGGTATAAATCTAAAAAAGACTGGCTGGATGTTGCACCTATTCACAAGGTCAACAAGCTTTTTAAACAACAGGCTAAAGAATTAGAAACTATTCGCTCCCACAAATTAGATTACGAGATGGAACTAGAAACTTGTTCTTTAACCCCTAGTCAACGTTCTCACCGCAAAGATGAACTTAAAATGTGTAAAATTCACGAAAAAATGGCCATTCATCTGATTACAAAAATTCAACTCAAGTTTAAACCCTGTAAATAGAGATACCCACTGAATCAGTCGGACAAAAAAAGCAATCACTGTAAACGAAATTTTTCTATTATTGCCCACATTGACCATGGTAAATCTACTTTAGCAGATAGATTTTTAGAACTCACTCATGCTTTAGAAGAACGCCAAAAAAAAGAGCAATTCTTAGACAATATGGAATTGGAGAGAGAAAGAGGCATTACAATAAAAGCACAGACTGTGCGTTTGTCTTATTGTGCTCGCGATGGTTGCACTTATCAGTTGAATTTAATTGATACTCCTGGGCATGTGGATTTTTCTTATGAAGTATCTCGCTCTTTATCAGCTTGTGAAGGGGTAGTTTTAGTTGTAGATGCCGCTCAAGGAGTGCAGGCACAAACAATGGCTCACACCCATTTAGCTTTAAAGAAAAATTTGGTGATTATTCCTGTTATCAATAAAGTGGATCTCAGTGCTGCTCGTCCAAAAGAGATCAGCCAGCAGATGATAGATTTAATTGGTGTTCAGCAATCAGACATTCTTTTAGCCAGTGCGAAAAAAAAAATTGGAATTACAGATATTTTAGAAAAAGTGGTGCAAAAAATTCCTCCTCCTACAGGTCCAGAAAACAACCCCTTAAAAGCTTTAGTTTTTGATTCTTGGTTTGATAATTATCAAGGAGTTATTATTCTTTGTCGAGTTTTTGAAGGGTGTTTAAAAATAGGAGATGAAATCTTATTTATGCAAGGGCAAACTAAGCAAACTGTTTTAAAGATGGGAGTTTTTACCCCTTTTCCCCATTACTTAAAGACATTAAAAGCGGGAGAAGTGGGTTTTGTAATAACTGGAATTAAAAAAATTCAAGAAGTCATTGTGGGAGATACTTTAACTCATTTTAAATCTCCAGCTGATAAAGCTCTTTCTAAATTTAAAAAACTAAAACCTATGGTATTTTCTAGTGTTTTTCCTATTGATTCTAAAGATTTTATTGCTTTAAAAACTGCTTTAGAAAAACTGACTTTAAATGATTCTTCTCTCACTTTTGAAATGGAACAATCACCCGTAATGGGAGTAGGTTTTCGTTGTGGATTTTTAGGTTTATTACATTTAGAAATTGTGCAAGAGCGACTAGAAAGAGAATTTGATTTATCGTTAGTTGTAACAGCTCCTTCTGTAATCTATAAAGTGGTTCTCAAAAATGGTCAAATAGTATCTGTGGATAATCCTTCTGACCTTCCAGATCCTACTCGAATTGAACAGATCGAAGAACCTTTTGCACGAGTGTCTATTCACACTCCCGATCAGTATGTGGGAAATGTTCTAACACTTTGCGAAAGCAAAAGAGGACAACAAATTGATATGGAATACATTAGTGGAAAACAAGTTATTATTAAATACCGAATGCCAATGAGTGAAATTATTATAGACTTCCATGATCATCTGAAGTCGTTAACTCGTGGCTATGGGTCCATGGAATATGAAGCTGAATCCTTCTCCCCTTCTAAATTAGCTAAAATAGATATTCTTCTGAATGGGGAAAAAATATCTGCATTATCTTTTATCCATCATCGATCCCAAGTAGAAAAAAAAGGAAGAAATTTAATTAAAAAGCTTAAAGATCTCATCCCTAGACAACAGTTTTCTATTGCTATTCAAGCTGTATTGGGAGGAAGAGTTATTGCTCGCGAAACTTTAAGTGCTTTTAGAAAAGATGTAACAGCTAAACTCTATGGAGGAGATGTAACGCGTAGAAGAAAACTATTGGAAAAACAAAAAAAAGGAAAAAAACGAATGAAAGCGATTGGAAAAATCAACATACCTCAATCCGCTTTTATGGCTGTATTAAAAACAGATGATTAACTTATTATTACAGATGATAAAATCGTTGCACAGATTTTTTGGTCAGTTTTTGGTTTTAATTTGGGTGATTCTATTGGCACTTATTTTACGATGGAGTGCCATAGAAGTTTATGTTATACCCTTTTCTGACATGTTACCTACAATTTTTGCTTATGACCACATTATGGTAAACAAGTTAGCCTATGGTCTTCGCTTTCCTTTTGTTTCATCTTATTTGGCCAGATGGAGTTATCCTAAACGAGGAGATGTAATTGTATTTCGAACTCCTTTTGATTCTCGATTTCTATCTGTTCGACGAGTAATAGGTGTACCAGGGGATCGTTTATTTTTTGAAAATGGGAGATCGTATTTAAACGGAAAACAAATTCCACAAAATCCACCTTTAAAAAAAGCTAAAGATTTTTTATGGATAAAAGATGAACACTTTTCTGATAATGGAATAACTGAAGACAAAAATCATTATGCCCACTGGGAAGAAACTGTATCAAACTTATCTTATAGTATTTTATTGAAAAAAAAGAGAGCGAGTTCTTTAATATTTGGTCCTTATCGTATCCCAAAGGGTTATTATTTTGTAATGGGGGATCATCGTGATCGAGTACAAGATAGTAGAACATGGCCTTCTGGTTTAAAAAAAGCCAAGGGAAAAGTTACTTTTTTTCGAACACAAAGAGGTCCGAAAATTAAAATTCCTAAGGGAACTCTGTTACGAACTGATCATCGAAATCCAGAATATTTTGAAACACTGCAATCTACACAACTCACTCATTTATCTGTAGATGTTTTAGCTCAAGCTCGTTTTGCAGGTTTTAGAGGTAATGTTTTGTCTCAACAAATTCGTTTAGTGGAAGGAAATTTTCCATCCTCTTTAAAAGTCAACAATTCTCAAGCTTTTATAGGTGGTGAAGATAAAAACATGGTCCATGAGTCCAATATTTTAGGTCGAGCAGAGCGAGTACTTTTGAGTTGTGAACAAATTTTTGATATGCTTGATTTTTTATGTCGTCCACAATCTATAAGATGGGGGCGAAGTTTTTTGTCTATATACTACTAATAGATTTATTTTAATACTCATGAGATTTATAAAAAAAATTTTTCAATATATGTTTTCTTTTGTAGGGATGATCATTATGATTTTAGCCTTCCGATGGGCTATTTTTGACCCTTATGTGATACCTTCTGGAAGTATGATCCCTTCCCTTTTGATTTACGATCATATTATTGTGAATAAAACAGCTTATGGTTTACGCATTCCTTTTACTAAAAAGTGGATTAAATGGTGGAGTAAGCCTCAGCGAGGAGATGTAATTGTATTTCGCCCAATAGATACAAAAAAACGAATGAAATTTATGGTCAAAAGAGTAGTGGGGCTATCCGGAGATACTATTTACATTGATTCAAAACATCAATTGTGGATTAATGGGCAAGCTCTTGAGCGCTCATTAATGAACAAACAAAACACAAATAACTGGTATTCTCTTAAACCAATAGATATAAATGCTGATAGAGAAGATTACTCTTTTTATATAGAAAAAACATTTAACTCAAAAGCAACAAAGAAAAAACTTTATCGAATTATGTGGAAAAAAGATTTTTTTCTTCCTCATTTTAATTCAGATCAAATACACAGTTTAGGCGAAGAATACAAAGTTCCAAAAGATCATTTATTTGTTATGGGGGACAATCGACACAATTCTCACGATTCTCGTTTTTGGGGATATTTACCAATGAGTCACATTATGGGGCGTGCCAGCTTAGTCTGGCTCAGTTGTGAAAAAACTTTATTTGGTTTGCCTATTTTGTGCTATCCACACACCATTCGATTTAAAAGACTTCTAACACCTATTCGATAAACTCAAAACGGCATTCTTTTTAGCTCAAAACCTCAAAACATCCATTTAAAACCATAACTTATAACTTTTTTCGTCACCTATTACTCTTTTTTACTGCTCTCCAGTTGAACCAAAACCTCCTGTTCCTCGGGTGGTTTGACTAAGGTTTTGTGTGAGTTCCCATTTAGCTTGAAAGATAGGGCATAGAACAATTTGAGCAATTCGCTGTTGATCAGTAATAGTGATTTCTATATCTGATAAATTAATCATAATAATTTTAAGTTCTCCTCGATAATCTGAATCAATCGTAGCTGGCGAATTGATTAAAGTAAGCCCTTTTCTAAGTGATAAGCCACTTCTGGGGCGAACTTGAATTTCAAATCCATCCGGAATTTCAAACGATAAACCAGTCGGAACTAACACTCGACAAAAAGATTTAATAACTTGAGGTTCAACAAGTTGAGCACGAATATCTGCACCACTGGCTGAATCGGTTTCGTATTGAGGAAGTAAACCCTTAAAATGAGCAAGAGTTTTAACTTTAACCTTTACCTGCTCCAATGAATTCTATAATCCCTGTGATTGATCGATCGTTCAGAAAACGAAGAAGAACGATCTGAAGTAGAAGAATCAGAATACTTCTCCCACTCCTCTCTAAAGCGCGATTCATCTTGATCAGATTCTTCTAATGCCACTTGAACAGAAGATGGTTTTCTTTGAGTGTTTGCCAAAGACACTTCATCAGAATTTAAACGAGAAGAGCGTTTTTGAGTAAATGCCGGTAAAATAAAAATTAATAATATAGCAATAATTCTCATAATTTCTATAAAAAAGTTTATCTATTATTTTAAGAAAATACAAGAGATTTATTCTATTTGGCATAAGTTTTTTTTTGCATAAGTCTTTTCTAATTGAAGGAGCTGTTTTTTTGCTTCGATTCCATAAGCATATCCTCCTAAGTGTGTTTTAGCACTGACTCGATGACAAGGGACAATAATTGGGAATGGATTTTTAGAACAAGCTTGCCCGACAGCACGCACAGCTTGAGCATGACCAATTTGTTCAGCTACCCATTGATAGCTTTTAACTGAGTTATAGGGAATTTGAGTAATTACTTGCCATACTTTTTGCTGAAAAGATGTGCCATGTGTTGCTAAAGGAATTGTAAAGTGAGTTAATTGACCAGATTGATATTGTTGAATTTGTTTTTGAATCAATTTTTTTAAATTTAAAGAAGTTCTATCTCGAAAGCAAGAAACCTTAATATTTTTATAAGAAGAAACTTTAGAAAAAGAATATAACTGATGATCTTTTAATACAGCTAAAAAATTCCCAATTGGGGAATAAACTGTGAATGTCAAAGCGTTCCCTTAGAAGAATCACAAAATGTTTTAATTTTTTTTGCCATTATTTTTACTTGATCGTAAATTTTTTGTTCATTAAGTATTCTAATTTTTTTGTCGAGCATTAATACTTTACCATTGCACATTGTAAAACTCACTTCATTGCCTTGAGCACTGTAGACCATATCTGATATCGGATGATAGTTAGGAAACATTTGAGGATGATTGAGTTCAATAGCTATTAGATCAGCTTGTTTACCTACTTCAATTGTGCCAATAGTTTGCTCTAAATTGAGAGCTTTTGCTCCATTAATAGTAGCCATTTTTAGCATATCCATGGCATTTATGCTTTGATCTTTTTCTTTTAATTTTTGAAGTTTAATACCTGTATCCATTTCTCCAAAAAAGTTTTGATTGTTATTAGAAGCTGGTCCATCTGTTCCAAGACCTACACGCAAACCGGCTCGCACTAATTGAGTAATAGGAGCAATTCCATTAGATAATTTTAAATTGCTTTCTGGATTGTAAGAACAAGCTGTGCCGGTTTGATGCATAATACCTATATCTTCTTTATTCAGATAAACACAGTGAACAAATAAAGACTGAGGACCTGTGATCCCTAGCTTTTGTAAATACTGCACAGGTGTTTTTTGATGTTTTTTATAAATTGTATCTTGTTCCCACTCACTTTCAGATACATGAATTGTGATTAAAATATCTTCTGTACGAGAAAATTCACTAATTTCTTTTAATTCATCCGAATCAACTGCATAACAAGAATGAGGAGCTAAAGCCACCTGAATTCTTGAATTATTTTGATAAATTTCTTTTAAGTTTTTAACAGTTAATTTCCACCAATACTTATTAAGTGATAAAGTAGAAGGTGCAGGTATTCCAACTCCTACATAAGCCCTTAGACCAGCTTGATCTAATGCTTTTGCTAACGCATGATTGTGAAAATACATATCGCAAACAGTTGTCACTCCTGTTCGGATTAACTCTAAAGCAGATAACTGAGTTCCAATTTTAACAAATTCTTCTGTAACTATATGACTTTCCAAAGGTAAAATATAACGATTCAACCAATCATGAAATGGTAAATCGTCTGCCAACCCACGAAACAAAGACATCGGTAAATGAGTATGCGTATTAACAAAACCCGGACAAAGTAAATGATCTTTAAAACGATAAACATTACAATCAGAATAAAGAGAAGAATTTTGATTAAACTCTAGCTCCGAAATAATACATATAATTTTTCCATCTTTAATGCCAATCACTTGATTGTTAGCAACTAAAAAGCAATTGTTTTTATACAACAAAACATGATCGGATATGATGACACTATCTAATTTTTTTTCTGCCATTTTGAGAAGACAATACTCTTAATTGTTTTTCATCCTATTGTTTTTTAGTGTGATATCTTTTTGTTGTACCAGATTGAGTTCTAGGTTGGGTACCATACTTTTTTGTGCTGGTTTTTGTGTTGGATGAAGGTAAAATAGCTTTTCGACTTAAGCGAATTCGACCATTTGCATCAACATCTAAAACTTTCACTTTTACAGAATCTCCTTTTTTTAACACATCGGTTACTTCTTGAATGCGTTTATGACCAATTTCTGAAATATGAACCAAACCTTTAATAGAAGGTAAAATTTCTACAAAAGCTCCAAATGTAACAGTTTTATCGACTTTTCCATCGTAGACATTACCTGGTTTTACTCCTTCACAAATCCCCTCAATCATATATTTAGCTTTAGCCAGCAACTCTTCATCTGTAGAAAAAATACAAGTCTTCCCCGAATCCTCAATGTCTATTTTAACTCCTGTTTCTTCAATAATTTTATTAATCACTTTTCCACCTGTTCCGATTACATCTCTGATTTTCTCCGGCTGAATATATAGTATTTGAATCCGTGGAGCATAAGGCGATAATTTCTTTTTTGGAACATCAATCGTTTGACTCATTTTATCCAAAATATAAAGCCTACCATTTTTTGCCTGAAGAAGAGCTTTTTCTAAAACAGCAAAAGACAAACCCTCTGTTTTTATATCCATTTGTAAAGCTGTGATACCATCTTTTCCTCCTGCCACTTTAAGATCCATATCTCCTAAATGATCTTCATCTCCCAAAATATCTGATAAAATAACTACTTTATCCCCCTCTTTAATCAACCCCATTGCAATTCCAGCTACTGGCTCTTTAACAGGTACACCAGCATCCATTAAAGCCATACTCCCTGCACAAACTGTTCCCATAGAGCTAGACCCATTAGATTCTAAGACTTCACCCACTAAGCGAATGGTGTAAGGGAAATTATCATGTTTTGGTAAAACAGCTTTTAAAGCTTTTTCTGCTAAAAAACCATGACCAACCTCTCTTCGGCTTTGACCTCCTAATCGACCAGTTTCTCCTACGCAAGAAGGTGGAAAATTATAATGCAAAAAAAATCTTTTTTAGAATACCCCTCTAATGTATCAACTGTTTGCTCATCTTCCCCAGTTCCCAAAGTCACAGACCCAAGAACTTGAGTTTCCCCACGCGTAAAAAGAGCTGAACCATGTGTTCGCTTGAGTAGGCTATTTTGAGAAGAAATTGGACGCACATCCTCAAACGAACGACCATCAATTCGCTGATTAGATTGTAAAATATTTGACCGAGCTTGTTTGTACTTAATGGTATCAAAAGCAACATTTAAATTCTTTTTTTTCAGAATTTGAGTCTCTGCATCATCATCCTTTTGAATAAACTGCTGCTGTGTAGATTTTTTGAGTTCTCTAAAAGCCTGATATCGATCAACTTTTTTTGGTAAATTTAAAGCTGACTTTATAGGATCTGTTAATAATTGCTTGAGTGTTTTCTGCCAATCTGGATTTAATTCAAAAGGAATCCATTTTCTCTTAGCCTTCATGCCAGTTTTTTTGCGTAAATCATTTTGCACATCTAATAAAGGCTGAATTTGTTCAGAAGCAAATTTTAATATAGCTAATGCTTCTGCTTCTGTAACAAATTTTGCCTCTCCTTCCACCATTAGCAAACCTTTTTGAGAGCCAGCCACCAAGATATCTAAACTCGCTTTTTCTCGTTCTGTAATGCTAGGGTTCGCAATAAACTGCTCCCCTACTTTTACCACTTGAACAAAAGCCACCGGACCATTAAATGGAATGTCACTAATATGCAAAGCTGCCGAAGCTCCTAATCCAGCTAAAGCATTAAAAGAACATTGACCACTATAACTGAGAGCAGACACAACGATTTGTGTATCATAGTAACAATTTTCTGGAAAACACGGACGAATAGGGCGATCAATAAGCCGACCAGTTATTATCGCTCCATGCGAAGGACGACCTTCTCTGCGAAAAAAACTACCAGGAATTCTTCCGGTAGAATAAAATTTCTCTTGATATTCTACAGTTAATGGAAAGAAATCTAACACAGATTCTTCTCTTTCTGAAACAACAGTCACTAATATTTGGTCATCTCCACAACTTATTAAAACAGACCCATCGGCCTGACGAGCTAAACCACCCGCTTCTATTTGAACTAATTTCCCCCCTATAGAAAGGGAAGATTTAAAAGGAGAAAAAGACATAGAATATTACTTTCTTAGAGAGAGCTGTTGTATGATTTTTTGATACCTCTCCGGAATGGTGTTTTTCATATAGTTTAATAGCTTTTTTCTTTGACTAATTAATTTAAATAAACCCCTTTGTGAATGAAAATCTTTTTTATGGGTTTTAAAGTGATGAGTAAGTTGTTTAATTCGCTCTGTAAGTAATGTAATTTGCACTTCTGAACAACCTGTATCTTTCGGAGATCTAGCAACTTTCTGAATAGCACTCGCAATCACAGATTTTGATAACGGCATTTGTAAAATCCTTAAAAGTAAATTTTAGAATATATAATCCGCTTTATAAACAATTATTTGAAGATAGTCAACAGGCATTTAATTGAATCCAAAAAAACAACAAAATAGCTGAATTTTTCAACATTTTCAAAATTGCTTAACCAAAAACTTTAGGCTTAAAGCTTTGTTTGTTTTTAATAATAACATCTTCTACTGCTTCTACTACAAAAAAACCTTCCCTCTCGGCTAACTTCTCTGCTTCGCGATTAGCTTTCAGTAAATAAGCAATTGAACCATAAATCACCATGTCTTTATACTCTGGCCAATGAGTCTTAAACTTCGAAATGCTTTTAATAAAATCTCTTACATCACAAGGCTCTAAAGTTGCTTTCACCTCTACAATCACAACCTCTGTGCCGTTAACAGCAATAATGTCGTATTCTAAATCCCCCTTCCGAGCATTTTCTACTACTCGGTTGATCTTCTTAATACCCCTTTCCTTAAGTTTTTGAACTAAAGACCCTTTTACTAAATTTTCACCCAACTTGCCCCAACGATGACCCGATTGACCAATAAACTTATTCAACTCTTTGCTAGTTTCTTTAATTTGTGCTTCGGTTTCTCTGTGGCTGGCACGTAATTCCTCCATGCCCTTATCCCACTTTGCTCGCCTTTCTTTTTCTTCTTTACGGTACTTTGCTTCTGCTTTTTTACGCTCTGCTTCTGTTTTTTTATGAATGGCGATTATTTCGTTTAAATCTTGCCGAAAGCTTTTCTCTAACGAACGAATATATGCTTCATGTTTTTCTACATCTTTTTTTGTATATTTTGCTTCATCTTTCATAGTTTTTTTCTCCCCAACATAGTTGTTATTATATGATATTTATTATGTTTTTTCAAACTTAGGTTTTAACTGGCTTTTATCAACCTATGTTTTTTTAGCCTGTGTTTTAAACCAAGTTTTCATACTCTAGTTCTTATGCAAAAATGAGTCCAAGATTATGTAAAACTTGATTTTTTCTAAGTTTTTTTTATTTGTTAAGATTTAAAAGTCACTTATCCACTTAAAAAATAATTAAAAAACAAAATGTTAAAACAACTGTGTAAAAAAGTTATGGGAAAGAAGGGGTAAAAACGAGTTTCGGCTTTGTTCGAAAGATGATCAAATATTGACCTTTCGAACAAAACGCAAGGTTTAAAGTTTTTGCCCCTTCTTTCCTATAAGTTTGTTGTTACTTAAAAAAAACATAACAGAGGCAAGCTGTGGGAAAGGGAGGGCAAAATTGAGTTTCGGCTTTGTTCGAAAGATTAACCAAATACTGACCTTTCGAACAAAACGTATGTTTGAAATTTTGACCTTTCTGTCCCATAGTGCAATTGTCTGCCATGGTTTGTTTACTTGCGGTAGTTCTACCGCCCAAATTGAGACTTTATGTTTGTTTCTTTTTTTGAAAGCTTTTAGATTATTTTTTTAAATGTCGTTTGTAATCAAAATCAATTTGACCGGTTTCAATATTGGAAGACATAACTTGAATCCGCACAAAATCTCCGATTTTAAACCGTTTTCCAGTTGTTTGAGAATAAAGCTGTAGTAAAGATTCTTCAAAATCCCATTTTCCGGGTAAGTTCTTTATTCGCACCATTCCTTCAATGTCATAAATTCTCAACCTCACAAAAAAACCAAACTTTACGACTGAAGAAATCCAACCATCCATTTGTTCTCCTAAGTGTTTTTTTAAAAACCGAGCTTTTTTAATGTCTTTAATCTGTCTTTCTGCCTTAACTGATCTTTGCTCGCAAGCACTGGTCCAGGTCGCCACATGTTCTAGTTCTTTCAACCCATAGGGAGGTTTCTTGTTACGCAACACAGCTTTTAAAATTCGGTGAACAATTAAATCACTATAGCGTCTAATTGGAGAAGTAAAGTGAGTATAATACTTAAAATTTAAACCAAAATGATCTTTTTGACTGGCACTGTAGACAGCCTGCGATAGAGAACGCAAAACTAAAATATGAAAAACAACTGATAGAGGATGGTTAGAAAATGTTTCAATAATATTTGAAATTTTTTTCTGTAAATGAGGAGGTGATAAAATAACTTTTCTCCCAATGTATCCAGCAAAAGATTCTAAAAATTTTAAAGAATCTGCTTTAGGAGCAGGGTGTATCCGGTAAAGAGAAGGTACTTTTTTGCGAAATAAAAATTCAGCAACTGATCGATTGGCTGACAACATTAATTCTTCGATAACTTGGTGAGAAAATAACCGATGATTTTGAATAATATCTAACGGCTCTCCAAGCTGATTGAGAAGAACTTCTGTTTCGGGGATTTCTAAATTAATAAAAGATTGCTCTAACCTTTTCTTTAATAAACAACGAGCCAATACAGCTGAATTAAAAACATTTTGAGCAATGATCTCTTTAGGTAAAGATGCCTTATCCATTATTTCTTGAGCTTGCCCATAATTAAACCGAGCTTGGCTCTTAATAACCGCAGGATAAAAAAAGTCTCTTTTTTTTTGTCCCTTAGAGTTAAAATGCGTTTCTACCACAAAAACTAACCGATCTACACCGGGTTTTAACGAACACAAATCATTGCTCAATCGTTCGGGCAACATGGGGACAACAAATTTTGGAAAATAAGTGCTATTTCCTCTCTGCCTAGCCAATTCGTCTAAATGAGACTGAGGTAGTACATAATAACTCACATCGGCAATTGCTATATAGAGCTTCCAATGGCTTTGAGAACTTTTGCCTGAAAAACGATGGTCGCGATGATGATCGCGATAGTTACCATTAGAAACATAAATAGCATCGTCAAAATCTTCTGCCGTTTCTCCGTCAATTGTTACAAAAGGCAAGTGACGAAGATCTTTTCGGTCTTTCAAAGCTTTATTGGGTATTTGACCTGCCGGCAATTGACTTGGTAATTGATTAGCTAACTTCAAACCCTTTTTAGAAAAAACAAATGGAATGTTGTGCTTTTGAACCACTCGTACATTATCTTCTAAACCAGAAGAAAAACGACCAAGCTCCCCCATAATCTGACCCGTAAAACCCTGAGAATGATCTGGCCAATGAGTAATTTTTGCCTCCACCCACTGTCCACTTTTGATTTTTTGATTTTTAGCTAAACAAATTTTTAAATCTTCCCCCCACTGAAAACTATCATCTTTAATCACCCCTTGTGTGCTTGATAGAGGAGAATATTGACCAATAATGTTCTGATAAAATCGTTTAATAATTTGCAAAACTTGACCAGTTAATAAATTTCTTCGTTTTTTCTTAGAAAGAACAGCTATTTTTACTTGATCGTTATTCATCACCCCATGCATCTTTCGACGAGATAAATACACATCTGGATGAGAAGAATCTTCTGGGATTAAAAAACCAAATCCATCCGGATGCCTTTTAACCACTCCAGTTAATGTTTTACAAGTGTCCTTTTGTCTAGTTTTCTTTAATCGTCTCCGATGACGAGAAGAACGACGAACTGTCATAAATTGTAACCTCTTTTGAAAAATATTGAGGAATAAAATCAAATACCTTATACTATCCCCATTATGAAAACAAATATGAAAGTCACAAAAAATAAATTCAATCATTTAGCACAAGAGACTCCATTTTTTGGACTCACTACCCGTCTAAAAAAAATTTCAGCTTGGGGTCAGAGAAACTCTTTGTGGCCCATGCCGTATGGCACAGCTTGTTGTGGAATCGAAATGATGTCTGTAATGGGACCTCGTTATGATTTAGCTCGTTTTGGAGCAGAAGTGGTGCGTTTTTCTCCGCGACAATCTGACTTATTGCTTGTAGCCGGAACCATTACAGAGAAAATGGCACCTGTGATTTTACGAGTGTACGAGCAAATGCTGGAACCTAAGTTTGTAATTGCCATGGGAGCTTGTGCCAGCACTGGAGGATTTTACCGAGCTTATCATGTATTACAAGGTGTGGATAAAGTGATCCCTGTAGATGTATATGTGCCGGGATGTCCTCCGACACCAGAAGCTGTTTTAGATGGAGTCATGGTTGTGCAAAAAATGATCACAGATAATACAGCTCGACCTTGGAAAGAAAACTGGGTAGCTGGTAAGTGGCGTAACTAACAAAATAACCTTAAAAGTTAAAATTTAAATGAAATCATCCCTCAACATTCTCAAAAAAAATCTTCAAGAAAAATTCACCGATCAAACTGTTCAGTTTCAACAAAATTTTGGAGATAATATTGTAGTCACCCAGCCAGATACTATTATCTCTCTGTTACAGCATTTAAAAACAAATAGTTGGTTTGATTTTTTAATGCATGTGGCTGGAGTGGATTATCCTAAAAAAGACAAGCGGTTTGAAATATGTTACGAATTATTTTCTTCTCAAACTAGCCAGAGACTTCGAATCAAAGTTCCAGTTGGTGAAAATCAGACTATTCCTTCTGTTCGTAAAATATGGAAAACTGCTGATTGGTTTGAGAGAGAAATTTACGACATGTTTGGGGTTTCGTTTACCAATCATCCTAATTTAAAACGTTTATTAACTCATCATGAGTTTCAAGGTCATCCTTTAAGAAAAGATTATCCAGCTGATGGAAATCAACATTGTAAAACTACTTTACCTATTCACTTTGATCAAAATGAGACAAACCACACAACCCATAAATCAGATAGAGATGAGGATTGTTTAATGCCTTTAAATATTGGCCCATCTCATCCGGCTACTCACGGCACTTTAAGAATTATGGCTTTATTAGACGGAGAGAAAGTTGTCCGAGGGGGTGTCGAGTTAGGTTATCTTCACCGATGTTTTGAGAAAATGGCTGAAACTCATCCATACAATCAAGTTATTCCTTATACAGACCGTTTAAATTATTGTTCAGCACCTATGAACAATGTTGGTTATTGTCGAACGGTGGAAAAACTACTAGGAGTAGAAATACCTCCTAAAGCACAAACAATCCGAGTGATTTTATGCGAATTATCTCGCATTATTGATCATATTGTTTGCATTGGAGCCAATGCTGTTGATTTGGGTGCGTTAACTGGTTTTTTTCATCTGTTTACTTATAGAGAAAAAGTGTATTCTTTATTTGAAAAACTATGTGGAGCCAGATTGACGGTTTCTCTTACTCGGATTGGAGGGATGGCACAAGATCCTCCAAAAAATTGGTTCAAGGAAGTTTTAGAATTTTGTAAAGAAATGAAAAAAGGTGTAGATGAGTTGGAGTTATTATTATCGGGCAATCGAATATGGATGGATCGAACTCAAGGGGTGGGTTCTATTTCTATCGAAGAAGCCATTCAGTGGGGATATACGGGACCATGTCTTAGAGCAACTGGTATGAATTTAGATTTGAGAAAAATGGATCCCTATTATGGCTATGACGAATTGGATTTTGATGTGCCAACGGGGACAACGGGGGATGTGTATGACCGCTATATGGTTCGAGTAATGGAAATGCGAGAATCGATTAAAATTATCGAGCAATCTACTCGTCATGTTCCTTCTGGTGATTACACTATTCGCGATCGAGATATTGTTCTTCCAGAAAAAAAAGATGTGTATGGAAACATCGAAGGACTCATGCAACATTTTGTATTAGTAACTAAAGGGTTAAGACCACCAATAGGTGAAACTTATAGTGCAACAGAAGCTGCAAATGGAGAGCTTGGTTTTTATTTAATTAGTGATGGCAGTGGACAACCTTATCGTTTAAAAGTTCGCCCACCGTGTTTTGCAATTTATCAATCGTTTCCCGATCAGATTAAAGGAACTTTAGTTGCCGATGTTATTTCTATTTTAGGTAGTATGAATGTTATTGCTGGAGAATTGGACCGATAGATGAAAACCAAAGACTCTTTTAAATTATCTAAAGAAGGTTTATCTTTTGTCAAAAAGCAACTCAACCGTTATGAGACAAAAAGATCTGCTATCTTACCTTGCTTGTATCGTGTACAGAAAGAAAATGGAGGATGGATATCTTCGTCGGCAGTTTCTTATTTAAGTGAAGTAATGGAAATACCTAGTGCTGACATTAATGAGGTATTAACTTTCTACACTTTATATAATCGTCGCCCAGTGGGTCGTCTACATGTTCAAGTTTGTTGCAATTTATCTTGTGCAATGAACGGCTCTCGTGAGTTGTTTCAAAATTTGTGTAAGCATTTTCAGGTCAACCCAAAAGAAGTAAGTGCAGATGGTTTGGTGAGTTTATCTCGTGTGGAATGTTTGGGGGCATGTGAAATGGCTCCTGTAGCACAAGTTAATGATCACACAATTTCTCTAAAACCAGAAATGGCACCCCAACAAATCACTCAATTATTGGAAAAAAAAGATGGAGCATAAACTTTTAACTGAACACTACCATAACCAAAATTATCGAAGCTTATCTGGCTACAAAAAATTGGGTGGTTATATGGTATTACAAAATACTTTAAAGCATAAAAAACCAGAAGAGGTTGTGCAATTAGTAAAGGAGTCTGGGTTAAGAGGTAGAGGAGGAGCCGGCTTTCCGACAGGGGTGAAGTGGGGTTTTTTACCTAAGGGAAGTCGAGAGCGTTTTTTACTTTGCAATGCAGATGAAGGAGAACCTGGAACTTTTAAAGATCGTTTGATTATGGAAAAAGCTCCTCATCAGCTTATAGAAGGTATGGTGATTTCAGCTTGGGGTATTCAGTCTCACAAATCTTATATTTACATTCGTGGAGAATATCCTCAATGCATAAAAATTATGGAACAAGCTATTGAGGAGGCTTATCGAGAGGGGTTTTTAGGTCAAAATATTGCTGGCTCTAAATTTTCACATGACATGGATATTTATGTAGGTGCTGGAGCCTATATCTGTGGTGAAGAAACGGGGATGATTTCTTCTTTAGAGGGAAAAAAAGGTTTTCCAAAATTAAAGCCCCCATTCCCTGCTGTAAAAGGGTATTTGGGAAAACCAACCATTGTGAACAATGTAGAAACTTTAGTTGCAGTGATTGCCATTTTGCGAGATGGGGTGAAGAAGTTTCGCTCAATTGGAACTCAGAAATCTCCCGGCACAAAATTATTTTCTGTCAGTGGTTGCGTAAACAAGCCAGATAATTATGAAGTCCCTTTAGGTTATCCTTTAATGGATTTAATTAAACTTGCAGGAGGAATTAGGTTAAATAGAAAATTAAAAGCTGTCATCCCTGGAGGCTCTTCTGCACCAGTTTTAACAGCTGAAGAATGTGAAAAAGCTAATATGGACTTTGAATCATTAAGTGAGTTAGGATCTATGCTGGGGTCAGGTGCAGTGATTGTAATAGACGATTCGTTTTCTATGGTGGACATATTATCTGTAATTGCTAACTTTTATCATCATGAATCATGTGGTCAGTGTACTCCTTGCAGAGAGGGAACGGGTTGGATTTCTAAAATAGCACACAATATTTTAAAAGGAAGAGGTCGTATCCAAGACTTAAATTTGATTGAAGCCATTTCTGAAAATATGACTGGTCGAACTATTTGTGCCTTATCGGATGCTTTAGCTCTACCAGCGATTAGTTTTGTTACAAAATTTCGTGAAGAGTTTGAATATTATATCCGAAACACATTAACATACGAATCTAGGAACTTATAAAATGCCAAAATGTCAAATTAACAATATCCCTGTGGAAGTTTCTGAAGGAACAACCATTATATCTGCTTTTAAAAAGATTGAACAAGAGATTGCTCATTATTGTTGGCATCCGGGTTTATCTGTAGCGGGAGTATGTCGTTTATGTATGGTAGACATTAAAGGAATACCAAAATTACAAATTGCTTGTAACACAGAAGTTAAAGATGGAATGGTTATTTCCAATCAAACACAAAAGGTAAAAGAAACAGTTCGATGGGGTTTGGAGTTTCATCTTATTAATCATCCTTTAGATTGTCCGATATGTGATCAGGCAGGAGAGTGTGAATTACAAGATCAATACATGAAATTTGGCAAATATCGCCCGGGAATGTCTGAAAGAAAAGTTAAAAAAAGAAAAGTAATCGATTTAGGTCCCAAGATTGTTTTGGATACAGAAAGATGTATTTTGTGTTCTCGTTGTGTTCGTTTTACAGATGAAGTATCTAAAACTCAGGAGTTGGGTATTTTTAACCGAGGAGATAAAAGTGAAATTGGCGTTTTTAAAGACCAACCTTTAGATAACAATTATTCTTTAAACACGGTCGATATATGCCCTGTTGGTGCTTTAACTTCTAAAAATTTTCGATTTCGTCAACGAGTGTGGTATTTAAAAACTGCAAAAAGTATTTGCACTGGTTGTTCGACTGCATGTAACACTTACATAGATTATAACGAAGAAGGCTTATTTAGAGTTCGACCTCGCTTTAATGAACAAATCAACAAACATTGGATGTGTGATAAGGGAAGACAACTCTATCAGTTGTCCAATCCAAAAGGGCGATTAAAACAAGCTATTTTGTCAACATCTGGTAAAAAAAATGCACAAACTGTTTCTTCTGAAAAAACCGTTCTTTCTGAACAAACCGTTCTTTCTGAACAAAATGTGCCTTTTGTTCAAACTGTTTCTTCTATTGTAGCTTTAAAGCAAAATCAAAAAAACTTTACATCTAAGCCAAATCAAACTGCTCTACTACTAACTGCTCAATACACAACTGAGGAATATGAGAGTTTAGTATCTTTTTTTCTAAAAAATGGTGGACAGAAAACAAATATTTATTATTGGAAAAACAATCCAAAAAGCTTCCAAGATTTTGATGGGTTATTATTAAGAGGAGATAAAAATCCTAATACAAAAGGTTTATTAAAAGTTTTAGATAAAAAAGATGCACTTAACAACTCTTTCAGTCAGTTAAAAGATCAGTTAAAAAAAGGTCTTATTGATAGTGTGTGGGTGGCAGGTCCTGAAAATCAATCGGTGTATCCTGACTTAGAAGAGAAGGTTAATTTATTGGATCAATATTGTCAGCGTTCGGTTTGGTGGACAGCTCATCCTCTTCCAGCTTTTAATTCAAGCTTTAAATCTCAACGATTTGAAATTCCTACCAAGACATTTTTTGAAAAATCTGGAACTTTTACTAATTATAAAAATGATGTTCAAAAGATTCAAGCAGAGCGAATCTTAGTACCTGTAGCTTTATCTCTATCTGATTCGGTAATAATAATGGAAGATAAAGAGAAAAAACCACTTGATTCGTCGAATTCCTATTTAAACACAATGAAAACCAATTATTGGACAAACAAAGTAGGTAGTTTATGAGTAAAATCAAAAGACCTAACCGTCAACATGTATGGTATTTACCAGCTTTACTTAAAGGTTTATTTTTTACTTTAAGAAAAATGGTTTGTAATTTATTTAACAAGAATAAAATGTTAACCTTAAACTATCCAGAAGAACATTATTCGTATGGTCCTCGTTTTAAAGGTAATCATATTTTAACTGTCAAAAAAGATGGTTCTTTGAGATGCACAGCTTGTATGTTGTGTGCAACAAATTGTCCAGCAAATTGCATCAAAATTTTAGCCAGTGAACATGAATCGCCAGAGGTAGAAAAATATCCTATTTCTTACGAAATTGACATATTAAGGTGCGTATTTTGCGGATTTTGCGAAGAAGCGTGTCCGGTGGACGCTATTCGTATGGGACCTGAGTGGCAAAAAGCGGGTTTGCATAACTCTTCTTTTATTTATGATATTGATTACTTAAGCAAACGAAAAGGTTTAAATGAAGGGGTTATCTCCCGTGTAGACGATAAAGAAAGAAATAAAGCTGGAATCTAATTTAAAATCTTAAAAAATCTAGTTTTTATCTATTTTTCCAAAAAATCTTGCCTAATTAGATAGTTTTTTTATAGAAAATACTTTTTTGGACACAAATTTGCTTCAGTTATTTTGACAACTCAAAAATTGGAGAAATTATAATGAATCAAAAAACCATAAAAACCGTTAATTATTTTTTATTACTTTGTTTATTAGGATTTAATGCATGTAAAGATTCGAATAACTATTCTACACAACCAATTGAGCAACCAGTTAGTTTTTATGAGCCTATTGTTAAAAACTTTTATGAAGACAAAATTAAATTTTTATTTAATCAAAACGAAGCGAAAGATCAAAAAACTAAATCTTTTCTAACTATTAACGATTACATTAATTTTTCTTTTAAAACGGCGAGTGGTCATTTAGCCACCTCAGAAGATCTAAAAAATTCTCAAATCAAAGTTCTCACCACTTGTGTGTCACAAAATAAACAAATTTTTGAAAAAAACACCCAACAAAATTTAAAACCTATAATCTTTTTTATTAGTTTATTACCTCAAGAAGTTTTAATGTTACACAAAAATAATGCTCCTCCAATTTGTGATTTTTATTTCACTGTGATACAAAACAATAGTTTGCATACTTTTAATATCTCAAAAATACCCGTTATTGGTTATAAAAAACACCACTTAATTGACCTAGTCGAGAAACAAATATCTCCTGCTAATTCTGTAACTTTCAAAAAAATAACTCTCGATTATCCTTATATATTTTTTGAACAAAAAAATAAACAACTAGTAATTAAAAATGATAACATTTTCTTCTCAACTGATAAAACTCATTTAAAAGATAAATTTGCTTTTTCTAAAATGGATTCTTTTCGTTTAGAATGTGATTATTTTACAAGTACTTATAGATCTAATACAAATTCTCTAATTACTTTTAATGTATTTTTAAAAAATAAAACCAAAAAAGATAACAACTTATACGAAGATCAAATGTCACAAAATCCAATTCAAAATTGTCGAATTATTGGTTTTTATCGAGGGCATATTGTAGCAACTTCTATATCGTTCTTTTTTATCAATCTTAATCATCAAGTTAAACCTTCTATTAAGTTTAACATTCAGCGTATATCAAATAATACGGGCAAATCTTTATATCATACTTTCCAACTAGATGGAGAGCCAAATTTAAATCGGAAAGATATCAACCTTTATGATTATCAAATTGTTAACCCTTATTTACACTCTTTATCTATTATAATTAAAAACTATAAGAAAAACCATAAAAAAAATGAAATATCTTTGTTTGGTTTATACCAATACAATAACAATGCTTTTTATAGCAAACACTCAAGTATTATTAAGTGGGGGAAACCCTCCTTAATTTCGTTATCATCTAGTAAGCCATCTACTCCATTTCATAAATTAATTAAAAATTCTAATTCTTTATTAATTACTATACCTCCAAAAAGTGCAATTAACATTCCAGTTTTTATAACTAAAGATATGCAACTGTGTTATTCTTCAGAACCTATACCTCTTTATTGGTTAGGAGCAGTTACTCAGATTCCTAATTTATCTATTGCATATTTAGTGACTAATAACCAATCTTATACTCGTCCAAAATCTCATATTTTATTTAATAAAGAACACTCTTTTAGTAACAGATTGAATTATGATTTTCGTTGGCTAGAACATCCTCTTTGGCCAAAAGAAGATATAATAAAAAATATTCAAACCCCCAAGATATTTCATCTCCAAAGTATTGAATCTCATTTTCGCTCTGGAATCTGTGGCTCACAAATTAATATTAATTTTGAAACTCCTCCTGAAAAGTGTTTGCATATTTCTTTAACAGTAGACATGTTTTTTTCTTCTTTCATGTCTCCATCATTTCCAAAAAATTGGTCACTTGGTTGCTCTGACTATTATTATGGAATTGGAGTTTTTAAATCAGGTGATAAAGTGGCAAATACAATAATTGATTCTTCAGATAAGGGAATTTTATCTCCAGTGCTTAGAGATGAACGTAATCGCTTAATAGCTGAAGCAAAAGCTAAAGAAAGAGCAAAAATTTTAGCAGCTATCAAAGCTAAAAAAAGAAGAAAAGCTGAAGCGAGGGCTAAAGAAAGAGCAAAAATTTTAGCGGCTATCAAAACCAAAAAAATACGTGAACGCGAAGCAAAGATTGAAGAATGCGATCAAAGAAATCGGAGTTCAAAGGGACTATTATCACATAGTTACTGGGTTTATGATTATGAATGCCATGACATATATGCTCCAAGAATGTAAAACATCTAATAATTATTGGATGTTATTGTCAGGCTATTAATTGTTGAGCCGTGGACATAATGCTCTAAAGCTTGATGAATTTCTTGTGCTATATGTTTAAAAACTTCCCATTTATTAACCAACTGACTGTATTCATGCATGGTGATATTTTGGAGTTCTTTTTTATTGTGAAAAGATTTGGGCAATACTCCTTGGCATAAAAGCAAGCGAAATTCAAATACAAATTGCAAAATTGTTAAATGAGGAGCTGTTTCTAAAGTTTGTAGACTGTTTCCGAGCAAATTAAACAAATCTGGTGAATCCATTCCCTCTTGACCCACCTTTTCTACAATTGACAAAAAATAAAGAGCTAAATTTAACCGATCATAATTTTCTCTTATCCCGTTAAACCGTTTTAAAAACCATGCTTGATTTAAATAATGTAAACTAGAACTTCGACTCAAACGATATTCTACACCAATAAAATGCCCAGGTTCTAATACACCACCTGTAAATCTTTTACGGCTTTTTTTTGCTCCCAAAGCAATCAGAGAAATTAAAACACCTTTTCGCGTTAAAGCTCTTATAATAAGATCTGATTCACTAAAAGGCATTTGTTTTAAAACAATCACCTGATTTTTACAAATCCGTGACAATATTTATGATTCCTTTTTTACAAATCTTAATATTAATGCCTTATAATATCATTTTTATTTTTAAAAAAAAAAATAAACTAAAAATCTGCAACAATTTTTTGAGCTAAAGGGGTGTAATTTTTATCACATAAACTAAAGTTTTTTCCACCGGTTAATGTCGCCAAACGAGATAACTCCTCACTATATCCATAAACTTCAGTAGAATATACATAATCATATTCGGGTATACACAATTCGTTTTCTGGATCCATAATAATTCCATATACTTTTATTTTTTTTTCACTTTTGTATGCATTTTTAAAAGAACGCAAAGAGTCCATAACATCTTTTGCATCTGTCCAACTATTCTCATCATCATCTGAAATAATAATTACTGCTAAATCTGCTGAAGGGCGAAAAAATGACTGATCATTATTTTCTAACAATAATTGTAATTTCTCTAATGGAGTTGAATAATAATAGCTACAACCGGGAGATAATTCACAATTTATTTTTTCTGCTACCTCTACAAGGTTAATTTTATTTTTAGAATAAAGTTCACGCTCAAGTGTACTAGCTTCATGAAAGCCTAAAGTATCTATAAAAATAGACTTATAATGCTTTAACCTTTTTGTTAAATAAAGTGGATGAGATAAAAGTTTGCCATTTCTTTCTAATGGTATTTTTCTCAAATACCTGCTATTAGCACTCACAAAAAATATTTTCCAATCCAAGTAAGATAAAATATCTACAAAACCGTCAAACTTATTTTTTACACTTAAAAGAAAAGGTTTCATATTTTCATTAGTATCCACTATAAACACAATATCTAACTTCGGAAGTTTTAGAGGTGTTTTTTTTAATTTTCTTTTAGTTGTTTTATTATTTTTTGATTTAGATATTTTTTCTTTTGGTAGATCTAAAAAAGTATCTCTTAAAAAAGAAAGACCTTCCCATGATTTTTTTTGTGGCAATCGAACTAAAAAATCTTTTGTTTCTGAAAAGTTTCTTTTTGGAACTTTAGGTTTCGGTAATGGTATTGGCATTTTCGGCTGTAAATTCAACACTCGAGTAGATGCATGGGAATCTGTCTTCTTATTACGAGATGCATGATAGACTGGATATTCTATATTATTTATTATTATTGATGGATACAAAGATATTCTATTGTTACGATCAGTCATATTACGATCATCTAGAAGAAAAATTGGTGGTGATACTTGAAAACTATCATCATCTGAAATGCTATTCTTATCCCCATCAAAAGTGTTTTTTGCTCGATGTTTATTAGGACTGTCATCAATCAGAATTTTATTTTTTGACTCTATTGATTCTTCTAATTTATTTTGAGAAGTCAAAAAGTTTGAATCAGAAACAGTTTTTAGTAAATTAACCGATACACCTGATGGATGAGAAACTGTTCTTCTGGTCTGCCCATTCGATAACTTTCGAGATGCTAGTAAAAAATCTGGCGAAACTTTTTCTATAGTTTCTAAATCTTTATCTACTTGACCATGACCAACAAAAGTAAATCGAACGGGATTATTGCAAGCAGATAAAAGAAGTAAACAAATAAGTAGAAAAAATTGCTTCTTTAAAAAATCATTTTTTAAAAATTTCATCATATAATTCACCCACTCCATGAGTTCAAAAGATGCATTTTACTTAAAATAGATCAAAAAGCAAATAGCAAAATAGTACTTATTTAAAAAAATAAACTGTTTTAAAAAAAATAAACTGTCCGATATTTTTACAGTAAGCATATAAATATTGATAATAATTAAGTTTTTTATTTGTTTAAGAAGTGAAAAACTAAAAATCTGCAACAATTTTTTGAGCTAAAGGGGTGTAATTTTTATCACATAAGCTAAAATTTTTTCCACCGGTTAATGACACTAAACGAAAAATTTCTTCCCCATATCTGTTATCAAAATCGTCCCAACCTAGATGACCATATTGCATTCTACACAATTCATCCTCTGGACGAACAGTAATTCCATACACTTTTAATTTTTTCTTACTGCTATATGCTTGATTAAAAGAACGCATAACATCTTTTGCATCTGTCCAACTATTCTCATCATCATCTGAAATAATAACTACTGCCAAATCTGCTGAAGAGCGAAAAAATGACTGATCATCACCTTCTAATAATAATCGTAACATCTCTAATGGAGTTACAGAATAATGACTACAACTAGGAGATAATTTACAATTTATTCTTCTTGTTGCCTCTACAAGATTACTTTTATTTTTAGAATAGAGTTCAAGCTCAAGTTTACTAGCTTCATGAAAGCCTAAAGTATCTATAAAAATAGACTTATAATGCTTTAACCTTTTTGTTAAATAAAGTGGATGAGATAAAAGTTTGCCATTTCTTTCTAATGGTATTCTTTTCAAATGATTGCTATTAGCACTTACAAAAGATATTTTCCAATCTAAAGAAGATAAAGTATCCACAAAACCGTCAAACTTATTTTTCACATTTAAAAGAAAAGCCATCATACCCTCACTGTTATCCACTACAAACACAATATCTAACTTGGGAAGTTCTTTTTTTGGTGATGGTAATACTTTTTTAGTTATTTTATTATTTTCTGGTTTAAATGTTTCTTTTTTTGGAACTATGTTTTCAACTTTTTTAAATGTTTTTGTTTCTGTAACCGTCTGTTTAACTGGTTTTGTAACTTTATTAGAAAGAGAAACAGAAGCTGTTAAAACTTTATTTGCTGCATCATTTGAAAACTGTAATTCTTTTTTTTGTGGGTAATTATTAATAGTTGTAGATCGATCACTTAATGGAACAAGATTCTCAGAAATTACTTCCCTCATTTGAAGTCTTCTGCGATTAGAAAAACCACCACCAACTAAACGAGGTGTAGAACGCACCACAGCAACAGGTTGTATTACAATAGGTGCAGAACGCACTACATTATTAGAACGCACACCAACAACAGGCTCTACAGAAGAACTAAAATTTGCAGATACATTTATATTTTTTTCTGGCAATGGGTAAAACTTTGGACGCATCAATATTCGATAAACTGGCTGTCTAAAAATAACTTGTTGAGTGGAAAATTCATCTTTCCAACTTCGATCCTCCAACTTCATATAACCACTACCTTTAGCGGTAAAACGAACTGGATTGTTACAAGCAGATAAAAATAATAAACAAATAACAAAATAAAACTTCATCTTTCTCACAAACACTACTACTAAAAAGAATAAAAAAACAAACCTAACCAAGACCTTAGCCTGTATAAAATGAATGTTTTTTTATAACAATAGTGCGTTATCTTTATATGATCTTTGTATAATCTTCGTTATGTAATTTTTATTATTCGGCTTGTTATTATTCAACTTGAGCAATTGCTCGAGCTAAATTCGAATAATCTGATGAGCAGATGCTAATTATTTGTCCACGAGTGTATCGGACTACTTCGTAAATTTTGTGAGCATACGATATTCCGGGTAAATTATGCCTTGCAGAAGAAATTTTTTGTAAACAAATTTCATCACCGGGAATAATAGCAATACTATACACCTTAAGCTTTCTATGTAATCCATAATGCTTTTGAAAATTTATTTCTAACGCTTTAGCTAAATCATAACCATCCTGAGATAAAGGTAATAACGATGAAGATGCAGATGGCGATGGTGATATTGAGGATTGAACACCTGGGTTTGGGTTGGAAGAAGCAGGATTGGGATTGGCATCTACTCCACTTATGGTGGATGATGGCTGTTGACCATCTGATAATCTATTTGTTTGCACAAGTGATTTAATACTCGCATCTAATGGACCCTCATCTCCATTAGTAAAAATAACCGCTGTTGCATAAGAATCTCTTCTAAAAAAATCGGGATTGACAGAAACCGCTTGTATTAAAGATTGCACAGGATTTTTTGCTTGGCTATGACAATAAGGAGGTAAACTACAAGGATTCATTAAATCTATCCCTCGTTCTAAAGTGTTTAAAAAAATTTGTTCTTTGTGAGGAGAATAAGAATATAGAGAATGTGCAGAACTAGCTTTATTATTTTTTTGCAATGGCATAGTTTTACCAGCTAATAAATCATGCCGATAATATGCAAAAGCTTCTGGATTATAATCTGCATTGGTAAAAGCCAGTTTCCAAGAGGTCACTGAATTTAAATTGGGAATAAAATTTTTAAAAGTTTGTCGAACTTTTTTTAAATGTATATCCATTAAATCAGGATTAGCATCTACTACAAATAAAACATCTACTTTTTTTTCTATAGTTGGAGGAGCAACAGGTTTAGGTTTGTTTTTTTTTAAAAATTCACTTGTATCCGAAGGTAAAAAGGCAGAATGAGAAACACTCGCTAAACCACACCCTAAAGAACATAAAATAACAATGCAAAAACTAAACCAAGCAATACAATATTTCCAAAATAAAATAAGCAATCGACAAGTATATAACATCACAAATCGCCACCAATAAAGATAAAAAAAGTGAATAAATTTTTTTTACTCATAAAACATTAAACAACTGTCTTATTTAAAAATCTGTAACAATTTTTTGAGCCAAAGGAATGTAACTTTTTTCACAAAATCCAAAATTTGTTCCACCTGTTAATTTTGCCAAACGAGATAATTCAACACTATAGTTATCCAAAACTCCATGTTTAGAACGACAAGCTGAATCGCCTGGTTTCATAATAATGCCATAAGCTCTTAACTTCTTATTACCATAAGTGTTTTGAAAAACACGAATCACCTCTTCTGCTTTCGTATTATTAAAAGTATCCCCATCCGAAATAATGACAATCACTGCCTCTGCACTTGGTCTAAAAAATGAACGGTTATTTTCGTGCTTTAAAGCAGATATTAAATTCAAAAAAGGTTTTTCACTGTCTATAGTCCAACCACCACAACCCGGAGATAAATCACAATTATTCATAAATTCATCATCATAGCCTCCGTATTCACCATGCTCATGGTGCCTTAAAGTATCTATAAAAATTGTTTGAGGATTATAATGAACTCTCGGACGATAGGGATCGTTAAACAGAAATTGTTGATCCATATCTTTTGTAATATAATAAGGGAAATCTTCTGAATAATCTGACCCCCACATACTTCCCCCGTTAATGAGTTCTCCATCGTTTTCTAAATGTAAAAACTTCCAAGACCACTTTCCATAATTAGCATCAATAAAAGCAATCCGATAATCGATAGAAGATAATGTCTCTATAAAACCATTAAAAGCAGTTTTTACTCTATTAGTTAAAAAATTGTCAGTAGAAGGTGTCGTGTCTACTACAAACAAAATATCCGATTTTTGAATACCAACTGAAGATTTTGTAATTGAAGAAACAACTCTACTTGCTGATACGGAAGGTTGAACCTTTGTAGCACCCACAATGTCTATCTCATTACCTATCCAACGAGTATGTTTTTTACTCACCCTAATTTGACCGGGGTCTGTTACAACATGTTTTTTTAACTTTTTAACCCACTGCGGTGATTGAGGTTTTTTAGGAATGACTTCATCTGTACTCACTTTGCGTATAATAATTCTTTTATTGTTTTCAATTTTTTTAACCCCCTTCCCTACTTTGGGAGTATCTATTGTTCTATTCAATTTATTCACCCACGGTGCATTTTTCCTATTACGAGATCGATGATCAGATGATCGATTTTTCTTATCTTGTTTTTCTTCTCCTAAATTAATTGGTTGAATACCACCAGACCATGCTGAATTTCCCTCTAACTTGCTCCTCTCTAATTCAGAAGGAGATAAATTAGTTAAAGAAGGACTGCAACCAATACAAAAAAACGATAATAATAAAATAACTGTTTTATTTAATTGAAGTAAAGCTACAAGGTGTTTAATAAAGTATCCTAATGCACAGTATTTATGTTTGAATAAGGTCACTTTAAACCCTCCTCCACTTTATTGTTTCTTACTTTTGTTAACTTTATTCAGCTATTATAGTCTGTGTTAAAAATTTCTTTTAACAAAGAAATAAAAAACAGACTTTAGATTTAGGCTAATCAGCTAGTTAAATAAAAAACTTTGACTTAAAGCTGTTTTTTAAGATTATGTACTTAGACAAAGGTCTCGGTATATTTTTTGAAAAACAAACACCAAGAAGATTGCTGATATGTGTAAAATTGATAGGGTGTAAAATTAAAGAGGGTTTTGCAACCGAGGGTGAAGTTTTATTTGAGCTCGATTGCGTTCAAATTCCAAGTAAGATTGAAACAACATGTGACTGGCAATTTGATTAGTAAAAAGTGATAAAGAAGAATGCATTTCAGTTGGTTGAAATAGTTTTTTATAAAAGCGATCAACTTTTAGAATAAAAGATTGATCTCGCACGGTAATAATTTTTTTAATCAAACCCGTTTGAGGAAGATGATGAATTACTTCATCAAATAATCTTTTATGAGATGGAAGATCTGGCAAGTAAAAACGACTTAAGTCAAACTCTTCGGTTTGTTCCCATTGCCAATTTTTATTTTTAATTATCAAGTCCAATTTTGATTGTTGAGAATTTTTAACTTGTGCATCAATAGATTTCCACTCCGATTGAGAAATAGCTTTTGTAGAAAAAGATAAATAACTGACTTGCACTTTAAATAAGCCCAATTGTTGATTTTTTTGTTTCTCTGAAAGAGATATTTGTGCTACCCAGCGAAATAAATTTTGAAACTGCACCACTTGAATATCTTGTTTAACGCGATCTTCAAAAGTATTTGCCGATAAGCGTTGATTTTCTAAAAAAGCATAATATCGAGAGCGTACAAATCGCCCATTTTCTTGTAACCAAGGTAGTGTAACAATGCGATCTCTGACTGCTTGATTGGCACCATATAGACCATCTGTTTTTGCTAATTGGGTAATAAGTGCTCTGTTAACTAAAAGATTAATGGCAGATTGTTGGATTTGACGATGACGCTTAGTATCTGAATCAGGTGATTTTTGAGTCTCAGATTGATTTTGAAGCATTTGAAGGTAGTTTCTATACTCTTGCCATGAGATGATTTCGTGATTAACCTGGACAGCTGACCCACTTAAAGACGACATTTGACGAGCTGGGATACCAATAAATACAAAAACCAGGCAAATTATGCCAAATATGATATAGGAGAAGATACTTTTTCTGTTGGAGGGTTTTCTTATTTTTTCAAACATAGTCTTTTTGTTTTATAATTTTCTTTACAATAATCAAGCAAGATATGGAGGAAGTTTTGAATTTTTTCAATTTTAGCTTAAAAAAAGCCTTTCTAGTAATCAGTTTATTAGTTGTTCCATTGTTTTTAGTCACTTTGGATCGATCTCAATTAGAGGATAATTTTTTATTTCGGTCTGTTTTTTATCTGTCTGGTCGCACACAAGTTATTTATCGATCTTTTGTTTCTGCTATGCAAAATACGACGGACACTTATTTCCGATTAATCCAAATTAAGAAAAATAATCGCCAATTAGAAAAAGAAAACAAACAATTTAAATCAAAAGTAACTCTTTTAGAAGAAGTGCAAGCTGAAAACATTCGTTTAAAAAAGCTTTTGCAGTTTAGTCAGGTGATTTCGTGGCGATTTTTATTTGCTCAAGTAAGTGGTCGTGACCCTCTGTCACAATATCAACTCATTACAGTTAACCGAGGAGAAAAGCATGGGGTTCAAAAAGGCATGCCAGTTATAATAGAAAAGGGAGTTGTTGGAACTGTTTTTCGCACTTCTCGCGTTTTTGCTCATATTCTTTTGTTAACCGATTCTCACTCGGCAATCCCGGTTGTGGTTCAACGATCTCGAGTCCATGGAGTTTTAGAGGGAGCCGGTGGAGGAAAATACAATGCTTATATCAAGTACTTAAGAAGAAAAGATGATGTTCGAGTGGGGGATCATATAGTCACTGCACGATCCAACCCAAACGGAGTAAGTGGCTTTCCAATTGGAAAAGTCACTCAAGTTGTTAAAGAAACTTATGATCTAACTCAAAAAATCACTGTTACTCCCTTCACTAACCTTAGGCAATTAGAAGAAGTATTGATTATTACACACCCTCAATTGTTTTCTGTTATACATAATTCTTCAACTACTCTTTGAGAAAGGTTTTTAAATGTCTACTTTTTTTAAAACCACTTTTTGGAATCATACAATCATCATGATTGTTTGCATTTTACTAATCATGATTGTTCAGAATAGTTTATGGCCTCTGTCAGTGAGTAAAGGCATCCCAATTTATTTATGGATTCCATGTCTAGTTTATTGGTTTCTGTATCGAACAACTGGAGAATCCCTCTTGATGATTTACTTTATTTCTTTGATTACAGCTGGCTCAACTACTGTTTTAGTAAGTTATTTATTATTGATTCATGCTTTAATTTTTTTAGTTATTTTATTATTTAAAAGAGTGTACTATACAAGCTTAGTGTTTTTTAGCGTAGCCACTGGATTAAGTTTGTTGTGTTTCCCTGTATTATTGTGGATGATATCTATGGGTTCAGAGAAATATGTATCTCAAGTATTTTTTTGGTTAAATGGTAGTGTTGTTTCGTGGCTTTTGAGTTTTCCTCTCTTGTGGCTTTTTACAAAAACGGATCGAATAATGTTAATGTCATCAACCCATCGTCGAACAAAAATAATATAACCAGTGAAATACACAAGAGAAACACTCCCGCGAATTGAAGAAGAATTACAAGAAATGATTCCCCGATGGCGATTTATCTATTGGTTGTTAATCGGCTCGGCAATTGTGTTAACAGGTCGACTATGGTATTTACAAGTTTTACACGGTGAAAAACTTAGACAATACTCAGAAAGAAATCGCTTAAAAGAAATTATTATTCCAGCAGAAAGAGGTTGGATTTTAGATCGTCACCTTCAAACTTTAGTAAATAATGTACAAGGGTTAGAATTAACTTTAACTCCTCAATATATTCATAGTTTATCAAATACAGCAGAACAGATTGCTCCAATTATTAATAAGTTACCTGCTTATATTATTAAAAAAGTTGAATTAAGCAAAAAACAATACGGTCCATTTCAGCCAGTAACTATTAAAAAACATTTAACTATCCAGATGATTGTGCATCTTAAGTCTTTGCAATGGGATTTGCCGGGAATGGAAATTCGTCAAACAATTATTCGAAATTATCCTCTTAAAAAAAATGGTGCACATTTATTTGGTTACATGGGGGAAATATCTAAAAAGCAAATTAAACAATTTAATAAAAAATATGGACCCAGTGTACATTTTCAACCGGGAGATTTAGTGGGAAAAAATGGTCTAGAGTTAATGTGGGAAGATCAGCTCCATGGGGAAGATGGTTATTCTTTTGTAGAAGTCGATGTACACAATCGAAAATCTAGAACTCTTATTGCTGGATTGTGGAGCTTTAAACCTAAACAAGCGATTCGAGGAAACAACTTAGTATTGACAATCGATAAAGACCTTCAAAAACAAGCATATAAGAGTTTATTAAGAAAAGACAAAATTGGACTACGCTATGGGTCTGTAACTGTAATGAAAACTAATGGAGAAATTTTAGCAACTTGTTCTTCTCCCTCTTATAATCCTAATATTTTTTCTATAGGATTATCTGCAAAAGATTGGATTAAGTTATCTCAAAACCCTCTTCAACCTTTGCGAAATAAGACAATACAAAATCATTATGCCCCGGGTTCTATTTTTAAACCATTTGTAGCTTTAGCTGCTTTGCAAACCAAGATAATTACTGCAGACACTTTAGTATATTCTCCTCAAAAAATTATATTTAATAACCGTGCCTATCATGATTATCGAAAAACAGGTCATGGAATGATCAACCTTTTTACAGCAATTGAGCGATCTGCTAATGTCTTTTTCTATAAATTGGGAATTAAATTGGGAATTGATTTAATGGCTAAATATGCAAAACTTTTTGGTTTAGGAAACAAAACCAACATTCGATTAACTGGAGAAGTTGCTGGTCTAATACCCGATACCCAGTGGAAAACCCAACATATCGGAGAAAAGTGGCAAAAAGGAGAAAACCTCTCCCATGCAATTGGTCAAGGGTTTATCTTAGTAACTCCTTTGCAAATGGCACTAGCCTACAATGCACTCGCCACAGATGGACAAATGGTTCGACCTTTTATTGTCAAAAAAGTTATAAATTTTAAAAACAAAGAGCTTGAAGTATTTTCTCCTCAAGTACTTCGAACCATCACTCAAATTGATAAAAAACATTTTAAAACTATTAAAAAAGCACTTACTCAAGTTGTGCAAGGTAATCATGGAACCGCTAAATATTGGAGAGTAAAAGATGTCCCTATTGCTGGTAAAACAGGCACTTCTCAAGTTGTATCTCTATCTAAAAAAAATATTTACAAAAAATGTCAAGCTCGCCCTTTAAATCAAAGACACAATGGATGGTTTATTGCTTTCGCACCAGCTGATCAGCCAGAAATTGTTGTATCTGTTTTAACAGAACACTCTTGTTCTGGATCCAATGGTTCTGCACCCATTGCCAAAGATATTATTGATTTCTATTTTCGAAATAAAAAAATAAAACAAAGGATTCAAGATGTTTCAGAGAAAACAAAATCCAATTAAAAAAATTAACTGGGGTTTAGTGATCACTATTCTCACTTTGTTAATTATTGGGTTGATCAATTTATACAGTGTCTCTCACCGATCCCCTGCTCATCGTATAGATGTCACAACTTCTTATTTATTTTATCTCCAATTGATCTGGATTGCGATTGGTTTTTTTGTTTTTTTCTTTTTAACTTTTATTCATTATCATTATTTAATTAAATTGGCTTATATAATTTACGGAGCAAATGTGTTGTGCTTAATAATTGTGTTGTTTTTTGGAGATTCTTTTGGTGGAGCTAAGAGGTGGTTGGACTTAGGGTTGTTTGCCTATCAACCAGCTGAAACTAGCAAATTAGCTTTAGTAATTGTATTAGCTCGACTATTATCTATTAAACGTAGTTGGCATGTCATAACTTTAACAGAGTTGATTAAACCTATTTTTCTTGTTTTACTACCTATGGTTTTAATTATTCAACAACCCGATTTAGGAACTGCTCTAATGGTTTTAATTATCAGTAGTTCTATGATTATCTTTGCTAGAGTCCATAAATATGTTTGGCTATCAGCTTTAGCTCTCGGGGTATTTATTACTCCAATTATTTGGAATTTTACTTTAAAAGAATACCAAAAAAATCGCATTATTACTTTTATTTCTCCCGGACATGACCCCAGAGGAATTGGTTACAACACCATTCAATCTAAAATTGCAATTGGTAGTGGTAAATTTATTGGAAAAGGATTTCAAAAAGGAACTCAATCTCAATTGGAGTTTTTACCAGAACAACACACAGATTTTATCTTTAGTGTGTTAAGCGAAGAACATGGATTTATTGGAAGTGTTTTAACAATTTTTCTTTTTTTGTTGTTAATTTTTATTGGCTTTCATTCTGCCTTTCAATCGAGAGATAAAGAAGGAGTGTTTTTATGTGTTGGCATGTCTTTTTACTTATTTTGGCACATTTTTATTAATATCGGAATGACTATGGGACTTTTACCAGTAGTAGGCATCCCCCTACCTTTAATGTCTTATGGAGGAAGTAATTTAGTAACAACTTTAACCGCTTTGGGAGTTATTTCTTCTGTCTCTTATAGACGCTATCTGTTCTAGCATTCTGTCTATAACATCCAAAAGATTTTTAATTCAATAGGTAACCTTGTGAGCAGAAGATTTTGCTATTTGAGGATCTTTTAAAGGTACTGGAGAATGTGTCCATAAAAAACTAAATATAGAACGAATAAATACTCCTGCAAAACCAAGTAATGTAGCTATTTCTAATAAACCAAATTGCACACGATCTGTAGACCAATGAGGATAAATTAACCAATAAACATCTACAGCTTGCATCAATAAAATTAAACAAGCAATCGGTACCAATACATTCACATTTCTCTTCACCCAACGGGGAAGTAACATTAAAAAAGGAACAACAAATTTAAAAATAATCAAACTCACAGACACACCAACCCAACCCCCTTGAGAGCGAGCAATAAAAAATGTTGTCTCCTCTGGTAAATTGGCATACCAAATCAACATATACTGGCTAAAAGCAATATAAGCCCAAAATACTGTTGCCGCTAAAAGAAACTTACCTAAATCATGTAAGTGATCTAATGTAATTAATTTTCGATACTCCGACCAACTCATTAAATACACAGACAACAAAATTAAAATAGCAAACACAGATTGGAATAACCCAGCAAACACATACACTCCAAAAATAGTTGAAAACCAATGAGCAGATAAACTCATTAAAAAATCCACACTAAAAAAAGAAAGAGATAAACAAAAAAATAATAAAAAACCAATCGAATACTTTGCCCCCCCGCTGGAATGAATATCTCTACCATCTTGGTCTTGTTTTAAAGAAAATTTAACCAAACTTTTAGCGAAAAAAATCCAACCACTAAAAAATATTACCAATCGCACTAAAAAAAATGGCAAATTTAAATAAGGAGATTTATGTTGTAATAGAGGATCTTTTGCAACCTCTGTCGCATCTAACCAATCATACAAATAAAAAGCTCCAAAAATCATCGGCAATGTTAAAACACATGCCCAAGGGAGATAAGCAGTTAATGCCTCTGCCAATCGGCGAATGTTCACACTCCACACCGCATGAGATGCATAATGAACACTTATAAAAAACACACCTCCTAAAGCTAATAGCACAAAATAAATATAACCTAATAAATAAGCATGCCATACTCTTTCCACCTCTCCAAAAAACAACATGGAAATAAAAACAACCAATCCAATAAAAATAAAAAAAGAAGATAAATTACTAATAAATTCTGATTTTTTTAACATTTATTTTTCCTTAACATTTTTTTCCTTAACATTTTTTGCATTTTCTATTTTTTTCTTTAAATCTTCTTTCTGAAGCATCCTAATGTAATTAACTAAAGCCCAACGATCCTTCTCTCTAAATACTTGCTTTTTGTAACCGCTCATTAAACCTTGCCCTTCATGAATAATATGATAAATTCTCCCATCTGAATAATCCCATACTTTTTGAGTTAGTAAAGAAGGTGGCTTAACAGCCATTTTATCTGACACAAGACTTTGACCATCTCCCTTCGCACCATGGCAAACAATGCAAGTTTTTTCGTATTGACGCTTACCTAAGCTAATCACTTGAGCTGAAAATTGATTATCCAGAGGGTTCTTTAAATTTTGACCAGCAGAGATGGGATCTCCCTTATATAAGTAATAAGACTGATTACGAGCACGAGTATTTTTAACTGGTTTGTACATTAATAGCTCACCATCTTTGCCACCCTCTTGTGCTTTAATAGATGGTTGATTCATCATATCGTGAAATAACTCAAAATCTGTGCGATTTACCCCTCCACTGCAAGAACAACCAACCAAAAATACCAACCCTATAATTGCTGATAGATAAATAAATATAATTTTAATTGTTTGAGTTCTCATTATCTGCCACCTTTTTATTTTTTAAAAAACTGAATTTACAAATGATTGTACACCTAAATTTTTTAAAGTTTTTTCTAGTTCGTCTGAAGAATGTTTGCATCGATCTAAATAAAAAAATACAGCAAATTTATGAGAAGTTAAACTTCTATCTAATATCGGAGGGTCAATAGCCGGCAAACCACAAGCATAAAGTAAAGCTCCAACTGAAGACAAAGCTCCTAATAAAATAGTGCATTCAAAAATAACTGGCACAAAAGCTGGTAACGACCAAAAAGGTTTACCCCCAATAATTAACGGCCAATCCACTGCTGAAGTCCACCAAGTAAACCAAGTACCAAACAAGCATCCCCCTAAGCCAAAAACAAATGTCACCCAAGGAATCCAAGACCTACGAATGCCTAATAACTCCTCCATCCCATGGATAGGACATGGAGTAATAACAGAAAAATCAGAATATTGTTTCTCTTTTAAAAACTGAATAGCTGATATAAATTCTTTTTTGTTAGACCATATTCCAGCTAACACCGGTCGTGGCTGTGGAGATATAATTTTCTTAAACTTGTTAAGTTTATTAAAAAAAATTTTAATAAACTGCTCTGTTATTTTTACTTGATTCCTTTTTTTCACACCTTAATCTCCTTATTCTTTCTAATGTTCATCATCAGAAATTACTTTCATTTCTGCAATAGAAACAGCTGGTAAAGTCCGTATGTAAAGCAAAAACAAAGTTAAAAACATCCCAAAACTTCCAATTAAAGCTCCAAAATCAAAAAAGCTCATATCAAACATTCCCCAATTTACTGGTAAAAAATCCCTGTGCAAAGAAGTCACTACAATCACATACCTCTCAAACCACATCCCCACATTTACTAATAAAGAAACACAAAACATGGTGGGAATGTGTCGACGAATCTTTTTAAACCAAAACACCTGTGGTATTAAAACATTGCAACTGACCATTGTCCAATAAGACCACCAATAAGGGCCACTCGCTCGATTAAGAAAAACATAACTTTCAAAGTCAGAACCTGAATACCATGCAATAAAAAACTCAGACGCATACGCATAACCAACCATCATTCCCGTTAACAAAATAATTTTATTCATCAACTCCAAATGATTTAAAGTAACATAATCTTTAAACTGCGGAACAAAAAACCGCACTAAACACATTAAAGTTACAACCATCCCAAAGCCAGAAAAAATAGCTCCCGCTACAAAATAAGGAGGGAAAATAGTTGTATGCCAACCCGGCAAACTGGCAGTTGCAAAGTCAAACGACACAATACTATGCACAGACAAAACTAAAGGAGTAGAAAGTGCTGCCAATAACATGTAAGTCATCTCATAATGACTCCAATGGCGAGCAGTTCCCCTCCAACCTAAAGATAAAGCTCCATAAATATAACGGCGAATCCCCTTTGCTCGATCTCTTAAAACCGCTAAATCTGGAACCATTCCAATATACCAAAATACAATCGACACAGTAGCGTAAGTAGACACTGCAAATACATCCCACACCAATGGAGAACGAAAGTTAACCCATAATGGTCCTCTCTGATTAGGATAAGGAAGCAACCAATAAGCAAACCAAGGACGCCCCGTATGAAGTAGTGGAAACACCCCAGCTGTCATCACAGCAAAAACTGTCATAGCCTCCGCTGTGCGTGCAATAGAAGTTCTCCATTTTTGACGAAATAAAAATAAAATTGCAGAAATTAAAGTCCCCGCATGACCAATCCCAATCCAAAAAACAAAAGTAATAATATCTGTTCCCCAACCAACTGGATGATTAACCCCCATAAGCCCCATACCTATAGCTACAATCGCTCCCATCACACAAATATAAAAAAGAAACAAAGACTTAACACTTAATAAAGTGGTAAAATATCTAAAACCCGGGATACTCTCAACTAAAGAACAAATATCATCTGAAATATTTTTAAACGATTTTTTAATAGATAAAGATGTCTTATCCATGATGGTTTTCCTGATTTTTTTGATCTTTCTGATCGTCTGATGAAGACTCCAATTTGTTTGTATTTCTAACTTTTACACGATAACGAACAGCTGGTTTAGTGTTTAATTCTTCTAATAAAGAATACGCATCTGGCCGATTAAATAACCGAGATACTTGTGAAGATTGATCTTTTAAATCCCCAAAAGTAATAGCCTGCGTTGGGCATGATTGCTGACAAGCTGTCTGCACATCACCATCTTTAAGAGGGCGACCCTCTAACTTAGCCTGTGCTTGTGCAGAACGAACACGATGAATACAAAAAGTGCATTTTTCCATCACTCCCCTAGAGCGAACAGTGACTTCTGGATTCATCGCCTTGTGAATACCCTTCGGTCGAATAGGTGAAGATTGAGTGTAGTTAAACCAATTAAATCTTCTCACCTTGTAAGGACAATTATTAGAACAATAACGAGTCCCCACACAACGGTTGTAAATCATATCATTTGTCCCTTCATCACTATGGACTGTAGCCGCCACAGGACAAACTGTCTCACAAGGAGCATTATCACAATGCATGCATACAACTGGTTGATGAAGAGCTTTGGGATTATCTGGCGAGCCTTTGTAATAACGATCAATGCGTATCCAATGCATTTCTCTCCCTTGTAAAATTAAGTTTTTTCCAACTGTAGGTATGTTATTTTCTGACTGACAAGCTGTTACACACGCTGAACAACCAGTGCAAGTATTTAAATCAATAACCATACCCCATTTATGCCGAGGATAAGAATGATCCGACCACATACTAAATAACTTATGACGATGAATAGCCCCACCTGGGTTTTTTAAATATCGCTTTAAAGCTGTCTCTACTACAATTTGACGACCCTCCATAGAATGATGACCCTGAACATTCGCCAAAGAAATAAACTTTCTAGTAGTAGATACACGAACTGGCAAACCCGAAAATACCACCTGTCCATTTGAAACAACACTTGCTAAAGAATAACCATTAACACCCACATGATTAGCCACTTGACCAGCTCTTTTTCTGCCGTACCCAAGAGCTAAAGCAATAACTTTATCTGCTTGCCCAGGTTGAATATGCACCGGTGCTTTAATAATTTTATTAGTTGAAGAATGCACTTGAATCACTTGACCTTCTTTCCAACCCTCTTTATTAGCCATTGCAGGAGATACACAAAAATAATTATCCCAGCAAATTTTTGTTACCGGGTCGGGAAACTCTTGAAGCCAAGAAACATTAGCTAAAGTGCCATCTTTTAAACCATTCGTTACATATAAAATTAACTCATAATCACGAGAAGATATATTATGTGTAAAAAAACGAATGCGATTAATAGCTGATAAGCGAAAGGATCGAGGTTGCATTCGTGAATTTTCTGATCTTTCTTTGATCTGATTCAGAACACCCGTTTTTAAAAAATGATTCCAATTAGAAATAGATAAATTTCTACTTCTTTTTAAATACTTATACCAAGAATCCACCCCTTTTAAAAAACTTAAAGACAACTTGTTTTTATTCCCATCATAAGACTGCTGAGCCCAAGTAATTAAACTATCTTCAAAAGCACGAGTCCGATACAAAGGGCGAATAGTGGGTTGTTGAATACTAATAACCCCCTCTTGAAACTCCCAATCTGACCATTTTTCTAAGTCATGATGATCTGGTAAAATATAATCTGCTTGTCTGCCCGTTTCATCTTCTCTGTCCCCTGTGTACACAACACATTTAGCTTTTTTAAGAGCTATCTGAAAATGTTCACTATTTGGATAATTGTAGATGGGATTGGTTTTATGAATAACTAATGTCTGTATTTTTTCTTTTTCTAAATCTTCAATCAGTTGCTCTATATTGCGATTAGAGTTTTTCCAAAATCGATAGGGTTGTTGGTAATTAATAGTCCAACCATCGTTATTTAATAAATGATTAAGCCATTGAACGGCAATATGCAAACTTTCGCTACCTTCTGTTTGAGTGGACAAACCTCCAGCTAAAATTAAACTCTGCCCTCTTTGATCCCATAAACTTTGCACTAAACGATCCCAACTCTCTTTTTGAATCGAAAACTTTTCCCAAGGTTTTAACGGCAATGGAAGATGAGTGGGCCAGCTGGCTTTAACAAAACCTCTCTGAATAAGAGAATAAATAAGAGACAACACAACATCTAAATTGTGAGAAGGAGAAATACGAACTCTTAAATCTGCATTAGAACCCGTTAAAGACATTAAAGACTCAAACACCACTAGTTGATTCATATCTCGATTGGCTTTTCGAGATTGAGAATAGAGTCTACTCATCTCTGTTGGATAAAGCCAAGTACCCAAAAAATCACAATTAATAGATACAATGAGCCTTGCACGGTTAAACATAAAACGAGGAATTAAAGATTTCCCATAACAAATTTTCTGCGTATCCGCTAAATGAGCATGATGCAGAGGGTTCCATACAAAATGCCGAGCATTAAAAGTTTTACAAAAGTTTTGTAGTAACCTCTCTGAAGAAGGAGAAGGCCACTCCCCTGTTAAAAAAGCAGTTTTGCCTTTTTTAATATGGTTAACAATTTCGCGATCTGCTGAAGAGTATGAGATATTCACAAATTCTCGATTGGTTCTTTCTTTGTTAAATACATTATGTTGAGGGTTTTTTAATCTTTCTGGATCGTAAAGACTTAATAAATGAGAATGTGCACGAGCAGATAAACTTCCTCTATTTATTGGGTGATCTTTGTTTCCTTCAATCTTAATCGGACGACCTTCACGAGTTTTAACTAAAATTCCAAAACCCTCTTCCCCATCGTAATAAGAAGAAGAATAAAAATTAGCTTTCCCTAAATTGACATCATCTGGTCTTTGGACATAAGGAACAATTTTTTCTGCCGGTCTTCGAACACAACCAAAACCAGCCAAAGCTAAAGATGCCCCCATAAGTTTTAAAAAGTCTCTTCTCCCCCATAAACCCTTTTGCAAATCTTCCTTCATCAGAGGAGGCGATATAAATTCTTTTTCTGCCATTTTTCGAAAATCTTTATCTTGACTCCACTGCTCTAAACTTAACCAATATTTTGAACGATCAGAAAAAGTGCCACTTTCCTTTTTATCATGATTTATTTTAGCACTTTGTGTATTTTGTGTGTTGTTAATTGTGTTTTTTTTATTATGTTTCACTTTTTTTATCTCCTGTTCTATTAAAACACTTATTTTTTTTATACTATCTATCAATAATGACAAGTGGTGCAATTTATTGGAGCTTGATTTTCTTCTTTTCTATGACAGTTTACGCACCATCCCATGGATAAGGAATGATGTTGATACATTACATCCATGGTTTCTACTGGACCATGACAAGTTGTGCATGTTTTTTTTACTTGATGACTGCTGGCAAAAGCCATCCCATCTTTATGAAACCTTCCAGCCAAAGCTTTGATATGTAAAGAATGATTAAATTTTACAAAATCTGGCAAAAGATGCACTTTTTGCCAAGCAATAGAAGTTTTATTTTGATAAGCCTTTGTAAGTTTCTGAATCCAAGGGCTTTTGGTTTTAACTGCCAAATGACAATTCATACAAATATCTAAACTAGGCACTCCAGCATGCCTTCCCTGTTCTACTTGAGTATGACAATAGCGACAATCCATCTGATATTGACCAACATGTAGAGCATGAGAGAAGGGAATGGGCTGATCTGGCTGATAATTAGTATTGTAAGCCACCGCAATTTTATTGCTAGAAATAAGGTAAATAAACAAAGATACAGATAGCAAGAAAACCAAAAAAACCAAGGCACCAGCTGTTTTTGTTTTGTTATAATCCCAGTTGCTCATTAATTTGTTCCAATTTTATGTTTTAATTTTATTAAAAGTTGATTCTACTGTAAGCAATAAAGTTTATGCAATTATAAATTGTGTTTTTTTGTGTTTTTTTCCAATTTATGCTTGTATTTGACTATTTAAAGATATTTAAAGAAAAATATTCTCAACCAATCCTAAAGTCGGATTTTAGTCAATCTTACTTCTGGTCAGTCAGATTTTTTAAAATCCCATTCGGGAGAATCTTTTATTCCTTTTAGGAGGTTACAGTCTCTGCATAAAATTTGCAAGTTATCAAAATCCAGCTCCAAGTCGGGATATTTAGACCTGGGTTTCACATGGTCTACTTCTAAATTATTTTTATTACCACAACGACCACAAAGTGGAGGATATGCTTGCAACACACGGCTTCTTAAAAATTTTCTCTTAACATATTGCTTTATATAATAAAATATGCCATGATAAATGATATATATTTTGGAGATTATTAAGTTTAATAAAAATAAAGCAGAGAAATACTATGAAAAATATAAAAAAAATAGAAGAAAATTTGGATAAAGAAACCAAAAAACTGATAGAAGTTTCAAGAGAAGTACTGCGTATCGCACGAAAAATGAGATTGGAAAAAGTAGAAACAACTAAAAAAGATGAAACACCTTATGAAAAAGTTGCTAAAATGAACCCTTATATTTCCAAATATAATACTGTGACCTATTATTGACTAAAAAAAGCACTATGCCAAATCACAACAAACCAGAAAAACTGAAATTACCAGAGATTCCGAAAAACAACCAAGGTAAAAAAGATATAAGAAACACTCAAAATCTACCTTTTAGATGGCAATTACAAAGATTAAAAAATAATGCAGAAAATCAGGTTTTTGAAAGATTATTTTCAAATAGAAAAAACCTCATAAAAAAAATTGAAGAACTTAGATCATCTAAAGTGGTTGTTTATTATTCTTTGCATTTTTTGGAGCCTAAAGATTTTGAAACTATTTTTGAGTGTGTAAATACACTTGGAAAACATAAAAAAATAGATTTATATGTTCTTAGTCAAGGAGGGTTTGCTCATCCTGCATATAAAATTGCCCGCCTTTTTCAAGAATACAGTAAGCAATTTTCTGTTTTAATCCCTTATTATGCTAAAAGTGCTGCAACTATTCTATCTTTAGGAGCTGATGAAATTATTATGGGTCCTGCATCAGAGCTTGGACCTATTGATCCTCAGTTTCAAACTCCTGACTCTCCTCCTATATCTGCTTTAACCCTTAAAGAATCATTAGATTATATCACCAAAGAAATCCAACAAGATCCAAAAATGGCACCTCTTTATATTCCTCTTTTGGATAAAGTAAATTTGATGGAACTGGGTCATTTTGCACGAGAAATAGAAAGTGCCAAGCAATATGGAGAAGATTTATTAACTTCTAGAAAAACCAACCCTTTGAATAAGGAGAAAGCTAAAAAAATTGCTGATACATTTGTCCAAAAATATAAGACACATGGGTTTGTAATCGATGGAAAAACTGCCCAATCCTTGCTTGGTGATACTGTTAAACTTCTTAATTCCAATGATAATATTTGGAATTGTATGTGGCAACTACATAATGTTTATACTCAATATATAAAAGATAAAAAAAATATAGTTAAAATCATTGAAACCTTCAATGAAGCTTATGAAGAAGGAATACAAAAATGAATATACAACAAACTACAAAAGAACCTTTACTTCAATATGCTATTCTATGTGATGCAGTAGCCAAAGATCAATTTGGGAAACCTGTATATATTGGAGCATTTGATAGATTAACCCAAGTAGGAATTATTCCACAATTTGTTGTTGCTGTAAAATGGATATATGGAATAGGTGTTCATACATTTAATTTCAGAATACTAGATCCAAATTTACAAGAGAAACCCTCTGCAAAAGAAAGTAATAATACTGATATTAAAATAGAATTAAAAACAAAATTAGATAGTTATCATTTTGCTATTGTAATTGTAAATTTCAACTTTAATACACCAGGAGTATATTGGGTGGAATTTTTTTTAAATAATAATTCTTATTTGTCTATCCCACTACCAGTACATAAAACATAAAAAATTAAACAGGTCACAGATCAATGGGCTGAATGAATCTAATAGCTGATTATTTTTTGGGATATTTAATTTTAGAGTCTTTTAAAATTTATTGCTTTTAAAAAAATGCAATTCTTAGAAAAAAAGAAAACTATAATGTATGCAACTGGTTAATAAACTACAGGGAAGTTGAAATAAGTATTAGGATATGGCTCATCTTTAAGTGTATAATGCCACCACTCTTTTTTATAATTGACAAAGCCATGCTTTTCCATAACTTGCTTTAATAACATACGATTAGCTCGTTGCTTTTTTGTAACACGAGGGCTGTCTGTATGAGATAAAGAATCAAAGTAATCAAAAGGAGTTCCCATATCTAACTCTTTAGCATCGTATTGAAAATCGTCCATAGTAAAAAAAGATTTTATAAAAGCAAATACACCTGTTTTTCTGTTTCGCTCCTCTGGCACAGGGATGGCTAAAGTCAAATCCACCGTACTCCCACGGCTGTGACCAGATTTTGTCGCAATGTAGCCCTTCTTTATAAGCTGAGTTTTGTCTTCGTTCGGGTAATATTTGGCTTTCATTTTTTGATCATCTTTGTCTTTTGCCCAACGAACAAAATGATCAACTGCCATTTGCGGACGATAACAATCAAAAACTTTTAATGTGTATCCCTTTTGACTGATCTCTTCGTAAACTTTTTTTAAAGCTAACCCCGCCTTTTGAGTCAATAAACATATTGGCTGTTTATACCCATCAACTGAAACTCCCATAAAATTATCTACTTCAGCATACTTGATTGTAAAAAGAGCCTCCCAAATAACCCCATTTACAAAAACAAAAGACTCCCGCTTACCCTGACCACTTTCAACCGCTCGATCGTCGCCACTAGCCTGACTTACCCCATGTACGGCAAAAAAAATACCCAATACTAAAACAATTTGTTTATTCATAATTAAATTCGTAGTTAATAGAATAGTACAATTATTAAAAATTTACAAGAAGTACTTGAGGTAAATCCTTATCTGTAGATTCATTAGTAGATGTAGATTCATTAGTAGATTTTTTTGTAAGTTCTAAATTAACCCACTCTATTTTAACATTGTTTAAATCAACTTGAACGGCTCGACAAAGGTCTCCTTGACTCAATTGCCATGCTTTTTTTTGAGTAATATTCATCCGAATAACTAACTCGCTAATCGATGTTGATAAGCTCTTTTTGTGAGTTGTTTTTTTGTGCCTTATTTGTTCAAGTAATTTAAAAGAAAAATCAAATAACTGCTTAAAATTATATAAGTTTTTATTATCTATTGAAGGTATACTCCATCTCGATTTGTGGACAGATATGCTCTCTGATTGATACCGATCCAACCAGTGCTTTTCTGTAACATAAGGCATAAAAGGGGCAAACATTTTAATAAAACTGTGTAAACTAAAATCTAAAGAATAAATAGCAGAACGACCTTCATCCGTATTTTTTAACTGATAAGCTCTCGCTTTTACCAACTCTAAATAATTGTCGCAAAAAATCCAAAAAGCTTTCTCTATACTCTCCAAAGCTCGAGAATGCTCAAAGTTATTTAAGCTCTGGGTTGCCGATTGATGAACAGTTTGCAGATATTGAATCCAAGCCCGATCTACCCAATATGTAATTCCACTTTTCCAATTACTAACCAGTGGTTGAATACCCTTTGTTTGTAACTTGATAAAACGAAAAGCGTTAGATAATTTAACACTCAACCGACTCCCCTGCTTAACTGTGTTTTCATCATAAACTGTATCTTGACCCAAACGAGATCGCCCAGCCCAATAGCGAACTGCATCTACACTATAAAGGTCCATCAATTTTTGAGGCTCCTGAATACCTCCCTTAGATTTGCTCATCTTTAAGCGATCTGGATTCATCACCCAACCACTAACTGCAATGTGCTTCCACGGAATAGTTTGCTCATGAAAATGAGACTTAACAATTGTGTAAAAAGCCCAAGTGCGAATAATCTCATGAGCTTGGGAGCGTAAATCCGCAGGAAATAATTTTTTATATCTCTTAAACGACTCATCATCACTTGCACCACCTTTGCCAAAACTTGCACCACTTTTGGAGTAACACTTCCAATGACTGTTAATTTGAGGAGTAAGAGAAGAAGTAGCCCATGTATCCATTACTGAATGATCCGCACAAAACCCATTGGGTTGATTTCTTAATCCGTCTGTCCATTTTTTTAAATGACTGTTTTGTGGATCACTGTTTTTATTCCAATAATCTGCCGGTGCAGATGATAAAGGGTCTACAGGATACGAACTCAAAAAAGGTATTATAGGATTTTGATAATCAGGTCTTTTATGAGCATCTAAAGGATACCAAACCGGAAAAGGAACACCAAAAAACCTTTGACGAGAAATACACCAATCTTGATTTAAGCCCTCTACCCATTGCTCATATCGCTTAAACATAGAAGAAGGATGCCAACTTACTTCACGCCCCCTTTTAATAAACGCCTCTTTATGATCCAATATTTTAACATACCACTGATGAGTTAAAATTAACTCTAAAGGTAACTCTCCCTTCTCATAAAATTTAACAACATGCTCAGTGGGTTTTGGATCTCCAACTAAAATTCCTTTTGTTTGCAAAAGCTCAACAATTTTTTTTCTGGCTTGCCGAACATATAACCCTTGTATCTGCGAGTAAAATTGATTAGCTAATACAGAATTAAAACATTTATAAACATCCCCATTTTGACTTGCGATACTTTGCAGAGATTTTTTGCTTTCTTTATCCCATTTGTATTCTTTATCACAAAAAATAATAGGCTTAAACTTACCATTTACACCAATAATTGCTTTTAACGGCAAGGGTTTCTTTAGATTAAGTTGATTATATTTTTGCCAAAAACTAACATCTTCTTTGTCCCCAAAAGTGCAAATCATTAAAATACCCGTCCCTTTTTTAGGGTCGGCATGAGTAGACGGTAAAATGGGTACACTATTATTAAATAAAGGAGTTATCGCCTTCTTACCAAACAATTGTTTATACCGATTATCATCTGGATGAGCCACTACAGCCACACAAGCCGGCAATAACTCGGGACGAGTAGTTGAAATTACAAAATGTGTTGCTTTTTTTGCCGAATCTATTTCTTCTACCTGAAATTTTATGTCGTAATAAAAACCTTTTTTTAAACGATCTTCTATATCTGCTTGAGCTACAGCAGTCTGAAATTGAGTGTCCCAAAACACAGGAGAAAATCGATTTTCTACAAATCCCTTACTATATAAATCGCAAAAAGATTTTTGTGAAATCAACTGAGATCGATGAGAAATTGTTTCGTATTTTTCTCTCCAATCCACTGATAAAGCAGATCGCCTCCATAACTTCTCATACTTTTTTTGATCTGCATAAGTTTGTTGCTGACAAAGTTGAATAAAATCTCTTCGAGAAACTAATACCGGTTTTGAATTTTTAAGTGGCGAATTTTTAGGTGGCGAATTAGGTGGTAAATTTTTAGATGCTGAATCTTCTGATAAAGAAGGGTCACAAACCACATTCCATACTTTTTGCACTCTTTTTTCAGTTGGCAAACCATTGTTGTCCCAACCCATTGGATAAAAAACGTTTTTTCCGTTCATTCTCTGAAATCGAGCAATAATATCTGTTTGCACATAACTAAAAACATGACCTATGTGTAAAGCACCAGACACAGTCGGAGGAGGAGTATCAATCACAAACAAAGGAGTAGATGATTTTTTTTGATAAAAATAAATGCCCTCTTGTTCCCAAAAATTTTGAATTTGATCTTCCCAACTCACATTATCTGAACCTGAAGAGAACTGCTTAAATTTAATTTTAGAATCGTTCATCTAGTTTGTTTCCTTCCAATTAGAACACACTTGTTGACAATCTGGATGATTTTTAAAATTTTGTAAAAAACATCTAATTTTTTCTTCATTTTCCTTACTAACTGTTAAAGGAGTTTTAGCTCGCCAACTCAATATTGCTTCTTTTATTTTCCAACCTTTTTTTACAAGTAAACTTTGTAAACTATCTAAACAATCTTTACTTGCATAAAAAATAGCGAATTTATTTTTTTCTTCTGTAGAAAAGTTTTCTTTAAAGAGATTCGTAGAGGGATTTGTAGAAGGGTTCGTAGAAGGGTTCGTAGAAGAGTTTGTAGAGAAGTTTATTATTTCAACATCATCTGCCCCAACTTCTAAAGCAGTATCTTCTATGTTGTTTTCTGTCTTATCAAGCTCTTGCCTGTCAGCAGATATATAAGCTTTTACGACAGATAAATAATCAAACATCCACATAACAGATCCACTTTCCCCCATTCTACCTCCACCTGTTTTAAACATTCCTCGAATTTCAGAAACCGTGCGAACACGATTATCTGTTAAACAATCAACTAAGACAGCAGATCCAAATGGACCAAAACCTTCGTATAAAACAGCTTCTAAGTTTTCTTCTGCTCGATTCCCAGTCCCTCTTTTGATAGCTCTTTGAATCGTATCTTTTGGTAAAGAATACGAGCGTGCTGTTTGCAAAGCCAACCTTAATCGAATATTGCTTTCTGGGTCAGCTCCCCCGCCTGTTCGAACAGCTGACTGAATAGCTCGAGATAAACGAGTAAATAAAGCTCCTTTTTGATTGGCTTGTTCTTGTTTTCCCGCAGTTTTCCACTGTTTGCCCATAATAATTTTTTAACAAAAAGCCAATCTGTATTCAAATTAAGAACTTAAAACTAGTTGAAATAACACTGGCTTAAACAAATAAAATAAATGCACTTTAAAATGATTGACTTTAGCTTTCAAAATTTTAAAATGCCACCATAAAATAACCTAAACAGAAACAAAGGAACAAAAATGGCATCCCCTAAAAGTCGAATTACCCGATCTCGTAGAGGAATGAGACGCTCCCACAATGCAATCACAAACATTCCCCTCACTAAATGTTCTAATTGTGGAGCTCCCACTCGTCCTCATTGTGTATGTCTTTCTTGTGGATGGTATAAAAAACGACAAATTATTGCGACACAAAACTAAAAATGTTTCACTCTCGAATTAGTGCCACAGGATACTACCTACCAAAAAAAATACTTACTAATAAAGACCTAGAAAAAATAGTGGACACTTCAGACGAATGGATTAGAAAACGAACGGGCATCCACTCTCGACATATTGCCTCTGAAACAGAACTTCCAAGCGATATGGGGAAAATGGCCACCCTTAAAGCTCTTAAACAAACTACATTATCTATAAAAGATATCCAACTTATTATTGTTGCCACCCTTTGCCCTGATCAGCTCATGCCCAATACAGCTTGTGTTCTGCAGACAAAAATTGGGGCTACTTGCCCTGCTTTAGACATATCGTCTGCTTGTAGTGGATTTGTCTATGCCTTAACAATCGCTAATCAATTTATCCAAAATGGCACTTATCAAAACATTTTAGTTGTTGGAACAGAAACTCTGCACTCTGTTACCAACTATCAAGATCGTGGTACTTGTATTTTGTTCGGAGATGGAGCAGGTGCTTGTATTGTATCTCAAAACACTGAAAAACAAAATGGTTGTATTTATCATCAAGAACTTATGGCTGATGGATCCCTAGGACATTTACTAACAATTCCTGCTCCGGGAGCTAAAAAACCAGCTGATCCCAATATCGCAAAATCCGAATACTGTATTGCAATGAAAGGACCTCAAGTTTTTAAAAAAGCAGTAGAAATGATGTGCAAAGTCTATACAAAAACTCTCAAACATACTAATCATACCTCTGATCAAATCGATTGGATTGTCCCTCACCAAGCCAATAAAAGAATTCTTAGTCAGTTTTGTAAAACAATTGGCTACCCTGAAAAACAAGTCATCTGTGATATTCAAACCACTGGTAATACTTCTGCTGCTTCTATTCCAATTACACTGGCACGAGCAATAGAACAAAACAAAATCCAAAGAGGACAAAATATTTTAATAATTTCTGTGGGAGGGGGAATGACAGCAGGTTCGATTCTCTTAAAATACTGAACATGTGGGCAATGTTATTTCCTGGGCAAGGCTCCCAAACAGTCGGTATGGGTCGGTTCTATTACGATCACTTCCAAGTTGCAAAAGATTTATTTGAATTAGCCTCTGATGAATTAAAAATTAATTTTAAAAAACTTTGCTTTGAAGAACCACAAGAAACACTAACTCTTACTCAAAATGCTCAACCCGCTATTTTGTTAGTATCTTGTGCAAGCTATTTTTCTCTCAAAACACAAATAGATTTATCTTCAATTACTTATTGTGCTGGTCATTCTGTTGGAGAATACTCTGCACTGGTTAGTGCAGAAGTTTTGTCTTTTTCTTCTGCAATCAAGGCTGTTCACAAAAGAGCTTTGTTAATGAGTCATGAAACAGGGGGAATGAGTGCTCTTATCGGACCTGACCACAAATCGGCTCAACAATTTTGTCAATGGGTAGAACAACAAAGTGGTTTTCAACCTCTTCAACTAGCTAACCTCAATACCCTTGAACAAAATGTTCTAAGTGGTAACAAACAAGCTCTCCAATGGGCACAAGAACATTATTCACAATATTCTTTTTCATGTAAAAAAGTTCGAATAATTCCGCTAAAAGTTTCTGGTCCCTTTCATTCATCTTTGATGAAACCTGCTGCACAAAAAATGAAAGAAATTTTAAAATCCATCCCTTTTGAACCAGCTAAACGATCTATTATCCACAACACAACTGCAAAGCCTGCAGAAAATTCTAATCACATTCGCTTACAAATGGCACAACAAATAACACAACCCGTTTTATGGCTTCCAACTATCCAATACTTACTACAAAAAAATTGTACCCACTTTTTAGAGTTAGGACCCGGAAAGGTGCTGGCTGGTTTAATGAAAAAAATCCAACCAACTGCACAAGTATCCCATTGGAACTCTTTAGATGACCTCAAAAACATTGCTCATTTAAAAAAATAATGATAACTTTTTTTGTTCTATGAACTCTATAATGGACTCTTCTATGAACTTATCTATGAACTTAAAAGACCAATATGTTTTTATTACAGGTTCTAGCCGAGGAATTGGAGCAGAAATTGCCAGATATTTATCGCAACAAGAGGCTAAAGTTACTATTACCTATACAACTCATAAAGAAAAAGCACAAAAAACATGGAACACCTTAAACGGTAAAGGGCATCTTCTAATCCAATTAGATGTGTGCGATCCCGATTCTATTCAACAAGCTACTAAAACATGCACTAATCAATGGGGAAAAATCACTGCTTTAGTCAATAATGCTGGTATTACTAAAGATCAACTCTTATTGAGGATGACTAACGAAGATTTTGATACAGTATTAAAAACAAATCTCTATGGAGCTTTTTACTGCACAAAAACAATTGTTAAAGAGATACTCCAACACAAAAAACAACTCATAAAAGAAGGCAAACTCAATGCTCGTGGTGGTATTGTCAATATTTCTTCTGTAGTGGGACAAATAGGAAATCCGGGTCAAGTGAATTATGTTTCCAGTAAATCTGCCTTAGAAGGCATGACACGATCTTTAGCACGAGAATTGGCTGTGCGAAAAATTCGAGTCAACGCTATAGCTCCCGGTTTTATTCAAACCAACATGGTAGAACAATTAAATGAGCAACAAGTGCAAACTATTCAATCTCAAATTCCTCTTAAACAATTTGGCACAGGTCAAGATATTGCTCATACAACAGCCTTTCTCTTAAGTGCAGAATATATAACCGGACAAGTTATTGGAGTAAACGGCGGATTAGCTATGTAAGTAGTTATGTAAATAGCTTCTTAACTTATTGGAAGCTTCTTAACTTATTGGACACCTCCAACATCACCACCTATTCCTTTTGTGCTTTGTATTCCATCTTTAATAAGATGCCTTTCCAGAGAGTTTTCAATTAAATAAACTTCTGACAGTTTACTCATATATTTTTTTGTTGCTTCGTCACATTTTGTCTCCACTTCTTTATATTCTTTAAAAGCATTATAAACTTTACTATCTGTCGCTTTTGTCCCACAAACACCATCTTTGTTGTATATTTTTTCTGATAATTTTGTTGCTTTTTCGAACAGTGGTTGTAGTGAAGCAAGAAGTCGAATTTTAGCATTGTCTCTTTTGTCAGATAATTCATCAAGGTGTTTTCTCATTATTCTTTTCTGTTCTTCATCTCGCATGTAACGATATACTCTTTCACCCTCTACATGCATTTGTTCAATTCTAGAAAAATTTCTACCAATTGTAGTAGCATCTCTGGCGTCATTTATTTGTTTTACTACCGAATTATGATTTCTAACATGTTCATGATCTGTATTTCTACATGCTGTTAACCAGTTATTCCATAATTTAAATTCTTTAGTTCTCACTGTCTCTTTTTGAACAGCTTCATGATATCTCTTCGCTATGTCTTTATCTCTTGCATTATTTGTCAATTTTGTACCTACAAATTTTCCATCCATCTTTACACCTTCAATTTTCATACCTGGGAATCTTCCCATGTCTTGCAACTTCGCCATATTTCTACAAGTAGTCTTATACTTGCTTCTTATGATTCTTAGTTCTTTACCCAACTGTTTTTTAGCATTTAATAGCTCTCTTCTACTTTTTTCGACATGACCATAACTAAGGTTTGAAAAACCTAATAAGATAATAATAAAACCAAGTTTTTTCATGATAGACCTACCTTTCTTTTGATAGACCTACCTTTCTTTTTAAATTAAACTTACATTTCTTATCGTAACAAGACTAAATAAACTTTACAATAATTTTTTACTATACCTAGACCATCATTTTTCTATACCACCGCTATAGTAAAAATATCTAATAAAAACAATACTTTAAGATAATGTGGTGAAGTTATACCTATTTATTTTGTTTATTTGCTTGTTTAATTTTTTGTTATTTAAATTTTTTAAATATTACACATTTGTAAAAAGTCCAGACAAGCTTGGTTTTCAGTGGAGGAAACAGATATTTACTTTGAGAATTGTTTATCTTTTAAAAGTACTTGATAAAGCTTATCAAAACGTTCGTTCATTTTATCAAAGCGGTTGTTTAAATTATCAATCTTCTTATTTGTCTCGCTTAAGTGGTTATTTAAAGCTATTTTAATCTCTGATATATCTTCTTTTATAGGGTTTATTTTATCATCTAATCTTTTATCAAAACGACTAAACATAAAGTTTTGCCATAATATAGCAACTGTTAAAAAAGTGGCTAAAATACCTAATACTTTTAAAAAACTCATAATTCCCTCACTTTCTAATTATACCATGCTCAAAAGTGCATTCTTTTTAGCCTAAGATTGCCCCATTGGTCAAATTTAATCCCAAAAGAAGTCTGCCTTATGGTTGTATTAAGACTATTTTAAACTTCCTTTAAGCTCCGTCTTTAAAATAGTCTTCGTCTGAATCTTCTAAAGAATCTAATTCTAAAAGGTGATCCGTTTCTTTCATGTTAAGTCTATCCTCATAAAAAAAAACAATGTGTCACAATGTAGTAACGACATATTGTGTTAAAAGTAGAATGTTTGTATAGGGGAAGACTAATCACACTCTTTGTTTGACTCATAAAATGAACAAACTCTCCAGATTTTATATGCTCTATTTTCACATCTTTCTCTTTTATTTCCTGCTCGATAAAAACACGATGTAAGACTGCAATCGTTAAACTCTCTTCCATAATCTACCTTACATCGGTTCATTGTATTTATATAATGAGTATGGCAAGGTTGATTATTGGACATCGGAGAAAAGTCTCTCTCAAAACCATAGGAATCATGATGGGCACCCCTATCCCCCCAAGCTTGAAAACTAAATAAAAAGGTTAAAATGAATAATGTTTTCATAATTCCCTCCTTTTTTTAATGGATTTTATAAGTTACTTTTTATTCTAACTACTTTGTAAAATGAAGTGTCAAATAAAAAATATAAAACTCAAATATTAACAAAAAATAAGGTGTAAATTTTACACATTTGTTAAAATTCATACTTTGTTTATCGGAAAAAACTTAAGAAAAGTAAAAGAGCGTGGCTGGAAGTCCAATTACCATAATCTTTAATGAGCTTTGTAAAAATAAAATAGATTGTTATTAAAAAAAATAAATATTATATTATACTCACTGTGGTTTTTTATTTAAAAAGATCTTTTAGCGACTGTATTTCCTCGTCAGAACAGGCGTACATACCTACACCTACATTTACAAAAGGTAATACAATACCACCAAAGAAAAGTGGAGTTGCAAATAACATTTTATAAATCCTGCTTATTTTCAGGCTATTAATACTTTCCATAGCCATAACATTTCCTATTATACTTGGCTGAATACCTAATGCCATTCCTGCTCCATACAACCAGTCTTTGCTATCATCTGTTTCTGCAAACTGTGCTAGAAAACTTATTAAACAGCCAGCTCCAACAGATACTATACTCCCAAGTCCATAAGCTTTAATAACTCCCGTAACTCCTTCAAAAACAATTAAGGGAGCTTTAATTTGCGGTGGCATTGGAAGTTTAGTAACTCCACTAACCAGAAAAGAATGTCCATTATACAGGTATTCATTAGCTACATAGTTAATTTGATTGTTAATTTGTTGTACATCTTCGTCATTACATTCTGTAACTAATATAGTACTATCTAAGCTTTTTAGCTGTGCCAATAAATCGCTTTGATCTTCAAAATCCGCCACACACAATGTACCATTATCTTTAAAATAAACTGCGTTAGATATTGGTAACACTGGGTTGTCGTTTTTCATATATTGATACGCACCCCAATTTGCAAAACTAAAACTTGAAGCTAAACCTATTACTAATAAACAATTAAGAGTTAGTGCCTTCATAAAACACCTCCTTTTTAGATAAGGAAACTTCATTTTTAATAACTTAATGCTTGCTGTATTGTATTGTCAAACAAATATTATTTTTTTGGAGTGTATTTTTTACACTCTTACAGCTTTTAGGTCTTTAAGAAAACTTAGATTTTACTTTATTTTTAATGCTTTTTTAATCTTATCTATATCTTCTTTTAAGTACTTTAGATCATTATCTTTTAATTTTTTAATCTCTGCTTTCGAAAGCCCTGTTACTTCTGCGATAAATGAAATATCTGCATTTTTTTGAAACATCTTCAAAATCACTTGTTTTCTCTCAGCTTGTCTGCCTGTTTGTAAACCTTTTTGCATCCCTTCCTCTCTGACTTCGTCTAATGAAATCTGTAATGGTGGCATAACTCTTTCCTCCTTATCTGTGATTGCTCGAGTCTCTATCTCTCGCAATATCTTCCAACTAAAATTTGGATCATATCGCCGAATATAATCCACAACTTTGTCTACTAGTTCTTTCCTCTTACTCCAACTAATATCCTCACTTAGTTTAAATAACTGTTTTATCTTATTATTACCCTTAATATTGAGCTTACTTACATTTAACAATCTATAGCTAAAGTTTAATACATTTTGACCAAATGTCTGTCTCAAAGTCTTGTTAAAGCTTTTTAAACTATCTTGAAACATTAAAGGCTCTTTCCACTGTTTTTTTTTGTTTGTTAAGATTTAAAGCTTGTTAAACTACTTAAAAAACAATTGTGTGAAAAAGTTATGGGAAAGAAGGGGCAAAAATGAGTTTCGGCTTTGTTCGAAAGATGATTAAATATTAACCTTTCGAACAAAACGTATGTTTGAAGTTTTTGCTCCTTCTTTACCATAATCTTAATTGCTACTTAAAAAAACTTATAATTTAAAGCTTATTGAACTACTTAAAAAAAAATGACGAACAGCAAAACAAACATGACATAGGCAAGCTATGGGAAAGGGAGGGCAAAAATGAGTTTCGGCTTTGTTCGAAAGATGATTAAATATTAACCTTTCGAACAAAACGTAAGGTTTAAAATTTTGCCCTTTCTTTCCTATAGCTTGCTACTTTGCCGATAGTTTGCTTCTTCCCATAGCTTGTTTCCCATATTTTATTTTTTAATTACAAAAAGAGTTAGAAAAGCTAGAATTTATATTGAAGTAATATTGTAGAAAGCAAAAATAACCTTTTGACTGTTTAAATTTTAAACAGCTTTGTAAAAAATACTATCTAAACATTATTTATTACACCCATGACATAAACATAAAGTATTTTTAGTCCTAATGAACTTTAAAGGACCTCGAATGAAATACTTACAATATATCTTTCTTATTTTCTGGTTTTTTTCAGTAGCTCATCCTGCATTTGCCAACAATGGGGAAGAGAGTGGTCAATCGAGACAAAAAAGTGTTGAATGGGAAGTAAATGTTAAGCCATCCTCCATGGAGGATCTGGAAGAAAACAAACCATCTCGAATTACCAAAAAATCTGCTTTAAAAATGCATGAATTAGCTTTTATGAACAATATTTCCAATCTGGATATCCAAGATCAGCAAATTATACACAGGCAGGCAATGGGTTCTGCTCGCATGAGATTAATTCAACAAATTAGAGGTTTTGCCCCAGAAGCTTTAGTTTTTTATGCAGCTATTGGTGCTACAATGGTTAGAAAGGCCTACACCGACCAACTCATGAGTGGCAGAAGAGACCCTGCTTGGTTAGAAAATCTCGCCAACGAAATCACATCCCCACTAGGAGTATTTAGCTTTTTTTGTTTTTTAATAGCCAGTGGGCAAACTTCTTATTGGCTTTCTCAACCATTAAAACCTTGGAGTCAGGCATTGGTTCGCCAACAACAAAAATCCCAAGCTAAAGCACGCGTACAAAAAAAGAGTTGGATTTTCAGAGGAACAAAAACAAAGCGAAAACACTCTTCATCTCATCCAAAACTTCGTACTCCTTTTTGGAATACTTATAAAATATCTCGAATGGGATTTCGTCAAACTGCTGGTCTTATCAATCAAACGGGTTTGGCAGCTGGTATCTTGGCATCTAATATTGTTACAGAAATGGGTTTTTTAATAAATAATCCATCTGTAAACTACTGTGCTAATCAACTTTTACCCGATCAATTCGCCAATCATCAAAACAAACTCTCCTATCAAAACGGAGTGCTTGTATGTGACTCGGCTTTCGAAGAGTTAATGGCAACTTTTAAATCATGGGGACCTGATATTTTATCTGTTATTGTAGCTGGTTTTATTAACCACGCCTTAACTCAGGGGTTATTTACTATTAAACAAATAGGGACAGGGGGAGTTAAATTATTTCGCAATGTTGTAGCCAAACGAGTAACTCCTTTACATCAACAATTACTTCGCATGAGTATGCTGATTCCTACCGGACCCGGACAAATCAGAAGAGTAATGGCTGTTACCGGACATTGGACTTTTCGTTTTTTTAATTTATATACATTTATGGAAATTGCAGAACTCACTGGACATCATTTATTTCATGGTTGGAACGAAAACATTAAAGCCAACGATCTATCCGACAGTATTGTATCTATGGCACAAAACTTTAATCCCCACTCCAATCAAACAGGATTGAATTGTTCTAACAAACCATCTGACATATCTGAAGACAACTCAGCAAAATGCTCTTATCATCCAACTATCCGAACTGCTATTCAAGTAGGTAATTCTTTTAAAAGATGGAGACAATTCCAATCTCTACCGATCGAAATGGGTAAACAAAACTGGTTACATTATATATCTAATACCCTAACTTATTTTGATACAAGTGCTAATATCTATCAAAACTTTTTTCTATCTCGACAAATGCCAACTTTATTTAATAAAACTCATTATTTTGGACCTCTATTTGACGACATAGACATCGAATCGTCAGATAGTTTTATTTCTTCTAAAACAAACAAACTTTCAAAAGATATCCAAACTATTTTTTTAAACATGGCACAAAAAATAAAATCTTATAATGTAAATAATCCAATACCTCCTTCACCTCTTACTTTATCTCAGTTATTCCAAAAAATTTTTAAAACAGAGCAAAAAGCACCTCCTAACAAACCCAATCTCCCTTTACAAATTGTATCTTCTATATCTGATTCTAAGTTTATTCGACCGATTAAATTAGATCCCGCTATAGAAATTAATTTAACTATTGATTTTTTATCTTCTAAACCAATCAGAAGACAAAAAACCATCGAAATCAGCGATAAACATACTCAATTATCTGTTCTTCAGAAAATGTTTTCTGTTGCAGATCCTTCTGTTCCTATTATCTCTTTTTATAAACACTGGAACATAGAATTACAAAAAACTAAAAATTGGATTCTACAAACAGAAACGCAACAAATAAAATCTCGTTGTGACCAAGCTGTCAATTTTACTAAAACAATTAAACAGCTCATTCAATCTGGTAGTATTCAACCGTCTAACGAAATAAACCACTACCTTGATGCACAAAAAAAAATCTTAAACCAATGTATGGATATAAAACAATCTATAACATCTAATCGGTCAACTACAAGATTAGGCAAAAAAGAAGAGCTAATTACACAAAAAGAAGCCCAAATATTTATTCGCAAATACTACCAAAAAGACCCTGATCTGTGGCTCAAAAAGGCGATGTATGTATTAAGAAACAAAGTATTAGCTGGTGGTATACAACTTCTTACACAAATTGTAGAATTTCAGTTAAAAAAAATAATCTATCAGCCTCACAAATTATCTACAGAGGACAATCAATATATTGAGGAGCTTCAAGAAAAAGGATATCCTTCAGAACTAATCTCCACTTTGCAACGATTAGGACCTTCTCATATTTTGGCTCAATTATATCAAGAAATTTATAGACCAGATCCCACAACTGGTCATTATCTCAACCATATTAAGCCCTCTGCCAAGGGAATGTTAGCTGTTCAATCTTTAAACAAACATTACAAAGCTAAAAAAGAATACTTTAGAAATTCTGAACATCCTTATCACATGTCTGTATTTAAAACTCCTGGTGTAATGGATTTTCTAATTGTATCTGCTTTGTGTGGACCTAATTTAAACAACAATACAGCTCATCAAAATATTTTGCCAAAAATTAAAAAGGTATTAACTGGACAAAACTCAATCGAAGAGATTTTTCCAAATCAAACAATGGATGAGATAGTTAAACAGATGCCTGTATTTTCTCAATCTTTTACTGGCAATGTGCCTTTCAAATGGCAACCACCTAAAATTTTAGGATTAGGTCGTCATAAAAAAGATATTAAAAAAATATGTGAAACTCATTTATCTAAAATAAATACAGATTCTGAGCAATTAAATATTTATAATGGTACTTGGGTTGTTAACAATCAAATATACAATAATTTATTACATGTAGTTTTAGAAAATATTCTTTCAGAAGTGTTTCCGACAACCAAAGATTTTGAAAATTGGTGGGGACAACAAGTAAAACCTTATCGGGATATGTTTGTTTTATTAGCTAATCGAGAATATGAACAATTAACAAAACATTGGTTTGTCCCACTTTTATTTCAAAATCAATCAACTGCCGTAGATATTGAATATTCTCCAACAGAAAATAATCATAATTCTCTATTTAAAATTGAACAAATTTTCCCCACTTCTAGTAAAGAAGGATGGTTTCAAACAACTGATACTTCGCATACAGAATACAGCAAATCACACATTAGTTATAAAGAAGGTGCTGTTTTTAATTTTTCAAAAGGATTATTTCAGAACATCCATCAAGAAATGCATTATTGGACAGATATTATTTTAAATTTATCTAAACAATCTAAAGACTCTTTACAAATAGAAGATAATCTACACAATCTATTAAAATTGTTTTATTTACCTGAAAATTACTGGGAAGAAAAAACCAACAATAGCTTAACAGATTCTATAAAATCTTTTTTTAGCTTAGAGCCAGTACAAATTACTACACAGTCTAACAATAAATACGCCCAATGGGTTAGTCAGTTTTTACCAGAAGATAACAGAGAAACAGATTATTTAATGAAATCTAATAATATTTGTGAATGGGATAATCATCAATACGACAGCTTAAATAAAATGCAAAAAGCTTATTTATATATCCATATTTCTGCTTGTTTATTAAATATAAATATGGCTGCTTTAGAAGAAAATCGCAATGCTTCTCAGATGGCTGTTAAAGATAGTGATAAATCGATAAGTGAAGAACAGTTTACAAAATCTAATGATCGACAAATTGGATTTTTTTATAGTGGAGAAAAACAATTAGCTAATCATCAGCTATTAAATTATGCTTTTATTGCTTTAAAAAATCTTCTATTAGAATCATCTAACTACATGGATACTATTTACTCTCTATCTCAAAGCCCCATAGCAAAAAGTATGAGTCAATTTACTCTACCTAACGATCATTCTGATATTTGATAATAAGCGTAATAAGAAGATAAAACACTATTTTTTTTATTGGTTTTAAGAAAAAATTATGTAGAGCAAAATTTTTGAAAAAAACAACAATAAGATTATAGGAAAGAAGAGGCAAAAATGAGTTTCGGCTTTGTTCGAAAGATTGATTGAATACTGACCTTTCGAACAAAACGTATGTTTGAAATTTTTGCCCCTTCTTTCCTATAGCTTTTTATTTTTTTATTAGCATTTTTATATTATTTCTCATGTGTTCTATCATTTTTTTAGTATCATCGTCGAGCTTTGCTTGTGCAACAGATATATCTTTTTTCATCTCGTTAAGATAAGCATCGTAATAAGCTTTACTGTTTTTAAGGTTTTCTTTTTGATTGAGTTCTTCTGTTATATATCTGATTTCTAGCTTACTTATTTCCTTATCACTATCTACTATCAATTTCAGTAGTTGATCATGTACTGATTTTTCTTCAGGTGGTATTTTGCCCTCTTTGACTAATATCTGATAGTAAGTAGAAGATAAATAATCATCTTGCTTATATAAACAATCACTTATATCTTCATCAGATGTAGAGCAATTTTTTTCTAACATAGGATCTGTGCTTGCCGTTTTTAAAAGTGCTTCTATATTGCTTTCGGCTGGAGTAAAAAAACCAAAACAACTCACATACACGCTAATTAGTAACTTTATAACTGTTTTCATTATAAACCTCCTGATAAAACTGATAAAAATTAAGCTATTTTTTCTGAATATCTAAAAAAAGAACATAAAACAAGCTTTTTTTATGTTTCTGGTTTTTACTATGTAAAAAATACACTTTTAATAAGTCGCTTTTTGCCAAGCTTGTGCCAACAAAGATTGAATAATGGGTGTAGCATCTTTAACAACCTGAACAACTAAACTTTTCCACTGATCCGCTTTAAAATAAAACTTTTTATTCGCTGGATTATTTGCTAAATGATTTGTCTGATTATTTACTTGAGTTTTCAAATTTTTGTATATAATGTTAACTATATCTTTCTGCGATCGATCAACGGCACGTTTTAATTCTAAACGAACTGTATCTTTAAAACTATAAGAGTTTATACGTAAAATATCTTCTCTACTCCAAGAAAACAAAAACTCTTTTTGTATATTCTCTCTAACTTTATCGAGAGTTTGTGAAAAATGCATTCTATTAACAAGTTTTATATCTTCTGTTTGATGACTGTGATAAGTAATGTAATCATAAGATTGTAACAAAATGTTTTTTATTAAAATCATGTGCTGATCTATCAATTGATTAACCACTTTACCAGTAGCAGAATTTAATTTAGTACTTCTCATTAATGCCTTTCTTTGTAGTTCTCCCTCTTCCCATATTAAGTTTTTCTCAAACAACCTACTCAAATGATTTGCAAAATAAACAAGCTCTCTGCGAGTTTGCTCATCTGCTTTTATAATTTCATTAGTAAACCTATCTATAACATTTTGTGTATTACTTGTTATTGGGGTATTCTGAGAATAAAATACATTCTGCACAGAGTTAGCTATCCACTTCTGAAGGTGAGACATTTGTTGATTACGATCTTCTAAATGATCAGCCGTTTTGTTTATTTGCTCAATACTACCAATGGCTTGAACCATAATTTCTGTCAGTTGTTTTAAATATTTATATTCTTGAATAAGCTTATTAATCCACCAATAAGCATTGTCTTTATCTATGCCATGTTTTAATGATTTTTTTATTTTATAAAAAGTATCTGATCGATCTGCTAAAGTAACCACAAGCTCAGAAACTCTTTTTATTTGATTTTGACTTTTTGGCGTGAATTCTAAAATACTTGAAGCCAATTCCACACTTGTATTTTTAAAATATTCATACCTATCTTTTGTAAATTTCTGAAGATCATTTCGACTAATCTCTTGTATTTGTAAAAATTGCTGATCTAAGTAAACAGATGTTTGATTTGTCGCTGACTGAGTTTTTTTTGATTGAGAAAATATGTCTCTACATTGTTCAGCCAATACATAGAAATTAAAAAATACTAAGCTAATAATACTAAAAAATAGCACCTTCATTATATACATAACCTTTAATTACCAAATATCTTCATTTCACTTAATTACAAAATACTTTTAATTACACTGATAGATACCAAATTTAAACTCTAGCTTATATATTTTTCTATAATCATTGTAAATTTTTCAATATTCTTTAGATTTATTAGATTTTGCTCTAATTTATTGGGGCTTTTACTCCAATGCTTTTACTCTATTTTTTGTATAGGTAGATAAATATTGTCGAACTGGTTTTAAATTAAACAAGGCTTTTGTGCGATTAGAATCTAATTTCCAAGGTGTTTTGTTCATCACAGTCAGCCAGCTTTCTTTGTTTTCCATACACAAAAAAATATTCCAATCAAATTTAGATCTTTTAAACTGCTGGACAATAAATCGAAACATTTTTTGTCTCAAAGAGCTATCGTATCTCAATTTTCCATCTGAGCTTTTAAAGTACTCTCCACTCACTACAAGGGATTTCATTCCAAACCGCTCTTGCATCATCCATTTCTGATCTGGCTGAAAGCGTAAAGCTCCTAAAGAAATATGTGCAACTTCTTTTGGACAAAATAAACGCTGAATACGATTCACCAAGTCGGTATAGCTTTCTTCCCAGTTTTTATGATAAATTACTGGATCTAAATGAAAAGCCACAGAAAAACCTCGATCTAAACAAAGTCTAGCCGATTGCAATCGCTCATCTAAACTAGCTGTGCCATGTTCTTCTTGTTGAATAATGTATTGTGGATTTAAAGACCAACTGACAATAACATTTTTTGCTGGCCCTAAAGATACAAAATTTTTTACATTACTCGATTTAGTTTTAAATTCTAAAGTCCATTTTGGTTTTTTCTTAAAATATTCTACCAACTTTGCCGAATATAAAGTTAAATCATCTAGACTTAAGCTGTCTGTTATTTCACCTGTTCCGATACGTAAAGGTTGATCATCTAATTGATTGCTTAAATTGGATAATTCTTCCAAAGCTTTTTCGATATTTGTATAAACAACTACACTCGGAAAATTAATAAAACTTTGCAAATAACAATACGAACAATCCATCTCACAATGTTGCCCCAAATTTAAAACAAAATAATTGCAACACACCAAACCGGGTCTTGCTCCCGGACACCTTTTAAAAAACTGACCTTTAAAATAACTCAATAATAAATTCTTTTTGCTCTGACTAAATTGAGTAGCTGTCAACAAAGCACTGCTTTTATTAAAAACTACTGATTTGTCCTCAATAATATGTACTTTTTGGGAAGGAAACCAATCCAAAACCCTTTGTGCCACAGAAGACGAAAGAGAGTCTTTCTCAATATAAACATTATCAAATTTTTGAACTAAAAATTTTGCTACCATTTTTTATCTTAGTTGCTGGAACACATCCATATCTTCAATGTTTTTTAACTGATTATTGAGCTCTTTCTGATTGCGACACCAAAGTGCGATTTCCACCCCTGTTTGATCGCCCTTTCTTTTCCATGTTCCATTGACATGAGTCGGCCAAAAAAGTTTGCCTAAAGTATTTTTTTGCTTTTGATCCCAAGCTGCAGAAAGAGGTTTTCGCAAACGCTCCATTGATTGAATTATTGAATTCACATCTTGATTTTCTTTTTTTAAAATTTCTTCTAACGAAACACCTATAAGAGTCAGCTCGACAGATAATTCTAAAATTTTAATCCCCACAGAATAAGATACATCCCTGTTAGATACCCATTTCAACACATGTAATAAAATGTCCCATTTTTTTAAGCCCGCTTTTCTAACAGCTAATAAAACTCTCAAATAATTTAGGTGTACTTTTTTATCTACAACCCATTTTTGAAAAGATAGAGGAGTAATTAACAAAATTTTTAAACATTCTTCTAAAAAATCTGTATCACCTTGTAAACCATAAGCTAAAAAAAATTGCTCCCAACTAAAAGGAGGAGCTTTCCACTGTGTAATAATTCTACCCATCTCTAACCAGTTTAAATGAGGATGGCAACTGCAAAACAAAGATAAAAAGTCCCCATTTCTCTCTTTAAAATTTAAAACCAAAAAATGAGAAGAAGAAAAACCTGCTATCACCTGCTTATTATAGGCATAAGCAGGCCAGCATAAAGGCCAGTTTTTTTCTGGTTGAAAATCTAAAGATAAATCACAATCTTTTTTAGCCACTAACTCCATACATTGCCCTTTCTGCTCATCAACCGACTACTCATCAAACAAATTGATAGCTTTTTTTAACAAATTTCATAAAATTTGGCATAAGTTTTTAAAAAAAACTAAAAAAACCTAATATAAAAACTATTTTCCTCGAGCAAAACCCATTCAAAACCTCAAAAAACTTCAAAAATAAAGGTAAATTATGTCAGAAACTTGCCTTATAGCCTGTTGTTTTCTAGCTATTTTTTTTGATACACTTATATAAAAAAATCAGGAGGATCGCTATGAAATCACATTTCACAACCATTACACTCTTAATGTATAGCTTGTTTCAATTAATTTTTACATCTCTAATCACTTTTTATGCGATTTCAACAAATTGTGTGTGGGCAACTGATAGCACTGCCCATATTCATCCAGAAATTAAACCCAAAGACCCAGCAGATATGTTGACCATTTACCAATACAATTCAGAACTCACTAACCCAGAAGGTTATATATTAGATATTCAATCCCTATTAGAACAAAATGGAGTCCATGTGTTGTCGATCAATACTGGCTATGATGGTCTAGTTTATCCCTTTAAAAATGATTCAAAACCAGCTGATCCAAAACCAGAAAATCAAAAAATACAACAGGCATTTAGTAAAAAACCCTATTTTCACCAAGGACACATTGTAATTATAACCGTCCTTAAAGCAGATTGGAATCAAGATAAAATTAACAAAAAAGACTTCCACCTATGTTCTGAATTAGAAGATCGAGGGGGACATTGTTACATTGGCTCTTATGCTGATTTATTCCCAAAAACCCGTGATAAATATTATGTGTCTGTATATAAGTCTGCTGACAATAAACAGTGTGCATCAGAAACTGAAGAACACTTAAACGAAATGGAAAAAGAACTGATAGAAAATAAAATTTTTGTCTATAAAAAATATAAGGGAACTAGCGGAGAACTCTATACACTTCAGTGTGGGTATAACACAAACACCATTAACATATATGTTATTGAAAGCTATAAATTGGGTGCTGCTTTATCTTTAGGGTTTCGAGAATGTGCTTATTTAAAGACTAAAGGGCAAGATTGCTATCCCCTTTAAAAAATAAAAAAAAGTATTACAAATTTTGAAAAAACAATAAGCCGTCTGTTCCACCCATCCAGTTTGTGATGGCTCTTTCTGGATGAGGCATCAGACCGGCTATTCTTTTATTTTTACTAAAAATACCTGCAATATGATCTACCGAGCCATTTGGATTATTGATGTAACGCCACCAAATTCGCCCTTCATCTTGCAAACATTTGAGCTGACGATCATTAACATAAAAACGACCTTCTTTGTGTGCAATCGGCAACCTAATTGATGGTTTAAATTTTTGTTCACTATTCCAATAAAAACCTGAGCAACCTAATTCTAAATCTACCCACTGGTTCACAAACCGAGACGACAAATTGAGTTGCAAAGTCCCTTCCAATAAACCAGCCTCACATAAAATTTGAAAACCATTGCATATTCCCAACACGGGCCAACCAGCTTGGACGGCTGTATATAAATCTTGCAAAGCTGGAGATTGAGTAGCCAAGGCTCCTGCTCTTAAATAATCCCCATAAGAAAAACCACCCGGTAAAACAAACCCAGTGTATTCTTTATAACAAAAACGATCTGCATGCCAAATCTCTACTGCAGAAACATTTAACAAACGAAAAGCCTCTAACATATCCCGATCACATTGTGTGCCGGGGAATACAAATACTCCTATCAATTCTAAAACTCCTCGTATTTACAAAACTTCTAATTCGTATTCTTCTACCAATAAGTTACATAAAATAGACTCCGCCATTTTATTTGCTTTTTGCAAAGCATCTTGAGGATTATTTGTAGCAATTTTTAATCGGATAAATTTTCCACACCGACAATCGTCCACAACATAACCATGTCGCTTAAGGATATTGGCAACCGCTCTCCCCTGCACATCCAATGTTTCTTTTTTAGGTAAAATTTTTACTCCTACAACAATAACTTTTTTACTGTTTTGCAAACTCTCCTCCCCATTGTTGGGTTAATCTTTGGCATACTTTTTGATAATTCTCAGAAACTTCCCCTAACCCTAAACGAAATCGATCTTTGTCCATTTTGTTCCCAGTGTTTTGGTCCCATAATCGACATGAATCGCAAGATATTTCATCTCCTAAAACTACTTTGTTTTTAAAATCAACCGCACAACCAAATTCCAACTTAAAGTCAATCAACTCCAAACCCGCTTGCTGAAAGAATACGCACAACTTGTTATTGATTTTTTTAGCTGTATTTTGAGCTAACTCCACAAGTGATTGATTAGACACTAAGCCTAAAATAACTGCTTGCTCTAAATTAATAAAAGGATCCCCTAATTCATCTTTTTTATAGTAAAGCTCTAATAAAGGTTGAGCTATGCGAGTCCCTTCTTTAAGATGAAACTTACGAGCTGTCGACCCAGCTAAGCGATTTCTAACCACCACTTCTAAAGGAATCATATCTAAGCGACTACAAATCATTTCACTCTCCCCCACATCATCTACCCAATGATTAGCGATATTTTGCTTTCTTAAATAACGAAACACTAAAGAACTCACATCTCTATTGAAAGCTCCTTTCCCTTTAAAAGCGGAGCGTTTTTTTCCGTTAAAGGCGGTTAGTTCATCTTTAAATTCGATCCAAACATATTTATTGTCAGACCCTCTAACCTCATAAAGGTTTTTACCTTTCCCTCCTTTAATAAATGATCCTTTTACCCATTTTTGCATTATTCAATTCTCCCTTTTGACAACAAACACTTCGCCGAATTCAGCAAAACCTTTTTATCTATAATTTGTTTTTCTATTTGCTGATCATAAAGCGTATCTAAGTAATAAGCCATGTTTTTATCTTCTTGAACCCCTAAAGATTTTAAATCGTCCCCGTTAACTAAAGGAGCCGGCAAATGCCCATCACAATCTGCTCGTTTTTGAAATTCTTTTTCTACCCAATCAATAGAAGACATAGACTCTACACAATCTGATAAATCAATTCGACATAGGAAAAGAATTTCTTTTGAAAAACCAGAATCTAATACACGAAGTTTTTTTATCAAAGAGACCTCTTGCTTGTCCAATTTATTGGATTTAACTGGCAATAGACAACAAACACCATAAAATATATTGTTAATCTGCCTAATAAGAGATGAAGAAAACTTCCATGCTTTTAAAGCTTGGTTAAAATCGCCAGTCCATTTACCTTTTGTATTTAAAATTTGATTTTTTGCTTGCTTTAATAAAGGGTATAAAGCTCGCACCCATAAAATACTTGGTTTTTTTAAAATTTTACAATCTTTTGCCGTTTCTATACGATGCCAAAAACTCATGCACTGCTCCCAATTGATAGCCCCTTCTTGCCAGCCAGAAGGATATATTTTTGCCAACAAATTTAATTTTCTGAAAGCAGACATGGCACCAGAAAATTTTTCTGTTTTTAACATCTTTAAACACTCTTCATAAACACGCTCACGAGCAATATCCCATAAACCGTGTTGCATCTCATACACAGCCTGTTTTGTGTTGGTATGCAATTCAAAATCCAACTGAAGTTGAAAACGCAAAGCTCGAATTATGCGAAGTTTGTCTTCTTCAAAACGCTCTTTGGGAATACCCACTGTGCGAATAATTTTATTTTGTAAATCTTTTAAACCACCCACATAGTCAATCACTTGTCCAGTTTTCCAACTATAAAACAATGCATTGATTGTAAAATCTCGCCTTAAAGCATCTTCTTTGTCTGAAAGAAAAGTCACATATTGAGGATGACGCCCGTCTTTATAAGGACCATCTTTTCTAAAAGTAGCCACTTCCACCCGACAAAAAGGTTTTTCACCTTGTACAACCACTACTCCAAAGGCTTTACCTTGCTTGTTACTATTGGGGAATAAACGAATCACTTCTTCTGGTTTAGCAGAAGTCGCCACATCAAAATCTTTTAAAGACTTACCCAATAAGGCATCTCTGATACAACCCCCAGATAAATAAGATAAAAACCCATTCTGTGATAATTTTTGCAAAATGTTCAACACAACTGGCCAATATTGATGACGACAAAAAATAGCTCCTAATTGACTTTTTAAATGATGAATATTTTTCATGATAAGCTTTCTCGTTTTAAGTTCATTTTCTTTATTTTTAAAAATTTTTACAAAGACTTTTTCAGACAAGCAATCAATTAATGCCCCACTTTTGTGCTATCTTTTCTATAAAATACCTAATTTTATCAAAATTATCTGGCGATCCCAGTTGCTTTCTGTTAGGTTTTGATTAATTATTAAGCATCCAAAGGAGGATAAAAATGTCTGTCACTTTACCACCACTTCCGTATTCTAAAGTGAGTTTATCTCCTAATATTTCTGAAGAAACACTTAATTTTCACTACGGCAAGCATCATCAAGCTTATGTCAATAAATTAAACCATTTAACAGAAAATTCCCAATGGGAAAAAGCTTCTTTAGAAGATATGATTCGGTCGGCAGAAGGTGGTGTTTTTAACAATGCTTCTCAAGTTTGGAATCACACGTTTTACTGGAATTCTTTATCTCCCACAGGGGGAGGGGTTCCGCCAAAAGAAGTTTCTGACTGTTTAGAAAAAAACTTCGGTTCAGTAGAACATTTTAAAGAAGAATTTACTAAAAAAGCTCTTGGACAATTCGGGTCTGGCTGGGCATGGTTAGTCAAAACCAAGGATGACCAATTAACAATACAATCTACTGGCAATGCCGATAACCCTTTAAGGGATGGACATACTCCTATTTTAACTTGCGATGTTTGGGAACACGCTTATTATATTGATTATCGAAACGCTCGACCAGAATATCTCAAAGCTTTTTGGAATATTGTAAACTGGAATTTTCTACAAGCTAATCTTCAGAATAATTAAAATTGACGACCTTAAAGCGACTTCGTGGAATGGAAGATTTGAGCCACTTGCTCAACCAAAAGCATCACTTGATTGTTGAAGCTGCCAGACAAGTGAGTCAGTTATTTTGTTTTAACGAAATTGCAACACCTATTTTAGAATCCACAGAGATTTTCTCTCGCTCTTTAGGTGCGGATTCCGATATTGTACACAAAGAAATGTTTACTTTTAAAGATCGAAATGGAGAGAGTATCACTCTTCGACCAGAAGGAACTGCTGGTGTGGTTCGCCATTTCATTACTGAAAATCGATACCAACACTTACCTCTGCGGTTTTTCTACCATGGTCCTATGTTTCGCTACGAAAGACCACAAAAAGGGCGACTCAGACAATTCCACACAATTGGTATAGAACTACTGGGAGAAGAGCTTCCTCGGGGAGACATTGAATGTATCAGTTTAGCTGTTTTATTTCTAAAAAAACTAAATCTACTCCAAGAGGTTAAATTAGAAATTAACAGTATTGGAGATAAAGAAAGCCGAAAAGCTTATCAAACTGCTCTCGTTCAATATCTTCAACCTTTAAAAAAACAACTCAGTGAAGACAGCCAAAAGCGATTAAAAACAAACCCTCTAAGAATTTTAGATTCTAAGGCAGAAAGTGATCAAACAATTATTAAATCTGCCCCTCGTATGAGTGATTTTTTAAATAAAAGATCTCAACAATTCTTTCAAGCGGTTACACAGAATTTAGATAGTTTAGAAATTCCATGGGAATTGAACCATTTTTTAGTTAGAGGTTTAGATTATTATAACCATTGTGTGTTTGAATTTAAATCCAACAGCATCGAATTGGGTAGCCAGAACACAGTTTTAGCAGGTGGTCGTTATGATCATTTGGTTGAAACACTATCTGGAGGAGGTAATCGTGTGCCGGGAGTAGGATGGGCAACCGGAATTGAACGATTAAGTCTATTGTTAAAATCTCCTCTAAAAACTCCAACCGTAATTGCCCTTGTTCCTTTAGGGGAGCAGAGTGAAAATAAATCCATCCAATTAACTTGGTTACTCAGAAAAGAAGGTTTGTGCGTGTTTCATCCAAGACCTATTGGCAACTTAAGCAAAAAAATGAAAAGAGCCAGCCAAGCAAAAGCTAAATATGCTATTATTTTTGGTCCAGAAGAAATTAAAAACAAACAATTTTCTGTAAAAAATATGGAAACAGGAGAACAAAAAACTGTAGCTGAAGAAAATTTATTGTCTTTTTTAAAAAAACCAAACGAGGCGAACCATTAATAATCATCCACAACACACCGCCCCTTTTATTGTTTTTGAAGGTTTAGATTGTGCTGGGAAGAGTACTTTAATCCAATCTGTGTCACAAGAACTCACTAATCAAAATATTTCTTTAATTTGCACACGAGAACCAGGTGGAACCCCTTTAGGCGAAGCCATTAGAAAGTTAGTACTCAACCCCAACAAAGATAATTGCTCTGCACAAGTGGAGTTATTACTCATTTCAGCAGCCAGACGAGATCATATAGAAAAAATAATTATACCTGCCATCCAAAAAAAACAATGGATTCTATGTGATCGCTATTGGGCATCTACGGATGCGTTTCAGGGTAAAGGTCGAGGACTTCCCAATCAACAAGTGCAATGGATTAATAATTTTACTACCGAAAATATACAACCAGATTTGTGGATTTTACTAGATTTACCGATCGAAGAAAAAGAAAAACGAAGCTTAGCTCGTGGGGCAGAAATGGACACTTTCGAAAAACAAGACAATCAATTTCACCAAAGAGTAAAAGAAGCTTACTTAACAATAGCCAAAAACAATCCTCATAAGTGGTGTGTTTTAAATGCTTTAAATTCTGTAGAAGATTTAACAAAATTAGTAATCCAAGAAATCAAAAAGCAACAATGGCTCAACTCTTAAAAAATATTTATGGACAACATAAAGTTTTACACAACTTGCTACAAGTTTATTTAAATAAAAATTTACCTCATGGGTTATTATTTATAGGGCCAAGTGGGATTGGAAAACAAAAATCAGCTTGGGCATTAGCACAAGTTTTATTATGTAAAAAATCATCTTCTGCTTGTGGAGAATGTTTATCTTGTCAAAAAGTTATTGAACAAAAAAGCGAATTTATTCTATTTGTCAGACCAGAGGGATTACAAATTAAAGCAGAAGCTGTGCGACACATTCGAGATTTTTTATCTCTTCAAAGTTTTGCACCTGCACGAATCATTATTATAGAATCGGCTCATCAAATGAACCGATTTGCTACAGGCAGTTTATTAAAGATTCTGGAAGAACCTCCCAAAAATGTTTTTTTTATACTTATTACCTCTCAACCTTCTATGTTAGCAAAAACAATTCTTTCTCGTTTACAGAGTATTCGTTTTACTCCTCTACAAAAAGAGGATGTTCTTAAAATTAAACCGAATTCAGAAGAATGGATTATTCGTGCCTGCCAAGGGCGTATCGATTTATTAGAAGAACTAAAAGAAAAAAAGGAATTAAGAAATCAAGCTTTTGATGTATTAAACAAAATGATAACTCCTGAAGGTGAAATTCATTCTTTTAACGAATTAAAAGATTTGGTTCAAGATCGCACACAAGCTTTATTTGTTTGTTTATGCTATCAACAAATGTTTCGAGATGCTTTATTAAGTCAGATAGAAATGAGCGACCTCATTCATGTGGATCATCAGCAATTAGTAAATGTTTTAAAAAAGTTGCCAAAAAATACTATTCTCTATCTATTTGCACAAGCAATCCAGATGGAAACAGATTTAAAAAACTATGGTGCTACTGTATTGATATTTGATTATTTTTTACTCACACTGCGTGACACCGTCCAACAACTTTCTAACAATTACAAAGGTACTTTATAAATGATTCAGAATGTATGGACGGATGTACACACTCATCTCAATATGTTAAAAATTTCTGCAAAAGAGGCTGTGCAGAATGCACAAAATGCAGGAGTTAAGCACATTATTACCATCGGAACTGCACCAAAAGATTGGCCTCAAGTATTGCAACTTACAAAAACATTTCCAACGGTTAAGGGGGCTTTAGGAGTGCATCCACACCATGCTCAGCTTTACAATAATGAAGTCGAACAAACCTTAGCTCAATGTTTGTCAGAAAAAGATATTATTGCGTGTGGGGAAATTGGCTTAGATTATTATTATGAACATTCTCCAAAAAAAATTCAGCGGGAAGTATTTTACCGACAACTGGTTTTATCGGTAGAAAAAAATCTACCAGTAGAGATTCACACTCGATCAGCTGAAGAAGACACTTATTCTATATTAAAAGAGTTTAAAGGCAAAGCATGTGGTTTGCTTCACTGTTTTACTGGAACATGGAATTTAGCTAAAAAAGCTTTAGAACTGGGATTTAATATTTCTTTTAGTGGAATTATTACTTTTAAAAATACAACCGATTTAAGAGAACTTTGCCAAAAAATTCCTCTCAATCGCTTACATTTAGAAACAGATGCTCCTTATTTAGCTCCGGTCCCTCATCGTGGAAAACCCAACCAACCCTCTTGGTTAATACACACTGCTTATGTAATGGCTCATGTGAAACAAGTACCTATTAAAGAGTTATCTGAAATAACTCAAACAAATTTTAAAGCACTCTTTCAAAATAAAATACCTTTAAAATCTCTTTAACTATTTAGTTTTTTTATAAAGAAGTATAGAATACTTTTTTTTCACAATCTGCTTTGTCTATCACAAAAAAATAACTTGAAACCTACAAATAATTCTCTTTTTTTTAATACATAAATTATGTGCATAAAAAAAGGCTTGAAAAACAAGCCTTTTTTAGATTGGGAAATAATTTATTAGCAATCAAATAAGTTGCATTTACCCTTTACGACAATTTTCTTTAATATCTTTTAATCGGCTTATTTGTTCTGCAACTGTGTTGTAACCTCTGTCTTTTAAAGCTTGATTCATAGCATTTTCTGGAGATTTATTGCCTGAGTAGTATTTAGTATAATGTGCAATTAAAGACAACGCATTAGCTCTTTGTTCTTTAGACCATTTGCTAGAGGCTATTTCACCAACATGAGTTCCCAAGTTTAGCACAACAGATTCTGCTGTAACACTTTCTGCTGATAAAGCTAAAGGGTTAATTGTTTTTAAAGAACCAACAAATTGCAATACAAGAGCTAAATAATGTGGTTTAAGATGAGACTTTCCTGTCATAACATGAGAATGTAATTGTTTAACAGCTTGAGCAACTGAAGGATGCTTTCTCATAGATTTAACAACATTGTTGGTAACTCTTGCCACTGAAACATTTGCCACTTGTGCTTTGGTTACTAAATATTGAGCAACCTCTTTAGATTTTTTACGAGACATAGAATCAACACTTTGATTGTTATTTTTAACTCTCAATATAATTTGTTCTACGGGGTCTACGTTATTTTTCTTTAAGCTTTCCAAAAAGTTTTGACTTTCAGGATTAAATTTTTGTTGCATTTTAACACTGTCTTGATTTTTAACAGATTGAGAAGTTGTTCCCAATACTCCGATTGGAATTGTGCCTCTACTTACTTTACCTGCTTTATGAGTGCTTGTTGCCACTGGACGAGCAGAAGCTACACAACACACAGAAACGGCTAACGCAATTACCATATTAATTAATCTCATCACTATCCTCCTTTTCTAATATATTTCATTTTTTTAATTTTCTTATTGAAATAATACTAAAACTCTAAAAAATCAACTTTTTTACTTACCCGTGTAAAATTTTCACATGGTAGTTCATTAAATGATGCATCAAATGCTGTTTTTTAGAGAAAAAATGAGAAATTGTTGTCGGATTTGTTCGAAAGGTGATCAAATATTGACCTTTCGAACAAAACGTAAGGTTTAAAGTTTTTGCCCTTTCTTTCCTATAATCTTAATTGTTGTTTTTTTTAAAATAAATATGGCAGAGCGAAAACAAGCTATGGGAAAGAGAGAGCAAAAACGAGTTTCGGATTTGTTCGAAAGATTAATTGAATATTGACCTTTCGAACAAAACGTATGTTTGAAGTTTTTGCTCTCCCTTTCCCATTAGTTTGTTTGTCTGTGTGCCATAACCTCTCCACTGCTTTTTTTTAAAAAATTTAGGTAAAACAAAAAAACTATGCTAAACTTACTCTATTAAGAATAAATATAAAATCTAAAAACATGAAAAAAGTATATATTTTTTATTTTGTTTTTGTCAGCTTAAACGCCAGCTGCACAGATAAAACTCGTTATTCTTTCGAATATAAGTACAATGTACCTTCTGAAGTTACTTTTGATTTTACAAAAAGTTATTCTGTAGATGTAGGTTCTGTTGTGCTTACTAATACAGAAAATAAAACCAAAAAATTTCGCTATATTAATAACAACCCTCTTGGGTACTTTTTTAATAAAAAAACAAAAAAAACACAAGAAATGAGTATTGTAGCCCATAGTGCTAGCCCCGAAAAATTAGATTCCCTATTTTGGATTTTTTTAGATTCAGCTACTTATCATACTCCTGTAAAACCTCATAGTTCAATCACATTAACTTTATACCTTAATATTAACGCCAATCCTCAACCAAAAAAAATCACAGAATATGTCACCAAAAATTATAAAGACCTGGAATACCATATTTTTAATCCCGATAACTTTCCACCCATAACTGGAAAAAACAAAGCACCAGATCAAATTATTCGATCTATTAAAATCATCGGTAAGTAATGAATTTTATTTATTAATTTTTGATTTTAAAAATTGCTGTTGAAAAACTATTAAAAAAATGCTTTGATCTAAAGTCCTAACATAAAATATTGATTATACCAATTTTAATATATAATAGAGGAGATCTAACATGAAAATTATGTCCTATCTAATTTCTTTTTTAATAATGGCTACTTTAGCTGTTCAAGTAATGGCATTAGAAAATGCAGATTCTTGTAAGAGATTTTTTTTTAAATCAACTAATATATATGATATTGATTTTAACCATTTTTTCGAAAATCCTAAAAACTTAACAGAATACAAAGACCAAGATGGTTATGTGAAACTTGCTAATAGTTATTTTAGTGGGAATATGTATGCTGCCTACATACATTTGCAGAGAAATATAAAAAAATCCAAATTTAAACAACTTAATTGGCAACGATTTGAAGGTTCAGTACAAACATGGAATAAAATACCTGAATGGCTTTATGAAAATAATGAGATTATAGCAAAATATGAAAATTTACAAGGTTATATATTATTTTCTAAACAATATTTTGATGGTGACATGGAGCTTACTTTTCGAAATGTATCAGCAAAATTTGGTTTACCAGTTATTAAAGATCTTCGTTGGAAAAAATTTCAAGGAGATGTAAGCGAAGTAGATGTTATAAAAAATATATTTTCAACAACACAAAAAATCAATGAATTTAAAGATCAAAGAGGATATGTATTATATGCTACCATGCATTTTAATAAAGATATGGAAAAGGCTTTTAAAAATACTTCTGTAGCACTTGACCCTCAAATATTTTTAAATTTAGGTTGGAAGAAGTTTCATGGGAGAGTATCACAATTTAATGCTTTGAGAAAAATAATACTCAATGAAGGTGTAGTTAGAAACATATATGTAGATTTAACAGGATATATTTATTGTGCAGATAAAATGTTTCATGGAGATTTAGATAAAACTTTTAAAAATATTTCTTCGGTATTAGGTAGGAAGGAGTTTAGCTGGCTACATTGGAAAAAACTTTATGGCACTACTGAACAATTACATGCCTTAATGAATGATTTTAGCATAAATTATCCTAAACATTATATAGGTTTAAAAAATCAAAAAAGAATAGCTACTAAAATATATAATGGCAATACTTATATTACTTATAGAAATATAAGTATTCTAAGAGATGCATTGTTTAGTAAAGAGAATAGCGATTTATTTTACAAATTAAATTGGGTTAAGAAATAATTTAATTAAGTTCATGGGTTTTTATTTTAGCATATTCAAAAAAAATGTCTAATTTTTCTTATTTTGCAGTTCTTATTTTGCGTAGAGTTACTAATTCTTCTGCACTGGTAGGATGAATCCCAATCGTCTGATCCCATTGCTCTTTTGTTAAACCCGCTTTAACAGCTACAGCAAAGCCTTGTAAAATTTCACCAGCCATCCAACCTACAATATGGCAACCTAATACTTTTCTCGTCTTTTGACATACAATAAGTTTGATGTAAGTTCTTTCTCGCTCAGAAGTTAATGTTAATTTAAGATGACGAAACCGACTCTCAAAGACCTCTATCTCTAACCCACGCTCTAAAGCCAACTCCTCTGTTAAACCCACTACTCCAACCGGTGGCTGAGTAAAAACCACAGTTGGTACATTCTTATAAAGCTCACTTTGTTCTCTGACCGCCATCGCTATTTTTGAAGAATGAGTGGCTGAAGAATTAAATAAATAATTACTTAAAGCCATACCCTCCGCCGTCGCCACTGGAGTAAGAGCATAAGGAGTGTTTGTGCAATCTCCAATGGCAAAAACACCTGAACAAGAAGTTTCCCAATTTTGATTCACCTTAATTTGACCGGATGAATCTACTGCAACCCCCAAAGACTCCAAGTTTAAACCATCTGTATTAGAACGGCGACCAGTTGCCATTAAAACCTGATCCCCAAGCCAAGTGCGACCTGCTCGATCTTTTACACAAAAACTATCCCCTTTTTTGGTAATCTCCACTGGCTGAACTCCACCAAAAAACTCTACCCCTCTTGCCTTTAAACACTCGTGTAAAGCCATTCGAACATCCCCATCAAACCCCCTTAAAATAGACTGCCCCCTAAATAACACCTGAACCTTTGTTTTAAGCTCATTAAAAATAGAAGCAAATTCTAAAGCAATATAACCCGACCCAATAACCACAAGAGACCGAGGTTGGTTTTCTAAACAAAACATATCGTTGGAACTCAAAGCTAATTCAACTCCCGAAATATTTAAAAAATGTGGTTTTCCACCAACTGCAATCAAAATATAACGACCTGTTATGCAATGCTTTCCCACCCGCACACAATGAGCCGACTCCAATACCCCACGCCCCTTATACACATCTATTAAAAAATCTTTTAAACGCTTGTTATAAACATTTTCTAACCTTTGAATCTCTTTATGGCGAACTCGATTAAATATTTCCCAATCCAAATGAGGACTCTCAAAATTCCAACCATAAGCTTTGGCCTGTTGAAAGTGCTTCGTAAATTCTGACCCATAAACCATTAACTTCTTAGGGATACAACCCCTAATAACACAAGTACCACCCATTCGATCAGCTTCACATAAGGCTACCTTTGCTCCTAAATTAGTTGAAAAACGAGCAGCACGCATACCACCCGAACCTCCACCAATCACAATTAAATCATAATCATACTTTTTACTCATCTCGAAAAAAGATCCTATAAAAATGAAATGCTCTTGGCAAGATAATCAAGATACATAAGGATTGTTTCTAATATAAAAACGCAAAGGCCAATAACAAGAATCCTGACTCTCCGACAAACCAACCCTCGCACTCACCTCCACTTCACCCGAAAAACATCCTCCTCGTTTTCCCTCTTCTACATACAAAAAACCTTCTTGTAAACTCAAACCATTTAACTGATCCGTAACTGCAAAAGCTTGACATAACTTCCCCGGACCAGATGAAATATTATAATCCAATGGCTGTAAATATTTTTTTAAATACCCTCTGTAACGATTTTTTCTCATCTGATCTATACCCTCCAAAGGTTCTATCGCTCGTATCAATACCGCCTCCGGCTCACCTAAATTGGCTGTAACAATATTCAAACAATAATATTTACCATAAATCAAATATACATAAACACAACCACCAGACCGATACATCACTTGAGTGCGAACGGTCTTATGCCCTCCAAAACTATGGCAAGATGGATCACGCAAACCTAAATAAGCCTCCGTCTCTACAATTCTCCCCCTCAAAACTACACCTGACTCCATAATCCGCACCAAAACTTTACCTAAAAGTTTTTCGGCAACAACCACAGTGTTTTTTTGAAAAAAAATAGAACTTAATCGAGACATCTTCTAAGACCACAGACTGGTTTTTTTTAAAAAAATACTACCATATACCTTATGTCATTGCTATAATAAGTAGTCAATGAAGGCTATTATAAAAAATAAAGAAGATAATCTAGTTATTATTGATTTAGCTGGAGAAGTGGATTTTGCCTCTTCTGAACCTTTTCGCAAAAGTTGTATCAAAACACTCTCCCAAAAAAATATCATATTTAATTTAAAAAATCTAAACTTCGTAGGATCAGATGGACTCACCTCCTTTATGGACACAATAAGAGATCTACAAAAAAAATCCCAATTAAAATTTTGTTATGTAGCTTCTGAATTTCAAAAAGTATTCGCTAATGACACCTACATGAAACACATCGACATCTACGAAGACGAACAATCTGCCACAGAAGCTTTTCGCTTGCCTTTTATAGATAAATCTTCTTAAGTATTTTATATGCCGAATAAGTGGACACAGGTGGATTGGCAAAAGTTTCAGCCTTGGCCAGTGATTGGAGTGGACGAAGCTGGGCGAGGATGCCTATTTGGTTCTGTGTTTTCTGCAGCGGTGATTCTCAGCCAAAATAATTATTATCCCGATTCTAAAGCAACTTCTGCTAAAAAAAGAATTAATCTGGCACAAAAAATTATGCAAGAATGTTTATACGCAGTTGGAACAGCTAGTGTAGAAGAAATTAATAAAATAAACATCTTACAAGCTACTTTTTTATCTATGAAAAGAGCCATCCTCCAACTACCACTTTCCACTGGTCATGTTTTAGTAGACGGTCCTTACACAATCCCCAACTTACCTAAGCACTTTAAACAAACAGCCCTTATTAAAGGAGATCAAAGAGCAACACCCATATCCGCCAGCAGTATTATCGCCAAAGTTAAAAGAGATGAATGGATTATTAAACAAGATCAACTCTATCCACAATATGGACTGTCTGCTCACAAAGGATATGCTACTTCACAACATCTTCGAGCTTTAGAAAAATATGGACCATGCCCCCTTCATCGAAAAAAATTTTTAAGAAAAATCACCAAAACAACTCCAAAAAATAAAGGACAAATTTGTGAAGAAATTGCTCAACAGTTTTTTCAAAAAAAAGGATGGCAACTGAAAGCAAAAAATCAAAAATGGGCAGGAGTAGAAATTGACCTCATTTTTAAAAACCAAACTCACTGGCTACTGGTAGAAGTTAAATCCAACAACACATGGAGACACACACACCCTATGAGTTTTGAACAAAAAAAACGATTGTCCCAAGCTTTTTTTGTTTTCTGCGAACAACATAAAGAACCTGTAGAAATTTGCTTGGCTATTGTGAACCAAACAAAATCTATTCAAACATTCCCTTTAGAGGTTTCTTTTAATTAAAGGTTAAAAAGTCAGCTTCTTGTATGTTGTAACACAATTAAAATTACAAAAAATCTTTATAGCTCTTAATAGAAAATGGCTGATAATCTTGTAACTGATGAATAATGTCTGAAGAACGAGAGAAAATTAACCACTTCATTTGATTGGGATGCAAATGTTCTTTAATCGCTTGATTAACTTGTTGAACTGTTAATTGATTAATATTTTTTAAATAATTTTTTGCAAAAGAATAAGGTAAATTTTGGCTATTGAGAAACATTAAATATTGAGTAAAATCTTCTACAATAGCTGTATCCCGAACAAAGCGAGTGGTTAATTGTGCTTTTGCCGACTTAAGCTCCTCTTGAGTTAAACCAGTTTTACGAAAAGATCTTAATATGGAATCACTTTCTAATAAAGCATCTCCTACACGAGAATGGCGAACAGCCATACCCAACACAAAAGCTCCTAATTCTTTTTTTGCATTAAAGTAAGAATACACATGATAAGTTAACCCTTTCTGAACACGAATCCGACGAGCTAAATGAGATCCTAAAGAGTTATTGCCTAAAATCACATTAGCAGTTTTAAGAGCTAAATAATCTGGATGAGAGATCGAAATAGATAAATGCCCTGAACGAATCTCTGACTGAACAGAAGAAGAGTGATTGACAACTAACAATTTTTCTTTCTCCATAGAAGAAAACATTGGCTGAACAGTTAAAGTTTTTGTTTGCTTTGGTGAAGTTTTTTTAGACTTCCAACTTCCAAAAGTACTCTCTAATTGAGCAACAATATCTTGAGGTAATTTACCAGATACACTTAATAAAGCGTTTTTCGGATAAAACTCCTTATGATAAAGATGATTCACATCTTTTAATTGAATTTTTTTTAAGCTAACTAATGAACCATAAGGATACAAACCATAAGGATGAGATCCAAAAAGATACTTGTTAAAAATTCTCGAAGCATAATAATCAAAATCTTCTGCACTCCTTTTTAAACTACCAATCACTTTTCTTTTCGCTTTTTGAAAATCTTTTTCGGTTATAGTAGTCTGTGTAACAATTTTATAAAAAACATCTAAAAGTTTTTTCTGAACTTCTAATAACCCTTCCACAGTAAAAGAAAAAGACTCTTTTTGTAAATTATAAGATAAACCACTCCCTAATAATTCCAACTGACCCATCATAAAAGTGGAACTGTTTTTGTGAGTTTCGTTTAATAGATGAAACAAACCCTCTTTGTCAGAAGGATCGTTTGCCGATCCAGATTTAAATAAAACACTATAAGAAATATAGGGCAGAGAATTATCTCGCACCAAAAGAACCGACAACCCATTGGAAAGAGAAAGTGATTGAAAAGGATAAGGATTATAAGAACTCATTGGCTTTATCTCAATTTTTTTTTTAAAAGAAATAACCCCGCCAGCTAAAATAAGCAAAGTAATTGTTAAAATAAATAAACTTTTTTTTTTAACCAATTAGAGATTCCTTTCATTTTTGATTGTTAGATACATTGTTAGATATATTATTAGATAGTTTTTTAGATAAGTTTTTTTTCAAAGATTCCAATTCTACAATAAATGCCTGATCAATACCTAAGTATCGAGTGGAATGCTTTTTGATACCAGATAACGACACCTTATTGTAACGATCCAAATCTTTTAAAAATAAGGTATAATTGCCAAATAAAACTTCATATACACCTAAAAAATACGCCTTGTCAGAAAGACTTTTTAAATGAGAAATAAAACTCAACATAACAGAACGCTTACTTTTTAATAGTTCTTGTTTTTTAACTGCTTGATTTTGTGTTTTTTTAATCTCTGCTAAAACAACTTCTTTAACCTGAGATACAGATTTTTGTGGAGCAATTTGCACAACAATAAAAAACACACCATTTTCTTTTAAATCATAATAAAAACTACTCACACCCAAAGCTAATTGTTTTTGATAAACTAATGTCTGATAAAGACGACTGGATCTGCCACCAGTTAAAATATCACTTAAAATATCTAAATGATACTTCCCTTCGTCTTTCAAGCTGGGACCTCGCCAACCAAAAGCCAAAGTAGACCCCTGAACAGCACGTTTTTCTTTAACATATCTTTTTATGCTTTTTGAATTAAGCACTTTGTGTTTTGTATTCTTTTTTTTGATCGAAGAAGAAACCAACGAACCATAATATTTTTGAATTTGCTTTTTTATTTTTTGAGAATCAAAATCCCCAGTCAAAGTGAGAACCATATTGCTTGGAGCATAATAAGTTTTGTAAAATGTTTTTAAATCTGAAACTTTCATTTTTTCTAAATCCTTCATCCAACCAAGAATTGGACGACCATACGGATGACGAGGATAGACTAACTTCATCATTGGTTCAAAAACATCCCCAGGATTATTGTCCGTTCGGGATCTTCGCTCTTCTTTTACCACCTCTAATTCTTTTTCAAATACAGAACGATTGAGTACTAAATTTTCTAATCGATCCGATTCCATTTCTAATACGGTTTCTAAGTACTGCTTGGGGAAATGCACTAAATATCCAGTTATATCTCGACTAGTAAATGCATTGTTAATGGCTCCGATAGAATTGAGTTTGTCTTCGTATTCATCTTCACTGTATTTTTTTGTCCCACCAAACATTAAATGCTCAAACAAGTGAGCTAAACCTGTTTTCCCTTCTACTTCGTCCACAGAACCCACTTTCACAGTCAGCAAATGATAAATATGAGGGATCCGCCGATCCTCTTGCAATAAAACTGTTAAGCCATTCTTGAGCTGGTATTTTTCCACAGATAAATTAATATCCATTGCTTGATTTCCTCCTCCAGTTTGAGCATATAAAAAAAACGACACTTGCGAAAGAAAAAGAAAAATTAACAGTTTCAACAAATGAAGCCAAATAACCGCATGGGAATTTAATAGATTGTTGATCAATCTTTATCTTTGCTCATGAGATTAACAAACTCTTCTGAACAAGGAGAAACTGGGTGAATTTGAGGAATTAGTAAATCCCCAACGCCAGAAATTCCGTAATGATTGGGAACAATAAAATTAGCTAAAAAACGACTCTCATCGCATTTAGGAGTGCTACAAACATTAACCGATAAAGGAAACGCATGTTCTGGAACTTTCACACAACCACTTTTGACCTTAAAACCTTTAATCATAATATACTTGAGTGTTAGTTCTTCGTACTCAACAGGAGGTAAAATATAAGATTTATTCCCATTTCCAACGAGACGGATATAAGGTCGATCTAGACCCCGACTAGAATGGAAATCATTAGTAAATACAAAAAACCTCGATTGCTTGTTTTGAGAATTCGATTTTTTCTGAACATTATTACTCGGAACTACCTCTGAATTGGCTTTAGAATCAGATGAAGGTGCATCAGAAGAAAACTCCCTGTTGTCAGAATCACAAGAACATAAAAAAATAACCAAACAAAAATAAAAAACTAGATGCTTATAGCTCATTTTTCAGATATTAAAAAATTTTTTTCCAAAAACCAAGAAATTTTATCAAAAAATTATTAAAACTAAACCTTCTTCTGCTCAAAAATAAGTAGTCCAAAAGAAAAGAGCCAGCTTTTGAGAGCTGACTCCGAACAACAGGGAGGTTTAATGGGAATAAAATCAATACAATTAACTTCTAGCTTGAGCTTGTTTCTGCCAAATACGGTATTCTTGCTGAACTAAAGCAGTTGATCTCTTAATAACCGACTGAAACTTTTTAAGCTCATGTCTAGCTTTTACTAACAAACCTTCTTTAACTAACAACTTAATGTAAGCACGCAAAACACTAATTTGAATGGTGTCGGATTTCTCTTTCAAAGCATATTGATAGTAGTTTAAAGCATGTTGAGTATGACCTAATTTCTCTAAAATTTGAGCATAGTTATAAGCTGGTTTCACACCTCGCCCTTTTCGATCAAAATACATTTTGTAAGTATTTCCAGCTGATTTCATCAAAGAACGACGAGATTGAAATTCTCCTAAAGTATGCAATATAGACAAATCTTGCGAAGATCGATAGTAAGACCAATGAGCATCCTCCACACAACTATACTTTTTAAGTCGCATGCAAATGTTAACTAGCCGTTTATGAGAATTCTTGTCTAACGACCCAGTCCATTGGCGAGCTTTTAATGAAATAATAGAAAAAGACGATGAACCCCATTGATTTAAATAAACTAAAGCACCCATAAAAACAAAACCTGCCATCAACATCAAAGTCACAACTGATTTTTGTATTTTACGCATACCGACTTGATTAAAAGATTTATACCACCCACACCGACAAGATACTGTGTTACCTGCTCTTTGCACTTGTGAGTCGCATAATGGACAATTAAAAATGTTATTCATTGAGTCACCTCCTTTTTTTTTATTGTTCCTCAATACCCTTTAGTTATTGCAAAACACACAACCAGCATTTCGTTAGTATCGAATATCATTAAATATTTATTTTTTTAAACTTGTTAAATAACAAAAAGTGTCTCATTTTGATACAATGCCTTTGAGTAACTTTCAAACAATTAAGACAAAACATGTCCCCTTGAGCCATGTTTGTGATAAAAACATAATATGAAAAATCAGTATTTAGATTTAGTGATTCAAGGGGGTCATGCTGTCTTATCTCATCCCGATAATCCCTATCAATTAATAGAAGAATGTATAGATATAGGAATCGCAGATGGGCAAATTGTTAAAATTGGTCAACTAACAAGAGCTAAAACAAAAAAGGTCTTTAAAGCACGGGGTTTAACTATTTTACCGGGTATAATTGACACGCAAGTTCATTTTCGCGAACCGGGGATGGAGTATAAAGAAGATATTGAGTCCGGAAGTCGAGCTGCTTTATTAGGTGGAGTAACTGCTTTTTTAGAAATGCCTAATACAAACCCTCCAACAACTAGTGTTGAATCTTTTAAAGACAAGATTCAAAGAGCAAGCAATAGATCTTGGTGTGATTTTGGTTTTTTTATAGGAGCTAAAGTAGATAATCTATCTATTTTAAATCAGTTAGAAAAACAAGATGGGTGCTGTGGAGTAAAAATTTTTATGGGTAAATCCACTGGAAACCTTTTATTAAGCGACCGCCAACACTTAACCCAAGCTTTGCAAAATACATCTGGTCCAATTGCCATACACAGCGAAGATCAAGATCGACTAATCGAGCGAAAAAAGCAAATTTTAAATAATATCAAAAACCCCACCCCTCACCAGCACCCTGTATGGAGAGATAGTCAAACTGCCTGGATTGCTACAAAAAAAATTGTCGAATTGGCTCACCTCACAAAAAGGCAAGTGCATATCTTACATGTCACTACAAAAGAAGAAATCGATTTTTTAGAACAAAACCAAACGGTTGCCACAGTAGAAGTGACCCCTCAACATTTGAGCCTATATGCTCCAGAATGCTACGATCGATTAGGCACTTTGGCTCAAATGAATCCTCCCATCCGAGATAAACTGCATCAAACAGCCCTTTGGCGTGGGGTTAATACCGGTGTGGTAACTATGTTAGGATCAGACCATGCTCCCCACACTTTAGAAGAAAAAAATCAACCCTATCCCCACTCCCCAGCTGGTATGCCTGGAGTGCAAACTTTATTAACTGTTATGTTGGACCATGTTCATAAAAAACGACTGAGCTTAAAAAAATTAACTGAACTGTTAGCTACCAATCCTCACCGCCATTATGGTATTAAAGGACTCGGTTTAATTAAAGAAGGTTTTAAAGCTAACTTAACGATTGTAGATTTAAACAAAACTCAAACGATTACTCAAGAGTGGTTAGCCAGTAAATGTAAATGGTCTCCGTTTGAAAATCAAAAAACGACGGGTTGGTCAGTGGGTGTTTTGCTTAAAGGACAATGGGCAATGAGAGAACAAGAAATACTTAACTCTCCCAAAGGAGAATTGTTAACTTTTACAAACAATAAAGCAATTGGCTGATAAAAGAACAATCTGATAAATTGAAGTAACTGGCAAAGGAGCAATCTGCTGACAAAGAAACAAAAAATTTTTATTGCAAATGATCACGCTGGGTGGGATTTAAAAAAAGAATTGATTAAACAAAACCCCAAATATGATTGGGAAGATTTAGGTGTACACAACACAGAAAAAACAGATTATCCATTATCAGCTCAAAAATTGTGTCGCCACATTCAAAACCAAGAAGGAGTTTACGGAGTGTTAGTATGTGCCAGCGGACAAGGGATGAATATAACAGCTAATCGTTTTTACGGGATTCGTGCCAGCTTATGTTGGAGTAAAGAAAGTGCTTACTTAGCTCGTGCACATAATAACGCACAAGTTTTGTGCTTAGGTGCTCGACTTTTACCTCCAAAAATGAGTCATCAAATTTTAAAAGTTTTTATGGAGACAGAATTTATGGGCGGACGACATTTAAATAGAATTAAACTGATCGATTCTAAGACCTCAAAACTAAAACTCTCAAAAAAAGGTCCTTAACTATTATGGCTAACATCATCTATTATGACTAACATTATGACAAAAATAAAAAAAAATCAGCAATCGTTAAGGCAAGCAGATTCTGAAATTTTTTCTGCTATTGATCGAGAGGCCAAGAGACAAAAAAACGGTCTAGAACTGATCGCTTCAGAAAACTACACTTCTCAAGCTGTTCTAACAGCACAAGGCTCTATTTTAACCAACAAATATGCAGAAGGCTACCCCGGTAAACGCTACTATGGAGGTTGTAAATTCGTAGACATTTGTGAAAACCTGGCAATCGAACGAGCTAAAAAGTTATTTCACTGTGAACATGCAAATGTTCAGGCTCACTCTGGGTCACAAGCCAATATGGCTGTGTATTTTTCTGTATTAAAACCTAAAGATTTAATTATGGGCATGAGCCTTTCTAATGGAGGACATCTAACACACGGATCTTCGGTTAATTTTAGCGGTTCTATTTTTCGATCAGTTTCTTATGGAGCAGATCCTAAAACAGGTTTGTTAGATTACAACCAAATTGAACAAGTTGTAAAAAAACACAAACCACGGTTATTAGTGGCCGGCTATAGTGCTTATCCCCGCCGGTTGGATTTTCAAGCCTTTCGAACAATTGCCAACCAAGTGGGATCTATCTTATTAGTAGACATGGCACATTTTGCTGGATTAGTGGCAGGAGAAGTTCATCCCTCCCCAGTTGCCTTTGCCGATTTTGTAACTTCTACTACACATAAAACTTTGCGAGGTCCGAGAGGAGGTCTGATTTTGTGTTCAAAAGAAAATAGCAAAATTCTTAATAAGTCTATTTTTCCGGGCATTCAGGGCGGGCCACTTATGCACACGATTGCTGGGAAGGCAGTGGCTTTTAAAGAAGCCTTACAAAATTCTTTTAAAACATACGCACAAAATATTGTCACAAATGCCCAAACATTAGCCAAAGCTTTACTATCTCAAGGTTTTTCTTTGGTCACAGGTGGAACAGATAACCATTTAATTTTAATCAATCTTTCTAATAAAGGAATCAATGGTCGAGAAGCCGAACACATTTTAGAACAAGCTGGGATTACAGTAAATAAAAACACCATACCCGGAGAAACACAATCTCCTTTTGTAACCAGTGGAATTCGGTTGGGAACACCTGCTGTCACCACACGAGGCATGGGGCCTGAAGAAATGAAACAAATTGCCAAATGGATTGGGCGAGCTTTAAATCAACCTTATAATAATGAAAATTTAAAAAAAATATCTAATGAGGTAACAGCATTATGTTCCGAATTTTTTTATCCTTCTTCGTCTTACTAATTTTTTGTTTATTGAGTGTGTCTTGTGCACATCAAAATGGTGTCCCTAATTTTATATGGCCGTTAGAACCTCAATTACCCATTTCTCGAGGTTTTTCTATTTATCATCATGGAATTGATTTTCCTAAAAAAACAGGACACCCTATATTGTCTGCCGAAAATGGTCGAGTAATGTACACAGGTTCTCGTTTTTCTGGCTACGGAAAAATGATTTGGATTAAACATAACAGCTCTTGGTCGACTTTATATGCTCATCTTCATCAAATTGATATTAAAAAAGGAGACTGGGTCACTCGAGGAGAAAAAATTGGACAAGTTGGAAACACAGGAAGGTCTTCTGGTCCTCATCTACATTTTGAACTGTTATATAATAAACAACCAGTTGATCCAGATCGCTTTATCACCGTAATTAAAAAATAACGCTGTAATTTTTAACAACCTTTAACAATCTTTTAATAACTAAAAATTGATTAAAAAAACTAACTCTATTAAGATGATGCCCTATACGGGCCTGTAGCTCAGTTGGTTAGAGCACACGCTTGATAAGCGTGGGGTCAGAAGTTCAAGTCTTCTCAGGCCCACCATTTTTTGCTTATCACCTCGCATATAATTGCCAAACCTCGTATATAATTGCCAAATAAAATAATTGTTGAATAAAATAAGAAAGCCGGCATCGCACTACTCTCCCACAAGGTCAGCCTCGTAGTACCATCGTCGCAGGCAGACTTAACTTCTGTGTTCGGGATGGAAACAGGTGTGGCCCCGCCGCTATAGACACCGGCAAATCATTAAATAGTCAATAAAGTCACTCGTATAAAATCCCCTTATATAGAGGGGATATTCATATAAAGAAAATCAATTCTCAAAACATTCTTAGCTAAATAACAGCTAAAACGATTTTAGAAAAATAGAAAAAGCCTCACGACCTATTAGTACGGATCAGCTAAACACATTACTGTGCGTGTACTTACCGCCTATCAACCTCCTAGTCTCGAAGGGGTCTTCAGGATCCCGAAGGATCGGGGAAAACTAATCTTGGGGTCGGCTTCCCGCTTAGATGCTTTCAGCGGTTATCCGTTCCGAACATAGCTACTCTGCCATGCCACTGGCGTGACAACAGATGCACCAGAGGTTCGTCCATCCCGGTCCTCTCGTACTAAGGACAGCTCCCCTCAATTTTCCTACGCCCACGGAAGATAACGACCAAACTGTCTCACGACGTTCTGAACCCAGCTCGCGTACCTCTTTAATTGGCGAACAACCAAACCCTTGGGACCTGCTCCAGCCCCAGGATGAGATGAGCCGACATCGAGGTGCCAAACACCCCCGTCGATATGGACTCTTGGGGGGTATCAGCCTGTTATCCCCGGAGTACCTTTTATCCGTTAAGCGATGGCCCTTCCACTCGGAACCACCGGATCACTTTGACCTGCTTTCGCACCTGCTCGACTTGTTAGTCTCGCAGTCAAGCTCCCTTATGCCAATGTTCTCAGCACCTGGTTTCCAATCAGGTTGAGGGAACCTTCGTACACCTCCGTTACCTTTTAGGAGGCGACCGCCCCAGTCAAACTCCCCACCTGACAATGTCTCCCATCCTGATAAAGGATGTAGATTAGATTTCAAAATAACTAAGGGTGGTATTTCAAGGTTGGCTCCGCTCAAGCTGGCGCTTAAGCATCTCCGCCTCCCACCTATCCTACACATACTCACTCTAAAATCACTGTCAAGCTAGAGTAAAGGTTCACGGGGTCTTCTCGTCTTTCCGCGGGTACTCAGCATTTTCACTGAGAGTTCAATTTCACTGGGATTCCAGTTGAGACACTGAAGAAGTCGTTACGCCATTCATGCAGGTCGGAATTTACCCGACAAGGAGTTTCGCTACCTTAGGACCGTTATAGTTACGGCCGCCGTTTACCGGGGCTTCAATTTTTTGCTTCACCGAAGTTAACAAATCCTCTTAACCTTCCGGCACCGGGCAGGCGTCAGGCTGTATACATCATCTTGTGATTTTGCACAGCCCTGTGTTTTTGGTAAACAGTCGCTACTCCCTGGTCACTGCGACCCTCTCAAGCTCCACCCGCAAGGGGCTTCACCCAAAAGGGCACACCTTCTCCCGAAGTTACGGTGCCAATTTGGCGAGTTCCTTAACTGGAATTAACCCAATCGCCTGAGAATACTCATCCCACTCACCTGAGTCGGTTTACGGTACGAGCGATTTTAGCAACACAGCGAAGTTTTTCTAGGAACCATAGTTCTTCCCGCTTCAAGGATCAGATCCTCTCGCATTAACGCCTAAGAGTTGTGATGCGGATTTGCCAACACCACCCCTTGCACGCTTACACCTGAATCCAATAACAGGCCGGGAATCCTTAGTCCGTCACTCCTCTGCTTATACACCAAAACCGGTAAGGGAATATTAACCCTTTGTCCATCGACTACGCCATTTGGCCTCGCCTTAGGACCCGACTAACCCTGGGAGGATGATCCTGGCCCAGGAACCCTTGAGTTTTCGGCGCAGAGGTTTCTCACCTCTGTTAGTAACGCTACTTATGCCAGCAGAATCACTTGTCGTTCGTCCAGCTGTCCTCTCGGTCAACCTTCATCCAAACGACAACGCTCCCCTACCACTGTTGAAATAAATCAACAGTCCCTGGCTTCGGCACCATGCTTAAGCCCCGTTGAATCTTCCGCGCAAAATCACTGGACCAGTGAGCTATTACGCTTTCTTTAAAGGATTGCTGCTTCTAAGCCAACCTCCTGGCTGTCTGAGTAATTTCACAACGTTTTACACTAAGCAATGGATTTAAGGGCCTTATCCGAGGATCTGGGCTCTTTCCCTCTCGTCACAGGACCTTATCACCCCATGACTGTCTCCCGCACTCACACTATCCGGCATTCGGAGTTTGTTTGGGTTTGGTAATTCGGTAAGAACCCCTAGCCCATTCAGTGCTCTACCTCCGGTAGCGATATGCGAGGCTATACCTCAATATATTTCGGGGAGAACCAGCTATCACCCAGTTTGATTAGCCTTTCACTCCTATTCACAGCTCATCCAAGGAAATTGCAACTTCCAATGGTTCGGGCCTCCATGCGGGGTTAACCACACTTCACCCTGGCCATAAATAGCTCACCGGGTTTCGGGTCTATAATCACGAACTAAAACGCCCATTTAAGACTTGCTTTCGCTACGGCTTCACCTCACGGCTTAACCTTGCTCGGGACTATAACTCACTGGCTCATTATGCAAAAGGTACGCGGTCATACTTGATATACAATAGTACTCCCGCTGTTTGTAAGTTTACGGTTTCAGGTTCTCTTTCACTCCCCTCCCGGGGTTCTTTTCACCTTTCCCTCACGGTACTCGTTCACTATCGGTCATCAGACCTTATTTAGCCTTGGAGGGTGGTCCCCCCAAATTCCCAACGGATTTCCCGTGCCCGATGGTACTTGGGATACTTTTACAAAGATCAAACTTTTTCGCCTACAGGCCTGTCACCTTCTTTGGAAAGCCTTTTCAGACTTTTCTGCTAAAATTTGATTTTCTAACTTTGTCAGGTGTTTGTAGCCACCTATAAAAAGTCCCACAACACCGCCTGCACAAGGGCTACAACCTTTAACATGCAAGTGGTTTAGGCTATTCCCCGTTCGCTCGCCGCTACTGGGGGAATCTCAATTGATTTCTTTTCCTGAAGGTACTGAGATGTTTCACTTCCCTTCGTTTGCCGTTGCAAGGCTATATATTCACCTCGAACTGCCGGTCTAGCCGGCGGGTTTCCCCATTCGGAAATCTCCGGATCAAAATGTGTGTGCCACTCCCCGAAGCTTATCGCAGCTTGCCACGTCCTTCATCGCTATCTGATGCCAAGGCATCCTCCGTAAACTCTTAGTAGCTTTTATTCTAAAATCTAAAATCCTGACTGAAATCGCTAAGAATGATTTCAGAACAGACTCTCTCTATATGAAAATAATGAGTTACTTTACTGACTATTCAATTATCAAAGAACAAGCTTTAAAATTTTAAAGATTTAAAGAAAAGCAATTCTATTGAGCCACTCAACAGAAATCAAGCAAAATTAAGTGAAATCAAGTGAAAAATTAAAAAAATATATTTTAATTTTAAGTAACAGTAGTGCAGTAGTGCTTAAAAGTAGTTTTAAATAGGTTTTTACCTAAATTTTACCTCTGTTTCACCCAGCCTCTCATACTAAAGTGGGTATTGTGGGCTGTTTTTTGATGATTTTATAGGTATAGCACGCTCAATTCTGCCAGATGTTTCTCCTTTGGATATAACTCCAACAATATTAGAAAGTCAGGCTGCAATATTTAACGCAAAAGCATCTTGCCAAGCAAAATTTGGGAATTATTGGTCCGAGTGGACAGTAAGAAATTGCACTGTCGAACGATTTGACCAGTCCAGACTTTACGGCGAACCACTTAGATAAAACTACACCTAAGGATAAACATAAAACAGACTTCTTTTGTGATTAAAATTGACCGATAGGGGAGTTTTAGGTTAAAAAGAATGCACTTTTGAGTATGGTATGATTAGAGAGTGAGGGGATTATGAATAATATCAAAGAAGTTTTAAAAGAGTGGGGGAAGATAGTCTTTTATTGGCTAACTGGATTAGCAATTCTTTTAAGTTGTTTGCAATGGATAATAAGAAAAGAAGTCACAGCATCAGAGCAAAGAATTAAGACCGAAATTGCACTTATAGATCAGAGTATTAAAACAATAAAAGAGAATGATCTAAAGCACATAACAGACGATATAAAAGGGTTAAACAATCGTTTTGATAAAATGAACGAACGCTTTGATAAGCTTTATCAAATACTTCTTAAAAGAAAATAAATGAGCCGACAAAACAGAATAAACACAAACGATAGAAGACTTTTAGAGTTTGAAAATAAAGATAAATTTATCACTCAAGCGATCAGTTTGTGTATAAATTGTTATTCAAAAAACATACGAACTGAATTAAAAAATACAAAAACAAAACTCTGTAAGAAGTGCCTAAAAAATAAAGATTAAGCACCCTTGTTTCTATGTTCAATTTAACGATCTAAAAGCTGTAAGAGTGTAGAAAATACAACGGTTTTTTTTATATTGTTTTTTTAATATTTCTGGTTATATTGACTGATAGGTGGATATAAACCAAAGGAGGAAAAATTATGAAAAAAATACTTTTAATAGGTACACTATATGGGTTGTTATTTAGTCTATTTAATACGGTTTATGCTAAACCATATAAAGGGACTGATCAGAGCCAATACTTGAATCACTTTCCTAATGTAGTAGTTATGCAATGTGAATGCGAAGATTCTGATTTGGTTTTTAACGATTTGTTAGGTACGGTTAGAGTATTTGGGTTAAATGAGAATGACGCTTATAATAATGCCTTAAATATGTGTAGAAAATATTTTGCTAATGAGGAGGATAAGGATTGGGACTTGTGGGGAGAGGGTGAGATAATAGTAGATAGAACTGAATGTAACTGGCAGCGCCCCCAGGCAGGTGATGAGTATAGGTTTGGAGTGTACCAACACTTGGTAGGGTGTCCCTATTGCTAGTAAATAAAAGAAGTTGTTTCTCCAGTTAAAAAAACTCCTGTCTATTCTTTTTACAAATATGTAATATTTACAAAATTAAAACTATTCTTTTTAATCCCTATATGCATAGGATATACTGTGGTATAAAACCTACAAAGGAGAAAAAGCATGAAACAAACCCTTTTAGTATTTTTGGTAAGCATTGGATTTTATGCGTTCGCTGATTGTAACACACAGTTTGCCAGAGGTAAGAAAAAGAATTTGAAATGGCAAGTTTTAAAAGACCAACCTTTAAAAGGTAAAGAAATAGAAAGTCAGAAAGAAAAAAAATCGCTCAAATCAGCAGTTGATATAGAATTAGGATAAAACTTTAAAGTCTGTTTCTCTTATGTTATTAAATTACATATTAAATAAATAAGTTTTAATAACAATCTATTTTATTTTTAGTGCTGTTTTGATCTTTTCCATAGCTTCTTTTAAATACTTAATATCTTCTTTTAAGTGCTTTAGATCGTTACTTATTAGGTTATCGAGCTTATTGTTTATAGGGATTAAGTGCATTTTTATAACCCAGCTTAAGCCAGCCATAAGTAATCCCATACAGCTTAACACACCGAAAACAATAGCAACCCTCGCACCAATAATAGCAATCATTTTTACCTCCTCACTCAATTATACCACACTCAAAAAAGCCGTTATTCATATTCCCCAATCCAATTATCGATCAAACAAAAGTTCTCAAAAATTTCTAATCGGTGAGTTTTAAGAGCGTTTTAAGAGATTCTTTAATAATTTTCCAAACCCACATCCCTTTTTAACCTCCTTAACTCGTGCAAAATTATACCAATTAGGAGAATGTGGTGCAATCAAAACACATTATTAACCTGAATAGTCGTTTGTTTTATGAATTTAAGCTTTGTGAAGAAAAATCTTTTGGTCGAAAGTTTTTGTCGTTAGTAATGCAAGCACTATCTCCGATTGCCTTTATTACAAATAAACCCTTCTTGGTTGCATACGAATCCACACCATATTGAGCCTTCAAATACGCCACAGCTCCATATAAATTCTTATCTTTATACTCAGGGAAAAATAAAAAAAACTTACTTAATGTCTTTAAAAAATGATCCACATCTCTAACTTCCAAATTAGACTTAACTTCTGTTACCACTAACTCACGACCATTCCTGGCAATAATATCCACCTCACAATGTTTGTGCGATGGGTCAGAATATGATGGTTGATTAGTAAGTATGTTCGTTACTTCTATGTTTCTTTCTCTTAGAATCCTTACCAAACAACCCGATACCAAACTTTCTACTAAAGCACCCCAACCATTGGTAAATAAATGCTTTAGTTTTTTAGTGTCTTTAGTTAAATTTTTGACTATACGGTCGGTTTCTTGCATCTGCTGAGCGGTTTCCATTTGAATTTTCCGTATCTCTTGGATTTCTTTATCATGTTTTTTATCATGTTTTTTGCGTGCAAGAGCATTCTCTTTTAAAATAGCACGAATTTCCTCAAAAGATGGAGCTGACATAATTTTTTTACCTTTCTTATTTGTATAAAATCTATTTATAAAATATTATAATCTTTTTGCTCAAATGTCAATGTCTAATCAAACTTTAACAATTGAAGTTTAATTTTATATTTTTTTTTATAAACTTAAACTCCAACAAAAAAGTCCTTCAATTACTCGCTTGGAACTTGCAGAACACAATAAGGCTATCAAATGGTTATATATGTATAATAAGGTTTTCATAACTTATTGATCAGACTATTGACTTATATGTTCGAACTATTGATCTACCTATCTATATTAAGATAGAAGTTCAATTATTGCACTTAAAATAACTTAGCTACCGAACATCCAGATCAGAATAACCTAAAGACTTTAATTAGGATTGAAAACTGTTACAGGTGATTATTTCGAATTTTATTTGTCTTTTAAAAGTATTTGATAAAGCTTCTAAAATACCTAATACTTTTAAAAAACTCATAATTCCCTCACTCTCTAACCATACCATACTCAAAAGTGCAGTCTTTTTAGCCTAAGATTCCTCCATCGGTCAAATTTAATCACAAAAGAAGTCAGCCTTATGTTCATATTCTTCTGCCCAACATGAGTAAGTGTCCACAAAATAAGTTTTACCTACATACTTACTTATTTATATTTATTTGTACACACAAAAGCAAAATCAGTATCATGCAAATCAATATCTACCCTCATTTTTATTGCCTTATATAACCCTTTTTCTATTTTTGTTTTTGATAAGTTGTGTAAGGGGTAAAGAGTGTGTAAAATAGAGTAAGTTTTGGAAAGCTTATACCCTTCTTTTTTGCAAGCTCTTGTATTCTTCCAGCATTGGTGAATCGTCCCTAAGAAGTATAACTCTCCAATTTTTTCTGCACTCTCCTTTAAAGATTGGTCTGCAACCTTATTATATTCTTTTTTTATTGCTAAACATTTTTTAGTGTTTTTTACATAGTCAAAGTTATCTTTAATCTTTTTTTCACTACCAAAGCTAAGGTTTGAACAAGCAGGTGCTGTACCAAAGCAGAACCTGGAATCCTTTTTTTCACTACCAAAGCTGAGGTTTGAACAAGCTAAGATTGCCACAAGTAATAAAAAAAACATAATATACCCCCTCATTACTTTTAACTTATTTAATACTCTATATATCAGCTCAAAGTCAAATAGCTTAAAAAAAGAGAGTGTGGCTGGAAGTCCAATCAACCACAATCTATCTCCAACCACTTTGAAACATTGTCTGGTAAAGAGTATCACAAAATACATAATCTACCAACCCACAATATCCACTTTATGTGGATAAAACCATTAAGTACTATACATTCTTTTAACCTTATTAGTCTTTTTTGTAGTAAGTCCAACCAATGAATAACAAGATCAATGATAAGCATATAGCAATCAGTAGTATCAGTGTATCTGGGTGTATAAGAAAAGTATCCTTCACTCCAGGTTGAATCTCCTCCATTGCTTTTAACATGGGGATACCAATAAAAAAATAAAAAAAAAGTGTAAAAACACAAAACCAACCTGATAAATAAAGACCTATTAAAATCTTTTTACTACTTACTTTAAAATAAACAGGTATTTTTTTAGGCTTTGTTAGTATTTTTTCTCTTAAGTCCATAATCTAATACTCCTTTGGTTTATTTGTTATGTATTAGTTCTTACTGATAATGCCTCTTAGTCTCCCGCCATGCTCCAGATTGAGCTTCTACTTTAGAATGCCTTGGAAGACTACTGGCTGGTAATGTACGACTAGGTTTCCGTACCGCTCCTACATTCCCACCATGTATATACCCTGATTGCCCTGGTTTTCTCCAAACATAGCAATTAGGAAAACATACATGCTGAGAGCTTTCATAATCATATAATTCTAACTCCCTCCATTCATAGGATGAAGAGCAGTAAAAACCTTTTGTCTTCCTTACTACATTTTGAGGTCCGTAATCACAGAATGCCAACCCATTAGGTAACACAGAGGGGAGCGGACATCTATATGTAAAACTACTGTATGTGAACCGAAAAGTTTGAGCTGGGCATTTCCTTTGCTGCCCGCAATTATGAGAAAGTACAGAGAATCTTTTGTTACTATTGCACCTAAAAGTACATTCCCCTTGGTATCCAGCGGTGCAATCTCGTGTAATAGTCTCTCCTATACCTCTAAAATTCAGAAAGCCACTACCACAATGGGCAGTACTTGGTGAGATATTTCTACAGAAGTGTCTATCCTTCCTGCAATGGTTGTAAACTTTAATCCAGTTTGAGTTACTACAAACATACTGACAAGAGCTTGTATATCCAGTCTCACAAGTCCCCTGAGTCCCGCTTGTTGCCACTTGTAATGTACAATGATCTATTGTCGTCCCGTTACATTGGGTTCTACATTGGTTACCTGTATATATACCGCTTGTATATGTGTGCCATACCCCACCATAACATTTATAACTACAATCCCCAGAAGACCCACTCGTACAAATTGCAGTTTTTGGAGTATTCTTAGACGATGCGATTGTATTATGAGTATATGTTCCTGTAGTTATAGTACACTTATTTATTGTTTGTGCTGTGCAATTAATATTATTCTTAGGTTGGCAAGTATTTTGTACATTAGAGGGGACACCTGCTTTATTTGTTACCCATGTACATTGTTGGTTAGCATTACAGCAATCAGTTTTTTTACCAGTGGGGTATTGCTCCCCACTAACAATTAAATCTGGGCATTCATAACTTGTACTAGCACAACATCCAGGGTCGGCATTTTTTAAATCATTAGTAGTGCAAAGTTGCCCTGGGATTGTTTGAGTATACGCACCTTGGCTTAACAAAGGGGTAAAAACTACTAATAGTATTAAATATCTCATTGGGATACCCCCACTTTTTTATTAAGGGTCTTTATTTTTTTATCTTGAGATTTTATTTTCTTTTTTAATTCTTTGTTTTGTTTTCTTAAAAATTGGGTTTCTTTTTCTAATACTTCTAACCTATCTTTTACACCATGTAAGTCTTCTAATTTCTCTTTTACCTCATATAAGTTTACTTTTAATGAAGAGGTAATACTATTTAACTTCAAAATAGACTTAGTTAAGTTAGTAACCTTGTTAAACAAAGCTTTTATACTTGCCCAGAATGTACCATAAATAGATACCCAGTCGGGTTTAACAGGCTCGTATTGATCTTTAATCTGTAAGTGCGGGGGTAAGTCTTCTGCAATGATACCCATTCTTTGGTGTTTTGGGTGGTCTTTTTTGTATTCGTAAGTAAAAAGTTGTGTGGTGGTTATATCTGTAAGTGCTTTGTTAAAGTCTAAAAATGGAGTTATATTTTTTTTATACACCTTTGACGATGCGGGGACTGTTTCTTTACAATCACCATTACCCTTGCCACACTCTGCATAAACCTTCCCTTTAACATATAAATCGCTATTTATAATAATAGCTGGTTCTGTATTAGGGTACATTGTCGTTGCAGTACCACCCGTTCTATTTATAAAACTTGCGGCATCATCTGTGGCTGTTCCAGTACATTTAGTAATATCGTCACTATCCTTTAAGTTTTGGTCACACCTCCCCATATCTGGTACTCTCCCAAAGATAAGATTCCCAATGTTTAGTTGGCGACTACCAGTTGCACTAACTCCTCCTTTCCCAGCCAATCCAGCTTCTTTACCAATAAAGATATTATTAGACCCTGTGGTAATAGCTGTAGTTGTTTTTGTTTCTTCACTTGATCCGTGTCCTGCCCCTGATCCAAAAAAAGTATTCCCACTCCCAGTCGTATGCTTCCCTGCATTTGCTCCCATAAAAGTATTACTATTGGCAGTAGTGGCATCACGCCCAGTCCCCGCTCCAAAATAAACATTTCTAAAACCACCATTCGTTTTATTACCCGCATAGTGACCAAAAAAAGTGTTCTGACAATACTTATTTCCACCTGTCCAAGGGACTTCGGTATTATTACATGTTACCTGGCTTGCTCCTGCATTATCTCCAAAAAAGGCATTTCTTGTCCCATCATCGTTTTTAGCACCAGCACTTGCTCCGACAAAGTTATTATAACTCCCAGTATTGTTTTCCCCTGCTTTATATCCAATAAAAGTATTATGTAAACCTTTATCATCTAATCCCTCTTTTACCAATTTACCTGCATAAGCTCCTATAAAAGTACTACCAGTTGCTGTAGTAAGCTTGTTACCCGCTTGATAGCCAATAACCACATTCTCATTGCCTGTTAGTGGAGTCTCTGGGGTTGTGCTTGTAACCCCTTGCCCTGTTTCTACTCCAATAAATACATTTTTAGTACCTGTGGTATTCCCAAACCCTGCCATTTGTCCAATAAAGGTATTTTGATTCCCTGTAGTATTTTTCATCCCTGTACTCCTACCAATAAAAGTATTATTTTCACCAGTGGTGTTTGCCCTACCAGCATTGTTACCAATGAATACATTTCTCCCACCCGTGGTGTTTGTAAGTCCTGCCTCATTACCAATAAAAGTATTTTTACTACCAGTACTCCCAGAATTCCCTGCATTATATCCAAAAGCAGTAGTGTCATCCCCTATATTAGTTTTATCTTGAGTGGTTGATCCACACCCAACCAGAGTTCGACCTTTTGGGTCTGTTGTATCCACTTCATAACAATCTACACTGCCGCCACCACCCCAGTTGGGTCTTGTGCATGTTGCCTCACACTCATTTACAGTTGCACTAGTCAATTTATATTTTGTTAACTCACAATATACCCTATAGCACCCAGAAGTATCTGCATTTGTGCAAGTCGCACCTGCATTTGTGTTTATCTTTACACTACCTTGTTTATACTTGTAGTACACTGTGAATCTTCTTTTTGATTCAAAGTTTTGTGCTGTTTTAAAATTAGAGTTAGTCGGTAAAAGGTCACTTGCTAAATCCATCTTGACTACATTTAAGTATTGCATAAAAGGACCAATACTAACCAATGGGGTAGTGCTTTTTTTAGTACCGTCACTGTTAAAGGTATGTAATTCTAATAATCCCCCAACACCTTTTAAGTGATGCTGACCATAAAAACCCGCTTTATTTTGTGCTGATGCTTGGGGAAAGCTTGCACCTGATGGTTTTAAATTCCCTTTACAGCTCTCACTATCCCCAATTGTTTTTGTTAAAATTTCATAGAGCTGTTGTTCGTCCATCATCACTGTCACTTTGTTTTGCACATTAAAATTTCTAATACTCATTTGAAAAAGAGCTTGGGATACTAAGGTTGCAAATGTGGCCAGACCGATTGCTGTTAAAATCTCAATCAGAGAAAACCCAGCTCTATTTAAAACTCTTGGTTGGTTGGTTAGTTGGTTGGTTGGTTGGTTGGTTGGTTGGTTGGTTGGTTGGTTGGTTGGTTGGTTGGTTGGTTGGTTGGTTGGTTGGTTGGTTGGTTGGTTGGTTGGTTGGTTGGTTGGTTGGTTGGTTGGTTGGTTGGTTGGTTGAGAATGTTTCATAATACTAAGTTTGTCAATAGTTTTGTAGCTTTGTCAAATATTTTTATCACTTTTTTTAAGTTTTTTTTATTTGCCGTAGTTTTTGTTATATATGCAAACAAACTAAAGGAAAAGGGAGGGCAAAATTGAGTTTCGGCTTTGTTCGAAAGATGATTAAATATTGACCTTTCGAACAAAACGTATGTTTGAAATTTTGCCCTCCCTTTCCCTTAGTTTGCTACTTTGTCGCAGTTCATTTATCAAGATTTAAAGCTTATCAATCCACTTAAAAAAACAATTGTGTGAAAAAGTTATGGGAAAGAAGGGGCAAAAACGAGTTTCGGCTTTGTTCGAAAGTTGAGTCAAATATTGACCTTTCGAACAAAACGTATGTTTGAAGTTTTTGCCCCTTCTTTACCATAGCTTGCTTGTTCGCTGGTAGTTTGTTTCTTTACCATTGCTTGTTTGCCATTACTTGTTTGCCGGTAGCTTGCTTGGTTTACCGGTGGTTTGTTTGCCATAGTTTATTTACCTTAGTTTTTATTTATCAAGATTGCCTATCTTCTGTTTTTTAATATTGAATTAAAGTCTAAATTAAACCTAATGATAAGTATGTTATGAAAACAATATTCTCAACTATGGATTGGTAGTTTCAGAATGTGTTGCAATAAGTCTTCTATATAAAACTGGGTTAATAATCACACTACTCAACCCCAGAAAAATTAAAACAGAAAACATGTTGGAATCAATATAATTTTTAGAATAAGCTAACTCTGCAATAATTAAATCTAACACTCCTCGTGAGTTAAGAATAATACCAATTTGTAAAGATTGCTTGTTATCCAAACCAATTAATCGCCCTCCTAAATAAGAACCAAAAATTTTACTAATAAACGCTGAACTCAGCACTATTAAAAGTATTTCCCACTGATTAAAAGCATGTAAAGAAAAATGTAATCCGATATAAGCAAAAAAAACAGGAGTTAAAAAATGACGAGTGATAGAACTTAGAGTTGTGTTCATTGTATGAAATGCGTCAGTGCCAATAATGTCTTTATTAAGTAGAAGTCCTCCAAAAAACGCACCTATAATAAAGTGGAATCCTAAGGTTTCGCTCAATGTAGAAAATCCCAGAACAAACACGACCCCTAACCCAAAAACAGCTTCTGTCCCTAAGTAATTGATAAGCTTGTTAAACAAGGCTTCAGTTTTTCTGGCACGAGAAATCTCTGACCTAAGAAACTTATTAACAATCATAATCAATGTAAAAAAGAAAGCCATTTGTACTGTCTTAAGGGCAAAGACTTTAACAAACTCCAAGCCAGCTCGGTCAGTTGACATATCAAATGCAATTCCCATAAACAAAAGCACAATAATATCTATTAAAACAGAAGCTCCCATTATAAGATGTCCAACCTTACTATCCATAATTTTTAGATTTTGTAAAAAACCAATCACAATCGGTAAAGCTGTAATAGAAAAACAAAGCCCCACTACCAAAGAAGACATCAGTTTTAAACCCAAAACTAAAAGACTAACTGTTAATCCAGTTGCAAAAGAAATAGAAAAAGCAGTAAAAGCACATATTAAAGATTTTCTTCTCAAAACAGAAAAAATATCTTGTAATTTCATTTCTAAGCCAGCTTCAAATATTAAAAGAAAAATCGCCAGATCCACAATACCGTCTAAACCCTTACTCAGAGTTACTAATCCGGTCATGTTAATCAATAAACCACCTAATATTTCTCCGAATATTTCTTGAAACCCTAAGGACTTAAATAACCGACCAAAGAGTCTGGCACAAATTAGTAACAAAAGAAGACTGGTAATTAAATTCATTGTGTTTTTTATACAACTTTCTTGTTAATTATTAAATATTTTTTGCAAAGCAATAAAGTTTTTTTTATATGTTTCTTTCAATTGTCTGAATGTTGGTGGTTTTTTGCAGATATTTATAATTAGCATCGGTGATTTTAATTCTTTAATTGCTTCGTCTCAGAAATATGGGAAGCCTGTATTTGAACTAACAGAAAAGAAAATACCAAGTCTAAAGTGCGTATAAACTATTTTTATTTCAGACTGATACACTTTTTTATAGTGACAAACTTTTTTATAGTATGGATACTACTATAGATAAGTTTTGAATTATGGAACACAGAAACAAAACCCAACTGTTATTTACAGAAAGTTTTGATAATAAAAAGTCATCTCTTTTAAGGGCTTTATTATCAAAATCAGCTGGGTATAAATACAAGCGGTTGTGTTTATCTCCTATAAGATATGCTGGTGGTAAGTCATTAGCTGTCGGACATATTGTTGAAAACTTACCTAAAATTAAACGGCTTATATCACCATTTTTTGGTGGTGGTAGTATTGAGATTGCAATAGCTCAAAAGCTTGGAGTTAAAGTAATAGGCTCTGATATAGATAAACCACTTATGAAATACTGGCATTTTCAATTAAACCAACCAGAAAAATTATATAATGCGTTAAAAAAACTCACACCTGATAGGAGTACTTATTATAAAATTATGAAAATATGTAGAAACTGGAGAAGCGGTGATAAACAATTAACTGGTATTCAGATTGCTACATATTTCTTTTTTAACCATGCTCTAAGCTATGGACCTAGTTTTATAGGGTGGCCTGCAAAAATTTATCTTAATAAAGATAGGTATAAAAAGTTATTAAATAGAGTAAGAACTTTTAAAGCTAATATAAAATCTTACAATTTATCTTTCGAAAAACTATTTAAAAGATATCCTAATGATTTTTTTTATTGTGATCCCCCTTATTTTTTAAAAGAAGATTGTCCAACTAGCAAGATGTTTAATGGTGTTTATCCAGAAAGAAATAAACCATTTTATCATAATAATTTTAATCACGATTTATTGAGAGACTGCTTAAAAAATCATAAAGGCGGTTTTATCTTATCTTATAATAATTGCGATAAAGCTAAAGAGTATTATAAAAAATACAAGATAGTTTATCCAGATTGGCAATATACTATGGGACAAGGTGAAACCAGAATCTCACAAATGTTAGGTAATAGGAATGTATTTAAAAATAATGCTCATATTAAAAAATCACATGAAATTTTAGCAGTAAAAATCTAGATAATGAAAATAAAAATAATCATTCTGAGGGCTATGATTTTAGGTTTTAAATACTGTAGTTGTTAGCAGTATTTTTTTATAAACTTTTAGAGGGGTAACTATGAGATATTTATTGTTATTATTTTTATCTGTTAGTTTTTTCTTTATGAATTGTGCAGTTACTCCTAAATATACTCTAACCCATAAGAGAGAATATGTTGACAAAGACAATGAACATACAACAACTGACGAAACTTCTACCAAAAAAAAGCGTAGAAGAAGTCGTCGTCGTCGTAGGAGTCGCAGGAGTTCTACAGATGTAGAAAATGCTGGACCCCAAACAGAGACACAGGATGAACAACAAGCTGGACCACAAGCTACCCCCACCCCTCAGACAGAGGCACAAGCTATTTCAGCCTTAGAGACTGCCACAAGTACAACATTAAGAGCATATTCTGGAACTTGCCCAGATAACATGTGGGACGACCCTAATAGTGTTAATATTTTAACTGGGACTCTTAGTCGCTTAAAGTTTAAAAATCTTGTATTTGATAAAACAACCAGTCCAGTTAAAGGGAGTGACACCCCTTCTCAAGATGTAATTCATAAGATGGATGTTTCTAGTGCGACAATTATAACAGTGTGGATAAAACAAAGTGTTATACCTGCTTATTTTGCTGGGTCTGACTATAAATGGTTTTTATATGTAGATAATGGCGGGGAAAGTCCAAAAGTAGAATTGACCCCATCTTCAGTAACACCAAGTGGTGGTTTTTTTAAATTCACTAAAACTTACGATAGAAACCAATTTTTTGATTCGTATGGTGGTGGATTTAATAGAGCTAGGCAGTTAAACTCCGCTGGATCCGAGTTTGTTTTCGCTATTGGTAAAACAGGTAAATGCTGGTCGGTAACAACATAACATTGATGTAAGAAATAAATCTTTCCAGTTAGTGTTTTTTCAGAAATAGTTAAAGTTTCATAGCCTGTCACCCCTGCATTGTTAATTGTCATCCCTAAAGGAGGTAGGGGTGTTTTTTAATTTAATATTTTTAAAGGTCCGTTTTAGGATTGCCACTTAAGAAATAAGTTGTTCCAGTATCACAAATAAGCGCACCTGCTATTCCACCAGCTATGCTAGTAGAATATCCAGCAACCTCACTCATTAAGTACAATAGAGAATGGGTTATTCCCATCCCAATACCAGTTATAGTTCCTACCACCATATCAAGAATGAGTTTCTGTCTCTCGAAGTTACTTTTAGATCTAAAGTATTCATTATCAGTACCCAATGCAACAATTGTACCGAATAAACACCCAATACCCATAGATGATAATCCATACATTATTGCTGCTGATCCAGGATTTGTTTTTTTAATATGCAAACCTTCAATATAAGATATTTCAGCTTGTTTTTGAAAATCCTCTATCTCTTTTTTATTACAATATGGTATATTATTTTCAGATAGAGGGTCATTACCACCATCTGCTTTTACAAAATTAGGTGTAAGCTTAGAATTACCTCTCACATCTATTAAACAATAGCTCCCATCCTCTCTTGGTGTAAATGCCATAACAGCTCGCATATTAGATAATTCACTATTTATTTGCCAACTATCCTCATCACTGTAAGCTACATTGACAAAGCTAAATATTAAACTGATTAAAATTAGTGATTTCATTTTTACCTCTTTTTTATAGAAAAACTAGTTAAATTTCTTTATATTTTTTTTTTGAATATCTAAAAAAATGGCATAAATCAAGCTTTTTTTTATTTTGCTGTTTTTGCCGGTTTTTAGATATGTAAAAATTACATCCTTAAAATTAGGATTGTTGTATAAGGAAAGACTAATGTAAGAGGTCGTAAAATTCAACTGGTTTGCAATCATTAACATCATCAATATCAAAATCAATAACCTGTAAATTAAGAAAGGTACTTATTTGTTCGGTCAGCTGGGCGATAATATTGATAAAAAAGTGGATATGGAAATAAGATATGGCAAAAGTTTTTAGATTAGCTAAAAGAAACAATATTTAAGGCACAATAGTAAAATAAAGATACTATGGGCATTGTTGATACCCCTTATCATACCAGCTCTGACAATCATTAAGTGGATTGGAAAAGTCTCTATTATTACCACCGCCACCCCTAACTTGTGCTTCTGTTTTAGCTTCTCTTTTAGCTAAAGCCACTTGGTTTATTAAAGGATAAACTAACTGGTAATTAGGGTCTGGGCAATGTATACCGCTTTTACTGGGTTCAACACCTATAGCCACTAAATCATCACCTCTGGTGTGTACGCTAAAAATCTGGTTATCCACTCCTACAATAAAAGTCCCATAATCTACATCTAAAGCAAATCTTCCGCTAACCTCCTTAGATTTGTAAACTCCTAAATCATTGACTCTTGAATACCAAAAGGTTGCAGTGCCGTCCTTATATATTTTTAAGTTAGATTGCTCTAAGACAGACCAATCAACTGGTATAGCTTTATCAAGCAGTGGCATTGTAGACCGATCAGCACACATAGCTTTTGAAAATATATTATCACCACTAAAACTTTTTATATACTTATCTTCCATATACTTAGAAAGTTGATTCATACCTACCCAAAATATAGTAGTCCCTGTGATTGCCCACCCAATAGGTCCTAAAAACGATAAGAGACCACCAGCTCCCATTAAGGGAATATAAAGCTCACTTCCACCTCTACTACTACCCTTTGGGTTATTGTTAGCTTGACCAAGCATAGCTCTGCACATTTGCTCTTGTTCTTCTTGGTCCAAATCCCCAAAATTTATATTTTGGTTTTCACGGTGAAGTCGTTCTCTAAGCTCTCTGTCCTTTTTTTTTTGGTAAGCAGTATGTGCCATATTGATACCAGCCATTACTAATGCACACCAAGCTACAATTCCTCCCCCACCTGCATAAAGATTGCTATCAGTCGGAGTTTTAGAATAAGCAAAATGTATTTGAAAAACAAAAACATTGATAATTAAGAGCTTAATAATTTGTTTCATTTTTTTATTCCTAACTCGTGCCTACAATAATCTTTAATTTTTAAATTATTTATATCATCCATAATTCTTTTTTCCCATTTTATTTGGGTCTTATAAGATTGGTCTCTTAGTTCTCTATCTTTTTTTGAGTTATAATTATCGGTAAGAATAGAAAAGAGCATTAAAACGCTAAAGCCAAGCAGTAATAGGTTATACTCATATTGGGTAACAGGTTTGTCGCCACCTAACCATTTTTTAAATCCCATAATATAATCCTCCGTAACAATAAGGGTGAGTGTTAAGTGCTACCACACAGCGTGTCAAAATGGCAAAGATTTTTTTATATTTTAAATTTTTTTGTAAAAAAAGCTCAAAAGTTTGTAATTATTTCAAAAAAACAGATCAAAAACCTGTATTTTTTACACTAAAAAGTGAGTAGCTGGAGAGTAAAAAATCAGCCTCTAAGAAGATTAGGAAATGGTCAAATAGCCCAGCAATTTTAAGAATTAAAAGAAAAATCTACAGATTAAACACTCAAACAAGTTTGTTTTTCAATAAGGGATACGGGCATTTACTTTCTTTTAAGTAATTCTTTTATATCTTGTCTAACTTCTTTTATATCTGATTTTAAATCGTCAATCTTCTGATTTGTACTTGATTGCAGATCATCAATCTTCTGATTTGTACTTGATTGCAGATCATCAATCTTCTTATTGGTATCTGTTATGTGGTTAGTTAATAGCTCTTTAATAGGGTTTATTTTTGCACTTAACATCCAAGCCCAGCCAGTAAAGAGAAGACTTGTGTAAAGTATTAAAAAAGTAACCCCGCCCCAGTCTGTCTGAAATAACTCAATCAATTTATCCATATTTTTATCCTTTTTCTAATTATACCACAGTTCAAGACTAGTATTAGTTATACTCTTCAACCCGATAATCCGTCAATAAAAATAGGTTTTCGGCTGATTAGATTGCAGTTTTGAGAGACTTTATTTGTCTATTGAATGAGAGCGAGTGCAAAAACTAAAACACACGCTTAATTATCCCGATCCACGACCTGCCGTCCGTTGTGAATCCCCCTCTGGCAATGGTCAATAATAATTGAATCACAAACAGTTATCCACATCACTTCTAAAAAGATTATTCATTTTTGACATTTTTACTTCATGTAGTGCATTATCTTTTTGCAACTGTTCTGTTTTATTTCTTATATCATTAGAATGATATTGCTTCTCCATTTCTATTATTTTTGATTTCATTATTCTTTTCTCATTTGCATGTTGTTTTCTTATCTCTACTATCTCATTTGCATGTTGTTTTCTTATCTCTACTATCTCATTTCTATTTAGTCTTTCCAGATTTTCTATATTAGCTGTATGTTGGATGCTCATTATAAGATGAATTATAAAACCAACTATTACACAAACTAATCCACAAAATAATAAAATAATAAAAGGATTGTTTAAATAACTTATTGTTTCCATATAACCTCCTTGTTCTATAAAGAACTTTTTTAAAATTAAGTCCGTTACTATAGCACAGAAAAAATAAAAAGTCAAGGGAATTTTGTATTAAAAGCAATAATCATTCGCATTAGCAGTGGAGTAAGCACTTGTTCCAGCAAAGTCAGCACTTGTTCCTTCAGTTCCACCCAATTTGCTTTTCCAATATGGCTAGGGAAGACTAATGTAAGAGATCGTAAAATTCAGCTGGCTTGCAATCATTAGCGTTATCAATATCAAAACTTCCTAACCCTGATTGTCCGTCAAGCCACCCCTCTAATTTACTACTAATAAGACTACTATTACGGATTTTCATCCAACAGAATAAAGCTCTCTTACAAGCTATAGATCGGTTCTCATTAGTCCCACTTATTGAAGTACAGGCTTTATTTAATAAAGTATAAGCCATATTGAACGCCACTTCGTTATTTTGGTCAGCAGAATAAGAGAATATATTTTCATCTTCACTATCTAATGATAAAAATGCTAACCCTCTATAAAGTATTCTATCTTGATCGCTGTCAAAAGTAATTACTTCACTATCACAACCTCTATTGTTTTTTGTTAGAATATATAATTTATTTCTATCTGCTCTAACTTTATTACGATTTCCGTCTACCCCACCAGAAAGAAAATTGTTGGGAGCATTAGCGGTACAAGCAGTGGACAAAGTAGGCCAAATTACTATATTTTGTGCAGTACCCCAATTTGCTGAAGGGTTAAAACCAACTCCAGAGTTAGTTAATGCATTGGTAGTATCAAGCACGCCATCGTCAAATTCCATAAGTAGAGTTTCTAATACATTTGATCCATCGTCGCTATCTTGTAATACTTCAGCAACACTGGTTTTATCAATTATCCATTTTAAAGTATCCGTTAGTTTATCTTCGCTAATTAAGTTACCAGCTGATCTACTTGAAACCCCCGGTGCACCCCAGGTTTTTATTATATCAGTCCAGCCTGTTGCTCCTATTTCTAAGTAATCTTCGAAGTCATCCATATCTACATCGTTATCTTCCTCTGAAATATCTAATAACTCATTATACCTTCCTGACTTAAGGTGCTTATAAACTTTATCTAAACGACCAACCTTATCTCTACCTTCGTCTTCGCATTCCTGCACTTCGCTATAATCACCATAAATTCTATCGCAAGTTTCTTCGCAAGAGTCACTGCCTTTACAAGGCTCGCCGTCATCTTTTTCGTCTTCGTCAGAGCTTGAGCTGGAGGTATTTCTGCTTGTGCTGGTTCTTCTAGAAGACGAAGTGGCTAGGGTATTTGACCCAGAACACGAAGTAAATCCCAATATAATCAAAGAGACGCTGATTAGAAGAGTGCATAAAAAATAAAGAGTTTTTTTCATACTAAAACACTCGTCTAACTCTATCAAAAAATCAATATGTAAAAAAATAATCAGACTAAAGGCGAATATACCAAAAATAGACCCAGTCAATTTTTTTATCAATTATTATCAATATTTATAAAAAATAATTTTTATAAAAAAAATGTTTAATAACTGTATTTTTACATGCAAATAAATCAAAATTGGCAATACCTCTAGACTAATGGCGAAAAATAAAATCGGTAATGTTGATTAGTAAGGTTTTAGATGATAGCTACCCCACACCAGACGGTGTACTCCACGCCGTGTTAAAGAAGTAAATAACTTATTATCCTAAGAAATTTATTACTTTTTTTAAAAAACATAGCTGGCAAATCTATTGGAAAGAAGGGGTAAAAACGAGTTTCGGCTTTGTTCGAAAGTTGAGTCAAATATTGACCTTTCGAACAAAACGTATGTTTGAAGTTTTTGCCCCTTCTTTACCATAAGTTTGTTGTTACTTAAAAAAAACATAACAGAGGCAAGCTGTGGGAAAGAAGGGGTAAAAACGAGTTTCGGCTTTGTTCGAAAGTTGAGTCAAATATTGACCTTTCGAACAAAACGTATGTTTGAAGTTTTTACCCCTTCTTTCCCA
>OZ241911.1:0-835000 GCA_965203785.1 Bdellovibrionales bacterium | reverse complement strand
CCAAGACCCCCTTCATAAAGCTTTTTATAATCTCTTGCAGGTGGTAAGACACGAAACCGCTGACCATCTGTTAATACAAAAATGGACACCTCTTTACCTTTTTGAAACTGCTCTAACACTGCTCGCTTGCCAGCCACACCTAAAGCTTTTTTGTTAAATAAAAAATGAGCTTTTTCTTTTAAATCATTAATATTACTACATAAAAATACCCCTTTACCACCAGCTAAACCATCTGCTTTTAATACATAAGGCGGAGAAAAACACTTAGCCTCTTTTAGAGTTTGCCGAACAGAAGAAACAACTTGATAAGAAGCTGTAGGAATTTTTTGTTGAGTCATAAATTTTTTAGCAAAAATTTTACTTGCTTCTAATTGAGAAGCTTTTTGAGATGGACCAAATACATAAAACCCTTTAGCTCTTAAAAAATCACTTAAACCCTTGGCTAATGGTTTTTCTGGTCCGATAACAATGAGTTTAATTTTTTCTTTTAATAATCGCTCGACTAAAGCTATTTGATTATTTAAAAGATTATTTGGAAGATTTTTAATTCCTGGAATACCAAATCTTTTTGGTAAAGCATACACCTCTAACTGATGGGGATCTTCCATAAGAGCTTTCATTAAGGCATGTTCTCTACATCCTTCTCCAATTACTAATACTTTTTTTTGTGTTTTTACCCACTTTTTCATCAGAAATGAAATACACCTATTTACTTTTCATGGCAATATGATTAGTCTTGCAAATTATGAATATATTAAAAACCGAAGCACCTCAACTAAAACAAACTTCTCAATCAGAAAATGTTATCACAAACTCTCTAAAAAAATTTTTAAAAACAATTATTCAGCAACCCATTTTACATGCTCAGTGGTTAAATACACTTTCTTTTTTGGAATATATTGGAGCACGCAAGATTTTAAAAAGTCAAAAATCCGAACATCTTAACTGGTTTCTGCTTCAGCACATTAGAGAAGAAACAGGTCATGCTCTTTTTTTTAAAACTCTTAGCAGAAAAATTTCTAAAAAATACTGCCCCTCTTTCGAAACTCCATATCTTATGGAGGGAAAGAAAGCAGAAAACTACTTTCAATCGATTGATCATCATGCAGAAAAAAACCTCACTCACCATCCTCAAGCTCATTACTTAAACTATCTCTATACAACATGGATGATCGAAGAAAGAGCGATTAAAGTCTATCAAACCTATAACGATTTACTTAAAAAAAATAAATTTTCATTTACTTTGAATGCAGTTCTGAGAGAAGAAGATCATCATTTACAAACAATCACCCAAGAAATTAAAAAACGAGATTTAGATTTTAAAAACCGAATTCAACAGTTATTTGAATACGAAACTCAGCAATTTCAAGAACTCCTTACCAACTGGCTAAAACTGGTATAAAAAATTACACATATAAAACCCTCACTGTGTTTATCTTAAATATCTTCTATTTTTTCTTTACTAAGTAGATAAGTTGTCCCGTCTTCACACACAATAACACCTGCCACTCCACCCACTATACCAGAAAGCAATATATTCCAATTGTAAGCTATTTTGTTTTTGTGGGTACTTTTTTCAGCCTTTTTAACTTGGTTAGCTTTTTCGATTAGATCAATTTTTCTGTTTAATTCTGAAATACTGGATTTTTCCCTACTAATTTCTGTGGTTAAAGATGCTATTTTAGCTTTCGCTTTATTAAGGTCTGTTACATTTTCTACAATAAATCCCTTTAGAGCTTTCTGTTTGGCTTCCGCTGATGGGTTTTCTCCCAGTTTTGAATATATATCAGCTACTTGTGTCCAGAAGTTCCTTGTGTATTTTAAACCATCAATGCGTATTCTTTTTTTATGTAATACTTTTGCATATCCCTTTATTTTTTCTCTACCGAGTGAAGTTAGATTACCTTCTTCTGCTCTAATTAGATCAACCTTCCTGCTTAAATCTGCAACTTTGTAGTTTTCTCTACTTATCTGGGCATCTATATTTGCTAGCTTAGCTCTTGCTTTATCCAGGTTTGTTACATTTTCTACCATAAATCCCTTTAGAGCTTTCTGTTTGGCTTCCGCTGATGGGTTTTCTCCCAGTTTTGAATATATATCAGCTACTTGTGTCCAGAAGTTCCTTGTGTATTTTAAACCATCAATGCGTATTCTTGTTTTATGTAATACTTTTGCATATCCCTTTATTTTTTCTCTACCGAGTGGAGTTAGATTACCTGCTTCTGCTCTAATTAGATCAACCTTCCTGCTTAAATCTGCAACTTTGTAGTTTCCTCTACTTATCTGGTCATCTATATTTGCTAGCTTAGCTCTTGCTTTATCCAGGTTTGTTACACCTCCTACAATAAATTTCTTTAGAGCTTTCTGTTTGGCTTCCGCTGATGGGTTTTCTCCCAGTTTTGAATATATATCAGCTACTTGTGTCCAGAAGTTCCTTTTGTATTTTAAACCATCAATGTGTTTTCTTGTTTCATATAATTCTTTTTTATATCCCTTTAGGTCATCTAGCATTTTTAAATCCGAAGACCCGACCGAAGATCCGACCGAAGATACATTTTTGGGTACATCCCTAATCGCCTGTCCAGTCCCTGAGAGTACCCCAGCTGCTATGGCAGTAGTTGTTTTTAAATCTTCTATTTCCTTTTCTGTTTTGTTTTTTTGATTAGCACAATCTACACATGGGGCTTGAGCCTCTGTTTTTTTCTCGTTAGAATTACCCTTCCACATATCAGCAACCCAAGATATACCTGCACCAAATACACAACCTACCCCTGCTGACTTTGCTAAAGTACCAAGTAAAGCTCCTACACTGGTTTTTTGCCCTTTTGCCCCTTTAAGGTTTAATTTTTTAGCCCCCTTTTGAAAAGCTTTTATATCGCTCTTACTACAAACAGGCGTATCACTTTTTGGTGTGCTGGCTTTACGATGAGCTGACTTCACAAAAGAAGGTGTAAGCTTAGAGTTACCTCTTACATCCAATTGGCAAAAACTCCCGTCTGGTTTTCTTTTAAGAGCAACTGTCGCGCGCATTTTGTTTAATTCGACTAAATTATTAGCTGTTTGTGCAGTCGCAAAATATCCTAAGCTGAATAACATTGTTAAGGAAATAACAATAAAAATAAATTTTCTCATAATAGACCTACCTTTGTGTTGATAGACCTACCTTTGTGTTGATAGACCTACCTTTGTGTTGATAGACCTACCTTTGTGTTGATAGACCTACCTTTGTGTTGATAGACCTACCTTTGTGTTGATAGACCTACCTTTGTGTTGATAGACCTACCTTTGTGTTGATAGACCTACCTTTGTGTTGATAGACCTACCTTTGTGTTGATAGACCTACCTTTGTGTTGATAGACCTACCTTTGTGTTGATAGACCTACCTTTGTGTTGATAGACCTACCTTTGTGTTGATAGACCTACCTTTGTTAGTTTACATCTCTTATCGTAACAAAATTAAATAAACTATACACTAAATTTTTATTATACCAGGACTATGGGATAGTTCTGTGAATATTATAGAAAAATAAGCAATAAAAACTACTGTTTTTATAATTAACCTGATTTCTATTCCCATATTGCTCCCTTTAAATATGCATTTTTTAAATTCGCACCTGTCAAATTTACACCTCGCAGATCTGCACCTTCTAAATTCGCATCTCTTAGATCAGTAAAAGATAAATTTGCACCTCGCAAATCTGCATATTGTAAATCTACAAAATTCAATTTTGCAAAATAACAATTTGCACCTGCTAAATTTGCTCTATACAAAACTGCACTTCGTAAATCCGCATTTTCTAAATTTGCACCTGTTAAAATCGCACCTTGTAAATTTGCTTTTCGTAAATTAGCATTTTTTAAATTCAAACCTCGCAAATTTGCACCTCGTAAATAGCACCAATGAATACCAGGCGTATATATGTAGTTTTGATAATTCTCAATATTGCAATTGGCAGTTGCAAAAAAATTACAACTTAATAAAAGAAAGATAAGTATTGATTTCATAATTTTACCCATACAACAACTCCTCCCTATTTAAATTAAAGATTATTTTTTAGAATCTAATTATTATCTCAAGTATAAATTATCACAAAGCTAAAATGTTCAGCTTAAAATGTTATCACATAACCTAAAAAAACACATATTTTTTTACTTAAGAATGAATATTTTACATGCTTTATTAAATTTAGAGAGAGTACAATATCCAAAACAAAAATCAGTAATCTCAAACAATAATCTCAAAAACATACCTTCAAAAACTTATCACCAACAAATTAAAACCCAAATAGAAAAATTATGCTATGCAACAAAAATAACATAAAAACAGCTTTTTTGAATAATTTTTTTACAGATTTATAAAAATATTGATTTTTTACAAAATCAACAGTTATAATTTGATATGTTTGGACTGCTTTAAAGTAGTTTAAAATATGAAATACTTTAAACAACTAAAATTATTAAGTGAGGTAAAAAAGATGACAAAAATGAAACTGGTCTGTGTTTTTTTGATGATTGGGATTTTTGCTGGTTGCCCGGGGAGAAACCAATGGGGCAACAACCAGTGGGGTAATCCTAACAATAGAAATAATATGAATATGAACATGAACATGAACCAAAATTTTGGAAGAGCTGGAAATAACTTTCCGATGGCTTCCCCTCAAGATCCTCCACCCGGAGTGCAGTCTCAACCAGTCAATCTGGGAAACTACAAAACTTGCGATGGCTACGCCACCTTCTTATCTCAGAGGATAGGTGGGGGAATAAATCAAATGAGACAACAAAATCCCATGCAACGGCAAATACCTGGTCAACAAGCCCAAGGGTTCTCAAACCTTAATACAGTTCGCTGTCGAAACTCTCATACTTGCCAATGTCTAAATAATCAATATTTTATCGACAACCTTCCCAATCAGATGGGAGGAGTGAATCAAAACCCTAATATGCGACAGTTTCCACAACAACAAGCTCTGGGTGGGGTTAATGAACAACAACCTTTAGGAGGAATGGTTCAGCAAAACACTTTGTATCGTTGTATAGAACCACCTAATGCCAATGCAGAAGATCCAAATGTTTACCAACCCTCTCAATTGTTTCCGGGGCGAGGGGTGATCAAATTTGCATTACCTCGTTCATTCTGCAACAGAAACCAGCAGGGGTTTAACAATAATCGACAGTTCAATAATCAACAGCTCAACAATCGACAATTCAACAACCAACAACCAGTAAGACAACCAGTAAGAAGAATTTAACAACCCACTACGAAAAACGCTTTAATCGAGATTAAAAAACTAATTCTTAATTAATGTCTTTAAAGTTAGCATCAATTACTGTGTCGTCTGAACCACCAGATTTACCACCTTTTGGTTTTTTCTCTGAGTTGCTTGATGATGATGAGCCATCACTTGCAGATGATGTTCCCGATTTTTTAGCCGCCTCATAAATGGTGGCACTCATTTGACGATAAACTTTATCTAATTGTTCATGTTCTGACTTAAGTTCTTGTTTAGTAACTGCTTCTTTTTTTAAACAATCTTTCGCTTTTTGAGTTTGATCTTCAACTGCTTTCTTTATATCAGCTGGCAACTTATCTTTATTATCTTTAAGAAGTTTTTCTACTCGATAGATCAAACTATCTAAATTATTTTTATTAGCAATTTTTTCTTTTTTCTCTTTGTCTTCTTGAGAGTATTTTTCTGCCTCTTTAACCATTCTTTCAATTTCATCTTCTTTAAGCCCTGGCTTCTCAATCTTAATAGACTGACTGGCCCCCGTATCTTTATTTTTGGCTGAAACATCAATTGTTCCATCTACACTCACTTGAAACTTAACTTCAATTTTAGGAACCCCTCTAGGAGCTGGAGCAATATCCGTCAACTCAAATTTACCAATTGTTTTGTTATCTTTAGACATTTCTCTTTCACCTTGCAAAACATGAATATTCACACCCGGTTGATTGTCTTCTGCCGTAGAAAATATTTCAGACTTCTCCGTCGGAATGGTGGTGTTTCTATCGATTAAACGAGTCATAACTCCACCTAAAGTTTCGATACCTAATGATAGAGGTATAACATCTAATAATAGCACATCTTTAATTTCTTCAGTAAATACACCAGCCTGAACGGCTGCACCTAAAGCAACTACTTCATCTGGATTAACAGTTTTATTACATTCTCTCCCAAATAATTCTTGAACTGCTTTTTGAATAGCTGGAACACGAGTTGTTCCCCCTACTAAAATCACTTCATCAATATCTCCAACAGATAATTTTCCATCCTCTAAAGCCTGCTTACAAGATTTAATAGACCTTTGAATTAAGCCTGAAATTAACTTCTCAAACTGCACTCGACTGAGAGTCATATCTAAATGCTTAGGACCACTGGAAGTAGCTGTAATAAAAGGTAAACTAATATGTGCCTCATGGGTGGAACTTAAATCAATTTTTGCCTTTTCAGCATGTTCTCTTAACCGCTGAATAGCTATCTTATCTTCTCTTAAATCGATACTATGTTCTTTTTTAAACTGATCAATCATCCAATTCATAATGGCAATATCAAAATCATCCCCTCCTAAATAAGTGTCTCCACTAGTAGATTTGACTTCAATAAGTCCTTCTGAAACCTCTAAAATAGAAATATCAAAAGTACCTCCTCCAAAATCATACACAGCAATTTTTTTATTGCCTTTTTTATCCATACCATAAAATAAAGCAGCTGCAGTCGGCTCATTAATTACCCGCTTAATATCTAATCCTGCAATCCGACCAGCATCTTTAGTGGCTTGTCGTTGTGCGTTATTAAAATACGCTGGCACAGTCACCACTGCTGAATTAATTTTTTGCCCAAGATAGCTTTCTGCATCTTCTTTAAGTTTTGATAAAATAAAACTAGCAACTTCCTCACAAGAGTAAACTTTACTGTCTACTTTAAAACCACAATTACCGTTTTTATCTTTTACTAAATCGTAAACTGTATCTTTTAATGTATTCTGAATTTCTGTATATTTTTTTCCAATAAACCGCTTAGAAGAACAAATCGTATGCTTAGGGCGAATTGCCACCTGACCTTTAGCCATTTGACCAACCATTCTCTCTCCACTTTTGTTCCAACCCACTACAGAAGGAGTGGTTCGATTACCTTCTGAATTAGCAATAATTTTAGGACTCCCTCCCTCAATGACTGCCACTACTGAATTAGTTGTGCCTAAATCAATTCCAACAATTTTGCTCATAATTTGATCTCCCTTATACCACTTGATTTTTTTTTAAAATGATACCAATTCAAAAAATGTCAACTCTTTAAAAAGATTCCCCGCGGATTTTAGCTATTTCTTTTAATAAATCTTCTTCTTTTCTTTTAATTTTTTTAGGAAGTTCTACCTGAACTTGATATAACAGGTTACCTCGCTTTTTTGTCCGTAAATCAGGCAACCCTTCTTTTTTACAGACAATCACATCTCCGGGTTGAGTACCTTTTGGAATGGTAATTTCTTTTTTCTCTTGAAGAGTAGGAACCGTTTTTTGCGTTCCCAATATGGCGTCCAGATAAGAGATTTTTATTGATCCCACTAAGTCTGAATCTCTGCGTGCAAACAATGGGTTATCCTGAACTCTAATTTCCACATAAAGATCCCCCGGAGAGCCACCTCTATAACCGGACTCCCCTTTTTGAGAGCATCTTAATCGATGTCCGGTGGATACCCCAGGTGGAATGGGAACTTTTAATTGCTCTTGTTTGGTTCTTCTTCCTGTGCCAAAACACGCTCCACACGGAGATTCCACAACTTGCCCTTCCCCATGGCAAGTCGGACAAGTAGAAGAAAAAGAAAAAAAACCTTGCCTCTTTGTTAAACGACCAGAACCTCTACATTCTGAACAAGTCTTTTTACCACTGCCAGAACGAGCACCCGAACCTTTACAAGTTTGACAATTTCTCTCCACCTCATAACGGATATCTTTTTGCACCCCTGTTAGAACTTCTTTTAATGTGAGATCCACATAATAACGAAGATCCGCCCCTTGAACTGACTGATAAGAACCTCCAGAAGAAGAAAAAACACTACTAAAAAGAGAGTCTAGCCCTCCACCTCCACTTCCACCTCTTCCAAAAAAATCCCCTCCTCCTTGGCTAAAAATATCTTGAAAAGAAGAAAAAATATCCTGCACATTATGAAAACCACCAGCTCCAAAACGAGAACGCACTCCTTCATGACCAAATTGATCATATTGAGCACGTTTTTTAGGATCCCCTAATACTTCATAAGCTGTAGCAGCTTCTTTAAATTTCTTTTCTGCTTCTGGCTGACCTTTATTACGATCTGGATGATATTTTAAAGCTAACTTTCGAAAAGCTTTTTTTATTTCCTCCTGAGAACAATCACGAGAAACCGATAAAATATCATAATAATCTCTTGGCATAATAACTCTCAAACAATGGGTTCAAACCAAAAAAGGTCAACGAAAAACCTGTAAACATTCACTCAATTTTTTTAGAATCATCTTGAAGGGTTTGCAATCGCTGGATAATACGATTTTTCTGACTATCTGTTAGATTTTTTTTTAAAAAATGGCTTAAAACAGTTTTTCCCAAAATCTGCCGATCCAAATCAAATTGACGAGTTAATTGACTACCCAACCAATCAGGACCTCCATTTTGAGCCGCTTGGTAAGAATAATAGTTCGCCTTCCATGGATCCTCAAATTCTACAGCATAGAGATAAGCTAAATAAAAATGGAGCTGCCAATCTGTAGAAAAATAATTTAAACCTTTAAGTAAAATTTTTTCAGCACCCTTAACATCTCCACTAAACACACTCATCAATACACCACCTACTCGATAAGGAGTTTTAAACCGTGGTGCCAATTCGGTAATAACATCCAACATTCGATAAGACCAACCCAGTTCACAAGAAGAAACACTCTGCCCATCGTAGACGGGAATCCCTTTCTCGAAAGAACAAAAATCTGCAGATTGTAAAAACCTAAGCCATAATAAATCTGCTACTAACTCCTGATAACCTAAATTAAAATGCCTTAAAATACTGGGAGGAGTCCAATAAAGAGGCCTTTTGGTTGCTAATTCTAAATGACTTAAACTCCAAGCACTTAAAAAAAATATAACTAAACACCCAATTTTGATTTTGATAGACATTCTAATACTCAAAAGTTTGTAATAATTTCAATAAAAACTAAAAAACAAAGAGCTAAAGGTAGATAAAAGGTGTTTGAAAAACAAAACACCAGATTATTAAAACTCTAATAACTTGCTTCATTTTTTATTTCCTTTATTTTTACATATCTTGTTTATTTTTTGTTTTTTCTTCATTAAAAATAAAAATTCAATATTTTGTTTTTCTGTCTGTTTAATCCAATTATAAGTCCAACGCATATTAGACATGACATTTTTTTTATAATCAATAGCAAATATTTGAACTTCAGAACAACAATCATTAATGACTTCGCTAATTTCTTCTTTTGTTGCCCGACCTCCATTGCTGTAAGAAAGCAAAATATAAGGTGACTGACACTGTGTGATTAGTTTTTCAATTGCTTTTAAAGCTATAAAATAACCTTCTTTATTTTGACGAAATTCTTCAAATAGAGAACTAGTTTTTAAATCTTTGCAATCCATCCGGCGTCCAGATTTCCCCACTAAATCTGGTTCATCGTTTAAAATTACTGTTTTCCAAATATGATAATAACCCGCATAACGAACACGAGAAGATGGCATTTTTTCGTTATTAGAACCATAAGGTGGATCAAAATAAGAAAGATCTGCTGTAACTTTAGCTTGTGCTTGAAAAATATCTTCGTTTATCACTTTGTGTGGACCGTTACCCTTTTTTATTAGAGGCATTTTTAAATGCATTGTCTTAAAAGAACGAGGAGACCATTTTCTTAAATAAGACACATAATGCCCTAAAGTATTATCTACCTTATCTAAAGCTAAAATAAGACTGGTAAGCAAAATAGATTTTTGGATGGAATTATCAGCTATTTTATCTATCTCTGGTCGAATACTATCTAATTTTTTTGTATTATGAATTTGCCATATCTTTTTTTTTCCATCAGAGTGTACAGCTAAACCACCATTCACTTTACCACCATAGTGTTTTGTAAACCATCCATACCGACCATTTAAATTGTTTAGATAATCAATTTTTTTTTGCAATTTGGTTGTTATATTTCCCTTTAAGTAACATTCTGCAAAAACTTTTGACCAAATTGCTACATCATTTGATATAACCTGATATCCACATTTTGCCAAAGCTTGGCTGACTCTTGTAGTGCCTGAAAAACCATCAAAAACTGATTTCACAGGTAAATTTTTTATTAAAGAAAGAATATGAGGTAACAGCTTTAACTTAGAACCACTGTATTTAATACCTTCTGTTACCATTATTTTAAATATAATATATTTAGTGATTAAAATAAATTAAAAAAATTATACAAATATATGAAAAACAAAAAACTTTTGTATAGCAAGCTCTATATTAGCAATATTTGTTGTTGCAATAATATAATACCCTTTAAGATTTTAACTTTTAAAAGTGACAATCTAAAACATAATATTATCTTGAATCTTCAAGTTTTTTGCTTTGCGTTATAAATGTATAAAGAGGAAGGGGCAGAAGTTTCTGTTTAAAAAAAAAGAGAAGCTATTGATAAATTAGAAGGTTACATGAAATCTGCTGATTTATAAAACACAATAAAAAATCTTAAAATTAACAAATTTTTATTATGTTTGGAAAAATATAAAAGGATAGCTATTAAAATTATTGACGACTTAGAGATAAAAAGCCTAATAATAAAACTTCTGAACTAAAAGAGAATAAAAATACTAAATTAGATAAGAATATAAATTAAGAAAGAATATTATAACAATGAATTTTTTAAAAAAAACTGGGCAAAAATTTATTAGTGCTGGACAAAAAATTTTAAATACTATTAAAGGTCATTTTTCGGTCTCTCCGAGGATTTTAGATCATTTTGGAATACAAGCCTATGATTCTATTAAAAAATCACTAGTAGAATTAGCATCCAACTCTTACGATGCAGATGCAACAGAAGTTAATATTTCCTTACCTACTCAAATAGAAAAAGATAGTGAAATTATTATAGACGATAATGGAACAGGAATGTCTACACAGGAGTTCCAAGATCATTATTTGCAAATTGGTAGAAATAGAAGACAAGAATCAAATAATGATACAAGTCCTATTAAAAAAAGAAAAATTATAGGCAATAAAGGCATAGGCAAACTAGCTGGTTTTGGTATTGCTGGTCTTATAAGGGTAGAAACCTGTAAAAATAGTATCAAAACTGCTACTAACTTAAAAAGGGAAGATTTTGATAGTAATCCTGATTTAGAAAATACAAAATTTGATATTGAAATCTATCAATTAGAAGATATTTCTGAAAAAGGCACAAAAATTACTCTCAAAGAATTAAAACAAGATTTGTCTGTGCCAAATGAAACTTTTTTAAGAAGATATTTAAGAAATAATTTACCAAAATATGAAGATTTTAAAATTATTGTAAATAATAATGAATGCACTATGGAAGATATCCCAGGAGAAAAGCATGATATTGATGAAATAATAGAAGGCTTAAATAAGCCTATCAAAGGATATTATGTGATTGCAAAAAATAATGTGGCTAATCCAGGTCTTGCTATCCGAGTAAGAGGGAGATTAGTGACTAAACCAAGTTTTTTTAATTTGCCTTTTGATTTTTTTACAACATACATTAGTAGAAAATTTACAGGTGAATTAAATGCTGATTTTTTAGATGAAAGTAATGGTAATTTTCAATCTTTAATTAACACATCTAGAACAGGTTTTATTGAAGAAAATAAAACTGTAGAAAAATTTAACTTTTGGGTAAAAAAATTTTTAAAAAAAGTTCTTAAAGAAGAAAGTGAAAAACAGCTTATTAAACAAGAAGATAAGATACTAAAATCAGATACTATAGATTCCCGTTTAAAAAAGTTACCACCAATAGTAAGTAGTAAAGCTAAAAAAATGATTTTAGCTTTAGTCTCTAAAATGAAAGAACAAAAAGATGATGATATTATTCAATTTGCTGGACTTATCTTACAATATTTTGAATCCAATGTTTTAAAAGAATTACTAGATAACATTTTACGAGTTGAATCAGATGATATAGAACAATTGGCAAAACTTGTATCTGAATGGGGAATAAGAAATATTACTGGTGTTTCTAATTTAATAAAGCAGTACCTCAAAATAATTAACAAATTAGAAGAATTTGTAAATAACAGAATTACAAAAGAACAACAAATCCATAAACTTTTTGAAAAGAATCTATGGTTGTTGGATGATAATTATAAACTGTGGGAATCTAACAAATCTTTAAAAACTATTCTCGGAAAGAATTTAGATAAACAGTTTGATAAGCAAAGACATTTAAGACCAGATTTAGTTTGTTTGAGTAGTAATTCGAAAGTTGTTATTATAGAGTTTAAACGCCCTGGTGTAATTATATCTACAAACGATATTGCTCAAGTGCTTAATTATAAATCTGTAATACAGAAACACACACCAAATATTTCAGAAGTGATCACATTTATTATAGGTAGAGAATATGATGCATCTATTACAGCTATTAAGAGCAATCAAGAAAAAGCAGGTATTTTCTTAATGAGCTATTCAGAAGTATTAAAAAAAGCAGAAAGAAAGTTTAGTGATATATTAAAAATACTTGAAAATAAATAATTTTAAAATTTTTAAAAAATCAACTATTCATAAAATCTAATTTTAGTAGCAACAGTTCTTATGTACGACAATTTTGGATATTTTTTGCTCTCTATCAATTAAAAAAAAATTGCCAAACATTGTGTCCTTTTTTTTTTCAGCATGATTGATCAAATAAGTTGGAAAAGACTCATTAAAATAAAAAATATATCTTTAAGAGTAAAAATTATTCTATAAAGACGATGAATGAAGTAAAAATTCTCTTTGTTCTGACACAAAAGAAGAGGATTTTTTTAATAAAATTTTAATATTTTTTAATCGTTTGTTAGTAATACCAATATATTGTTTATTGATTTTTCCACTCCTATAAACCTTCTGTTAAGTTCTTTGCAAGCTATAGCCGTTGTCCCACTACCTATAAATGGATCTAATACTATACTGTTGGATTTTGTAGTTAAATTAATTAAATATTTAAATAATAATAAATGTTTTACTGTTTTGTGAGTATTAAAAAAGCCTACATTTCTACCGCAAGTAACTTATTTTTACCACAAATCTCAATTTATTTTCGGAAAAAATCCCATAAAAATCCCATAAAAATCTCACAATTTAACTTGCCAATCAACCACATTAAGTCTAAGCTAAAAAAGGGAGAGGATAAAGCTAATGTTTAATCCAGCAAATAAAGACAGAAAAAACAATCAATCTTATTACAAAGCTGGCTACAGTTTATTAGAAGTTTTAGTGACTTTGGCTATTATAGGCATTCTAACAGGGATTGCTATCCCAAAATACCAAAAATACAGCCGAACAGCTAAGCGAGTGGAAGCAAAAGTGTCTCTCAGTCAGATTTACACGGCTCAAAAGCATTTTTTTATTCGATGGCGTTTCTACACCCATGATTTAAAAGTTATTGGTGTTGCTCCAGAAGGAGAACTTATTTACAACGCTGGTTTTAATAATGCCAACAGTGCTAAAACACCTACTCATTATTCAGGAGCTACCATCAGCACAGATAATAAGTTCAAAAGCTTTTTTGGACTCTGCACAAAAGACCTAGGTAGTGGAGAATTTAAAGCTTGTGGTTTTTCTAATAAAGATAACCCATCTGGTAATTTTTCTAAGCCTCCGAATATTCCAGCGGGAACAATCGGTTCAACCGGAAAATCTGGTGCTTCAATCGACACGAATGGATCTTCTTTTAGAGCTATTGCCATTGCAGATTTAAAAAATGAAAAACCTAAAAACCCTACACAAACTAAAGATAAAGATATATGGTCTATTAACCAATACCGACAAGTAGAACATATCCAAGATGGTTCTTAAACTTAAAAAGGATACAAAAAAGGAGGAATAAAAAATGATCGGCAATCTTTTAACCATTAGCAAAAGAGTTTTATTATTTATAGCTACTAATTTGATAATTATCCTAACTCTACAAGTTGTATTAGGTGCTGTATCCGCTTATTTTGGAATTGAAATTCAAGGTTTTACTCTGTTGCTCATTATGTATTCTGTATTGGGCATGGGAGGAGCTTTAGTTTCCCTTTGGATGTCCAAGTGGGTAGCTATAAGAACAATGAGAGTACAAGTTGTATCAGAAAAAAATGACAACACAGAAATTCGATCACTGGTTCAAAAGGTACACCATTTGTCTATTAAAGCTGGTTTACCTAAAAAACCCACAGTTGGAATTTACAATAATCCAGAAATAAATGCCTTCGCTACAGGTCCTAGTAAAAAAAATTCTTTAGTAGCTGTCTCTTCTGGTCTTCTTCAGAAAATGAATGCAGAAGAAGTTGAAGGGGTTTTAGCTCATGAAGTAAGCCACATAGCAAATGGGGATATGGTCACTATGACTTTGGTTCAAGGAGTAGTGAATGTAATGGTGCATCTAATTGCCCATTTAATTGCCAGTGTGGTAGAGGGAATGATCTCTCGTAATCGACATAACTTCTTTTTGCATTGGATGTTAAGAAGCCTTTTTGCTACTCTGCTATATATTCCGGGTTCTATGTTGGTGTGTTATTTTTCTCGATGGAGAGAATATCGTGCCGACTATGGTGGAGCACAACTGGCTGGGCGACAAAAAATGATTCTAGCTCTTCAAGCTTTAGCAAAATTTATCCAACCACAGCAACCAGCAATGGCTCAAAGTAATACCGATGAGCAAACAAAATACAATTACTTAAAAATTAGCAACAATAAAAAATCTCGTTCTACTTGGGTTTCTTTATTTAGCACACATCCACCTTTAGAAAATCGTATCCAACGACTTCAAAAACACCTCATTACATAACCCATCTATTGGAAGAGAATTAAAAATCATTGTTGCTATTCAATATAATATTGTTTTAGTATTTTTGTAATGAACTATTATTTATTAATTTATCTGATAATTATTTGTCTATCTGGGTGTTCTTTTTTAAAAAAATCAGACAAAAGTCATAAAATTCGAAGCACTTCTTCTATAAACGAAAATTCTGAAAAAATTCAGAAACAAATCAATTGGCTGACAGAAGAATATTCTGACCATGTTATTGAATGGTGGTTAATCTATAAAACAGCTTTAGATAATGATAATAAAAATTCTAAATCATTTTGTGATTCCATGAATTTCTTATCTCAAGTTAATCGGTTTCCTTTAAAAAACTATGCCCGTCTTCATTATTATTCACATTGCCAAGATGGTTTATCGTTAGATTTATCTGAATTTCCTAAATATCTAAAAAAAAAGGCGAGTTTGGCTTGGCTAAAAAAGGCTCAACAAAACAAACATCCAATAGAAATTATGAAAGCCTCTTATTATCTCCATCAATTATCTACAGATAAAAATCGAAAAGAAAGATATTTAACAACTGCCTTAAGATTAGCTAAAAAACATAATGACCCACAAGCCCAAGAATGGAGACAAAAATTTTATAAACTATTCCCTCGATATATTAAAAACCCTTCTCTCTCTCAAATGCTAAAAGTAGCTAATGATTTTCGAAGAGTTAGGCGATTCAAATCTGCTACTTTTTATTATCGAAAATTACTAAACACCAATGGAGTATCTTTTAAAAACAAAGACCAAGCTTTTAAATGGATGGTCTGGATTTACAAAGACCAGCAAAAAACAAAAAAATACCTAAAGGCAGCCACTCAATGGAGAAATTGGTTAAAAAAAGAAATTAAAAAATCATCCAAAGTTGTTTTATCTTATCACAATGTTTCCACATACTTGGCTCGTATACAATGGACATTAGGAGACCCACAATTAGCTTTAAAAACTCTTAGCCAATTAGAAAAAGAACTCAAAAACCGTATTTCTTTTTTTGAAATTTACAGGCTAAAAGGGTTTCTTTTTGAAGAATTAGGTGATTTAAAAAAATCACTTTCTTTTTTTAAAAAATCCGTGAAAGAAAAACCTTTTGATCAAGATGCAAAAGAAAAAGTATGGAGAAAATACGCTTGGACACTTTACAAATCAGGAAAAACAAAAAAAGCGATTGCCGTTTTAAAAGATTTATTAGCAGAAACAAAAAATGATTACTTACGATCTCGAATCCTTTTTTGGTTGGGTCGATGGTACGCTCAAACAAATCAACAAAAAGAAGCTCAAAAAATTTATAAAACTTTGATTAAAACAGACCCTCTATCTTATTTTGGATTATTGGCTCATTACGAAACCAATACTCCTATTTCTATCCATAAAAAAGTAAAAAAAGCTAATTGGAAACAATACGACCCAAATGAAGATTATAAAATTGCTCGTTGGTTGATCTCTTTAGAAAAATATGAAGATGTGCGAGATTTTTTAAATACTAAACACCATAAGTATCAAAAAGATTTAAATAAAGAAACAAAAAACTGGATGGGACTTTTTTACTATATGGCGATAGCAAAATTTTATCTACCATTCTTCCAAATGGTGGGAAATCTACCTTTAATGGATCGAACATTCTTTTTTAAATCACATGCTGATCTGCTATTTCCCATGATGTATCAAAAAGAAATAGAAGACGCTAGCCGTTTATTTAACATAGAAAAAGAACTTATTTATGCTTTAATCCGGCAAGAATCAGCTTATAACCCAAAAGCCAGAAGTCCATCCGATGCCTTTGGGTTAATGCAAATCAAACCCAACACTGCTAAAAGAATGACACAAGAAACAGGAGTCCCTTACAAAGGGACACGTAGTTTATACCATCCTAAAACAAATATTATGCTTGGCACTGCTTTTTTAAAAAAACAATTTAAAAAATGGAACTTCCAATTTATTGTCACATTAGCTGTCTACAATGCGGGTGGTAGAGCTGTCCGCCGATGGCTCAAACAAAAAAACAATACCATTAAAGACCCTATAATGTTTATCGAAGAAATCCCCTTCGAAGAAACTAGAATTTATGTCATGCTGTTAATTCGAAATTTTATTTTCTACAAATTACTAAACCACCCCGAACGAACTATTCAATTCCCTAATTGGATTCTTCACATTGCTGAAAACTATACATAACTCAACTTTGAGCTAACAAAAACTCAAACCAATAAATTTATCTTTTAATTTATTCTTCTTCTTGTCTCTTTCTTTTTATTTTTTCTTCTTCCATAAATAAATTTTGTTGATCAGCTGACAGATCTGGCAATTTATTTAAATAATCTTGGTGTTCTTTTTTTTGTAATGTGTTTTGTTTTAACCCTATTTCTGTAATTCGTTTGTCAAATTTAAAACATTTATCCAAAAGTTCATTAAGTTTCATTTCTAAACCTCCTTTAATAAGTTTAATTGCCGATCACTGTTAATTTATTTTTTTTAAATTTATTTCGAACCATTTTAAATACCTTCCAATAAGGATTTTGTGTTTGAGATTCTGCATACATTCTTCTTAAATAAAGAAATAAAAAACCAGAAATTAAACCACCTAAATGTGATAAATTAGCCATTGGACTTCCAAATCCAGAACTTAAAACAGTTAATAATTCTACAGCAGCAATAAGTATAGTAAAAGTTCTAGCCTTCATTGGAACAAAAAGCATAAACAATACTAATCGCTCTCCAAAAATCCAGCCATAAGCAAGTAATAATCCAAAAATAGCACCCGAAGCTCCTACTACTGGAACTTGCGAAAAGGATACTTGCCCACCTAATAATAAATATACATTCATACATATCCAATACACACCAGCAGAACCAACGCCACACACTAAATAATAAGTTAAAAAGAATTTTCTTCCCCATAACTGTTCTAACTCTGATCCAAACATCCATAAAACCAACATATTAAATAAAATATGAAACACTCCATCACTATGGATAAACATGTAAGTAAAAAATTGATGAATAAAAAATTTTTTATTTACTAAATCTGGAACAAACCCCAAAACATGATATACCAATGGAGTATTTAAAATATATTTTTGCAAAATTAAAACTAAAAAAAACCAACAAACCACATTGATAATGATTAGCATTCGAATGCAAGGTGTACCTCGAGGAATCATTAAACCAACAGAAGAATAACTGTGCATAATAATATCTCAAATTAAATTACATACCCAATGCGGGTGGAAAAACATAAAGAGGTTGAGCACTTAAAAAGATTCGCTGAGAAGAAAACTCAAACAATTTGTTTAAAGAAAGACCTGATTTAATGTTCTCTAAACTACCTCCTAAACGATTGCTCAAAAGCTCTAAATAGTTTGGTTGAGGAGTAAATAAATGAGGGTCTTTACCTAAACCAGACATTTCACCCACCAGTACAATGGCATCTGAATAAGTACCAATAGAATCGGCAAACCCAGCTGATATAGCTGTATCACCAGTAAAAACTCGAGCATCTGTATACGGTTCTAAATCTTCTGGAGTGAGATGACTTCCTCTCCCCTCAATTAAATGCCTTTTAAATTGATTTAAAAGATCGTTAGTTAAATCTTGAAACAACACTCGTTCGTTAGAAGTTATCGATCGATAAGGAGAACCAATATCTTTAAATTCTCCGGTTTTAATAGAATACATTTCTACCTTGGCCCAATCGTAAAGCCCCTCCATGTTAATTAAAGGGATAATGACTCCAATCGAACCAACTAAAGTTCCAGAATTAACAATAATTTTTGAAGCACCAGCCGCTAAATAAAGTGCACCACTGGCCATCATAGCTCCAACAGAAATCACAACTGGTTTTTTTAACTTGTCACGAATACTTTTTAACTCTAAGTAAATCTCTTGACTCAAAGCAACTGACCCACCCGGAGAATCTAACCGAATTAAAATCCCTTTAATTTTTTCATCTTTAGAATAAACTCTTAAATGTTCTAAAAATTTATCCTTCTCTAATAAAATACCCTGTAACTTAAGAGCTAAAATAGATTCTTGACCAGCACGAGGTAAATTTCTGCTCTTTGAATTAAAAAAAAAACGAACCAATCCAATGCACGCAAACAATACACCCACTACTACCATTAACTTAAATAAAAAAGATTTCTTATTATTTTGATTCATTATGATTTTTCTTGGTCCTTTTTATCTTTTTGCCAACCTAAAGATGCTTTAAGTGCTCTGCCAAAAAAGCTTTCTGTTTTTTTATTGGCTTCACTTCCACCTTTTAGTTCATTTTTTTTATCACCATCTGAAGAATCTTTATGAAGCTCAATTTGCTTAATGCTTAAGCCGATTTTTCGAGCATCTAAGTCAATATTTAATACCTCCGCTTTTAGCATATCTCCTTCTTTAACAACTGACTCGGGTTTATCTACCCTCTGCTTACTTAATTCACTAATGTGAATTAACCCCTCCACCCCAGGCTCTAACTCCACAAAAACACCAAAGTCTACAAGTTTAATCACTTTCACTTCATGACGCGAACCGGGCGGATATTTGTTTTCTACCTGCAACCAGGGGTCCCCTTCTAAACTTTTTAAACTGAGATCAAACCGTTCTTCTTCTACATTAATGTTTTTAATAAAAACTGTTAATTCTTCCCCTTCTTTATATTCTTTTTTGTGATTGATATGTTTAGTCCAAGAAAGATCCGAAACATGAACAAACCCATCGGTTTCTTCCCCTTCGATATTTACAATAAAACCAAAATCAGTAATCGATTTTATAGTGACTTTTAATTCTGCTCCAACTGAATATTTTTCTTTTAACTCTAACCATGGATTTTTTTGTAATTGTCTAATACCTAAACTAATGCGATGGTTATCTTGATCAATTCCTAAAATTTTAACTTTTACACTCTCCCCTACTTTCAGTAAATCTGAAGGGTGTTTGACCTTTTTACCCCAACTCATCTCACTCACATGAACTAACCCTTCCACTCCATCTCTTAACTTCATAAAAGCTCCGTAGTCCGTTAAACTCACCACACTGGCTGTTACAACATCCCCAATAGAAATATCTTGGCTAACTCGATTCCATGGGTCATCTTCTAGCTGTTTTAAACCTAAGCTGACACGGTTTTTTTCTTGATCAAACTTAAGAATTTTTACTTCTTTCTCTTCCCCTAAGGTGATTAACTCAGATGGGTGTTTAATGCGACTCCAACTCATATCCGTAATGTGCAAAAGACCATCCAAACCTCCAAGGTCTAAGAAAGCTCCATAATCTGTGATATTCTTTACGACTCCCTTCACCACAGATCCTTCTTTTATTTCAGATAAGATACGTGTTCGAAGAGTTTTTCTTTCTTGATTCAACAAAATCCGGCGAGATAAAACAATATTACCTCTTTTTTGATTAAATTTAATTACTTTAAATTGTAGCTTTTTCCCAATATAGCCATCTAGGTTATGGACTGGACGCAACTCAATTTGAGACCCCGGCAAAAAAGCCTTCACTCCAATATCTACACTCAACCCTCCTTTAACTTTGGCAATCACAGTGCCGTCAATAACTTCTTCTTGCTCCACCACTTTAGAGATATCCTTCCAAATTCGGATAATATCTGCACGGTTTTTAGATAAAACCAACATGCCATTTTCATCTTCAACGCAATCAATGTAAACATCCAATGTTTGACCAACTTCTACTATCCCCTTACCTTCCACTAACCGAAATTCCGATTTGGCAACTCTTCCCTCACTCTTATAATTAATATCCACCAATACATAATCATCTTCTACCGCAGTAACACACCCCTTCACTACATCTCCTACTTTAAAATCTGCTTTTTTTAACGATTCTTCATATAATTTTTGAAAAGACCCATCTCCATTTGCTCCATTTAATTTCTGAGAAGAAACCAAACCAGCTGACTGAACATCGCGATCAGCTTCTTCTAAAAGAGCCAATAACCTGTCTTTTTGAATTTGCTTTTTAGTCTTTTTAGACTCTTGCGTTTTTTTAATTTCATCTACCATATATATACCCTTAACTAAAAAACTGAAATGATTCAAGGTTTTGGAAATAATTTCAAAGCTAATTGATAAACTTTTTTCACCATTTCTTTCAAATCCAAACTACCTGTATCTATTACAGTGGCCCCAACTGGGCAAATTAATGGACTCAATGTACGAGATAAATCCTGTTGATCCCTACTTTTTTGCAAGCTACTTACTCTTTTAATATTGGGTAATCTCCTTTGATTAGCCCGTCTCTGAGCTCGAATGTCTTCTTCTGCTTTTAAGTAAATTTTTAACCGTGCTCGAGGAAACACCACCGTTCCGCAATCCCTACCCTCTGCAATCAAACCTGTTGGATAATCTGTAAAACACTTTCTTTGAGCTGGAAGTAATGATTCTCTGACATAATCAAGTTTTGCTAAATGAGAAGCCAGATCATCCACCTCTTCTGTATAGATAGCTTGTGTATAATTTTTTGCTCGATAAAAGAAAGCCGTTTGCTTTGCTTCTAAACGAATACACTTTTCCACACTGGTCGCCAGCTGAATGATTTTCTTCTTATTGGAGTTTATATTTTGCAAGTCTATGCTTTGATTTTTTATCAACCAAGCCAAACCTCGATAAAAAACCCCCGTAGAAAGCCATTTCCAACCCATTTTTTGAGCGAGCTGACAACTTAAAGAACTTTTACCCACCGCCGCCGGTCCATCAATCGTAATTAAATAAGGAACTTTTATATTCATCAAACTTTATTCTTTTCTCAAAGTTTTTAAAAATAAGCAAACTTCTTTAAGTGCTGTTATTGCCTGTTTATTTTCCTCCTCTTTACCAACACTCATTCTTAAATAATTAACTAAATCAGGGCTTTTTTGAGGTCGCAAAATCACACCTCTTTTTAGCAATTCTTCAAATGTAATTGTTGATAAATTTGAATAAGCTTCAAATAAAACAAAATTAGCTTGAGAAGGATAAAAAACAAACCCTAACTGTTCTAACTGCTTATAAAAATAATCCAAACCATTCCACACCAATTCTCTAGATTTTTTTATATGTTGCTGAAAAGAAGGGTCTGAACAACAATAATGAATGGCCCGATTAGCTAAAGAATTCACATTAAAGGGACATAAAGCCTTTTTTAAATTTCTTATAACAGAGGGGTTAGCTAATAAAACACCTGCTCGCAAACCCGCTAAACCCATTACTTTACTCAAAGAACGCACTAAAATTAAATGAGAATATTGATTGAGTAAAACCCTTCCGTCCGGAAAATCATCCATCCGATTGTATTCTCGATAAGCTTCGTCCAATACAAGAAAAATGTTTTTAGAACGAGTAGCTTGTAAAAGAGTTTCTACTTCCTGATGAGTCAGAGCCGAACCAGTCGGGTTGTTTGGATTGCTAATAAATATCAACCGAATGTTCTCACTTTTTTTTAGATCAGACAAAAAAGACGAAACACTCACTTTCCAACCGGGTTCCATATCTGCTTTCCATACCGTTAACCGATGAGCAGTTGCACAAATCTCATAGAGTGGAAAACTGTTTTTCGAAATTAACACTACTCCTTTGTCTCGATAATAAACTTGCAACAGTTTATCTATCAGCTCACTCGATCCATTACCTAAAGCTACTTGGTCAGGTTCTACTTGATAATATTGAGCGACAGATTGAACAGTTTTTTTAAGAGGAGGAGGATAACGATGAATGTCTGTTAAATGAGATCGCAAAACTTGCAAAAGCCCTTCAGAAGGACCTAAGGGATTTTCGTTACTGGCTAATTTATATACTTTTTCTAATTGATATTTTTTTTTAACTTCCTCAATGGCCAGCCCCGGAGTGTATGGATTCATTATGCAAAATTCCTCACTCATTTAATTTCTTTTTTTAATAATTTGAGAAACAATATTCAAATCAATATTTCCCCCAGATAAAACAACTACACATTTTTTTCCTAATTTCCAATGGATATGATCCCTTAATAAAACAGATACCCCAACAGCTCCAGCTCCCTCTACAAGAGTTTTTTCTCGTTCCAACAAAAATAAAATAGCTTTTGTGATTTCTTTCTCTGTTACACTCACCACATCATCCACATAAGGAAAAAGATAGTTTTTTAACATTTCTAAGCATGGTTGTTTCACACTAATGCCATCCGCTAATCCTGACCCAGAAAAATCTTTTTCAGGTGAATACTTTTTTTTACGAAAATAAAACTCCATCCCCGGAGCCACCCGAGACACCACTCCATAAATCCGACACTGAGGTCGAACCTGCTTAATCACACTAGCTATACCTGCCATTAACCCCCCTCCTCCAATCGGCACAATTATTGAATCCACATCTGGTAAAGCTTCCAATATCTCTAAAGCAATACTCCCTTGCCCCGCAATCACCAAAGGATCCCTATAAGCATGAATAAAAAGCCCCCCCTCCGTTTTACAAAGCTTTTGTGCGTAAACATAACTTTCATCATACATTATGCCATGTTTTAAAATTTTTGCCCCATAAGAACTAACTGCCCTCTGCTTAACTAAAGGAGTCGTAACCGGTAAAACCACCAAAGCTTGAGCATTCACACAACGAGCAGCATAGGCTAAACCCTGAGCGTGGTTTCCTGCAGAACAAGAAATCAGTAATTTTTTTCTATCTTTAAGAGGTAAACTTAAAATTTTACTTAAAGCTCCTCTAATTTTAAAGCTACCGGTGATTTGTTCGTTTTCCATTTTTAAATACACTTGTGTAGGGGCAGAATTAAAAATAGGTGGTTGTTTGAGGTAGTTATGAGCAGATTTTTTGGTAGAAGAGTTGACGATTTCGCTTAAAGTGCGAAAGTGTTGCACAGAAGTGGAGTGAATCCATGGAGCGATTTTTCTAGCAGTTTTTTTAAAATCTTCAATACGAATAGTTGGTTTTTCCAAAGTGCTTTCATTTTATGCAATAAAAACCCATTTATGCAAATCTGATCCAGTCGGTTTTTAAATATTTGGATTAAAAGAGGGTTTTAGTTTTGAAAAAAGTTCGAAAAATAAGTTTGGGTTTAAAGATGCTCCTCCCACTAAAAACCCATCTAATTGACAGCTATTAAACAATTTTTGAATATTGTTTATATTTACACTTCCCCCATATAAAAATAAAATAGGTTGTTGAATAGCTGAACACAGCTGATAGGTATGATCACGAACTTTCTGAATATGTGAAGGGCTAGCTATTTGACCACTTCCTACTGCCCAAACTGGCTCATAAGCTACAATCAGTGGATGACGATTAGCCGTTTTTTTTAAGTTAGTCGATTGATTGGTAAGAGCCTGGGATTTTAAACTTTCTAAAACCAAACTTAACTGCTGTTGAATAACTTGCAATGACTGACCTTTTTCTTTTTGTTCTGGAGTTTCTCCTATACATAAAACAGGTCGGATAGAGTGTTTCCAAAGTGCTTTTATTTTTTTTTGGATTGTTTGATTATCTTCAAAAAATAATTGTCGCCTTTCACTATGACCAACTAAGCAATAATTAGCACCTATTTGGCTTAAAACTAATGGAGAATTTTCTCCAGTAAATGCTCCTTTATCTTCAAAATAACAGTTTTGACCACCCCATCCAAAGTTTGTTGATTTTAATGCCATTTTAACTTGTAACAAAGTAATGGCTGGAGCAAAAAATACAAAATGCTTTTGATCTTCTTTAGAAACTAAACGGCAAAACTCTTCTAAATATTCTTTGGTCTGATGAGGGGCTTTGTTCATCTTCCAGTTTGCACACAATAAAAACGAAGATTGCAATCTATTAGTCATAATTTTTTATTACTCGCTGTTTTTGGAGGGTAAATGCCGTGGATAATTGGTTGAGTGAGTTTTTCTGGGACAGGTGCGTATTCTTTCATCTGCATAGAGAACGAAGCTCTGCCTTGGGTAAAAGAACGAAGGTCTGTTGCGTATCCAAAAAGTTCCATTAAAGGAACACAAGCTTTAATCACTTGTAAATGCTCTTTCGCTTGCACTTCTTCGACTTTCCCTCTGCGAGAATTAATGTCACTCATTACATCCCCTAAAAACATCTCGGGAACTGTTACTTCTACACTAAATACTGGTTCTAATAAACAAGCTTTTGCACACTCCAAACAAGAGCGAAAAGCCTGCATCCCAGCCGCTTTAAAAGCAGACGGATGAGCCGATAAGTCGTTTTCACTTTGAATAGACATCAAAAATACCTTCACCCCTAATAAACGATATCCCATTAAAGAACCTGCATAAGACGCCGACTCCACTCCTTCTTTCACAGCTGACACCCATTCTTGTGGTATCGCTTCACTTTTTAATTCTGAGTTAAATTCTATTTTTTTTAATTCTCTCGTTGGCTCTAATTTTAAGGTCACACTTACTGACTGTTGTTTTCCGTTAATTTCTTTATCAAATACCCCTTGAGATTGAGCGGTTTCTAAAATTGTCTCTCTAAAAGAAACACGAGGAGAACCTGTGTTAACTAATACTTGATGTTCATCTTTTAAACGATGAATTAAAACCTCTAAATGCAATTCCCCCATTCCCATTAAAAGTGTTTGTCCAGTCTCTGTATCAAAAGATACAAAACAAGATGGGTCTTCTCTCTGCAATAATGTCAGTCCCTTTAACATTTTTCTATGTTCACTAGAAGATTTTGCCTCAATCACTACAGAAATCACTGGATCAGGAAAATCAATCGACTCCAACAATAAAGGAGAACTCTGATCACAAAGAGTATCACCTGTTTTTGTGTACTTAAAACCTAACACGGCACCAATGTCCCCAGCTTTTAAATACTCTACTTCTTGTCGTGATTTAGAGTGAATTTTTACTAACTGCATGAGGCGTTCTTTTTTTTGTTCTCGGCTGTTCCACAACTGAGTCCCTGCTTTTAATACCCCAGAATAGACTCGTAAATAAGTTAAATAACCAGAAAAAGAATCTTCTGTAATTTTAAAAGCTAAAGCAACTGGTGTTTCTTTGAAACTAGTTTCACATAATATTTTTTCATTTTTATTGTTCAAACCTTCTACAGCTGGGCGATCCAAAGGGTTGGGTAAATAATCCACAACACCAGACAGTACTTGTTGAACACCTTTATTTTTAAAAGCGGAACCACAAAAGACCGGAACAATTTGTAAATTCAAAACAGATTTTCTGATTGATTTTTTTAATTCCTCTGTAGAAATAGTTTGTTCGTCTAAGTATTTGTTTATAATTTCATGATCCCACTCGGCCAGTTGCTCAATTATATGATCTCTATTTTTTTTCACAGAAGATCGATATTCTTTAGGAACGGGTTGAACAGAAAATTTTTCTCCCAATTCATCCTGATCCCATATAAAAGCTTTTTGTTCTACTAAATCAATTACTCCTTTAAAGTTATCTGCTGAACCGATTGGAATTTGAAGGCATAATGGTATTGCATTCAGTTTATTTTTAATAGATTGTACACTCATTAAATAATCAGCTCCTACTCGATCCATCTTATTGATAAAACTAATACGAGGGACTTGATATTTATCAGCTTGTCGCCAAACTGTTTCACTTTGAGGTTCTACTCCACTGACTGCTGAAAAAACCACTACAGCTCCGTCTAATATTCTTAGAGATCTTTCCACTTCCATTGTAAAATCCACATGCCCAGGAGTATCAATAATGTTGATCCGATGTCGATTCCAAAAACAAGTTGTTGCAGCAGATGTAATTGTAATACCTCTTTCTTGTTCTTGTTTCATCCAATCCATAATGGTATTGCCTTCGTGAACTTCGCCCATCTTATGACTAAGACCTGTGTAGAATAAAATTCTCTCTGTAAGAGTGGTTTTGCCTGCATCAATATGGGCAATAATTCCAATATTACGAGTTTTTTTTAAATCTTCTTGTGTTTGAATTTGTAGAGAAGACACAACAGCCTACTTTTTAAAAACTAAAAAACCAAAAATTACCAATTGTAATGAGAAAAAGCTCTGTTGGATTCAGCCATTTTGTGAACATCTTCTTTTTTCTTAATCGAATTACCTTTGTTATGAAAGGCATCTAATAATTCTGCACTCAATCGATCGGCCATGGTTTTTTCTTTACGAATACGAGAATTAATAATCAACCACCGAACTGCTAAAGTAGAACGACGAGCTGGACGCACATCCACTGGCACTTGATAAGTCGCCCCACCAACTCTGCGAGAACGAACCTCCAAAGCAGGTTTACAATTATCAATAGCTTTTTTAAACACTGCTACTGCGTTTTCGTTGGGATATTTTTTGTCTATTTTTTCTAAAGCTTGATAGATAATTTTTCGAGCCATTTCTTTTTTACCATCCCACATAATTTTATTGATAAAATAACTAACAATCGCATCTGAATAGACAGGATCTGGTCTAATTTCTTTTCGATGAATTTTGCGACTTCTACGAGACATTATAGATAATAACCTCTACTTTTTTTTAGCTCTTTTAGTCCCATATCTGGAACGTGCTCTTTTTTTATCTTTTACACCTTGAGTGTCTAAATGACCACGAACAATATGATATTTAACCCCCGGAAGATCTTGCACACGACCTCCACGAACTAAAACCACCGAATGTTCTTGTAAATTATGACCCTCACCGGGGATATAAGCATTCACTTCAAAGCCATTAGATAATCGCACTCGAGCCACTTTCCGAATTGCTGAATTGGGCTTTTTGGGCGAGCGAGTAAAAACACGAGTACAAACTCCACGCCTCTGCGGACAACCTGTCAAAGCCGGAGATTTAGTCCGTGCTACTTGTTGTTTTCTGTTACAAGAAACCAATTGATTTAATGTTGGCATAGTTACTTAATAGCTCCCAAAATATTATCCAAAACAACCCTCAAAAAAAATAACTCTCATATTTAATGTTCAACAAACTGCATCTGATTAGCGACTATCTGTGGTTTATACATGGCTTATATAATGCAGTCAATATTAAATTATTAAATTTGTTCTCAATCAGCTAGAAGGTTGCCGAGGTGATTGCTTTCTGTAAAGTTCCACAATAAAATAAATTTATATGAAAAAAATTACCATTCCCAAACAATTAAAATCTTATATTGTACCTCAAAATTACAAAAAATATTCTTCTGAAAACCAAAAAACTTGGCGTTACATTCTCAGGCAATTAAAAAGTTTTTTATCGGAACATGCTCATCCCTTGTATTTAGAGGGTTTAGAAAAAACAGGTATTACAATTAATCGCATCCCTCGCATTAGTGCTATTGATCAAAAGCTACAAAAATTGGGATGGAGGGCTGTGCCGGTGAGTGGGTTTATCCCTCCAGCGGTTTTTATGGAATTTCAATATCACAATATATTGCCCATTGCCTCTGATATTCGCACAATTCAACATATTAATTACACACCGGCTCCTGATATTGTACATGAAGCAGCCGGACATGCTCCTTTTTTGATTCATCCGGTTTTTAATTCTTTTCTCAAAAAATACGCACAAGTAATTAAAAAGGCTATCCCTAATAAAGAAGATTATGAGCAATATTCAGCTATTCGGCAATTAAGCGACATCAAAGAACATCCCCATTCAACTCCTCAACAAATTCGAGCCGCACAAAATCGTCTAAAAAACATCAACAAGCAATTAAAAAAACCAAGTGAAGCTTCTCTACTTTCTCGATTTATATGGTGGACTTCTGAATATGGACTTATTGGTAACCTCAAAAAACAAAAAATCTATGGAGCTGGTTTGCTTTCCTCTATTGGAGAGGCTCAACAGTGTTTAACATCTAAAATTAAAAAATTACCTTTAGATCTTTCTTGTATAGAATACTCTTACGACATCACCGACTATCAGCCACAACTTTTTGTAACACCTAATTTTGAAACCTTGCACGATTTATTAATTGACTTAAAAAAACAATGTGCTTTTTATATAGGAGGAGAACATGGGCTATTTAAAGCTCAAAAATCTCGACTAATATGCACAATAGAATTAGACACGGGTCTACAGATTTCTGGCTTATTAGAAAATTTTATTTCTGCCAACTCCCAATCTAATTCTAACTCCAACTCTGACTCTAAATCTAATAATTCTGCTCATTCTTTGAGTACAAATCACTATACGAACCAAAAAAATCAAAAGATAGTAGATTTTATCAAACTCACTGGACCTTGCCAGCTCAGCTACAAAAATCGTGAGATTAACCATCATGGTAAAGATACCCATAACCAAGGTTACTCAAGCCCTTTAGGAGATTTAAAAAATCAAACTTGCCCGTTAAGTTGCATGAGTATCAACGAAATTAAACATCGATATAGAGACAAAACCAATCGAATAAAATTAGAATTTAAATCTGGTTGGACTGTGGAGGGCAGGCATCGAGGTCAAGTAATTAAGGATAACAAAATTTTAATTTTGCAATTTCAAAATTGTTATGTCAAAAGAGGAGATACCTTGTATTTTAAACCGGAATGGGGGGATTTTGATTTGGCAATAGGAGAAAAAGTTTGTTCTGTTTTTGGAGGGCCAGCCGACCAAGTAGCTTTTGGAGATTTAAAAACCTTTTATAAGAAACCATCGATTTGATTAAAAAAGAATATCATGAGCAAGCCAGTTAAAAAAACACTACTAAAAGTGGAGAATTTATCAGCTAGTTTTTTTTCCACACAAGTTTTAAGTCATATTCAAATGGATATTTTTGAAAGTCATGTAGTAGCTATAATTGGTCCTTCTGGTTGTGGAAAGTCAACTTTGCTTCGTTGTTTAAACCGACTTCATGAGGAAGTGCCGGGGGCACAAGTGAAAGGCAAGGTTTTATTAAATGATCAAAATATTTATGATCCAGATATGGATCCCGTTGTGGTACGAAGAGAGGTGGGAATGGTATTTCAAAAGCCCAATCCGTTCCCAGGTTTGAGTATTTTTGAAAATGTTGCTATAGGATGCAAACTAATGGGTATAAAAGGGCAAGCATTAAGTCGACAAGTAGAGAATTCTCTAAAGCAAGCTGTCTTATGGGATGAGGTAAAAGATATTTTAAAACAACCTGGGACTTCTTTGTCTGGGGGACAACAGCAAAGATTATGTATTGCCCGAGCTTTAGCTGTTAATCCGTCAGTGATATTAATGGACGAACCCACTTCTGCTTTAGACCCAGTTTCCACTGCTCGTATTGAATCTTTAATTCGAGAACTGACAACACAAGTTACAGTTGTTATTGTTACTCATAATATGCAACAGGCATCACGTATTTCCAATAAAACAGCTTTTATGTTATCTGGTCAGTTAGTGGAGTTTGAAAAAACTTCTCAAATATTTACTAATCCGTCTGACCCTAAAACAGAAGCTTATATCACAGGGAGGTTTGGTTGAATACTTTACACAGTAAATTAAACGAACGATTAGATTATATTCGCTCGTTAATTTTAAAGATGGGTAGATTAGTAGAAGAAGCTATTTCTTCTGCTTATCAGGTACTTCTTAAAAAAAAGACAGATCCCAAACTCTTTCAAGAAATGATGAAAAGAGAAAAAAAGGTCAACAATTTTCAGTTAAAAGTATCTCGTGTGTGTTTTAAAATTTTAGCTCAACAATCTCCGGTGGCTACAGATTTGCGTATTATTTTGGCTATTCTCAGTGCTAACACCGACTTAGAGCGTATGGGGGATTTAGCAGTTAATATCACTAAAAGAGCTACCACAATCGATAAAGACCCTGTATGGGATAAAGTTATTTCACTGTTTGAAGAAATCTTTAATCAAGTAAGCAAGATGGTACATAAGTCTTTAGATGCTTTTATAGATGAAGACGAACAACTAGCTCGCAATATTTTGGTTCAAGATGACAATGTCGATCGCATTCGCAACAAAATTCGAACTTGTTTAGAACAAACGGCAAAACAATCTCCACCAAAAAATTTTATCCGGCAATGTATGGATTTAATTATTATTGCTGGTGAATTAGAAAGAATAGCTGACCATACAACAAATATCGCTGAAGAAATTATTTTTCTCAAAACTGGAGACGATATTAGACATCAAAGTTTTTCTTAAAAAAGGTCCTTCCTATGCCAATAAACAATGTATTAGTAGTAGAAGATGAACAAGATATTCAAAACCTTATGTGTTTGCATTTACAAAGAGAAGGTTATCAAACAGAGGCAGTTCAAACAGGTCAGCAAGCTTATGATAAATTGTCTTCGCGATCTTATTTATTGGTTATTTTAGATTGGATGATCCCCGAAATAAGTGGCTTAGATTTATTAAAATGGATGAGAAATTCTAGCCCTACTCATCAAGAAACATCTGTTTTATTTGTTACTGCTAAATCTCATCCCAAAGATATCGTGATTGCATTAGAAACCGGAGCAGACGATTATATTACTAAACCTTTTGATTTTACAGTATTTAAAGCACGAGTAAAAAATTTAATTAAGAGACAAAAAGTAATAACTGCTTTATCCACATCCAGTAACACAAAAAGCCTGTTATTGCAGTTAAAAGATTTACAATTAGACACTTCTGCCCACAAACTTTTTATAAAAAACCAAGAAGTAGAATTAACTTTTTCAGAATTTCGCCTATTAGAAATACTACTAAGTAACCAAGGTAAAGCTCTTTCTAGAAAACAAATTGTTAGTTTTATCCAAGGAGAAGATATCAATGTTACGGGTCGTACAATTGATACACATATTTCTATTTTAAGAAAAAAAATTGGAGCATACGGAACTTTTATTGAGACAGTTCGTGGAGTGGGTTACAGAATTAGTTTTGCTGAATAATAATATGTATAATTTAAAATATTTACTTTTTATAATACTGGCTATCATTGTTTTTACAATTGGTTTTTTAGTACACTATTTATTTACTCTTCGAACTAAAAAAAAGATAGAAACTAAAATTAAAAGATCTAAAAGATCTCATATTGATTTTGTCTCCAATGTGTCTCACGAACTCAAAACACCTTTAACAGCTATGCAAGGGTTTGTAGAATTACTAATTCATGATTTATCACAAAAAAAATTTGATCAGTTTGATCAGTTTCTAAATATTCTTTTACGAAATTGCAAAAGAATTAGCGACTTAGTAGATGACTTATTAAAATTATCCACTTTATCTTCTAAAGACAAGATAGAAAAACAAAAATTGAGTACAAAAGAAATTACTTATTATATTGTTAAAAGTATTGAACAAATAAACAGAAATTTACATTATTCTTTTAATGCCAATTATGTAATGGCCAATCGAAGATGGTTAGAAGTGATATTACGCAATTTAATAGACAATGCTTGTCGACATACATCAGAAGATGGAGAAGTGTATATTAAATGGGCGTTTAAAGATAATTACACTGTGCTAACAGTAAGTGACAATGGGGAAGGTGTGCCTGCCAAGTATAGACAAAGAATATTTGAGCGATTTTTTCGGATGGATTCAGCTCGGTCGAGAGAAACTGGAGGCACAGGTGTTGGTTTAGCTTTGGTGAAAGAAACTGTAGAAAAGCAAGGTGGACAAGTGGAAGTAACTTCTTCACAAACTGGTGGTGCTCAATTTATCTGTAAATTTCCGAACAGTTAATTTTTTATTACAAAGCTTGAACTAGCCATTTCTTACGATTTTGATGAAGAGCTGATACGACAGCAATGGCAACAGATTTTTCTGTAATACAGGGAACCCCCTGATCTAAGCAACTTCGTCGAATGCTAAAACTAATTTCGATCGAGCGTCTACCCGAAGTGGTATTAATGACAAAAGCCACCTGACCTGATCGAATACGATCCACACAATGAGGTCGCCCTTCGTGTACTTTTTTTACAGACAAACAATCAATATTATTTTGTTTTAAAAACTCTGCGGTTCCTCTGGTAGCAGATAAGCTATATCCCAATTGCACTAATTGTTGAGCAACTGGTATAAGCTCTTTTTTATCTTTTTGTCGCAACGATAAAAACACCTCTCCTTTTTTTGGGATATTGAGTCCAGCTCCTGACATCGCTTTTAAAAGTGCTATGGGATAGTCTTCTCCTCGCCCCATTACTTCTCCAATGGATTTCATTTCCGGACCTAAAATAGAATCCACATCTTCGAATTTTTTAAAAGGAAATACCACCCCTTTAACAGCCACTTGTGTTATTTCTTTCCAATTATATTTTTGAGGTTGAACTTCTTTAGCTGTTCGACCGAGTAGTGCTTGCACTGCCAAATGAGCTAGAGGAATGTTTCGTGCTTTGGACACAAAAGGGACACTGCGAGAGCTTCTGGGGTTTGCCTCTAATACATAAATTTGATCATTTTTAATAGCCAGTTGTAAATTTAAAAAACCTATAATATTTAAATGTTTTGCAATCAATACAGAGCATTTTTCGATTTCTTCCCATAGTTCTTTTTTTAAACGTTGAGGTGGGATGACTCCCATGCTGTCGCCACTGTGTACTCCCGTACCTTCAATATGCTCTACAATACCACCTATTACTGTCCAGTCTTTTCCTCGCACCATGTCCACATCTACTTCTAAACCTTCTAAAAATTGGTCCATCAAACAAGGGTTGTTTTTAGAAATAAACAACTGGTATCGCGAAAAATAATTTTTTAATTCTTCTGCATTTTCGATCAATTCCATGCGTCTACCTCCCAACACATAACTGGGTCGGCAAAGTAGAGGATACCCCACTGTTTTTGCCGCTTCTAAAGCTTGATTTAAGTTAGCAGACATGGTCGCTTGAGGAGTGAGCAGTTTTAATTTAGAACAAAGAGACATAAATCGCCCTCTATCTTCTGCCCAATCAATATTTTTAATAGAAGTCCCAATCAGCTGAAAACCTTCTTTGACTAAATCGGAAGCTAAACCGATAGGAGTTTGCCCCCCGACTTGAGCAACAAACCCTTTTGGCTTAATGACCTTTAAAATTTCTATAACATGTTCGCTCGTTAAAGGTTCGAAAAATAAAACATCTGCACTGTCGTAATCGGTGGAGACAGTTTCTGGATTAGAATTAACCATAATGGTTTGATAACCTGCTGACTTAAAAGCACGCACAGATCGAACACAAGAGTAGTCAAATTCGATTCCTTGCCCGATGCGATTGGGACCACTTCCCAAAATTAAAACAGAAGATTGACGAGTCAAAGAATGTTGTTGTTTTTTATTTTCAACCATTGATGACTGTTCGATTCTCGGACCACTTGCATGATAAGTGGAATAATAATATGGAGTTTGCGAGGCAAATTCTCCGGCACATGTATCAACTCGGTAAAAAGCCGGAACAATGTTTTTTTTCCATCTCCACTTGCGAACATGTTTTTGCGTGATGCAAAACCAATTGGCCAATAGATAATCGGGTACTCCCATGCGTTTAGCTAAAAGTACAATCTCTGGTGTCATTTTTTTTTGTTTTTTAGCCGCTTTTTCTAAACGAATTAACCGTTGAAATTGATCTAAAAACCAAGGATGAATTTGCGTCCACTCTTGAACTTGTTGAATCGAATACCCTTCTCTGAAGGCTTGAAAAATACTATAAAGCCTTTTGCTATTTGGATAAGTGAGTTGTTTTTCTGAAAAATCAGTATGAACTAACAGTTTTTCGTTTTTTTCTAAAGATACAAGTGCTTTAATACAAGCTTCTAAAAACACTCGTCCCATACCCATGACTTCCCCTACGCTTTTCATTTGAGTGTTGAGAACATCTTTAGAACCTTCAAATTTTTCAAAATCAAATCGAGGGACTTTAAACACAATATAATCTAAAGCTGGCTCGTAACAAGATGGAGTAGCCTGAGTAATATCGTTTTGAATTTCGTCCATAGTAAAACCCACAGCCACTAGGGCTGCTACTTTAGCAATCGGAAAGCCTGTCGCTTTACTGGCTAAGGCGGATGAGCGACTTACTCGTGGATTCATTTCGATCACCATTCGCTGTCTGGTTTGGGGGTGTAGTGCAAATTGGATATTAGCACCTCCTGTTTCTACTCCAACTGCTTGTATAATTTTTCTAGCTTCATTACGCATATCTTGATATTCTCGATCGGACAAAGTTTGTTGAGGAGATACCGAACAACTATCTCCTGTATGCACTCCACATGGGTCCATGTTTTCTATAGAACACACTACACAAAAAGTGCCACTTTTATCTCGCATGACTTCTAATTCAAATTCATTCCACCCTAACAAACTTTTTTCTACTAACACCTCCCCCGATGGGCTAACCCTAAGAGCAAGTGCTAATTTTGCTTCGTATTCTTCCATAGAATGTGCTACTCCCCCTCCCCAACCACCTAAAGTGTAGTTGGGTCTCAGCACTAACGGAAAAGGTATAGATTTGGCTACTTTCAAACCTTGCTTAAAGTTTTTAACCAATTCGCTTTGTGGATAATGAACGCCAATTTCTTCTAACAATTGTCTAAATTTTTCTCGATTTTCTGCTTTTTGAATCACTTGAGGTTGTGCACCTAAGAGTCGAATACCCAATTTATTGAGTATTTTTTTTTGATCGAGTTCTAGGGCTAAGTTCAGAGCCGTTTGCCCACCAAGAGTAGGGATGAGATGGGTTGGTTTTTCTTTATATAAAACACGCTCTACAGAAGTGCAAGTAAGAGGTTCGATATAAACATGAGTTGCTGTTTCTGGATCAGTCATAATAGTTGCCGGGTTGGAGTTAATCAACACAACAGGTAGTCCTTTTTGCATAAGAGCTTTACAAGCTTGTGTGCCAGAGTAGTCAAATTCACAAGCTTGACCAATCATAATGGGACCACTTCCTAAAACGACTACTTTTTTAATATCTTTTCTAATTGGCATTTTTATTTATTTGCAGTTTTTTTTAGTTGTTTAATAAAAACATCAAACAGAGAACGAGATTCATGAGGTCCTGGGGAACTTTCTGGATGAAACTGAATACCCATGCATCGATCTTTTTTAGAGAAAAAACCTTCTACTGTTTGATCATTTAAATTGGTATGGGTGATTCGAACATGAGAGGGTAATGTATTGGCTTTAACAGCATAACCGTGATTTTGACTGGTTACAGAAATAATATTCAGAAGTTGATCGCGTACGGGGTGATTGCTACCTCGATGTCCAAATTTGAGTTTATATGTTTTACCTCCTAAAGCTAAAGCTAAAATTTGATGTCCCATACATATACCAAAAATAAATACTTTCCCTAATAGATCTCGAACTGTTTTTACAGATTGTTTAACATTCATTGGGTCACCTGGTCCGTTAGAAAGTAATATTCCGTCTGGTTTTATTTTTAGAATATCTTTTGAATGGGTTCGTGGAGGAAATAACCACAACTGAGAACATCTTTTTAAAAGTTGTTGAATAATACTTTGCTTAACGCCAAAATCTATAACAGCTAGCACAGGTCCTTTGGGTTTTTTGCCCGATAGAGTTTGGACAGATGGTTTCGCAACCATAAAAGGCCAATCCGTTGATTGTTGTTGAACATTTTTTATTAAACGAGTGGCTTTTTTTAAAGCTTCTTTTTCTTTTTCAGATCGAACTAAAGCTCCCCACACACTCCCTTGTTGCCTCAAATGGAGGGTGAGTTGTCTGGTATCCACTTGTGATAAAATAGGAACTCCATAATCTAACAGTTTGTTTCCCCAAGATTGATCTCTTAACGAATATTGCATTTCTACACAGATGAGTCCTTGAATATGAATTTTATCTGATTCCCAAACATTATTGTTTTGCCCATAATTGCCTTGCATGGGGGAAGTCATTACAATAATTTGATGAAAATAAGAAGGGTCAGTTGCGATTTCTTCGTAACCACTGTGGGAAGTATTAAACACCACTTCTCCGGCACATTCCATACCTCCTAAAAAGCATCCTTTAAAAACTTCTCCAGATTCTAAAACAAGAAACCCACCAGACGGAAAATAATTGTGTTGGAATTTATTAGATTGAGTTGTTGTCTTAATCATTTGTTCTAATTGTTTGTTTTGATCATGGACGATGAACATCTAGTTTAAGAACATGGCAGGTAACAGCTGATCGAACATAAGTGCTATTTTCCACTTGGGTAATAATGTGGCAACGAGGGTCATTTAATACTTTAGAGTCAATTTCCACTCCTCGCACAGCTGGCCCTGGATGAAGTAAAATTCCATCTTTTTTAAAAATATCCATTCGCTCTTCACCAATATAATACTTATCTCTATATTCTGCCATAGAGAAACCAAAGCTTCTTAAAGAATGATGCTCTTTTTGCACTCTGAGACACATCATGACATCTGCCCATTTAATTCCATGTTCCAGCGATTCGAATTTTTCTACTTTTGACCATGTTTTGCTTTCTTTAGGGGTGAGTTCTTCTGGAGCACAAAAACCCAATTCTGCACCCAAACGAACCAGAAGTTTTAAATTAGAATTAGCAACACGGGAGTGTAAAACATCTCCTACAATTAATATCTTTACATTTTTTACATGACCTTTAATTTGCTGAATAGTAAAAGCATCTATGAGAGCTTGAGTGGGATGTTCTTCTACTCCTAAGCCGGCGTTGACAATTGGAATTGGGCTATTTTGCAAAAATGGATCCGAAGTTTTGCACTGACAGCGTAGAACAATCATATTGGGTTTAAGAGCTGCAAGACAATGAATGGTGTCTTCCAATGTTTCTCCCTTAGCCATAGAAGAAACATGCGTATTCCACAAATTAGCTGTAGCAATGCCCAGCCGTCCACAAGCTGTTTCAAAAGAAACACGAGTACGAGTACTTGGTTGCATAAATAAAAGTTGCACCACCAAACCACGGGTTTGATCTGAAGAAATACATTCAATAATACGACCTGTTTTTTCAAAAACTTCTTTAAACAGTTGGGTATTGTTTAAGATACTTTGAATATCTTTTGAACTAAGATCGTCAATGCTTAAAAATGATTGAGACGACATATCACCCACCCCCTTTAAAATTATGTAACACTGATAGTGGTTTTAGTCAAATTAAGAAGTTGAATGATTTTCGGTAGATTTGAAATGAGGAGGGCGTTTTTCTATAAAAGCTTTTATTCCTTCTTTGGCGTTGGGGGAATCAAAAAGCTTTCCGAAGGCTTGGGCTTCGTTTTGCAAACGCTTTTGAAAGGTTTGATTTTCTAACTGGTGGATAAGAGTTTTACAAGCTCTAACAGCTTCGAAATTTTTTTGTTCGATATTTTTTGCCAATTCCCAAGCGGTGGTCATCAGATCTTTTTGAGGGCTTATTTGATTAGCCAATCCGATAGAGAGGGCAATTTTAGCTGGATATATTTGACCAGAAAAAATCATCTCTTTAGCCTTATAAAACCCGACAGCACGCAATAATCGTTGTGTCCCCCCAAAAGCGGGTAGCAATCCAATACTGGTTTCTGGAAGACCCAATTTAGCATGATCACTAATAAGGATAATGTCACAGGCAAGGGCTAATTCTAATCCTCCCCCTAAGGCAAACCCATAAACACTGGCAATAACTGGGATGGGTAAGGATTCGATTTGAGAGAATACTTGTTGACCGGTTTGAGAGAATTGACATGCCTGTTGAGAGTCAAAAGAGAGCATTTCTTTAATGTCAGCTCCTGCTGAAAAAGCTTTTTCGTCTGCACCTCTAATAATTAAAGCCCTTAATTTTTTTTGTTTGTGGATAGATGAAACTAAATTTTTTAATTCAGTTAAAGTCTGTTGATTGAGAGCATTAAGAGCTCTGGGACGATTAATAGTTAAAGTAGCTATATTTTCTGATTGTTCAAATTGCAAATATTTAAAATTCATTATTACATTTTATTCTGTGTAATTTTAAGGTTCTTTATTTAAAGAATTAATGGCTTCGTTTAGGTTTTGAATATTTTGATCTTTGGGATGGTTTGAATCGTCTTCTACACATGAAACACAGTCTGACCCAGCCTCTGTACTTACATCAGAACTTACTTTTTCTACAAGAGCAAGTATTTTAGATTCACTGATACTCAGTAATCTATCAATTCGCTTTCTGAAGTAGTCATAAGATTTAGCAGGAAGATCTTTAGATTGTTCATATTTTTCTGTAGACCATTTGGACGCCTTATCTAAGCCTTTAGAAGTAAGATCTTTAGATTGTTTATATTTTTCTATAGACCATTTGGACGCCTTATCTAAGCCTTTAGAAGTAAGATCTTTAGATTGTTTATATTTTTCTGTAGACCATTTGGACGCCTTATCTAAACCATCAGATGCACTATTTACACCGTTTAACATTCTTTTTTTTAATTGTAAGTATTCTTCAGATTCAGCAATAGAATTTTTAGCTTCTCTAGATTTTTCTACAGACCAAAAAAGAACATTACCTAAGCTATCAGATGCACTATCTACACTGCTTGACGCTCTTCTTTTAAATTTGTCAAATTCTGTCCAAATTATAGTCGAGAAACTTTTTTCTGTATCTCCATTGGAGGTTGAATCGGTTTCGTAACGGTCTACATCTTCTGCTATTTTTTGAAAAATTTGTTTTTGGCATTCTATAGATTCTTGTTGAAAATTTTTATAAAAACTTTCTTCTTCTGGAAAATCTTTTTTCATTATTTCTTTAGTCGGAACAGAAAGACAATCAGAGTTTTCTTGTGCAAAAACAAGTGAAAGCTGTAGTACAAAAAATGTTATGGTTACTAAAAATAATTGGTTAATCATATTTACCTCCTTTTTTACCCCCTTTTTTTGAGGATTATCGCACATTAAATAGATTATTGCAAATGAATTTTATCTCTTATTTCTCTTATTAAAATACTTTTGCACTGCCTCTGAAGTAATGGCTGAAATCGAGGATGGATTCCATTTTGGTTGATTTGTTTTATCCACTAATACAGCACGCACTCCTTCAATAAAATCAGGCTGGTGAGCAACATTCAAAGCAAGTGTTAAATCTGTCTGAAATACTTCTTCTAAAGTTTGTTCTCTAGCTCTTTTAAGTAATTCACATATAACTCCTAAAGAAGAAGGAGAACCTTTTAAAAAATTTTGCTTATTTTCTTGAAATACAGAGTCTGTGGAAGTCGCTGTATTAATTACTCGATATATAGCTTTTAACTCTTGCGATAGAAAAAGTTTGGAAATAAAATCTTTATTTTCTTTGAGCCAATTTTTATGCAAATAACTTGATTTTTTAGTTTCTTTATTTTGAAGATCTAATAAAATTTGGGTTAACTCTTTTTTATTGCTAAAAGAAGCATTCACTAATGTTTGAATAACACTTTCTTTATGCAAATTCTGAAAGTAAAAAGTTTTTTTGTTTTTAAAAAAACTCATAAGCCATAAAATTTCTACAAAATTTATACGGTAAGCAGTTAAAGCTATATACCAACCAATAGAGTAAGGCATACGACTTAAAAAATAAGAACTTCCCACATCTGTAAAAAAACCAATCATAATTTCTGGCATAGACAAGTAAGTATTTTCTGTTACAATGGAGTGGGATCCTCCTAAAAATAATCCCATTCCACCTCCCATTACCCAGCCATTTCCCCATACTACTACTGGTTTAGGGTAAGTATGCAATAGATAATCTAACCGATATTCTGTTTCAAAAAAAGGTTGAACAAATGGTTGAATATCGCGATGGCTTAATTTTTTAGATATAATAATTGAGTAAATTTTTTTAACATCCCCACCTGCACAAAAAGATTTTTCCCCTTTTCCATGTAAAAAAATTGCCTTTATTAAAGAGTACTCCCTCCATTTTTTAAGTTGATTCTCTATTGCTCGAACCATATCCAGATCTAAAGCGTTAAGACTTAAAGGGCAATTTAATTGAATATCCCCTATCAACTCCCCGTTTGGTTTTTGTCGTTCTTTAAAAATAACTTTATCAGATAATGCAACATTCATTATTTAATCTTTATTTAGCCTTTTAAGAAAAATAAGTTATGTTATGTTCTAAAATAGAACGAGCAATAATGACATTCATAATTTCGTTAGTTCCCTCTAAAATTTGATGCACTCGTGCATCCCTCATTAAACGCTCTACTGGATAATCCCGAGTGTAACCATAACCTCCATAAATCTGAATAGCACTATTGCATACTTCAAAGCATCGATCTGTAGATTCTTTTTTAGCCATTGCACAATAAACAGAACAATTGGGGTCGTTTTGATCTATCTTAAATGCAGCTAACCGAATCATTTGTCGAGAAACACTTACATCCACAGCCATTTTGGCAATCTTAAAGCGAAGTACCTGAAACCGGCTCAGTTTTTTTCCAAATTGTTCTCTTTCTCTCATATAATTTGTGGCATATTGGAGAGCTGATTGCCCAGCACCTACAGAACAAGCACCGATATTAATACGACCTCCATTTAAACCCTTCATAGCAATTTTAAATCCATCCCCTGGTCGACCTAAAATATTCTCTTCCGGAATTTTAACACCATCTAAATTTACAATACGAGTGGGTTGACTGTTCCAACCCATTTTTTTTTCATTTTTGCCATAAGAAATACCACTTGTTTGAGCAGGCACTACAAAACTAGAAATTCCCCTTGTTTTATGCTCACCTGTTCGGGCCATAACAACTAATACTTCTGTTTGACCAGCTCCTGATACAAAAGATTTAGTTCCATTTAAAATCCATTCTCCATTTTTTTTAACAGCAGAAGTCTTAAGACTTGCAGAATCGGACCCCGACCCAGGCTCAGTTAAACAATAAGAGCCCAACCACTTTCCGCAACTCATTTGAGGAATAAAATATTTTCTAATTGAATCATTTCCAAATTCGTCAATCATCCAAGCAGTCATATTATGAATAGAAATATAAGCCGCCGTAGAAGGACAAGCAGCTGCCAACTCTTCTAAAATTAAAGTTGTATCTAAGCGAGAACGATTCATACCTCCATAGTCTTCTTTTAAATAAAGTCCTAAAAAACCTTGTTCAGCAGATTTTTGAATAACATCCCTAGGGAAAAACTTTTTTTCATCCCATTCACCAGCTTTAGGAGTAATCTCTTTTTTTGCAAACTCCCGAGCTAACTTTTGAAATGCCTTATGATCTTGAGTTAAACGAAAATCCATATTATTTTTTACCTTATCATTTTATTTATATTTAAGCAGATGATTTTCGCCAATTGCCCCAAAATGATTTCTTTTTTTTCTTATTCGTTTCAGCAGAGTTCTCTAAATTCATAGAATACATTTCTTGTTTAGCCGGCACTAAATGAGGGTTAAGAGATAAAGCTTTTTCAAAAAACACCTTGGCGGATTTTTTATCTCCAGACCTTCTTCTCAACATTCCTTGAACAAAAAAGAAATCTGCTTTTTTTAAATTCTCTGGGAGTTTATCTAACATCAAAAGTAATTTATTAGTTTGCACCTTGCTGATTGATGACGAACCTTTTTTTAAAGTCGACCAAATCCAATAAATAACACCTGCATGAGAGTTGCCTTTATGTTGTAAAACCTCTTCCAAACCACGAAAAGCTTCTTCATATTGCTCTAGTTTTAAAAACTCTAAACTTTGTTTATATTTTGTTTCTATATCTAATTCTTTCTCTTTTTCTTTAGACATGAATTTTAATAGATACGATTGTCTTTTTTCTCGATCACTTAATACACTATGAGCTTGATTAACAATTGAAAAAATTTTATCGTATAATTTGTGTAAATCTAAAGATATGTTTTTAGATCGATAATCTGGATGAAAAATACTCATAGCTATCCTATATTTTAAGCTCAATTGCTCTTTAGTCGAATTTTTGGATACACCCAATAGCTCAAAAAAACTTTTAGAAGTTGATTCTTTAATAAAATTTGTTAGTTTAGCTTTCATATAAGCAGTTCTTCTAAAAGAATATTCATCTATAGTGTTTGGATCTTTAACCGATAAATAAATATCTTTAATTAACAAACGATAATATAATTCGTAAATATACTTATCACTTTGAAACACTGGTTGATCAATTAACTCATAAACATTAATTTTATTTTTTATAGGATTAACTGCAACTAATTCAAACATATTAGATTGTCCTTTTTTATAATTAATAGCTTTATTATTAGATGGCTGTAAAATCATATCGGATCTATTTTTAAAAAAATTTCGAATCCATTTCAATGATACTTTAGAGAAGATCCAATCTTCTAAAGAAGGCATTAGATCATCTAAGTGTACAAAAATACTGTCGTCCGATTGTGTTTTTATTTCCATATCAGAAAAAGAAATATTCACTTGAGGGCAGTCTATTGTTTGATTTAAACGAATAATGATCTGTCGTTTGAGCTCATTGCTTATAACATGTGGAGACACAAGACACTGATTAACCAAATAATCTCCCAGTAATTGATCTCCTTTTTTCTCCATGGCTTCTTTAACATCTTGAGATGAAATCATTTGATTTTTTACAAGTAAATTGCCAAGATAAGATTCCCTATCTAATTTAGAAGACCTTAATGCACATATTTTACCATTTTCAAAATATAACTTATCTGTACCGTTTTTTCCACTACCTGTAATATCCAATGTCCCATTAAATTTTTTAACAAACAAATACAGATAAAGAAATACCAAGTGGTGATTACTAATCGATTTGCACTGATTGAGTACATTTGAACAAGATAAATTAAAATCTTTTTCCATATAGAAAAATCGAAAATATTTTTTATATTTTTCTAAATCAAAGTCATCCGAAAATATCTGAGAAATTTGCTGAATATCTAAAGGTTTTTTAAAAAAGCGACTCACATGCTTATTTAAAGAAGCTGATAAAATACTATTATCTAAAACACCAGAAATGCACCATACCTTACAACAGTCTAATAAATAATTTTTAGAAATAATCCTTTTTAAAAAATCCAACCCATTTACTTGAGGCATTACTAAATCGACAATTAACAAATCATACATATCCCACATCATATAATATTCAGCCATTTCTACATCGCTGGCCAGATGAACATCAGCTCCTTTTTGGTGAGTAAAAAAATCCTTTAAACTGTTCCCCAGATTTGTATCGTCTTCTAGAATTAGAATTTTAATAGCCATAGTGTTTGTCTTATCGGCTAATGAAATCTTAGAATCAATACCTTTATTACATTTTTTTGGGAGCAGGAATCGATAAATAAGACAATCCTTCTCTGAGTGTCATTCTGGTGGCTTGAGATAAAGACAGGCGAAAATTTCTTTTCTGTTGGTCTTTGAGATTTCCGATCGGACAGTTTTGATAAAATTGGGAGAATTTTTTAGCCAGCTCAAATAAATAATTACATAATGGTGAAGTTTTTTTATAAATGGCAGCTTTTTCTGTAATCAAGTTAAACCAAGACAAATGTAAAAGAAGCTGTTGTTCTTCTCGAGTGTCTAACAGTGCCGGAGGGCAAGCAATCGATTGATTAAGAACACCAAATTTTTCTAATAAAGAACAAGACCTGGCGTATGCATATTGAATATAAGGTCCTGATCTTCCATTCCAGTTCAGCCATTCTTTTCTGTTAAAAATAATTTTTTTATTCAAATCTTGCTCATTCATCCCATACTTAATAGCTCCTTGAGTAACCAATTCAGCAGTTTGTTGGATTTCATGATTTGCCCATGTGTTTTGATATTTTTGAAGAAAGTTTTTTTTTGCATAGATAGTCATGTCTTGAATTAACTCCATAACGGGCAAGATATTGCCAGCCCTAGAGCTCATTGGTCCAGATGGTAATTCTACAAAATTATACTTTAAATGCTGAAAACAACTAGCCGTTTTATCACAACCAATATGTTTCAACACAGCTAACACTTGCTGAAAATGTGTTTCTTGCCTTTGATCCACAACATAAATGTTTTCTTTGGGATTAAAATCTTTCATTTTTTGCTGTGCCAAATATAAATCTTTGGTTGCATAGAGTCCGTTACCATCTGATTTCAACAAAAGACAAAAACCTAACTCCTTAAGGTCTAGACCAATAGCTGACTCAGACATTTCTAGCTTATGTTTTTTATACAGTTGCTGAACCCACTCGACAGATGGTTGATCCACTTCTGATTCCCAGTACCATTTGTCAAAATCTGCTCCTATCCATTCATAAACAGCTAAAATTAATTCGTAACTCCATTGTTTAGTTTGATTCCAAAGAGAATAAAATTCACCTTGTTTATTTTTTAAGTCTTGTAGGATTTTTGTAATATGTTGTTTGTTTTGTTGAGCTTTTTCAGTATTTTTTAAATCTTCATCAAATTTTAAACAAGCTTGCGTATAAATTTTTCCAAGCCATTGACCTCGGCGTATAAAAGGAGGGTGTGTTTCTTTTTGAGGAGGAGATTCTTGATTATGGTATTTTAAATACCACAAACACTTAGCCACATGAGTTCCAATATCTCCGGGGAAAGTGCAAGTCGTAACCAACCAACCTCTTTTTTTTAAAAGACGAGTTAATGCCAAACCAAAACATAAATTTCTTAAGTGACCAATATGTAATTCTTTATGAGTATTGGGTTGAGAGTATTCAATCAACTGTAATCCACACGATTTAATAGGTACTTTAAATAATTCACCCTGAATGATGGGCAGTAATAAAGCTTGAGTTAAAAAAGAGGGTTGAAAAAAAAAATTAGCATAACCCCCTTGATTCACTACTTTTTTAAACAAATAGGAAGGTTGTCTGTAAGAACAAGCTATTTGATCTGCAATAATGTTAGGTTTTTTTTTAACTAAACGACTTAAGAAAAAACAAGGAAATGCCCAATGACCCCAATCCGGATGAGGGGGAGAAGTAAAATGTTGAGCCACTTCAGATGATGAAAGTGTAACTTTAAATAGCTTATGGATTGTATTTGAAAGATCGTCACATACATTTTTTGTAAAAGAATCGATAAAAAAAATATCTGATTTCATTTTATTTAATCCTCATTGGTTGTTTTTCCACCAATGAACAGAGTTTTCGATGGCTGCACGAGCTGGTTGAGGAGAAAAACCTAATTCTTGACTAGCTTTTGTATGATCAAACCAATGATACAAACACCCTAATCGAATATCCTTATCTAAAAAAGATTTTTTACTCAACCTAGTGGAAAGTTTACTGATCCATCCAATTATTTTTAAGCTTTTATCTCCTAAACAAACAAATGGAGGGGTAACACCTGTGCAATTTGCGATTATATGAAATAACTCTTTAATACTAATATTGTCTCCGCTTAAAATATATCGCTCCCCTATTCGACCTTGACTCATAGCTCTCACAGTTGTTTCAGTAACCGATTCGACATCCACAACACTTAAGCCACCAACGGTGTAAAAGGGAAACAATCCCCGTGCCACCCATATATGGGTTTTTCTACTAGATTTTCTCATATCCCCAGCTCCATATACATTAGAGGGATTGAGAATGACTGCAGATAAATCCCCCTTCTGACAAGCTGTTTGAACCAATGTTTCTGCCTCTTTTTTAGTGTCAAAATAACCAAAACGAAAAGAGTCCATTTTATAATCAGATTGCTCATTCAAAACCTGTGGAGTAGAACTGGCTCCCACTGCCACAACCGAACTCATATACACGAGACGAATCCCTTGCCGTCTACAAATTTCCACAGCATGGGCTGTCCCCTGAACATTAACTTCTTGCATACGAGATCGAAGTTTTTCTGAATAAGCCACTAATCCAGCCAAATGAAATAACCCATCCATACCTTGAGCTGCTTTAGAAAAAGAATGTAAATCTGTCACATCCCCTGTATGCAAAGTCACCGATAAAGATTGCAAAGTTTGTGTCAAACTGTGGGGTCGCACTAAGGCATGCACCTCATATTTTTCCCTCACCAAAGCCTGGCACAACCATTGACCTAAAAAACCACTAGCTCCTGTGACTAAAACTTTCATCATGATTATAAACTTTTAACATAGATTGTGTATCAGATTGTTGTTTATCGTTTTGGGCAGACAGACCCAATCGTTGAAACATTTTTTGATCATTTACCAACTGAGGATTAGCAGATGTGAGTAGCTTTTCTCCAATAAAAATAGAATTAGCTCCAACAAAAAAGCATAAAAATTGATCCAGATCACTCATTCCTGTCCGACCTGCACTGAGTCGAATCATAGATTGTGGCATAATCACCCGAGCACTCGCAATAACACGAACCACTTCTAAAGGAGGTAAAGGTTTTTGACGAGCAAGAGGTGTTCCGGGAATGGGAATAAGTTTATTAATGGTTACACTTTCTGGTTGAGGCTGAAAATCTGCTAATTGGTGAAGAAACTCTATCCTATCTTGATGAGTTTCTCCCATTCCTATAATACCACCAGTGCAGACTGTAATTCCCGCTTTTCTCACATAATGAATTGTTTGAATACGATCTTCATATTTACGAGTTGTAATAATATTTGGATAAAAATTTTTTGAAGTATCAATATTGTGATTGTAGGCATAAAGACCCGCTTGTTTAAGGCGAAAAGCTTGATTTTGTGAAAGCATCCCCAAAGTACAACAAACTTCCATTCCAATATCTCGCACAGCCGACACCATCTCTAAAACACGATCAAACAAGGGACCATTGGGGATTTCTCTCCAAGCAGAACCCATACAAAACCGAGTAGCTCCTTGTTGTTTAGCCTTCTTAGCAGCTGACACCACTTCTGAAGTATCCATTAGTTTTTCTTTTTGAACACCCGTTTTATAATGAGCAGATTGAGGGCAATAAGAACAATTTTCTGGACAGCCACCCGTTTTAATAGAAAGAAGTTTGCTGGTCTGTATCTTATTTGGATCAAAATGTTTACGATGAACATGATGTGCCCGATGCACTAACTCCATAATCGGCATATTGTAAACATCTTCTGTAAACTTCACAGGTCGACGAAAAGAAGATTTAGATAAAGACATAATTAAAACCCTTTAAAAACCTTTCAGATTAAAAGCCCCTTCGGATTAGCTTAAAAACATTCTACGACATTTTACCAAAAAAATACTCAAATGGAAATAAAGTCAGTTGACTTTTTTATTAAAAGATTTATTTAAGAGGAGGATGTTTACTTTTTTAGCTGTTATTCATTTATTGGCATCTTTGATTATGGTGGCGTTTATTCTCCTTCAAGACCCAAAAGGAGGAGGAGCTTTTGGACTCATCGGATCTAGTGGCACTAAAAGCTTGTTTGGTAGTTCTGGTGCCAACCAGTTTTTGGTTAATGTGACCAAGTGGTCAGCAATTATTTTTGCCATAACTTCTATTTGTTTAGCAAGTTTAAGCTCTCAAAAAAATACCAGTGTGATTGATCAATTCATACCAGATCAAACTTCACCTGCCCCTTCTTCTGGATCATCTGCTCCTCCTGCTGACTCGTCGGCCCCTTCAGATTCGTCAAATCAATCTGTAAAAAAAACATCCTCAAACAACAAACAAATTAACTCAAAATCTTCTCAATCTCCTCAATCTGAGGAACCAGCTGATAGTTCTAAAAATCAATCCACTACTCAATCACCTACTCAATCACCTACAAAAAAATCATCCCAACAACAATCCCCATCATCTCGATCTAACCAACCTCCTTCAAAAGATTCCGACTCAAACTCCACTTCTCGATGAGTGCCAGCCAGAAGCATTTCTCTAAAATAATTAAAAAAAATATGTTACTGGTTGTTATTATGTTGTGAGTTTTTATTATATTGTGATTTTTTTATTATATATAACCATTATGTTTTTTATTATACCATCCACAAGCATGGCTACCACCACTACCAAAAACCTGACCATCACTTCTAAGTTCTATAAAAAAACAGCTCAAAAGTTTTTATCAGTCTCTTATATGGATCGAGTGATACACAAAAAAAAGCATTTTATTACCCAAAAATGTTTAAAAACCAAAACAAGTGAAGAAACTGGTTTTATGTTGATTGAAGTAGAGGTTTCGTCTAAAGGAAAAGTACAAACTCGTTTAGTGAGTACAGAATTAAAAGATCCAATATTTTTGCAATGTGCTTTATCTGTATTAAATCGAACACGGTTCAAAAGCTTTAAAGGTAGCTCTTTTGTCACTCGTATTTATCGATTTTTTGTTTTATAACTTACCACTCGATTGCCACCATTTTTCTTTATCTACATTTTTCTTTATCTATTTTAGGGGTAAATTAAACTTGATTGTAAAATATTTAAAGGTGATTAGTAAAGATGCTTAGTATAAAAGGTTGGTATAAAAAAAATACTTAAAAGCGGGTGATGGGATTCGAACCCACGACCTCAACCTTGGCAAGGTTGCACTCTAGCCATCTGAGCTACACCCGCGGTTTTCTGAATTAATTCCACAGCAGCTCTAACACCAAGTGGTTACTTATCTTAATTGACTTAAAAAGTTTATTCAAGCTATTCTATTTTATTTGACTAATAGAGCTTTTATTGCCTAATAGAGCAGATTTATGGAATAAAAAATCTATTTTTAGAAAGCTTTTGCTTTCTCTTTAGCAATTTTTTGATTATTCTTAGATCATAAAAGTTTAATCAACAAATTAGCACCACATAGGAGAGTTTGTGCAAGTTCAAATTAAAGAATTTACAGGTCCTTTAGACCTTTTGTTGCAGTTAATTCGACGAGAAGAAATGGATATTTTGGATATAGATATTCACAAAATTACTCATCAATACTTAACTTTTATCGAAACACAAACTCTACCAGATTTAGACTCTGCTGGTGATTTTATTAAGATGGCAGCAACTTTAATTTACATTAAGTCCAAAAGTCTTCTCCCGAATGATGTATCAACAAACCTTTGTGAAGAAGAAGAGGAAGATATGCAAACAGATCCTAAGCAAGAGTTAGTTAAAAATCTTTTACGAGTTCAAAAATTACAAAAAATAGCTAAACATTTATACCAACACCCGCTTTTAGGAAGAGATGTATGGAGTAGGCAAAGCATTTTATCCTTGTCTAATAACTTAAAAAACAAAAAAAGTAATTCTAAAAATGATTCTTTAGGAATACCAACTGTTTTAAAAATGCCAACAATTAACTTAAATTCTCAATCATCAGATAGCCAATCATCGGACAGTCAATCATCAGATAATTTATCCCCAAACACACCATTTTCGACTTTGAATTTATTAAAAGTTTATCAAAAAACACAAATATCTAAACAGAGTTCTATTGTATCAATTACTCAACCTATACCATCTGTTTCTGATAGTATTCGTGCCATTCGCTCGCTTCTCACAGCTGGAAGTCAATGGAAAATGAGCCAATTAATTGATGGAACAGAGCGTAAAAATGTATTTTCTCAGACTTTAGTCGTTTTTTTATCTTTATTGGAGTTAAGTCGTTTGGGAATAGTATCTTTGCGTCAAGATAGTCATTTCTCAGATATTATAATTTCTGTTATAAAGGATATAAGGGAGTGGAAATGGGAAACGAGTCAAATTCCAAAAACGATTTTGTAAAAAATTCGGTTTTATCGAACCAAGATTTAATGTCCATTATGGAGAGTGCATTATTTACTTTTGATCGACCGATGAGTATGCGCGATTTTTGTCGCTTATTTCATATAGAAAAAGTATCTACTTCTACTATTAAGAAAGTTTTATTGTCTTTAGCAAAAAAGTATGAGTTGGCAACAAGTGGATTAAAGTTACAAGAAACAGCTGGGGGTTGGCAAATAAGAACTAAAGAAGAAAACAAAGATTACATTCGCCGACTAATTAAGGGGCGGGTGTTTCAGTTATCTGCACCAGCATTAGAGGTATTAGCTTTTGTGGCGTATCAACAGCCGTGCCGAAAAGTGGACATTGATGATGTGCGTGGGGTTGAATCGGGGCATTTGTTAAAAACTCTTATGGAGAAGGGGTTAGTTGGTTTTGGTCCTAAGAGTTCGTTACCTGGTCGGTCGATTACTTACAAAACCACTTCTCGTTTTTTAGAAATCTTTGGCTTAAAAACAATTAAGGATTTACCTTCTTTAGAAGACACAAAAGATTTATTACTCACTGAGAGTGAATCTTCTTCTGTTTTAAAAAAATTACCCACACAAAAAACTATAAACCATCTAAAACAGGAGCAACAAAACACAGCCAGTGAATTAAAATATGTTTCTGAAAAAATTCGTTCTGTATCCATATCTAATCCGATTATCAAAAACTCTACTCCACAAGATTCTACTACACAAAAGGAGCCTTAAAAGAGTGAAAAAAAAGAACTTAAAAACTAGTATTCCTTTTTTAAAAATCATCTTATCTTTATGGATTGTGTATCATTTATTAGTGATTATCATTATGCCTCATAAGCAATCCCCATCGTATTTGTTCTTTCGTCCTTATTTAACTTCTTATGCAAGGTCTTTGTCTATGGATTCAAATTGGAAAAGTGATACATTAGATCCAGGTAGATATTTTTATTTAGAATATGATGTAACCAGAAAAAATTCTATAGAGACTTATCAATGGCCTCCTTCTCGAAAAGAATCTAAAAGGGTATTTTTTAATCACAATCGTTTAATTGCTCATAGCCGATTTTTTTTAAATATCCGTAAAAGGTATATTAGAAGAGCTTTTCTTCCTTATTTATGCCGTTTGCATCCTTCGGCTGAAGAAATATCGTTACGGGTTCTTTTAAAAAAGCATTCTTATTCAAAAAAAGCTCCTCTCAGTTCTTTTTCTTTTAGTGCTAAGAAGCCAAAGCAGCGAGAGTGGTTGATTGGTTATTCTTCTTGCAGAAAAGAAAGAAGGAAAACAGAGCGTATGATTAACAACATTATTCAAGGGCAGTAATGGTGAGGAATAAAATAAGGAGTAAACAATTGGGAGTAAATATAAAATATGAAATTTATTAACATTCGATTTAATCAATTTATTAAAGCGTGGGATCACTTTTGGTTTAAGCCGGTGGATGTTTTCCCTTTGGCGGGGTTTCGTTTTTTGTTATGTTCGTTTTTATTTATTTTATATTCTATGCGTTTTTTTGATATCCGCATGTTTTTTTACGAATCGGGTTTAATGAGCAGTTCAAGTGCTAAAATGTTTCACAAGCTTCAGGTAAGTCATGTTTTGCATTTTATATTATCTTCTGATTTATTGCTTTATTTTGCCTATTTATCTTTTTTAGTAATTTTATTAGCATTGGCATTGGGTTTTGCTAGTCGGTGGCTTGTGGCGATCGCTTTTATTTTACATTTGGTATTTATTCAGAGAAATCCAAGCATTGTATATGGGGCAGATGCGATCACTGTTTTTTGGTTATTTTATCTAATTTTTGCCAATACGAACGGGCAAATTCAGTGGGTGGATTATTTTAAGAACAAGAGAAAACAGGGTTTAGTATCTGATCGTAGACTAGCTCATTCTTGGTGGAATACATTGGCTTTGCGTTTAATACAAATTCAGCTTTGCGTAGTGTATTTTTTTTCAGGATTAACAAAATTGCGTGAAGGTGCTTGGTGGAACGGAACTGCTTTAAAAGAAGCTTTGTTATCTTACGACAAAGCTGGTATGGATATTGCTTTTTTATTATCTCTACCTGTAATAGCGGGAGTATTAACTTGTTTTATTGTATTGTTTGAGATTTATTTTCCAGTTTTAATTTGGATCCCCAGATTAAGATCTCCCTTATTAATTTTGGGTGTGTTATTTCACATATTAATTGCCATATCTTTTGGTTTATATTTCTTTTCTTTAATTGTGATGTGTGCTTATGTGTTGTTTTGTCCGCCCTTATTTTTACGGCGATTATTTGATCGTTTGCAAAGTTAAAAATGATTATGTAAAGAGATTTATTTGCAAAAGAATTGCACAAAGTAATATATAGATTGTATGTGTATAGATTGATGCAATTATAGATTATATGTAGAAAAATGAGTATAGATCACACCACAAAAGGGAGTACGAGAAGATATGAGAGGGGGGGGGTGTAGCTCAACTGGTAGAGCATCTGATTTGCATTCAGAAGGTTGCAGGTTCAAGTCCTGTCACCTCCACCATTAAGTGATACAAGTTCTTTTAAAGAATCTATAGCTAGTAGACTAGCCAGTTTTTTTATAGGAATATTGTCTACTTTTTGTTTGTTTTTAAATTTGCTTTTTTAATCAATAAATTGTACACTTAAATAAGTGCTAAAAAGATTAAGCACACTATTATTACAAAACAGAAGTGGAACAAAAAAAAAGGAGAATACAAATGGCTCAATCTGCACCTACTTTTGCAGAAATTAGACGTATTTTAAAAGAGATTACTCTGGATCGTAAAAAGTATACAAAAGAGCTAGCCCTTGAGCGTAAAAAGTGGGAGCAAGAGATGCAAGAGATTCAAAAGGCAACTGATAAAAAAATAGACAAAGCTTTTGGTACTTTTAGTAACAACTGGGGTAAGTTAGTAGAGAGTTTAGTAGAGGGGGATTTATTAAAGAGGTTAGCAGAAAAAGGTATTCAAATTGATGGTACAACAAGAAGGTTACAAGGGGTTATTAAAGCCACTAAAGCTCGTGAGGAAGATAAAGAATGTGAGATTGACATTTTAGCTCGTAACGGTAAAGAGGTAGTAGCTGTAGAAGTCAAAAGTGATTGCAACAAACAAGATGTAAACGATTTTTTAGATGTGTTAAAGGATTTTACTCGTTATTTTAGGGAGTATAGAGACAAGGTAGTATATGGTGCTATGGCTTATTTAAGGATACAAAAAGGAGCAGACAAATATGCTGAAAAAAAAGGGTTATTTGTAATAAAAGCAACTGGTAATAGTTCTCGTATTACGAACAAAGCTAATTTTAAGCCAAAGGATTTTTCTACTGCATAAAAATTATTAAAACTCAATATAATGTATACTTCAAGATTACATACAAAGAAAAGCACAACTGTTACAAAGAAAAAAGTTATATCTCCTTTTAAATGAACTTTCTTATAAAAGAATCACTAAAGAAATAGTGTAATAATTACACTATTTAATGGTTTAAAATGTAAATGCGTATAAAAAAATTGATATTAACTTACATTTTTTTTATTTTAATGTTGTATTTTTTTTTTAATTATGTAGTTTTTAAATTTATGCAGTTTTTTAATAATAATCAAAAAATGAGGTACAAATTATGAAAAAATATTTAATACTAAGTGCTACAAGTTTTATAATATTGTTTCAAAATTTTAGTTTTGCAATTGGGCTATCTTACCACTATATGAAAGATCAAAACATGGAAGATTATAATTTACCACTATCTCATGCGTTGTATTTAAAAGAAGATGGAACAGTTTGTATAACAGATTTTGAAAACCTAAAAGATCAAAACAATATATCAGCACAATATGAAAACTCTGTTACAAAATGTAACAATGAAGATACACAAATAATAAATAACATAGCCAGTGAATACTTAAATAATAAAGAAAATTCTTTGGTTAAAAAAAAAGTATCACTTCCATTAGCAGGTGCTGCTTCAGTAGGTCTTGCGTGTATTATAGGTGGTATAGAAACAAGACGTATCTTAAAATCTATTGAACCACAGGATTATCATCTATTTTTAAAAGGTCACTTTATCGATGAGAAAAATTCAGCAATATTGGGTACTCTGTTTGGTTCACTTATAGGGATTCCTATATTCCTCATAAATGGTGGATTAAAAAGCTCTATGACACTTAAAGGAATTGCTGGTCTTTCGATACCATTATTAGGAGCTTCAGCTGCTGTTTTTTGTCATATATTCACTTATGCATTAAAGGAAGTAGCAATAGAACAAAAAGCGGAACAGAATATTTTAAATCAATAGTTTTTAATATAAAAAAACAGTTAGTTTTAAATATTTAGAGAAAACTAAATGAAATAAATAGCAAGAAGCTTTTATTTCTACTTTGAGCTATTTTTTAGCTTCTTTATTTCTTTCTTAGACAAACCTGTTACTTGAGAAATAAAGTTAATATCTGCTTTTTCTTTCAGCATATTTAAAATAACCTATTTTGAGAGATGCAACATTTTTTAAAAGTAAGCTATTATAATGAGAAAAAAACATAACAGATTTAAGATTAAATTTATTAAAAAAAATAATTAATAAGTTAAATTTTTAGGAAAAATCTAGTTGTTACACATTAAATAAAAATGCTTGAGAAAGAAAAATTTTGTGCGTGATGTCAGAAGAAAAGTTGTTCACTTGACTCAACAAAAATAAAAAGAAAGAAATTATGAAAATCACAGAGTTTCAAAAAAAATTAAAAAATATAAAAAATAAAGGTTTTATTCGATCTAAAAGAAAAGGACCAACTAGGAGATTTGGTAATAGATTTAAGATTACATAATAAAACAACCATGGCAAGAAACCATGGAACAGGTTTCAGAGTTAAAGCAAATAAACTAATTAATTTATTTTCAAATATACTAGAAATAGCATTATAATTAATTATGTATGAGATGCAAATAAATAATAGTTATGATTTTAAAGGGGAAAGTTATTCTACTCGATTCCCTAATCTTCATAAATATCCGGCAACCATGTTACCTCAAATTGGTATTGAACTTTTTAAAGAATTAAAAATCAATAAAAATTACTTATTAGATCCTTATTGTGGCACAGGTTCTTCTGTATTGGCGGGGATTGCTTCTGGTTTTTCAGAATTTCATGGTTTCGACATAAACCCATTAGCTATTTTGATTGCCAAAGCAAAATATACAAAACTTAATACAAAAAAACTTTCTGAATACAGAAAAAATATAGAATATGCTATTTATTATGAAGAAGAAAACATTTTACCCCCTTTTGTAACAAACATTAACTTTTGGTTCTCTAATAGAATAATTAAAGATTTATCAATTATCAGACACTCTATATTGGAAGAAGTGGATAACAAAAAATACCAACTTTTATTTTGGCTTGCTTTTTCTGAAACAGTCCGATTTGTTTCTTATACCAGAAATAGTGAATTTAAGCTTTATAGGATGACAGAAGAAAAGAGAAAACTTTTTAATCCAGATGTATTTGAATTGTATTTCAAAAATTTAGATAAAATTTTAACTAATTATACAGAAGTGTATCTATCTTTGCTTAAAAAACAAAAGTTTTATTTTTATAATAGGGAATTTATATGCCAAAAAAACAAATATGATGCTGTATTAACTAGTCCACCTTATGGAGATAGTAAAACAACGGTAGCTTATGGACAATTTTCCACTCTTTCTAATGAGTGGATTGGTTTCCCAAGTGCCAGAAAAATTGATTCTCAACTAATGGGAGGAAAGAAAGCTAAAAATTTATATAACAAAGGAGTTTTATCTTCACCTATTAAAAAAATAAGTAACATTAACTATAAAAGAGCTTTAGAGGTTTCTTCTTTTTATATAGATTTAGAAAAATCTATTAAAGAGGTTTCTCAAAGTATTACAAATAAAGGATTTTCTATTTATGTGGTTGGCAACAGAACTGTTAAAAATATTACTTTGCCAACTGATCAATTTATTGCAGAACAATTTGAAAAAAATGGTTTTACACATGTTCTCACTTATGAACGATTGATTTCATCAAAAACTATGCCTGCCCAAAACTCCCCCACAAATGTTGTTGGAAAAAAGGTGAACACTATGCATACAGAATATATTATTGTTTGCCAGAAAATTTAATCTGATTATACAGTTACAGTTTTTTTAATAAATATATACTAATCAAAATCCATTTGGAAAATGTTGCCCTAAACAAAGCAAAGTATCCGCTCTATTATCTGCTATACAAGATTGAATATTGCTAATAAGTCTTCTCTCACAAAATATACGGTTATAAATTTGTAAATTACATATTGCAGAACCAATATACGCATAATCTTTACCATCACAGCTAACAAACCTTGGTCCTATAGAACCAAAATTACAAGTTGGATCCGGAATAACTGATCCATCTGTTGTTGATGACGTTCTTTGTCTTTGCATTTGTTGATTGCACGATTGAGTGTTTGGTGAATTGTCTGCTATGCAAGTAGAAACATCGTGACTAAAACGTTGCTCACAAAACGCTTGTCTGACATTTACACCACACATTACAGAACCATAAACATAAGTGTTATTTAAACAATTAAATCTTTTAGGTCCTACAAAACCCCAGCTACAGGTAGTGTTCATACGAGTACGAGGATTGTTAAATTGTGTATTAGCCACTCCAGCAACATTCCTTTGACCAAATTGATTGGGTTGAATAGGTTGTGTAGTGTTAGTGACAGTTCGAGTTTGTGTATTAGGTATGTTTTGAGAGGTTCTTTGTGGTTGAGAGTTTCCCTGTTGAGCATTATTATTTCTTCTACCAAAGCAAGCTGGTAAAAAAACAATTACTATAAAAAATATTATAATATTTTTTATTTTAGTCTGTTCTAAATTATACAATTATGTGTTTCCATCCAATATGTTTTTTTAAAATGCATCTATGATTTTCTTCTTTAAAATATTTTTTTATATTCATGTAACCTCCTTTTTAAAATATCCCCTTTTTTTAACAACTGATCTTTCTACTCTTTGCCATAATACACGACTCATCCCAAAAGCCTAGCCCTTGAGCGTCAAAAGTGGTTCATTTTGGGCATAGATTGGAAACATACGCTATAATAGTATTTTAAACAAATCCCATGTAACGGCATGTGAACTTAGCATGTGGGATAAAGAGCTAAAAAAAGAGCAATAAATGGTTTTTTCTTATTGAAAAAGGAGCAAACCTGAATTTACAAGTTGGTAAAAATGGTCATGCAACACTCCATTCAACTGTTGGCTATCGAACTGCATCTTGGTCTAAGTATATAATACCAATACTTTTAAAACATGGAGCTGATGTCAATTTTAAAGATTATAACGGGAACACACCTCTACATATAGTAACACTACATGGTGGTGCTGATAAAATAAGACAATTATTACAACAAGGAGCAGATAAGAATATCAAAAATAATCAGGGTAATATCCCATTAACTATTGCACAGATGCACAATAACTGGAGTACAACAAATGCATTAATAGATGACCACTTAAAGTCTAAAACATTAAAGTGTAAAAAAGTTTTTGACCTTTAGAGACATTAGATAATTGTATTGTCGACCGTATCGCACCAACTGGGTTTATTAAAAACCTGTATTCCGTAAACCCTTCGTTAGAAGTGTAAATTGGTGGTAATACTAAATGGTGTTGGCTAGGTTGTGCTTGTGCTTGTGCTTTTGGTGCCCCGGTGCCCCCCCCTCTCTCTCTCCTCCTATGGCTTATTTAAAAATATAAGCAGGAGCAGGCAAGTATGCTGAAAAAAAAGGGGTTATTTGTGATAAAAGCAACTGGCAATAGTTCTCGCATTACGAACAAAGTTAATTTATTTTCATACTCTTTCCCTATGTTATAAGGTGGAGAAGTTACTATTAGTTTATGGATGCATTTGGTATTTGACTAAGAAATTTTAAGCAATCTCCATGAAAAATCACCTCTTCCTGATTTTTTTGAAAAAATGAGAGAATATCTCGATCCTTTTTGTAACTTTTCTTTTTGTAATTTTTATTAGTAACCATAAAGTATTTCTATAATAAAAAACAGAAAAGATCAAAATAAAATGCAAAGCAATAATAAGTTTTGTCTATAGTTTTAAAAGTTAGTATTTTTCTCTACTTTGAGCTATTTTTTAGCTTCTTTATTTCTTTCTTAGATAACCCTGTTACTTGAGAAATAAAAGTAATATCTGCTTTTTCTTTTAGCATATTTAAAATAACCTCTTGCCTGCACTCTTGACGACCTTCTTGTCTGCCTTCTTGTCTACCTTCTTGTCTGCCTTTTCGTATGCCTTCCAATCGACCTTCTTCTTTAAAATGTTCTTTTATATCCATGTAGCCTCCTCTTTGAAATATCCCCTTTTGAACAGCCGATCTTTCTACTTTTTGCCATAATACACGGCTCATCCCAAAAGCCTTAAAATAATCCAACAAATTTAATACTAAATCATCATCTTTATTTAAAAACCTACCAAACAAAAGTAAAATCTTCAACAACTCAGCCTCATTCATTTTTAGAGACCAAATATTCCTAAATAAATTCAAAATCCCACGGCTTTTAAAACTCTTATCTCTTAAAACCTTGTTTACTTTCGGATCTTGAACATCCAATAATTTCAATCTGTAGTTTAGCATATTTTTTCGAAAATCAACAGGAATTTTAGCAAAAAACTCCCCAAAAAAAGCCTCTTGGAAAGAGAGTTTCCACTTCCAAACTGTCTTCCCATGGTAGAACAAAACAGGGATAACAGGTTGAGGACGACCAGATTCTTTAAGAGTTTGCTCATGGATATAAGTCTGGTAGTTAAGTAGTTGGGTAAAGAGTTGAGGATTATAACTGGATTTATGCTCTAACAGAATAAAAATTCTTAAGTTAGTTTTTGGAGTGTTCTTAAGTGGGACAGAAAAGACAAGATCTGCTCTTTTATCTTTGAAACTATCTTTTTCTGTTTTTAGCAATTTCCAATTACAAGCATTAAATTCCTTTTTAGAGAAAATAAGTTTAAAAATCTCAACCACAAATTCAAGTTTAGAATAAGCACCTTTAAAAAATCTATCATGTGGACTAGCTAGTTTTTTTATAGAAATATTGTCTAATTGTTGTTTATTTTTTACTGTCATTTTTCTAAGTTTCTTTTTATTGTAAATTCTGTTTTATTATAAATATCTTTTTTGAGAGATGCAATATTTTTTAAAAATAAACTACTAATTCCTAATGTGTTTTTCTATATCGTAATAGATTTTTTTTCTAAAAACTTTATATCTCGCATGACATTTTTTTTAGGAATTTTTTCGTTTAACAATCTGAAGTTTTTAACATGACATTTTCTTATTTTGTCACTCCCACAAGGACAAGGCCAATGTCCTTTTATTTGTGGTTTTAATAAATAAGATAAAGCCTCTAAAACACTTTTTTGATTACATGGTATACTTAAATTTTCCCCATAAAATTCTAATAAACCTGCTATATCATGTGAACGCTGACCAAATGGCCATTTTTTGTGACAAATATAATGTAATTGTGAGAAAAAAAAGCTGTTAACTGGTCCGTCTAAAAAATTCTTTAATTGAAAAACCTTGCCTTTTGGAAAATGTAAATATCTCTCCGTGGGAAAAAATAAACAAGCAGAACCATCTATATAAAAGTGAGTATCTGCATTTTTTGTTTTTATCCTATTACCTGTTTCATATATTTTTGGAAGGTCATCTGGGTAATTATTAGGAAAAACAATCTTTATCAAAAAATCTTCAAGGTGGACTTTTCTTATAGGTCCACCATATACTGGCCAAGCACCACAAATTATAAATTTGTTGTACTCTATACAATAACGTAGCCCATGGTATTGACTAACATCTTTGATAACTTGCTTATAAAGTTCTTTTTTTATTATCCACCAAGGTAAAGTCATTTTGTTTGTCCATAAGGTTTAAAGGAAGTTGAGTAACTTGAAACTGTTGCTGATAAAAGAGAAGCTTTTGTTTTATTTTTATCTTCATCATTTTTTTCCAATGGAAAATCATCTCCAAATTGCTCTCTCATTATTTTACAAGCGTCCTCCAAACAATCAGAATTTCTTGCATTTAATAAAGCTTCATATAATTTGTGAAATTTAATGATAAGCTCTGTCATTCCTTTTTCGCTTATTTTACTAAAGACATCTTCTTCAGTATCTGGTTTTTTGACACAAATTCTGGTACTGTGTTTCGCTTTTTCAGAAATAATTATAAGAGCTTGTAAGTCATCTAAATCACCTTTAGAATCACAAGTAGAGAATGGCAATGTTTCAATGCAATAAAGCAAAATTGCCAAACCAATAGGTTTGTCATTAGATTCAGCTACAATCATTAAGTCATTCCACCTTTTAAAATATCGGACTATTCTTTGTAATTGATCTGAACCACTACTGTCTTTTGTGTCTTTAAACTTTTCTCTGGCTTTTTGAATATGATATTTTATTTTTTTAGGATCAGATGGCATCCATAAACCGTTTTTATGGGCTAATTGAAAATTCTCAGTTAGATCATTATCTTTATATCTGGCATAACATACAAGATCAACATGATAACCTATTTGATATATAACCCGAATACAAGGTCCTTTACTTTGCACTTTATCTGTATGTTTTTTGATTGCATCATAAACCCATTTTCTAACTGCTTCCGCATTGTAGTCTGAAGATTTAATATTAAAATCAAGTCCTACATCAATATCATAGTCCTCTTCTGAAACAGGTTTGATTCCCACTCCATATATATAACTTCCTTGATTTAGAACTTCTGGGATAGGTTTTTTATCTTCAGAAAGAGATTTTCTTATTTTATTTAAAATAATATCTCTTTTTTCTCTTAATTCGCTGGATTCAACTTTGATATTTTTATGGAATACCTCTAATTGTTTTTGTATATTAGCCATGATTATTTCCTCCTTTTAGATTTGGTAAATTAGTAAAAATTGCTTTTAATATATTATATTTATTTTCTCTGATTATTGTCCCATAAATTTCTTCTGCATCTTTTTTTCCCCATTTTATTAACATTGAGCAAGTGTGTTCATCTGCTCGATCCATAGAAAAAAAATCTACTTGCTCTGCAGAAGGAGATTTTTGCTTTAAACGATCAACTGTAATATATTTCCCTAATTTATTTAATTGAGTACATAAAAAGTCGCTAACAAAATGATTAGATTTTGATTGAGCATCCATTGAAAGCTCCAAAGGTTGAATGCCAGCTCGCCATCCTTTCAAACCTTTATTTATATCTCTTTCCAAAACTGTTTGACCTTTTGAAGGAGAGCAAGAACTAATAGATATAATTTCTATTGGTTGCTCTTTTTTAGAGCAGGTTATAGCTTCCACTAAAGCCACTAAAATAGGACTGTTTGCCCATAAACCACCATCTACAAAATCTTCGTAAATATTATTTCCTCCTGGATCAGGAATATGTGCAATAGGAAGTAATATAGGAAAAGCAGAAGTAGCTAAACATATATCCGTTAACTTTCTATTATTGTCCACATTTTTTAATGGATCATGGGGAGTTTTGAAAACCCTAGGGGAATGATCCATTAAATTAACAGCAGTAATACATAATCCAACTTGCCTCTCATTATAGATTTGTTCCATTGTTTTATTGTGGAATATATTTTGTAATTCTTGGATTAGAATATTATTGGAGTTTGCAGTTTTACAGCTATTCTTAAATATCCAACGTAATGTTTTGAAAATTCCTTTAGAAGGAAAAGGATTAGTGAATATCTTGTTTCCTTTTTTAGAATAAAGCTCTATCATTTTATTAATAGGAATACCTGCGACTAATCCACAAGCTAAGATTCCTCCTGTACTCGTTCCAACTATTAGATCAAAACCTTTTCCAATATCTTTGTTTTCTCTATTTGAACACTGGGAAAAGCAATTCATCAGAGATTGCAGGACAGATGCTGTATATAGACCCCTCATACCTCCTCCATCTAATGAGAGAACTCTATAAGGCTTATTTTGATCCATAATACTTCCTTCCTACTATTAAAAAATTACCACTTCGTAATAATACATACATTTTTCATAACTCCTATTGACTTGGCGATTTCGTCATTTTATTATTTACATTTTAGAGGTAATTTAGGAACAAAAATATAATATGTCAAGTTAGACATTTTTTTTATGGCGATTTTTTATTATGAGTAACAGTAAACCTTCTGAAAAGTTCCAAAAACGGCTTAAAATAGCCAGAGTAGTGCGTCAATGGAACCAGAGCGAGTTAGCTAAAAATGCAAATTTGCCTCTAAGTTCTATTGCCCACTTTGAAATTGGCTCAAGAAAACCCTCTTTTGATAATTTGCGACGATTGGCAATAGCTTTGAATGTAACTACTGATTATCTACTAGGTCGTGTTGATAATCCTGAAATGTCTGCATTTGGTGATCCTCTGTTTAGAAATTTTAGCAAACTAACTGGAAATGATCTAAAACTAGCTAAAGATTTTATCAAAATGTTGGTAAAGCGGAATAAATCTTCACAAGCCACAAAAAAACGAGATTCATGAATCAAAATTTTAAACTAAAAATAGCAACACAAAAAGGTGAAAATATTGCAAAAAAATCTGGAGATAATTCTTTACCTATTGATTTATTAGCTGTAGCCGATAAACATAATATTCTGATTGAACCAAAAGTCTGCCCTTTAGGTGTATCAGGTATATTGCTCCGACATGGAAATTCTTTTGGTATTATGTATTCTACTTATATTAAAAGTGAAGGTTTTCAAAGATTTTCTATTGCTCATGAATTAGGTCATTATTTTCTTGAAGGGCATTTGGATCATATTTTACCTGATGAAGGAGATGGTACTCATCAATCTTCTTCTGGATTTGTGTCTAGTGATTCTTATGAAATGGAAGCAGATTATTTTGCCTCTGGTTTGTTAATGCCGAGTAATTTAATTCAACCTATAATTAGAAAAAATATTTCAGGACTTTCCGCTATAAAAAAAATTGCAGAATCTTGTAAAACTTCTCTTATCTCTTCTGCTATTAGATACACTTCTTTATCTGAAGATGCTGTCGCTGTTATAGTAAGTAAGGGAATGAAAGTAGATTTTTGTTTTCTGTCTCAATCTATGAAATCTCTACCAGAATTAGTTTGGCCGACCAAAAAATCCCCAGTACCAACCAATTCACTAACAGCAAAAATCAATAAAAATCAAAAATACTTTTCTCAAATAGAACATGAAGAAGACGAAATTGATGTTAGAAACTGGTTAAGTGGAAATAAATTGCTCCAGGTTAAGGAGGAAGTTCAGAGTCTTGGTTCTTATGGAAAATTATTGACTGTTTTAAGTTATTCTGGAGATATAGAGGAAGTAATCAATAATGAAGAAGATAAACTAATTAATAATTGGAAGATGAGTTTTTAGAAAGTAATACACGCAGTATTTTGTAAGGAGAAAAAAAATGAATTTAACGAAGAAGCAAAGATTTGAATTTATCCCAAAAATTACAGAAAAAATTATAGAAATGGGTAAAACTAATGGCTTCTTTTTTATTGAAGAATATATAAAAGACAAAGATTCAATTGAAGATTTACTTTATACAGATGATGATTTTGGTAATTCGTATCATATACATTTTTCTTATGAAAATATATTAAATCTTATTAAAAACTTAGATAATACAATAATGTATGACATGTATCAATATTTGTTTCCTGAAGAAGCTAAAAAAGAATTTTTAGAATACAAAGCTGATCTTAATATCTATAAAGAAAATAAAATTATGAATACTAAAATTCCAGATTTTTGGGATAAAAATTGTTTGAGAGTTTTTATCAGTCATTCTGTAAAAAATTATGATATTGCAAAGAAATTAAAAGACCATCTTAAAAGATATAATCTTTCCTGTTTTGTAGCTCATAAGGATATTGAACCAGCAAAACAATGGCAACAGGAAATTAAAAAAGCTTTAAATTCAATGGAAATAATGTTCTGTCTCATTACTGAAAATTCTTGTAAAAGCTTGTGGGTGAATCAAGAAATTGGTTTTGCATTAGCCAGAAATATTCCTATTATTCCCATAAAGTTGGGTAATTATGATCCAAAAGGGTTTATAAGTGAAATACAAGCTATGTCATTAGATGTAAAAAAACTTGAATCAAATACTAGTGATATAATTAGATTAATTACAAAAGAGTTTTCTCAATACTCGTCTGTTAAAAAGCATTTTTTAAATCAATTTCTTAAAGCTAAGGGTAGTGATTTTAATTGGGCAAGACAAGTATTGATGAATATAATACACTTTAAATTTAATGATCAAGAAATTGAAGAAATTGTAACTGCAATTAAAGATCCAGAAAACAATAACCAGCTTACAGTATTATTATCTTTTAGTTCAAAATATGATCGGATTAGTGAAGAACATTTAAAGCAATTACAAAATAACAAATGTCGATATTATGCAGAGTTACTTAATGACAAAATTTTATCTCAACATACCCAAAATAGATATTCCATACAAAAAATTAATGGAGAAAGTCATTTTGAAATTATAGATAGCCAAACACTAATTGCTAAAAAACAAAAAACTAATAAAAAACAAAAATATGATGATCTTCCTTTTTAATGGATGAAATAATTTTTTATTTTAGAGAAAAAAGATTATGAAAATGAATTTGACGGAAGCGGAAAAAAGAGATGTTATTAAATATTCTTCACGAATATTTAAAAAAAAGGTCGAAGAAAAATTGCTATTAAGATTGTAGATATTTTTGGAAATGATACAATGAAAGTAATCGAAATAAGAATATGAAAACACAAAAAGCACTTATTACTCCTTCTGTTATTAAATGGACCAGAGAAAAAGCTCACTACTCTATTACTGAAGCTTCTAAAAAAATAGGAATTTCAGAAGATATATTAAAAGATTGGGAACAAGGAATCAGTAAACCAAGCTTCGCACAAGCTGAAAAAATGTCAAAAGTGTATAGAAGACCACTGGCAGCTTTTTATCTTCCTCACCCTCCAAGAGATTTTCCTTTGCTCAAAGATTTTCGTACTGTGGGAGGTAAAGAACCTAAGTATAGTCCCCCATTAGTATTCTTTATGAGACATACACAAGAACGCCAAGCCTGGCTTAGTCAATATTTACAAGAACAGGGACATAATAAACTTTCATTTATTGGCTCAATGAATATTAAATCTTCTGTCAGAAAAACCGCACAAAATATTATAAATACCATTTGGGAAAATGAAAAAACCTACTGTAAATTGTTAGCTGATATTAATAATACAGGAGTGCTTTTTAACCACTGGGTCGATCAATGTGAAAAAAAAGGTATTTTTATTTCTCGCACCAGTAATTTAAATTCTCATAACCCCATACCAGTTGAAGAAGCAAGGGGTTTTGTTATTTCAGATCCTTATGCTCCTTTTATCTTTGTTAACTCAAAAGATTCTGATAGTGCAAAATTATTTACACTTTTACACGAACTAGCTCACTTGTGGTTAGATGTTTCTGGTGTACCTAACCATTTTTTACCAAAAAATAATGCTCAAAAATCAAATACAGAATATTTTTGCAATCAAGTAGCAGGTGAAATACTAATGCCACAAAAAAAAATAAAAACTTTTCCAAAATTAAGTAATTTTACAGATAAAAAATTAAAAGAATTTATAAATTTAAATTGTAAAAAATTAAAAGTGAGTAGCCTGGCTTTGCTCATTAGATTAAAAAGCCTATCTCTTATAAAGCCTCGTATTTTTGAAACTCTTAAAAAAGAATATATCAAAGAATCTGCTCACTATAGAAATGAATTAGAGAAGAAAATGAAAACAAACAAAGGTGGACCTCATGCCAGCCTTTTAAAAATTCGTGCCAATGGGGAAAGTTTTACAAAAATTGTATTTTTCTCGTATAAAGAAGGAACCTTAACTGGAAGAGAAGCTTCAAATCTCTTAGACATGAAACTTAACAGTTTGGAAAAAGCTATAAAAGATCAACTTATTAAAACAACAGGTGCAATATGATAAAATACTGCCTGGATACCAATGTTTTTATAGAACCTTGGACAAAATACTACTCTCCCCAATTTACAAAAGGATATTGGGAATTACTTAAAAATTTAGGTAAAAAAGGTATAATTTTTGCCACAAAGCAAGTTAAAGATGAGATTAAAAAAATTGATGATGATCTTTTGAAATGGATCACTAACACTTCAGATCTTTTTAAAGAACCTGATGAATCTGTTCAAATTTATTTAAGAAAAATTATGAAAACATATCCACAATTGGTTAATCAACAAAAAGGTAGGTCTATGGCTGACCCTTGGGTAATAGCTCATGCTAAGTGTGACAATGCTATAGTGGTTACTGCAGAACAAAAAGCACCTAAAAAAATTAAAATTCCTGATGTTTGTGAAAAAGAAAATATACTGTGTATTAATATTTATGAATTTGTTAAAGAATTAAAAATAGAATTTACAGCAAAGACTAAAAGCTAATGGCGTTACATAAAAATTTTCCAAAATCTCCTTATGAAATACTGAATCCTGACATTCGCTGGTTTCCAGCAGATGAAGATTTAAGACAAAGGGGCTATGGGAAACTCCTACCACCTTTAGTACATAAACTTCGTCAGAAAATAAAAAAGTGGAGAAATTGCCAATATGAAGGAGCAAGTGTCACCAGCAAAACCTTACTTAAATGGTGATTTCAAACAAAACATCCTATAAAAACAGAAGAAGGTATAATTAACTTTCAATATTACTTTGCTCAAAGAGAAGCAATTGAAACAGTAATTTTTCTTTACGAAGTAGCTAAAGCTAAAAATAAATATGATCTCATTCGATACGATAGTTCTGGTGTTGTTTCTTCAAGCCAATTTTCTGAAGAATGGTTAAGAATGGTAATTAAGATGGCTACAGGAACAGGTAAAACAAAAGTACTAAGCTTACTTGTTGCTTGGAGTTTTTTTCATAAACTTTATGAAGCTCATTCCACTCTGGCAAGAAACTTTTTAATTATCACACCTAATATTATTGTTTTAGATCGTATTCGATCTGACTTTGAAGGGCTTAAAATATTTTTTAACGATCCTATTTTACCAGAAAATGGTTTTGAAGGGCAAAACTGGAAAAATGACTTTCAGTTAAACTTACATTTACAAGATAACATTGGTTTAGTTAAAAAAACTGGAAACATTTTTCTTACAAATATTCAACGTATTTATACCAGTAAAGAACAAAGCCCTTATAAAGCTATTGTATCTGTTTTAATGCTAAAGGAAGGGTGGGATGTAAAAAATGTTACAACCATTGTAGGTCTTCGAGCTTATACTGCACAAAGTAATATTTTACCAGAACAAACTTTAGGAAGAGGATTAAGAAGAATGTATTGGGGACGAGAAGATATTACAGAATATGTTAGTGTTGTTGGCACTCCTGCTTTTATGGATTTTGTAGAATCTATACAGCATGAAGGAGTAGAATTAGAAACCAAAAGAATGGGTGAAGGCACAGAACCAAATGCTCCTTTGCTTATAGAGATAGATGAGAAAAATATAAAAAAAGATATTCAAAAATTAGATATTGAAATCCCTATTTTATCTCCAAGAATATGCAGAGAGTACAAAAAATTATCGGAATTAAATCCTAGTCAATTCTCTCATAAAAAAATAGAAATAAAACAATTTAGTGAAGAAGAAAAAAAAGAAATTGTATTTCGAGATATTACATCTGGAGAAATAACACATAAAACTTTATTTGATAGTAATTTTATTCCTTCTTATTCAAGTGTTATTGGGTATTTTGCAGAAACTATAAGAAAAGAACTTCGGTTATTTGGAAGTCATGATATCTTATATGGAAAAGTAAAAGAATTTATAATAAATTATCTTTTTACAAAAAAAATTAAATTAGATAATTTGAATATTCTCCGTAATCTTTCTGAATTAGAAGTCACAAAAACAATTATTGAAAACTTTAAGAAAGAAATAAATAACCTGACTGTTGTTGATAAAGGAGATGTAGAAATTAGAGATTATATTAAAATTAGTAAATCCCGCCCATTTGTTATTAAAGAACAAAGCTTTGTTGTCCCAAAAAAAAGTGCATTTAATAAAATAGTAGGTGACAGTCATTTTGAATTAGAATTTGCAAGCTTTCTTAAAAATTGTGATGACATTATATCTTATGCTAAAAATTATTTTTCTGTTCATTTTAAAATTGACTACCAAACCACTAATGGAGAGATAAAAGATTACTATCCTGATTTTTTAATAAAAACATCTGAAAAAGAAATTTATATTGTAGAAACTAAAGGAAGAGAAGACTTAGATGATATTAAAAAAATAGAAAGACTGTATCAGTGGTGCACTGATATAAACCAAGCTCAAAAAAAGATAAAATTTATGGGACTCTACATTAAACAAGAAGAGTATGAAAAATACAAACCTTCTAGATTTTCTCAATTAAAAAACCTTTTTTGCAAAAATACCTCTTAAAAAATCCAGTAAATAATCAGATTTTTTAATAAGTTGAGATACTTAATTGGTTTTTTACTATTATTAGTTTTTTTACTGTCTAAGAGTAAAAATGGAGTTAAAAACTCCTATTTTTGTTGATTTTTGGAGATATGAGGTTAAAATTTCTTTATTTTTGCTAATAAATCTTTTAAAATAACCTACATGTATCCTCGCACACTAAAGCCATCTTCTACACAAAGCTATTTTTTATTAGGTCCCAGAGGTGTGGGAAAATCTTGTTTTGTAGAACATAAATATCAAAAAAAAGCTTTGTTTTTTGATCTATTAGATTCTCAAATTTACACCCAGTTTATAGCTGATCCCAGCCGTCTATCGAATTATATCCCTCACTCTTTTAAACAATGGGTAGTGATTGATGAAATTCAAAAAATCCCATCACTTTTAAATGAAGTACACCGTCTAATTGAAAAAAGAAAAATAAAATTTGTTCTAACTGGTTCCAGTGCACGAAAGCTCAAATCAAAACAAGTTAATTTACTCGCTGGTCGAGCTTTAACAGAGTATTTCTACCCTCTCACAGTAGAAGAATTAGGTAAAGATTTTTCTTTAACTAAATCTTTAAAATATGGTCACTTGCCTATGGCTTGCCAAGCTTCGAATCCAAAAAAATTTCTAAGCAGTTATGTTCATACTTATTTAAAAGAAGAAGTACAACAGGAAAGTTTAACCAGAAATCTTCCTGCCTTTGCTCGCTTTTTAGAATCTGCCAGCTTTTCTCAAGGCTCTTTGCTCAATATCAATAATGTTGCCAGAGAATGTTCAGTTCATCGTAAAGTGGTGTCGGATTATTTTGCTATTCTAAGAGATACTTTGCTTTCTTATGAATTAAAGCCCTGGACAAAAAAAAGTAAAAGAAAACTGATCCAAAGTATGAAGTTTTATTTTTTTGATGTAGGTGTATTTCAAACTTTGAGACCTGCTGGACCGTTGGATTCCTTTCAGGCAAGAGCTGGAGTAGCTTTAGAAACTTTAATCTTTCAAGAAATGAAAGCACAAAATAGTTATAAAAATTGGAATTATGACTTTTTTTACTGGCATACACAAGATCATAAAAAAGAAGTAGATTTTATACTGTATGGAGAAAGAGGTTTAAAAGCTTTTGAAGTTAAATCATCTAATCGGATTAGAACAGAAGATCAAAAAAGTCTTTTAACTTTTATGAATGACTATCCTCAAACAAAAGCTTTTTTACTCTATACAGGAAACAAAAGTTATACTTTAAACAATATCCAAATTTTACCTGTCCAATCTTTTTTAAAAAAAATGTCTAATTTTTTGTAAAAATTTTAATAAAGAAAAAATGTAATTATTATAATGGCCCATTCAATTGTATATGTTAACAATTAAAGTGGCTAGATAAAGCCAATAAATAAAGGTTTTGAAAGACCCATTTGCTTGATTTTGACTTGCAAAATACATTATATAGAGTTATAAATTAAGTATTATAAAGTAATTGTTATTTATAAGGAGTATTAAGAATATGCCACAAACAACCCCTTCTTTTGATGAAATTTATTCTATTTTAAAAGAAACTGCTCTTGCACATAAAAAGTATCAGCAAGAAACTGCTCTTGCACATAAAAAATATGAGCAGGAAAACGCTTTAGCACGAAAAAAACATGAGCAGGAAAACGCTTTAGCACGAAAAAAACATGATCAAGACATACTCGAAATACGAGCAATCCAAAAAGAAACCGATCGTCGAATGCAAGAGACTGATCGTATGATAAAAGAATTGGCAAAAGAGGATAAAAAATTAAGGCACTTATTTAGCAACAAGTGGGGTGAGTTAGTAGAAAGTCTAGTATCAGGTTGTTTGTTAAGGATTTTGCAAGAAAGAGGTATCGAGGTTACAGGTATATTTCCTAATTATCAAGCAACATATTCTATTAAAGGCAAGCGTTGCGAGGTTGACATTATTGCCAGAAATGGTCACGAGTTAGTAGCTACAGAGGTAAAATCTACTTTAGGGGCTCATGCAGTTGATCGTTTTTTAGAAACATTAAAGCAATTTACTGTGTTTTTTCCAGAATATAAAGATCGAAAAATTTATGGAGCTATAGCCTATTTAAAGCTTTATCAAAATGCTGATTTATATGCAACAAAAAAAGGTTTATTTGTGATAAAGGCTACAGGTGACAGTGCTTGTATTACGAACAAAGCTAATTTTAAACCAAAAGATTTTTCTACTATTGATTAAGGTTAGAATTTTTGTCTTCATGAAAGGAGATCTTAATGACTAAAAAAATAACGATTGTTATAACAAGTATTATTATAGGAGCCTTGTTTGTAGCTTTTATTAATTGCAGTTCTGTAATGGATATGCGAAATCCACAAATGGCTGTACAAGGGCGTTCTGAAGTGCTTAACAAAAACTACATTATGCAAACTATTCGCACAGCACCTTGGTCTGCTCCTGAGTTAAAAATAAAAACTTACCATGGGTGTGAACTCGTTCCATGGAAGGGAAAAAAACCTCAAATTGAAGGTATGGAATTTACAAATAAACCTTGCTCTATTACTGTTAATTCTGACCAAACAGTGAAAGTGAGTTTTATCGATGGTGGTATTGGAGTTTTGGTATTATTAGAGAGAGATTCGGACACATTGGTTAAAGATATATCGGATAATGAAGTTTTACTGGTACAGTATCGATTTGATAAAATAGTATCCGTAACACAAACTGATTATGATGATAATGGAAATTTAAATTATGCTAACAATGGTGCTGGTGATTTTATAAAATCTTGTTTATTTATTGATGAAAATCATCCTTGCAAGTTTTAAATTTTTATGTTTTTTAGATGAATGTAAATATTACACGATAATCCATTAAATTGTGCCTAAATTGTATAATATTCTTTCTAAGCACTTATAGTGTGTGTTAAATATGTAGTCTATTTAAAAAAAACATAATAAAGTAAAATAAATAATAAAATGAAACTTAAATTATGAAAAAATTTTTAAAAATAAAGTATCCAATATTAATAGCTGTGAGTTTTGTAATGCTATTTCAAAATTTTAGTTTTGCAAGTGGAATGTCTTATCAATATATGAAAGATCAAAATATGAAAAATCAAAACATGCAAGATCAGATTTTACCACTATCCCATGCACTTTATTTAAAAGAAGATGGAACAGTCTGCATGGCAGATTTTGAAAGTCAACCAGGCTCACAAGATCAAGAAGATCAAAATAATCTATTGACACAATATAAAAAATCTGTCGCAAAATGCAGTAATGAAGACATGCCAGCAATAAATAATATGGCTCTTGAATATCTAAATAATGAAAACAATTCTTTTAAAGTCACAAAAGTGGTACTTCCAGCGATTGCAATGGCAAATATTGCTTCAGCAAGTTTGGGATGTCTTATAGGCTTTATAGATGCAGACACAGCCTTAAGGGTATATCGTGATGATGTAGTTTTAGACCCAAATCTTCTTAATCTTAAAGATTCAACAATAATAACTGGAAGTCTTACTGGTTCTCTTATGGGTATTCCATTATTAGCACTATTTGGCAAAAGAATGAGCTTTAATTCTTTGTTTATCAATGGTTTTATAGTAGCAGCAATAGGGGCTACAAGTACTTTCATTTGTAGTAAAGCAACTATTGACAAAGCTATTCATAATAGTAATGATGCCCTCTATAATAGAGGCGACTGAATCCAATTTAAATGATTATAATTTAATCCAAGTAGGCGATGGCTTCTATTTCTAATTCAGCACCTTTGGGTAGGTCTCGCACAGCTACACAAGACCTAGCAGGGAAAGGGCTTTTAAAGTATTGGCTGTATACATCATTAACTTGTGGAAAATGCTTCATATCTTTTAAAAAAATAGTGACTTTCACAACATTCGAAAAACTCGCTCCAACAGATTGAAGCACTTCTTGTATGTTCTTCATCACTTGCTCAGTTTGAACACCCATATCTCCAACAACCATCTTTTGAGTTTCAACACTTAAAGGAATTTGACCAGATAAAAATAACCATTGCCCCATTTGAACAGCTTGAGAATAAGCTCCCACAGGAGCTGGTGCACACTTTGTTATCACAGCTTTTTTTGTTAGCTTTTCTTTCATACTATAACTTTCATTTTTAATCTCTATGTTTTATTTCTGTCGGCACAACCACCGGAACCAAGGGTAAAGATTTAGAATGCATTTGATGCCATATTGTAAGAATCTGTTTAATGGATTCATTTTTTTTACTAATGTATTCTTGTATTGAATCTCGATCTTGATTAAAATAGTTATTCTCCCAACCAAAAGGAGCATACACATTTCTATTCTGATCAAAAATATTTTTCTTAGAGAGAAATTTTGGATTTAAAACATCTTTAACAACAACCCGATCAAATTGATGAGTATTGGTAGCTTGAAAAATCCAATCTATATCACCTTCTGCCGAACCAACCAATCGCCCTAAATCGTCCATATAAATTTGATAATTTTTTAACTGTTCTGTATATTGCTCCTTTAAATGATACAGTTTTGCCTCCGTTTCAGCTAACTGGTTTAATGTGTCTGTTAATTTAAAAAACAAATTATGAGTCGATGATTTATCGGTTACTTCCTCATTTGGTTTGCCATAAATATCCCATACCGCTTGTTGATATTTATAATCTTTCCAACCATTACGACTAATAACAGATATTAACTGTTCTCTAATCTGTCGCCTATTATCAATATAATCTCTATATTGTTGATTCAACTGATCCACATCTGATTGATAAGTCCGAATCAATTGATCGGCACTCTTGATAGAAAGACCCTCCTTATTGATAAGGACAGGAATAGTTAACTCTTCCATCATTTGTGTTAAATTATTAGAAGTTTGTTCCAAAGCTTGAAATTTTTTATAACTTTGATTGTAAGAATCTCTTAACTGAAAAGGAGGATTTGAAAGAGCATCTACCAAAGCTACTTTAATTAATTTGATTTGTTTTTGAGATTTAATAAATAATTGATTGTATTCTTTAGAGAGTCGTTCTTTTTGCCTCAATAAATCGCTAATCCTTGTCTGAAAAAATATCCTACCATTTACATTTTTAGATATATCTTCTAAAATGAGATGAATTTTATTTTTTTGAGTTTGTTTTTCGAAACTTTTTGATTGAATCCATGCCCTTTTTCTTAATTGCTTTCTGGTAGGAATATAGTGTCCATCCATAATTTGCTTAACAGTAAAGTATTTTTCAATAAAAGGAAGTGCTTGCTTTAATACATAAGATGGTAAATTCTCTTTATAAAGAATAGATAGACCTGAATCATAATCTTCAGCCACTAAAATTTGTTGAATAAAAGAAGAATATATATTTTTACTTTGACTTGCAAAATATCTATTAAATTCATTTTTTATTTCTGTTGATAGAAAGTTTACTCCTGCAAAATATTGATTAGATAAGAAAAACTCCATTTCATCTCTTAACTTATTTAAAAACTGGATAAGCTTAAAATGATGATCTTTAGAGAGAGTAGTATCGTAGTAATTGATGAGATTATCTAACTCTTTTTTATATTGTATAACCTTACTTTTAGAATGAGCTGAAGAAAGTTCGTTTAATAAATAATATACTCGAGAAGACCAATTTCTATAAGGGTAGAGGATTTTTCGAATTTGATCCATTGTCTCTTGCATAGTCTTTTGATACAATTGAACAAAATTTCCCGTCTTCTTCTCTTTAAAAAAATGAAAATCGTCCAAAAACTCTCGAAAAGCCAAATCATTAGCAAATAACTGAGTGAGAACGATCAGTGGAGATGTGGGGCGACTTTCTTTCACTTTTTTTAGTGTGTGCAAATGCAAGTGCTTTTTAATAAAATTCTGTGCTAAAACATAATGCACAGGATCTCTGGTAGATTTATCTAAATAATCTCCGAGCAAATGCCCTACTCTTTGAGGAGGACCATTGGGGTTTGTGAAATAAGGAAGTTTTGTCAGATAATGTGTTTCAACATTAGTGAGTTTATCATAAAAATTGTGAAATAAATCTTCAAATCCAATATAAACTATAGGATCAAACTGACCAACTGCCATTAAGGCAGGAATGTATTTATCTCCTTTGTGATCAGGTAGAGTCTGATCATTTTGAACAATAGTCCACATACCAAAAAAAGAACCAAGCAGACTGGTTTTTCCATCTTCTACAATGCTGGACCACAAATTGGCTTCACTTTCAGCAAATTGATCGGTTTTAAGAAATGCTTTCCTATGTCGATCGGTATAGGCATTAACTTTATCTATAACTGGCTTTCCAGGAGCTGCATCTACAGCTGTGGAAAAAATCATCACCCCTTTTAAATTGTTATGAAAAAAAAATAATTTTTCGGATTGATCAGACATCCTCATAATTTGTTCCGCAAATAAAGATCCCAAACTATGACCCCAAACAAACAAGGGAATATGAGAAGGAATATATTTTTTAGCAAAAACACCTAAAGCTTTGATTTCATCTACAAAAGAACCCAAAAACTCACGGTGACCTTCCGCATGCCAAGGAAGATCAGGAGCCACCACATCAATATTATAACTGCTAAAGTGACTAATCATGTGTTCAGCCACATGTGCTCCGGCAGATTTACTCCCTCCTCCGTGCAAAAATAAAATAGCAGCTTGAGCATCATTTCGCACTAACCACTTGTTACCATCTGAATTGTTCATGTTACTTTCTAAAGCTTTAATATTAAAAGCCACATTTGTTCCCAAACGTTGAGCCTTATATTGATAATAAGCTCTAATCATCAACGCATGCCCAGGTTGACTCATCTTTACAGCAGTCATAGACCCCGGAAGAAACAACTGATGACCTATAAAATGTGTATGAGGCGGAAGAAACACTTTAAGAAGAGTTGGAGTATCTGGCTCTTCTCTCCACGAGTTTTGTAATTCATGATCTTTAATAACATCTGTAAATTCAGAATGAAATTTTTTGTGTCCTTGAGCTAATTGTGTGGCTTTTTTTTCGTAATATAACCGCGAAGGATGAATGTTTTGATTCTCTTTAGAAAAAACCTCATCGTTAAAAACCTCATCACTAAAAACTTTTTGACATTTATCCCCTCCTCCTTCCGCATACAAAAAATGAGGATAGAAATAACCCAAAATAGAAAACCAAAAAATATAAAAACCCCGCCAATTCATCATTCTCCTCCCCAAAAAAAATCTCTTTTAATTAATGAGCTTTTTAATGAATTTTATTTTTTTTACAAATTCTTTTAAATTAAATAGCTTTAATCGATTTATGAGTCCATAAATCATGTACTTTCAGAACATACAACACTCTATAATATATATATTGAGTATTTGTAAATAAAATATTAAATATTTCAGTCAGAATAGTTTTTTTTACTATCCAAGCTTGATTCTAAACTTATAAATAGTTATTTTCATATATATAGATTATCTTTATATAGATTGTCTTTTTATCACCACTTTTCGAATCAAAATAGGTCAGTTTAAATCTACCAAGCCTTGATTGATACGACTAAAGTAGGAGTGTAAAAAATACAAAAGGAACTTTAATGAGTAAAAAATGGAGTGTTCAGAAAGTCCGAAATATCGGAATTTCTGCACATATTGATTCTGGAAAAACCACCCTAACCGAGCGAGTGCTATTTTACACAGGGCGAATCCATGCAATTCACGATGTTCGCGGTAAAGATGGCGTAGGTGCCAAAATGGACTCGATGGAGTTGGAAAAAGAACGAGGCATTACTATTCAATCGGCGGCCACTAATGTGGAATGGCAAGATCATGCCATTAACATTATTGACACCCCAGGACATGTCGACTTCACAATTGAAGTAGAACGATCTTTGAGAGTATTAGATGGAGCCGTTTTAGTTTTATGTGGTGTTGCCGGAGTCCAATCTCAATCTATTACAGTAGATAGGCAGATGCGTCGCTACAAAGTTCCTCGCATTGCTTTCATCAATAAGTTGGATCGAGCGGGTGCAGATCCTTTTCGCGTAAGCAAGATGTTAAAAGAAAAACTAGGTCATCATGCCATTCTCATGCAAATTCCTATCGGTTTAGAAAGTCAACACAAGGGAGTAGTGGACTTAATCACCATGAAAGCCATTTACTTTGAAGGATCAGAAGGAGAAAAAGTCTCTTATCAAAAAATTCCTTCAAATCTAACAGAGCAAGCCACACAATATCGTCTAAAAATGATCGAAGCACTATCCGATTTTGACGATTTTTTAGCAGAAAAATTTCTTAACGAAGAAGAACCCACTGAAGAACAAATTAAACAAGCTGTGAGAAAGGCAGTTGTATCTTTAGATATTACTCCAGTTTTTATGGGTTCCGCTTTTAAAAATAAAGGAGTTCAGCCCGTTCTAAACGCTGTCACTGATTACCTCCCTCATCCGGGAGAAGTTGAAAACATTGCATTGGATCAACAAGCAAACGAAAAACCTGTGGTTTTATCTTGTGACACAGAAAAACCATTTGTAGGGCTAGCTTTTAAATTAGAAGATACTCGCTTTGGACAGCTAACTTACATGAGACTCTATCAAGGTCGTATCAATAAGGGCGATTTTATTTTTAACACTCGCACAAATCAGAAAGTTAAAATTCCGCGTATTGTTTACATGCATGCTAACGAAATGGAAGACATTTCTTCTGCAGAGGCAGGAGACATTGTCGCTTTCTTTGGAGTGGACTGTGCTTCGGGAGACACTTTTTGCTCTGAAAAAATACAATACACAATGACTTCTATGTTTGTTCCATCTGCTGTAATCTCCTTGGCAATTGAACCAAAAGATCGGACAGCCACTGGTAATTTTAGTAAGGCTTTAGCAAAGTTTAATCGAGAAGATCCCACCTTTCGTGTCCATCGAGATGAAGAATCTGGGCAAACGGTAATTTCAGGTATGGGAGAATTGCACCTAAATATTTACATTGAACGAATGAAAAGAGAATTCAAATGTGAGGTCAAGGCCGGGCAACCTCAAGTGGCTTATCGAGAAACCATCACTCGATCAATAGATTTTGACTATGTTCATAAAAAACAAACAGGTGGAGCTGGTCAATTTGCTAAAGTAGTTGGAAAATTCAGCCCTCTCCCAATGAACGCTGAAAAACCTTATGAATTTATCAGCAAAATCACCGGAGGACGTATACCTAAAGAATACATTCCAGCTGTGGACAGAGGATTTCAAGAGCAACTGCAAAAAGGACCTTTAATTGGCTTTCCCATTGTAGGTGTCCAAGCCATCTTATCAGACGGAGCTTATCATGATGTCGATTCCAGTGAATTAGCCTTTAAAATTTGTGGAAGCACAGCTTTCCGAGAGTTTTTCCCTAAAGCTAAACCTATTATTTTAGAACCAATAATGAAGTTAGAAGTATCTGCTCCAGATGAATTTCAAGGGAATGTGATTGGTCAGATCAATCAAAGGAGAGGGGTGATCAAAAATACTCACTCACAAAACCAATTTGTCACAATTGAATCAGAAGTCCCCTTAGCAGAAATGTTTAGTTACTCCACAGAATTACGCTCTGCCACTCAAGGAAAGGGAGAGTTCACAATGGAATTTTCTCAATATGCACCTGTGCCGAACAGTGTCCAAGAAGAACTAATTAAAAAATATTCGAAACAAAGCAAAGAAAAGAAAAAAACATGATCCTTTCTGATAAAGGTATTAAAAAACGAATTCATAATAAAGAACTATCTATTGAACCAGAAAATCTCTCTTTAATACAACCGGCTTCTGTAGATTTGCGATTAGGTGGTGAATTTGTAACCATTACCCATTGGAATACAGGAGTTTTAGATTTTAATTCAGCTCCCAATTATCAAAAAATTATAGCTAAAGAGTTTATTGTCCCATCTCACTCTTTTGTGTTAGCAACTACTATGGAAAAAATAAAATTACCCGATGATTTAACAGCTTTTGTAGAAGGACGCAGTTCTGTTGGTCGAATGGGGCTTTTTATTCAAAATGCAGGGTGGGTAGACCCGGGCTTCGAAGGTCAACTCACTTTAGAACTCTATAACGCCAATACTTTACCCATTCGTTTATGTGCTGGTCGAAGAATCTGCCAAATGGTGTTTTGTAAAATGGATCAAAAAACTACTCAACCCTACACGGGTAAATATCAGGGTCAAAAAGGAGTGACTGGCACACGAATCTTTATGGATTCAGAAAACATACATGCAAAAAAAACCTAAAAACCTTAAAAACCCCTTTTTTATAAAAATCCACAGAAAAAAAACTGCCCTTGTTCTGCAAACTTTGTTAGCATCGGGGTCTGTTAAATAATGGGATTATTGCTTTTTTATTTTTTTCTGGCAGTTTTTGTTTCTTTTATTTGCTCTCTCTTAGAAGCCGTCATGCTTTCTATTACTTCTGTTTATGTGCGAGCAACCATCAAAAAAAAGAAAAACTATGGATTTGTTTTAAAATCTTTAAAAAATAAGATGGACCGCCCACTTGCTGCTATCCTGACCCTCAATACAATCGCCAATACCGCTGGAGCAACTGGTGTAGGAGCCCAAGTGCATGTTCTCTACGGTAGCTCTTATGTAACAGCTGCTTCTGGAATCCTAACTTTTGTAATTTTAGTTGTATCAGAAATTATACCTAAAACAGTTGGAGCCTCTTATTGGAGAACCCTTGCCCCCTTTGTAGCCTATATTGTAAGAGCCTTAATCCTTTTCACCTATCCATTTGTATGGATGTCTGAAAAACTCTATAGCCTGCTTTCTAGAAAAAAAAGCATAGCTATCACTCGCGAAGATATGATTGTCACCGCTGAAATGGGGGCCAGCGAAGGCACAATCGGACAAAAAGAAAGCCGAATGATTAAAAACCTCCTCATGTTGAAAACTCTTAAAGTGTCAGAAATTATGACGCCCCGCACGGTTATTGTCGCTTTTGATAAAAAAATGAAAATCAAAGAAGTTATGGATTTACGCCAACCTATTCGTTTTTCTCGTGTTCCTTTATATGATGGCAGTTTAGATCATGTTGTGGGGATGATTCACCGCTACAAAATTTTAGAAGCTTATTCTCATGACTTATTTAATATTAGTTTAGAAGAATATATGAAACCAATCCATTCGATCCCCGATCAAATCTCTGTAGCCGCCATTTTGGATCAATTTATTAAAAGAAAAGAACATATTTTTATTGCTGTAGACTCTTATGGAGTTCTTACAGGCTTAGTAACTTTAGAAGATGCCATCGAAACTTTATTAGGTGTAGAAATAGTAGATGAATTTGACTCGGTAGAAGATATGAGAAAATTTGCTCTTGAGCAATGGAACATCAGAAAAAAAAGTCTCCACAGAATTTAAAAAAAATCCCAGTTATATATGCTCTTGTATTGTGTTTTTTTTGTTTTCCAATTTCTTCTATTTTTAAAGAAATGTCCAAATTTTTTGCAATAGACGGATTACCAACTAAGGGCTTGACAAACAAACATTATTAAAACTAACAATACATTATTAACATCTTACCCACTAAAAAAGGGTTAAAAAAAACTTAAATAAGGTAGGAACAAACAATCAATGATACGAATGTGCGAATATGTATGGATGGATGGAGCAACGCCTACACAAAAATTACGCTCTAAAACAAAAATGGTCCGTATTGTTCCCAAAGAAGACATCTCAATTAATCAATTTCCCAGTTGGACTTTTGACGGCTCGTCCACTTATCAGGCTCAAAGGGGCGATTCCGATTTAATTTTAAAACCTATTAATTTTATTAGAGACCCACTGAGAGGCATGAAACATTTTATTGTTATGTGTGAAGTACTCAACCCAGATGGTTCTCCTCACCCTTCTAATACAAGAGCAAAATTGCGACAAGTTTTATCTGCCGGAGCAGAAAAAGAAGAACCTTGGTTTGGTTCTGAACAAGAATATACTTTGTTTAAAGGTCAGGCCCCAATGGGTTGGCCAGACGGAGGTTACCCGGCACCACAAGGACCTTTTTATTGTGGGGTGGGTGCTAACGAAGTATTTGGAAGAGAATTAGTAGACAAACATGCTAAAATGGCTATTAAAGCCGGATTGATGATTTTTGGAGTCAATGCGGAAGTTATGCCCGGTCAATGGGAGTTTCAAGTGGGATATCGTGGATTCAAAGAGGACTCTCCAGACCCTTTATCAGTAGCTGATCATACTTGGCTTGCACGATGGTTACTTTATCGCTTAGGTGAAGATTTTGGAATTGCAGTCACATTAGATCCTAAGCCAATGCAAGGTGATTGGAATGGGGCTGGGCAACACACCAACTTTTCCACAAAATCCATGAGAAATCCAAAAGAGGGTTGGAAAGTGATCCAAAAAATAATCACTTTATTAGAAAAAAAACACAACCAACATATTGAAGTCTACGGACATCGCCTGTCGGAACGTTTAACTGGTTTACACGAAACTTGTCATATCAGCGAATTTAAATCTGGATCGGCAGATCGTGGAGCTTCTATTCGAATTCCCCTATCCGTCCACCAAAACAAATGTGGATACTTAGAAGATAGACGCCCCGGAGCCAATGCAGACCCTTATCAAGTGTTTGCTCGTATTTTAAAAACCATCTGTGAAATTGAGGATTGATTGACCTTACCTAAAAAGCAATTAATCAACTCCAACTTAAAACCAAAACCAGTTCTGAATGCAGACACTCCCCTTCGCTATTTAAAAGGAGTTGGTCCTCAACTAGCAGCCGTGTTCCAAAAAAAAAACATTCAAACTTTAAAACATTTAATTAACTGGTATCCTCGAACTTACCAAAGTCAAAAAGCAGTCCATGATTTTTCTCTTCTAAGTAACGGTGCACAAGTCACTCTCTATGGATACATAGCACAAAAAAAAGTAATAACCACAAGTAGTAAGAGAAGAATTTACGAAATAATTATCCAAACTCCCAGTGAGTGGATTGCGTGTAAATACTTTCGACTACCTTATCGTAGTTATTTTGATGGACTTAAGATAAACCAAAAAGTTAAAGTATCTGGACGAGTAGGTTTTTATCACAATCAACCAGAATTGCATCATCCAGATATCTTTCCGCTACATAAAGAAGAAGAACACACCGATCAACTGATCCCCATCTATACAGAATTAGAAAAAATCAGCCAACATAAAATTAAAAAAATTATCGATTCAACTCTCACAGTTTTAGAACAAGACTCAAATTTTGTAGAAGACCCTCTACCCCTTTCAATCAGAAAAGAAAACCAACTGATAGATAAATTGTCTGCTTTAAAACAAATTCATCAGCCGATAGTAAAGTATGCACAAGATTATTTAAGCTTTCAATCTCCTGCACAAAAAAGACTTATTTTTGAAGAATTTTTTCTCTTACAACTTTACTTAGGTTTAAAAAAAGCTGGCTTTAAAAAACAACACATTCAACCAATGAATCAACATTCTACTCTAATCAATCAAATTAAAAAAAGTTTACCTTTCGAACTCACTTCAGCACAAAAAAAAGTTCTAAACGAAATTTGCCAAGATTTATCTAAAAACACCCCTATGTATCGCTTAATCCAAGGAGATGTTGGGTGTGGAAAAACTATTGTAGCCTTACTGGCTTGCTGTCAGGTCATTGAAAATGGTTTCCAATGTGCAATCATGACTCCAACAGAAATCTTATCTGAGCAACATTATCAAAATATGTCCACTTTGCTTAAACCTTATAATGTAGAAATTGTACTGCTAACAGGGAAAACTAAAACTCGTGAAAAAAAAACTATCTTAGAAAAACTAAAAACTGGAGTGGCTAATCTATGTATTGGAACTCATGCTTTGATTCAAGAATCTGTGCAGTTTCATAAAATGGGATTGGTAATTATTGATGAACAACATCGATTTGGAGTGCATCAAAGAGGTCGATTAAAAGAAAAAGGCTACCAACCTCATTTTTTAGTAATGACAGCTACCCCGATCCCCAGAAGTTTAGCCATGACAGTTTATGGAGATTTAGATGTATCCGTAATTGATGAAATGCCACCAGGTAGAAAAACAATTATAACTAAAAAAACTACCCATTCTAACCGTTATAAAGTTTTAGATTTTTTAAAAAACGAAATTCAAACAGGTCGGCAAGCTTATATTGTGTACCCACTAGTTAAAGAAAGTGAACATATTGATTTAAAGAATGCAATAGAAGAATATGAACAACTTAAAAAAATATTTCCTGATTTTCAAATTGGATTATTGCATGGGCAAATGAATGCAACAGAAAAGCAAACAATTATGTCTCAGTTTGTAGAAGGAACCACTCAAATATTAGTTAGCACAACTATTATTGAAGTCGGTGTAGATGTAGCTAATGCATCTGTAATGATTGTAGAAAATGCCGAACGATTTGGTCTGTCGCAACTGCATCAACTGAGAGGACGAATAGGTAGAGGAAGTTACAAAAGTTATTGTATCCTAATATTATCTAAAAAAGCTTCTAAAGAAGCTTTACAAAGAGTGTCGATAATGGAAACAACTCAAGATGGATTTAAAATTGCAGAAGCTGATTTAGAGTTAAGAGGTCCCGGCGAATTTTTAGGGATTAAACAATCTGGTATTTCAGAATTTAAAATTGCAAACCTTATTAGAGATATCAAAATTCTTCAACAAGCTAAAAAATCAGCCTTCCAAATGATCCAACAAGACCCCTTTTTAGCTCATCCCAATCTAAAGTTACTTAAAAAAGAAATCCAAAAATTAAACACTCAACTTCTCCCGGGCTAATGAGTTGTTGCAAGCTCATTAGTTGTTACAAGCTCAAATGATTCAAAAAACAAACAATTAGTAAACCATAAAAGGCTTTCTGGCAGCTTGCCACTGAAGTTCATCTTTTTTTAATTTATTTTCTAAATCCTGAACAACTGCTTGAGTATCTTCTATCCAATGGCGTAAAAAATCATCCCCAGATAAAATATCAATCGGAGGTTTTATTTCTTCATACTCATAAGGAGGTGGTTGCCAAATATTAAAATCTGAATATGTTTCTTTTACACATTTTAAAAATAAACTCACTAAACGATAAGGATAAAAAAGATTCGAATCATAAAAAGGAGATGTCGCATACAATCGAATAGCTGAACAAACTTGGTTTTGAAATTTATCAAACATAGGTTTAAAAAATTCTTCTCTTAACTGACAACCCGCCATCCAATGCGGAGCATATTGAGCCATTTTCTTTAGAATTAGTTTGGTATCCATTTTGGGAAAACCAAAAGCTTTTAAAGGGAAAACAGTTCCACGAGCTTCTGATATAGTAGTCCCTTCCAATAACACAGTCCCCGTGTAACAACGAGTACATTCTTCATCTACCATATTAGGACTGGGGCATACCCATGCAAAATTGTTAGGCCAAGGATTTTTTTCAGGTTGATAATTTTGCATGTAAATAACTTGAACCAAAAAATCTAATTTTTTTAAAGCACAATACCAAAGAGCGATTTCCCCCAAGGTTAACCCATGTCGCATTGGCAAAGGGCCAGCTCCTACAAAACTCATAAAATTGGGGTCTAATACACTGCCTTCTACTTTTCGCCCAGCTGGATTGGGACGATCTAATATCCATACTTCTTTACCAGCCTGACAGCAATCTTCTAACACATAAAATAATGTCGTCAGATAAGTGTAAACACGGCAACCTGTATCTTGTAAGTCGATAATGATTCCATCAAAACAAGATAACATTTCTTTTGTTAATCTTCGAGTGTGAGAAGAATATAAACTAAATAAAGGAATTTTATTTTTAGAAAAATGAAAATATGAATTTTCTGTAGTAATCATATTCGCCTGCTCTGTATTTTGAAAACCATGCTGTGGACTTAAAACACAAGAAAATTTTAAAGATGTATGTTGTAAAATCAGATTCAAAGAGTTTTGTAATTTAGAATCCACACTAGCAGAATGACCTAAAAAAGCTAACCGTTTATTTTCTAACTGACTTTGCCATTTTGTTTCTTGAAGTAAAACTTCAATTCCAAATTTTGTCATTAGCTGTTTTTACTTTTTATTGCTTGTTCTTTTATATAAGTATTTATTTTTCGAGCTAATATTGGTCGGGAAAGAGCAAGTATCCTAAGAGCCAATAAACCAGCATTATAGGCATTATCCACAGCTACACCAGCCACCGGAACCCCCTTGGGCATCTGAACTATAGAAAGTAAAGAATCTAACCCTTTTAAAGTTTTAGTCATCACTGGCACTCCAATTACCGGAAGACGCGTAAGAGATGCCACCATCCCAGGTAAATGAGCCGCTCCTCCAGCACCTGCAACAATCACCTGCACACCCCTTTTATGGCAATTTAATGCATAGCTCTGCATAAACCGAGGAGTTCTGTGTGCTGAAACTATTTTTGTTTCGTAAGGAACACTAAACTTTTTTAATACTTGTCCGGTCATATCCATAACTGGCTCATCCGATCGACTCCCCATAATAACAGATACTAAAACTTTATTTTTCACCACACTCATCTTTTGCCTATTTATTTTTTATTTGATTGATAACTTTTTATTATAATACATTATTATAATAAATCTTTTTTTAATTTTAATAATCGATTGAAAGCTTTATTAGGTGTTGTATCCAATAAATTGACATGTCCCATTTTGCGTCCAGTCCGAAAAAGAGTCTTCCCATACCAATAAAACTGTAGGGGATGATGTTTTTTATTACTCCAAGGGAAGTTTGCTTTACTACCTAATAAATTTAACATTGCAAAACCTCCTGTGTGTAAATTTGGCTCTACGAGATCTAAATTTAAAATTGCTTTAATATGAAGAGAAAACTGATCTTCACTCAAAGCAGATAAAGTGTAATGCCCAGAATTATGCACTCTTGGTGCTAATTCGTTTACTAATAGATTACCTTTTTTGGTTTCAAATAGTTCAAAAGCCATAACTCCTTCATAATCAATTTGATTCATTAAATTTTTTAACTTTTTAACTAAAGAATCTTTATTCTTATGTTGACAAGGACCTTTCACCCATACGCAACAAGCTGATTCTTGCTTTGTTTCTACCAGCGGTAACTCCACAATTTGTTTTTTTCTATTTCTGATCAAAATTAAAGCTAACTCTTTTTTAAAAGGAATCCATTCTTCAGCAATTAATTGACCTGAATTTTTTGAAAAAAACTTCTGAGCTTCTAAATCTTTGAAAATATTTTTAACAATACAAACTCCATAACCATCGTATCCCGCTCGCCTTTTTTTAAGAACCACTCCATCTGGAAATAATCGCTTAAAATTAGGTACTTGTTTTTCTATTTCACCAGAAATATAATAAGCAGTGGGAATTTTACAAGATTGTAAAAGTTGCTTCTGTTTAAGGCGATCTTGCAACAACCCCATCACCTGTGGCTTGGGGTGAATGGGAGTGTGGGTTTCTAATGCCACTTTTTGTAAAAGCTTTGTATCTGAAAACTCATTTTCAAAAGTAACAACATCTACTAACTTTAAAAATTTTTTTAAATCTTTTTTAGAATTAAGATCTCCCTCCACATGAAAGCTGGTAACCATTCCAGCTGGATCTGTTTTTTTAGCACTTAAAATATAAGGATGAAGACCCAGTTCGTGACTTTTAAGAGCTAACATCCGAGCTAACTGCCCTCCTCCTAAAATGCCAATTTTAATTTGTGAAAGCTTATTTTTCATATTGTAAACTTGCCTAGATAATTATACTACTAGAATTGAATACACATTACCTATATCTGCAAAAGAGTATCTAATTTTTTTTGCCGATCTAAATCTATCAAGTCAGAGCATCCACCAATAAATTCTCCGTTAATAAAAATTTGAGGGACGGTTCTAACCCCTGTGCGGTTGGTGAGTTGTTGAATATCCTCTGGCTTGTTGTCTAATATAATTTCTTCGTATTCAGCCCCTTTTTGGTTAAAAATATCTTTAGCTGTTATACAAGCCGGACAAGAAGTTTTAGAATAAATTACTATTTTAGCCATAAGTACCTTTAAAGTATCTCATAACAGACAAACAATCAATGAGGAAAAATTAAGTTATCGGGACTTAAGTCAGTAAAGCGGGTTTTTCCCATCGCAGCCAACAGCTCATAATGATGATGAGTGATATTGAGGACATAATTTTTTACTCGATTGGATTTTTCTTCAATATCTAGCCCATGTTGGAGTTTATGAGAATGGGTGGTAATACCCACTGGACAGGTGTTGTTGTTACACCTAAGAGCTTGAATGCATCCTAAAGCCAGCATAAATCCACGAGCCGTATATATGGCATGAGCACCTAAGGATAATGCAATCATCTGCCGACCAGCACTGATTAGTTTTCCCGAAGTTACTAATTTTAACTTTCGGTGAATTTGTCGTTCTTCTAATAATTGAAACACTTTTTTTATCGCCGGAAATAAAGCATAACCTAAGTCATCCATAAAAGTTTTAGGAGCTGCACCCGTCCCCCCCTCCGAACCATCTAAAGCCATATAATCGGGAAAGTAATTTTGATTTTTCATCTCTGTAAGCATTTCCCCCAATTCTTTAATAGAACCAAGACAAAATTTAATACCCACCGGAAGTTGAGATATTTCTTGAAGTTTTTGAATAAACCGCACAGTGTGAGCAGGTGATGAACATTCACAATGACCTGCCGGAGAAATCACATCCGCTCCCATCGGAACCCCCCTCAGTTCAGCAATCTCTTCTGTGATTTTTTCTTTTGGTAAAATACCCCCTTTACCCGGTTTAGCCCCTTGTGAAAATTTAATTTCAATCATTTTGACTGCTGGAAGCTGAGCGATTTTTTCTAACAAATCGGCATTAAAAGAACCGTCTTTGTTTCTCACGCCAAACTTGGCAGTACCAATCTGAAAAATTAAATCTGCTCCACCCATTAAATGATACTTGGGATAACCACCTTCCCCTGTATTAAGAGCAATGTCCGCTTTTTTAGCTCCATAAGATAAAGCCTGCACAGCTCTTTTCCCCAAAGCCCCAAAACTCATAGCTCCAACCATAATCGGTTTGTTAATAGTATAAGCATTTTTTAAATTATTTTCACTGCCAAAACATAAAGAGAATGGCTGAATTTTTTTTAAAGAAACCGGATAAAAAGAATGTTGCAGTTTAAAACTTGTTCCATCAAACTTAAGAAGTGAGCCAAAGGCAGAAGTTTTATCCATGTTTTTTGCAATTTTATAAACATCTGTTCTCTCAACCCGACTGAATGGTCTTTCTTCCATATCACCAGAATAAAGATATTGACGAAACTCTGGACCAATGCTTTCAACCAAATAACGAAACAAAGCCAACAAACCAAAATTGGCAAGCAATGCATGTTTTTTTTGAACATAAAGATAGTAAAAATTAAAAAGATTAATGACAGATAAAAATAATGCGAGATAAAACCATTTGATACTAAAAAAAAATGCACAAATACTAGATACTATAAAAACTGTAAATAGCAACCCATTTAAAAACTGTGCAGTTTTTTCTAAATTTACACTAATTTTTCTCTCGCTGGATGTACTCATCAGTTAAATAATAAAATAAAGACACCCATTATACCAGATTTATTTTTCAAAAGTTTTTTTACAAGAACTCGTAGCTGTTTTTTGACTTTCTTTTGGGTTTTTTATGTTGGTTTCTATATCAATATCTTTATGAGTTTCTGTATGAGTTTCAGTCAATAATTCTTCTTCGGTTAAATTCTGTTCTTTTTCTACTTTAGCTACTGGTAGCCAGTTTTCCATATAGGACTCGATTTGCTTCATTTGTTGTAAAACCAAAGGGTCGGAAGGACCGATCTTTTGTAAAGCACGGTAAGCTAATCGCTGATTTTCACGACTAGAGCTTTTTAAAAAACCTGTTAATACCTGATGTGCCACCAATTCTTGAGGACGAATTTGACCAAGAACCCATATAGCTGCTTTTACTTCATTCATAGTTACATGCATAGAAATATTTTTATTAGCTGTTTTTTGCTTCTGAGATTGCTTCTGATAAGTTATTCGATCAATAGCTAATTGAGTTTTTACAATTTTTATTAAATACTCTATAAATTGATTTTTTAGATCTAATGAAAGTGAATCATGACCCCAATTAATTAATCCTAAAGCATAAGTCGCATTGGATCGAACACTCGCTGAAATATCAGAGTGTAGAACACGAAATATATCTTTTATGATAGAAAAATCGGTAATTTTCAGATTTTTAAAACAATGGATAATAAATGTGCGAACCATAGGTGAATGATTGTGTTTTATCTGATGGATTAGAGTTTTTTGTATTTCTATATCTTGATTTATAGAAAACAAATATGGCAATCCGAAAAAAGACATCGCTTGTTTAAAAAGAGAATATCCCGAAAAAAAATGCAATAATTTTTGTTTAAAGTCTTCTTTTGATAAACTAGGGATCTCACTCAAAAACCAAAGACCTGCTAATCTATAACGAGAATGAGGAGAAAACACCAAATTCCTCAAATCACTATGCAATGGTTGGTTGCTATATAAAATAGTCTCCATACTTTTTTGCACTTTTGGATTAGACCACAATAATTTTTCTAACAGATAATAGGTTTCTAACTGTGATCGATAGTGTAAATAAAATAAAACATTGGTAATTCTATTAAAAATACTAAAATCCCAAATGGATCGAGTTTGTATAAGTGCTCGAATAATTTCTTTTTGAATCTCTTCTTCTACATGAGGTAACATAGACAACATTGGATCAATAGTATTCGAATCAAACATTTTTAATTCTCTAACTGTTTGAATGGTTTTTAATAAATCATCATGAGATAGTTTTTTTTGCAAAGTATTACCTAAAAATTCAGATACTTCCATGCTGGATCGATCAAAATCTTGTATTCTAGAAAGAAACATCTGAAGAGATTTGTTACCTTGTGCTTTTTGATAGTAATGTTCTATTTCAGAAAAAGATTTTGTTTTAAGATATTTTTCTTTCTCAAAAGCTTGTTTTAATTTTTGTTCCACTGAAGGAGACAAATACTCTTGCTTAGATAAAATTCGATAAGTTTTTTTACGAAAGGCTAATAATTGATTTTGTAAACCGGAAGATAAATATTCTTGTACCGAATAATCTAAAAATTCAGCAGAATCTAAAGCAACAAAAGCTTCTGTGCGTAAAATAAAAGCTGAATCAGAAAGAGCTATTTCAGCTATTTTTCTCCACATTTCTTTAGGAGGATTATTCAATTGCTTTAAAACATGAATTGCCTCTAAACGAACAGGTGTACTCGAGTTATCTAAAAAATTTAGTAATAGAGGGACAAAATTCGACTTAGCTTTTGCAAAAAGTTTTGGATCAGAAGCTACAACAGGATTCGATTGTAAAGATCGCCAAGCAACATCTAAAAAATGCAAAGAGGTAATTTTTTGATTGGAAGAACGCACACTTGTATATTCTTTTAACCAATCGGGAGGATAAATTAAACTGTCTACATCTAACTGCGGTGTTTCAGTTGGGGGTGTGTCAGTTGGTGGTGTTTCAGCCCATACTCCACACACAGAAACAATAAGAACAAAAATACCGCCAATAAATGATTTCATATTCTCTAACTGATATGCTCCAATTAAAAAACCTATATAAGTCATAGAGACAGTTCATACATACATACATACATATAAATAACTTTTTACAATTAAATGAACAAAAAATAAAACATTATTTTACATTTTTTTAATCAATCACTGTAAATTTTACACACTTAACCCGAAATAAGCTTATTCTATACGAATTTTTAGATAAAATTAGATAAAATAGAAAAAAATAAATAATTTAAAAATATGCTATAAATATATCTTGTTTTTGAAAGATTTACTTTTTTTGTAAGAATCTCTCTTTTGTTCCTCTACCTGTTTAAGCAACCCAGTGGGACAAGAAAAACGCACTCGTTGTAAAAAATTATTCACCTGACCTTCTGTAAGAGGACGATCTCTATGCATACTTTTTAAATCTCTTTTTAATTGATTGTCTTTGTTGAATAAATAACCAAGATTTTTATCTATTGCTCTTAAAAAACCATTAGATTGAGGGTAGTTTCGACTGTATATATCGTTTTCTTTCGCATATTGATCAAACTCCTTGCTCAAATCTGATAATGCCAAAGACTGACCAGATAAAATAGAATCTCTGTAACGGCTATCTGTTTGAATACGACTCTTAACATACCCCATAAAATAAGGAATATTGTCAACAGATAAATGAATCCCTGGCTGTCTTAACCAATGCACAAACGCCCAGTTGAAATCCCGCTCTTTAAAAATTTTTGTTTTTTTTACTCGCAAAGTTTTCTCATCATAAAAAAGATTAGGATCTGTAAAAAAACTATGTACCTCTGATAAATTGTTAAAAATACGCTTTGTTTTTTCTTCACCTCTTGTTTTATGAAAAGTATCAACATGAACTGACAACATCTCATTAGATAAAACTGGTAGTTTAAATTTTCTTGTTAATAATCGAACAATTCGTAATTGTGTTTTTTTTTGTTTCTCTATATCACCCACTACATCTATCCCTAAATAAGCAGTTAGTTTTTCGAGAAAACTTAAGCCTGTTTTTTGAGTTTGTAACTGATTAATTTTTTCTCTATAAATCGCAGCCAAAGCTAAATCTTGTCTGGTTGTTTCTATAGCAAATCGTGATTTATCTTTCTGAATTTGAAATAAAGAATAAAATAAGCATGAATAAGGATTATGAGATACATTACAAGCCATAGCACCACTATGATTCTTTTCTAAGCAAGCACGATATTGCTCTCTCTTCTGTTCTACAGTTTTCTTGCCTTTTTTCTTTTTTTGACGACAAAATTTGAGAAGTGGAATCCGATTTTTAAGATGTGGACATTTCTTTATTGCAGATCGATAAATAAAGTGACCAGACTTCCCTCCCCAAACCTCTGTGGGATAACGAATATCTACATTAATATCCATAACTTGCTCGTTACTGACTTGCCCATAACAAGAGTTTTGTTTGGATAAATCTTCTGGTATTGAATCATCAGGCATCGATCCTCTTTTATTTAATAAAAATGCCGATTGATGATTAAAAAGAGCAAATAAATGTTTTTTGTCTTCCAAACTGGAAAAGTTAAAACAATCAGCCATATCATTAAAAGCTTTTGCCGTAGCACGAATATACTCAGAGCTTAAACAAGGTTTGTTAGGATATATTTTGTTAGTTGCTCGCTTTCTTTTATTCTTATTTAAACAATTAGTTTTTTTACCAGATTTATTATTACATCGGACAAAAGGCATTAATGATTCTGGACGAGAAGCCTTAGAGCTTTCGCAATAATAATAAGATTTTTTTTTCACTCTTTTGGATTGATAAACCCCTACACTCCTCAAACCAGCAGCTAAAAAACAAATAGGAGGAATTCGACCTGTATGCTCCATTACTTCCGAAAGTGAACGAGTATTTTGATCTAAAAAAATTTTATCTTTTAAACATTTTGTACACAAAGATTTCATTTGTGTCGAACCATAGAGAAATTGCTCAGTATCTTTAACTAACTGATTTGTAAAAGCTGCATTTTTCCAGTTACATGTTTCATAAAACGGTAGGCTGTCGTCTGCTTTAGAAATAACAGAATAACTAAAAAACCACACACTCCCTATACATAACAAATATTTCATAATGATTTTTATTATTGATGCCTTAATTTTTATAGTCAACTTTCTATTTAATATTTTAGAATTGTTGTAAAAACCGTATATCGTTTTCAAAAAATAAACGAATGTGAGGGATGCCGTAATAGACAATCGCTAGTCTCTCAACTCCCAGACCAAAGGCAAATCCTTCCCATTGAGATGGATCAATATCAGAAAGTTGCAACACCTTTGGGTGCATTAACCCACACCCTCCAATCTCCATCCAGCCACTTTGTTTACACATCGAACAAGACTTCCCACCACACAATGGACAAGAACAATCATATTCAGCTGAAGGTTCTGTAAACGGAAAGTAACTGGGGCGAAAACGGACACGAGTGGAAGATCCAAACAACTCTTGAACAAAATAAGCCAAAGTGCCTTTAAGATGAGCCATAGAAACTTCACGATCAATAAACATTCCCTCCACTTGATGAAAAGTAGGAGAGTGAGAAATATCGTTATCCCTTCTGAAAACTTTCCCAGGAGCTAAAATAGCTAAAGGAGGTTTTTCTTCTTTCATGGTTCGAACTTGAATGGGGCTAGTATGAGTTCGCAAAACATTCAAATCGTCGATGTAAAAAGTGTCTTGCAAATCACGAGAAGGATGATTTTTAGGAATATTAAGAGCCTGAAAATTATTCCAATCGCTTTCAATCATAGGTCCTGTGCGAACACTGTAACCTAGTTTTTTAAAAATACTAACTGTTTTTTGAATAATCTGACGAACCGGATGAATACCAGCTGAAGTGGACGACACACCCGGTAAACTCATATCTAATTTTTCACCCTCAACCCGTTTATTTAATTCTTGTTTTTTTAAAACTGAACGAAACCGAATATAAACATTTTCTAAACTATTTTTTTTTTGATTAAGAAATTTTCCAAAAATTGGCTTATCCGAAGAAGGTAAATGTTTCATCTCTTTAATCAATTTTTGAAAAGAACCTTTCAGCCCTAAATATTTAACTTTGAGTTGGTATAAATCATCAGAAGTCTGAGCCGATTGAAAATCTTTCTCAGCTGACTGAAATAAAGCTTCCAGTTGGGATTTTAACGATTGAACAGTGAGTGCCATTTTAAACCAAATAATTAGCAGTTAATTTTTTTTCTTCCAATGCAGAAACAAATTTTAAAAAACCCTTAGCTTGTTTGACTAGCAAATCCATCAAATTTTGATCTTTAATCACATGATTATGTAAAATGTCTTCAATATTTTGCAAGAAAATTCTTTGAGGATAAATAAATGCATTTCGATAACCCATAATTTGCTGCAATTGTTCTACAGCTCTGAGCCCACCAAATCGCCCACCCAAACCTACAAAACACATTGGACGATATTCAAAAGTAGCCGGATAACTCCAATGATCAATAAAAAATTTAAAAATGCCGGGGAAAGAGCCATTGTATTCTGGACAAACAATCGCAAAACCAGACGAACTATTAAGTGTCGCAACAATATTTTGCACTTCTTTAGGTAATATTTGTGGATAAGGTTTTTTTATAAGTAGCTCAAAAGGCACTTGCTTTAAAGAAATAATATCCAATGTGTGACCCAATTGTTTATAAATGTTCTGCAAAATTAAAGCCACTTGATAACTATTAGAATCTGGTCGATTAGTGGCTGAAATAATATGCTTCATAAAGTCAACCCTTCGATAACTACCAAAAAACTACAAAAAAAGGTTAAAAAACGGATCACCAACTGGATTTAATGACACCAGGGATTTTCCCTTGATGTGCTAATTGACGAAACATTAATCGCGACAGCCCAAATCGACGCAAATTACCTCGCGGACGACCTGTAATTTGACAACGATGAGTCACTCTCACAAAACAGCTATTTTTAGGTAATTTTTGTAAAGAAATACCAGCAGATAACCTCTCTTGATCCGATAATTTGACATTAGATACTTGCTTTCTAAGCTTTGCACGCAACGATTGATGCTTAAAAGCTAATGTTCTTCGTCTGTTATTTTTTACAATTAAACTTTTTTTAGCCACCAAATATAACCCTCATTAAATAAATCTCATCCCAAATACACTGTTATTAAAATGCCCTAAAATTCAAATACTCCACCAAAATCAATAAATTATCTGATATTTGATCATCTGTCCACAAACAAAAAAGAGGCGATGTTAATCCTCCTTAACTTAAAAACTCTTAAACATCCTGGTCTTCATCGCCCCCACAGCTCATTTTTCTACTCTTTTAACCTATTCTTTAAAAATGACAGTATGTAGTCAAGGACTTGACATTTAATTATTTTTTTGAATCAGGTTCTCTGTAAGAAAATCTGCCAAAACCTTACAAAACAGGAGTTGTCTGCTAAGTTCGATTAAAAAAGTGAAATCACTTTTGTAAATATACATTGCGAAAATATTTATACATTTTCGTTATTCATAAGATTTTTTTAAAGTAAGGTATATGCTATTGACCGGTTCAATTTTGAGATTGTGATGGTTTGATACAAAGTTTAAAACCTTTTTCTAGTAGTGAGGAGGTTTGATGAGAAGGGACATAGAAAATATTAATATGATTAGTGGGAAAACCACAAACAGATGGTTTTCGACCACCTATGAGGTATCCCTTAGAGCTTTTGATTATTTTTACATTTAAGTTTTTGAGTTTTTGGGTCATAATTTTGAGAGAGTTATTTTTTTTATTTTTGCATTGTAAGCTTCCGTCTTTCTTAAAAATAGGAAGAATTGTTTGAGAACCAGAAACCAACTGACCAGAGGGAGTTTCTCGACAGAGAACAACCCCTAAAGAAGCTGGCTTAGAATTAGAAATAGATGGCTTAGAGATAAATGGCTTAGAAATAAGATGGTTAGAAAAAATAACCCATCCAGCGATAACGACAAAAGATACCACCAAAAATTTGATAAAAATTTGAACAAATTGGAGTTTTTGTTTCATGCTTTAATTACTTTACATTTTTGCTTTATATTTCAGCTTTATATTGTTGCCTCACACTTTGGTCACAGCTTTATACTTTGGTCACATTTCAGATTGTAAATTGTAAAGAGCCATATTTACAAACAGTATTTACTTAACTAACTTATTTTATGCACTTATTTTACACAAACCACAAGTTAGTATGTTGTTTTAAAAAATTATGCTACATTATGCGATAATGTGGCAATTCAAATGGATAGTAATTATTATAATCAGCATTTTATCGGTTGGAAGTGCTAGTTGGTTTATTAGTTGGAAGTTAGATAGAGAATGGATCAGTGGTTGGATAAAAAACATGGCAGAGAAAAAAGAATGGTTACCTGGGGTTAGTCATCTTTCTTCAGATTTGATCAATCAATTTAAAGTTATAAAAAAACAGCGTGGGTTATCTTATCGTCCTCGCACTCGTCATTTAAGTTTAAGTGGGCAAGCTTTATTTACTAATCGTCTTTTTTTAGAACGGAGTCCTTATTTACTCCAACATGCACATAATCCGGTCAATTGGTATCCGTGGGGAGAAGAGCCGTTTGCAGTGGCTCGACAAAAAAATATCCCCGTATTATTGAGTATTGGGTATTCCACTTGTCATTGGTGTCATGTAATGGAAGAAGAGTCTTTTGAAGATTTAGAAATTGCTCGTTATTTAAACGAACATTATGTAGCTATTAAAGTGGATCGGGAGGAGCGTCCCGATATTGATGCAATTTACATGAGTGTTGTTCAGCTGACCACAGGGCATGGGGGGTGGCCTATGACTGTGTGGCTAACAGCAGACAAAAAGCCTTTTTATGGAGGGACTTATTTCCCAGCACGAACAGGAGATAGAGGTCGCTCAATGGGTTTTTTACCTCTATTAAAAACACTCCATAAGCTTTATTACGACAAAGCAGATGAAATTAAACAACAAGGGATACAAATACAACAGCAAGTGCAAAAAATGTTAGCTCCTACTCCAATAGGGAGTGAAGAGTCATTAATTCCTTCAAAAGATATTTTTTACAAATTACAGAAACAAGTTCAAAATCGATTAGATACTACTTATGGAGGCACACTTGGAGCTCCTAAGTTTCCAAGCTCCCTACCTATCCGAGCTCTTTTGCGTTCTTACTTGAAAACTAAAAATTCAGACACTTTAAATGCTATTCAATTATCTTTAAAAGGAATGTCCAACGGAGGGTTAAGGGATCATGTCGGTGGAGGGTTTCATCGTTATTCTACAGATAAAAAATGGCTTGTTCCGCATTTTGAAAAAATGCTTTATGATCAAGCTTTGTTAGCATTAGCTTATTTAGAAGCATTTAACTTACTAAAAGATAAAAATTTTAAAGAAACCGCACAACAAATTTTAGACTATGTTGCACGCGATATGCAATCACCAAATCATGGTTTCTATTCTGCCACTGATGCAGACAGCACAAGCTTAAATGGTAAAAAAGAGGAGGGTTATTATTTTACCTGGACTCTGAATGAGATTGATAAAGCTTTAAATACTCAAGAAGCTCAATTAGTAAAATCCTATTATGGAATCACAAAAGAGGGAAATTTTGAAAACCGAAATATTTTACATATAACTAAAGATTTATCTTTACCAGCAAAAGAGCTTAAGTTATCTGTTTCAGAGGCTAAAAATCAACTGTATTCGGCACGAGAAAAGTTATATAAAGTTCGTAATCAACGAGCTTTACCCTTAAGGGATGAGAAAATTTTAACTTCTTGGAATGGATTGATGATATCTGCTTTTGTGCATGGCTTTTTAGCATTGGGCGATAAAAAATATTTTAATCAAGCTTTATCATCTGCTCAATTTATTTGGAACAACCTACAAACTAACGGAAATTTATACCATAGCTGGAAAGAAGAAAAAGCTTACATTGCAGGTTATTTAGATGATTATGCTTTTTTTCTACAAGCTTTATTAGATTTGTTTGTAGCGAGCGGAGATTTGCAATGGTTAGAAAAAGCAATAATTTTAGATCAAGTATTAGAAAAAGAATTTGAAGATAAAACTCATGGTGGTTTTTTTATGACGAGTCATAGACATGAAACTCTAATGGCAAGAGAAAAACCAATCTACGATGGAGCAGAACCTTCGGGTAATTCTGTAACGATTTTAAATCTGTTGCGTTTAAATGTATTGACTGCAAAAAAATCATATCGGAAAAGAGCTGAACGAGCTTTTCGATTAATTGGTTCTAGATTAAATAATCATCCAATGAGTTATTCAGACTGGATGATTGCCCTAGATTATTACCATAGCCGAGTGTATGAAATTGTATTAGTTGTTCCGGCCTCATTATCGGATCGAAATTTTTTGTTTCAAGACCCTTTATTTCGAGAAATTAATGAATGGTATTTACCACACAGTGCAAAAGTATTTGTATCGGATTCAGAAGTTAAAAAATACACAACACTACTACCTCCCTTAGCTGGGAAAAAAGTTATGGGAAATAAAAGCACAGTTTATATATGCGAAAAAGGAGCATGTCAGCTACCAACTAGCGATTTAAAAACATTAAAACAACAACTCAAAAATATCCAATCAACTAGTTATTTATAGCAATTTTGGATTGATTTTATGTTGATTAGTTTTTTTAAGTAACAATAAGATTATGGTAAAGAAGCAAGCCATAGGAAAGAAAGGGCAAAATTTCAGACATACGTTTTGTTTGAAAGGTCAATATTCGATTATCTTTCGAACAAATCCGAAACTCAATTTTGCCCTCCCTTTTCCACAGCTTGCCTATGTTGTATTTGTTTTGCTTTTTGATTGTGATTTTTTACGAAGATTGTTGTTAGAGTTGTAAGTTTATGGGATATAGCTCAGTTGGTTAGAGCACTGCCTTGACATGGCAGAGGTCAGCGGTTCGAGTCCGCTTATCCCAACTATTATTTTTGAAACAAACTTATCGAAAAATTACGAATTTTTTTGAGCCAATTCAATTTTGGAGGTTGAAAAGCTTTTTTGCAACTACTTTTCATCGAACTCATAACCGAACTCATAATCTCTTTTTTTTTTAGTTCCACTTTTTCTGCATATTTCTTCATATCTTTTTCTAGAATATGCTTTTCTGCCTGTGCATCTTTTATACCTTCTACCCAGTCCGAAAGCTCTTTGTCAGACAAATATCGTAAATCAACTGTCGAAACTTTTATATCTTCTTCTTTAAGAAGTTTATGCAAAACATCGAGATGTCTACCTCCTACATAGATTACGAGTGGTTTGTTTTCTTTTAAAGCTTGCTCATATATTGGAAAAATATTTTTTAAAAAAGCTTTACTTCTTGCCTCTACAAGAAAAGTTTTTACAAACTCATCTAAATCATAATTTTCTGGATTACTAATTGTGGCATCATATATGTCTATAAGATTAGTCTGGAGTAATTGTCCCTCTCTGGCAATTCGAGACATTTCCTGAGCTATTTTTTTTATTGTTTTTGTGTCAAAATCTTGATTATGTGTTAGATCTGATATTTTTATATCTAAATTTTTTAAAGCTATCAATAGTATACGGTCATCTATTTCTTCTGCTAAAGAAAAAATACGCCTAAGCTCCTGGTTTCCAATATCTTTATCTTTTTGTTTTCCATGCAACAATATATACTCCTTTAAAAATATACCCATACTTCTTAAAATTTCATCTTCTATCCCAAAAAAACGAGATTCTGGACGATTTACACTAACTTTTCTGCCTGTAGCAGGGCTAAAACCTTCGCTAGCAAAAAATATTTTCCCAGAACCACTTTGTTGTATAAACTTATTTTGTAGAGTTTCATGTGAAGAATTTGTATGATTTTCACCAACAATAAAAACTGGCAAACCCTTAGCTTGTAATACAAATCCCATAACTGGAAATAACAACAATATTAAAAAAATCTTCATTTTATTTTCTCCTTATCTCCTTATTATATGTATCACAAACCAATTACAAAATATGTATTTGTCTTAAATTATTGTATTTTTTATATTATTGTATGTATTGTTTGCACTATTTATTTTTAAATAGTTTATAAACATTAAGAAAAGCATCAAAATCAACATCTTTTAACTTGCAAGTCTGCCTTTTCTGATTGCAAGGCGTATGTGCCACTTGGTCGTACATAATTAGTGTGTTTTCCTGTGAGAAATAAGCCCATGGTGGAAGATGAGGTATCCCCAAAGCATGCCCTAATTCGTGCATCATGACATTTAAAAAGAAGTGAGACGACCACTCATACCTGTTTTGCAATTCAATACTCCCCAAAAACTCTATTTCCCAACTACAGCTTTTTTTAAATAAAGAAACTTCTCTTTCTAATTTCCACCTCGCAAATGTGTTTTCTTCTACATAACGACCTGCTTCCCAAGATAGGTAAGCTTTCTTAACATCTATAATGTTGCGGGTAGTTTTATCGCAAGTTTCAATAAATAAAATTTTGTAATCTTTTAATTGAGGTATTTCAGTTGCTCTTTTTTTTGCATATTTTTTATAGCCTTCGTTCCAAAATCTCATAGCCAATCTGGTCCATTCTTTTTCTTTGTCTGTTAGATCAAAGCTTTCTAAGCAAACCCCCCAAGGGTAATTCTCCCAAGGGAGTAAAGTGTATTGGTTTTCATAAGAGAATACTCCGTATTTTTTATTGGTGTATTCACACTTATCATTAGAGATTAGTGGCTGGGAGATTGCTAAGCTCTGACAAACTACTGTGTACAATAAGAGATATTTTTTAATCATAAGAGCTATCTTAAATTGTTTAGCAGTATATTGAAAATAACTTTTACACTTTTTGAAAAATTTACAAAATAATTAGTTTTTTTAAGTAACAACTAAGATTATGGTAAAGAAACAAACTATCGGCAAAGTAGCAAGCCATAGGAAAGAAAGGGCAAACTATCGGCAAAGTAGCAAGAAGCTATGGTAAAGAAAGGGCAAAATTTCAGACATACGTTTTGTTCGAAAGGTCAATATTCAATCATCTTTCGAACAAATCCGAAACTCAATTTTGCCCTCCCTTTCCCATAACTTTTTCACACAGTTGTTTTTTTAAGTAGTTCAACAAACTGTAAATTATGAGTTTTTTTAAGCAACAATGGAAATAATCTGGTTTTTATAAATCATTTTAATAAATATTCGGTGTTTTTTGTAAATTGTCAAACAAAAAACCCCGTTTTTTGTTAATAGAGCAAGTTTTGATAATAAAATTCTCCAACAAAATAGCCGAAGAAATGGGAAACACTTTTAAAGCCTGATCTGTATTTAATAGTTCAGATAAAACAAATAATAACTTTTTTTAATTAAAAAATTAATATTGTTAAAGTCCTTCCAGTTCTCTGCCGATAGGTTTTTTCGTTACCTAATAAAATAAAAAAAATAAATTTCAAGAAAAGATGATAATTTGAATTATATCAAATGGAATAACAAAATTGCTGAGTATTTTTTTAATCCAGAAAAAGCAGGGACGCGAGTTTGGTTTTCTGTAGAGCAAGAACTAATAAATAAAATTGCACAAGACAATAATGTAGATCCTAATAACTTTATAGAAAATCTCAAAAAAGGTCCTAATTGGATAACTCGTTCAGGGCAAACAACTTGTGGTAAAGCTTCTGCTGTATTTAAAAAATGGAGAGATAATAAAGAAGGATCTTTTGAGTATCCTCCGTATATTGCCTATTTAGCTTTGTTTGTTTTAGCAGTAAATCATGGAGATAGCGATGATTTTTCTACAAATAATTATTATGGAAGACTCAATACTATTGTGAATGAACATATTTCAACCACTCATTTCAAATCTACATTAGAATTATGGGATAATTTGCAAGATTGGTCACTGAAAGATAAAAACTGAATTTAGCTCTAAACAAAAAACATTCTGCTATGAAAGGAGCTTATTATTCTGCAGCTTTTTTGTTAAGAGCTTTAGTAACAGAGAATTTAGATATTGATCCTGAAGAATTAGATATAGGGAATATTGTGCAAAAACAAATTCAAAATAAAATCTATGGTGCAGAAATTCGATTAAATGATCATCTACCAAATGGTGCTGGTTTTTCTACAGAGATAGAAAAAAGAATTGAAGAACTATTAAGAGAAGTAATAGAGCCGAATAAAAGTTCCTTCATAAAAAATCTTTACTCTGAAAAGCATATCAAAAAATGTGATACTTCTTGCCATGATTGTCTAAAAGCTTATCGTAATATTAACTATCATGGTTTGTTAGATTGGCGTTTAGCTATATCTTTATTAAAAACTTTTATTAGTTTAGATTATAAGTGTGGTTCTGATAGTAATTTTTCTAGTTATGAATTACAGGGCTGGAAAGAACAATCAAAAAGCTTGAGAGATAATTTTTGTAGTAGTTTTTCAAACTGTTCTAAAAAAGATTTTGGTCCTCTATCTGGTTTTTCTATTGGCGAAAAGAATGTAATTATTATTCATCCATTTTGGGAGACAAAGTTAAAAAAAGGTATTGTAGCACAAGCTATAGCAAAGGCTACAACTTTAGTTACAGATGAAAAGCAAATTAAGTATATTGACACTTTTAATCTATCCAGACGACCTGGTTATGTTTATATGAAAATATTACGCTAAAAAAAATGTGACAAAATAATAATTGCGTAAATTATAAAAAATTAAAAGAAACAAGATTTTTTTAAATTCTGACAAAAAAAATCCAAAGGCCATATTTCAATACCTTCTTCTGTTTTTAAAACAATCTTTCCCATATAAACTACAATTCGCCTTTTAACTTGAGGTATTAATTTGCTAATCGCCCGCAATCCTCTGTAATCTACAGAGGAAACCTGCTGTTTGGCTTTAACTTCTATAGCTACTAACTCATCACCTTTTTTTAATAGAAAATCCACTTCTGTAAGTTTAGTTTCAGCAGGAGACCAATAGTAAATATCTGAATAAAGTTCTCGATAATCTTTATAAGCTCTTAAAATTTGGGCTATCAATCCCTCAAAAAGAAACCCTTTTTCTTCAGCAACCACAGGAGGTCCAAAATAACCTTTAAAAGCACGAACTAACCCGGGATCAATAAGATAAAATTTAGAGCTTTTTTTTTCTTTTATTCTCAAGTGTGAAGAATACGCCGAAACAAAGAAACCTATATTAGTATCTTCTAGAATAGAGAAAAAATCACGAACATAGTGCCTAGAAAGTTCAGCATCTCTGGCAATAGAATTCATATTCACAATTTGCCCATGACATAAGCCAGCCACTTCTAAAAATCGAGCAAAACCAGGTAACTGACGAACTAAAGCTTCCGCTTTAATATCTTCTTTAAGGTAAGTTGTAGTGTAATCTTTTAATTTGTCAATTGGATCCGCAGAAGACCATATAATAGGAATTAAGCCATAACAAAGAGCTTGGTTTAAATCAAACCCCTCTCCTAACTCTTCTGGAACAAAGGGATGTAGAATAATTTTTCCAGCCCGACCACCTAAAAGATTAACTTTTTTGGCATTCATTTGACGCACACTAGATCCAGTGAGAATAAATCGCCTTCTAGAAGATGAAATTAAGCGATGCACCTCATTTAATAAACGAGGCATTCTTTGAATCTCATCCACTATCACTAAACCATTATCTCTGTAAGCATTGACTGTTTTATAAAATAAATCCACTTTGGAAAGATAACTCTGATACAAAGACTCATCTAAAAGATCAATGTAAAGAGCCTCAGGATAACATCTCTTTAAAAGCTCCGTTTTGCCACTGCCCCTGACACCAAATAAAAACAGGTTTTTTTGGTTTGAAATGGGAATAATTCGGTTTTTATAAATCATTTTAATAAATATTCGGTGTTTTTTTGTAAATTGTCAAACAAAAAACCCCGTTTTTTGTTAATAGAGCAAGTTTTGATAATAAAATTCTCCAACAAAATAGCCGAAGAAATGGGAAACACTTTTAAAGCCTGATCTGTATTTAATAGTTCAGATAAAACAAATAATAACTTTTTTTGTGTCCATAAATGAGATTCTTTAATGTAATCATTTACAATAAAAAAAGGTAATCCTGTTTTTTGAATAATTGTTTTTACATTCCATTTTTTGTTAACTCCTTCTTTCACTCTAATTAAAATCCGAATGTGGCGAGTAATTAAAGCCAATGCTCCTAATTCGTTTTGATTATCTTCTAATAAATTTTTTAAACATATTAAAGCAGATGATAAATTTTGCTGACCAATGGCTTTTGATAAAGCGAATATGTTTTCTGGTCGAGTGCGAGGCACAATGCTTAAAACATCTTCAGCTGAAATTTGTTTTTTGTCGCCTAAAAAATTTTTGATTTTACCAATCTCGTTTTTTAAATTCATTAAATGATGACCCGATTGTTGTTTTAACAGCTCTATAGCTTGTGGAGAAAAAGAAAGCCCGTGCTTTTGACCCATCCACTGAATCCAAACCGACCATTCGCTTTCTTTAGGTGTTTGAGCAGAAATTAATGCACAAGAAGACAGTAGTTTCTTAATTATTTTTTTTCTCTTATCTTCAGATGAAGATATAAAAACTACTACACAAGTTTTGATGGGAGTTTTTAAAAGTGGCTCTATTATTCGCCAATCGCTTTCTGTAAAGCTTTGTGCAAACTCACAAACTACCATCCTTTTTTTAGACAACACGGGCAAAGTTTCTACAGCAGTTCGTATTGTCTCTGCTCTTACTACACCTACTCGAAACACTTCATAATTAAAATCATAAGCAGAAGTGGATAATACATGAGATTGAATAATCTTTAAACTCTCTTGCACTAAAAAAATTTCTGGTCCCATAATGAAATATAAAGGAGATATTTCCCCTTTAGTGAGCTTCATGAATAATTGTTTTAAAGTCAAAGCTTTCGACATAGTTTTACAACACCCTCAATCTTTACAAGTACTCAATATTTTTTGTTTGAAGTATAATGATAATCTGAAAGAAATGACAAACTAAAAAAAATACATTAGATTAAAAAAATAATGCCTAAAAAAAACAGCTCTCATAATGCCACTTCTGATATTTTGCTAACTCCTGGTCCGGTGCCAATTCGTCCAATAGCGTCTAAAATATTGGGTCACGCTATGATTCATCACCGAAGTGCTGAATTTTCAAGCTTGTTTTTAAAACTCAAAACATATTTAAAAAAAATTTTTCAAACTCAACAACCCGTCTTAGTGCTAAATGCTTCTGGTACGGGTGCCATGTCTGCAGCTTTACTCAATACCTTGTCAAAAAAAGATAGTGTTTTGGTTGTTTCAGCCGGACGATTTGGCGAAAGATGGGCAGACATAGCTAAAACTTATCAGCTAAAAACACAAATACTTCGTATCCCTTATGGACAAGCTGTTACAATTCAAAAAGTAAAAACAGCTCTTAAAAAAAACCCTCACATTAAAGCCTTACTCATACAAGCTTGTGAAACCAGCACAGGTGTCTATCACCCTATAAAAGAACTGGCAAATTTAACAAAAAAAAAGCCAAACATTTTATTTATTGTAGATGCTATTTCTGCTTTAGGAGCTGTTAATATTAATATGGATCAGTGGGGTATTGATGTCTTAATTGCAGGATCTCAAAAATCTTTTGGTCTTCCAGCTGGTATGTCCTTTATATCTTTATCTAAAAAAGCTTGGAAATTTAACCAAAGCTCTCAATTACCCGTCTACTATTTAAACTTAAAAAAAGAAAAAATGGCACAAACTAAAAATCAAACAGCTTTTAGTGCCAATGTTTCTTATATTAGAGCATTAGTTGATGAGCTATCTTATACTCAAAAAAAATCAATAATTTATAAAAAATTTCAACACACTCAACAACTCTCTCAAATCACCCAACAGTTTTGTAACAAATTGAATTTAAAAATTTTTTCTCATCCACCTTCTCCATCTGTAACAGCTATTACAATCCCTGCACATATTAATGGAGTTCAACTTAAAGATCATATACAAAAAAAATATCGAGTTATTTTAGCAGGTGGACAAGGTAAACTTAAAGGTCGAATTTTGCGTATTGGTCATCTGACAACACATCTAGGAATTACAACTGCTAAAAAAAATTTAATAAAGGGTCTAAAAGCTTTAGCACTTAGCCTCCACACTATGGATCCTCAAATGTTCCCAAGTAAAAAAATTAAAAAAGCTTTCAAGAGTTTTGTAAAAAGTTAATTCAATTTACTCATTAGAGTAAATGATATTTATCTTCTGCTTTCACCTTAATTACAGCAAAATTGATTTCTTGCACACCTGCTTGAGTGAGAGTGTAGAGAATCTTCTTAACAGGTAAAAAGGCAATATCTTTATCTACTTGCAAGGTCATTTTATATTTTTTGGAAAGAGCTTTGTTTTGTTCTGTCTCTTGAGGTAAAGATTCTGTTTTATTAACTTGCTCAATCTCTTTTTTTACAACCTCAAACAAAGGAGAAATTAACCAATTAGAAGCTTTTTTAACTTGTTTAAAAGAAACCACTTTTTTATCGTTAAAAGATAAGTCTTTTTTGGATAACACAACTACAAAAGATGGCTTAAGTTCTTTAACTGAAGTTGCTTCTGGTAAAGCGATTTGATCAGATATAGGTAAAATTTGATTAGTGGAAGCATAGTTTTGAAGTAAAAAAACCACTAAAACGGTGAACATATCCACCATTGCCGTTAACTGTAAAACAGCTACAACATTCCTCTTGGCACCTGCACGCACACCTCTTCGATCTCTTTTACCGGGAACATAAATCGCCATTTACATTTCTCCCGTTGCAATAGCAACTTCAGGAAACCCAGCTATTAATAAAACATCCAAAGCCGTTACAAGATGCTCATATTTAACCCGATCACGAGAAGCAACAATTGCATCTTTTTTATCAGGAAATCTACTTTTAACTTTTTGGATATATTTTAGTAAAGCTTCTGCATTATACTTTTTATTTTTTAGCGGGATCACTACCCTGTCTCTACCAATCAAAACATTAAAACCATTTTCTAATACATTTACTCGAAAGGGAATATCCGCATGAGCCGATGGATTTTTTAAAAAATTTTCTGAAGTTTTTTTTGCATAAACAGAACTCCCAAGTTGAATCATGGACACTTGAGTCCATACAGCTGTTATTAAAAGAAAGATAATGCACACACTCATTAAATCGATGAATGGCACTAAATTCAATTCAACGGCAATATCCCTCTTGCCACCATTAGATTCTTCAACATGAGCCATTTATATCACTCCTTAAAAAGCTCCCTTTGTTATTGCTTCTTACCAGAATAAATTTTATCCCGATTAGAAACTACACAGTTCATTAAGTTCATCGAACTCTCTAAAAGATCATTAGTAGCCCTGCCAATCCGAATTTGAAAAAAACCATAAGCTGTAATCGCAATAATCGCCACTGCCAAACCAAAAGCGGTGCAGTTTAATGCCTCAGAAATCCCTTTAGATAATACAGCAGCTTTAGTCGCCGCATCCACTTCGCTCACACCACCAAAAGATCTGATCAATCCAATAATAGTACCCAACAAACCAATTAAAACACTAATATTACCAAAAACAGCCAGAAAAGAAGTCCAACCCTCTAGTCGAGGTGTCTCTCTTAACACAGCAGCATCCATGGCGACTTGTATTTCTTCGTCTGGTCTCTTGTTCATCACTTGCACTAATCCAGCTTTCATCATGTTTGTTAATGGAACTGGCGTCGTATCGCAAAAAACAATAGCTTGTCGGACATTGCCTTGAAGAAGCATTCCAAATAAGTTTTCACTCACACTACTTTTATCTGCTGTAAGACTGCGTAGACTTAAGAATCTTTCGATAATCAAAAAGATCACCAACAAACCAACAGCGGCAATAAAATACATTGCTGCCCCACCCTCACAAAAAGCTTTACTAATAAAATTAGTACTCGCCGAGCATTCCTGTAAAACTTCTAATGCGTTATTTTCCAAAATTGCACCCCCTCTGGTTATTGTGTTGTTGGAACAAAAGGAATTCTCACAACTCCCACTTGTCCCGGTTGTAATCCCACTCCATCAAATCTAAATCTTTTCAGTCGAGTCATAAAACACCGAGCTAACACACGGCTACCCGTTGTATTACTTTTAACTTTAATATTTTTCACTCGACCATTCACTATCTCCCATTCAAACAATAATTTCCCCTGCAAGTCAGGTCTTTTTTGCAAAGTTGACCCATAACAAGACTCTAACTGATATTTGTTTCTCCGAATCACTCTCAAAACTGCTTCTTTACTGATACCGCCTTCCACTTCCCAGTCTTCCACACCTAAAGCTAATTTCACTCTTCCCCTCTCTCCTAAAGAACCACCTGTCCCATAACCTTTACTACCACCTCCACGACCTTTTGTCCGAATGTTAGAAGAAATTCCAACTAAAGCATTCCCCGATCCACCAGATCCTACTTCTTTAAATTTTGTTCCAATCCCCTCACCTTTATAAGAATCCTTCTGACCCGCATAACCAGTAGCTGTTTCTGCCAAGCCAGCTAACTCTCCAGTTCCCGAATACACTTTATCTAACATTTTTTGAGTCCCTTTACTTCCAAATACACCTAAAAGACCCAATTTAGTTGGATCAGGTCTTGCACTTTTTGCTCGAGCCCCTCTTTTACCCGTCTTTACCGAACCACCCGGTTTAGCAGAAACAATTTTTGGCTTTATTTTCTTCTTTAACTTTGATTTAGGCGAAGCCACTGATCCAATACGCCCTTTTTTACCGGGCTTTTTAAAGCCTGATTTTCTAATTTTTTTTAGAGATTTCCTTTTTGTAGGAATAGAAAACGACTGTTTTTTTTTCACCATTTTTAAACGAACTGGACGAAGACGTTTTTTAAACTCAATAGTTGCTTGTTTAATCTCAGCTGTCTCCAAACGATCCGATGGATTTAAAAATTCTGCCGAAAAAATCGTCAAGTAACCCATTAAAAAAAACATAAAAACAATAGACATCATTATACCCATCATCTCAGAAACATTAAAATCAAAAACTGGTGCTAAATTCGCCTTATTCGCCTGACTCACATAACGGACATAAACTCTTACAGCAGAAGAAAAATCCAAACGCACCAATTGACCCGCCTGAACAATTAAAGCTTTATAAGTTTGTTTATCCACTACTAAACCAGACTGCATTAAATCAGAAAAAGAATGCTCCCCTTTTTTGCTAATTACTTTAGCTGACATTTTATTAGCCACACGAACAGTCACTTTATTTTCTATATCTATGAGAGGGTATTTACTTGTGCCAATTAAATTGGGGAAACAAATGTCACAATCTGGATCTGAACCAAAAGTAATCTCCCGATTTTTAGTTTTTTCAAAATGTCGAACAGTTAAAATTCTTTCTTTCCAGGCTACTAAAACTTCTACAATCGGACCAACTCCTAACTGTAATGTTTGATCTAAATTTTTTATCTCACTCGAAGGGGCATAAGTCGCTTTTTTTCTAAAACCAATAAAACGAGGTTGCCGATCCGAAGATAGCTGGCTTTTAGAAAAAGACGGTTCAATAGAATCATCTGCACTTTGAACTTCTTTGGCTTCTTTAGCTTCTTTAGCTTCTTTAGCTTCTTTGACCTCTTGAGTTTCTTTAGCTTCTTGAGCTTCGTCTAACTCTTTAACCTCTTTAAACTCTTTTGCTGGAGGAGATTCTTTAAATTCTTTTTTTACAGATTCAAAATCAGGAGGAGCCGGAATGACCTCTGTCTTTTTTAATGGAGATAATATGGGATCTAATTCTTGTTTAAATTTTTTTTTGTCACTTAATTGAGTGTCAGGCAAAACAAACTTAGATTGCGAAACACTTTGAGAGTCCGATTGCTGAGGCTTTGCCTTTGCCTTTGGAGGTTGTGGTGCTTGAGGTTGCGAAGGCGGAGGGGACTGTGGTGCTTGAGGTTGCACAGGTTGAGGCGTAGTAGGTTGAGCCTTTGGTTGTTGTTGTACAGGTTGCGAAGGCGGAGGGGACTGTGGTGCTTGAGGTTGCACAGGTTGTGGCGTAGTAGGTTGAGCCTTTGGAGGTTGCACAGGTGGTGAGACCGATGGTTTACTAGTACTAACTGGTTTTGCAAATGGCACTCCTATATAAAAGTGAATTAAAAAATCCCCAATACCAATTTGATCCCCATGCTCTATAATTGATTCTAAAATTTGCTTGTTATTAACAAATGTCCCTGTAGGAGAACCCAAGTCAGAAATATAATATTGCACACCTCGTTTTTCGATCAGAGCATGCCAATAGTTCACACTTGGATCAGGTAATACCAAAGAAGGTCCGTCCGAACCACTCCCAATACTAATCTGATCTAATAAAAACTGCCGAGTATCTATTAACTCACCCGAACGATATACTTTTAAAAATAATACCTGCTTAGCCAAAAATAAACCCCCATAAAAAAATACCCCAGCTATCTAAGAGTCATTAACATCGCTTAATTTATATTTCTCGAACTGTTCTCCTCATCTCTGGTAAAAAGTTTTTTCTGAATTTAATTAAACGCCCATAATTCAATTGCTTTTTATGAAATAAATGAAAAATACTCGGCACTGATGCACCCCCTCCTATCAACTCATCTTCAAAATCAATCATCACTCTTTTTTTATACCTTTTCCGCCTTTTTTTATTTTTTTTGGTAGTCGCTATCTCTCGCTGAGTTGAAACTAATTTTTTTTGCACAGCACTCGATTCTACCTGACCAATAGACCAGGCTACTTGAGTAAATCCCAACAAAAAAATAATTAAAATTCGTCCAATCCATTGAAACATTATGGCCTCTTTTTTTTACGAGTAACACTTTTAGAAAAATAAGAGCGAATTGCTTTTATTTTCCCAGTATATCGTCTGGTTTGATTCAACATATCTGCTCGACTCAACAACTTAAAAGCCCATCTTTTATTGTTTAAATCCTCACCTGCTAATATAGCATAATTTAATAATAACTCCACATTCGGTTTCTTACTTCCAATAATTTCATGAAACACACTTTGTGCCTTTTTAAAATTTTTATTCCAAGAAAGAGCCACCCCATAATTATTGCCTATTTTTAATACATCATGATGAAATTTGGGCAGATAACTTTTCGCCCGACTGTAAGCCAAACTTAAATAATCTAAACTTAAATCGTACTCATAAGAATCCAAGTATAAAGCACCTAAATTAGCTGACGCAAAATAATTACTGTAGCGATATTTTAAACTGTTTTGAAAATGAGCAATCGCCTCTTTTTTATCCCCTTTTTTAAGGGCTACAACTCCTCTATTATTATGAAGAGAAGAATTTTTAGGATGCCACTTTAACGCACGAACGAATATAATATCAGCCATCTGCATCTGACCCTTATTTAAATAAAATGCACCTAAAGCATTTAATGCCTGTAAATTACGAGGATCATCATTTAAAATTTTTGATACAATTGCTACTAAATGAGATTCTCGCATCGATTGAAGTTTTTTAAAAGATTCCAATTTTTGCAAATTACTTTGAAGCCTTTGTGCTTTTAAATACTCTTCGTTGGGCTTTTCTGGTTTAACAGAAACAGATTCCAACTCTTTATCTAAATCATCTGCCACCACTCCAGCTGAAAAGAATAAATTAACAACCATTAAATTAACAACCGTAACAACCATTAGGTGACTCAATAAAACTCGCTTAAAACTAAAAACATCTTTCATTTTAAATACCTGTTTCATTTTAAACACCTGACCAATCAATCAAAAAAACGGGTAAAGTTAATTTTCTTAAAAAAGGTTTTTTAACAATCGGAGCTTTTTTAAAAAAGCTCAACTGCTCTATAGCAATTTTTAACCACTGCATATTATAAGCGTTCAGTTGTTTAGATTTCTGTACTGCTAAATTGTAATTTTTGATGGCTTCTTGCCTAAATGGTAAAGCTGTTTTCATTAAAGCTTGTCGATATCTAGCAATTTCTTGCTTATTTAATCCCTTCGGCAACGGAGAATAATAAATAGCTTCTCCAATATGTTGAGATGCTAAACCAATTAATACCAAAGAAGCTACCACCTGATGACCACTGTCAAAACGAATAACACCTTTTAAATCTTCTTTGAGTTTATTAAATAAATTTAATTTTTTTTGAACAACCTGCTTTTGCCTCTTAGGATTAGAAGGAATTTTAATTTTTTTAAAATCTAAATAGTTATCATATACAAAATTGAACTGAGCTTGAGCTGCATAAAAAACTCCAACTTTGTATTTACGATAAATATTAATTGTTTTCCGATACCATTTTTTAGAAGATGCTATATCCCCTCTTGCTTTTTTAATTTCCGCAATATTAAAAGCAGACTCCACTAAAGTTTTATGATTAGCAGAACCTTTATTCAAAAACTGATTATAGTAAGAAACCGCTTGTTGAGGTTTTCCGTATCTTTTCATCATCTCTGCTAATAAATATAATGCTTGAGCTTTATCTGACTTCTGACTTCTTCTGAAATACTCCAAGTAAGCTGTCTTTGCTTGAGAGTATTGGTTTAAACCATCGTGAATTAAAGCCGCATTATACCAAAAATTAGCCACCGAAGGATCTTGAGGGTAAGAACGAGCAAATACTGAAAAAGCATGAGCTGATTTTCTATATTGACCCGTTTGACGATATAATTCTGGAAGTTCTTTCAAAATAGGCATTTTTAAACGAGTAACTTCTTTAGAACGAGAATTTAAAACCACATTATAAAGCTTAATCGAATTTAATAAATCTTTTCCTTTTTTAAAATTAACACCCGCATTGTAATAAGCCGACACCCTCGAAGGAGACTTAAGATGTGTGTCTGCATACGATTTATATAAACGAGCACTTTCTAAATATTGTTTGTTATTAGATAAATTTTCTGCATTTTTTAAAGCAATGGTACTTAACATTTTACGCATCTCCTTAGCTAGAGAAGACTTGGCAATAATCGGATTTTTTAAAAGAAGAATAGCAGCCTTCCTTAACCCTTCAAAATCTTTTTGAAAATTGTAAATATCTAAAATTGAATTAGCTGCATACTCCATATAAGAGCTTTTCGGATATCTTTTAACCAATTGCCAAAATTGTGCTTTGGCTTCTTGATAATGGTTAAATTCATAATGTAAAACAGCTGTCTTATATAAAATAGCCGGAACATTGCTTTTCTTCGGGAAACGACTAATGTAACTATGTGCCACTTTATGAAAATCATCAATCGGTCGCGTAAAAGCAACATAACTTTTTTTGTTTTTTACTCGCTTTCGAATCCAATTAAAAGATGGAAGGGTTTTTTCAAGAGCCAATACTCCATTAAGAGCAGCCGTCTCATAATATTGACTGTTTTTAAAATTTTCCATCACATACATATATTTTTTGCTCGCTAAACGATACTCTTTAAGGTCAAATAACAGCTCGGCATGAAAGAAATACATTTGATCTGCTAATTTAGATTTTTTAAAAAATTTATTATAAGTCTCATAACCAAAAAGTGTTTGATTTTTAGCTGAAGGATCTTTGGTTTTGTTAAAATTTTTGTGCATACGCAAAGCATAGTTGCGAATAGTAACTTCTAATAACTTCGAAGCTTTTTGAATTAAATCTGGACGATTACTGTTATGATCTGCCCAATTACTTTTTGGATTATATTTGTGTAGCCAACTTTTTAATTCTTGCAAAAAAAACTTCCGACTACCCGCATAAGTATAGGCTCGAATAATTTGATACTGATACTCATAAGCTTCAGGAGAAAATGGATCTTCGTTAATTAACTGCTTAAATGTAATACGAACACCTTTTAAATGTCCACGATCTAAATAAGCATAAGCTAATTGCCTGAGCATCTTCAGAGCGGTTTTTGACGAATCAGAAACATTATAAAAATATCGAAAAGCTTTAATCGGGCTTCTCCTAGAGCGACTGTAAAAAAGTGGTAGATCATTAGTGGCCTCTTTAGCAAAATGCATGCGACCAGCTCCAGAAACGCCAACACTTTTGTCTGTTTTCTGATTAGATCCTTCTTGGATAACTGCTGTTAAATAAGCTAATGCTTTTTTAATCATTCCCATGTTAAATCGACACCAAGCTAACTTATACAAAGCAAAGGGATAGAGTTTTGAGCGAGGACTTTTTACAATTTTAAGATAGTACTTAGAAGCTTTAATCCATTGAGATTGATTAAAATGATATTCCCCTAATTCAAAATACACATCATGAATGTAACCACTCTTCGGAAACCTTTTAACTAATTCTTCGTAACGAGACCTACTTAGACTTAAGCGATTTCTTTTAGAATAACTCACTCCTAAAAAAAATAACACTTGATCCATGCGTCGATCTTTTGGATATTGCCGACGATAAGTTTCAAAAAGTTTAATCGATTTATCTATAAAAACATAAGTTGGTCGTAATTTTAAACGAGGTTTACTTTTTCTATTCCCTTGCTCAAAATCTTTCATCTGACGGTCGTATTCCTCATATAACTGGTACTCAATTAAATGAGCTTTTTCTACATACAAACTCCCTAATCTCAATCGAAGATCACGCCTCCGACTAGTTTTAAGTAAATTAAACAATTGATTAATTTCCTCATTGATCACTCGATCCAATTCAGCTTCGTCTGTTCCCTCTTTAAAATATCTTCTAAACTGACGAGGAGGTTCTGCCACTTTAATGGTTTTTTGCTTAATTTTTTCGATCGTCAGTTTAGCTTTCGGAACAGCCATTTTTTTTTTGCGAACATCAAATTGGTGAATAGAGCTTCCCCGACTCGATGGCAAGCGATTACCTACCCATTGGGTGTCTTTACTGTCATCAGCCACTACGCTAAAAATACAAATCCCTAAACAAAAAACACCAATGGTAATTTTATCTATTACAACTTCCCATGCCCACATAATGATAATTCCCCAATTCGTCTAACCAGTACTCCCCTTTAAAAGGCCAGTACTCATAACCATTCTGCACATAATAACTACGATCAAAGTCTTCGATCCTAACAGGAGCTAAATGCTTTCTAGCAATTTTTTTCTTTAAAAATCCTCTCTTACTTCTAAGCATCTCATAACGAATATACTGTGCTTGTAGAAAAAAATCTTTCAACTCAGATCGAATTTTTTTTAAGTGTAAAAAAGTTTTCTTCCCTGCTTTTTTTTGAGCATTGCTTAATCTCCTATTAATTAACTGAACTGCATATTTTCCCATTTTAGAGCGTCTCCAAGCATAAGGTAACAAATACACCCGATCTCTTTCTTTTTTTAACTCCGTTACATAATAGTGCATGGCCGATATATCTCCTTCTCTTAAAATACGTCTGGCAACTGGTAAAGGATACTTAATACGAGCCGAATTCATACGATTATCTGTAGCCAACAACAAAGACTGATAATAGGTCTTAGAGGGAAAAGAATTTCTAATTAAGTTTTTTACATTCGAGAATACCGGCTGATATACCTTGTTAAATAAATCTAACACCTTTTCCATCTCATAATATTTACATATATAAAGATAAATAATAGACCTTAACAATAACGATTCGGGCTGATAATAACCCTTATAATAAGACGAATGTAGAGTTTGAAAATTACTTAAAGCAGAACGTAATCTACCAGCCCTGAGTAAAGCCCAACTTCTTTCTAATAAAGTATCATGCCAAAAAGGGGAATCTTTAGGAACACGCAAATAAGATTCTACAGATTTTTTCCACTGTTTACCTTGATAATAAACCCGAGCCTTCCCCATAATAGCAGATATCTTTAAATTATCCGTTACCCCTGTCCGACGACTTTCTAAACTGTCAAAAATGCTGGCTGCTCTTTGAATGTTGTTTAATTCGGCATGTGCCAAACCAATTTGATACAAAGATTTATAGAAAAAAGAACTGGAAGATTGAACACGAGAAAAATGAGTAATTGCTCTTCGAAACTTTTTCTTCCGCATAAAAAATTCCCCAAAATGGTAATGGAGTTTTTGTTTCTCCGAACCAGAAATATATTTTAAACTCCCTTGTGAAATCGCATGATTCAGTAGACGATCATCTCCCAAATGACCAGCTATGAGAGCAATTTTCTCTAAACTCTTTCCCATATATCTTTTATCTTTGTTTTTAATTAAAGTTTGAAGTTGAAACACGGCCGGATGATATAAACCCATATTATATAAATCTCTGGCTAAATGATAACGAATTTTACTACGTTGCTTTTTTAAAGATGGATGATGCTCCAACAAAAATAACCTTTTAGTGGATTCTTGATATTGACCAGCTTGAGATTTGTTAAGAGCATTTTTTAATTGAATAAAAGCTCGCATACGATTTCTCTGTTTATCCCCTGTATTCAACTTTTGAGCATCTGCAAACAAAGACAAACTCAAAAAACTCGACAATAAAATAATACCTAATAACTTCATCTCACTCCTGCAGAAGGATAATAATAAGTTAACCCAATTGAAAATGGAAAATCACTTAAAAAACCTGAAGTTGGATCGTTCGTTAATCGAAAAGTCAAATGCCATCTTAAATCCCATCGAAGACCTAAATCTCTTGTAATCGCAAAAACCTGACCAATACCTGCTACAAAGGTGGGTTCCCAAACAATTTGATTTCGAGAGTTTTTTATACTTAAAGTACTCATTCCTCCACCAATATTAAGAAAGGTATCAAAAGCCAAAATTTGACGATCATACAAAGCAATTTTCCCATAAACTGGCATCCATTTGTAAGTGAGTCCTAAAAATCCATTAGTGATGGGATTAACTTCATCTGCTCTCAATTCAATTGTTTTAAAATCACCAGTTACTCCACGCCTAAACGACAAAACATAATACCCACTTAATTCTATCCCATGTTTTTCTAAAAAATGGTAAGCAAAATGAAGCTCCAAGCCAGGATTTAAAAAAAACTCACTACTCAAAATAAAAGAAGTAGAAGAAGATAAAGAAATCCTCCCCGTTTTAGGCATAAAACGCCTTTGAAGCACTACTACATCAGAAAAAGGAGATAAATGAACTAAATCCGAAATACTTTTTGTTTTTAATTTTTTTATTTTCTGAATTAATTGCTGATCTGGAGATTCAATATCGGATTCTTCTAAATCAACTGAAGATTGAGCAAATACCATTAGACAACTAAACAATAAAATAAATAATAAATAACTCTTCATTCTTATCCCACTATAATAAAATAACCAACCCAGCACGAACCAAAAATCTTATAAAAATATCTTTTTTAAATTGACTATATTGAAGAGCTGCACCTCTCGATTCATTATTTGTTCGAACAACTGATTTAGAAATAGGATTAGGCCCTCTATAAGATAATAAATCAATTCCCACATTAAAACCCACCCAACGATTAAAATATATCTTTTGTCCAATACCTAAGTGACCAGCTGGATTCATAACCATTTCCGAATTGTGTCGAAAAGCAATCATTCCCAAACCAAAAAAAGAATACAAACTAAAATTAAAAACAATTGTTTTGGTAACACTGATTTTTCCATACAAAGGAGAAAAATAATAATTGGCAAAAGCTCCAAATAAAGGACGAGGAGCTAACAATGCGTCAAAAAATATAACTTTACTGGTTGTGACAATTTCTTGCGTCTCTTTGTGTGTTGTTTTTTTTTTCACTTCGATACCAGTTGCTTGTAATTTTTTACCAGTGGGAGAAAGACCTGGCATAAAAAATAAACCCGATACCCCAATGCCACTAAATTCATTCCAATAAAAAGCAACAGAACTAGATAAACCCAAAGAATGATACAAAGGTTCATCAATTCGCAACCCAGCCATTACCATCCACTCAAATCGCTTAGTCAAACTCACATTGCGATCTAATACCGCTTGAGGATTATCAAATATGGGGAAGACATACTCTGAAGCTAATTCTTCGTCCGGAAAATGCACCATAGCAGAAAATGCAAGAGAAGAAAAACCCATCGACAAACATACAACACCTGAAAGTAAGAAGAAGCGATCCATCCAGAAATTGTGAGCGATAATTTTTTTTATGAAAAACATTATGGGAAACTTTAAGAGTTACCAACTGGAGCAGTCAATGAATAAGTAGAACTTTGTTTCGATTTAATTTTACATGGAGCGGTTGAATTAGCTTCTAAAACTGCACAAACAAAACTGGAAAATAAACAATGAGGTTTAAGAGGTTTAGACTGAAATTCGGGGTGGAACTGAACTCCAAAAAACCAAGGATGATCTTTAATTTCTACAACCTCCAATGTGTCTTTAGAATCTACACCCGATACGGACATCCCATGTTTTTCGAATAATTTTTTGAACTGATTGTTAAACTGAAAACGGTGTCGGTGTCTTTCATATATACAGTTTTTCCCCCCATACATTTCCCGAATTCGACTGTTTTCTTTCAAGTAACATGGGAGTACACCCAATCGCATACTACCCCCTTTATAACCATTAATTGCCTGTCCATCTAAGTAGTCAATCACAACATTATCTGAAGAATTTTTAGTAGAAGAAGATTGGAATTCTCGACTAACTGGATTGCTAATCAAACACTTGTTACGAGCAAACTCTAAAATCGCAATTTGCATTCCAAAACAAATTCCTAAAAAAGGAATTTGATTTTCTCTCGCATAACAAACAGTGGAGATTTTCCCTTGGACTCCTCGTTCACCAAAACCTCCCGGAATTAACACTCCTCCCAACTTTTTTAATTTTTGATTGATATTTTCTGGCGTGATTGTTTCCGAATCAATATAACAAATATTAACGCCCACTTTGTTAGCAATTCCTCCATGCACTAAAGCCTCATGAATAGACTGATAGCTATCTTTTAATTCCACATATTTACCAACCACACCAATCGACACTTGATGCTCCGGATTTTTGATCACAGAGATCATTTTTTTCCACTGAGACATCTGAGATGGGCGATTGGTGAGAGATAGCCGACTGACTATTTTTTGGTCAAAATTTTCTTTCTGTAAAAACAAAGGAAGTTCATAAATCACCTCCACATCTGGAGCTGTAATGACATTATCTGGCTGAACACTACAAAATAGAGCGATTTTATTTTTCACTGTGTCAGAAATCGTATGATTACTCCGGCAAATCAAAAAATCTGGCTGAATACCCACCTCCCGGAGAGCTTTAACCGAGTGCTGAGTAGGTTTACTTTTAATTTCTCCAGCTGATGGCACATAAGGGACCAATGTGAGATGCACAAAAGCTGTGTGTTCTGTACCTAAATCTACCCGCATCTGTCGAATGGCTTCAATAAAGGGCAAGCTTTCAATATCTCCGACAGTTCCTCCAATTTCCACAATCACTATTTCTGAAGAATCGGCCGTTTTGTGCAGACGAGATTTAATCTCATCTGTAATATGAGGAATTACCTGAACAGTATGACCTAAATACTTGCCATTCCTTTCTTTTAAAATCACGCTTTCATAAATTTGCCCAGCAGTAATACTATTATCCCGCCCTAATGGAGCTTGAGTAAATCGCTCATAATGCCCTAAATCCATGTCTGTTTCTGCCCCATCTCGCGTCACATAAACTTCTCCATGCTGAAACGGAGACATTGTGCCAGGGTCAACATTTAAATAAGGATCACATTTAATTAAAGATAGTGTGTAACGACGTGCTTCGAGTAACGCACCCAAACTGGCAGATAACAAGCCCTTCCCTAAAGAAGATACAACACCACCCGTAATAAAAATAAATTTTTGATTTTTGCCTTTCAATATCCTCTCATTCCCTTAATTCCCCTGATTCCCATAAATGTCCCTAATTCCTTTTTTAATTTTTTGTACTTTTTTTAAACTAAAGCTTTTTATATTAAAAAGGGTGAGCAAAAGCAATCATCCAGTTGGTTTGATCTTCTCCAAAGCCCCACTCTATTCTGATTTTTTGATTATAATTAGGTGGTAGGCCTAAACGCACTCCACCTCCATAAGAGATATGCGGAGATAAAGTAAAAACATTATCATCTGCAGATCCAAGATCGCAAAACACAGCTAAAGTTAAAAATCGAAACAGCGAAACTCTTACCTCTGTTTGAGATAAGTAATAATTTTCTCCACGAAATCGATTAAATCGAAAACCTCGCAAAGTTTGTGTTCCACCCAATTTAAAACGAAATAAGTAACTCGATGGTTCTAAAAGCGTTAATCCCATTTTCCCATGTTGAGCCAAAACAACTCGAGACAATACAGGAAAAAATAATTGAATACTTCCATCTAAAAACAAGGGAGTTCGAGTCTGTGCCAACAACCAAGAGCGAACTGAATAATACTCTCCCTCGGTGGGATCAAATAAATCGTTTCGAGAATCATAATAAAGTAAAAGACCAACTAATAAAGCATGCTCAGTAGGGAATTTTGGTTGAAGACTATCCTCCTCCCTATATTGAAACCCTGTAAAAGCTCCTCCATATAAAAACCACCCCAAATTGAAAAGATATTGTAGATGAACACTTACTTTATTAGACGAAAGATATTGAAAATCATCCACTTTGGTAAAATGCCCCTCCCCATAATAAGGATCGCTAAAGCCGTCGTACAACACATAGAAATCCCATTGATCTCCATTTTCTTTCCAGCTTTGATAAGAACCATCCACTGACCAAAAACCGTTCTCACTACCCGTCACACTAACAGCTGTATAATAACCAATCGGACGAGTGGGATAAATAAAACCCCTTAAACTCCCCATATAACCATAAGTGTCGTTTCGAGAAGGAGAAGGAATAATCGCCCACTTTTGAGAGGCATCTCTCCGAGATAAAAACCAAGTCGGAACAGAAGTTACATCTGATTGTTCGGATTGTTCGGATTGTGAGGAAACTTCTACTTCATCAGCTGACAATAACTGGTCTGAAGACTCCACCCCATCTAACTTTGATAACTCCAACTGCACTGATTTGCCCTGCTGGACAACTGGGTCTTCCGCCCCAAACACCATTGGACTCCACCAGCTCATACACCAAGTAACAGTTAAAAATAGAAAAATATTTTTTTTAACAAATTTAATTTTCACAAATTCTAAGCTCACAAATTCTAACTATTTTGTCATGCCTGTTTTAATACCCTGTGTCTTAAAAATAAACCCCAATAGATTAAAATGACACATAAAGCTAAGTTCTTGCATCTTTCTGCCAAAAATTCCATAAAACACCTGAAAATTCGAATTTTCGAATTTTTTAAATTTAATAACTTAAGCTTTGGGCAAAAAAGCCCTTTTTTAGCCATTTGTGTAGTGGGTCTCAATTTTGCTTTAAAGAGTTAACACAATAAGGGCATACCAAAGGTAAAAAGGAAGCTTAAAATGTTAACCCAAAAGTTATCTATAACAAAAAAGCAACCAATGTATGGTTTTTTACATTGGCAAGAGAGCTCTCGCGTAGAACAAAGAGAGATTAATTCGTTTATTAGTATAGGTAGGGATAAAGAAAATATAATTTCTTTAGAGGACGATTTTGCTTCTCGCCGGCATTGTCGAATTCAGAAAAAAGAAAATGAAGGTTTTATTTTAATAGACATGAACAGCCGAAATGGAACATTTCTTAATGGAAGTCGAATTTTTAAAGCTCTTTTAAAAAATAATGATCGCATTCAGATTGGGAAAAAAGAATTTACTTTCTCGTTTGAACGATTTGAAATCCAACGCAACATTCACACTCAGAGTAACAATCCATCATGGAAATCCCAATTAAACACTTTACCTAACATGGCTCAAAATTCTTTGCCCGTTTTAATTACAGGTCCTTCTGGAACGGGAAAAGAAATGTTGGCTACGCTCATTCATCGCTATTCTCATCGAAACAAGGGACCAATGATTTCTATTAACTGTGGAGCTTTATCTGAAACATTAATAGAAAGCGAATTTTTTGGACATATTAAGGGTAGCTATACAGGGGCTTTAACAGACAGAAAGGGAGCATTTGTAGCTGCTAAAGGAGGATCTTTATTTTTAGATGAGATTGGGGATCTACCTTTGCATCTTCAACCCAAATTATTAAGAGCCATCGAATATCAAGAAGTTAAACCAGTTGGTTCAGACCATACAATTAAAACAGATGTACGAATTATTGCCGCCACCCATCAAAATTTACCTCTTAAAGTTTCACAAAAAACTTTTCGATCAGATTTATATTTTCGTTTAAATGTTTTAACATTAGAACCACCTGCTCTCAAAGACAGAATGGAAGACTTCGAAGCTTTGTTAGAGTTTTTCTGTTCCGAATACAACACAGGGTTTTCTGATCAAGCGTTAGCAATTCTTAAACAATATAATTGGCCGGGTAACATTAGAGAATTAAAAAATACAGTCGCTAGGGCACGAGCTATCTACCCTGAAAAAACCATCGACTCCCACCACATGCAACAACTGATTAACACTCCTGATTTTCTATCTAAAAATAGTTCACTAAAAAGCCCAACTGATACAAATACAACCCATCCAATGGATCTAATAAAAGATAAATTAAATAATTCTGCTGATAAAAAATCAACCATCGAACAGATCGAAAAAGACACCATTGTTAAATGTCTTACCCATCACAGAGGTAGTCAGATAAGAGTAGCCGAAGAATTAAATATTCCTCCCAGTACCTTGTATGGTCGGCTTAAAAAATACAAAATTAACCCTAAAGAATTTAAAATCCTTTATAAAAATTAATTTTAAATTTTTCTTAAAACTTTACGATTAATTTTATTGCGACTAATAGAAACTAACTAGCGAGTGACTCGATGGCGAAAAGTCCATACCCATACAACATAGACAAGATGCACTAACACAAAACCAGCCACATACTCTGCTCCTCCAGAGCCAAAACCATACGAATGTAGACCTTGACCTAATACATAATTCACTCCATACCACGCCATAATAATCAGAAAAAAAATCAAAACTGACCCGACTGCCATTCCAAAATCTTTGATCCAACCAACTAAGCGACCATGTAGTAAAGCCAAATAACCTAATAAACTAATTAAAGCCCATGTTTCTTTAGGGTCCCAACCCCAAAACCGACCCCAAGAGTAATCTGCCCAAATTCCCCCCAACACAGTGCCAACAAATAATAAAACTACTCCCACCTGAATAGAGCGATCAATTGCCTGAATATATTTTTTAATCAGTACTTTATGTGCTGGTTCCCCTCTAAAAAATAAATACAACACTCCATCACCTAAAACAAAAGCCAGAAAAAAAGCGGCATAACTCATGGTAATCACCAACACATGAGTTGCTAGCCAAAAATTAGAATTTAATACAGCTGATAGAGGTTGCAATCGACCATCTAATAAAGAAGGGTCTGTAAAATCGGTCAACAATAAACAAAAACAAGCTAACACAGAAGAACATACAAAAGCTGAAAAAAAGTTTTTCTGTAACCACAAAAAACTACCTAACACCATACTAACCCAAGGGATCCAAATGACTGTCTCGTACATGTTGGTTACGGGAGGTCTCAACATAATGATGGATCGCAAAATGATACCGTAGCTATGCCACAAAAAACCCCCAATTAAAAACACTAAAGGGATAGTCGATAACTTCCAACTCCATAACTTGTTTTTTAAATCCAATGCAGATTTTTTTTGCACAAAATTTTGTATAAAATACCGAAAAATAAAAAATAACAAAAATAATAACACTAAACCGAATAAATAAAACATCCAAGCCCATCGAAAAGAATTTAAACTATTATAATGCACTTCCCATTTTATATTCGAAAGTAATCGACTGTAAGAAGGATCTGCATTAAGTACTAATTGCTTAAAATGTTGAACTTGGAATTTTAGATTCTGTTGCTTTTTTTTAAGTTGCTCATTTGTCAATTGCTCATTTTTTGACTGATTGTCTACCCCCTTTGGCTGACCCTTAGATTGATCGTTGATTCCCTTAGACTGATCGTTGACACCTTTAGATATAAAAAACACATACAAAGATATCATGTCTTGAAAGGCTTTATACATTGCCATCTGTTTTTTACGATTAGATAAAGAACTATCTACTTGTTTGACAGCTCGAGCCTGCTCGGCTAAAGAAAGCCAATTGGAATTGTATTGTGTTGGATTTTTTTTAATAGGTTTAGGAAACCATTTAGGGATTTCCCCTTTTTGAAACATTTGATAAACTAAAAGACGATTTTTTAAACGGCTTAAATGCTTAAAATATCCACTTAAAGACTCTTTACGACTTTCTCTGACTTTGAGTTCATCTAATTCTCGAATAAAATCTCTATTGCTTAAAAGCTCAAGTGGAGAAAAAAATCTTTTGTGTAAGTCTAATTTTAAAGCTTTTTTTAAGCTAGCTGATTGCACTTGCACAAATGCTAATTGATCCCAATAACCTGGGATAAGCATCCACGATAATAAAACTTCTACAGCTAGATGCCCATTAAAGGTTGTTTTACCGTAAATATCTCGTAAAGTATTTTGTGCAAAGCTATCATAAGGCTGAATGCGTCCTCCAGCCTGCACAGGTAATGTTCTGAAAAGTTTACCAACTGAATTTAGCTCATTTGCAGAATTGACAGTTCCAAAATTGGGTTTTATTAACAAAGACCCCGTCTTTTCTGAAAACATGGTCCAAAAAACAAAAATAAAACCAATCAAAATAAAGCTTAAAATTCCAATTTTTTTCATCAATAAAGTATTATATCATTTTTTTTTACTCTTTAATGTGTTATTTTCTAACTCAATATGTTGATTTCTAAAAGAGTTTTGCAGAATGTAATTCAAGCTGGTCTAGAAGAAGGTGCAGATTTTTGTGAGATATACGCTGAAGAATCTCTCGCCTACAAAGTGTTGCGTAAATCTCAACAAACAGAATACCTGTGTGGTCGGGATATGGGAGTGGGTATTCGACTATTTTACAACCAGCATGAACTCTATACTCATACTAATATTTTAGATGAAGCACATTTAATTCAAGCGGTCAGAAATTTAGCAGTTTTAAAAAAAAGACCTCCCACAAAACATTTCACACAAGAAGATCCCTTTCGAACACCTTTTATTCAAAACTTTCCGAGATACTATAAAGAATCTCACTTAGAGCAAAAAAGAAATATCTTACAAAAATTAGATGCTGAACTAAGGTCCTCCAACTCTTTAGTTTCTCAGTGTATTTTAAGTTTTAAAGGTGTGCAAAAAACAGTCCTAGTAGCTAATTCAGAAGGATTACTATTGCAAGACATTCGTCCCTATCAATATTTTAGTTCAGCAGTGATTGCAGAAAATCAAGGGCAGAAAGAAATGGGTTCTCATGCAATGGGTTTATCTGATCAGCCAGAAAGTTTTTTTAAAGAAGATGATTTAAGAAAAGCTGTTTTGCAAACAGGTAAGACGGCTTTAAACAATTTGTCTGCAGACATGGCTCCTGCTGGAGTATTCCCTGTCATTATTAATAAGGGCTTTGGCGGAGTTATTTTTCATGAAGCTTGTGGACATGGTATGGAAACAACATCTGTAGCTGAGAAGTTATCTGTGTTTTCAGACAAAATGGGAAAACAAGTTGCCAACTCTTGTGTCAATGCTTACGACGATGGCACTTTAAAGGGGCACTATGGTTTTTTAAATACAGATGACGAAGGGCAACCAGCACAAAAAACCACTTTGATAGAAAAAGGCATCTTAAAAAATTATATGACTGACAAATTGGGATCACAAAAAACTTCTTATAAAATAACTGGCAGTGCTCGAAGAGAAAATTACAAATACCCCCCCACTTCGAGGATGAGAAACACTTATATTGCTCCTGGGGATTCTTCTTTAGAAGAAATGGTTAAAGATATCGACTACGGACTGTTTGCAGAAACTTTAGGTGGAGGTTCTGTAACTCCAGAAACTGGATCTTATAATTTTTCTGTTAACTCGGCTCGATTGATTAAAAATGGCAAATTGGATAAATATGTTAAAGGAGCCAGTTTAATCGGAAATGGTTTGGACACTTTATCTAAAATAACTAAAGTGGGATCTGATTTGGAGCTTAGCCCTGGGCATTGTGGATCAGTTAGTGGATGGGTACCGGTAACTGTTGGGCAACCTCCAATTTTAGTATCTCAGTTAACGGTTGGAGGGCGGGCTGATAGTGCAGTTAAGTCTGATGCAAAAAAAGCCAAATAATAAATGCAAGCAACTAGTCAAAAAACAAGTCAATTTATAGATTGGATTTCCCCTTTAGCTAAAAAAGATGGTGTGGAATTTGATTGTCATATTTATCATACGGATAGCACAGACATTCTTTTTCAACAAAACGCATTAAAAAACTATTCGGCTTCTACATCTCAAAATTTTATTTTGCGAGTTCTAAAAGGCGACAAGTCCGGTGTGTCTTATACAAAAAATTTGAAAAAAGAATCCATTAAAGAATGTTACCAACAAGCCATGTATAGTTTAACTTTTTCTGATAAAAAACAACGAGGAGAGTTAAGCCCATCAGCGACATACAAAGACCTCTCTTCTGATATATATAACGATAGTATTTCTAAAATTCCTTTAACCGAAAAAATTAAAAAAACACAAACAATGAGTCAAGGTGCTATCTCTTTTGATAAAAAAATTCAACCAGCTCATGCAGAAACATCTGACAGAGCGACTGTGGTAAATTTCGGAAACAGTAACCATCATCAAGGTTCTTATCGATTGAACGGAGTATTAGCTTTTAGTCATTCGCTGGCCGTTGACAAACAAAGACGAAGTCAGGGGATGGTTCTTCAGACGGCTAAATCTTATGATGGTATTAATTTTAAAACATTAGGTGAAAGATCGGCTAAAAAATCGTTACAAAAGTTATCGTTTGTGCTTCCTAAAACTGGTAAATATCCTGTTATTTTTAATTCTGCTTATGCATCACCAACATTAGTATCGTTATTGTTACAACACATAAGTGGAAAAACCGTTTATGAAAAACGTTCTCTATTAGCCAATCGGTTAAATCAACAAGTGTTTTCCGATCAATTAACTTTAAATGACGACCCTTTTGCTCCTTGGGGTTGGAACACCCGCCCATTTGACGGAGAGGGTTTTCCTTCTCAAAAAACCACAGTGGTTAAACAAGGAGTTTTAAAAAACTATTTTACTCATTCATTTTTTGCAAAAGCTCTTAATGTTTCCCACACAGCTCATGCGGTATGGAGCAAACAAGATAATTTAACAGATACTGAACTCCATGCCTCTGCATCCAATATCATTATGGAAGAGGGTAATCATTCTTTTGAAGATTTACTCAACGAATTTCCAAAAGGGATTATTATCGATGAGCTTAAAGGATTAGCAGGTTATAACGCTACTTCTGGTAATTTTTCTATAGAATCAGAGGGTTTTTTATGGACTAATCACATCAACCATCGAACCGCTCTATGTGAATTTACTGTATCGGGCAATATTATAGATGTGTTTTCAAATATTTTAAAAGTAGGTAACGATAGTGTCATCTACAATGGATCCATAAAAGCACCTTCTTTTTTAATCCCGGAGCTTTCTATTGCCGGTCAATAAAGATTTTTTTTTAAAGTTTCAAAAAAAATATAAAGCATTAGTAAAAAAAACTTATCCCAATGCTATTAAGGGAAACCTTTCTGTTTACCCTGTTTCTCCTTTTATAATTTCTATACCTAAAAAAACAAAACAAAAAATAAAAAAGGTTGTTAAAATTTTATACCATATCACTCGTCTAAAAAATTATATTCATTGTATTCAAACTTCAGAAACAGATCTTCAAAATCTCCCTCATTGTTTAAGAAGTGGCTTACTAATGTCTTATGACTTTCACTGGAACGAAGAAGAAGAAAACCTTCACTTAATTGAAGTCAACACAAACAGTTCTAGTTATTTACTTTCCGATTTAGTGGATCAAGTACATGGCAAAAAAACACAAGCTTTATCTGTTTTAAAAAAATCTTTTCAAGAAGAATGGAATTTATTTATTAAAAAAAAATCTCATGCAAACAAACCTTATGCAGTCCCTTCTTGTGTGGTGATTGCAGATCATCAAATTAAAAAACAAAAAAGGTATATAGAATTTTTAATGTATCGAGATTGGATCAACAGTTGGGGATGGCCTTGTCAGCTACACGAAATAAGCACTCTTGATTGGCATCCAAATAAGAAGTGGCTAATAACTCAGAATCAAAAAAAAGTAGATATGATTTATAACCGTTGCACAGATTTTTATTTAAAAAACTACCTCAATATAAAAAAAGTTTTTCTAAATAGCCAGTGCTGTATTTCTCCTAACCCTTTGGAGTATTTGTTATTAGCAGATAAACAACGACTTTGTGAATGGTGTAATGTAGATTTTTTAAACCAGTTGAATTTAAAGCCATCTGAACAAAAATTGATTAAAAGTATTTTACCTTTTACTGGGTTAATATCTCCTCTTTTATTTGAGCAACTATGGGTAAAAAGAAAGGAGTTCTTTTTTAAACCATTAAGAAAACATGGAGGTAAAGATGTTTATAGCGGGGAAACTCTCACAAAAAAAACATTTAATAAGTTGATACAACAATTAGGGGTATATCAAAAAAACATACCATCGGGAATTGTAAAATCGAATCGCCACAATTCAGATAGAAAGTGGAAATATAATATTAGAGCTTATGTGTATAAAGATCAAGTGCAACATTTAACAGCTCGAGTGTATCAGGGTCAGATAAGTAATTACCGAATTTTAGGCTCTGGGTTTGCCTCTGTTGTAATTGATTAAGATAATAGCTCTTTAATAGGCTCTATTTTTGCACTTAACATCCAAAACCAACCGGGCTAAACAAAAATGTTGTTATAAAGTATTAAGAAAATAACACCACCCCAATCTGTTTAAAGTAACTCTATCAATTTATCCATAATTCCCTCTCCCCTAATTATACCATACCTGAATGAGTATTCTTTTTTATAACCTAACCCCGGGCAATCAGTCTACAATACTTATTTTTATGCTTTAGAGAGTTTTATCTTTCGTCTCAAAAATATAAGCTACACCATTTTGACATATTATAGCTCCTAATGTACCACCAGCTATACCTTTTATAAATAAACTTATAAATAGACGATTTTGAGCTACACTTGTCATTGCAATTTCCTTTTCAAATGTTAAAGGAAAACCACTTGTAAGTAATCCTAAGAGACTACCCATTCCAGCACTGAAAATTGTAACACCCCATTTATTTCGTGGGTTTATTTCTTTTGTTAAAAAAGAACCCCAAAATAAACCAACTCCACAACCTACCAATGTTGGTGCCACCAACCCAACAGCAGGTGCCACAACAGGCTCAACATAACTATCTTTTAAGTATAATAGGTTTCTATTTTCTTTAATAAATGCTTCTTCTTTTGGTCCACATTTAGGTAAGTTATGTTCTATAATATTTGCTTGCTGTATTTTTGCTGTTTTAGCAAATTTAGGTACAAGGTCTGATCTTCCCCATGTGTCTATCGCACATACACTACCATCTTCTTTAACAAAAAAACCCGTATTAACTACCATATCACTTTTAAGTGTATCTGTTGGGTAGTGATTCATTTCTAAATTGTAAGAGTTAGCATTTGCAAAAGCTCCAACACTTAACAAACTGACAAAAAGTATTAGTTTCATAACCCCTCCTATATCTTTTTTTGTTCTTTAAACTTTGTTCTTTAAACAAAGTATTCTCACAAGCATATCATATTTTCATTTGAGTATGTTATAATATTTGAATATGCCTATAATAAAAGAGAGAAATTGACCAGATATTAGAGGTGAAACTAAGCCTCACCTCTGATTTTTATTTACTAAATAATACTTATTTTTATTGTTACCTATCTAACAATCATTTCATCACGGATACCATAGTGTTCTAAAAAATACTTTAATTTAGGCAAAACTATCGCACCTTGAAACTTAGCACCTTCTACATCAGCTGGAAATACCCATATTCCTGGTCTTCTACTTGCTATTTTTTGAGGATCTTCTTCCATTACCCATGATCTAACCCATGATTGCACTTTTCCCCAACGCTCTCCATAAATCCAAAATTTTGCATACAATAAATTAGCTCTGCTAAAATTAGCACCTGTTAAAATAGAATATTGGAATTTTGCACCAATTAAATTGGCATTACTAAAATCAGCACCAGTCAAATCAGCTTGGGTAAAATTTGCATTCACTAAATACTGCCCTGAAAAGTCAGCACCTTGTAAGTCCATACCACTATAATCTTTTCGCGTGTAATCATCTTGTTGTATATCTACTGGGTATGCTGAAGTAAACACCCCAAAACTTAGTAAGCTTAAAAAAAGTATTGTTTTCATAGCTTTTCCTCCTTTTTAATAAATTCAACAAATAATGCTTAATATATTATATCTTAATATATTGTATTTGTATTTGTATTTGTATTTGTATTTGTATTTATTTTTTTTAGATCGTGTAAATATTACAAAATTGTTTTAAAATTACACCTTCTTAAAAAGATTTTAAAAATTCATCGATTGAGGTTACTAACTCTTCGACTAATTCTTCTCCTACCTCTTTTGATTTTGCTAACCCTTTGACTGCTTCTTTTTTTGCTCCTTTAATAGTCTTAATTATTTTTCTATTAAGTGATGGGGGGCTATGTCGCTTTACAAAGGCGTCAAAATCAGCATCATTAAGAAATTTATGATGCTTTACAAAAGCATTAAAATCAGCGTTTTTAGGCTTACAAATCTGCCTTTTAGTATTACACGGCGTAAATAATACTAATTGCTTACCATACATAATCTGTGTGTTTTCCTGTTCGAACAAACCCCATGGAGGAAGATGTGGTATCCCAATTGCATGACCTAACTCATGCGTCATAATATTTATAAATCTTTGTTTTGTCTTCACTTTTGACATTCTCTTTACCCTAATAAAACCTTTAATACCTACCTTCCATTTGCAGTTGCCATCAAAACTTATTTTGAATGAGGGTTGCCAATAACCAAACAGAGTTTCGTTTTCATTTGGTAAACCTCCTTTTTCAATATCTATGATGCCATGGTCTTTGATACCATAGTCTTCCGTATCATTTTTTTGATGTTGGCAAGTCTCAATAAATAAAAGCTTTTGTTTTTTTAATTGAGGTATTTCATTTACTCTTTTTTTTGCATACTTCTTATAGCCTTCGTTCCAATTTTTTATAGCATGCCGTGTCCATTCTTTTTCTTTATCTGTTAAATTAGATTTCTCTAAACAAACACCCCAAGGATATTCTTCCCAATTTAAAAGATAGTCCTCCTTTTTGTATTTCTTTGTGGGTGAGTAAACTCCACGCCTGTTATTAGTGTATACAATACAATTGCCATCCCTATATCGTTTTTGACATTTTGGGCTATTACACATAGTCCCCGCTTCTGTTTCTGATTCTTCAGTCCCTGTGAATAATTGATTAGCATTCGCAAAAGAGCTAAAACTTAATAAAATCAGAAAAGGTATCACTTTCATATCCTCTACATTTTATAGGGTATCCAGGCAGACTATTAAAAAAAATAGCTGTAAGACCCTCTACCCATTGTGAGGGACAACCTGGTAATATTCAATAAGTATTACTATTAAGGCTAATCTTTTTAAAACTTGAGAGTGAACAGCAAATAAGCCAGCTTTTTTAAGATATAGAGCAAATCAAACACCAACAGTTAGGTAACTAAAGATTTGATCAAAACTGGATTATTTTTCAAAAGGAGGAGATAAAATAACTTCTTACCCTCTTTATAATTAAAGAGGGTAAGAAAAGAGGATAAAATAAGATAATAATGATATAAAATAAATTTACTATTGTTCTAATGTACATCCTTTTGATTCTGAACTAATAAGGTGTTGACAAGCAGCTATACCTCTAGGCGAGTTATCAATATGTTGTGTCAATACAACTTGGTCGTTATTGTTAATAACTTCTACGCATGCTAAATACTGTGGTGTTGGAGGAGTAATTGATAACTGGAGTATACCCACCAGTGAACCACTAGGTGGTTGATTAGTACCTAAAGCATCTAAAAATGATGTAACAAATATTTTATTTCCTCCACCCTCTAATGCATTCGGAGGACAATTATATCTCTTAGTCACAGGCGTAGAATTTGGCGGTGGTGATAAAGTGCTAAGACCACATGATGCTATTTTACCCTGACAAGTACATGCCTCTTCTCGATAATCATCAAATCCACCACATTGTTGATTGGTTGATTTATACTGTTGAACACCTACTGGCGGTGATAACTGTTGTCCAGTAAAACCTTTTTTTGTAACCTCAGCTCCTACAGTTCCTTTTGCATTTTGAGATGCACTTTGGTTATCTTTATTACAAGACACTATAAAACCAAATACACACAGTATGTAAAAAATGTTTTTCATGACAAAAACCTCCTATTGATTATTGATTATTGATTATTGATTATTGATTATTGATTATTGATTATTGATTATTGATTATTGATTATTGATTATTGATTATTGATTATTGATTATTGATTATTGATTATTGATTATTGATTATTGATTATTGATTATTGATTATTGATTATTGATTATTGATTATTGATTATTGATTATTGATTATTGATTATTGATTATTGATTATATTGTAATATAACATTTGGAATATAAGCAAGTGTTTTTTTATTTTTGTTTCATTTAACAAAAAAGCACACAATATTATACTTTAGTCTTGTTAGGATGGTTACTTTTATGAGTGCTGGTTTTATACGACAGCACATATCTTTAAATTAATTTCTGAATTAAAATAAACTTACATATAGTGTAATATTTACATTCTTTAACTTTTTTTTATATTATCTTATTTTTTGTGCATTTATCTGTTTTACATATTATTAATTTTAAGAGTGGAGAATTTATTATGAAAAATTATTTAGTTTTAACTATATGTTTTCTATTTCCATATACTGTTTTTGGTCAATCTTACAATTTAGAATGGGAGAGAACCCCTCACGAAGATAAAAGTAATATAGTAGTTTATGGAGGTATTTATACTAAAGAGGATGGTAGTATATGTGCAATAGATACACGAGGCAGATCAGACCTTGTGCCTAATTTTGCTCAACCAGCAACAAAAAAACATGAAAATCTCATAACACATAATTTACCTAAATGTGGACCAGAAGAAGAAGAATTGATTAAAGAAGATAAAAAATACTTATACTTAACAGATAAATCTTATGTAAAACCTGTTGGTTTTGTAGGATCGACCTTAATCGGTTGTGGTATGGGGTTAAGTATGGAAATTTTATTCGGACAAATATTCAATGAAGACACTCCAACTACACAAAATCTTCAAAAGCTTAGTTATTCATTGCCAACAACGGAATACCTAGCAATACACCAAACGCACCTCCCACTACTACTGAACCTGTAGGATAGATATCAGATTGATCAGGTTCATAACCTACTCCACCTAAAACGACATCTGCTCCTATAAAACCAAAAAGACATCCAACACCTGCTGTAATAACGCCTGTCATTGCAATTGCAGGAAATGATACTTTTGTTGCTTTAAAAGAAGAATTACTTAGGTATTCTAGAATTAAATTTTTACTACTTGTGGTATCTTCATCATTACATTTGGTAACCAAGTTTTGATCTCTTAAATTTTTATTTTGTGCCAATACATTATTTTGATCTTTTTGATCTTCAAAATTTGCTACACAAATTGTTCCATCTTCTTTTAAATACAATGCATGAGATATGGGTAAATTATATTCTTGATCTTCCATATATTGGTAAGATAGTCCAACTGCAAAACTAAAATTCTGAAAATAAATTACACAACCAATAGCTATGAGTACTAAGTTTTTCATAAATCCCTCCCTTTTTACAATTTTTTCTAAATAAACCTCATGTGAATATAGTAAAAATAGTATTTGATTGCAATTTTTTGCACAAATTTTTGCACATTGTAATTTTTACAATATATATTTTAATAGCTTTGGTTAATTAAAATAAACCAATATGTAAAATATACATACTACATGCTCTAAAAAAATTAACTAAATAAAAAAAATGACATTTGTTATATGATTTGTTATGTACTAAATAGATAAATTTTTATTACTAATAACTAAAAAATCTTAAGAGAAATATATGAAAATAACTAATATTTTATTTATACTCCTTTGTTCACAAATAATAACATGCCATACTGCTCAAGCAGTATCTATGCCTGAAAAAGAGTCAAAAGCATTTGCATTTGAACTAGAAGTGTATTTAGAGCAGTTTTTCAAAGAAGTGAATTTAGTTGAAACTAATTTGTTACAATTAGGAAAGGTCAATAAAAAAGGAGAATCAAAATTTATAGAATATCGTCTAAAAAAAAGAAATATCATTAGTGTTAGATATGCTTTAAATCAACCAAAGTGGTTTCCTTACGGTGTTTGTATAGAAGAAAATAATATATCTAACCTTGACAAAAAATATATGAAAAAAGCTATCAATATATGGAATACAAATTATAAAAATTATTACAATACACTACTAGATAAATATAAAATAATAAAAAGTCCTCTTTTTGTAGAATCTTGTGATTACACAAAATATGTTGTCATTCTAGTTAAGACAAGTCAAATCATGTCTAATCAACATCATCTTGGTCATTATTCGCATTCTTGTCCTAAAAGAGATTGTAACAGTAATAGTGATAATATCCTTATTTTATGGATAAACAAAAATGTTCCAGAGAAGATGAAAATACAGACAATGCTTCATGAATTAGGGCATGCTTTAAGTTTTCCAGATCCACCAGTTATAACAAAAAATGAAAGTAAAATAATGTCCTATTGTAAAGAAAAAATAAATAATAAATGGAATGACATACCACTTGAAGATTGTATTTTAGAAAATACAGACTTTGATTATATGTTAAATATTCATTTACATGCATTTAATAAATTTAAAAAAATATCTAATCGTGTTGATTTTAACCGTGTTGATTCCAAAAAAAATAAAATTTTCAATCCATAAAAAAATCATCATAAAATATAAAATATTTGAAATACCTTTTTTAACGCATCGTATTAAAAGCTATGGCTTTGACTTGTAATTCTTTTTATATCAATATCTTACAAGTATTTGTAATATTTACACTATTTATTCTAAAAATTAAAAATCATTGCAATAATAATGAAATATGTGATAAATATACAAATAATTTCAAATAGAACTTTCAAAAAATTATGAAACCTTACTTATTGATTTTATTTTTAGTAATAAACTTATCTATCTCTAGGCAAGTCAATGCAAGTGGTTTTTTTGGTGATGTAGGAAGTTTTGTTGATGGATTAGTTGATGCTGTATTGGGTGACACTCCCTCTAATAAGGCTGAGGATCTAAAAAACAAAGAAAAACAGTTAAAAACAAAATTAGATAAGAGAGAAATACCAAAAGACAATCAAGTAGCAGATAAGCTAATAATATACCTTTTAGAAGATTTGATGTATATTGTAATAAAGAATTTTGACACATTAAAATTGACCTCAATTGACAAGGATATAATGGTAAAAATAGAAAAACTAGCTGATAAAATAGACCAGCTAACAAAAAATAAAGAAGACAAACAACTAACAAAAACAGTAATAGATCTTTCGAAAGAATTTTATGATTTTATAGTAGATGATAATCGAATATCAAAATTGAACCCAGAATATCAACAAAAAATAAAAAAAATTGCAACAGAAATCACACAACTAAAAGCAAAAATAGCAAGTAACACTACAAACATATCAAGTAACACTTGCCAAAAACCGTTCAAAAAAAGAATATAAAAATAACAGTAATTCTTTATAAACAAGTTTCAGTTGCTAGGAAATATGTTATACTATTTGAAACACTTTTACTAAAAAATAATACAATATAGTATTTCTAAAAACAACCAAAGAAAGAAAAACAAGTAAGTAAGCAAGCAAAGAAACAAACAACAAAGACTTAAAGTCTGATTTGCTTAATACTTTTGTAATAAATTAAATAACCTTTTGTTAATATAATAATTCTCTTTACCCAATCTATTTTTTTCTAAAATACCATCTCTTGCTAACAAATCTAAATAACGACTAGCTGTTGCACGAGATACTTTCATCTCTTGCTCTAAAAACTTCACTTTTGTATAAGGGTGAATAAAAATATTGTTAATTAGCTCATGAGAATAAAATTTGTGCTGAGTACGAATATTTTTTTTATACTCTTTAAATAAAGAATCCAATTTCTTAATCAACTGTATAGTATCCATAGATGTAATAGAAACAGCCTCTAACATATAAACAATCCAGTCAGCCCAGTTATTTTTTTTTCTTACTTGTTGCAATAATTTATAATAATCAGCTTTATGTTTTAAAATATATTTACTAATATATAATACAGGACTGTTTAAAAGATTTTGCTGAATCAAATACAAAATATTTATAATACGACCTGTCCTACCATTGCCATTATAGAAAGGGTGAATGCTTTCAAAATAATGATGAATAAGTGCCATTTTAATAAGAGGGTCCATAGAATTTGTATATATAAATTTTTCTAACTGATACATAAGTTTGGAGATTTTTTCTGGCGTTGGAGGTTTATAAATTACTTGACCAGTCATCATGTTTTTTATCACTGTCCCAGGAATTCTACGAAAACCTGCCCGTTTCGGTTCAATCACACTTTGAATGTACAAAATGGTTTTAATAGAAATACCTCCTTGTTTTTTTACTTTTTGATACCCAATAGCTAATGCTTTTGAATAATTAGACACTTCTTTATTGGCACTGTGTTTTAAATCTAACTGAATGTGATGTTTATATAAACTATCTTGAGTAGTAATAATGTTCTCAATGGCAGAGCTATCCTTTGCCTCCTTTAATAAGACATTTGAAAACAAAATGTTCTTATTTGGAAGAATATTTACTATACCCTTAAGCTCCGCTAAATAACGATGAGCTAATACAAGTTTTTTTAAAACACGATCGGAGTTTAATTCCAATTTTGTTGGTAAATTAACTAAAGTCTTTATCATCGTTCAACACTAATATATTTTTTTATATTTTACAATATAATTTGCTCAAAAATTGGCTTTTTTGATCAGGTTGTGAATGATCTGCTCAAAAATGACCAAAATGCATGTAAAATAAAGCTGGCATGTTGCCCTTCCTTAACATTAGATAGCTTTTTTAAAATATTAAAAACTTGCTGGCTTCTTCCAGCAAATAATGTTGGTGCTACTATTGAATTAGGATTAAAAGGATTACTTGGTTTATTCATGCTCTTTATATTCTAGCTTTTTTTATAGAAAATACCTAAAATCTTGTAGAAAGTGTATAGAAAACCTCAAAATTCTATAAAAAATATAATTTTTTTGTATTTTTTCAAAAACAGCAAAAACAAACTTTTACTCCAAAATAAAGATCTATTTTGAAGTAATACTTCAAAATATATGATTTTTACATTGCTAATTTATCTGCCATAAATTACTATTACAATTAATGATTTTTAAAAGAATAGTTAATTTACATTTTTCAAAAGCATTATTTTTGTTTGGACCCAGGCAAACTGGCAAATCGTACTGGCTCCGTAAAAAATTTCCTAAAGCTACTTATTATGATTTATTAAAGTCGGATTTGTTTTTACGCTTTTCTAAATGGCCTCATAAATTTAGAGAAGAAATTGTAGCACAAAAAATTAAAAAACCTATTATTATTGATGAAATCCAAAAAATTCCTATTTTATTAGATGAAATACATCATTTAATAGAAAATTATCATATACCTTTTATTCTTACAGGCTCCAGTGCCAGAAAGTTAAAACGTGGTGGTGCTAATTTATTAGGAGGTCGTGCTATTTATCAACAACTTTTTCCTCTTGTTAGTAAAGAAATACCTCATTTTGATTTACAAAAAATAATTAATTTTGGTTCTTTACCTTCGATATATCCTATTAAAAACCCTAAACCAATGTTACAATCTTACATACAAACTTATTTAAAAGAAGAAATACAAGTAGAAGGTTTAACACGACAACTAAGACCATTTTCGTTGTTTTTAGATTTAGCTGGAAAAACTAATGCTCAATTAATCAATTATAGCAACATTGCAAATGATATTGGAGTATCTTCAAAAACAATTAAAGAATATTACCAGATTTTACAAGATACTTTTATAGGGTATTTACTTCCACCTTACAAAAAAACACATAAAAGAAAATCAGTCAGTATACATAAATTTTATTTTTTCGATATAGGTGTACGGAATGCTCTTCTCAATATTTGGAATATTACACCACAATCTAAAGAGTTTGGTCCTTTATTTGAACATTTTATCTTTAACGAAATAAATGCTTACCTTAAATATGCTCAAGACGATAGATCTTTTTGTTTTTGGAGATCTAAAAACCATCAAGAAGTGGATTTTATAATAGGAAATAATATAGCTATAGAAGTAAAAGCCAGTCATCATATTCAAACAAGGGATATAAAAAATTTAAAAGCATTATGCGAAGAAATTAATTTTAAATATAAAATGATTGTTTGTTTAGAAGATCGTCCACGATTGATAGAAAATCAATTTTTAGTTTTACCTTATAAAGTTTTTCTTAAAAAATTATGGAGTAAAAAGTTTGTATAACATATAATAATTAATCTGTATGTACCGTCTTCATTTTTTTATTTGGATAGTTTTTAGGTTCTTCTTCTGGTTCATAAGTTTTATCAAGATTATGTTTTACATGTGTTTCAGTTGCTAGGAAATATGTTATACTATTGAGACGCCATAATGGATATTAGTAAAGGCAAGCGGAGTCGAGTTTCAGTTGCTAGGAAATATGTTATACTATTGAGACGGCTTCCTTCCTTTTATATACATTTTTAAATGCGTTTCAGTTGCTAGGAAATATGTTATACTATTGAGACGTTCAAAGATTAGATAATTCGTGGTTCGGAGAAACGTTTCAGTTGCTAGGAAATATGTTATACTATTGAGACGTCAGTTAGCGACAAATCAGATTTACGATAATAAGTTTCAGTTGCTAGGAAATATGTTATACTATTGAGACAAAAGTTAAGGTGGTTTTTAGTTGAGAGGGAAGAGTTTCAGTTGCTAGGAAATATGTTATACTATTGAGACAGCTTTAACTCAAAGTTTAACTGCATTAACCACTAGTTTCAGTTGCTAGGAAATATGTTATACTATTGAGACGGTATGTGTGCAGGTTTAAGTGGCTGGACGAAAAGTTTCAGTTGCTAGGAAATATGTTATACTATTGAGACATAGAGGCTGATTTGTTGAGTTTTGAGCGAAAAAGTTTCAGTTGCTAGGAAATATGTTATACTATTGAGACTCATTTAGATCAATATTTCTTACAATAGCCATGGTGTTTCAGTTGCTAGGAAATATGTTATACTATTGAGACTATATGGCTTTCGACATCTAAGAAGGACTTGTATTAGTTTCAGTTGCTAGGAAATATGTTATACTATTGAGACTCTGACCCAGTGCATGGTTATACGAGGTGTTGTGGTTTCAGTTGCTAGGAAATATGTTATACTATTGAGACGACAGCCAAAGAGGACAAAAGGAATTTTATATCTTGTTTCAGTTGCTAGGAAATATGTTATACTATTGAGACTTTTTTACTAACTGGTTTAATCATTCCGTATAAGTGTTTCAGTTGCTAGGAAATATGTTATACTATTGAGACAGTGTAGTTAAAGCAAGTGAGAGAATTACAAGTGCGTTTCAGTTGCTAGGAAATATGTTATACTATTGAGACTTTAGAACACACTAAAAGACAATTGTCCGCAGACGTTTCAGTTGCTAGGAAATATGTTATACTATTGAGACGATAAGGGAGACAAGTTTTATTTGGAGAACAAAGAGTTTCAGTTGCTAGGAAATATGTTATACTATTGAGACGTCAGTTAGCGACAAATCAGATTTACGATAATAAGTTTCAGTTGCTAGGAAATATGTTATACTATTGAGACCGCTTTAAAAACTATGTTCGATTCCGCTTATTGCTGTTTCAGTTGCTAGGAAATATGTTATACTATTGAGACTTTTTTACTAACTGGTTTAATCATTCCGTATAAGTGTTTCAGTTGCTAGGAAATATGTTATACTATTGAGACTTATAGTCGAATGAGTTATTTTAGAGACCGCTTAGGTTTCAGTTGCTAGGAAATATGTTATACTATTGAGACATTACTACAGACAAGTCTGTAATTTGTAGTTTGATGTTTCAGTTGCTAGGAAATATGTTATACTATTGAGACGTGCTAAAGTTAACTATGCTGTGTTCTTAGTCACTGTTTCAGTTGCTAGGAAATATGTTATACTATTGAGACTGCTTACAATTCGGTGTCCTCATAGCACTTACAAAGTTTCAGTTGCTAGGAAATATGTTATACTATTGAGACTTTAGGTTAATATACTAATAGCATAGCCTATAGTCGTTTCAGTTGCTAGGAAATATGTTATACTATTGAGACTTAAATGTATCTGATCCCCCAAGAATGGCCTATTAGTTTCAGTTGCTAGGAAATATGTTATACTATTGAGACAAAACAGCTTTATTTAAATTAACTCTTATATTAGCGTTTCAGTTGCTAGGAAATATGTTATACTATTGAGACATTACCTGTAACATCATTTCTTTTGATTGCGAACCAGTTTCAGTTGCTAGGAAATATGTTATACTATTGAGACTTTTAGCTAAAGGTATGGTAAGGCACGGTCAGGTGGTTTCAGTTGCTAGGAAATATGTTATACTATTGAGACAGATTTAGGTAACGATCCTATGTTAGATGACGGGGAGTTTCAGTTGCTAGGAAATATGTTATACTATTGAGACTAGGCAATGGGTTCTGGCTAGGTTGCTTGTCGGAGTTTCAGTTGCTAGGAAATATGTTATACTATTGAGACAAGTTGCTCTTTTAGTTTGATAAGTATCATCAATTCGTTTCAGTTGCTAGGAAATATGTTATACTATTGAGACAAGGACTTTAATTAAGAATGATGCTGGGCAAATAGGTTTCAGTTGCTAGGAAATATGTTATACTATTGAGACACCAAGGGTGATTATAATGATCCAATCTCAATCCAGGTTTCAGTTGCTAGGAAATATGTTATACTATTGAGACAACTTGTTAGCACAAACTCCATTAAAAACATTTGAGTTTCAGTTGCTAGGAAATATGTTATACTATTGAGACGAAATGTTGCTACGAAAAAACATGACAATGTCAAGTTTCAGTTGCTAGGAAATATGTTATACTATTGAGACGAGTTGGGCATTGAGTGGAGTGTGTCTGCTGTAAAGTTTCAGTTGCTAGGAAATATGTTATACTATTGAGACCCCTTTCTAATAGCCCAAAAAGATTGGGTTTTAGAAAGGGGGAAACTTGTTTTTCCCTCTCAAACAAATTAATTGTATCCAAATGATACAATTTTGAGAAAAAAACCAACAAAACTCTATACTTTTTGTAAAAACCATCATATACTATTATATAGTATAACATTATTTTTGATGCTCTGTAATCATCAAAAAGTATTTTGAATGGACCTCTGGCAATGCCACGTCTATCCTTACTTGATAAGGAATAAAATATCGCCTTCTTGGGCGATTTTTTATTTATCAACAACAAACTAAAATGTTGAAATAAATGTCAGTAATAGTAATTATATTTTCTAAAAAATAGGAGTTTAACAATGGTAGTAAAATTACAAAAATGGGGTAATGGTTTAGGAGTTAAAATACCAAAAACAATTGTTAAAAAAGCAAAATTAAAATTTAACTCTGAAATTGAAATTAAATATAATGATCAAAAAATTATTATTCTTCTTCAGAAGTCAAAATCTATTAACTTAAAAAAAATGATATCTAAGATTACAAAAAACAATTTACCATTAAAAGAAGATAATTATATGCCAATAGGAAAGGAAGTGTGGTAAATTTTAGTAGCTAAAATATTAAGACAGGATTTTTTAAAAAATTTTAAAAGAACACATAATACCCTTTCTAAACAGCTGAAATCTTCTAAACAACTGAAATTGTAATACCCCATATAATACATTACTATCTATCGTTACAAAAATTAACATACTCACAATTGCAACATTGGAACACAGTTGCACTAGAATCTGGCTTCACCCCTTGCTTTAACATAAGTCTTATTTGTTTAACACTATCTATTACACTTTCTCTTTTATTTTTATCTATAGAAATAATATGTAATATATCCCCTTTACCTACTAAAAAACCAATTGGACTAGATTTTAAAAACATTTTTTCTAACAACATAGAATAGGCCACTAACTGTAATTGATCACCACGCTTTTTACAATTTGCCGATAATTTAAACTCCACTGCATAAATAGCTTTATCAGTTTCAATCGCCATATCTACAATACCATGCAAACCTAAATCACTGTCCCTGACATGTAAATTATGATACTTTTTACCACTGTTTAAATTAAATCTAGATAAATTGCGACGATTCCACAATGTTTCTTCTCTATTATGAAAAACCTCCCCCTGCTTAACCCATACTGGACGATGAAAAGCTACATTCGTAAGCTCCATATAATACACCACCCTAGGGCAATAGCACCATTGACGAATTAAATTAACCGGAATACTATTAGATAACTCCCGTTTCTTCCCAATCTCTAAAATCTTCTTCTGTGTGACCGACAAAATAACTCCCTACTGAATTATTAAAATTAGTGTATGTAATAAAAGCTTTATCTTTTTCTGTTAAACTATCTTTCAAATATCTTTTAACACCGTTTAACTCTGCCAATGTTAAATACCCCCAAAAAACAGATTTTTGCACTGGCTTTAATCCATATTGCTCTAATTGTTTAAAAACACTGGTGCGAATTTTATTATCTTCTACATCGTAACTTACTAAGTATTCTTTTCTTAAAGGATAGATTTTCATATATAAATTACCATTTAAATAAATAAGGTTTATATTTTTGAGCATTATAAAAATGACTACATAAACGATATACTTGTCTTTGGATAATATGCTCTAATCTGGTTTTCTTTTTGCGATATAAATATTTTTTAGAACAAGTTTTTTGTATTTCTTTAATAAGGAGTTTTTTTAAATGAACATCTAAAGAAGTCATACCCTCTGATTGAGAACGAAGTTTGATAACTGCACGATCCACTACCCAAGCACGATATTCTTCCATAATATCTAACACTAAAGCCATACGCCCTGGTCTTGAACCGTGCATGAAACCTAAATACGGCTCTAAACCCGCATTAACAATAGCATTTAAAATGTAACTGCTTAAAACAGCATAACCTAAGTTCAGCATAGAATTGTTAATTTCTTGACTACCTCTACCCTCTCGTTTTGTAAAAGAAGATGAAAAAAGCTCTGCCCTCCGTAACGCCTGAAAATATATATTTGCAGAAGCTCCCTCAAAACCTAACAAAATATCTAAATCTTTTGCATACTGTACCTTATCTGCATTTAACAACAAGTTTTGAGAGGCGGATCGTAAAATAGACTGATGATGGTATTTATCCATATAATTTAAAACAGCACGTTGGTTTTTAATTTTTGCAATTACAATTTTTTTTGCTAACGGTAAAGTATCATATTGGCAAAACTTCATTTGTGCTAATCTGACAGATACCACCCCATGTTGCGACTCCCCTAGTATGGCAGAATGAGGCACTCCTCTAAAATTTAGAAAAAATAACTTAATACCACGATTACTAAAAGCCTCAATTAAATCACTGGAAACACTAACTCCACTCTTCGCTACAGATACTGTGCATAAACGGTTCAGAGGATAAAAATGAGCTTTGTCATTTTGCTTCACCATCAAACGATGATTTTTTACACCTAAAAAAGAACCATAATTATTTATTACTAGATGTTTCATTTTTATTTAACCATTTTTTTGCATCAGCATTTTTTTGTATAGTAAACTCCAGATGATAAGTTGTTTTATTATCTTGTGTTTTACTTTTCTTTATTACTACTGTGTTACGTTCTTTAGGTAATTTAAATGGTTGTTTAAACCATTTAGATTCTAAACAATGATATTTTTGATTATCTTCCAACTCATTTTTTGATTGTATATCAGATTTTACTTTTTGTAAATCATCTGCCAACTTAGAATAATCACTGCTTTGTTCTGTTGTCCAGCTACCTTTTTTTTCTTTTTTTTCAGCCAATAAATTTTCTCTTGCTTTTTTTATTTTTTCTATTTTTAAACGTAATCGCTCTAAAAAATCTTTTTCTTTATATTGTATTATTTTCCCTTTCCAAATATTTTGATTACTTAATAACTTCTTGAGTTCAGATAAATGATCAATAGACTGTACTTGTATTTTAACACAACACCTGCTAGCATCTTGATTTTTAACTTGTGCAGATAATATTTTTTTATCTATTATATCTTGTTTTAGAATATCAATCCACTTTAATGGATATGGTTTTAATTTTTTTGGTATACCTGAATAATGTTTTATAGGAATGGAATTTTTGCTTAAGAATGTATGTGGTCGTTCATTGCCATCATAACCATATTTTGCCAAACTTTCTTCTGAAGAGATTTGTATAATATCACGCCCATCCCAAGAAGATCTTTTTATTCTTACATTCCCTATCCCTATTTTGACAGGTAAAGAAAATTTTTGTCTCACTTTATTATGATCATTATTTGTATGCATATTTTTAAATAAATTGTTTTTAAAAAAATCTTGTAAATTTTGTGTAGGCTCTGCCATCTGAAGAGCTTTTTTTACATTTTTCCATTCATTATAAATGGGTAAAGTGATTTTCTTATTTTTCTTATTAATAATAAAATCTTTAATATCAATACATTTATCCCAATTATCTATTGCTTCCTTAACTGTTTTAGGAGTTTTATTTGGAATAGTTAATTTAGATATAATTTCTTTCTTCAGTGTTTGATAGGATAATTCATTTAAAATTTTTGCTGTTTTTTGTTCATTAGAGGTGGCTCCTTTACGACCAATTTCCATTAAAAAGTTTTGTGCTTTTCTTTTATCAATAATCAAAATACTATAATCAGCACATTTATTTTTAGTCTTTTTTAAGAATGGCTTTAATAGATCAATATTTTTTTTATCAAAAGGAATTGAATTTTTTATTGTAAAACCTTTTTTAAAAGCACCGTCTTTACATTTTAATAATGGAATAAACTTTTCTGAAATCATACTGTCACGATGAATCTGATAACTAATTAATAGATTTTGTTTTTCTTTTTTTTGCATTAATTGCCTATTATGAGTCTCAACTGTATATGCTTTTCTACGTTTTAAATTAACTATCTGCTCTACTACATTATTTCTAATATAGATTTTACCAAATAAAGTGTCTTCAAATTTTTTCTTATCTTTAGATTTATTTTCTTTAGGAGGGTATAAAGGGCAATTGTCAGAGATATTGATTTTTAAACTCCCCTCTTTTTTATGAGCATCTGCTACTAAACAAAAAGCAAGCTGTGCATCTATTAAATGCGAAAATGGTTTTTGAGATTCTTTTGGATGTTTTTCATAATTTTTAAATACTTTAGAGTAAGCTTTTTCATATTTTTTGCGTAAATCATAGATACTTTCCATTTGTAAATGAGATATAGCAGGCACACCAAAATAATCAAAAGATAAATTTTTAATATTTATTTTTTTATTTTCAGATTTTTTATTCTTAAGTTTAGCATTATGTGCTAATACTTTTTTATACAAATTATTAGCTATCACTTCTGCAAAATACCTTTGAGTACCATTAACAAAAGCTCTATTTCTGTTATCAATAGCATTTATAATCTTATTTCTTAAAGACTCTACAAATAAGGCATGGCGAAAAGCTTTTTGCTGATCAAGATTTAAATTGATAAAACTTATGTATTTTCCAAACTTAAAATTTTCACCTTCACCATCACCTATTTGTTTTATAATCCAATCTTCAATTTGCTGATCATTGCAATTCGGAAATAAAGATTTTTTATACTTAACATGTAAACCACTTAATGTTAAAAACTGATTATTTTTATGTTGGTTGCCCTCACAAAATGCATAAATTAAATTGGCTTCATCGTTTAAAACACCATGTTTTTTAGAAGATCTTGGGATAATATGATCAATATGCCCCTTACCTGATATTGTAACATCTTTATAAGGACAAATATTCTCCTTATTTGACTTCTTTATACGTGTTTCTTTATTTTCAAATATCTTATTTTCTACTTTAAATGCTTCTTCTCTAGATAATACACTTCCAGCCCTTCTACGCCCTTGTCTTTGTTCCTTAACTAATGCTTCTCTCGAAGGCTCAAATTCAAATTGATTAGACTCTGTAATAATAGGAATACAAACTTTTTTATCTTCTTCTAATTCTGATTTAATAACCTCCCATTTATCATCACAAATAGCACGACCCACAATTCTTGCTAGTCGCATTACAGCCCCATCAATAATACGAGTAGATATAGCAGGCAAACGTTGAGCTTTAACAGGTAAGAAGTATTGAGTTTCAGTAGCATTAGAGCTTTCTACTGTTTGCATTCTTTGTGCATTATCCATGCTACAAACAGCACAAGTTTTAGCATTACCACTTCTATCTTTAAATACTATATTATTAACCTGTGCCAATAAATAAACAGCCGTAGCTGGATTGCGATTTAAAATCTTTTCCCACTTTTTTTGTTGAGCTGGATTATATAAATCTTTAGTTAATGCGATGCATAGCTTTTTTGCTTTTTCACATAAAGAATAAAGCTCAAGGTATTTGTGATCTTTGTATTTTTTATTTTTGTTGTTTTCTTTTTCTTTTTTATCAAGATTTTTTAAACAATTTTTAATTTGTTTATCACTTTTTAATTTCTGATATGTTGTCTTATCTATTAATTCATTTTTTATTAACTCATTATATATAAATTGAATATCTGATTTTAACCTACCTCGGCGGTTTTTTTGCTCTTTTGCCGAATCACTACATTTAGTTTTTAAACTTTTAATACTGTTTAACCACTCATTAATTTTACTATCTGCTTCAGTATTATCTGATATCTTTAAAAATTCTTTTAACTTTTGAGGTGACACCTGTAATACATCAGCTAAATCTGATAAAGTTTGATGCCTTTTATGCCTTGGTTGTCTATTACAGTAAGTAAGTAAAGAGTGTACATCATCAAAACGACCAGTATTTGTATACCCTAAACCCTTTATATAACAATACTTTGGATGAATAAACATTCTACCATCTTTAGCTCTTTTCCTAAATTTATAATAATTACATACCAAATGTAAAAAACTCTTATCCAAAAATACATTATTTTTATAATCTCTTGTTGATTTTAAAATACTTGGTAATTTGTTTTTTGTTAAAACTGATTCTAAATTATTTTGAGCTATATCTTTTTCTGAATTAGTGGATTGGGATTGCCGATATTTTTTGCACCAACTGTATATGCTATTTAAGTTTAAAGGGTCATCTTTTTTAACTCTATCAAAAATAAATTGTAACTGCCGAGCTTTTAAGTATTTCTCATCTTTTTGATAATTGCTTTTTTGATCACTAATACCACTAAAATAAGAAAATGACTTTTTATCTTTAGATTCTTTCTTATTTTTAGATTCTTTTTTAGACCAGCCACTAGTTTTAACCCTTTTTAATTCATCTTCATAATCCTCAAGGTAAGATTTAACACAATCTAATTTTTGTAATTCTAATAACCACTGCTCCCACTCATTATAATGCTGATCTAAATACTTAGGGTTTAAAATTAAACTCTGACACCTGGGAGGTCTTCTATTTTTATTATCTTGATAGGGAGGTATAGTTAAAAATGGATCTTCTTTTAAGAAAAACTGTATGATATTAGCTTTAATTTTAATATTTTTTTTACTGCTATCATAATATTTGTTCCATTTAATTTTAAGATTGCTATAATCAACTCGTTTGTTTTGTGCTTTATGTATATTTTTTTTAAAGTCCACACGCCATTCATTTAAAATCCAATTATTAAATATCTTAGATAATTTATATTCATCCCAATTATCACCTTTTGTGTGTCTTATATCGTTAAAGTATTTACGCAAAGGCTTAAGTTCAAAATTACTTAAATGGCTAATAAGATTGGATAATTTATCTGAATCAATTTTTTCTACATCATTATTATAACCACCTAAATGTAGCTTTTTTACGAATTGTTTTAAATACCTATGAGTATGGTTTTTTTTGTCTGCTAACACATTTTTTACTTCTTCAAAATACTTACTTCTGTGCCTCGATCCTGATTGCAGTTCATTATATATTTTATTAATAGCAAAAAATAAATGATGAAGATGAGTGTTTACATATTGACGATATTTTTTATCATAATTTTCTTCATTTTTATCAGGTAGTTCAAAGTTTGCTTTTTCAACTGCTTTCTCAATATCAAATTTATTAATCTTAAAATTCCAAATGGATTTATTGTAGCTAATAAAATATTCTAAATTCTTTTTACCTTCATCTGATTGTGACCACTCCATTAAAGCACTATCTAAATCGTAGCTATCTTGGTTTTGATTTTTAAACTTTTTTATTATATTTTGTATTTGTTTATCTGAATTTTTTTGTAAAGCATCTAATAATTCTTGATAAGCTTCTTTTGGAAATTCTTTTAAAATATCTTTATTATATTCTTCTGTTAAAAAAGTAAAACCTCGACGATTAAGTAAAAAACTAATACTTTGCTGAATATTGTTATCCCAAGTTAATTTAAAATGCTTTTCCCATATCAGCTTAAATAACCTTTTAACCATTTGCTTACGATCGTAACCACGTCTTTGATGCCTCTTAGCTGTCCTATTAACCATTAGTAATGTGTAACTTTTGTTATCTAACTGATATACTTTACCTGATTTATTGATTTCGTTAGGGGAACTACCAGCCTTATAATGAGCAAAATATACGCCTGTGTTTTTAGCACCTAAATCTATAGATATAGGACTAACAAAGTTACTATTTTTGCGAGGATTACTTTTATGAGTGCTAGTTTTAGAAGACATTTAATAAATCCTTCCAATTAATATTGGATCATGACTTTTAATATTTAATACTAAAAACTAAAATGATAGCACTGTAAATTTTTTATGCAATAAAAAAATACAATAATATTAAAAACATTTTATAAAAACACAATTTATTTTTTAAAATATTGTTATAAGTGTCTCATTTTGAAACACTTCCACTAAAAAATAACTAAACTAATAAGTATAAAAACCTTTTTTAGTTTTTTTACCTAACCAATTAGACGCAACATACTTTTTTAATAAAGCACACGGTTGATATTTATCCCCTAACCCCTCATGCAAAACCTCCATAATAGAAAGACAAGTATCTAAGCCAATCAAATCTGCCAAAGCCAAAGGACCCATAGGATGATGGCAACCTAACTTCATGGCTTTATCTATCTCTTCTACTTTTGCCACTCCACTTTGAAGAGCAAAAATAGCCTCGTTAATCATTGGCATTAAAATTCGATTAACAATAAACCCCGGCTGATCTTCAGAAGTCACCGCCTCTTTACCCAACTTATCCACAAAACGCAAAAGATATTTAAAAACCGAATCGCTGGTTTGCTTAGCTTTAATTACTTCTACTAAAGGCATTAAAGGGACGGGGTTCATAAAATGCAACCCAGCTGTGCGTTCTGGTTTGAAACTTACACTTGCTAACTTGGTAATAGAAATAGAAGAAGTATTGCTAACTAATATAGCTGATGGCTCAATAAGTTTAGAGATTTTCTGAAATAATTTTTTTTTTAAATCGATATTTTCTGGAATTGCCTCCACCACTAACTCACAACCTGCAACATTTTCTAAAGAACAACTAAAATAAATGTTTTTTAAAATTTCTTGAGGAGTTTGACCAATATGTTTTTTTGAAAACCTTTTTTCTAAGCTAAAAGTAATGACTTCACAAGCTTTGTTTAAAACATCCCTATTCACATCAATCAGCTGAACTCTAAAACCTTTTTCAGCAGATACTTGAGCAATACCACTTCCCATTTGCCCAGCACCAATCACTGCTATCTGCAACACCCCTCTCACCTCTCTCCTTAAATTACCGACTTCTAAAAGCTAGACAAGTGTTGATTTCAAAGTTTCCTAAAACACCTTCAGCACCTCCATCACCTGCGTTATCCCAATATGCATTATTTTTAAAACGAATAACTCCTCTAAATGTATTGGCATCAAATGTGCCTTCTAAATCTAATGTCCCCTTTTCATCTGCAAAATGTATAGTCACCCGATTACCGTTAACCTCACCTCGAGTGGCTCGAATTTGGTTAATGTTAATATCTGGGCTGGGTTTTTCTGCTCCCGGAATCTCTCGATCAATTATCTTAAATTGTATATAAGAAGTAGGTTGAACCGTTAATTGATTACTCCCAAATGCATCAAAAGCACCGTTTAATTCAATACTTAATCTCATTAAAAAACCCTCTGCATTAGCATTAGCACCTCCTGTATTAGAAGGCTGACAACTAATATCACCCACTACATCCTCATCTCTATAAACATCCATCCCAGATGATAAGAAATCTCTAAAACCTTTATCCCTGTTAGAACCACTCACACAACTCACTCCTCCCCAATTACCCGGATTACACATATCTGTATTATTAGATACTCGAATATTTTGTAACTGATTATTAAAACCCTGATTATTAGGAGCAATCTGACTATTATTCCAACCCAGTCGACGATTATTGTTTGGACAAGCTGATAATAAAAACGTTAAAAAAGTAACAATAATGGCTTTCATAAATACCTCACCTCAATACCTTTAAACAATTCCTTCAAAACACATTAAAACTTTTCGGACACAAAATGAGCTATCTTTAAAATTTTTTAAGCCAAAATTACATCAGCACAAAAAAAGATGCCCTATAAACCACTCAATAAAGGTTCAGATAGGATTATTTTTGAAAAAAACTTAAGAATTTACGAGCGATTAACTAATATAGCCAAACGGGATTGTTTTCGACTGGCTTTGTTGGCGTGAATTAAGCCTTTATTAACCGATCGATTAATGGCTTGAGCAAAGTATTTGAGTTGCTCGGTGGCTTGTTTTTTGTCTTTTTTTTGAACAAAATTGCGTATTTTTTTTTCTAAAGTCCCTAAGTAAGTGAATATCTTTTTATTCACTTGAGACCGTCGAATGGTCTGACGAATACTCTTTTTTGCTGAAGAATGATTAGCCATAATTTCAAACTCCTGATATATAATGACTCACAAATTATACCTTTATCTTGCTAAGTGATGAAAAGTCAAACATGAAATTAACACTGCAAAAAACTGTCGGAAACAGAGCTTTCTGGATGTCTGTTGGCACTTTTATTTCACGAATTTTAGGTCTTATCCGAGACATTGTGATCGGAATGTTTTTCTCCCGAACAGAAACAGATGCTTTTTTTGTAGCCTTCCGTGTGCCGAACTTTTTTCGTCGATTTTTAGGAGAAGGAGCTTTATCCATCAGCTTTATCCCTATTTTTATTCAATGTTTTTCTAACCCGAACCATTCTACTCAAGATAACCTGACTCGTGCCAAAAATTTTATGAACAGTGTCTATACCATCTTATTAATCTGTATCAGTATTTTAACCGTTTTAGGAATTATTTTTATGGACCCAATTTTAAACGCTTTATTTATCCATACACCTTTTTTTAATGTTGAAGGAAAAATGTTCATGACAACTGTGATGGCAAAATTGTTGTTTGTCTATCTATTTTTTATCACTCTATATGCTTATTTTATGGGAATCGCTAATGCCTTGGGGTATTTTTTTGTTCCCGCCTTGGCTCCAGCTTGTTTAAATATATTTATCATATTGTTTGCTTTTTTACCCAAAAGTAGTGTTTCGTTTCCTCCTCTGCTGTTGTGCTATGGAGTTATAACTGGTGGTATTGCTCAAGTATTTTTAACTGCACTTGTGCTTTATCAAAAAGGTTTTTTACCTCAACTAACTAAACAGTTCTCTTATACAAACTTGAAAGTTATGGCTTTACGGTTTTTCCCAGGACTGCTAGGAGTAGGAGGATTTGCCCTCATTGGTTTTTTAAATCTATATTTTTGTGCTCATTTAGAAGAAGGAACACATACTTTTATTTACTATGGAGATCGGTTATTAGAACTCCCAAGATCTTTAATTGCCATTAGCCTCGGAACTGCTCTCTTACCTCAATTATCCCAACTAATTGCCACTGGGGAAAAACAAAAAATGTTACAATCAGCTGCTACGCATAGAGATCATTTACTATTTTTAATTTTACCTTGCAGTTTAAGTTTTTGGCTCTTAGGGCTTCCAATTGTGGAAATTTTATTTCAAAGAGGGTTGTTCGATTCGGAAACTGCTCAAAAAACAGCTCAAGTTTTAAGTATTTATTCTGTTTTACTAGTAACTTCTTCTTTAAGCCGTGTGTTGTTAGTGAGTTTTTATGCAGTAAAAAATACATGGGTTCCGGCTCTTTCTTGCATTGCTTATATTGTATTCCATTGGTTTTTAACTCCGTTTATGATCCATCATTTTAGTTTATCAGGATTGGTGTGGAGTAGCGTGTGTTCTAATGCATTTTTCTTAATTTTATTATCACTGGCTCACCCCTTTTGTGTAGGTAGAGGATATATAATACAAAGTATTAAAAACCTTTTTTGGGTAATACCATCTTTATATATTTTATTTTTATATTTGAAATGGTGTTTAAATGCTTTACCTCTTTCTTCTCACTCTCCATCTGACTTATTAAGAATTTTAACTTTGATTTTTGTTATTTTATCTTCTTGTGTTGTATATATTGGAATCAACTGGTTGCTTAAAACCCCCCAAGCTTTTGGAATTATAACACTCATAAAACAAAAAATTTGGAAAAGTAATTAAAAGCTAATTAAAGAACTAATAATGAAAGCACAAATTATTAATTTATCTAAAGATAACTTATCTAAAACACTAATTGATCGAAAATGTTTAACTCAATGGGTAAAACATATCTCTAAAGAAATTAAAAAATACAAAATGCCCATTGCAGAATTGAATTACAATTTTCCGAAACAGGTTCGACTGGTTTTTGTATCTGAATCAACTATTCAACAACTCAACTCTAATTTTAGAAATAAAAATGTTTCAACAGATATTTTGAGTTTTCCATCTCTAGTTAAATCAACTATGGTTGAATCAGTTATGTTTAAAGAACAAATGTCTAAAAATACCCATAAAAAAACATCGGTGGATTTTAGACACACCACAAACAAAGATCACAATATAGAAAACCCCTTGTTGGGAGAATTAGTTTTATGTTTGCCGGTTATTTTAAAAAAACAAAAAAAAATAAATTTCCAATTTTGGCTTTATTATTTAATTTTACATGGCATGTTGCACTTATTAGGTTGGAATCATGGGTCTAAATCATGTAATAGTCGAGAAATGTATCGCATCCAAGATACAATATTTAAAAAATTAGAAAAAACAGTGCTTTCTCTAAAGTAACTATATGATACACAAATTTTACCCAATTAAAAATTGAGGCTGTAATTGTTCATCTGGAATAGGTTGTTCGAGAGGTAAATTTTTTTTGTCCACTGGTTTTAAATTTTTCACTTATTTCACTAAACTAAGAAGAAAAACGAAAACCTAAATATTTAACTTCTGGTTCTAACAAAATTCCATGTTGTTTTTTAACAGTTTGTTGAACATGCAAAATTAACTGATAAATATCTAAAGCCTTAGCTGATCCAGTATTTAAAATAAAATTAGCATGCTTGTTAGAAATTTGAGCCCCACCTACTTGAAAACCCTTTAACCCGCATTCCTCAATTAACCGACCAGCTGAATAGCCTACTGGATTTTTAAACACAGAACCACAAGAAGCAGATTGTAAAGGTTGAGTATCCGCTCGTCTTAAAGCCATTTTTTTTAATTGAACAGGTAAATCATCCAATGGCTTTAAAGACCAACTAATGCCTACTTTATAAATAATTCCAGACCCTAAACCTTCACTATAACGATAACCCCATCGAATTTTCTCTTTACTTAATAACACTTCTTCCCCATCCCATCGCAACACTTTTACCCAATCCACAATATCTTTAAACTCCCTCGGAGAAACTTTGTTTTTTGTTCCAATCCCCGCATTCATCACCACCCCTCCCCCTACATCTCCCGGCAGCCCACATAAAAATAAAGCCGGTGCCAAACGATAACTCAAAAACACTCGCATTAACTCTGCTTTAGAAACACCTGCCAAACTAGATATGTATAAACAACCTTGCTCTTCCCACTTTTTTAAACCTTTTAAACTTCGAACATTCATCACTAGACCCCTTACCCCTTGATCACTAATTAAAACATTAGTCCCCCCACCTAATACATAAACTGGTAGAGAATGTTTTTTAGCCCACTTTAAACCCTCCAATATGTCTTTCTTAGACTTGGGAAGACAAAAAAAATCGGCCACACCTCCCACTTTCCAAGTATTCCATTTTTTAAGATCAATATTTTTTTGAATGTCCATACTGTTTTTTCTTTTGTTGTTGCCACATGTTTAACAGCAGTTCTCCATACTTGTAAATAGACCCTGCCCCCATAGTAATAAATACATCCCCTTTTTTTAAAAAAGATGCCAAAGAAGACAGTTTTTTTTGCGGATAATACCTACAAAACGAATGTTTTATTTCTTGAGCAAGCTTCTTAGAGTTAATATTTTTTAAAGGTTTCTCACCCGCCGGATAAATATCTGTAATAAAAACACAATCCACCATTTTAAAACAGTTCAGAAACTCTTTCCAACAAGCTTTTGTTCTAGAAAACCGATGAGGCTGAAACAAAACTAATAATCGTTTATTGTTTCCAAATTTTTCTCGAAACACAGATAATACCTCTCGCACCTCCGTAGGATGATGAGCATAATCGTCATAAAAATCCACCTCTCCCAATTCGCCTTTTTTTTCGAACCGCCGATCCACTCCCTTAAAATACTTAAAACTTTTTTTGCAGTCATCAAACGAAAGCCCACAAGTCATTGCCACCACCAAACTTGCCAATGTGTTTAATGCATTTATACGACCCGGTAAAGGAATGTCTAACCTCCCTAAACTTTTTTTATTAAAAAAAACCTCATAAGTGATGGAAGTCTTTTTTTGTATATAAAAATGATTACTTTTATTAAATCCATAAAAAATAATTTTACGATTCAAACCAGATAATAACTTTCTAATCACTGATTGATCTCCCCAAGCCACAATATAACCGTAAAAAGGAACTCTCAGAACAAAGTTCAAAAATGCTTTTTGTAATTCTCTAAAAGAACCATAATAATCTAAATGATCCCGATCAATATTAGTGAGTAAAGCAATCTCGGGTGATAGATGTTTAAAACCTCCATCGCTTTCGTCCGATTCGGCAATAAACCATGGTCCTCGACCAAGCCGAGCAGTTGATTGAAACAAACGACACCGACCTCCAATCATAACTGTTGGATCTTTTTTATTATAAGTAAAAATATTCGCCAATAAACCAGTTGTTGTGGTTTTCCCATGTGTGCCAGCTACCACAACTCCACGCTTTAATCTCATAATTTCAGACAATGCCTCCGACCGACTAATGAGAGGAATACCTCGCTTTCTAGCTGACCGAAGTTCAATATTGCTCTTAGAAACTGCACTAGAATATACAATCACATCTGCAAACTGAATATTTTTTTGACTGTGTCCAATAGATATTGGAATTCCTATTTTTTTTAATCTTTCAATATAAGTGTTGTTTTCTATATCACTGCCAGTCACTGAAGTGCCCGAACAATACAAAAGCTCCGCTAACCCACACATTCCCACTCCTCCAATACCTACAAAATGCACCCGAACCCCTAATGTAAAAAACCGACTTTTAATGCTTGGTTTTTGTAAGCTTTTGTTCTCCGATTGAATTAATTTTTTAGACTTGCTAATTTTTTTCATAATAGACACTACCCATTTACTTTCTTTTTAAAAAAGAGACAATATACGACTGGCAATTGGTTTGCCATCTGAGTGAATGTTCATAGAACGAATACCTTTAACATAGTTGTCCAGTTTTTGTGGTCTATTACTTAATTCCGCCAGAATAAGTGAAAACTTTTGAACATTCCAGTTTTTTTGTTCAATTAAAATACCCCCCCCCTGACTTTGTAAAAATTGTGCATTTCTCCATTGATGGTGATCCGCAGACTGAAATAAAGGGATTAAAACACCCGCTCTCCCGCTGGCAGATAATTCTGCAATCACACCCATACCTGAGCGGCTAACTACTAGATCTGCCCACTCGTAAAATTCATCTATACTTTTTAAAAAAGAAAACACCCTCACTTGCTTTAAACCTTTGTAGAGTTTTTTAAACTTATAAAATTCTTTTTCACCCGTTTGATGCACAAAAGATATTGGTTGTGCAGATGATTTAATAATCGCTTGAGATACTACCCGATTGATAATAGAAGAACCTTGCGAACCTCCTAAAATCAATACCCGAAGCGGAGCAGTTAAACCACAAGAAGCAGAACCACAAGAGACAGAATTTTTTAAAAACACTTTAATAATGTTAGACCGCACCGGAAATCCCAACCGAATTGTATTTTTTGTTTTTAAATGCATTTTTGTCTGCTCAAATACCACAATTGCCCAATCTACTAAACGAGCTAATAAACGATTTGTTAAACCCGGAACAACATTCGGCTCCCATATTATGGTCTTCTTTCTCAATAATACCCCAGCTAATAAAACCGGACCACTCACCGCTCCACCAGTCCCAAAAATAATTTGAGGTTTAATTTTTAAAATCATCACAGTTGCATAAAACAACGCCCAGGGTAATAATACACAAGTTTGAATTCTCTCTGTCCACGATACATTGCTTCTTAAACGACCAATAGAAATTACATGATGAGAAAAAACACACTTCGAATAAATACTTTTTTCTAAATCCGAATCCCCATGCACAAATTCTATATACACAGATGAATCCAGTTGTTTTAAACATTCAGCAATCTGAAAAGCTGGAAAGATATGCCCACCCGTCCCTCCAGCTGATATAAGTATTGTTTTTTTCGCACACTTCATAAAATGTCTTATCACCCAATATGTTTTTTTATTTAAAAAAACATTAATAAATAAAATGATTATGTTTTTCTATATTTAATAACCAACCAAAAAGTAATAAATTACACACTAAAGAACTCCCTCCATAACTAATAAAAGGAAGTGTTAACCCTTTTGTTGGTAATAACCCTAAGTTCACACCAACATGGATCATAACAGAAAAAACAAAAACCATAATTAAAGAAAAAGCTAAAATTTTTTGAGAAGTATCTTCCGTTTTTAAAACAATTTTTATCCCATAATAAGTTAAAAGTGCATACAGAGACAACAAAACACCAAACCCTAAAAAACCGGTTTCTTCACCAATCACTGCTAAGGTAAAATCTGTATGAGCTTCTGGTAAAAAAAATAACTTTCCCTGCCCTTGCCCCAAACCAGAACCAAACATCCCTCCAGAATGAAAGCTAATCATACTTTGAATCAACTGAAATCCACTTTCTAAAGGATCTGACCATGGATCTAAAAAAGTTTTAATTCGAGTCAGCCGATAAGGTTTAAAAATAATCATTAAAAAAAATAGTACCGCCGATACTGGTAAACCCATTAAAATATATTTCCACTTTAAACCCCACATAAGAATAACACTTAAACTTAAACAAAAAAGTAAAACAATTGTCCCAAAATCTGGCTGTAAAGCTAATACCAATACTGGCAAGCCAAAAGCAAAAATTGGAAACACCCAAAACAAAAGAGGGTTCTGAAATTGATTTTGCTCTTTTAAAGCCATCAAATAGATAAAAGCAAAAGGAGTGGTAACTTTAAAAAGCTCTGCAGGTTGAAAACGAACAGAGAATGGCAAAGATAACCACCTCTGTGCTCCACCAACAGAAACTCCAATACTGGGTATTAAAGTGGCTATTAATAATAAAACCGATAAAATCCATAAGCCAATCCCTAAAAACCGTGCCCATTTCCAAGAAATATTGGCAACCCATAACAAGCCACCAAACCCTATCAAAGTAAACAACATCTGTTTTTTAAAAAAAATTAACCCACTATCGTATTTTTCTATAGAAAAAATATAACTGGCACTATAGACCTGTACTAAACCTAGCCCAGTAAATAATAAAATACATAATAAAATTTTTCGGTTTAATGAACTGTCAAAAAAAGACAAAATAGATCCTTCTTAGAAAATTCTATCCCCTATAGCTATTCTAACATATCTTCTTCATCATCTATTAGTATTTCTTCTTCGGATTCGGATTCGGATTCGGATTCTGATTTTTTAGTTTTATCTTTTGAAGGCAAATCAGCAGACGACTCAGAGGATTGCTCAAATACTTTATCTAAATCATCCTCTTCGTCTTCGATTTCTTCTATATCTTCTTCTTCAGCTGGTAGCTTGTTTGAAGGTTGTTTTTGTTCTGGTTCTGGTTCTTCTTCTATATCACTATCTAGATCATCATCTGCAAGAGGGTCGTAATCTTTATCTTGAATCAAACCCAGATTGATAGGAACCACATAATCTCCAAGCTGAATAGGAGAACTCATCTGAGTTATGATTGCCGTAGCAAAACGATTTTCTGTATGAATAATTTTTAACTCTCCTAATTTAATATCGTAACCATATCGAGAAAAACGTCTCGTTTTAAGGTTAGCACGTGCTTGATACATTTGCCCCACAGAAAAACCACTTTTAGAACCTCGATTTAAATACGCTAATTGATAAAGAGTTCCAAATATTTTTTGACTAGCTTGAGGTGGAAATCCAATAATTTGTGCCTCACCTGATCCAGAGGTATCCGTTTTTTTAAAATTATATTGCGGAAGAGGACCACTAATAACTAAAGCTTTGTTTCTAATTGGACTGATTGACTGAGTGACTCGTGCCTCGTACAGATCAAATGATTCGGGAACACGACCTAACACTTGAACTTCCCCTTGTATTTCCACTTGATACCCATACGGACCCCTGATCCCTCTTCGAAAAAAAGATAACTTCCCCAAATCTTCTGCCACTACCAATTTCTGCCCCGGATTAACCGAATTATCCATCTGTAAAATAACAACTTCTTCTGCTTGAGACCATTTACCTGAACCATTTTTTTTGCTCAACACAATCCCCTTCTTTAAAGAATCTACATAGTCATCTGACATAAAATGAGATAGGGGAGAGATAGGTCGCTCATTATTATTTGCAAACCCTATGTCCATATCTGCTAAAGACACCTTTTTGGCACCCTCCCGAGATAATTTTAAATTTGGTAAACTACCTGGAATATTCTGCAAAACGGGAGGGGAATTTTTTGGAGCAACTTTAATTTTGATTTGATGCAAAAAATCAACACGATTTGTAATGGGATGAGCTTGTTTCGATTGAGTTAAACCAACCCCTTTTTGAGTAATGATATTAAACGACGGAGCCGAATCTTGACTACCATGTATAATCCCTAAATTAGATCCACTATAAATAAGATGAGGATTAGAAATATTGGCATTGATAGACCACAACTTTGGCCAATAAAAAGGATCTCCAAATAATACCTTACTAATGTCCCACAAGGTGTCGCTGGGTTTTATAGTGTAAATATCACCCGATACATTGCTGGTAATACTTTCCCATTGTGCTTGAGAAATTTTCTGACTGTAATACTGAGTATAAATATCATGAATATTTTTTTCGTAAGAATCGGATTGTGCTAAACCACCGACTGGAAAAAATAAAAAAATCAAAAAAAATACGCCTAAAATACCATTACCCATTTATTAAAAACTCCACACATCGGCACATATTAGACCATTATCGACCCATATTGGCTCACATTAGCTCACATTGGCTTTCATTGGCTTTCAAAAAACCAATTATTTACATAAGAATAACCGTTTTTGACTGTTTATCCAACTCTATCAGAGTTTTACTAAAAAAACTGGACAATTTATTGCTACAAGTGAAAATCAAATGCTTATAGTTTTGATTTTAATTGTTATTATGTTCTGCGTTAAATCTGTCTCTTTGTTGAGCTTTTTAAAGCCAATTATTCATCCAGCACATGTATTTTGTTTAAGTCGTATCCCTGAAGACAGCAAGTGGGAGTTAATTTATTCTGCCTTAGTGTGTGGAGAAAGTTTACCGGATGGAGAAATTAGAAAAGTATTTACTGCTTTAGGAGTGATTCATTTGATGGTTATTTCTGGTACTCATCTAATTTTTATTGAGAAATTATGGAGTTTGCTTCCTTCTTTTCGGTTTAAATACATTTTTTTGTGTTCGTTTCTTGTAGTTTACACATTGAGTTCGGGGTTAAGACCTCCTGTATTAAGAGCTTTATTCGCTTTATTTTTAGCTCGGATGATTAAAAGATATAAATTATTTTGGAGTCCTTATTGGAAGGTGCAAATAAGTGGCATGTTGTGTTTAATTTGTCAAAGTGTTTGGGTGAATTCTATTTCTTTACAACTGAGTTGGTTAGCCAGTATGGGTATGGCTAATCGTTCTTTTTCTCGATTGTTTTCTTGTGCATTAACTTATGTATTAATTTTACCAGTTGTCAGTGGGTGGGGAGGTGTGCATCCTCTTAGTATTTTAGTTAATTGGTTATTAGTGCCAATTACAGGGTGTCTATTGCTACCCTTGTCTATGCTGATTATACCTTTACCATTTTTATATCCACTAACAGATATTTGTTGGACACATTTTATCAATCTATTAAGTAAAATCCGACCTGTAATGGAAAACAAGGGAGTTGAAGTTACCACTCTGAGTTCTTTTCAAATATGGATTTACATTGGAGTTTTGTTTATTGTGTTTCAAATGTTTTTTGTACTTCACCGAAAATGGAGTATTTTATGAGTTATGTAATGACTTTTATGTTAGTTTTTTTATTTCCTTGGCATGTATGGCATCACAGTGCCAAAGAGAGGTTGGTGGTATGGTCTGTCGGACAGGGGCAGATGGTTACTTATTCTAATTTAAAATATTGTGTGCATTTCGATATGGGGGGAGAGTTTTTTCCAGTCAAAAAATTGATTAAAGAATGTGGACAAAAATTAAATCAAGTGTTTTTTTCTCATTGGGATTGGGATCACATTAATTTTGCAAAAAAAGCTTACCGGCGACTACCCTCTTTTTGCCAATTAAATCAACCGGGTGGGAAGGGTTCTTCGAAAAAGAAAAAGTTTTTATCGATTATTCCAAAGTGCCAAACCAATACTCATCCAGTATTTAGAGAGATTGTGTTTCCCATGCATCGCAATCGAGATAAAAGAGCTTCCGAAGCTAACAAATTTAGCCGAGTAGTGATTATTCGAAACACGGTTTTAATTGCTGGAGATTCTCCTGGTTCTTCCGAGTTTTTATGGAAACATCAAGTTCCAAAAAGTATTCGAATATTAATTGTGTCTCATCATGGAAGTCGATATTCCACTACTCCTAGTTTGTTGAAAGTTATGCCTCATTTAAAAATAGCTATAGCCAGTGCTAGAAAAAAAAGATATGGACACCCTCATCCCTTAGTTAAAAAAAGATTACTCAAACGAGCAGTCGGTTTAATTAGCACAGACGACTTCAACCATATTTACATTCCCCTACCTAAATAAAAAGAATGTTCATTTTCTAAATATTCTGTTATCTTTTTTAAATCAGAATTACTCCACAGTCATTATTAAATTATTATCTAATTTTTGATAAAAATGCTTAATTAAATTAACTTCTGAAAACTGATCAATTGCCAACAAGTACTTGGCAGTTGAAATACCTAAAAGATTGTTGGTCATATCCATTTTGAGTTGCCAGTTTGGTTGATTGGAGTTTCTCTCAAAATTATATAAAATCTGCTCACTAAACCAAAAACCAAATTGCTCATACAAAAAAGCTGACCATATAAAATGACGACAGGCATCGTATTGCATGCTTTTTTTTTCCGGAAAATGATGGAAGCAGAGATTTCTGGCTTTCACACTCAGCTGATAAGCTTGATACATTCTAAAAGGGTGTTTAAAAGCCATTAAAAAAAGCAACTTGTTAGAAAAAAATGCATTAATCCTACCCCGGCGTTCTTTAAATTTAGGCAAAGGAGTATTGCAAAACTGACTGCAAAATTGAGGGCATTCAGCAGTTGTTGAGTCAATTGGAAGAAGAGTGCATTCCCTTAGGCAACGAGGACTTGTCGATAAATGGGCATTGTAAAACCACTGGTTACACTGATTAGCTGAATGATTAGCCGAATAATTAGCTGAATGAAGCTCTGCAAAAACCAGTGCCTGCGAAATACAACCAAAACAGACAATAAAAACAGCTCTACAAACGATGTTATAAGTAATATCCATTATCTCTAATAACTCCTTTTAAACTAATAGTTCCCGCCAATATGGATCTATCATAATGAATCTATCAAAAAAATAACCAAGTAAGACTATATTGCCAAGTATAAAAAAGTTTGTTTTGAATATTTTACATTGTTGTAAAAATAAACTACAATCATTGCTAAACTACAATACTCGATTATGTAACACTCGATTATAGGAGTAATTAATTTTTTTATGAAACAACTCATTAAAGTTCCGTCTGCCGGAGAATCAGTCACCCAAGCAGTTGTTGGTCAGTGGCAAAAAAAAACTGGAGATTATATTCGGCAAAACGATGTATTAGTGGTTATGGAAACAGATAAAGCCTCTATGGATTTGACAGCTGAACACAGTGGTAAATTAAATATTTTAAAAGCAGATGGTAGCACAGTTAAAATTGGTGAAACCATTGCTGAAATAGACACGACAGCACCCCCTCCTTCGGTAAAAGAAAACCAAACCCATGCAGAATCCTCCATATCAGAACCCCTAACACCAGCTCCAGAAAAACCTTCAACAGAACAAACTTCAGCAACAGTTAAAAAATCAACACCTGTGCATCAAGAAGTTCTTTCTACCGCTTCATCTTCTATCCCTTCATCTTCTACTGTGATTCCCTCTTTTGCAATTCCTCAACATTTTTCACCAGCGGTTAGAAAGCTATTAGCGGAGAATAATTTAAATGCAGAGATGATTACGGGGACTGGTCCGCGTGGGCGGATCACTAAAGCGGATGTTTTATTATTTTTAGAAGAAAATCGCCCCCAAGAAAATCGCCCTCCAGAAAAAATAAAACCTTCTTCTTTGGAGGAACAAATTTTAGAAGAAGAGCAAACTCGCCGTCCGATGACAACCATTAGAAAGCGTATTGCAGAACGGTTAGTAGCCTCTCAGCAAAATACGGCAACTTTGACAACTTTTAACGAAATTGACATGTCTCAAGTGGTTTTTTTGCGTTCAAAATACAAAGATACATTCCAAAAAAAGCATTCTGTAAAATTAGGTTTTATGGGTTTTTTTATTAAAGCAGTGGTGCAGGCATTAAGGTTATATCCTCAAGTTAACGCTTATATAGATGGAAACGATATGGTTTATAATCGTTTTTGTCATATTGGGGTAGCTGTTAGCACAGATCGAGGTTTAGTGGTGCCAGTTATTCGAAAAGCTGGTGAGTTGAGTTTACCTGATTTAGAAAAAAAAGTGATTTTTTATGCAGAAAAAGTCCGCAATGGAAAAATCACATTAGATGATTTAACTGGTGGAACATTTACTATCAGCAATGGAGGAGTGTTTGGATCCCTCATGTCTACACCTATTTTAAACCCTCCACAGAGTGGTATTTTAGGTTTGCACAAAATCGAACAAAGACCAGTAGCTGTAAATGGGCAAGTTCAAATTAAACCAATGATGTATGTTGCTTTATCTTATGATCATCGTATAGTAGACGGAAAAGAATCGGTTGGATTTCTCTATGCTATTAAGGAATATATAGAAGACCCTGTGCGACTTTTAATTGATGAAGTATAGAATGAAATATATACAATATAAATATAGGAAATACAAATATGTCTTATGATTTAATTGTGATTGGCTCTGGACCGGGAGGTTATACTGGGGCGATTCGTGCCTCGCAGTTAGGGTTAAAGACAGCAGTAGTAGAAAAACATAAAACCTTAGGGGGAGTTTGTTTAAATGTTGGCTGTATCCCTTCTAAGGCTTTATTAGATTCTTCTGAACATTATCATTTTGCTCAAACACAATTAGATGTTCATGGGGTTAAAGTTTCCGATGTAGCGTTAGATTTAAAAACCATGATGAACAGAAAAAATAAAATCGTTAAAGAACTCACAGGCGGAATAGACTATCTTTTTAAAAAAAATAAAATTGATCGATTGGAGGGAATTGGCTCTTTTATATCTCCTAACCAGGTGCAAATTCGCAATGGATTAGAAACCAAAACAATTGAAGGGCGATATATTATGTTAGCTACAGGAAGTAAACCCAAACCGTTTTCCGATGTTGCTTTTGATGGGGAGAAAATTATTTCTTCTACAGAAGCTTTAAGTCTTAAAGAAGTTCCTAAAAAATTGTTAATTATTGGAGGAGGGTATATTGGATTGGAGATGGGTTCTTTGTGGTCTCGTTTGGGATCTGAAGTAACTGTATTAGAATATGCACAAAGGCTTTGCCCAGCAATGGACTATGATATTTCTCGAGAGTTATTAAAAATATTACAAAAACAAGGGATCAACTTTTTGCTTAGCAGTGCAGTTAAAAAAATAGAAAAAACTTCTTCTGGTGTAACTATTTCTTACACTAATAAAGAAGAAAAGAACCAATCTATTACAGGGGATCGGGTATTGGTGGCAATTGGTAGGCATCCTTATTCAGATTTATTAAACTTAAAAAAAATTGGTATTCAAACTGACCGATCGGGTTTTGTATTAGTAGATCGGCAATGGAGAACTAATCATCCACATATATTTGCTATTGGCGATTTAATTGGCGGGATGATGTTAGCTCACAAGGCAGAAGAAGAAGGGGTGGCAGTAGCTGAAGTAATTAGTGGGCAAGCAGGTCATGTGAGTTATGATGTAATCCCGGGCGTAATATACACTTGGCCAGAAGTGGCAAGTGTGGGGCAAACAGAAGAACAACTTAAATCCCAACAGATAAGTTATTGTTCAGGGGTGTTCCCTTTTATGGCAAATGGCAGGGCAAAAGCTTTAGGGTGTAGCCAAGGTTTTGTAAAAATTTTAGCTTTAAAACAAACGGACCGGATTTTAGGTGTACATATTATTGGCCCTCGTGCAAGTGACATGATTTCAGAAGCAGTGACTGCTATGGAATTTGGAGCAAGCAGTGAAGACTTAGCACGCACAATGCATGCTCATCCTACTTTATCCGAAGTAATGAGAGAATCAGCACTCAATGTAACAAAACGAGCTCGCCAGATTTGACCTTCTCGTTTTTCAGCAAGTATTGCTTGGGAGTATGGATTTTTTGCCTCCTGATTATTATGTGGGGAGCGTGGGTTCGTATTTCTCATTCAGGAGATGGGTGTGGCACTCATTGGCCAGATTGCCAAGGTCAGTATTGGATTGCTACAGACACTCACATTCAACCTAGTAATGCTATGTGGATTGAGTGGCTTCATAGAGCTGGATCTGGAGTATTTAGTTTATTGGTATTAGGATTAGTGGTATTCGCTTTTTTAAAGTTTCGTATAAGACATAGCGTTTGCAGAACTGCTTTATGTATTTTGTGTTTAACACTCAGTGAAGCCATGATTGGTGCGGGCTTAGTGTTAGGGAATTTAACAGGGGATCAGATTTCTTTAAAACGTGTGTTGGTTATGAATGGACATTTACTAAACTCTTTGCTTTTAGCAAGTTCTTTATTTATTTGCTGGCGTTTATCACTTGGAAAGCAATTTGTTAAAAAACAATTTGTCAGATGGTTTATGGGAATTGGTTTTTTTATAATAGTAACTTTTTTTGGTTCTATTTCCGCATTAGCTTCGTCTATTTTTCCATCTCATTCTTTATGGGAGGGTATCATGTTAGATTTTTCCACTTCTGTTAATTGGTTGATTCGTTTGCGGTTTATACATCCCCTCTTAGCTTTAATTGTGGGTGGGGGATTTTTATATTATTTATTATGCTATACTAAAAAAACATCTTGGATTATCTCAAAAACAGGTGTTTACTTAATTTTATGCTTAATTGTGACTTTGTTATCAGGTGGATTTAATTTGCTACTTTTATCTCCTGTATTATTAAAGTTGGTTCATTTATTATGTGTATACTTATTGCTAATGAGTTTGATATTAGTATGCGAACAAGTTTAGTAATGGGAGTGGGGTAGAAAATACTGTGATAAACCTCGAAAAAGCTCCCGTAGAACTTTCTCTCTAACACAAACAAACTTGTAGAAAAGTAACAAACTAATGAGAAAAGGAGGTTAAAACTTTAAACCTTACGTTTTGTTCGAAAGATCAGTCAAAAATTAAGCCTATTGAAATAGCTTTGAATAATCACTTAAGCGAAACAAATAGAAAAATTGATAAGCTGGATACGAGGATTGATAAACTAGAGATAAAAATTGACGATTTTAAAACAGAGATAACCGAACGTTTTGATAAGATAAACGAACGTTTTAATAAGATGAATGCACGTTTTGATAAACTTTATACAATACTTTTAAAAGATAAGCAAAATTCAAACTAATGCCTTGTTTTACTGATTGAGAAACAATCTTAACCTTAAACTCGCTTTATTTTTTTTATAAGGCAAAAAAAATTTATGGGAAAGGGGGGCAAAACGAGTTCCTAAAATTATATGACAATTAACCACTAACAAAATGTAAATATTACACGGTGGGAAGTAAATATTACACAAGGGTTTAATTTTTTTTGCCTTCTTTAAAACCTTAATCTAAATTCCAAATAAAAAATATCTAAAAAGGAGGAATTTATGAAAATTTTATTAAGTTTATTGAGTATCAGTTTTATGCTCCCAACTCTGTCTGTTGCAGATCCGGGCAAAAACTCATGGAATCTAATGCCAAGATGGTACCGAGTAATAGAAGGTTCTGCAGAAGAAAAAGAAAATCAATTTTTAACTTCTCCTGTCAAGCAAGCTCGAATTGTCCCTTGGGAAGAAATCAAACAAGGCAAGCAAGCTATGAAAATGGCCGATGCCTATAGCGAATTGAGGACTGTGAGATTTAGCCCCGTATCAGATGAACGAAGCACTGCGTTGTCTAACATGCATTCCAGTCAAGTAGACGACCCAGAATGGATGTGGGAATTGGCTAAACTCATAACTAATCAATCCCTGTCTAATCACAATCGTTCTGTAATAATTTTTATTTTAGGAGATCGTCAATCTCACGACCCTGGAGTACATACAATGATTGCTCAAGCATTAGACAATCCGGATCTGAGATCTGCAGCAACTTATGCACTAGAAAGAATCCAATATTCTTTTTCAAAGTATCAAGATTTTTCAGACTATGTTTCAGCACAATTGGTAAAAACCATGTTTGTAGAATCTGGAGTGCAAGATCAAGCGGCTCGGACATTACACCGAACTGGAAGAAACAATTATGAACTTTTGGAATACACTTTTTTCTGTGATTCTAATGCTTCTTGTAATCGTACTCCTTCTACTTTAAGCCACACAAAAGAAGAATTCAAAAAAATAGACCCAGTGGTCGAACACAAAAAGTTTATGGAAGGGAAAACCCATTATTCGGACACTAATCAAAGACGAATTTCAGACTATTTTGGAAGCGACCATTAAGTCCAAATAAAAAATGACTCCGAACTTAACAAACCCCTTGGTTTTTTAAAAGACCAAGGGTTTTTTTTGTTTAAAAACGACTTAAATTCTATCAAATCCCAATCTAAAATATTTGCCCTCATTAAAAAACTTGACCAAAAACCAATAAACTCCCATAGTGTATTTTGATTATTACTTTAAAGGATCATCCATGCCCACTACTACTTCTTCTAAAAAAACTTCTTCTAAAAAGGTAAAAAAAACCAGCCCCTTAGCTAAAAAAAAACCGCCTAAAAAACTAACTCCAACTAAAAAAACCACTCTCAAAACAAAATCGAGCCGTTCAAAAAACCAAAAAAAAATAACTGAAGTGAAAAAAGAGTTAGAAAACTTAAACAATAAATCTAAAGAAACTATTTTAATTAAAGATGCAGAAGGTATGCTCTACTGCCAACATGAAAACTGTGATCAACCAGCTGTAACTGACCTATTCTGTCGCTATCATTATTTAGAACAATGGCCTCGTTTATATAACAGAAAACAAATCCTCAAAGAAAACTATTTATCCCAAGAGATTCAAAAACTAATCAGTCATTTTGGAGAACCCACTTTATCCTTCTTAATCAAAGATTTTAAAACTAAAAAAGCTTTTGATTTAGTAGTTAAAGAAATGAACCTCATCCCAACCAACAGCGAAGACGCTCCACCATCTAAAGAAGAAGACAACTAATTATTACAATAAAAAATCTATTAAGCAGATTTCTTCCATCGTTTTAAACGATCTGGTTTTTCTTCTTCACAAAGATGATACCGGATGGAAGATAAATCAATATCAAATTGCTTGATAATACGATATAAAGTCGCCCGACCAATATGAAGAATTTGAGATGCTTTGGTAACATTACCCTGACACATAATTAACCGACTTTGAATAGTTTGTATTTTTACATCATCCATACTCTGAAAGATATTATTGTATCCCCTCCAAGCAGGAACAGAAGCAGGAGCAGAAGACGATGATTTATTTTGATGCCCATTGGTAGAAAGCTTATGATTTTTTTTTTGTCGCTTCTTCCAAGATTCTTCCGAATACACTTGCAAAGTATATTTATTTTTTGTCGCAAATTCTTTGATTTTTCTGGTATCTAGCAAGTTATTACCAATACAAATGAGCTTCATCCTTATATTACCTTTCGCTACCTTTCACAAAATTCTATACCGCTCTGATCGGCTCACTAGATCAAAAACCTAAAAGAAAAACATTTTCTGTGGAATCTTTTCTGATGGAAATCTATGTTGCTTTTCTAATAGAGTTTATATTTAGGGTTTACACTGGCACTTCTATTCAACACTCACTGATATTTAATCACTACATAAAATATCATGAATGAAGTAATCCTTATGCTGATGCTTTTAGATTTTTCATTTATTCAGAAAAATACCGATTTTTTAAAAAATTTTTTTAAAAACCGCAGTAAATAAATAAAATTAAATATAAATTACCATATTATATAATATAAATAACTCTAAAAAATGATTTTTTAATTGATTTTTAAAAAAACCGCAGTATTATTTATTTATGATATATAAAAATCGGCTTATTGAGCTTCCAAAAAGTAGTAGTTATTTTTTAAGAGGGGTAAGAGGTTGTGGTAAAACACTGCTTTTAAAAAAGCGATACCCTGAGGCTTTTTACATAGATTTATTAGATCAATCTTTATACCACAGTTATTTATCGGATTTATCTTTGTTTTATAAACAAGTTCGTAATTTTAAACCGTTAGCTACCAATCGGTGGATTATTGTGGATGAAATCCAAAAAATGCCTATTTTATTAAACGAAGTGCATCGTTTAATAGAAGAAGAAGCTTTTAGCCCTACTCCTCGGCGATTTATTTTAACTGGCTCCAGTTACAGAAAATTAAGAACTGAACGCAATGTTAACTTATTAGCAGGGAGAGCAGGTCTTATTAAGTTACATCCTTTTTTACCAGAAGAATTAGAAGCTGACTTTGATTTAAATAGAGCATTAAGATATGGGCTTTTACCTATAATATGGTCATCGACTGATCCCGAATTTTCTTTAAAAGAATATGTCCATTCTTATATAAAAGAAGAAATTAAAACAGAAGCTTTAGTAAGAAATTTACCTGGGTTTGTTCGATTTTTAGAAAACGCAGGTATTTATCATGGGCAACTAATCAATATGAACACCCTGGCAAAAGACTGCCAAGTTAGAAGATATGTTGTAGAAGATTTTTTTTCTATATTAGAAGATACAATGCTTGGTTTTTTTCTATCGTCTTATCAAACTAATTTAAGAAAGCGTGAGAGAAAACAAAAAAAATTTTATTTGATTGATCCCGGTTTAACACGAACTATAAAAAACAATTTTGGACCAGTGAGTGCAGAAGAAAAAGGCACCCTATTAGAAGGGTTAGTGGCTCAAATTTTAAGAGCGTATAAAGATTATTATTCTTTATATGATGATATGTTTTATTGGTCTCCGGCAGAAGCAAAACAAACAGAAGTAGATTTTTTGTTAAAAAAAGATACTCAATTTGTAGCGATTGAAGTTAAAGCAAAAAACCAAGTGTCCTCAATTGACTACAAAGGGTTAAAAGCTATTCGAGATTTAAAAGGTATAACTAAATGTATTGTTGTGTATTTAGGTGAGCATGTGGGTGAAACTCAAGAAGGAATCAATATTTGGCCTTTTGATTTTTTTTGTAAAGCTTTACATGAAAAAAATATTTTTTAATTTTTATACAAAAATAAAGATGGTAAAAAATGGATGCTCCAATTAACAGTTTTACTCAATTAGGACCACTCGATTTACAAATCCCTCCACCAGATACATCAGAAAAGTTTGAAAGATTATGCCTAGATTTATATAAAAAAGAATACGGGCAATACATCCAAAAAAATGGCAGAAGTGGACAATCACAAAATGGTGTAGATATTTTTGTATCAGATAAACATATTGGGATACAATGTAAAAAAAAACAGTATACTGATGGAAGCATCACTGAACAAGAACTAAAATCTGAAGTAGAAAAAGCTAAAATATTTCAACCTAATTTAAAAAAATTTATATTAGCTACAACTTGTAAAAGAGATGCAAACATACAAAAAATAGCTAGGATTATTTCTCATAACCATACAAAAAAAAATCTTTTTTCTGTAGAAATTCACAGTTGGCAAGAAATTAAAGAATTATTAGAAAAACACCAAGTAGTATATGAAAAATATTACAAAAAATCACTCTCAAATCATGTCAATAATCAACCTAAAAATTATTTATCACAATCTCATAATTTATCACAATCAGTTAAAATGGATAATAATAGTTATCATACAGAATTAAATCGCATCAGAGATTTAATTCACCAGCAACCTTTATCCGCTTTTAAATTATTAGAAAAATTTAAACAAGATGAATGGCCTAAGCTTAATAAAATAAATAAATTTAGAGTAATAGCTAATATGGGTTGTGCAAAAATTAATATGAATCAATTACAAGAAGGTGCATCTTTATTAATGCAAGCATTACAGTTTAATAAAGAAGATGAAAATGCTCTTATTAATTATGCTGTAGCTTGTTTAATAAATAATAACTTAGATAGTGCAAAAAAATATACTAAAAAAATAAAAAACCTAAACCCATTAAATATATCAGCACATATTATTGATATAAAAATTAAAAATAAAGAAGGTATTTCTTTAGATAAAATTATTAAAAATCTGCCAAATTCTTTAAAAACAAATTATAAAGTAGCTAATACTTTATTTGATATTAGTTTAGATAAACAAAAATACCAAGAAGCAAATAAATGGTACAAAATTTTTCAAGAAAACAAGTCAAACAATACAGAAGATAATTTGATAAGTGCTTCTATGTCTTTAAGAAAGATATTAGAAGAAAACCATGATATATCTTACTTTAGAATAGTCCCTGATAAATTATCTTTAGAAATTAAAAAAATTGTAAATATATATCATTCAGTCATCTCAAATAACGAATGCAAACACTATGACCCTAATCTATATATTAACTATGCAATTGCTAATGAGCTAAACGGAGAATCAGATAAAGCAATTAACATTCTTCAAAAAATAAAAAATGAATTCCAAGATAATACTGATGTAAAAAATGAACTCATCCGTTTATTAATGTGTAAAAGTTATACAAAAGAAATTATAAAAGTAATAGAAGATACACCAGAAGAAAAAAGATCTGTTTTGATGTATATTATATTATCTAATATAAAATATCAAGAAGGTAAATTAGAAGAAGGAATAAAGATTTTAAAAAAAGCTTCTCAATTATCTAATATAAACAATATAGATAAAGATATCATACAAAAAACTTTAATTTCATATTTTATCGAATTAAATAAATTAGAAGAAGCTAAAAAAGAATTAGATATTTTTTGCCAATCAAACCCAAAAAACCCATTTATTTATATTTTTAAATCACAGATAGCAGGTAAAGAAAAAAACAAAAATCATCAATTATCTTATCTAAAAGAAGCTTGCTCTTTAATCAAAGATAATGATAAAAATTATGATTTTTTACTATTACTTGTTAATGAACTTACAAAACATAAAATGTATAAACAATGTGAACCATTATTAGAAAAAATCACAAATAATAATTTAAATTGTCCTAAAATTTTTGATTTATTAAAAGTATACTTTGAATCTGGGAATAACGAACAAGCACTTGCTTTAGCTAAAAAGTTAACAGATAAATTCCCTCATCAAATAGAACCTTTTAATTATTTATTTCGTATATATGAGAGTTTAGGAGATCGACTAAAAGCTATAAAGTGTTATGAGAAATATTTTAAATTAAATCCAACTGATACTTTAGCTAAAATAAATTTAATGCAAGCTTATTTTTATAATGAGCAACTAACAAAAGCTAAAAATATACTAGAAACTATGCTCAATAACGACTTATTATCTGATTTACATCCTAATTATATTAATTTATTAACTCCCATTTGTTCTAAGTTAGGGTATTGGAAAGAAGCTGTTGAAATTCAATACAAAAGTATTAAAAATTACCCACAAAACCCTGAATTACAAAATGTATATATGTTTCTTTTTTTTAATAAAGATACAAAAGATGCTACTATTATAGGTAAATTAAATATAATTAGCATAGATTGCTATGTAAAAATTAAAGAATTGCAAAGTCATGAAAAAAAAGAAATTATTATTGAAAATAATGCAGATATATATAAACCAAACCATGAATTATCTAAAAAATTATTAGGTAAAAATATAAAAGATATTATTACATTAAATAATAAAAAATATAAAATCATAGATATTAAAAGTAAATATTTACATAAACATTATGAAATATCAAAAAATATTGAAATAAACTTCCCTTCAAAGTCAGCTGTAAAGTTAGTTCATGTGCCAAAACCACTGAGTGTAGAAAAACTAACAAAAAGTTTAAAAACTGTTATGCCAAAAACTTCGCAAGGTATGGACTTATTAAATAAAGTATTTACAGAATATCAACAAGGTAAAATGACTATTGGTGCTATTTCACATATTACAAACAAACATCCTATCGAAGTAATGGAACTTTTAATTCAATCTAAAAAATTTAAATTCTTATCTTCTATAGCTGGCACTGAAAATAATAATATATTATATGATAATCTAAATATTATTATAGATTTATCATCTTTAATGATAATTCATCGGATTAAAATATCAGAATATTTAGAAAAAAGTCCATTTAATTTATATGTATGCCAATCTACCATAGATTCTTTAAACGAAGTTATTCAAAAAAACAAACTCCATGCTCAAGATGGATTAACAACAATTTATTTAGATCAAAATGATAAATTAGCTAAACAGCACACTTCAGCTGACGACATTAAAAGATTTTTAATTTTTTTAGATAACATCCAAAAATGGTGTAAAAAAAATTGTAAAATAAAATCTATACCTAGCTCTTTAAAAATAAATAGAGAAATTAAACTAACAATGGATACCTATTTTGGAACAGATTTTTTAAATCCATTTTTAGCCTCTTATGATCAAAAAGACACTTTAGTGCTATGTGAAGATGCTATACTTAGTGTATACATGCAATCAGAGTTTAATGTTTTAAGAGTAAGACTATTGGATGTGATTGAATACTTGCACAAACAATACATTATTGATGATTCTCAAGCTATTCAATTTAAAGCACAATTAGTTAGCTTAAATCAAAGTTATATATCTATAGATCATAAAATACTATTTTATTTGCTAAAAGAATCTTCCTATTCTATCAATCATATTCATTTTCAAAGGGGGTTATTTTTTTTAACTGTTGAATCTAAATCTAAATTAGAATCAGTTATTGTTGTATTAGCTAATTTTTTAATAGAATTGTTTCAAGAAGCGGGTGTTTTAAATTATCATAAAAGAATGATTACTCAAGAGGTATTAAATAAAGCTTGTTCTAATAGAAATGAAAGTTCAAAATATATAGTAAATAGATTGATGATATTAGTGGAATCAAAAACTTATTTATTACCTCTACTACAAAAGGATATAAGGAAAGCTATGAATGAATGGTACAAAAATAATCTTTATACTTTTTAATTAAAATGAAGGTTTATTTTGGTTAGAACATTTTGTCATGCCTTTTTCAAAAAACTCGGCCAGAACAAATTTGTTTTTCTGATTCAACAAAGATTTAGCTTTTTTAAAAATCCATAAAGCCTCTTGTCTATCCAATAAACAAGCTTTTAGAAAATGAGAATAAGATTTTTTAAACTGACCATCAGAAAATAAAGATTGGGCTAACCCCACTTGTGCCTCTACCGATTGAGAGTTTAACCGAACAGCTCGAGAATAATAAAATAAAGCTTTCTTATAATTTTTTTGACCAAAAAACACATCTCCTGCCTTCAACTGAGCTAAAAAAGATTTAGAAAATCGATCTGCTACTTGTTTAAGGTTTGTTTCTTTTTTTAAAGGGTCTTTTAAAGATAAAGCATAGTAAACATAATTGCTAACACCCCGAGGATCGTTTTGAATAGCTTTTTTACAATTAGATAAACTCTTTTGATAAAACTGATTGATATATAAATATTCACATACCCCTCGAATATACATCTTTTTTTTTCCAAAATTTCTCACTAACTGGTTATATAATTCTAAAATAGCGTAATGATTTAACTTAATATCTTTTTGGTTTTGAAGTAAAGAGAGCATTTCCAATTGGGCCAACTCTTGGTATTTGCGATTGAGTTTTAACTCCTTAACTTGACGAATAGCATCCACTGTTTCTTTTTTATAATTCAACTCATGAGTTTTAAAATACCACAACCTTAAAGCTTTAATGAGTTTTAACCAATACTTCCCATTTTTTCGATCTTTTGCAATTAATCGCCTGAGAACTCGAACTTGATTTTCATAATCTTCTTTTTCCCCATAGACTTGAGCTAATAAAAAAAGAGATTCCACAGAGCTAGTTTCTTCAAAATGAGTGCGATTCACCGCCGATGGTGAGCTTTCATCTCTTATGCCACCACTACCCCCCTCCTTCCTCGATTTTAATCGACCAGTTTTTGAGATATTTTGATCTAACAAATCCACCGCAGAAGGTATGAAATCTGTAGCTAAACTAAAGCTACCTAAACTAAAGCCTATATAAAAAACCAACAATAAACCTTTAGTCACTTAACACCTTTCACCAAGCCATTTCTACCATCCAACTCACTAAAACTCACTGAAAATCACTCAAGCTCAATGTTATAACGAATCTCTCAAAAAACAAAATTCTTCAACTAAAGTCCTAAATTGATAATGATATTTAATATTTGAAGGCAAAAGACCGATTGATTCTACATTATGTCATCTAAAAATAATGTAATTGATTTTCCTAATAAAATGAATGCTAAAAAAAACGAAACTCCTAACGGATTATCACCTACCCAACCTACCCAATCCACTCATCCAACTCCTCCGTCTATGCATGATAATAATGTATTAAATTTTCCTTCTTCGTCCCCTAAGCCATCTAAAAATAATCAAAATGACTCAACTCCTAAACATTCTGAAAAAACTGCAAATACCCATCGGATACCCGTATGGATGACCAGCGGAACAATATGTTTAATGTTGTTAGCTGTCCCTTTAATGAACCAAAAAACGAAACTTTTTAAACCCTCCAGCAACCCGTCGCCTCATCGAAAGATAGCCTCCGAAAACCAAAAAATAATTTTACACAAACTTCTTACTGGTCAAAGGCGAATAGCCAGTATTGGACAACAACCCGGAGTCAAAGAGAAATTCTTTTTTCACGAACTCCAATCCCGCTACAAAGTCCATTGGAAAAATAAACAATTAGAATACTGTATCATTAGAGATGACCAAGAACCCCTTATTCTTCCCACTATACCTCAATTAATAAAAAATTATGCTGAACTATTCCCTCCCCACGATATGATTGCCAAAGCTTCTTACTTTTCGGACGAAATGGAAGCCTACGAATTACATAATGAACAAGGAATCCAAATTGGTATTGTAGAAGCAGTTAGAGATCACAAAGGACGCGTGCTTTCTATCTACTCTCAATAATAACTTCTCTAAAAAAAATTTTAATAAGAAACTGAGAATAACTAATGAGAACGAGGTTTCCAAAACCATCGCTTAAGCAAAGGGACAGAGAAACGCTCTCTCTTTGAGGAAGTTTCAGAAGACGGATGTCGTCCATTTCGACGAGAATGTTTTTTAGATTTGGAATGATCTGAATCCACCTTCAATAAAACTCTGTGTACAATGTTGATATCCTCGTCTTCCGCAGACACATCATTTACCTCGGGTTGATCGCTGGAAAAAAACTTTTGACCTTGTGCATCAATCAATTGGTCCATAAAATTAACGGACATATTTCTCATAGCTAGGGCCCGATAAATATTGAGTCTACGCCTTTGAGTAGTTTTTTTATTCAAAGATTTCTTTATATCGCCTGTCATTTTCAGCTGAGAAATTACAAAATGAGCCGAATGAACTTTATAATATCCCATCACCAATACTGCCGAGCCAGAAGCGACAGCTGTAGCTTGAGAAGTACCAGTCATCATTCCATATTTATTGGCTGGCAAAGTGGATAAAATATTATCACCGGGAGCTGCCGTATGAACTGATTTTTCTCCCCAATTACTACTACTCAATACACGATCCCCCACATTAGTAGCCGTCACAGATAAAATACAATCTAATGGATAACCAGCTGGAAAATACCCCGTCTTATCTGCGTTAGACTTCTCGTTACCAGCGGCTGCTACAAATAAAATTCCTTTTTCACAAGCCCGCTGAATAGCTTGCTTTTCTTTTTCGTTACCCTCTAAACCTCCTCCAGAATAATTAATAATGTGAGCTCCATTTTTAACTGCATAATTAATTGCCCTAACTGTATTAGCCAAATTATTGGATCCGTCGTCGGTGGGATCATAATATTTTAAAGCCATCAAACTCACTTTAGGAGCTACACCACTCACACCTATGCCATTTCCCCCTTCTGCTCCAATAATTCCTGCAATGTGAGTACCATGCCCATGGTTATCATAGACTTTGTTGTTATTTTTGACAAAATTCCAACCATAAATGTCGTCAATGTAGCCATTCCCATCATCATCCTTATTATTGTTAGGAATTTCTTTCGGATTGTGCCAAATATTGTTTCTCAAGTCTTCATGTTGAACATCAATGCCTGTATCAATCACAGCTACTACAATATTTGAACTCCCTTGGGAGAATTTAGACCAAGCATCCTTGCTTTGGATTTTTTTTAAACTCCATTTTTTCTGCATCAAAGGATCTTGTAAAATTACCGAAACTTCTTTACTTAATTTTTGACGACTCACTAAAGCCTTCCCCAACTGAATCTTCCGCGAAGAAGAAACTGAAGAACTAACACTCACTGGCAAAGCTTTTTCTTTTACCTGATTTTTATTCGCCTGATTTTTAACTGGATTCTTAAAAGTGCTTAAATTGACTGGATTATTTTTTGCCACCTGCAAATAATGGCTACCATAATCAGAGCCATTTGCAAAAAACACAACAAAAAACACCACATTAACAGAAATGATCCACCAAAATAAATAAATAAACTGTCGCATAATTACACACTCCTAGATTTTATACTCCGCTTTTCGGTTGTTTTACCCATATATTTGAATAAAATTTCCAAAATTTTGCAAATTTAGAGTGTATATTTTACACATTGGGAAAATCTATTGACAGACACTATCGACTTCTTTTATCTTACCGCCTGAAGGGAAAATTTCTTATTTGGAAACTTATAAAATGACAAATCTCAAAAAAATGGCTCTTAAAAATCAACTCAAAACCTATAAGGTTCATATTGGAGGCTGTTCTTTAAAACTAAAGTCTCATCAAGATTCTGGGACCTTGAAAGAAATCATGCACATCGTCAATCAACAAGTGCGTTCATCTGATGCCCAATATCGAACTTTATCTGCACAAAAGAAACTAGCTCTTAGTTGCTTAAACATAGCTGGAGAACTTGTGTGCTTAAAGAAAGCTTTATCCTATAAGCTGAACCGTCTGGAAGCAGACACACAGTCAGCTGTTTCCCATCTGAAGTCTTCCCTAACAGGTATAGGGAAGTAACTCCAAAGCAGTCCAAATAACTGAAATTGGAGCTAATTCTCTTTTTTAAAAAAGAAGAGGAGATGGATCCATGGGATCAGCAGAGAAACACACACAGAGGAATTATTTCAAAAAGCAAATCCAAAATCTATCCCTTAATTGGAAACAATTATCTCAACAAATCTCCGATAACCTTTGCCAATGGTCAATATGGAAAACCATCCACATTGTGTCAGCTTATCGAGCTCTCAAAGGGGAAATATCTTTAGAAGTTTTTATTCAAAAACAACTTCACTTACGGTTTGTGTTTCCCAACACTCCTGTTGGTGATAACCCAATGGTTTTTTATTTTGAGGATCAAACACCATGTCCAGTTTCGGATATCGACTTGTTTTTGGTCCCCGGATTGGCTTTTGACCGAATGGGCAGAAGATTAGGTAGAGGAGGAGGACATTATGATCGAGCTTTAGTCACTGCTCGAGGTTGGAAAGTAGGGTTAGCTCTTTCACCTCAAATTGCTAAAGAAGATTTGCCAGAAGAACAACACGACATCCGCATGGATGCTATAGGAACAGAAAATTTTATCTTTTTTCCCCTTAAGCATTCTGCTTTTTTTAAGGGAGTTTATTAAATGTTTGATCAATCATTTTGGATGCTAACAAGTGCTTTATGTGGTTTTGCCGTTGGATGTTTTATTTTTCTTATTTATTGGAGTCTATCTGCCAGAAGGAAGAAAAAAGAACTGAGAAAAAAAATAAACCAAATTGTTAACCAAGCAAAATCTCAAGCTCTTCGTATTGAACGAACAGCACAAACAGAAAGTAGAGATTTTGAACGCAAAATGAAAAATAAAGCGGAAATAGAAATCAGAAAAGAAAGAAAAAAAATAGAAAATTTGCAATACCAAGCAGAAAAACAAAAATACCGTTTAGAAGAAGAATGGAAAAGAAAAATAGAAGATTTGGACAGTCAAATTAGAGAAGCCAACAGTCAAAAAGAACAGGCCATGCACATGCAAAAGCAACTCAAAAAAGACTTAGACAAAACACAAGAGGTTTTACAAAAATCCCAACATATTATAGAAAACACAGCTGGGTGGACTCACAAACAAGCTCGCGAAGAAATACAAAAAAATATAGAAGAAGAACTGAAGCAAGAGGTGGCTCCTCACTTAATGAAATTAGAAAAAAAACTCAAACAAGAATCAGAAAAAAAAGCTAAATTGATATTATCACAAGCTTTAGCTCGTTTCGCTTCCGAAGTATCCACAGAACGCACAACGACTGCTTTTCCCATTAAAGGGAGTAAAACCAAGGGGAAAATTATTGGAAGAGAAGGACGAAACATCCGAGCTTTAGAAGCGGCTTGTGGGGTGGATATTATTATCGATGAAAGTCAAGAAATCATCTTAATCTCTTGTTTTGATTCAGTCAGAAGAGAAGTGGCAGTCAAAACGATTGATCAACTATTAGAAGAAGGACGAGTGAACCCAGCTCGAATTGAAGAAGTCGTAGAAAAAGTGAAAAGAAACATTTTTGTAGACATGGCAGAAGAAGGTAAAAAAGCTTGTTTTGATATGGGGATTCATAATGTCAAACCTGCTATTATAGAAACATTAGGTTCTTTAAAGTACCGAAGTGTAGAAGGTTACAACAGTTTAAAATCCAGTAAAGAAGTCGCACAAATTGCAGGAGTGATTGCTGGAGAAATTAATTTTGATCAAAAAATTGCTAAAAGGGCTGGGTTGTTTCATACCATTGGCTTAGGGGTAGACCATCGCTTAGAGGGTAGTATTGCAGTCAGTGGAGCTGGGTTTTTGAGAAAACACGGAGAGTCGGATGTTATTTGCCAAGCCGTTTTATGCCACAATAATAACCAACCAGCTCAATCCACATTGGAGCATATTATTCAGGCTTCTTATAATTTGTTTCGAGATCGCCCGGGGGCTAGAAAAGAAATGATAGAAGCCCAGATTAACCGACTCAAAGATATGGAATCCGTTGCCAACAGCTTTGACGGAATTATTCGAAGTTTTGCTATTCAAACCGGAAAAGAAGTGCGTGTGTTAGTCGATAGCGGAAAAGTAACAGACGAACAAGCTTTTATGCTCAGCCGAGATATTGCCAGAAAAATTGATAAAGAAATGGACACCGGAGGACACTTAAATGTCAGTGTGGTTCGAGAATACCGTATTGTAGAACAAGCTCGTTAAAATGTAAAAGAGTAACTTATGAGCTTTATAAAACCAGAAGAACAACTGAAACAAATTATTGCGGGAACAGTGGACATTATTTCTGAAGATTCTCTATTAGAAAAACTTCAACACAGTTTTAAAACTAATACTCCTCTTCGAGTTAAAGCAGGCTTTGACCCCAGCCGACCTGACTTGCACTTAGGTCATGTTATTTTATTAAATAAATTAAAGACATTTCAAAAATTAGGTCATGATGTTTTATTTTTGATTGGCGATTGGACAGCTCAAATTGGAGACCCTTCTGGTCATAATCAAACCCGCCCAACCCTCCATATAGATGAAGTTAAACAAAATGCCAAAACATATTCTCAACAAGTGTTTAAAATCCTCAGCAAACAAAAAACACAAATTCACTTTAACTCCAATTGGATGAACAAAATGTCTGCTCAAAAACTGATTCAATTAGCTGAACAAACCACAGTCGCTCGTATGTTAGAAAGAGACGACTTTTCTAAAAGATTTCAAAATAAAGATTCCATTTCTATTCATGAGTTTCTATACCCTCTCATCCAAGGATACGACTCCGTTGTATTAAAAGCCGATATAGAAATTGGTGCAGTTGACCAGATTTTTAACTTACTGGTCGGCAGAGACTTACAGAAAAAATTTAACTACTCCCCACAGTGTGTTTTAACTTTACCTCTATTGACCGGCACAGACGGAGTAAAAAAAATGTCTAAAAGTTATAATAATTTTATTTCCCTTACGGATCCTCCCAAAGAAGTATTCGGAAAAACAATGAAAATCAACGATCCACAAATGCTCCATTGGTATCAGCTGTTAACACCTAAAACAAAAAAAGAAATCCAACAATTGCAAAAAGGACTTAAATCTCGAACTCTGCATCCTAAAAAACTCAAAATAGAATTAGCCACTTGGCTGACCACATACCTTCACAGTTCAACAGAAGCTCAAAAAGCAAAAGAAGAATTTGAACAAGTGTTTTCTAAAAAAGAATTACCAAAAGACATACCCGAACAAATGATTGCTCCCCATTCAGAACTTTGGATTTGTCACTTTTTACAAAAACTGAAACTCACCCCTTCTACTAGCTCGGCAAGAAGACTCATTGAAGGAGGAGGTTTAGAAATTAATGGTAAAAAAATAAAAGACCCTCACTTAAAATTAAATCTAAAACCAAAAGATCAGCTCACACTTAAAGCCGGAAAAAGAAATTTTATAAAAATTAAAATATCCAATTAATATTTTTTATTTTTGTCTAACCCTATTTGTCTGGTCCCATTCGTTTAATCCAAGTTGCAAGTTGTTTAAATTCAATTTGTTAAAAACCAATTTAAATAAAAAAATCTCAAACAAATTTAACGAAGCAAACTCACCAATTTTTTGCAAAATTGAGCAGGATATTGAGCTCCATAAATAGGTCGACCCATTACAAAAGCATTAGCTCCTAGTTTAAGAACTTTTTGTGGAGTAATGACTCTTTTTTGATCTCGATGATTAGTTTCTTCTAAAAGACGCACCCCAGGAACCAACAAATAAACTTGTGGATACCGCTTTCTTAAATGAGCCACTTCTTGCCCCGAACACACAAGCCCCGTGAGTCCACTTTTTACTACTAAATCAGCTAAACTTTCCACTTGAGAAAACAAAGAATAACTTTTAGAAAAATTTGGTAAACTGGTTTGAGAAAAGCTAGTTAAAACAGTCACTGCTAAAATACGAAACTCTCTTTTAGTTTTTAATTTTTTCTCTAAGATAGATAATTGTTTTAAAGCTTCCATCCCTGCTGAAGCATGAACACTTACCTGATCTGCCCCAAGATCAAAAGCCGACTGCACAGCCCCTACCATAGAAGAAGGAATATCAAAAAACTTAAAATCTAAAAAAACTTTTCCAAGAGACCTTAATTTTGAAATTAATTTTTGACCCGATCGAAAAAACAAACGAGGTCCGACTTTAAACCCTTCCACATAACCTGTAGTCTGTTCCGCAATTAATAGAGCTTGCTTTACATGATCTACATCCAAAGCCACATAAAGAGGAAGTTGTTTCATAAGTTTTTAATTACTCTCCCTAGCTATTTTTTATCTGTAAGTATTTTCTATTTGTAGGTATTTTCTATTTTAATTTAACTTGATTCTCATTCAGCCAACTCAACACATATTGATTAAGAGAAGATAGAGAAACTTTTTCTTTTTTACAAGTCCAACGTTTAACTAATTCTACTTGAGAAGTTGCTAAATCTCTGGCTCCTACATTAATTCTTAATGGCATACCTAACAAATCAGCATCTTTAAATTTAACCCCTGGTTTTTCGTTTCTATCGTCTAAAAATACATCCACCTGATTTTGTAACAAAAATTGATAAATCCGATAAGCTTCTTTTTTTGTTTTTTGATCTTCTGGATCTAATAAACAAATATGGACTAAAAAAGGAGCAATAGAGATTGGCCATTTGATTCCATTTTCATCGTAATTTTGTTCTACTGTGGCTTGAACACTGCGTGTAATACCAATCCCGTAACAACCCATCTGTACATTTTGCAATTTCCCTTTTGAATCTTTATAGACAATCGACATGGCTTTAGAATATTTATCCCCGAGGTAAAAAATATGCCCGGTCTCAATCCCTCTGACAGCTCGAAAGCTCTGACCATCTGGTCCAATATCCCCAGCAGCAACAGAAGGGTTTAAACTTTTACTTAAAGCTAGCGAATCAGTTATTAATAATTCTTCTTCTCCATGTTCTGCTAAAATATGAAATTCTTCTGATTGATTGCCTCCAATCTCACCACTATCTGCTTTCACTACGCGAAAAGACACTTTTAAACGAGAAAAAATAGCCTGATACGCCAAACGCATTTTTTGGTAACTTTCTAAAGCTGTTTGTTTATCTTTATCGAAACTATAAGCATCTTTCATAATAAATTCTTTAGCTCTCATTAAGCCAAATCGAGGACGAATTTCATCTCTAAATTTAGTTTGAATTTGATATAAATATAAAGGGAGATCGCGATGACTTTGTATGTCTGGTTTTACATACTCTGCAATCACTTCTTCGTGAGTGGGACCTAGACAAAAATGACGACCCGTTCGACTAGTCATTTTTTGCAAAAGGTCCGCATAGAGATCCCACCGACCACTTTGAGTCCAAATCTCTTTGGGTTGCACAATGGGCATTAAAATTTCTACACATTGAATTTTATGCAGTTCTTCTCTTACAATATTTTCAAATTTTTTAATTGCTCTTAAAAGAAGTGGTCCATAAATCCAAATCCCAGAGGATAATTTTTTAATATACCCTCCTCGCACCAACAATGCATGACCCGGTAGTTCTGCATCTGCTGGTTTCTCGCGCAATGTTTTAATTCCCGACGAAGACCATTTCATAATATCTATCCCAATTGAATAGTTTTAATATTAACAAACTCATAAAATCCCCATTGAGAAAGTTCTCGTCCATAACCAGAATCTTTAACCCCTCCAAAAGGTAGTGCGGGATGAGAATGTAGACCCTTATTGACCACACAAACACCCGCTTGGATCTTTTCGCGAGCAACCCATTCTGCTCTTTTTTGATCCGAACCAAACACAGCCGAACCCAATCCATAACAAGAATGATTAGCCACTTCAATTCCCTCTTCCTCATTCGACACCACAATTATAAAAGCCACTGGTCCGAATAATTCTTCTTGAAACTTTTTAGCAAACGAGACATCTCGACTCACCAACACAGTGGGAGGGTAAAACCAACCCTTTTTTTTAGGATAATGTCCCCCTAATAACAATTCTGCACGGGTTTTTAACTTTTCCACTTGTTTTTGCAAAAGTTGCCTTAAATCCAAACAAGCCAAGGGACCTAAAGTTGTTTCGGGTAAAATGGGATCCCCCATAACATAAGATTTTATACTTTCTAAAAAACAATCGATAAAATAATCGGCATTTTTTTTTGTCACAATCAACCGTTTAGCGGCAATGCAACTTTGCCCGTTATTGAACATTCGAGCGGTTACACATTCTGGAGTAGCCATTTTAACATCTGCCGAGTCTAAAATTAAATAAGGATCACTTCCTCCTAGTTCTAAAACTGTTTTTTTAAGGTAACGACCAGCTAAGGCCGACACACTTCGACCCGCTTTTACACTACCGGTTAAAGACACTCCTCGCAAACGCCGATCGGTAATTATTTTTTCGGTTTGCTCCACAGAGATTGGCAAATTTTGATACACTCCGTTCGGAAAACCAGCCTGTTGAAAAATTTTTTCTAACTGAACAGCACAACCCATAACATTCGGAGCATGTTTAATTAAAACGGTATTACCTCCCAGTAAAGTAGGTAGAGCAAAACGACACACCTGCCAGACGGGAAAATTCCAAGGCATGATACCTAAAATAATACCCAAAGGTTGATAAACAACATAAGATCCTTTCGGAGAATCGGGTAAATGTTTTTGAGCCATTAAAAAAGAATCCGCATGTTTGACTGTGTATTCACAAAGCAAAATACTTTTATCAATTTCCGCTCTTGCCTGCTTAATGGGTTTTCCCATTTCTTGAGTCATCAGTTGCGATAAACTAACTTGGTTTTTTTTAAGTGCATCCGCTAAAGCTTGCACATACAAAGTCTTATTTTTTTTAACCGACCAATCGGCAAAAGCTTGCTCCGAACAATCTAAAGCCTTCTCTATATCTGCAGAAGAGAAAAAAGGAGTCTGAAGAAACAGTTTTTCTGTAGTAGGATTAACAGAATGAAACATAAGGCAGTTGAGGTTTTTTCATCCTACTTTTTATTAAAATCAACCACATCCATAACCAAGATAAATGAGAATCTGTTTCTATAATATCTTCTATAATCATTCCATTAGCAGATAGAATTGCTTTTTCTGAATCAGAAACAGGTAAAATAGAGGTTAAACGAGTAATTAAATATTTTTTACACAAACTTTGTAAAAAATCTTTATCACAAACAGAATAATACTGTAGAGAAAAATACGCAGACCGAGGGGCATTTCTTCTATAAATTTTTACAATGTGTTCGTCTAACTTAACCCCTTGAGCAATATCTAACAATGTCCGTTCAAATGTCCTAATTTTTGCACAAACACATAAAGCAGAAGAAGAACCAACTAAAAAATCTGGCTGAGGAGAAGATCGAATAAATCTTTCATATAAACCAACATTGAGCAGAAAAGATATGAGCCGATAAGAGGTTTCATCATGTAAATCCTGTTTTTCGATTAACCCATACATCCACAAAGGAATATCCAAACCCCGAGATTTTAAAATAGCCCGAGCTTTGTTGACACAAATCATGACTTCGGGAATACGAATACAATGCTGAAAAATATCCCCACTATTAAAGACCAATGGGCTGAAAAGCACAGCATGTATCCTACGATTACGCTGTTTTGTGTTTTGACGATTTGTTACATGCACATTGAACTCCCTGATATGTTTTTATATTCACCTGCTGGTATTTTTCTACCCTTTTTAACAGATAAGAGCAACCATTTAGAGTTTTTATTGGGATATAAAAGTATATACTTCACCCATTCTGTATGTATTCCACCCATTTTGAAAAAATTACAGTCCGATAAATAATTTACAATTATCATTTTTTTGAAATCTTTGCCCTTAACATGTCGTTTACCTTTAAAATGTAGCAAAGCGTATTGTGAAACTCCATGGCTATTGATAGACTTTTCCCATTATGAAAATATCTTTTATGAAAGCCTCCTTCTCACCTCATACCCATGCTCTCTTATTGCGAGTGAGAAATACAGTCGGGGATTTTTTATCTACTCACAAATACTGGATATTCGTCCTGATTTCTGCTTATTGTATAGCAGATCTACTGATATTGACCATTTACCCCTATTTGTTGACAGCCCAAGGTTTTCACCATTCTCCACCTGCCATTAACAAAAGCCATGCGGAACACCCTTTGCGAGAGTATGTGCCAATATGGGATTTTAATGTTTTTCACGATGGAGCCATCCCACCCACTTTGTCCTCCTTGCAAAAAAATACCACCACAAAAACCAATCAACCCGTTCGATCGGCCTTGCCTTTAACGCTTAACGGCACAATTGTTCACCAAAAGCCTTTATATTCCATTGCCAACATCACTGTAAAAAGTCAGAATAAATCTATTAACTATTATACACAGGACAAAATAGAATCCTTGGCTCGGATTATAACCATCACCAGTGATAGAGTGTATTTAATGAACTTAACAAACAGTAAAAAAGAATACATAGAAATTTCTGATCTCCCTAATATTAGTTTGCAATTTAGGGAGAAAAAACCACATCGTCGAGACCCTGCGGATGGGGTATTTTCTGTTAAACCTTTTCACAGTCGGGTGGATCGCTCTTTTATCAACAAACATTTGAGGGTATTACCTGAGATTTTACAACAAGCAACAGTGGTTCCTCATTGGGAGAAGGGGGAAATGGTTGGGTATCGGTTTAAACATATTGAGCCCGGCAGTCCGTATGAAAAACTAGGGTTTAGGGTATCTGACATTATCAAGTCGGTAGAAGGAGAACGAGTGCGATCGGAGCTTCAAGCAGCTGAAATGTTTCATCGCCTCAAACACTCATCCAAATTAAATATGACCTTACAAAGGGATGGAGAGGATATTCCATTTTCATGGACTGTGAACGAGGATGCATCTATTGAAGACACTTCAAATGTGAAATTCCGATAAAATAAAGAAAGGAAATATGAATTACCTAGCAAGGATGCTTTTATTTTATGGATTGATTATATGGCTTTTATTAGCTGTATCCGCTTGTGGGCAATCAAAAAATTCTCGAATAATTGCCAGCACGGACGACCCGACACAACCAAACACTTATTTGTCTTCATTAGATCAAACGGACTCATCTTTTCGAAAGCCATTAAATAAAAAACCAGTGCCGACTAAGGACGGCAGTCTTCCTCCATTTATTGGTACCAAAACTGGAACTCGGATTTTTCAGTCCAACCCAGAAGATATTACTCCCAAAAATTATCCAGAAATTATTGAAAGCTTTGTCTTTCCAAATGCTGAAATCAAAGATGTTATTAAAGCGATGAGTACCGATTTAAATATTAATATCATTATGGATCCAAGTATCGCCAACAAAAAAATTAGTATTATTTCTTATTCTCCAATCACAGTGGCTGAAGCTTATCAGGCATTTTTATCTGCTTTGGCAGTGCATGGTTTGACAGTTGTCCCCAGTGGTTCTTTTATAAAAATTATATCTAAAGAAAACGCTTTAAAAAGTAATATTCAAGTTCATACTAAACAAACGGCTTTAAAAACTGATCAGTTTATCACTCAAATTATCAAACTCAAATATATTAGTGCAAATTCTTTAGAGCAAAAAATAAAACCTTTTATCGATTCTAAGGGGGTTCAATCAATTATTTTTTATGAGCCATCTAATATGGTTATTATTTCTGACCATGGTTTAAATATTGAAAAATTTCAAAAAATTATTAAAGCATTGGATGTTCCCAGCAAAGAAGACATTTTTAAAGTGATACCCATTAAACATGCACAAGCTAAACAATTATCTCAAATTATAACCAATCTTTTATCTGGAACAACATCTGGTTTTTCTCGTTATTCATCCTATAGAAAAAGTCGAAACACTAAATATCAAATTCAAAAAGATGGAATTAACATTCAGTCTTTGTTTCATGATGAAAGAACCAATTCGATTATTGTCATGGGAAATAAAAAAGGCATTGCGAAAGTTAAAAAATTAGTTAGTCAATTAGATTATTATAAAGATCCCGAATTAGCGGGTGGAATTTTTGTTTATAAAGTTAAACATGGGACAGCTAAAGAGTTGGCAGATACTTTAAATGCTGTGATTGGCAAAGCAGCTCCTTCATCAATTGGTTCTGCAAAAGGTAGAAAATCGCCTTTATCCTTTCGTTCTAAAGTTTATGGAGGAGGGTCACGCTTTGCCATGTCTAATGCAAGCAAGATGCAAGCTGTAGATACCGCTCGATCTTTTAAAGATGTACGTATTATTGCTGAAGAAAATACAAACAGTTTATTAATTGTATCTAACAAATACAATTACGAAACTATTTTAGGCATTTTAAATAAAGTAGATATTTCTCGCAATCAGGTATTTATCAAAACAATTATCATGGAGTTAAATACAGACAAAAACAAAGATTGGAAAATTGCCAATTATTTTTTTCCTAAAGAGGGGGAAGGTTTAGCACGAATGGGATATGGGTTAACCGACTTAACGGATTTAACTTCTTTTAATGGAGCCACTTTAATGTTTCCACTGTCTCTTATTTTAGGTAATCATTTGAATGGCATAAAAGGTAATACTCCGATCAACCCTTTGTATATTGGAAAACCAGGGATCACAAACGCTTTACAAATTCCCACTTTATCTTCTTTTGTGCAATTTTTGCAAAAAAATGTAGGAGCGAACATTCTTTCTACACCTCAGGTGATGGCTTTGGATCATCAAGAGGCAATTGTCACTATTAACGAAAACATACCAGTAATTGGCACTTTATTTAATCCAAGTAACCAGAATGCTAGTGGGGTAGGTTCTAACATTAGCTATAAAGATGTGGAAACTGCATTAAAAATTACTCCCCATATTAATCCAGATGTTAGTTCTGTGCGATTACAGATTGAGCAAAAAATTGATAGTATTATTAAAGAAGCCAATGTTCCTAAAAAAGTGCAAGATGCCGCTGTATCTATTAAAAAGCGTACAATCAAAACCAACATTGCTTTAAAAGATAAAGAAACGGCTGTTCTGGGAGGATTAGTTAAAGAGTCGAATACAAAAAGTGAATTTAAAGTCCCTTTATTGGGAGACTTACCTCTAGTTGGATGGTTATTTAAAAATTCAGAAACAAATAAAAAAAAATCGAACCTAATTGTTTTTATTACACCACAAATTATTAGATCTGCAAACGAACACAAAAATATTTTAAGTAAAAAACTCGATGAGAGAATCACTTTTATTCGACAATTTATTGGAGATGAAGATCCTTATAAAAATACCATAAAAAACATGAAACCTAACTCCTCTTCGAACTTTTCTCATGACACAACTCCTTCTCATAGCGACCCTCCTGCTCGGGATACTTCTCCTGCTCTGGATGATGACTACCCAGAACAACCAATAGAACCTGTAGAAACTTCAGAACCTATACAGTCTACGGAGCAACCTATAGAACAAGCAAAGCCCATAGAACCTACAAAACCTACGGAAGCTTTAGAACCTAAGACCGAAGCTTTAGAGCCTGCAAAACCGGCAGAAGCTTTAGAACCACTATTACCTTCTTCTTCTTCACAGGGTTTAGAAAAAAAAACCACTCCTATCGAGGAGGAAAGTAATGAAGAAATATATCCTCTAGAAGGCAATCCCAATTCATCGTGGGAAGAAGACAACTCTGGGTTTTCCAACAAGCCTCCAAGCACAAATCATCACCAAAAAGGTCCAACAACTTTTTGACAAATGAAAGAAATATATATAGAATTTTTTTAGAATCCTTAAAAAAAGACTTAAAAAAAGGAGACAGAATAATGAGTTTTCGTAAAATCTATCAAAAAAATATCCAATTTGTTTATATTTCCATTATAGTGGGGATTTCGTTTTGCACACTTTCTTGTCAGCATTATCATTTAGGTAAGCATCATCATCATAAGCATCATCATCATTATCATCCTCACAAGCGTCACAAGCATAAAAACGAATCTTTAGCGATTATTCGTCCAATTAACAAAAGCCAAGTAAAAGGTTATGTACGTTTTAAAGTCACTAAAAGAAAAGAAGAAAAAGCTCAAGTTATAGTAGGAGCAGAGATTAAGGGTTTAACACCGGGGAAACAATACGGATTTCATATTCACCAATATGGAGATTGCACTCATGATGGTCAATATGCTGGAGCTCATTTTAATCCTCATCACAGAAGCCATGGCTTACCTCATTCGAAGCTCAAACACAGTGGCGATATGGGTAATTTATTAGCTCAAAAAAACGGAATAGCAGTCTATAAAAATGTTTTAAATAATGTCTACATATCTCATCTTGTTGGGCGTTCTGTGATTGTGCATGCCATGCGAGATGATGGGATTAGTCAACCTTCGGGCAATGCGGGACCTTACATAGCTTGTGGTGTAATTGGTCACACTCCTTCTGAAGAAATTTTAAACCAACAAGCTGATGCACAAGAAGATGAGCTTTCTTTAGAAGAAGATTTGTCTATCGACAAAAAAAGTAGTCCAAAAGGTAGTCTCACGGTCATTAAATCTGTTAAAACTTCTACAAAACCAGCTGTCGCTGAGAAGCCAGCTGCTACAAAACCAGCTGTCGTAGCAAAACCAGCTATTGTAAAGCCAGCTGTTGCAAAACCAGTTGCTAAACAACCAAGCAAAACAAATCAACCTTCGAAGTTAGAAACAGCACCTCCAAAAAAAGTACTTCCAGTTAAGCCCAAACCAACAACTAAACAGAAACCAAAAGAGAAACTAAAAGAAACAATAACCAAAGAGGTTAGCATCCCAAAAAAAGTAAAGGCAACAGTAGTCCCCAAAAAAAACACTAACTAAGCTTAAATAATAATAAACAAAACCCACAAACCGTGTAATGAGTTATATAATGAGTGGGGTTACAGATAATAGACGGTGGATTGTTTTTTTAAGAAGTGTGTTATTTGTTTTTATTTTTATTTGTATAGTGGTGTTTGTTTTTTTTAATACACACTATCGTTCGTCTCGGTTGTTAATCAGTCAAGAAATCAGAGAAAAATTTAAAGATCAGTTAAAAAGTCTTCCTCCTCCAATGTTTGAAAAAAGTTTAGGGTATCGGGTTTCAAAAGAGTTAGCTGATTTGGGTCGTATGTTATTTAACGATCCCATTTTATCTAGAAACAACGATGTATCTTGTGCGACTTGCCATTTAACCAATCATGGTTTTGCAGATGGCAATCGTTTAAATTTTGGATCTTTAGGAGAGGGAGGACCGACAGGCAAAACGGTGGGCAAAACTTGGGGATCTGGAGAGTTATCTTTAAATAGATTTTGTGCAAATGATGGTTTGGGTTTTTATTGTAAAAACCCTATGTTTCGAAATTCGATTTCTACTATTAATGTAATTTATCGAGCCAATCGACATAGTGACAATGGGTTATTATGGGATGGAAGGTTTGGACGCTTGGACTTTCAAGTACTTTTACCGATTCACACACCCGAAGAGATGTGTGGAACTAATCCCGTCCCTATTAAAGATAATCCTTTTCGAAAGGGTGGGATGTTTTTTGATCGACCCGTAACAGTTTCTCACAGTCATCTTTATCATCCGGCTACAGGGGAGCAAATTTTTAATTTTAACAGTCCCCCTCAAACTATTCATTCTGTAGAAAGTTTCAGATTAAACAATCAAATTGTGTATCCTTCTCGAAACGAATGCATGGCTATTATGGTAGCTAAGGTCAGAAAAATACCTTGGTATCGTAGACAATTTAAAAAAATATTTCAGCAACCGGTGACAGATATTTTAATTGGCAAGGCTCTTGCAGGTTTTGTAAGTACTCATATTGCTAACAATAGTCCTTACGACCAGTTTATAAATGGAGCAAATGCTCTAACTGTCAAGCAACTGAAAGGGTTAGCTATTTTTATGACTCCTGTTGGTCAAACTGTTTCTCTTAACAAAGAAACTTTAAAAGGGGCTGGATGTGTGCACTGCCATACGCCTCCTTTTTTTGGAGGAGCAGGATATTACACCTTGGGGGTAAAAGGAGATGAGCGAAGTTCTTTATCTCGACCTCATTTATTATTTCAAAACAGTGGTTTTGTCAGCAATATTAAAACCTCTCATGGTCGCCTGCCAGCATGCCATGTTGCGGAAGTGTCTGCCAATCCTTCAAAAGCATCCCCAGATATAGGAAGAGCAATTGCTACTTCTAACACAAAAAACTGTTTTCAATTTCGTACTCCTGTTTTAAGAAATGTTATCGAAACCTACCCTTACTTTCATCATGGGACAGAGACGGGATTTTATTATCCTTTTTCGAAAAAAAAATTTAAAGAAATCAGCTACCATGCTTTAAAGTCAGTTATTCGATATCATTTAAGAGGACCAGTGGATATTACAAGACCTGGGAAATTTTTTGTAGGGAAGGTTTTTTTTGATAAATTTTTTCAATTAGATCCTTTAGTGCCTACCACTTTGCTCACTTTTGGACCAGCAGAAAGCCATAAGCATTATCCCGTTCGTTTAAAACCGTCATCTCTATCTGCTTTAGTGGACTTTACAGCTTTTGGTTTATATGATCATCTAGCTGTTCGAAAGGGGTATCTGGGCAACCGATTAAGTCATCCTTTATATGCTCCGAGCGGATTTATAGCTATTACCAGAGACGAAGGGGTCCAAACTGAAAAACCTCCAGCTTATAGAAAATAACACTAAAAGAAATTTAAAAGGAAACTAACATTGAAGTTTGATTTATCATGCACATCGTTTTCGAATAGAGAAATCACAGATACTATCCAAACAATAAAGCAAGTGAGTTCTCAAATAGGTTGTCATTTTTTTTATTGCAAACTAAAAAAAATTAATCAATTAGTTACTTGGAAGGATCGACTATCTATAAGAAAAGATCTGATTAACCAATTAAAAAAACATTATAAGAAACATAACATTTTTGATTCCCAAAAAAAACAAGAACTCGACAAATTGTTAAATCTTAATTGGAATCCTAAAAATTCTACTCTATCGGTATCTATTGCCCACTGCCCGGTATTAGCGGGTTTTGTTTGTTTGTTAGATCAAAAAATATCTATTGGTTTTGACATAGAATTAGCAAACAGAGTAACTGATCGGGTGGTTCAAAGAGTTTCACAATTAGAAGAATTAAAAAAAGCTCCCAGTAAAGACCTATTATGGACGGCAAAAGAGGCTACTTGCAAATGCATTGGTAATAATTATAACAAAGAGCCTATTTTATTTAAAGACTGTTTAATCTCTGAATGGCAGAAAACAAACCAGGCTGGGTTATTTTCTTTTTCTTTTAAATGGAAGAGTTCATTAAACCAAGTAGAAAAAACAGGTATGGGGAGTGCTTTTCTAAAAGGTTGTTTAGTTTTTGGTTATGCTCAAACTTCGCTTTCTTAAGGGCAGTTGTTTTTAACAAATTCTAAAAACTTCTTTTTTTGCTCTGAATGAACACAGTTTTTTTGGTCTTTTGTTTTACATGAAGGATGCATTTCATTTAAATTGGTTTCCATAGCAGAATCGGGTATTTTTGCTAAATTCTCAGAATCTTCTTCTACTTTAGATTGGAAATTAGCCACTTCACTTCGCCTAACTGGATCATTATTGTCATAGTTTGATCTCATATACCTTTGAAACTCTGTTTTAAAATCTTTAACAGATAAAGATTCCCCTGAAAGAATTTTCCTACGCTGTTTACAACGTTTTGTAGTATTTTTCTTAGAACAACGACGAGCTATATCCTGAGATTTCTTGAGTAAAAATTGAACAAAATAATGTTTGCTAGGTAATACTACTGAAACGCCTCCATTATAAGCTGTATTTAATATTGTAGTTTTGATTTCTCTATCTAAGCCTTTTTCAGAAGATTTAAACATTGGCACTTTTCGAATGTCCGATTTTGTTGAATCATAATCATATTTTTGCATTGTCTGATATGCTACTTTTTCATTTTCAAATACCCATGTTTGATTACTTACTCTTTTATCTTTTTTATGTTTTACAACTCCCTTAAAAATTAACACTTCATGTCGATAGACAGGAAACTGAAAGTCATTGCTAATTTTTTGTAACACAGGTAATTTAGCTAAAGGCACCTTGTGATGTGTTGTCCTATCTGTTACAATATCAATAACTTGTTGGTTTAATCGCTTGTTTAAATGTCCTGAATTTATTTTCACATTAAACATAGAATATAAAAAACAATTATACGGATTAGTTATAAGCGAACAAGTCATAGGTAGTGCATTAAATCGAGCTTGTGGGTTTCGAGGATTAAATACCCAGTCTATTGTTTTTTTATGTTTTTGAGCTTCTCTTTTAGACTTTTTGGGAGCAGAAATAAAGGGGATAACACCTGCTTTTTTTGTTAAATTAGGGCATTTTTCAAGAGCATCTTCATACATATAAGATTGCTTGGTACCTCCTCTGAAATATTGTTTGTTTAAAGCTCTATAAATGTGTTTACCAACCTCTTTAAAAGCATCTGCAGCAATCTGACCATAACATCGAGCACTACTGCCACTTTTATTATTTAAAGAAAACCCTGACTCGTGGTTAAAAAGTTTAAAGAGTTCTTTTTTTTGATAGGCATTATAATTAAAGCAATTTGCTATATAATCGAACGATTTTTTTGTTAATTCTGTATATTTTTTATTAAAACATGGCTTAACAGAGCCTCTAGCCGGATTAACAAGGTCTGGTTTATCACATATATAGTTCTTGTGATTTTTACCATATTCTCCCCTTAATGAACTAGCAAAAAAACATGCTGGATGGATGTCACCGTCTTTTCTTTTTTTATCTGAATAACACTCCGTAATACCCGATAAAACAGTTAATTCTGGATTTTGATTGTTATGAGATTTATCTTCACATAAATTGCAATTATCTTGAGCTTCTGTTTGATTTTTTTGTTGATTTTGTTTATCTACTGAAAAAATTACTTCATTTAACTCATTAGGTGTAAAGCATCTGTTAAGTTTTTTATTCTTCTTTACCCGTTCTTGAAGAAAACTGTGCCAAGTACATATTTTGTAGCGTCTATCACATTGTTTAGATGTTTCATAAGGGATACACACTGCTGAAGATACATGACAAAAAATAAAACTCCAAGCAATAAAAAATACTTTTAAATACTTTATTTGATGCACGATAAACCCTTTATAAAATCTCGAAGCCATCTATTATAATTAGAAGCCAGGATCGTTTCGACTGTTTCAGTTTCTGGTACATTGTTATAATATCTATAATACTGTAAAAGTATTCCGCTCAACCTATCTGCTTTTTTAGCTGGTTGCGTATTTTTTTCTATCGATTTTTTTCTCTCTATTAATGCTTTTACATTAGAACTAACAGTACCTAAGTTATAGCCAGAACTTAAATTTTCTATAGATTGATCGACATATCCAATACCAACAACCGAATGAGCATGCTCATAAATAAGAGCAAGTTTTTTTTCAAAAAAATCTAATTTAGTTTTAGCATTCCAATTAGTTTTACCACATATATTAGAAATATCGTTTAAATTGCTCTTAACATGTTTTAAATGAAACTTAAACTTGTTATTGTTTTCTTCTTGAATTTTTCTTCTAACCTCGTATACGACTAAATCATCTGGACTCATTTCTGCTAAGTTAATATCTTCTTCAAAATCGTGCTGTGCTAAACGGCGACGCCGAGAATTTAGTTTTTTTTGATCTTTTTTTCGAACTTTTTTAGGCATAACTGGTTTTTTATTAGCTGGTTTTTTATTAACTGGTTTCTTGATAACTGGTTTTTCAACGACAGAAGGTTTTATTTGATTAGCTAATTTCTGATTAACCACTTTTTTTTGATTTATTTGATTATTAATAGCTTTTTGACTATTAAGAGATTCTTTAGCAGATACTGCCATAAAACCAATAGATAACAAGCCCATGCCTAAAATAAAACTAATAGATATTGATTTTAATTGTTTCATTCGTCTCACTAATACCTCCTTATTTGAAACTAAACTTAATTTCGAATAATAAAACCATTTTTGATGATTTCTTTTTTTATTGCAAGCTTTTTTTAAAGTAACTTTTGCTAAAATAATTATAATGTAATCAAAATGTTAAGCATAGAATGATAGTAAACTAAATAAGATTAAGTGTCCATGGCAAAAATAAGAAATTATGTAAAAAGCTTAAAAGAACATATTTAAATAAAATTGACATTATGCTCAAGCCAAAAGTCTTGAAACCTCTAAAATTTTCCAATCTCACATTTACTCTAAACTAATAGTTTTAACTAACTATTAACTGGTTTTTTGGATGATTGTTTTTTGTGTATTAGTATTAGCCGATGGTTGTGCAGAAGATGACTGATCAGAAGTAGGATTAGAAGAGGTATTTTTTTTAGAATCCAAAGTTGAAGATTGAGTTACTTTTTTTTGCGATGTTTGTTGCTTCTTTTTTTTTCTGTGTTCTTTCATCCAATTTGGAAGAGGTGAAAAAAATAAAAAGGCCGATCGCCTCTCCATTTGAGGAGTGTCTTTTTCTATAACAGAAACAGATTTGAGTTCAGAAATCACTTTATTCAACATAGTTAAACCCAGCTCTTTATGAGCCATTTCTCTTCCTGAATAACGCAAATGAATCTTAACTTTACAGCCACTCATTAAAAATTCTTTAGCTTTTTTCATTTTAATTTTTAAATCATGCACATCTGTTCTGGGACGAAGTTGAACTTCTTTAATAACCACTTTGATTTGATTTTTTCTAGAATGCTTTTCTTTTTTACTCATCTTAAATTTCCACTTTCCATAATCCATTATTTTACAAGTAGGGGGTTTCGCCTTTGGAGCAATCTCTACTAAATCGAACCCTTTTTGTTGAGCTGTAGATATCGCTCGGTCCACAGTCATAACTCCCAACATGGTCCCCGCTTCGTCTACCACTCGTACTGTGTCAGCCACAATATGACTGTTAATCCGAAATTTTTCTTCTTTTTTAAACGCTCCTCTGAATTTTTTTTTGAACTTACGAATGAGACACCCCCTTTGTTTGAGTTAATTTTTTTTGAGTTAATATAGAATCCCAATTATAAATTTTTTTATGAACAATTTGTTTTATTTGATCTATAAAATCTTTTTTAGGCATCGGACACATAGTCCCATTTGGAAGACGAACAGACAAAGTAGAAGATTGCTTTTCTTTGTTTCCAACAACTACTACACAAGGTTGTCGATGGAGACGACTTTCTCTAATTTTATACCCCAGTTTTTCACTTCTCAAGTCAGACCTTACTCGCAGGTTTAATTGCATCATCGAATGTTCTAGCTCTTTTGCATAGTCTTCTTGATCTTTAGAAATATTCACAATCAAAACAGAAACCGGACTCAACCATAAGGGTAAATATCCTTTAGTATGTTCTAAATACACCCCTATAAAACGCTCTAAAGAACCTAAAATGGCTCGATGTAAAAGAATGGGGGTCTTTTCTTGATTATCTTTGTCTGTGTATCGCAATTTAAAAGCTTGTGGCATGTTAAAATCACATTGTAAGGTCCCCAACTGCCATGGTCGTCTCATAGCATCTTTAATTTGCCAGTCTAACTTCGGTCCATAAAATGCTCCTTCTCCTTCTTGTATTTTAAAAGACAATCCACTGATTGAAAGAGCATTTGTTAGAGCTTTTTGTGCTTTTTGCCAAACAGCATCTCCACCCATTGATTTTTTAGGACGAGTAGATAAAAAAATCTGATCGATTGTTAAACCCAATTGGTGATACACTTCTTGAAACATATTCAGACAGAGTGTGATTTCTGTTTGCAATTGTTCGGGCGTGCAAAAAACATGAGCATCATCTTGGCATAAGCTGTTAACACGGGTGAGTCCATGCAAGGCACCTCTTTTTTCTTTGCGATGCAAGCGTCCAAAATCTGCCACTTTCCAAGGTAATTCTCTATAAGAATGTTTTTTTACACGATATAAAAGACAATGCCCGGGACAGTTCATTGGTTTTAAAAAAAATTCCCTATCCGAGTTTTGATTTTTATAGGATTCGTTTAACACAGGATACATGTTTTCTGCAAAATGCTCTTTATGACCAGAACATTCAAATAATCTCCCCTCAAACATTTGAGGAGTAATAACTTCTTGATAATGATACTTAATGTAGAGTTCTTTTAAAAAATTTTTTAACTCGTTGTAGATGATTGTCCCTCTTGCAGTAAAAAAAGGACTCCCCGGGGATAAATCAGAAAAATAAAATAAATCCATTGCTTTTCCAAGTAAGCGATGATCATAAAGTTCAGCCGATTGGATGTTTTTTAAATCCGATTTGAGTTGTTTTTCAGAGTGAGATGCTGTCCCGTAAATTCTTTGCAATTGTTTTTTGTTTTCATCGCCTCTCCAATAAGCTCCCGATTGACTAAGCACCTTAATAGCCCCAATCTGTGATAATTTTTTCACATGAGGACCTTTGCATAAGTCCAACCATTCCCCTTGGCGATATACACTGATTGGAATGTCTTGCAATTCGTTAATAATTTCTACTTTATAAGGCTCATTCATTTTTTTAAAAAAAGAGATCGCCTCCGATTTAGTCCATACTTCTTTAGTCACAGCACAATCTGTTCGAATAATAGCACGCATTTTTTCTTCTATTTTTTGCAAATCTTGAGGACGAAAAGCTCTCGGAGAATCAAAATCATAGTAAAACCCGTTTTCAATAACTGGACCAATGGTTACTTTCACATCTGGCCATAGTTCTTGCACAGCTTGAGCCATAACATGAGCTGCAGAATGTCGGATCACTGGTAAGGCTTCTTCAGATGGAATCCATACAAACTGGACCCGATCTCCTTTTTCTAAACCCGATCGAAGATCCAAAAGATCTGCCTGATTATTGATAAAAGCTCCCACTATTTGATCTGCTTTTTGAGGAAATAATTGTTCAGCCAACTCCCATACAGAACATTTTTTAGGAGATCGAATCAAATCAGCTGATGATAATTGCACGCAAACACTCATAAAAAATTAGGAAACCACTAACTGAACAGCTAATGCTAAAAGAAAAAACGGCTTATTTTTATTTATTAGTTTATTCAATACTACCCTATCCAAATCAATTGCCATTTTTGTTAATCAAATATGTTAACCAAAATGTATCTTAAATCAAAATATATCCATTTAAAACACAATTAATTTAGAACACAGATGGTTTAAAAATTCAAGAAAAAAATACTTTTTCCGGTTTTAATATTTTTGACATTTGAAAATTAAAATAGTGGCAAGAAGGGAATAATTGGCTTTTAGTATGGGTAATTTTGAGTTTATTTAGAACATTTAAGGGTTTTTTTTATTATAAGTTATTTTTATATAATGGCTGATTATGGTAGCGGAGGAGGGACTTGAACCCCCGACACGCGGATTATGATTCCGCCGCTCTAACCAACTGAGCTACCCCGCCATTTAATTGATCTCAAACAAAAATATTTTGCTCATTTTAATTCTTTCTGTCAATTATAGATCACATAATGTAAATTAATAAGTATGAAGAGCATTATATTATTAATTCTTTTAGTTTGCACAGCTTGTGTGTCTACGCAACCTAAAAGGCGATTGGGTCCGGTATCTCGACTGTTTTATGCTGATTACGAACAAACTTGGAAAGCTTTAATATTAGCTTTAGAGAGTTATCCTATAGAAGAAGAAGACAAAGAAGGAGGCTACTTAAAAACAGAAACCATCAAAGGGGAAAGTTTATGGCAATTACCTTTCCATACAAAAACAATCCCTGGGAAAAAATACACACTCAATATTCAAATTAGCAGAGAACACAAAGAAGACGACCAACCCATTGTCCAAGTGAGTATATTAAAAACGATTTATTCTCAAAGAGGTTTTATAGATACTCCTCATCGTGTACCTTCTAATGGCTTAGAAGAAAAAACTATTTTGTATCGAATTTTTAGAGAAATTAAAATCGATCGAGCTATTTCTCAATCTCGGGATCAACTTCACTAATATAATAAAATCTTCAATGATTTTTTAATTTAACATTAAGAAAAGCTAATTTAAGAAGTATAACAACCTAAGGCGTATGGTTATTTGTGATTAAAGAGTGTTGAGTTAGAGTTTGTTTGCCGACTAGTTTTTGTTGGCTCGCTAGTTTTTGTATCGCTCGATGGGCTGGGGAATGCAGTCTCGAATCAGGATCTTTGAGAAGAGATATAAAAAAGTTTTTTTCCCCCGGTTCTGCAAAATCAGCTAAAGCCAACACAATGTGCTTTCTAATCCAAAGACTGGTATTTTTGTAAAAACTATCTGGAGCATTGAGTTTTTCTAAAAGGCGAAATTTATATTGATCCGCTTTGTGCCTTCTAATTAAGTCCACAGCCGCTGTTCGAACTATCAAAGATGGATCATCTAACAAATGATCCGCCCACTGTAGACTAATCGACGAATCGAGTATTTCCATAGCAATCAAGCCTGCATTTCTAAGAAACCAAGTGCGGTGCTTAAGAGCAGTCGTAACCACTAGTCGAGATTGGTTCGAATCCACACTATAAGCTAAACCAATTAAAGCAGACCATCGAAGATTCATACTCTCAAATTTATTAAAAATGATTGGTCTTAATACAGATGGTAGATCAGCTGATTTATATCGACTCAATAAAACTTGCCGACGATTTTCTAAAGGAAGAGTTAAAATCATCTTAATAGAATGGACATTTTCTAACGCACTCTTTTTAAATGTATTAAAACTTGCGAACGCAAATGGAACATATAATAGGATCACAATTTTTAACAAATAAATAATCGACCAATAAATACCTGGCAGACGAATATAAAAGCGAATAGCTTGCAACATCATATAGCCTATAGCTATAAGGTTTTTACAAACCCTTGACAACTATCCTGTATGACATGCTGCAATAAAAAAATATACACTACTTTAAAGAACAAAAGCCGATTAAGTAACGAGAGTTATAACTCGACAATGGTTTTATATTTTTTATTGGCGTTACATTTTTTACAAGATAGAACGATATTATTTTTATCACTATGACCTCCACGAACCAGTGGAATCACATGATCCATACTCAGATCTTTTTTAGGGTATTTTTTAGTGCAGTAATAACAAAGACCATGGTGGAGTTTTTCTTTCCACCATTTAGTTTTTTTAAGTTTTTGAGCTTTATTTCTTTCTTTTTTAACATGGATTTCATTAGCTGAAACAAAAAACTGGCTCATTGTATAGGTCACCTTGCTATACATTGTAGAGTTCTGTCAAAACAAAAATCTTATTAAAATAGCTGATTATCTAAATCATTATGATGATTATTTTGTAGATCAGAAAATCTTATAGTAAGATGAGAAATATGTCTTTTAAACCCGCTGATTATCAAGAGCAACCATTCCCTTGGTCTTCTTATATTCAACCTTTATCTCTATTAGAAGGTAGTCATGAAGATCAAAACATGGAATCTTCTAATTTAGAGTTAGATGTTTTATTTGTAGGTGGTGGTCCGGCTGGGTTAAGTGGAGCTATTTACTTAAAACATTTGTGCCAAGATATGTTTCCCGATATTCAAATCGGTGTATTAGAAAAAGCTGAAAAAATAGGTGGTCATAGTCTTTCTGGGGCCATTGTCAATCCAGTTGTGTTTCATAAGTTATTTCCTCAAATATCACTTGCAGATTTGCCGTTTCGAAAAAAAGTCAGCAAAGAAAGCTTATTTTACTTCACCAAAAAAAAGAAATACCCTTTACCTCTACCCCCCACTATGAAAAATAAAAATTTTTACACAGCTTCTTTGTGTGAGGTAGTCAGATGGATGGCCGATCGAGCAGAAGAAAAAGAAGTTTTGCTTTTACCCTCTTTTACTGCCCATCAATTATTAGTAGAAGAAAAATACATAAAAGGAGTGACGACTTTTCCTACTGGTTTAAGTAAAAACGACCTATTAACTGCTAAAAAAAAAACTGGTGTTTCAATAAAAGCTTCTCTCACAGTGTTAGCAGACGGAAGTAGAGGACATCTATCCCAAGCTTGGATGCATTGGAAAAATATTTCCTCTCAATATGCACAAACTTATGCCTTGGGGGTAAAAGAATTATGGGAAGTGCCAGCTCATGGTTTGGGGTATGATTTTTCTAATCGAGATCAAGTCATTCACACAATGGGATGGCCTTTGCCAATGGATTGTTTTGGAGGAGCTTGGCTCTACCCGATGGGAGAGGGTTTGTTATCTTTAGGTTTAGTTGCTGGATTAGATTCTCGTTTACAAAATTTAGATGTACACCTTAAATTGCAAGAGCTAAAAAATCACCCTTGGATAGCTCAAATTTTAGAAGGTGGAAAGTGTGTGGAATGGGGAGCAAAAACTATTCCAGAAGGAGGATATCATGCAATCCCCAAACAATTGCATGATCACGGTTTATTGATCGCTGGGGATTGTGCAGGCATGGTGAATGTCCCGGCACTAAAGGGGATTCATTATGCAATGACAGCCGGAATACTGGCAGCAGAAACTGCTTTTTGTGCCTTAAAGAAAAAAGATTTCTCCGCCAATATTTTAAAAAAGTATGATCATAAAATTCATCATCAATCGTGTGTGAGAAAAGAACTTTACCCAGTTCGAAATGTGCGTCAAGCATTTCAAAAAAATTTTTTTGTTGGACTCATTAAGTCGGGTTTGATGTTTTTAACTCGTGGGTTATTCCCCAATGACACAGTTTCTATCCCTCTAACAGCTGAACAAAGCAATTGTGCAGATTCAAAAAAAATAAGAACAAAAAAAACTACTTACACAAAAAACGCAAAGTTTTTAAATAAAACAGATGCCGTTTATTTATCCAATAATCAAACTAGAGATGATATTCTTCCTCATTTAAAAACAACAAAAAAAATACCAGAGAATGTACAAAAATTTTATGAAACACTCTGCCCAGCAGGTGTCTATGAAAGCCAAAATGGTGAATTAGTTATCAATGCTTCTAATTGTATAGACTGCAAAGCAACTGATGTTTTAGGTCCACGGTGGTCTCCTAAAGAAGGAGGCACAGGTCCTCGTTACAGGCGGATGTAAAGTGTCTATTGTAACGGATTCTAGAAAAGTTATACCGGGTTGTATATTTGTTGCTTTAAAAGGACATAAAACAGATGGACATAACTTTTTAAAACAAGCAATTGTAAAAGGTGCAAAAACTTTAGTTGTAGAAAATAAAGAAAAATTAAGAGGTCTTAATTTTAAAGGAGAATTACAAATTGTTTCAGACACAAAACGAGTTTTATCTTCTCTATTAAATTCTTTTTACGATTTTCCGTCACATAAAATGTTTTGTGTTGGCGTTACTGGCACCAATGGTAAAACCACTGTTTCTTATATGTTATCTTATCTACTATCTTACTTCGGATGGAAAACAGGACTCATCAGCACCGTCCAAAATAGCTTGTGGAACTGGTCAGATGGTCAAATCCAACCTCAAAATACAAACATTACAAAAAACGAATATCACTTAACCACCCCCTTAGCCAGTGAGCTTTATAGTTTATTAAATAATTATTACAAAAAAAATGCTCAAGCCATGGTGATGGAAGTTTCTAGTATTGGTTTGCAAGAGCAAAGAGTGCGAGATGTCGATTTTAATGTGGGGGTTTTTACAAACTTAACAGCTGATCATTTAGATTATCATCCAGATATGTCGTCTTATTTTAAAGCAAAAAAAATGTTGTTTGAAACAAAATTATTTACCGAGCGAAAACATTTTTCAGCTGTGTTAAATTTTGATGACCCTTATGGGATTCGTCTATCTCAAACAATTAAAGTGCCTTATATTTCTTATGGACAAAAACCTTCTCAATTTTGTTGGAAGCTATTATCCAGTAATTTATCTGGTGTTCGGTTTCGTTTTTTATTTGAAGGGAAAGATCAAATTGTGCAATTGCAAACACCCGGATATCATAATGTATCCAATGCAGTGGCTACTTTGTGTTGTGTACATTTAGCTGGTTTTTGTGTCCAAACAGCCGGAAAGGTTTTATCCCATTTTCCTGGAGTGAGAGGAAGATTAGAACGAATCCAATCATCTCAAAATGTAAACAATTCTAATAAAAAAAAACAGCCAATGGTATTTATAGATTATGCACACACTCCGATTGCTTTAGAGTGTGTTTTAAGTTTTCTAAACGCACATAAAAAATCTGGACGATTGATTTGTATTTTTGGTTGTGGTGGTGACAGAGACAAAAACAAGCGACCATTAATGGGAAAAATTGCTGAAAAACAATCGGATAAAGTATTTTTAACTTCTGATAATCCTCGAACAGAAGACCCTGCAAGTATTATTCAAGATATTTTAAAAAATGTTACGGATAAAAGTCGATTTACTATAGAATTAGATAGAAAACACGCCATTCAAAAAGCTTTAAAAAATGCCACACCTAAAGATATCGTTCTAATTGCCGGCAAAGGGCATGAGAGTGAACAAACGATTGGTAATACCAGATACCCTTTTGATGATCGAGCAATTGCTCAAAAAGTATTATCCTCTTAATTTGAAATGATGAAAATGCACGAACGGGTGATTGATTATAGGAAAGAAAGGGCAAAAACTTCAAACATACGTTTTGTTCGAAAGGTTAATATTTAATCATCTTTCGAACAAAGCCGAAACTCGTTTTTACCCCTTCTTTCCCATAACTTGTGTTCGCTCTGTCATATTTGTTTTTAAAAAAACAACAATAAGATTAAATGTATCTATATCAAATCAGTACTCATCTCTTAAATAGTAATTAATAAATTAAAAAACACAACTTTATTCGACAGTAACCGACTTAGCTAAATTTCTGGGCTGATCGACTGAGTATCCTAATAAACATGCCAGATGATAAGCTAATAGTTGCAAAGGGATAGTGCTTAAAATAGGGCTTAAGCTTTCGTGACATAGGGGGAGTGGTAAAAACTGCTTGGCTAAGCTTTGGCTTTTTTGGTCACCTTGCGTGCCAATAATAATTAACTGCCCCCCTCGCGTACGAGCTTCTTCTAAGTTAATCAGCATTTTACTATGATGAACACCATTCGAAGGAGCAACTGCCACAACAGCTGTCTCGCGATCCACTAAAGCCAGAGGTCCATGTTTCATCTCACCGGCTGGGTATCCTTCGGCATGTCGATAAGTCAGCTCTTTCATTTTTAAAGCTCCTTCTAAAATTATAGGATATCCACTTCCACGCCCAAGGTAAATAATACGTTTCATCTGCTTTAAAAATTGAGCCGTTTCTGCAAAAAGTGTTTCCGAAGCAAGCACTTCTTCCATTTGAGACGGTAATTGTAATAAAGATCGAATCCATTGTTTTTCTACAGAGCTATTGATTTGGTTCGTTCGACGGGCAAGCCACAAATTAATTAAAAATAAAACAACCAAAGTGTTAATAAAAGCTTTTGTGCTGGCAACACTTTTTTCTTCTCCAGCCAACATATAAAATTGGGCAGAAGATTCTCTATCAATAACTGATTGTTTAGTATTGCATAAACTGAACACCGGACAAGACAAACTAAGCGACAAACGCAAAACAGCCAAGGTATCTGCTGTCTCTCCACTTTGAGAAATAACCATTATAGGTGGTTGGCTACCCAATATCGGAGAGCGATAACGAAACTCACTCGATATATCAACTTCTACCGGTAAATGAGCAGTTTGCTCAATCAAATATTTTGCATACAAGCTGGCATAATAACTACTTCCACAAGCTGTGATAAATAATCGATTAGAGTTTACTACATAATCTAAAATGTCTTCTTGTTTTTTTAGTAATTGCACAGATTGTTTTTTAACATTCACATAATTCTGAATAACTCGAGATACACCATCTGGTTGTTCGTAAATCTCTTGAAGCATATAATGAGGTTTTTCTTTTTTTGGTTTTGCTTTCTGATAACTTTTTTTAAAAGAATGCACAATGGGTTGAACTTTGTTTTTTTCAGAACCCGAATAAAATTCAAAAGCAATTTTATGCCCAGAAGGTACATAAACCATTTCTTCATCTTTTAAAAAAATGACCTTCCCAACATAAGGCAAAAATGCATGAAAATCGCTTGCTAAAAAAATTTCTTTTTCTCCAAAACCCACAGCTAAAGAAGGTCCTTTTTTAAAACCAATCATCTCACCTGGATTGGTTTCAGATAAAATAACAACGGCATATTCTCCCTTAATCTGAGACATAGCAGTGAAAATAGCTGATTTTAAAGAGCTATGTGATCGTCTTAAATACACTAAATAATGTGCCAATACTTCGGAATCGGTGTCTGATAAAAAAGAATTTTTGATATGCTTTTTAAGATCTTCTGTATTTTCAATCACTCCATTATGAACTAAATAAATATCTTGAGCTTGATGAGGATGTGCATTTTTTTCTAAAGGAGGACCATGAGTCGCCCAACGAATATGACCAATCCCCAAAGAACCTCCAAAATTTTCTGTTTTTATTCGATCTTTTAATTTTTGCAAAGAGCCAACTGCACGAATTTTTTTAAACTCTTTGTTATTCTTGTCAGAAACAACTATCCCAGCACTATCGTAACCACGATATTCCATGCTTTCTAACCCTTTGAGTAACACTTCTTGAGACGAACGAAACCCTTTATAGCCAATAATTCCACACATAATTATTTATTATTTCCGCTGTTTTTTGCTTCAGGTTCTTTTCTATCTGGTTCTTTTCTATGAGGTTTTTTACGATGCACTTGTGGCACCCGACTAAGTGCCAACATTTCAGATGGAACATTTTTTGTAATCACAGAACCCGCTCCTGTTGAAGAACCATCTGCTAATTCCACTGGAGCTACCAATTGCGTTCCACTGCCAACAAATACTTGATGACCTATAGAAGTGGTATACTTCTTGCCGTCTATATTTAAGTTACAAGTGACTGTGCCACATCCAATGTTTACATCTTCACCAACTTGTGCATCCCCTAAGTAACTAAAATGACCAGCTTGAGAACGCGATCCAAAATGAGTCTTTTTCATTTCCACAAAATTACCCACTCGACACTGATCCCCGATCTTAGTCCCAGGTCTTAATCGTGCATAAGGACCCACTACAGATTGTGTCCCCACTTCTACCGATTCTAAATAAGACCCACAACGAATTAAAACCGAATGACCAATCACACTATCGGCAATAAAACAATGAGGTTCCACTGCACAAAAAGCACCAATTTGAGTATATCCCTTCAAATACACTCCGGGATAGATCACACTACCTTGCCCAACCTGCACATCTTCTTCAATATACACATTAAAAGGATCTATAATAATAACCCCTTCTCTCATCAAATGATTAAGCTTTCGAGTAAAAAGTTTTTTTGTTACTAAAGCTAAGTCTTTTTGAGAATTAACACCTAAAGCACTATCTTCGGATACTTCCACAGATATAATTTCTTTATTATTTTGTGCAGAAACAGAAATAATATCTGTTAAAATATATTCTTGAGATGAGTTTTGATTGTTAATTTGAGGTAAGCAAGTATTTAACCAGTCTTTTTTAATTAAATAAATGCCTGTGTTAACTTCTTTAACTTTTTTGGATTCAGGAGTGAGGGCATTATGTTCCACAACGGCTATCACTTTCCCTTTGCGACGAATCACACGACCATATTCTTTAGGATTTTCTGTTCTAAAAGAACCAATACACACATCGGCTTGTGTTTCATAAAATTGCTGAATAATTTTTTTTAAATCTTGAGATGTCACTAATGGATGATCCCCATTGAGGATTAACACATCTCCAGAACATGTTTTGAGCTCCGCACTCAATATTGCCATAGCAGTTCCTTTTTGTTCTCTTTGAAAATAAATATCTGCTTTAAAAGCTTCCACTAATGGACGAACTAACCGATCATGATTTTTATTGGCAACCACACGAATTTGATCTAAACCCGCTCGTTTCAGAGATTGTAAAATACGAGCCAACATGGGTTTACCTGCAACTGGATGCAAACTTTTGGGCAAACCAGAACCCATTCTCATGCCTTGCCCTGCTGAGCAAACCACAACTGTGACCTGTTGATCCGTTTTGGGTTTATTCGTTTTTTGATTTTGAAAACTTTTTTCTTCCATTTTGCTTGGTCTCTCTTAAAAAAGCCCAAAGGTCAAGCTTTGAAAGAATCTTTTTAACTAAAACCTATCACTTAATATAAAATACGCTACACTAAACCTTATGCAAATATCTGATTCAAAAATAAAACAGTGGGAAGCTTACCAATTCGCTATTACAAGTATCTATGCGGCTCATTCTGAGGAAGTGTTATCCCGTTTGATTAAAGAAACATTGCCCGCTCAATGTCATGTAGATCGTATCGAATTACTCGACAACCCACCTAATGACTTAAATGTTTGTAAAAAAAAAGCTCATCGAAAACCCACTCAATACATTCACCCAAGCCAACATAATAGCACGACTTATTTTATCTGCTTTTATAAACAAACAGGTATTCTTCATACACAAAAAGTATTTTAAAAAAAATTGCTCAAGCTTTATCCATGAGCCTCAACCGATTGGAGCAATACAATCAATTAAAAAATAAAAAAGAACAATGGGAACTCGCTTTTGACACCATTTCCACTCCACTTTGTCTGACAGATATGAACAATTATATTCTAAGAACTAATAAAACTTTTAGAGACAAAACTCATTTATCCAAAGATAAATTACTACAAAAAAACTATTTTCAAGTTTTTTTTAGATCTCCCGCCAAGCATTCTATTGTCTCTACTAACGAAAACAAAAAAAGAATTAAACGAATCCTTAATAATAAAGAAGAATGTTTTGAAATATCTGTGCAAAAAATTTCTCTCTCTAACGAGCCACCTATCCAATTAGTTATTTTTAGGGATATTACAGAACAAATCAAAATTGAAAAAAAAATTGCCAAATCGGCTCAAGCCATGGAGTTGGGGATTATTTCTAGCAGTATCGCTCACGAGTTAAATAATCCCATTGGAGGTATTCATGCTCTTTTGCAAATTTTACAAATAAACAACAAAAACAACCCCGAACTGGCAGATGATTTAAAAGAAATGAGCTTAGCCATTCAAAGATGTATGCAAATTATCCATCGGTTACTACATGTTCCTCAATAATTGTTGAAAATAAATTAAACAAAAGTCTGTAGACTTGCTGAATTAAAATTCCCAGACAGTTAGACCAAGTTCGCCAGTTAAATAACTCACATTTAAACAATAGATATTATGCAAGCCACAGGCGTTCAGTCTAGATTTTGAAAACTTATATAGAGAAAATTAATAAATTTTCTTACTCTATAACTACAAATGAAAAAAAAAATTCTTATTATCGATGACGAACATTCTTTAGGCTCCTCCATAGCAAGAGTCTTGGAGCAGTACGGATATATACCCACTCATTTGCATTCAAAAAAAGAATTAAAGCAACTATCTGATAACATTCATTTTGATTTAATCTTATTGGATCTGAAACTTCCGGATGCAAACGGGTTAGATTTAATGCAATATTTGCAACAAAAATACAAGGGTAGCCCAGTCATTATTATGACAGGATACGGGACAATTGATTTAGCCGTATTAGCTCTTAAAAAAGGTGCTTTCCATTTTATTACCAAGCCTTTTAACTTGAGTGAAATTGTCAATCTAACGGGCCGAGCTTTATCTCATCTATTTTTAGAGACAGAAAACAACCAACTACGTTCTTGTATAAAAAAACAATATTGTTTTGATGGTATTATTGGGCAAAGTTCAGCGATTTTAAAATTAATTGAGATGATAAAAAAAATAGCTCACTCTTCGTCCACGGTATTAATTGCAGGGGAAAGCGGTACCGGAAAAGAACTCGTAGCTAAGTCGATTCACTTTAATTCCCCTCATAGCCAAGGGCCATTTGTCCCCGTTCATTGTGGGGCGATCCCAAGGGATTTATTAGAGAGTGAACTATTTGGCCATGTTAAAGGATCTTTTACTGGAGCTATTAAAGATCGAATAGGGCGATTTCAAACAGCTCAAGGTGGCACCTTATTTTTAGATGAAGTCAGCACAATGGATTTATCTATACAAGTCAAACTGCTCCGAGTTTTACAAGAAAAAGAATTCCAACCAGTGGGAAGTGAAAAAATTTTTGCATCTCAAGTGCGAGTAATTGCCGCCAGTAACGAAAATTTAGAATCCGCTGTTAAAAAAGGTACATTTAGAAAAGATTTATACTATCGTTTAAATGTAATTCCTCTTTACATTCCTCCTCTCAAACAAAGAAGAGAAGATATCCCAATTTTAATTAAACATTTTATAAAAGAAATGAACAAAAATCGAACTGGTAGTTTAAAATCCATGAGTTCTGAATCAATTCATCATTTATGCAGTTACGATTGGCCAGGGAACATCCGTGAGTTGGAAAATCTAATGGAACGACTCTGTGTACTGAAAGAAAATACAATAATAGAACCATCCGATTTACCTTTTAAGTATCAAACCAATCATTCGGAAGAGCTAAATTACATAACTGACATTCCCGATTCGGGTTTAGATTTTAATACAATTGTTAGTCATTTCGAAAATGAACTCATTCTTAAAGCACTCAAAAAAACAAACTGGAATCGCAATCAAGCAGCTAAATTATTAAAACTCAATCGCACCACTTTATTAGAAAAAATTAAAAAGAAAGGCTTAAAAGAAAATCAAACAAAAGCTTTAACAAACGACTGTTTATACAACATTCCTACTCCGACGGTTCCGTCTTAAAAACAATAATAAAACCCCACAAGCAATTAAAATACAACCTAAATATTTTAACTGGCGACCAGGATCTTTATTGATCGCAAATATAGATGTGAGGGGGGTTCCTCTTTCGTCTTCTTCAAAACCAGATTGGTAAATAGTATAACCAGCTAATTTAATCGGATGATTCATAGAAATAGTATGATGTTGTTTTTTCCAATTGTATTGAGTGACCACCTGACTTTTATAAGAAGAAGCTTGCAGGCTGGAAGGATAATATTGAATGGTGAATTTTTTAAGTTTAATATTAAAATTTAATTTTTTTTGCTCATTCGCATAAGCAACAATAAATACTTTACTTTTGTCAAAAAAGAATACATGAGAATTCAGACTCATCCACTGTTTTTGATTGTTAAATTCTAATTGAATAGCTGGAGAAGTATTTTGAGCATTTAATTTTTGGGGAATAAATATTGTATCCGGGATAGCTTGAGGAATATAAGATAATAGACGAAACTGAAAGTCCATCCAACCAGTTTTTAAAATGGAACCCAGTTTTAAAAAGCCAGTTTTAAAACAAACAGATTTTGCAGAACGAGAATTATTTTTTTGAATACCACACAATTTATATTGTAAATAATTTGCTTTTTTTTTGCTTCTCACAGGAACTAATAACAAAGTGGGTTGCCTAAAGCTACTTAAAACATGAGAAGGATTAAAAGAATCTAACAAAATAATTTGAGACGGCCCTAAAGATTTTACAATTTGTTTTTTCCAAGGAGGTTTAAACATCCAATGGGTGATTTCTGCGTTTTTACCACTTATCTGAAACCGGATAGCAATACCTCCTTTTGGAGTAGATTTATATTGTTCTCTTATTATAGATGATGGGTAATAATCGATCACTCGTAAAACAGACGAACCCAATGGAACACGATAAGGTCGATTACGATGCGGAGGATTTTTAAAAAAGTGGACTTTTTTCTGATACAGTTGAGTTAAGTTTTTCCCATCAAAAGAAGAATATACACTCAGCAAAATATTTGAAGTCATTAACCGATTTTGACTCTCTCCCACTTTAATACTTAAGTTGCCATCTATTCCATAGTAACGAGTAATGAGAGAGCCTGCACAAACAAATAAAATACCAAAATGAGCCATTAAGAAGGCGATATGTTTTTTTTTCCACGGCCACCGATCGATCATAACAGCTACAATATTTAAGGCTAATAAAATAATCACAAAAGTCATCCAAACAGATTGATAAATAACTTCTTGTGCATACAAGCGACCGTATAAAGACTCATAGACAGTGCCAATAGCCAGTAAAAAAATGAGTACTGATATGATACAAACAGCCAATTTAAGAGAGCAAAAAAAACGATAAAACTGGATCATCCACCACATTAGCATAATGTGTCGTATCTTTATGAGATTTTATTGTCAACATCCATCGGACTAAGGTTTGCAATACTATACAAAACCACCTATTTAACTTCTATTTAATGCAAGGTGTGTTGTTCAACACTTATTTTTTGTTATCTTCAAAGCAATTTTTAAATACAGGAAGTGGACAGTTTTCTTTAGCCTGCACACTTTTAACCTGCAATTTTTTAACCTGTAAACATTGGTGATATTTGATAATATGGTTTTGATTTTGATTCATACAGTTAATTTGTGATTGAAGTTGTTGAATGGTTGTCTCCAGACTATGACTATCACTTGTCATAGCAGATGTGGTAAACAAAATTAAAAAAAACATCATAGCAAAAATAATATTGTTTTTAAACCACAACCAAGCTTCATCTATTAACCACCACTCAATCATCAGATTCACCCCTTTTATCTCATTAGATCGGTTAGTTTTTAAAGTTTCTTAAGGTTATAAATGGGTTTTATGAGTATAAAATATGTTATATATGTGCAGAACCAACCAATACACTCAAAAGAATATACACACCTCCACAGCCTTTAAGATACCATTTTAAAACAGAAGTCTTATAATTGCTGTATACAGTTTTTGTACACCATACACCCAGCTGAGGAAACAGTAAGTAAGACCCACACTTTAGGCAAGTTATCCAACCTAAAACAGTCACGATTACAGAATAACTCCAGATCCAATCATTATGAGTCAGCACAATAAACAAGCCAAAACATAGACCTAATAAACTACTAACCAATACTAAAGATTGAAGTTGGCTTCTCTCCATAGATACTATCGATTTGATCAAACTCAACCAGGATGGTGTTTGCAAAAGTAAAGATAACCCTTTTAAAATAAACAAGCAACAAAATAACTGCTCAGTTAAGATAAATAATTGATCGATCATTGATTTGTCTCTGCAATATTCTTTACAATATTTTTTATTCTTTTACTTTACACAGCCTAACAAATTAGGATTCTTTTTGCAAAGAATACGAGCAATTTTAAAATGGTTAGTCTGTTGTGCCAATTTTAAAGCTGTCCGACCTTTTTTATCTTGAAGTTTTGGATTAGCACCGTAATCTAATAACAAAGGAACAATATTTGTTCTACCATTAAATGAAGCTTGCATGAGAGGTGTTATGCCTTCTTTATTTTGAATATTTGGATCTGCACCATAGCCTAATAAAAAATAAGCTATTTTTACAGGTTCATTAACTTCTACCCACATTAAAGCTGTCATACCATCATAGTTTTGAATATTGGGATCGGCACCATGCTTTAATAACAATTGAACAATTTTTGTATACCCATATAATGAAGCCATTAGAAGAGGTGTGTTTCCATATCGACTGATAGTATTAGGATCAACTGAATTTTCTAAAAAATATTGGACAGTGCATATATCTCTATTTGCAATAGCAACCAATAAACCCTTATTATTTGCTGGTAGACCTTTGTCTATCGGACAGTTTGAATCAGCTCCCAGATTAGTTGCTGCCCAATCAGTTGCTATCCAATTAGTTTCTACACTGTTCCAATGAGCCAACACACTAAGTGGTAATATCCCTAGCAAAATAAAAATGATAAAACGCATATTAAAATTAACCTTTCATCTTAATTTTAAGTTTCTTACATATAACTGCTTTTTTAAAGTTAATCCTAAAAATTAGGACATTACTTAAATAAATCACAAGCTAATACTAAAACTATGATATATTTCAATAAGTTATCACGCTATCACAAGCTGTGGATAAAAAACAAAAATAAGTTAAAACATGTGAATATTTTACATACATGTGAATATTTTGTACATACCACTTGTGTAAGTGTAATATAGTATTTGTTATAAAAAGGATAGTATCAGAAAAGCTTTTTATCCCTCTCGAAAGAGAAAGTGGCTCTTGAGCTATTATATACGCCAACAAAAAAATACCAATAGGTATAATAATGTTTGCTATTTCTACTACCTTGCTTGGCTTTCTTATAGGTTAAACTCCCTGCCACTTTGCCACTACACGCCAGTTATATAGGGTCGGATAATACTACCTCCATAGAATACTCAAATTTAAGAGACCTCTCTATTTTCATATATTAAAGATTAAACTTTTTATAACCACCTCTAAATTCTATGCATCCATCATATTTTAAAAACAAATCACCTACTATATATAACCTATCGGCTATTTCAGACTCTATCTCTGCCAATGAATAAAACTCTTTATCTTTAAACAATTTTAGGGTTATCTTAAATGCTTTCTGTATTTTTGATAGTTGTTCCCTTGTAAATCCTCTCGTCCCACCTAATAGACGACTATTATCTGGTAACATTTCTAAAAACAATTGCAGTTTTTCTAATTGATCCATTTTATCATTCTGTTTTAAATACTCTGCTCTTATCTCTGTGTTTTGCATCCCTTTACACAAATCTATCTGACTATCAAATAATAAAACAGCGAATATAATAATAAAAACAGATAAAACTATCCTCATATAATTTTAATATCGGATAATCTATAAACATCTTTAAACTAATAATCAAAAGCAAACACACAATAGATTGGGTCTAAAACAATCTCATAACATTTACAGACCTCATACCCTCTTTTGCTATATTTTACCTCAATCTCTTTAGCCTCTGGATAAGTTAAACCACTTGCTAACACCCGCCAATTATAAAGGGTTGGATATTGTTTCTCTAATTCCCCTTTACACAGCTCAATCCTCACAGATAATGTAATTCCTATTTTTTGAGCCATAATACCCTTATTTAACTACATTCACCCGATGCACACCACCAGTTTGACCTGTCGGCATACAGCCTGTTTAATCCCTGTCTGTGCAGTATTTATTAGGGTTAGACTCATCCCCACACTGCCTCTTTTCAAAAACAATTGTGTCACAAGTGGCATTATAAGTATTAACCGTACACCCCATCCCGTTTTGATCTTTATAGCAATATCTTTTACTTAAAGTGGTTTTGTTTGTGCCACTGCTAACACACCACGAAGTCGTTCCATTCTTTGTTTCCACAGGGTTTTTATTAGTAAGTTTTTTCTTAATAAAGAAAATTATGGTAAGCAAATAAACTATGGGAAAGGGAGGGTAAAATTGAGTTTCGGATTTGTTCGAAAGATTAATTAAATTATTGACCTTTCGAACAAAACGTATGTTTGAAATTTTACCCTCCCTTTCCCATAGTTTGTTTACTATGTTTTCTCACACAGTTGTTTTAACAGTTTGTTTTTTTTTAATTGTGGATCAACGAGCCTTTAAATTATGAGGTTACTTTATAAAGTTTACAGCTGAGCCAGCTTGAAACCACTTCACTTGCTCTTTATGTAAAGAATGACTTACTTGAAACTCTTCTCGACTACCGTCTTCATGTTGTAAAATCACTTGATGTAAACTTTTGGGTGCTAAACTTTTAAGACCTAAAATACTCAATCGATCTTTTTTACAAATTTTATCTGCATCAACAGGATTTTTAAACACCAAGGGTAAAATACCTTGTTTTTTTAAGTTGGTCTCATGAATACGAGCAAAACTTTTAGCTATCACAGCTTTACAACCTAAATAACGAGGGGTCATAGCGGCATGTTCTCTACTGCTTCCTTCCCCGTAATTGTCACTCCCAATAATCACCCACCCTTTCCCTTGAGATTGATAATATCGGGCAATCTTTGAAAAAGCTTGCTTTGTATCAGTTAAAACATTTAAACCCATTCCTCTTTCTTGAGTAAAGGTATTGACTGCACCTTGCAATAAATTATCCGAAATCCGATCTAAATGCCCTCTGTATTTAAGCCAAAAACCAGCTGGAGAAATATGATCAGTTGTGCATTGACCATCTACTTTGCACAAAACTAACAAATCAGTCCAATCTTCTTCCCTCCAAGGAGCAAAAGGTTTTAGTTTTTGCAATCTTTCTGAATGAGGATCAATAATAACTTTTTTTCTCGTTTTCTCTTCTTCCCTCATCTCCCTATTAGGGGGAATATAACCGGCCCGACCGGATTCAAAACCATGTTTTGGTAAAATATCTCCACTGGGTGGTTGAAACTGATACTTCATTCCATCTTTTTCTAAACAATCCCTTTGAGGATCAAAATCCAAGCGTCCGGTGAGACCCAACACCATAGTTGTTTCGGGGCTAGCTATAAAAGATAAGGTTTCGGGGTTGGCGTCATTTCGTCCACGAAAGTTACGATTAAAACTACTGACAATCGTATTGACTTGACCTTTTTTATATTCATCTCTTCTCCACTGTCCGATACAAGGTCCACAGGCATTAGCTAAAACCAAAGCTCCCACTTGAGATAAATCTCGAATGTAACCATCCCGTTCGATGGTTTTACGGATAAGCTCTGAACCCGGAGTTACCAAAAAAGGTTGAGGCATTTTAACACCCCACTTAATAGCTTGCTTGGCTACATGAACTGCTCGACCAATGTCCTCATAAGAAGAATTTGTGCAAGAACCAATAAGAGCTGAAGATAACTTCACTGGCCAGTTTTCTTTTTGACAAAGATCTCGCATTTCACTTAAAGGTCGCACAGCATCTGGTGAATGAGGCCCTGCCAACTGCGGCTCTAAAGTAGATAAATCTATTTCTACCACTTCATCGTAATAGGCATGAGGATCTTTTGTGGTTTCTGCGTCAGCTGTTAATAAATTTTTATAATTTTGTGCAACATGAGCTAAGTCTTCACGATTAGTTTTACATAAATATTCCTCCATGGATTCATCGTAAGGAAACAAAGAACAAGTCGCTCCCAATTCGGCTCCCATATTTGTAATAGTCGCCTTGCCTGTGCAACTTAAAGACTGACAACCTTCTCCAAAATATTCGACGACCTTCCCAGTACCTCCCTTAACAGTTAAAACACCGAGCAATTTTAAAATAATATCTTTAGGTGAAGCCCAATTCTTTAAAGCTCCCTTTAAATGCACCCCAATCACTAAAGGGTTTTTGACCTCCCAAGCAAGCCCTGCCATCACATCTGCAGCATCGGCTCCTCCAACACCTATTGCCGCCATCCCCAAACCCCCTGCATTGGGTGTATGTGAGTCTGTTCCGATCAACAAACCTCCGGGAAAAGCATAATTCTCTAACACCACTTGATGAATAATCCCTGCCCCAGGCCTCCAAAAACCCAAACCATAACGCCCCGATGCAGAAACTAAAAAACGAAAAACTTCATTATTATCCTCCAAAGCTTTTTCAGTATCCTCTTTTGCTCCCTTCCAAGCTTGAATGAGATGGTCACAATGGACCGTAGTGGGAACTGCAGAAAAATCTCGACCCATTAACATAAATTGCAACAAAGCCATCTGAGCCGTCACATCTTGCATAGCTACATGATCTGGTTGCAAAAACAAAATCCCCGACCCTCTTTGTTGCACTTGTTTTGGATCGCGTAAATGAGAATAAAAAATCTTTTCTGCCAAAATGAGAGGCTTTTTATGCCAAACACATACTTCTTGTAAGGCTTTATGAAACTTTGCGTAAATTTGACGCAAGCCTTTTGGTGTAATTTGAATAGGATCCATTTGAGTTACCATTAAATTAAGATTAAAACTTTTATTGAAAGAAAACAAAATAATAAAAATAAAATAATAAATTGTTATAATAGCTTTTTAATAATAAGATTAAGGTGATATGAAGTTTATTTTCTTATTTATGTTTGCAGTTATAGGCTCTTCAGCCCATGGATCGATCTATATGGAGCCTTATTTGGGAGGAGGACTATCGTACTCTCGAATCAGTGCCGACGATAATTTAAGCACTCCACCTCAATATTTTTCCAGAAATCTCAGTTTCGGATGGAGAGCGGGTTACGAGTTTTTCAACATGAGAGGAGGGCTGGATATATTCCATAATCGTCACTATACAAGCAGTGGTTTCAACATGTTTAGCGTGGTCGTGCAAAAACCACAAACCAACAAAGGCTTTAGTCAAGCTGGCGATAGTGTATCCATTCAGTATTCTAGAATTACCGATAATTTTAATCCTACCTCTATTGGTTTATTTGGAGCTATAGACTTACCTTTTTTATTTGATTTCTATGGCACTTTTTTTTATTCGTTCGGAAAAAAAGGCTCACTCACTCACCACGGACCGGGTGTAAAAGTGGGAGTCAGTTATTTATCTTTATTCTTTGTACAACTCAATATAGAATTACAATTCACCCATTACTCTTGCCCAAATACTGAATGCCTACAATCCAGTTTTAATATGGGATCTTTGTTGTTTTTAGTAAGTGTCCCCTTCTCCACCAACATGTTTAGCTGGAACTCATCTGGCCCTGCATCTCATGACGGCGATACTATTATCGAAGACGACATGACCCATTCAGATACCCCTATTACAGAAGAAATATAAAAAAATTTATTGTGTGCAATTTTTAATTTTAATTTTATTTTTAATTTGACGGATTACGGAAAAGATTGATTCAAATAAATTAAAGCTTTTAAAAGGTTACTTCTACCAATTTTTTTATTTTGCCACTTTTCTGGTCGAATCAGCCATTCTGCAAAACGAACTGGAGACGAAACATTACCTCCTTTTATAATAGGCATTTCCCCATGATGAAACAAATAAGTTGTCAAAGCCAACACATCTCGGTGATTGTAAATAAATGGAAATCCATCTAACACATTATAAAACACATTAATGAGAGGACTTAATTCTTGCAAATTAATATCTCCGGAATGATCGGTATCTCGATAAGCCAGCATGTTTTCTTGATGATAAATAATCATATAAAGTGTAAACAAATTATCTAAAGGTTTTTGAAATTGATTAAGAGCTGACACATAACGACTCCATTGACCGTTTAATAAAGCTCTGCTCATACTAGGAAACCCCGGAAACAAATACTTAAAATTTTTCTTTAATAAATGCCATACACATTGCTTGCGTTTTTGTTCTTCTTTTTGAACTGTGCAAGTTTGTAAAAATTTTCTGCTGGATAAAAAACTTTGCCAAGCTGAAAAGGATAAAGAAAATAATTCTAAAACTTCTGATTCTTGTAAAAAACCATCTCCATTGGAATAAGAAGTTAAAATATCCCCTTGTGAAAAAAATGTAAAAGCTTGTTCTTGAAAACTTTCCCATTCGATATCTGGGTCTGCACCCAACACCATAGCTGTCCATTCACGGGTAATTTGCTTCCAATTTTGCTTGCTCAACTGATGAGGTTTGGTTTTATCCGCATAAGCAGAAACAATCATTTGCATAAAATGAGATTGCCAATTTAAATGACTCAGTAAAGCGGTGCGATCAACTTTAACTGTATGGTTAAACAACAGCTGTCGATCAGGAGTTAAATGAATAGGTCTTTTTAACCACTGATTAGGAGTGCCAAAAATATCCTCTGGCAGATGACCAGTGGTTTTAAGTATTTGTTCTGATCGAATCCAAGAATTTAAATACTTTTGCATTATCTGAATATGCTTTCGCGTAAAACTTCCACCCTTTTCTCCGATATGAGATACTTTTAAACGATGTTCTGTATCTGAAGAAAAAGCTAAATCTCCAAAATGAACACTCCATCCCATGTTTTTTCTAAACACCATATTAGATCGACAATGCTTCCCAGCTACCAACCGATCTAATACAAAACAAAACATGGATCGAAATCCCAATTGAAATTTTGGAGAAGATAAAACCGGTAAAAACCATATTTTTCGAGCTAAAGCATCTATCTCCATCCAACTAATCGTTTTATTTAGAGGATAATAAGATTCTATAATTCCTAAAATACTTGATACAAAATGTTGAGTATGAGGGACTGTATCCACCGACAAAAAAGATTTATTTTCTAAAAATTTTTTATAATAAAACCAAAGCTCTGCCATTTTACTAAAAGGATCTAAAAGGGCTGACCACTGTTGAGGTTGAATGATATCGTTGGGACCGTAAGAAAATGTTTTTTTCCACTGCTTAATTAACAAAAATGCCGATGACCAATATTTTAATCGATTCGACTGAAAGCCCAATATTTGTAAGTGTTGAGGCACTTTTTCTAAAGAAGGTATATGTGCACTAAAAGGCATTCTGGATAACTCTTGACCTAATAAACTAATATTGGATTTTAATTTATTAATCGATTGAAATAAATATTGATCTGAAACAGGTTTTTTATTTAAAAAAGATAATAAAGTTGGTAAATAGGGACGCAGATCGTATAGTCTGTTCCTAATAGTTACAAGAAGCATCCGAACAATTTGAATTTCTCTCAAAGTAATTTGATCATACTGACCTCCAATAAAACCTTTTTTAATAACAAAAAAAGAGCGACTGATTTGATCTGCTCGATTGAGGCGAAAACCCATATATTGCATAAAGTGTTTAATCTCTCTTTGATTATAATAATGCCCATGAGATGTCGTTGTGTGATTCAGAAAAAACTGAATAGAATTATCGACACACTGAAAAAAATTGTTGATCTCGGTTGGTTGACTCCAACCAGAAAAATACCGATAAAAAAAGTTTTTATTATACTGAAGACACGAATGACTGAACGACATTTGAGCAAAAGTAGACGGTATCAAACAAACACAGAGCATAAAAATAACAAAGCTTATAGAAAAAAACCTAGAATGCATAACTCATTCCTCCAAACAAACGACTTTTGTTTTTATAAAGTCCAATGTCTGTTTGAATGTTATCCGCATAGAACGGAAATTCTGTAAAAAGCAGATCTCCTTCAAGAAAAAACGATAAAGAACCACTAAATGTAACAGCACCCCGAAAAGAAAACATAAAATATTTTTTATCAATATGATAAATAAACCGACCGGCTAAATCCGCACTTTCTGAATCGGTCCATTTTAATACATGATGTAAACCGACACTAACGGCTTTATTGAATTGAAATAAATCGTTTCGAAAAAACTGTTGCTCATCTGGATTGGGGAATATTTCTGATAAAAGACCTTTTGCCTTAACAGTTGTATCTTGCAACTGATGCGTATAAGAAACATATAACTGAGTTTGCTCGTAATCATCTTGAACATTCAACTCCCCTTTAACTGACAAATGCCATTCCCTTTCAACAGGGAAAAATACAATATCCTTTTTGGCTGGAACAAACGATTCAGGTTGATCATAAGTGATAGAAGTTTTTAAGCGATAAATTTGTTGCCCACCTTTATTAGTTGGATGAGCATGTTCCACATTCCATCCCAAAACGGCAATATGATGTTTCAGAAAAACAGTTTCTAAGGGAACAGGCACTTTATAGCCTGTCTCGTGACTACCTTGTGGCGTATCAGTTAAATTGATAACAAATTGGGTTTTAACCAATGGTTTATTGATATTTTTATAAGCGTATCCTAAATAAAAATTCTTATACACTGCCAATCCAGCCAAAGAAAATCGATAAAAATCTCTCCAATTCACCTCTGGCAAATTATAAGAGGGAACTATTTTACCAAAACCAATTTCTTCGTTGGGAGGAGGGGTAAACCAAGGGTTATTCGATTTTAATTGTCCGTTTTCTACCCTAAATGCGGGACCCGACTCGGGTACAAACACAGGAGAACCAAACAAAGTGAATTTCACATCCCGATAAGAAAACTCTCTAAAAATACCGATTAACCCTCCTTGTTTAGCTCGTAGAGCGTCTTCTCGGTAAAAGGGTTGCCAAAGCCCTCGATTCCACAAACTATCTGCCCAATCCCATTCTACTAAATGACGACCAATCACCCATTGCCCATCTAACACTGGGATCTTTAAAGCTAATTGATAAGGGCGTATATAGTGATAGTTCTCTCTGTGGCTATAAGTGTAGCCTGTATCTAATTTTAAAAAATGATTATGAAAATTCACAGAACCACCAACAAAATATCGAAGATGAGGGTCTAGCCATAAAAAAGGTGGTGAATAGGGATTAGCAGATAGTTCGTTAATAAATCGCTCCAAACGGGTATGAATCTTCCAAACAGTGTTTTTTCCGTTATCTATCCTGTGTTCATCAATAATTCCAGCTCTACTCAATGTAGAAAAAAGAAGCAAAAACGCATAAAATCCAAATTTGTAATACATAAGATAAACTCCTATTTTTTAAAAAAAATCAGCTTAATAATGGCTTTACACAAAAAATACTACTAAAAAACTACTAAAATAGGAAAAAAAGTTAACTAGTGGGTGTTATTTTTTCATATTCGTTTAAATTTTAATCACTTAAACAGATTATTTTTTTGTCAACACAAAAACCAATAAACAACATAATTGTTATATTTTTTACACAAAGTTGTTTCTAAAAACAGAAAAAACCTTTAAATAGTAACCTTTTTACCAAAAATGTGGAAAAAGAGTAAAAAACACAAAACATAAACAATACAAATAAGTATTCTATTAAGAGATTAAAAATGAAAGTGTGTTCAAAACTAATTAGGATGCGAAAAAAAATCACGCAAGCAGTCAATGTGTTATTTTTAGTAATCACATGTTGGGTAGTGCAACCTTTGACTGCATCTGCTCATTTCAATTTGTCTTTAAATTATGACAGCTACATGACCTCTACCAGCTTAAAAGATCAAATGAATCACTATGTCGCTTTGGGATTAGATATGAAACATAATCAATACTCTGAAAACTGGTTTTATGGAATGGAGAGTACAAATCTGTTTTTTATTGATGTGAGCAATCAAAATTATTTAGCAATTCCCAATTTATTTTTTGGCTATGAATTAACAAACATTATAAATGATTACACAATCAACTTAATTTTTGGACGCTACAAAACCACTTTATCCACTCTTTATGAAGACTCCAACAGCAAAAATTCTAACCAACCAATCGCTCAACCAGAATTTTGGAATGTCATGGATGAGATATGGGAAATGGGATTATGGCAAGCTCGAATCAACTGGGATTATTTACTTCCTCGTCCACAAGGTTTAACTGGTTCTTTTCTAACCATTAAAAAAGACCCTTACTTGCTAACTGTGTTTTTATCTGGATTATTTTTACCAGAACAAGGACCTTCTGTTGATATCACCAAAGATGGAAAAATCCTATCTGGCAGTCGATGGTTTACACCGCCAGCTTCTAATTTACTTCTTTTTAACCAACGGATCGAAACTCTTTACTGGATGAACACTCCTTATTTGAAAAACATTTTACTTAACGACAGCATTGCTTTTCGCATGCGTGTAGGGGATATTCAGAAACAGTGGATGAGCTTATCTTATGCCAGAAAACCCATGAATCAAATCTACTTCACAGTAGATAGTGTGCTTTCTTTAAAAAAAACAGTGATAAACAATGTTATTTTTTACCAGCTATTTCCCCATTCTTTGTTTTCTGCTGAGTTTGGAACCAGAGAAAAATGGTTATCAGCTGTTTTATCTGTTACTCAAGAGCAACCCCGACGAACAAAAACCATTAAAAATCGAGAAATACCTTTATTGCCACAAGCTTTTTTTGTTTCGTCACATATTAGATTGCACTTACCGCAAAATTGGATTATGAGCTTTATAGATTTTAATTTTATTCATTCCCATTTTAAAGAAGCTAACAATGATCAAATAAAAACCAATCCCCATCTGAAAGGGAAAAAACCTTCTATGGATCGTTTTAAACTGTATCATGGATACTCTTTTGCAATAAAGAGCCGACCATTTAAATGGAGAACACAACACTTCTCCATAAATAGTAAATATTGGCATTCCATCCCCGATCAAGGAGATCTCTTAAGTTTCAGTATTGATTGGCACATCACTCCTCAACTTCAATTCGTTATTCAGGCAGACATATTAGGTAGTGGTGAAAGCGAAGACAACAAAAATAAAGGATTTTTTAATACCTACAAACAAAATGATCGCATCACTGTAAAGGTTGAATATGAAATCGATTAAACAAAATAGGGTTTTAAAACATGTCATAAACTGGACATTATTAATTGGATTACTTCAAACCAGTTGCCATCTACAAATTGGGGAAACGCATTTAACCTCTCATACATTAACCGAAGATAGTCTTTCTTCTGGTTGTTTAAACTCATTAGATCCAGCTATTACAAAATATTTAAAAGGTCGCACTGTATCTCGATTATTTAACAACATGTTTGAATGTATAAAAAAATCTTTAGAAAGTTTTAAAGAAAATGCTCGTGGAAATAAAAAAGGAGAATTTACACCTAACGAACTAAGAAAATTTATCCATGATTTTATTATGCAAAACCAGGTCATCAACGATTCCCTTCTTCACCAACTAGCAACTTTAAAAACAATGATCATAGGAGGAACTCCTCATAAGCTCACCATAGAAGATATAGACAGATTAGTTGTATTTCTGAATGTCATTAAGGACGAAATGTTGTTTCTACAGCCTCATATTCAAGCACTATATAATAGAAATAACACGGCTTATTTAATAAACAATAATTATAAAATTACATCTGATTTTATGAAATCAGTGGATCATATTTCTGTTTTTCTCAATCAATTTGCCCATTCGTATTCTTTTTCTGATATGTATACTTTAATTCATGAATTAGATTTAGTGATTGATAACCAAGTGAGTTTACCAAATTTACAAGAACAAATACAAACTGGGCGAATGATCAAACAATTTATTGTCAATGGATCTTTTGATGTCATTCAACCTCACGAATGGAGGCGTTTTTTATTAGGGATATCTCATCTGATCAATATCAGCATTCACTACATGGCTTTAACCCAGCAAACTCATTTGATAACACCTAAAAATATAAACTCCATTAACTCTTTAATCCAAAATTTAATGAATTTTCTTTCTGCCAGTGTCAACTCTCACTCTCAAAATACAATTAAAGAAAAAGAATTACTCCGAATGACTAATTATCTACAATCTATAAACATTATTCCACAATACTTTCGGTCGACATCGCTTCGTAATATGATGCAAATTATTTTAGGAGTGATATTTAATACAAATAAAGAAAATTATAGATTGATAGAATTAGACCCCAAACGTATAAAAAAAATGAAGTTGGTCATTAATAATTGGATGAGTATTCAGTTATTATTTAATCAAGCGATTAAACAATCTAAGAATAATATATTCAGTCAAAATTATTTTTCTAAAAATGTATTCCCTGGTCAAATTCTAAAAGACATTTACCAAATATTATCTCTCAAGCCATTCTATCAAACAAGCCAGCAAGTAGAGATATCGCATTCTGTTTTTTTTGATTTATCTCGAATGACTAAACATAATTATAAAACTGCAACACTTTATAATTTATATCATCAGATGATTCAAATGATACAAATGGGATATCAGAAAACAAATCTTAAAACAGGTATGACACACTCTGAACTTAAACAATTTTTTTATGATATTAACTCCATAGCAGAAGATATGGGATGGTTCGAAAAATCACCCAATTCTGTTTTATCTTATGGAGATACCGAGTTTATTTTAGCAAATACAGTGACACCCTCGACTCAAGGTTTTAATCCCAATTGGAAAGAGCCAGAATACATAACCACCCGCGAAATGACAGAATACTTAGCTTACACTGTGTCTATTAGTTCTACTTTACAAGTGGTAGAACCAGCTTTACAAAAAGTTTGCAAACCAGAAGTTATGGGATATAAGATGGCTTGTGTAAACAAACATTTACTGAATTTACTGATTAAAAACCTACCAAATTTACCTGATTTTAAAAATTCTATTAAAGCAATGTCTAATCATAAAAAACAAAGTTTTACAAAATCTTTAATCCACATTGCTTTTGAAACACAAACCGCATACGATTCAGAAAAATATATTACACGATGGCACTTAAAAAATATTCTAATGGGAGTTTATTTTATTGAAACCGTATTTATTAGATTTGATATCAACAACGATTTTATTTTAGATCATCCAGAAATATGGAAAGCTTTCCCTATTTTTGAAGGATACATTAATCGAACAGTCGTGGATATGTTGGGTTGGGAAGAGGCGGTTAAGTTTACACCTGATTTATATGCGTATGTTATCTTTCACAAAAAACTTACTCATCAAACACCTCACAATTCTCTCTATAAAGGTTTAAACGATTGGTGGGATATGTTTCAATTACAAACTCATTCTATATGGAGGAATTGCTCAACTTGTAAACTTGGAATGTCTCAGTTACCAGCTAGTGATTGGACTTTACAAATGGATCGTGAGCATTTAATTAATGTATTTTCTGCAACGATTAAAGGGTTTATGGAAGTAAAAAAAAGACCCATCAAATAAATGGAATGTTGATTTTTACATTCTTAAAATCAATTATTAATCCCACTATAAACGTGATTTAACATCACTACTTTTCAGCACTCTATTAAATCTTACATTTCTCATATATTCTATATCGTCTTTCCCTAAAAGAGGATACCACTGAGATTTTACCAATGCTTTCATTTTATTAAAATCATAATGACTAGTCTTTGATTTTTTTAATTGGTTGACAAAATCTTCTCTATAACCTAAAGATGTTTTCCAATTACTCATTTCACCTATAATAGAATGAATTTCTTTCTCAGAAAATGACAAAGTAACTTGCTTTAAAAATATCACGCTGTGTATATCATCATATTCCATCAATCCATAGTCAGGGAGTATAATAGAGTCCATATTATGAGATTCAATAAATTGAATAAACTGAAAAAAAACTTGTTTTCTAAAAAGAAAAGAGAAATTTGTATTTCGTATAATATTATATAAATGATTAATGGCATCTGACTCAGTAATTAGAATCTGAGTACCCGGAATATCGATTAAAACAAACAAAGATTTTACAAATTCCCTTTGATCAGTTTCTTTTTCAGAATATCTTAAAGATACAAGAGATTCTAGATCTGATTTACTGAATGTTTCATCATAGTAAACATCAAATAATTCCCCTTTTTGAATTTTTGCATCTTTTACATTAAGATGTTCTACTCTCAAAAGAGTTAATCGAGCATGAGCTCTTGAAAAGCCATCTGGAAATACATAGTCATGGTAATGAGGGGTAAAATTTTCTAATTTATTTTGTAAAGTAGGTAGTATTTTCTTAATTGAATTTTGTATGCCTTCTTGGTTAGATAAACCATTCACCGAACCTATATCAACAGGAAGAGCTAACTCATAACCTATTTCTTTAAGGCTTAAGCGAATACCCTCTAACATAGCTGATAAATGTTCTTCAGCTACTGCTTGTATTTTATCTATAAAAGCTGTGCGAACTTTAATAGATTTATGGTTTTCGGACTCCCCTAAAACAACAGTCACATGACCTGATGATTTATTATTTTTATCTGTTAAAGTAAAATAAAGATAATTAGGGTCTAAAGCTTTTCCAAAATAGGTCCGAGACGCACAGTCTCCACTTAAACAAGATCTAAAAGGGGATTCTTGAATAGAAAGAGATCGTAACCTATATGTAGTTAATTCATTTTCAGAATATATAACTTCTTTATGAATATCTTTTGACATTTTTAATTTATCCTCTACATTAGCTATGTTAGCTTTTAAATGAGTTTTAAGTGTTAAAAAATCTGTGAAACCGAAACCTAATTCTTGTGCCATTGCTTCTCGCTCATTAAGTATTTTATCCACAGCTTGCACTTTATCTTCATAGCTATTATTATTTAATAACTTTACTAAGTTTTGATTGCCAAAACCTGATGTGTGAATGAGTTCTGCCATAGCTTGCGATATTTTTTGAGCTGTTTTTAAAGACTCACTATCATCTGTTTTAGATAAAACCAATTGTTTAATCTCATTTAAAGCTTTGTATAATATAAATGTTCTATCTTTATAGCCCAGATCAGGATTTTTAATAATCTCCCTTGTGTCTTTATTTAATGCTGTCGTATCTAAATAGCTAATAAATTGATTTTTATACTCCTGTTTTTGTAATTGTTGTTCTTTTTTATTTAAAGTCGATTCCAGCTCTAATAGTGGAAAATTTAATAACTTTATCCAAAAACCATAATTCGCTTCTATCTGAAAAAGATTGTTTCTTAATTGGCTGGATGTTTTTTTAAACGAACTAATAGAATCGATGAGTTCTTTTGGTACCGAACGGTCTTTATTAGGTTGTATATCATAAAAACTAATTATTTGCTCTCTTACCATTGGTTTAGACAAATGAGGATATCGTTTTAAAGTGTCAAATAATGTTACAAATAAACGAGGATCCAATACTGTAATCAACTCACCTGAAGAAAAAGAACGCAATATATAAAAACGCAATAAATCAACTTGGTTTTCATGTAACAGTAAATTTTGAGTCATCTTTTGAATAAAAGTTTGAGTCATCTTTTGAATAAAAGAATCTATAGAAAACTTTAGATCTGAAGAAGTGATATCTTTTGTATCTGATTTTGCTAAATTATCTGAACTAAAAATATTTTGGCAAGTACTTGCCCCTACGACATAATGTCCGTTGATTGTGTATAACAAAAACATGTACAATATATAAAAAAATAGTTTTTTTAGTTTCATAATATGCATGACCTTTTTAATAACAATTGATACTAATAGTAAAAACTGATACTAAAATAATGCACAAAAATTATTAAAATAAATACAGTTCAAAATGTAAAAAATACACTTTTGACTAAAATTCAATCAATTAATAACTTCAACTGACCTGATTTGCAATTTCTTCGTGTCCAATCCATTCGACTGCACGGTGCAACATAGGTTTTTTAAACGTTTGAAACATAACTTCTCCACAATTTTTTAACACCACTTGGCTTAGTTTTTCTGTAATCATTTGAGATGGATCGTTATGTAGATTTTTTAAACAAGCAGAAGTCTCTAACATTAACTGGATATGTTCTTCTGTATTGTGTTGAGGCCATTTATCAAAAACAGTTTGTTTTTGAACCTCTGGAGATAAAAAATAATTAGTTGTGATTTCCATTATATTAGGCAAACTGTTGGGTTTCAAATGTTTTAAACAAGAATTAATAAGTGATTGGGAAACATCAGAGATGTTGGATTTTTTAAGTGCACCCAATAAAGCATAGAGGGGAATTTCAACACCTGGGAACACAGCACTGGATTTTGTAAGTATTTCTGGCACATTAAAGATACAAGTATTAACTCCTTTTTTAAAAAATTTTTGAGAGATATTTTCTAATTCCAATTTCGCAAACCCCTGAAGATAAGGAGCATAGCTTTGCCATTGATATTGATCATCAATTAAAACTTTTGTGCCGTGATAACTATAAGCTGTATAAAATATTTTTCTCCCTTGAGATTGCAATTTTTCTCTTAATTTTTGAGTCAGTTCGATCAAATACTTATAGGTTTGGGCGGTCACTTCATCAAAATTTTTTGCACAAAACTGCCCTAAATCTGACTGCCAAAATACCTTGGAAGAAAAAAACCTTTCACCTAATCCTTTGAGTACTCGATTTAATATAGGCATAAACACACGACACCGTGGCACTCCTCCAGCCATTGTGTGAGCAATTAAAATATCTCCCTTTTTAGGTAAGAGGTGAGATAGTTCAGTTATCCATTGTCGAGTTCTTTGGCAAAAAGATTCGGAACCCCTGCTACGAGCTAACTCAAGAGCTTTTTGGTCTACCTGAAAGTGTTCCCAATTATCTCGTCCGGCTCGATTGCACAAATCGGCTAAAGTGAGATTAGATGAAACAAGTTCTTTATCAAAACCAGCTTCCAAAGGCACATTAATGTAAGATTTATTTTTCCAATTGGTTAATTCTTCTTTATTTAAAGGTCTTAATTGTCCATCTGGGGTTCGCCTCCCAACAGTGGAATAAATAACTTTTATATTATGAGATTCTGCAAATTGGATCAAACCATTGATATATCCTCCTTCAAAATGCTCTCCAAAAATGACCAAAGTTTTTATAGATGGATTCATGGGTGTTCCTTTACAAGGACTCCTTTACATGAGAATGAATTTTAAAGTAAGTATTTTTTTGAGAATCCATATAAAAACTTTCTGTTTCTAAGTATCCGTTTTTTTTGCTAACCCCTTTAAGTAACCGACCTGTCGTAATACCTGTTGCACAAAATATAACAGGCTTATGGATTAAATCGTCAATAGAATAGATTTGATCGGGTTGAGTGACACCCATCTGGAATGCTCTTTTTTTTTGTTCCAAATTATTAAAAATTAAACGAGCTTGAAACTCTCCCCCCAGGCATTTTAAAGCAGAAGCTGACAATACTCCTTCTGGAGAGCCTCCGCTTCCTATCATCAAATCTACTGATTGTTCTGGCAAGCAAGTTTGAATCGATGCCGATAAATCGCCGTCATCGATTAAATACACTTTAGCTTTTAAAGCATAAACCGATTGGATGAGTTTGGCATGACGAGGTCGATTGAGAATCGCTACAACAATATCTGTAACTTTCTTACCCAATGCTGAAGCACTTTGCCGGATATTTTCTTCAACCGATTTTTTTAAATCAATAACTCCTTTGAGCGCAGGACCTCCTGCAATTTTTTCCATATAGATGTCAGGAGCTTTAAATATCCCTCCCTGTGGGGACAGGGCTAATACAGATAAAGCACCTCCTTGAGCCTTAGCACATAAGTTAGTGCCTTCTAAAGGATCTACGGCAATATCCCATTGAAAGTAACTCTCCCCCCAACTTCCCACTTTCTCTCCAATGTAAAGCATGGGAGCCTGATCTCTTTCACCTTCTCCAATGACGATTGTTCCCTTAATTGGTAAATTGCGAAATACTTCTCTCATCGCCTCTACAGCTACTTGGTCACAGAGTTTACGATCTCCCGAACCAATATAAGGAACACAAGCTAAAGCTGCCTTTTGTGTGAGTTGCAAAATATCTGTTAATTCCATAAAATATCCGTTAACTCCATATTGATACCTGTGTAGATCTTATTATTTTTTCTTGTATTGCACAATAAATGGGTATTTGAAACAAGCTTTTTTATGTTAAACATGATATGTTAAACATTAATTTAAAGATGAATAAAAAAAATATCCCTAATTATATAACTATTTTTCGTATTTTGCTTACACTGCCAATCTTGATTTTATTGGCCATTGGCACAACATGGTCTTATTGGGGAGCTGGAAGTTTATGGTTAATAGCCGGATTAACCGATATGATAGATGGGCATTTATCTCGCAAATGGAAAGCTCAAACCATAGCAGGAGCTTTTTTAGACCCCATGGCAGATAAAATTCTTACTTTATCTACACTCATTTGGTTATGTTATCAGCAAGAAGTGTTTCCCATTTTGGTCATTATACTGACCGTTAGAGATATTTATGTCACAAGCCTTAGAGCTCTAGCTGCCGAAAAACAAATCATCCTCTATGCTAAACCTTTAGCCAAGTGGAAAACAGCTTTAGAAATAATCGGGATATTATGTTTGATAATGAGTACTCCTCTATCTGCTTATTTAAATATATTTGGAGCAATTTTGTTATGGATATGTGTCGTGTTAAGTATTATAACGGCTTTTCATTACACTACAGATTTTAAAAATAAATGTCTTTCTTAAGATATTTTTAACTCTGGGTTTTTGAAGCAAGTGGTGAAGAAAACACTTTAAGCTTGCTCAATCGATGACGGAAAGCTCGTGGGGACAGATGTAACAACTGAGCAGCTTTTATTCTATGCCCTTTTGTTTTCTCTAAAGCTTGTTCTAATAGGCATTTTTCTATTTGGTTGAGAGCTTGCTCTATATTAGTTCCCTCTTTGGGAAGAGCAATATCCCATACAGGGGAAGCTTCAGAATTTTTAGTTTCTTCTGATGGACAGATATCCCATTTTTTATCTTGTAAAAAAGATAAAATGGCTGTGGAATGATCAATTTTTTGATCCCCTAAAACCATAATTCTTTCCACCATATTTTCTAATTCTCGCACATTGCCCGGATAATTAAATCGTTGAAACATTTGCAAAATGGATTGAGACAGTAAGGGTTTTGGGCGACCTAATTTTTGGCAATGTTTTTTTAAAAAATAATCTAATAACAACGGAATATCTTCTCTTCTTTCTCGCAAAGCTGGCAGGTGAAAGTGTATAACATTCAACCGATAAAAAAGATCTTCTCTAAATGAACCTTCTTGCACCATATCTTCTAAATTTCTGTTAGTAGCTGTAATGAGGCGAATGTCCACCTTTTGGCTTTCTGTAGCTCCTACTCTACGAATGATCTTTTCTTGCAAAGCTCTCAGTAATTTAGGTTGCATAGACAAAGAAAGTTCTCCAATTTCATCTAAAAATAATGTACCCGTATCAGCCATTTCAAAAAAACCTTTCTTATCACAAATAGCTCCTGTAAAAGCCCCTTTCACATGACCAAATAATTCGGACTCAATTAAGTTTTCAGAAATGGCACCACAGTTAACTGCTATAAATGGCTTTTGTTTTAAAGTACTCTTGTGATGAATTAAGCGAGCAACTACTTCTTTACCTGTTCCGCTTTCCCCAGTAATTAAAACATTCACTATAGAATCAGAAATTTGTTTAATATCTTGATGAAGTTTTTGAATAGCAGAAGATGCACCAATCATCTGCACAGTTTTTATAGGCTCTTTGAGAGTTTTTGAATGCGAACAATGAGTTGGTTTTTTATCTTTCGTACTGAAAGCAGATAAAATAATTTGTTTCATATTATCCACATTAAAAGGTTTGAGGATATAATCAAAAGCTCCCATTTTGATAGCTTGCACAGCCGATTTGGAGCTATCAAAAGAAGTGACTATTAAAAAAATACTAAGTGGTGCAATTACTTTTGCTTGTTTTAATAACTCTAAACCCGATATATCTGGTAACTTTAAGTCGCAAATCACCATATCAAATGATTTATTATTTAATAACTCCAAAGCCTTTTTTCCATTTTTTTCTGACCGAACTTCAAAAAAAATAGAAGATTCGGAAGATAATTTTCTAAACAAAATATGAAAAAAATCGCAAATGGATTGTTCATCATCCACAACAAGAATAGTTTTATTCACAATGTTTAACCTCAAGCAATTTTACTTTTTGCCATTTCTCCCGGAACAGGAGTCGGTGCAATTGGAAACCGCAGAGTACAAATAGTGCCTGTTTCTTTTAAACCATCTTTTGAAGACAGGAGTGTTTCTTGCAAACCCAGATTGTTAGAATCCACAACTCGATTTTCGAATGAAATATGACCTCCAAAAGCATTTATCAATTTATGAACAATAGGAAGTCCCAATCCAGTCCCTCTTAAGTTGCCAGATTTTTTAGAATAAAACGGCTCAAAAATATGAGGAAAATCTTTTTTACTAATACCTATACCATTATCTTTTACTCGCACAACTACCCATTCATGATCATCAAAACTTTCTATTTCTAACTGACCTTCTTGCCTCCCTTCCATGGCTTCACAAGCATTTTTTATTACATTTAAAAAAATTTGTTTTAACCGATCGGAAGAAATCTGAATTAAACCATGTGCCTTTAAAGTAAAATGATGATTGACATGTGTCCAACGAGGATTAACCTGTATATGATCTAACAGTTCTTCTAAAACAGTATTGACTGATAAGGTATCTATTTTATAATTGTGTGTAATAGATTTTTCGTCACTGGCATAATCTAAAAAATCTCCAATAATTCTATTGAGTCGGCTAATTTCTTTTAAAGAATTATCTACCAGTTTTTTATTTTCCAAACTGCTTTTATTTTTCAGATCCAACAGTTGAATGCTACCACTAATAGCAGACAGAGGGTTTCTGATTTCGTGAGCAATACCAGCTGACATTCTCCCAATGACAGTGAGTTTTTCTTGATCTCTAACTTTTCTTTCTAAATTGCGTGTATAAGTGCAATCTTGAAACAAAATGAGATATTTTTTGCTCTCAGACGCAGTATCCACTAACCTTTCCCCATAAATTCCCCAATGCATATCTTTAAATGGAGAAATAAACATTTCTATAACTTTTTTATCGCTATCTCTATTGTACTCTGTTTTTAGATGATTAATTTTTTGGGATTGACCAGATGTAATATGCTTTTGTAAAGCCGGAAACAATGTTTGCACCGAATCAGAAAAAGAGTCTGGCAACTTTAATAAATTCTGTGCGGCTGCATTGTGGTGGACCACACGGAGTTGTTCGTTCAGAATCAAAAGACCCATGTCAATATTTTCTACAATCCGCTCGTTGAGATGAGATAAATTCTGCACAGTCTGATTGGCAGTCCACAAAGACCAGTTCCATTTTTCTGTTTGACTTCCAAAAAATCCACTTAATCCAGCTGTAGCTAAAAAAGCAATATTGTTTAAAATAAACGATAAAATAATCGGCTGATCCAATTTTAAAGGGTTTAATATCAAAACCCACGAAAACAAAAGAGACACCCATAAACCTTGTGTAAAAGCCCACCTGTATCCACCGATTAAACCAGCACTGGCAATTTCTAATAAATAAACAAATACTAAAACAGAATATAAAGCTGGTAAAATAGCACTCAAACACCAAGTCATCCAAAGGGCATCAAATAATAAAAATAACCCACATAGAAAAATTTTACTTTTGATTTTGTCGTAAAAGTAAAAATACACAAAATCAACAGACAAAGAAACAAACAAACAAAGATATGCAAATACCCATATATCCGAATTAAGAAATAAAGGTTGAGCAAATTGATAAAATACAAACCCTAAGAGCAACAACCCATGAACAGCAGAATGTAAACATTGAACAATAAAAAACCAATGGACAGATGGCACATTCTGAACAGAAGCCATCAGCTCGTTTTTTTTTAAAGTTTTCACTCCATTTATCATCACATACCTCCAACCACACCAGCCATTTTGAACATAGGTAAATACATAGCAATCACCACAAAAGCCACTAATCCACCCAATGCAACAATAAAAACAGGCTGAATCATATCTGAAATAGTTGCTGAAGCTGTTTTCACTTGTTCCTCATAAAACTCAGATACTTTTTGCAAAGTCGCATCCACCTTCCCTGTTTCTTCTCCAATAGAGATCATACGAGGTATTAGATCGGGAAACAGTCGTTCTTTCTTTAATGATTCAGAGATTGTTTTTCCCTTTTCGACACGAATCACTGCATGAGAGATAGCTTGCTCTATCAAATAATTATTAGAAGCAATGGCTGAATTATTTAAAGCTTCTACTACATTGACTCCAGCTCTCATTAAACAAGCCAATGTTTTTGTAAAACGAGAGAAACAGTTTTTTCTCACCAAAGGTCCTACAATTGGTAAAAACCAAAATAACTGATCTCGTAATTTTCGACCAATAGGAGACGCTAAATAAGCAAACAAAGCAATGGGGATAAAAATGACAATAAATATCACAAAAAAGATATTATTAACAAAAAAGTCACTAATTGACATAAGAATTTTTGTAACATACGGAAGATCACTGCCTGAGCTTTCAAAAATACTTGCAAACCTCGGCACAACAAATGTCATTAAACCAATTACGATACCTACCCCAACAACCAATACAAAAATAGGATAATAGAGAGCTTTTTTTACTTTGTTTTTAATTTTATCACTACTTTCTAAATCATCTGCCAATTGTGTAAGCAACAAGCTCAGCTGACCACTTACTTCTCCGGCTTGCACTAAAGAAAAAACCAAATTATTAAATATAATGGGATGTTCGGCAATCGCTTCTGATAGGTTTTTCCCCGAATCAATATCTTTAATCATCTGGCTTAATACATTTTTTAAAATTACTGACTGAGTCATAGGTTGAATGGTTTGAAGAGATTGCATAATGGGAACCCCAGAAGAAACTAAAAAAGCCAATTGCCTAGAAAACACAACCAAATCTTTTTGTGCCACCGACCCACTACCAAATGTGGAACGCAAAGCATTGGTTTTTTTTCTAATTATAATAGGTTGCAATTGTTTAACTTTTAACAAATGAATCGCTTGATTTTGATCTTTAGCTTTGAGTTGCCCTTTAACAATTGAACCATCTGTTCTTTGTGCTTTAAAAGTAAAAATATACATATTCAATAACCTTTATTTAAAATACCCATTAGGCACTTTTTATCTTCCCACCAGCTCTGTGAATTAAATTTTCCAGCTCTTTTGTATCACCACTCGCCATATATGCAGTGTCTTCACTAATTAATCCTTTTACAAAAAGATTACATAAAGATTGATTCATAGTCAGCATACCTATAGATTTATGAGTTTGCATAATCGAATAAATTTGATTGAGTTGCCCTTCTTTAATCAAATGTCTAACTGACTGAGGAAATAATAAAATTTCTACAGCTGGAACTCGAGCATTTCGATTCACAGTTGGTAACAATTTTTGACAGATAATCCCTTGTAAAACCATACTCAATTGATTTTGCACTAACATTCGCTCCACTCCACTAAATACACTGGTGAGTCGTTCAATTCCTTGATAAGCCGTGTTAGTATGAACTGTTCCAAAGGTTAAATGCCCAGTTTCTGCTACTTTAAGAGCTGTCGAAATAGTGTTTTGATCTCTCATCTCACCAAGTAGACAAACATCTGGATCCATACGCAAAACTGATTTCATGGATTCATTAAAATCTGTAACATCTTTTCCGATTTCTCTTTGATTAATAATAGATTTATCTGGATAATAAATAAATTCAATAGGGTCTTCCATGGTCACAATATGACATTTTCTGGTTTTGTTAATTTGATTAATAACAGCTGCCAATGTTGTGGATTTACCCGACCCAGTAGAACCAGCAACTAATATCAATCCGTAAGGTTTTTTTACTAACTCCATAACAATAGGAGGTAACCCAATTTTTTGAATATCCGGAATTTCTACAGGTATTTGACGAAACACTCCTGCAACTGACTGCTGTTGGTAAAACAAATGTCCACGAAAACGGCTAGACTGACCAATAGCAAAACTAAAATCCAAATCTTTCTGAGCTTCAAAAATCCCTTTTTGCTCATCTGTAATAACGGAATAACAAAGTTCTTTACACTGTTTATAATTTAAAGGTTCTACATCCAATTTAACTAATTGCCCTCCTACTCTCAAAACCGGAGGAACTTTAGGAGTAATATGAATATCGGAAGCTTTTTCTCGAGTAGCTGCTTTTAAAATTTGTACCATTGATATCATTATTAATAATCCTGTGTGGTTCCGTAGAGTACTTCAGAAATAGAAGTCTGACCAGCTTGCAAGCTGTGCAAAGCACTTTGCCTGAGAGTAATCATATTATTTTTTTTAACAGCTATATTTTTTAACTCTTTTAGAGATTGGTTTCTGATAATACCATCCTTAAGAGATCTACTCATTTCCATAACTTCAAACACCGCTTTTCTGCCTTTAAAACCCATGTTATTACAATGAGAACACCCCGTTCCCTTATCCATAATTTTTGGAACTGCTTTTGGTGCTTCGTCTGGAGATATTCCGAGCTGAATGAGATCTTGTTCTGAAACTCTATAGGGTTCTTTACAGTGTTCACATAGAAGACGAATCAATCTCTGTGCAACAACTAAGGAAGTATTTTCAGCCACTACATAAGATGGCAAGCCAATATCAATTAATCGTGTCACGGTAGAAATCGTATCGTTTGTATGTAAGGTGCTTAACACCAAATGCCCCGTAGCAGCTGCTCGATAAGAAATTTTTGCTGTATCCAAATCTCTAATCTCACCAACTAAAATCACATCTGGATCTTGACGCAAAAAAGTTCTTAAAACACTAGAAAAAGTTAACCCAATTTTTGCATGCACTTGAACTTGATTAACCCCTTGTACTTTATATTCCACAGGATCTTCGACTGTCGAAATATTTTTATCTGACTTATTGAGTGTACTAAGACCACTGTAGATGGTGGTTGTTTTCCCAGAACCAGTAGGTCCTGTCATCAGAATTAAACCTTGACTTAAATGGAGATATTTTTTGAACAAAACTTCTTGTTTTTTTAGCATTCCTAATTTGTCAACACCTTCTCCACTCATTTCAGAATTCAGTATTCTCAATACAACTTTTTCTCCATGAACAACCGGAACAGAACTCACCCTTAAATCCACCACTCGATTATTGATCTGCACTTTCATGCGTCCATCTTGAGGTAGGCGTCTTTCACTAATATCCATTTTTGCCAATATTTTGATTCGATTCACAATAAAAGGGGCTAAATGCATAGACATTTTACCTTGTTCTGACAAGCAACCATCTAAACGAAACCGAATACGAAAAAATTTCTCATATATTTCTATGTGAATATCAGAAGCTCCACAACGAATAGCTCTAATAATAATCTTATTTACAGCATTTGTAACTGGCTCACTGTGAATAGCTGATAAATCGACAATATTGAGAGACTCTTTCTCATTATCTGAAGATGAATCAATATTAAAATCTTCCATTCCTTCTACATCTGAATTTTCTGAATCTTCTTCATCATGTAGTTGATTAATAGCTTTTTTAATTTGACTTCGTTCTGCCACTACTATTTGAGTTTTGAATCTAATCCCTAACGAAACCACTTCTTTAGCAGAAATGTCTCCCGGATCACAGAAGGCAACCACTACAGTATCTTCTATTTTCAACATAGGTATTATGCCAAATTTTTCGCATATTCTTTTAGGAATCATTTTGGCAATTTCAGGATTAATTGTAAAACTGGAAATATCTATTTTTTGTAGATTATATTGGTCTGCTAAGTTTTTTGTAATTTCAGCTTCGGACCAACCACATTTGACAAGATTTCTCAAATATTTTTGCCTCTGAACACCATGCATTTTTTTAATTTGAAGCAAATCATTAGTTTTTTTAATTAGCTCGGTCGATCGAATTTTAAGGCTACCTGATTTTATTTTTTCAGTAGTAGAAGGGGTAGCAACAGAAGATGAATGAACACCCTTCAACACAACTACAGGATCTGTTGTTTGCTTTATTTTCTTTTTTAATTTCATGAGTTGTCCTCTTGTTAATTGTGCTTATCGGTTACTCGATTAAAAATCTGAATAACTTTTTTAGATGACATTTTCAAAGAAACCTCGCCTTTTAGACAGAAGAGCAGATTTTAACTCATCTGTCGGATATCTGTTTTAATTTGACGAACTAACTCTGCAGGATTTGTCCATTTTTTTTCTGGTCGAATGTATTTTAAAATTTCCACCTCACAATAGGGAGATGTCCATTGATAACAAATACCAATCAAATGAACTTCTATTTTGAGCTTTTGGTTGCTTAATTGAGTAGATTTGGACAAAAAAGTGGGACACACACCAATATTGACTATAGCCGGTTGTATTCTATCTTTTATTTTTACTCGTCCACCGTATACTCCTCGAATGGGCTTTATTACATCTTCGTCTGGCTTCAAATTGATAGTGGGAAAGCCTAAGTTCTTTCCCCGACCAGTCCCTTTAACAACTAAAGCTCTGATAGAAAAAGGTCGCCCTAACAGACGATTCACTAAATCCCACTTTCCGCTCACTACTAATTGTCTAATCAAAGAGCTAGAAACCACATGATGAGTTTTTTTTAAAGGAGGCACAATTTGAACTTCAAAACGATACAAACCACTCACATCATAAAGAGTTTGAACTGACCCTTTGTGATCTGCACCAAAACGAAAATTCTCTCCTACTACAATCACAGAAGGATGAAGAGGAGCAATATAATTTTTAATAAAATTTAACGGAGAGTGTGTAGAAAAACTTTTAGTAAATCGCTTGATAATAATACGATCTAAGCCCATCTGTTTTAATAGTAATAAGGTGTGATCTAAACTGCACAATCGCTTCAGTTTTTTTTGAGGCTTTAAAACAGTAACCGGATGAGGATTAAAAGTGTAGAGAATAGAATGAGTTTTTTTCTGCTGAGCTAATTGAAGAACAGAACGGATAATATGCTGATGCCCAATATGAACACCATCAAAATTACCAATCGTCAATACTCCTCTATTTGTCGCTTTTCGATTATTAACCATATTATGCGAGATAATTATTTTTTATTTTTTAGCTTTTTTTAAAAACAACATGAGCTAATACTTCTGCCTGAGCCACTGTTGTTTGATCCACACTGGCCACTCCCAAACCCCAATAAAAAGAAGACCGATTTTTGGTAATTTCTACCTTTAGATCTAAAACATCCCCCGGATAAACTGGTTTTTTAAACCGCACTTTATCCAATCCAGCAAAAAAAACATTCTCGATAGGTAAATCCCCCTGCAAACCACAACAACATAAGGCTCCAGTCTGAGCCAAAGCCTCTAAAATTAACACTCCTGGCATAATTGGCTGATTGGGAAAATGTCCCTGAAAAAACGGCTCCCCAAAACTAACATTTTTGCGTGCCCAACACACCCGACCAGGGATCACTCCAGAATGCTTCTGCGTTAAACTCATCACCCGATCTACCATTAAAAACGGATACCGATGGGGTAAAAGCTTTTTAATACCCTCTATATCGAGAAATAAACCCTCACTAGACACCCAAGTCAAACCTTCTATTTATATTTTTTCTTATAAGCTTTCACTACTTGTTGAGTGATGTCTAATCGATTGACTACCCATAAAATAGCATCCCGATTTCGAACTACACTGACCTTGTTTTTTTTTGCTACACCAGCAATAACTTTTTTAAGGCGATCCATAAAGAGATTATTCAAATCCGTCTCTTTTTTTTGAAATTCCATGTTTTTCTGCTTCATAAATTGTTGCATAGATAATTGTAATCTTTGCATTTTTTCGTATTGCTTTGCTTTTTCATCATCCGAAAGAAGGGCGATTTTATCTTTAATCTTATCTGCTTCTTTTTTGAACTGGCTGTCTTTATTCTTCATCGCTTTCTCTATTTTTGATCGCTCTTTTGCCATAGTTTTACGCATTTTACTTTGCTCGCCTGTATTAATAGCTGATTCGAGAACGCTCACATAAGCTACTTTTAATTCGCTACTTCCCTCGAGTCCACTACTAAAAGCTGTTAAACCACTCCATAATAAAATATAAAAACACCACCTAAAAATAAAACCCATAGTTCCCCTCCAATTTTTACTGTATTAAAAATACTCCTATAAAATTGCATCTATAAAATAACAACTAATCATTTAAGTCGCTTAGTCTATAAATTTTTACTTTTCTTTGCAACTGGTTTTTGGTTATTTGACTTACCTCTTAAGTTTTTAACCGGTTTTTTAGCAGAAGGAGTGGTATCTGTAGTCGCTGTAGTCGCTCCCGAAGAAGAAGTAGAAGTAGAAGTAGATGAAGAAGATTTAGCTTTTTTTACAGGATGTTTATGATGATCAGAATGTTTACATTGATGATCATCTTTAGAACAAGTGTGTTCACCACTTTGAGCTTCTCGTGATTTTTTATCTTTTTTATCTCCAATACCACAAGATCCGCAATGAGCCATTGTAATCGCTGGTAAAAACACCAAACTGATAAAAATAATACTTAGTAAAGATCTCATGAGAACCTCCCTTTTTTAGTGATCCAATTGAACAACCCCATTTAATAACCTCATTTAATGATCTAATTAAAATGATCCAATGAGTTTTATCGTTTATTACCTTGTTACCACAATTTATTACATTGCTACCACACAATAATACTTTTTAATATTTCTATGTATAGAAAAAATAAAAAAAATATTCAATTAAAAAATGAATATTTTTTAATTCGTAATCATCTGGACAGATGGGGTTTTAACGGCGAGGTTGCACAGAAATACGCAAAGGAATTTCTTTTAAATTCCAATTCTTCTGAATTCGCCGAATAAGAAATCGGCAATAAGCTGGGGATACCGCCTGAGGATAATTAGCAAATGCAACAAAAGAAGGAGGAATCCGATGAGTTTGAGTGAAATAATAAAATTTCACATCCTGCACACCCCATACCGGAGAAGGAGTCCGACGAGTCATATTATTCAAAAAACGATTAAGTTCTGAAGTAGAAATGCGAAAACATAATTTTTTGTAGATTTGATCAATTGTATTCATCAACCCACCCAACCCCGATTGCTTTAAAGCACTGATAAATACAACTGGCAAATGAGGATAAAATAAAAACTTTTCTCTTACTTTTCTACGATAATCCTCTTTACTCTGCTCTTTGTTCTGCTCTGTATTTTGCGATAAATCGCTTTTTAGATCCCATTTACTCACTACTAAAATCACTGCCTTATGTGCTTTAGTACATTCTTCTAGCAATCGAGCATCTTGACGACTAGGACCTGCTAACGAATCCACCAAAAGTAATACTAAATCCGAAGACTTAAAACTTTGTTGCATTTTAAACTGTGCCAAACTTTGATAACTTTTTGAATTTTCTGGTCGGCAAAAACCAGCAGTATCCATTAAATGATAAGAAAAATTTCCTCTTTGAAACACTTCTTCCACCACATCCACAGTGGTTCCTTTTATAGGGGAAGTTAGCATTCGATCTTGCTTCAATAAAACATTACATAAAGTACTCTTCCCAGCATTGGGCTTTCCGATCACTAAAATCCGTCTCGAAGGCGAGCGATCAGGAAAATTCGTCAGCGAAAGATTAATTTTTTTTGTTTTTTTTGGGGCTTGTTTTGTGTGTTGGATGATCCAATCCACAGTTTCAGACACCCCTCTATCCGACTCGAAGGCACAGGCTCTCAAAGTCACCCCTAAAGATGAAAAATCACTCAACCATTCATCTTTTTTTTTCCAATCATCTACTTTATTGACAAGAACTAAAAATGGTTTTCCAGATTTTTTCACCAAGCGAAAGGTTCTTTTATCTTCATCTAAACAACCCACTCGTCCGTCCATAATAAGTACTATCATATCTGCACCGCAAATAGCTTGAGCCACTTTCTGGTCAATCGCCTTTTGATCGATCTCACGATTAGTATTCCATAACCCGCCCGAGTCCCATACTTCAAAATCGGTTCCCCACCAAGACACTTTCTGCTTTAAAATATCCCGTGTCACTCCCGGTTGATTCCAAACTAAAGCCTTTCTTTGCCGAACTAATTTATTAAACAAAGAAGATTTTCCCACATTAGGGCGTCCAACAATCAATACTTTTTTTAACATTTTTTATATTCCCATCTCTTTAATTTTTAATAGATATATAAGGGGGAACTTCAAAATGTTTAAGAGCAGAAAGAGCAGCTGATTGAGTAGCTTGCTTTTTTGTTCTACCCTCCCCTTCACCTAAGTTTTTTTCCCCAAGTTTAACTCGCATAATAAATGTTTTTTCGTGTGATGGTCCAAAAATTTTAATTAAACTATAAGACGGTATTGTTTGAAATTTTTTTTGAGTAAACTCCTGTAAAATACTTTTATAGTCTTTATTGATCAAGCCATTTTTAATCTTTTCCACTATTAAATTCTTAACTACTTTCCTTACTGTTTTCCAACCCCCATCTAAATACACAGCACCTATTACTGCTTCTAAAACACTAGCTAGTGGGCGAGGATTGGGAAGAGAATCGGGATCTCGTCTTTCCGAAAGACCCACTTTCATATCCCGATCTAATTTAAGATCCAAAGCCAACTGAGCCATATAATTGGTATTAACCACAGAAGCTCTCATTTTAGATAAATCCCCTTCATCTGCATCGGGATATTCTGTCATCAATAGATCACTTACACAAAGTTCAAACACAGCATCTCCTAAAAATTCTAACCTTTCATTATGATTTTTTTGATCATTTTCACCAGCAAAACTTTTGCGGGTTAAAGCCAGTTCTTTGAGCTGAACATTTTTAAAAGAATATCTAATCCGATGATCCAAAGAGTTTTGTAATGAACCCTCATCAGAGGATCCTTTGGGAGAAGAATTTGAGTTTTGCATTAAGTTTATTCCTATTACAATTTATTTCTGTTACAATGTGGTCTATTATAATGGGGCGATCGACGGGACTTGAACCCGCGACGACCAGATCCACAATCTGGTGCTCTACCAAACTGAGCTACGACCGCCACACAATATGACACTTTATTCTACAAAACACATAAAAATCAACCTTTTACATATTTTTACATCTATCCCAAGTTTTACAGTTGCCAGAATTTGATTTTTTATATAAATAAAAATTCCTAACATAACGGAAAATTATTTTTCATGAAATTAAATATCAAGACACTAAATACTAAAAACATTAAGCAACTATTGGTAGTTTGCGGTTTGAGTTTTCATGCATGGAGCTTTTCTTTAGCTCCCGTGGTAGACACTGGGCAACTTTTACGATCTGGTAAATCGGCCATGTCTGTTTATGGACAATTCGCCTATCAACAAAACCCAAAAAAGGTTAAGGAAATGTGGAATTGGGATTTAATGGCTCGTTTAGATCAGGGTTTAAGTATTCGGAGCATGAACATACGATATTTTATGGGAATAGGCAGATCGGGATGGCAAGGAGGAACTTTTTTAAAATGGATTCCCCTTTCTGATTACGGATATCAACCAGCGATTGGAATTAATGGTGGTATTGGGTGGCGATTAGAAAAATTTTGGAAGCTGAGTTCTTTTACCGATGCTCAATCTCATTTTTTGGAAATTTATACTCAACCCCTAATGAGTAAAGAGTTTAGCACCATTTACGGACCAATCACTCCTTATTTATCCACACCAATTGTTTTGCAAACTTGGTTAGGAGATAAAAAAACAGATTGTCTGATACAAATTGCATTTGGTATTAGAGGAGAACTATCTTTTATTTACTTTCACAAATTTGAATTCAATATAGAAGCTGGTTGGGGAGTTACAAAACGAGCCATGAATTATGTCAGCTTAGGAGTGATTACTCGTTTGTAATGACTTGGTTGTAAAAATAAATTTTGAAACCATATAGTTTGGATATTTGAGGGATGTCATTTTAAAGTAAGTAGGGCAAATTAACTGGCAGACAAAATGTATTTCGGACCGTGGCGCAGCCTGGTAGCGTGCCACCTTGGGGTGGTGGAGGTCGCTGGTTCAAATCCAGTCGGTCCGACCATTTTTTTCAAATTATTTTCTTCGATAGGTGGTTTGATTTTTTGGAACATCTAAACCAACTGGTAGTAAAAAATACTCCTTGCTTTCTTCTATCAAATTTTCTAACTGACGATTAGTCATTTGAAGTAAATTTGTGTGATTGTCCATTAAACGATAATACACCCTAAACAACTGATTAAGATTTGATGTTAATTGATTTTCATCCGCTAATGTCATATTTTTTTGAGATTGTAAATGCTCTATTTTATCTATTAAATCCTTCTGCTCTTTGTCTGTCTGACGCGTATGTAATATATATTGATTTATAAACTTATCAAATTTTTCTGAATACTGCTTTGGTAATTTATCAAAATTTGCATAAGTCTCCCAGAATGAAAAAATGCCAGCTTGGACCCTATTCTCTAAAACTAGTCTATTTAGTTGATTATTAATACTTATTACTAATTCTAATCGATCTCGCTCTTGAATAGATTTTATTCGTTTTTGTTTTTCGTTTTCTTCTGCTTGTTTTTGTTTTTCTTCTTTTTGTTTTTCTTTCTGTTTTTGAACGGATTGAATTTTAAAAACTACAGAATTAAATACTTTTTTACAAAAAGAAGACTCTTCTGCTGTTGCTACTGTAACAACAAACAAAGAAGATCCTAAACAAAAAACAAGGGAGTACGCCAAATACACAATAATGTTCGATATTTGCTTTTTGATAGATATTATCTTATCTATAGTAAAATATATTCTATTATTTAGAATCGATTTCATTTTTTCTCCTTCTCTGTAGTTTTTTTGTTTCTTTGGTTTAATATTTTCTTTTATTCTTTAGTTTTTTTTTAGTTTAAATTTAACTATATAATCGTATTGTAATCAAACATCTTGCAAAGGTATTGTAAAATTTACAAGAAAGTTCATACTATTTTACATAAACAAGTGAAAATTACAAATAAAGAGATTAAATTGTATATTGAAGCTCCTTCAAAATTAAAGTTCGGAAAATATTTCCGAACCACTCTTAAACTCGTTTCCATAGCTTCATCTAATGAACATTGTAATGATGGCATAATTCTTTCCTCCTTATCTTTTATTACTTTAAACTCCATTATTTGTACTAATGGATTATGGAATTCAAAAGAGAAATAAATAGACGGTTCTAATAAACTAAGTATGATAGGTTTTTTATTTTAGGCAGTCCAACTTTTTGAGTAAAGAGTAGCACCCCACACCATATATTTTGGTTCATTGGGGTTACCATCCCATTTACTATCATCTAAATATAAGGTATATAGACTCACTTAAGGGATCATCAAAGTTGTAGGGTTTGTATCAGGTGATTTTTTAATTAGAGTCAAGTAGCTGATTCGTCAACAAAGAGATCTATTACAAATATTTTAATAAAATAGATCAAAAAACAACAAAAGTCTGATAAAATAGCAATCTTAATTATTGGAATATTGATACTAATAGTTTTTTTACAAGTTAAGAAGTATTTAAAATGCAAAATACAAATATGGAAATAACAGACTACCATGCTAAGTATTATGCTCAGGAGCTAACAAAACGCCGACCATCTGGCGATATTGAAGGGCTTATTTCAACTTTAATGTCTGCTCAAGTAGATTTGAATCCTCATCAGGTGGATGCAGCCTTATTTGCTTTTAAATCTCCTCTATCAAAAGGTGCAATTTTAGCTGATGAAGTAGGACTTGGAAAAACTATTGAAGCAGGTATTTTGTTGTCTCAAAAATGGGCTGAAAGAAAAAGAAATCTTTTAATTATAGTCCCTTCTAGTTTAAGAAAACAATGGAATCAAGAACTTTCAGAAAAGTTTTTCTTACCTTCTTGTATATTAGAAACAAGATCTTTCAATATCAACATCAAACAAGATATGGAAAATCCATTTCAAAGAAATAATGAGTTAGTCATTTGCTCTTACCAATTTGCAAGAAACAAATCAAAATATGCCAACCAAATCAAATGGGATTTAATTGTTATTGATGAAGCTCATAGACTAAGAAATGTTTATAAACCACAAAATAAGATTGCTCGTTCTTTAAGAGATACATTTAAGAATATCCCTAAAATTTTACTTACAGCGACACCTTTACAAAATTCTCTTATGGAACTTTATGGTCTCACCAGCTTTGTAGATAAACATATTTTCGGAGATGAAATAAGCTTTAAATCTCAATATTCCTCACGGATTGGATCAAATGAAGAACTTTATAAAGAACTTAAAAATAGACTGGCTTTAGTTTGTCAACGCACTTTAAGAAGGCAGGTTAAAGAATATGTTCGATATACAAAACGGATCTCAATGACTGAAGAATTTACTCCTAAGAGGGAAGAACAAGTTTTATATGAAAAAATATCAAATTATCTGCAAAGAGAAAATCTTAAAGCTCTCCCTTCCAGCCAAAGGCAACTAATTACACTGGTTTTAAGAAAGCTCTTGGCGTCTTCTACATTTGCTATTCATGGAGCCTTAACAAAAATGATTAACAGGTTAGAAGTTTTACTAAAAAATGACTTAAACCAAACAAATAAGGCAGAAGAAAAACTTTCAGAAGATTTTGAATCTTTTGAAAATACAAAAGAAGAATGGGATGAAGAAAAAAATTCAATTCAACCTGAATTATCTGAATCAAACAGACAAGCGATAGAAGGGGAAATTGATGAACTAAAGGAGTTTAGAGATTTAGCATTTTCTATAAAAGAAAATACAAAGGGACAATCTCTTTTAAAGGCTCTCAAGGCAGGCTTTGCAAAAGCAAAAGAATTAGATGCTATGGAGAGAGTAATAATTTTTACAGAATCCAGGAGAACACAAAACTATCTTTTAGAATTATTAAGTAAAACTGAATATACTGATAAAATTGTTTTATTTAACGGATCAAATAACGATGATAAATCAAAACAAATTTATCAAGATTGGAAAAGTAAAAATAAAGATTCTGACTGTATTACAGGATCCAGAACAGCAGATATGAGATCAGCTCTAGTGGATTACTTTAAACACACAGCTCAAATTATGATTGCTACAGAAGCTGCTGCTGAAGGTATCAATTTACAATTTTGCTCCTTTATAGTAAATTATGATTTGCCATGGAATCCTCAGAGGATTGAGCAAAGAATTGGAAGATGTCATCGTTATGGACAAAAACATGATGTTGTAGTGGTAAATTTTTTAAATAAAAAGAATGAAGCAGACAAAAGAGTATTTCAATTGCTTTCAGAAAAATTCAAACTTTTTGAAGGTATTTTTGGAGCTAGTGATGAAGTATTGGGAAGTATTGAATCTGGAGTTGATTTTGAAAAAAGAATTTTAAACATCTACCAAAAGTGTCGCACTTTAGAAGAAATTAACAAAGCTTTTGATAATTTACAAGAAGAAATGTCTCAACCCATTGATGAAAAAATGAAACACACAAGACAAAAACTAATCGAAAACTTTGATGAAGAGGTTCATGAAAAATTAAGAACTCATAAAAAAAATGGAAAAATCTACTTAGATAAACATGAAAAATGGCTCTGGGAAATTACAAAATTAATTTTAAAGGATAATGCTATATTTGAACCCAACAACTACATTTTTAATTTAAAAATAAGACCTTTTGATTTAAATACCATCCCTTTAGGACCTTATAAAATGGGCAATAATATACAAGATTCTCATATATATAGACCCAATCACCCATTAGCAGAAAAAATTATAGATCAAGTTCTTAGTAAAAAAACAGATAAAAAAAGATTAATTTTTAATTATAGAAAAGGTCCAAAAATTAGTATACTAAAGGGATTTATTGGCAAATCAGGTTTGTTAAGACTAACGAAGCTTACTATACGTAGTTTTGAGAAAGAAGATTATTTGGTTTTTTCTGCCATCACTAACACAGGAGAAGCTTTAGATACAGAACAATGTTCAAAGCTTTTTTTGATTCCAGCTCAAATATCTGATATACAAAATCAAGTCACTACTGAAAAGCTAACGAGCATGTATGAAAAAGAAAAAGTAAAAATTACTAATAAGGTTACAGAGAGAAACTCTAAAAATTTTGATATAGAGATGGATAAATTGGATTTCTGGGCAGAGGATAGAAAAAATACACTAAAGCAAAAATTAAAAAGCATGGATAAAAATATTAGAGAGTTAAGAAGATCAGCTCGTAAAGCTAATTCTTTGCCTGAAAAAATTAAACTTCAAAAACAGGTTAGTGATACAGAAAATAAAAGAGACAAAGCATGGAAAGAATACGAAATAGCTAAAAAAGAGATTGAATACAAAAAAGAACAATTAATTGATAATATTGAAACCTGCCTTAAACAAAATATTAAAGAGAACATCGTTTTTGAAATAGAATGGGAGATGATTTAATTGAGTGATAAACCAGATAATATTGTAGCAAAAAGAGTTGTAGAAAAACTTTTAAAATCAAAACTACTCCTTGAGAATAAAAAAGAGGAATGGATAAAAAAATTATCTTTAGGTGAAGTATCTGCTGAAGATTGGAATTTACTTTCAGATTTTTACATTGAACAAAAAGGTCAAAATTTATGAATCAAAATAAAATTCAAACTATAAAATTAAACTCTTTTCGTGGAGCAACTAAGACTTTACAAATAGATTTTGACAAAAAAAAATCAATGGTAATGATTTTTGGAGAAAATGGAACAGGTAAATCCACAATCATTGATGCAATAGATTTTATCTTTAATAAACAATGTGGTTCTTTAAAAGAAAAAAGTTCAACAAACATCAAAAGTCACCTTCCATCTTTAGGTTCCACATCACAGGATGTTGAAGTATGTATTAAAACTAATCAAGGATATGGATTTAAAGGCAAATTAGATGGATCCAAACCAGAAATTAAAGGAGATAGTAATTTACTGCTGTCAGTTAGAATATTAAGACGAGATAAAATACTTAAATTAATAAATGCAGAACCAAAAACACGATATGAAAAATTAAAAGATTTTATCGATCTACCAAATATTAGTTCTTCTGAAAACTCTCTTAGAGAGAGTATTAGATATATAAATGCTAAATTAAACACTAAAATATCAAATAGACAAACCCAAGACAAGAATCTTGAACAATCATGGGAACAGGAAGGGCAACCTGAAAATGACCATCTCAAATGGGCTAAAAATATAAGTAGTAAAAATACTCAAGAGTTAACAGAAAACACTATCAACTACGAAGAACTTATTGATTTAATAGAGGGATTTAATAACAATTGGGAAAAACTAGAAAAAAAAATAAAAGAATGTAATACATCAAAAAAAGAACTCGAGACAGCTAAAAGTAATTTACAAGAACAAAGTAAAGAAAATCAACCAGAAGAAATTATTGATATTTTAACAAAAACTAAAAGTTTTTTACAAAAAAAGAAAACTGCTGAAGAATGCCCTGCTTGTGAACAGCCTATTGTTTTTGATGATTTACAAAAAAGAATTGTTGATCGTTTAAACAATATGAACAATTTAGTAGAAGCAAGTAAGAAATTTGAAAAAGCAAAAGATAATTATAAATTCTTTCAAAACAAACACTCTGAAATTAAAATATCACTAAAAAAATCAGTCAAAAGACTAATTGATTTTTGTAAAGAAAAAAACAGTGTTATTGAAACAAAAAAAATTATAGAGAATTTTAATAAAAATAACTTGTTAACTGAAGATCAAATTGACTTAAATAAAACTTCTTTATTTGTTAAAGATGTACAACTGTCACTTAGAGTTCTTGAGGAATCCTATGAGAAAGATAAAAAAAATTTAAACCAACTAAATTTAATTAAAACTTCTTTTAATTCATTACAAGAAACAGAAAAGTATATACAAAATTTAAACAATAAAAAAGAATACTTAGATAAAATCTTAAAAATTATAGAAAAAGAAAGAAAAAACTATGTAGTAAATATTTTAACTAAAATCTCTCAAGATATAGAAGATTTGTATTTAAAACTTCATCCTGATGAAGGTTTGAATAATATCCAATTACTTTTAAACCTAAAAACACAAGGGTCTCTTGAAATTAAGAGTACTTTTCAGAATAAAGAGGGTATTCCACCACAAGCTTATTTTAGTGATTCTCATTTAGATACTCTTGGAATCTGTGTTTTTATTGCTATGGCAAAATATTTTAAAAATAACATACTTGTTTTAGATGATGTTGTAACCTCTTTAGATCAGCAACATTTAGATCGCTTTATTCAAATGTTGGAGAAGGAAAGTCAAAACTTTAATCAAATCATCCTTACTACTCATTATCGTCCTTGGCGTGATAAATACAAATTCCATCGACAACATAGTTCAAATATTCAATTTATTGAATTATCAACCAATTGGTCTATAGAACAAGGAATAAAAAGTAATCAAACAAAGCTATTGATTGAAGAATTAGAAGAGCTTAAAAAAAAAGAACCTCTTGATCGCCAAATTGTTGCTTCTAAAACAAGTGTTTTTTTAGAAAATTTACTAGATCATTTAACTTTTATATATAAACTTAAACTTCCCAGGAGAGCAAGCCCTATTTATACTTTAGGAGAGTTAATGAATGCATTTCCAAAAAAATTTATAAAACAGATACAAATTAAAAAAGATAATAAGACAATTATCCTTTCAGATATGATAAATAATTTATTTCAAATAACAAACCCTATCAGAAACCAAGTAGGTTGTCATTTTAATGAAAAAGGATCAGATATTTCTGATAAAGAAGTACACTCTTTTTTAAATAAAACTATTGAATTAGGAAAGACACTTATATGTGATCAATGTAAAGAATTACCTCAAAGAAAGCAAACTAATTGCTGGAAATGTAACTGTGGAAAAATAAGTTTATATCCTATAGAAAAAGGGAGATAATATATAAATTTCATACAAAAATACTAATAAATATGTAATAATGCTAACACATTAAACATTATGGAGAAAAAATGAAAAAGAAAAACAGATATAATACCAAAACCAAGAAAATAAGCTTAAGCTCTATGAGTATTACTGAAGAGCAAAAAAGCAAACTAAAACAGCTTTTTCCAGAAGTTTTTAATGAGAAACAAATTGACTGGAATAAACTAAAAGCCACCCTTGGAAAAGAATTAGATAATGGGCAAGAACGCTATCAAACAGTATGGCCGGGTAAGTCTGATTGTTTTCGTATTATTCAGCAACCAAGTTTTGGCACTTTAAAGCCCTGTAAAAAAGAAAGTGTAGACTGGGATAAAACTAACAACTTATTTTTAGAAGGTGATAATTTAGAAGTTTTAAAACTTCTGCAACATTCCTACTATGGCAAAGTAAAAATGATTTATATTGACCCTCCTTACAATACGGGTAAAGATTTTATTTATCCTGATAACTATTCAGAGACTTTAGATACTTATTTGCAATATACAGAGCAAAAAGATTCAGAAGGTAAAAAATTTTCTACCAATCAAGAAACAGACGGCAGGTTTCATTCTAAGTGGATGAACATGATGTATCCGCGACTTTTTTTAGCCAGAAATTTATTGAGAGAAGATGGAGTTATTTTTATCAGCATTGATGATAATGAAGTAACTAATTTAAGAAAAATCTGTGATGAAATTTTCGGCGAAGAAAATTTTATAAACTGTATGCATATAAAAACAAAAATTGCAGGCGTTAGTGGAAGTTATTTAGGTCAAAGTCTTCAAAAGAATATTGAGTATGTTCTTTTTTATTGCAAAGATACTTCTAAAATGACTGAATTTAGTGATATTTATGAAGAAAAAGATCTTTTTTCATATATTAAAGAATACAAAAAAATAAAAAAGAGTTGGAAATATACTAGAGTTCTTAACTCTTTTGGTAATAAAAAATTTTATAAAAATATTGAAGATGGATCAAAAAACAAAATTAAAATATTTAAACATACTAATATAAAAATTACTACAATAGATGATTTGATAAAAGAAAAAATATCTAAATTAAATAGAAGTTTTTCAACAGAAGAAAAAAATGAATTAGAAAAAAATATATATCTAGAATATTTTGATAAAATTTTTAGAGACACTAATGCACAGAGTTCAATTAGAAAAAGAGTGCTCGATGCAACTGAATATGAAGATGATTTTTTAAGTATTGAATACACTCCTGAATCTGGAAAAAATAAAGGAAAAACTACAATTTTATATTATAAAGGTCGGAACAAAGATTTGATAGCTTGGCTGAAAGATGTTTCTGAAAAAAAGAAAGATACGATAATAAAAAAAGATAAAATTGGTACTTTATGGAGTGATTTAAATTGGAATAATATTTCAAAAGAAGGAAATATTCAGTATCTTAATGGCAAGAAGCCAATTTTATTAATAAAAAGGATGCTAGAGTTAATAAACCCAAAATCTGGAGATATTATTATGGATTTTTTTTCAGGTTCTAATTCTACAGTACATGCAATTATGGAATATAATAAAAAACACCAAAATAACTTACAAGTTATATCAATCCAATTACCTGAATTTATTAAAAATGTAGATAAAGATAAGTATTACAACACTAATGACCTAAAATGGTTAAAAACTGTTGCTGATATTGGAAAAGAACGGATTCGGCGTGTTATTAAAAAAATCAAAGAAGAAAATAAACAACAAAGTCTTTTAGATCAAAATAAAAATAACTTGGACTTAGGATTTAAAGTCTTTAAATTAGACAAATCTAACTTCAAAATATGGAAAGAAGAAACTACTGATCAAAATTCATCAAATCAAATAAAAATGCACATAGATGAATTTATTGATCAAAAATCTTCTAAAGAAGATTTACTTTATGAGATTCTTTTAAAAACAGGTTACCCACTTACAACTAAAACAACAACTATAAAATTAGCTGATAAAAAAGTTTATTCTATAGATAATAATGCTCTTTTAATTTGCTTAGAGGACAAAATTACAAAAAACCTTATTAAAGAAATAGCTAAACTGAAACCTGCTCGTGTGGTATGCTTAGATATAGGTTTTGAAAATAATGACCAATTAAAAACCAATGCTCAAGAGACTTTTAATTCTTTTGGAGTTAGAAACTTTAAGGTAATTTAATGAAAAAAAATAACAAACAAAATAGTATCAATATAATTGATAAAGATATTAAAAACTTTATTCTAACAGGTGAAGGATACCGTACAGAATTTAAACAAACCTTAGATAAGTCACTTATTGATGCAGTTTGTGCCTTTGCTAATTCATCAGGCGGTCGCATTATAATGGGAGTAGCTGATGATGGAACAGTTAAAGGTATTGATACAAATAACCGCATGCGTTCTAAAATTCAAGATATAGTGCAAAAACTACAACCTAAGCTAAATATATCTGTTGAAGTGAAAAATAATCTTATTGTTATTTATGTTCCTGAAGGTGAAGAAAAACCTTATGGATGTTCCAGAGGTTTTTTTATGAGAGTAGGAGCAAATTCTCAAAAAATGACAAGAGATGAAATTATTAATTTTTTTAAAAAAGAAGGTAGAGTTAATTTTGGAGAATTAGTTAATACAAAAGCTGATTTTAAAAAAGATTTTGATTCAAAAGCTTTCAAATATTTTTTAAAGCTGTCAAAAATTAGCTCCATAATTAACCAGGATATTCTTTTGCAAAATCTTGACTGTTTAACATCTGATAAAAAATTAACAAACTTAGGTGTATTGTTTTTTTCTAAAGATATAGATTTTATTATGAACTATGCTCTTGTGGACTGTTTGTTATTTAAAGATAAAGATAAAGTTAAAATTTTAGATAGGAAGCAATATAAGGGAAATATTATAGAAAATATTGAAAATTCTTTGTCTTTCGTACAGAGACACACAAATACAGAGTATGTTATTACCGGCAAACCTCGTAGAGAAGAAATTCCAGATTATCCTGAAACCGCTTTAAGAGAAGCAATTGTAAATGCTGTTTGCCATAGAGATTATTTTGAAAGAAGGTGCCATGTTGTTATAGAAGTGTATTCTGATAGGGTAGAAATCTATAATCCAGGAGGATTACCTAGCGGTTTAAGCTCAAAAAACTTTGGAACTAAAAGTGTACCTCGTAACCTTCTGATTGCTTCCATGTTACATAGAGCTAATTACATAGAAAAAGCAGGAACAGGAATCAAACGTATCAAATCAGCTCTTGTAAAACATAAAAAGAAAATTAAACTTAAAATTCAACATGATAACATGTTTTATAGTGTTACTTTCAAAAAGATACTTCCTTTAAGAACTACCCAGAAAACTACCCAGAAAGCTACTCAAAACACTACCCAGAAAACTACCCAGAAAGCTACTCAAAACACTACCCAGAAAACTACCCAGAAAACTACCCAGAAAGCTACCCAGAAAGCTACTCAGAAAGCTACTCAAAACACTACCCAGAAAACTACCCAGATTTTAAATTTGATTGAGAAAAATCCTCATATTACAAGACAAAAAATATCAGTAAAAATTAAAGATATAACTGTTGATGGTATTAAATATCATTTAGAAAAATTAAAGAAACAAGGAATACTAAAAAGAATGGGTTCTGATAAAGCTGGCTATTGGAAGATAATTAAAAAAACCATTAATAATGGTAAAAAAAATAAATGAAATTACAATTTAATTCCAATCAACAATACCAGTTAGATGCTATTTCTGCCGTTACAAATTTATTTAAGGGGCAAGTAGCTTCTCATACATTTTTTAATATAACCGAAAGAAAAACAGAAAACATAGAGCAAATGACTATTGATATTAAAAATTCTATGCCCGGGTATGGGAATAAACTCACATTAAGTGATGAGGAAATAAATAAAAATTTAAAATCTATACAACAAAAAAACTTTATTGATTCTTCAGAAAATATAAATTCTAAAGGAAAGAATTTTTCTATAGAAATGGAAACAGGCACTGGTAAAACATACACTTATTTAAGAACTATTTTTGAACTGAATAAACAATATAAGTTTAACAAATTTATTATTGTGGTTCCTTCTATAGCTGTAAGAGAGGGAGTTTTAAAATCTCTATCTATGATGACAATGCATTTTGAAGAACTCTATAACAAAATACAGTTTGAAAAATTTGTTTATCAATCTAAACAAACAAGCCTTTTAAGAAGTTTTGCTATAGGTAATATTTTGCAAATTATGATAATTAATATAGATTCTTTTAATAAAGATACCAATATTATGCACTCTATAAGAGATCAAATGGGAGGAGCAAAACCTATTGAGTTTGTGCAAGCAACACAACCCATTGTGATTATTGACGAGCCCCAAAACATGGAAAGTGAAATATCTCGTCAAGCTATTCGCTCTTTAAATCCCTTATGTACTTTACGGTATTCTGCTACCCATCGTAATTTATATAATCTTATTTATAAACTTGACCCTATACAGGCTTTTCAAAATAAATTAGTTAAAAAGATTTCTGTTGCTTCTATTGTAGAAGAAAACGACCCTACAAATGCCTACATAAAAGTACTAAAAATTGTAAACAAAAATAACAAAATAACCTGCACTCTACAGTTTTATCAAAATGTAAAAGAGAGAAGAAAATTAATAAAAAAGGTATGCCAACAACATGATGATTTATTTATTTTTTCAAAAGAAAACAGTACCTATAAAAACGGTTTTAAAGTAACAGAAATTAATTGTAAACCGGGTAATGAGTTTGTTAAGTTTTCAAATAGCTTAAAGCTTTACTTAGGGCAAGAACAAGAAGGTAGCAAACAAGCTGTTATAAAAATTCAAATTAGAGAAACGATAAAAGCACATTTTGAAAAAGAAAACCAATTAAAAAATTTAGATATAAAAGTATTATCATTGTTTTTTTTAGATAGAGTAGAAAATTACAGAATATATGAAAAAGGTCATTCTACCCTAGGACCTTATGGAAAATGGTTTGAAGAAATTTATAAAGAGATATCAAAAGAATATAAAAACAAATTAGATATAACTAAAGTTTCTCAAGTCCATAATGGTTACTTTTCTAAAGATAAAAAAGGGGCTTTAAAAAATACAAGAGGCAACACTATAGACGATACAGATACTTATAGTTTGATTATGAAAGATAAAGAAAAACTTTTAGACATTAATAACCCACTTAAATTTATTTTTTCTCATTCTGCTTTAAGAGAAGGTTGGGATAACCCCAATATTTTTCAAATATGTACTCTTAATGAAACAGGTTCTGTTATAAAAAAAAGACAAGAAATTGGAAGAGGATTAAGGCTCCCTGTCAACCAACAAGGAAAAAGAATCCAAGATCATTTAATCAACGAGTTAGTGATTGTAGCTAACGAAAGCTATAATGATTTTACAAAAAGCTTGCAAAAAGAACTTCAAGAAGAAAATGGAGTAGTGTTTGGAAGTTTACCTTTAAATGCATTTGTAGAAATGGTTTTTGACAAAAAAGGTAAGGAACATACAATATCTTTGGAAGATTCACAAAAAATATGGAATCATCTTAAAATAAAAAATTTTATTTCTGAAAATGGACTGATAAAAACAACATTTAACCAATCTGTCAAAACTAATACATTTTCTATTCCAGAAAAATTTAATGAGATAACTAATGATGTTATTCAAATAATAGAACAATATCAAATGGATTCACATATAAAAAAACATAAAAGCAAAGTTAAATCTCATTTAAATAATAAAGCTTTTTTAGATCCTGAGTTTAAAAAATTTTGGAATACTATTTCGCAAAAAACACTCTACTCTGTATATTATAACACTCGAGATTTGATTAACAAATCTGCGAAGGCTATAAAAAATATGAAAGCTATAGAACCGATTAAGGTTATATCTAATAGAGCTGATTTGCAAATACAATCTACAGGTGTTGTAGCTTATACTACAAAAACTCCAACTCATTATTTACAACCCCACAAAACTAAATTACCTAATATTTTAAAATATATTCAAACAAAAATCCCTATCACAAAAAGAACCATTTTTAATATATTAGATAAATCAGAACGATTAGATGATTTTACCAAAAATCCTCAACAGTTTATGGATCAAGTAGTAGAAAACATTAAAAACACTTTACATAATTTAATAATTGATGGTATTCAATATGAAAAATTAGAAAAATGTTATGAAATGTCAGAATTTAAAAAAGAAGCACATAAAATGGAATTTGTAGATGACAAAGTTATTCCAACTAAAAAGTCTATTTATGATTATATTTATTATGAATCAAATACCGAAAAAAAGTTTGCAGAAAGTTTAGAAAATATGAATAACATCAAGTACTTTATTAAATTGCCGAATTGGTTTAAAGTGCCTACTCCTGTGGGAGATTACAATCCAGATTGGGCCATTTTGAAACAAAATGGGAATATTGTTTATATGATACGAGAAACAAAAAGTAGTTTAAAAGAATTAAATTTGCGAGGGCTTGAAAAAAATAAAATCAGCTGTGGTAAAAGGCATTTTGAAAGTATCAATGTCAATTATAAAACTTGTACTTCTGTAGAAGATGCTGATTTATGAATTCAACTGAATTATTATTTTTGAATACTTATTTTCGATAAGTGATTTGATTTTTTTTAAAATCTAAAACAACCGGTAATAAAAAGTAATCTTTAGTTTCTTCTATAAAATATTCTAACTGACGATTAACCATTTGAAGTTCATTTTTATGCCCCTCTATTAAATGATAATACATTCTAAATAATTGATTAGTATGTGCTACTAATTGGTTTTTATCAGATAGTGTCATACTTTTTTGAGATCTTAAATTATCTATTTTATTTATCAAATCCATCCGATCCTGAGCTTTCTTATTCATATCTAACAAGTGTCCATTTGTTAATTTAGAAAATTTTTCTGAATACTGCTTTGGTAATATATCGAAATTTACATAAAATGTAAAAAATGCAATAATAATATCTCTTTTTTTATTTTCTCGATCTATACTATCACTCATATTATTAATATTATTCAACAAAACTGCTCGATCTCTTTCTTGAATAAATTTTATACGCTTTTGTTTTTGATTTTCTTCTACTTGTTTTTGAATGGATTGAATTTTAAAAACCATAGAATTAAATGCTCTTCTACAAAAAGAAAATTCTTCTGCAATCACAAAAAAAGATGACCCTAAACAACAAATTAAAAAACACACCAACCGAATACCAATTTGCAAAATTCTTATATACATTGCCCTACTCAATATGCTCTATTTACAGAGCAACAGTTCATAATTGATCTATAATCATTCATCCTAACTAACTTAAAAAAAACTACCAATAAAAAAATTCAATTTATTGCAACAAATTTTTAAAAAAAATACCACAACAATCATTCACTATTGAATCATCAGAAGATTTTTTTAATACATTCAGAATATGAGAATTGTCTTTTGGAGGTGGAAGATCTAACAAAACCCTCCTCCAATAAAATTGATGTGTGTGTGCATCCAAATGTTCCCGATTGCCAACAATACCATCTAAAAAACTAAAATAACTCCCATTAGCTAACTCCTCAAGAGAGGTTAGAGCATATTGACGAATTTTGTTATCTTTTTGATTTCGAACTAACTCACTATCTGTCATTTCTAAATATGTTTTTTTACTCAAACGAACAGTTATATCTTTAATCACCTGATACAAACCATCCACTCCAAATACAGAATAAGCCCCAAAACCTTGCAAAGCTTCAACAGCCATTGCACGAAAGTGATCGTTTACATTATGATTTAAAGCAATTGTTTTTAATTCTTGCCCAACTAAAGAAATTTGATTTCTAATTCCTAACCTCACCATTGATAGCAAAAGTGGTAAAATTTTTTGTGTACGAAAATCCATAAACTCTGGTGTTAAATAACTCTGATCTGTTTGAATTAACTTAGAAAAAGAAGAAACAATTTGTTCACTGCAATTGTTTTCTGTCGTGATAGGTTTTTCTTGTAAAAAATCAGATAAACTCCAAATAAAATCTTCTCTCCGATAATGATCTATTGTAGATTGTCGCAACTGCTGCAATAAATAATCCACTATTTTCTTATTGCAACGGTGATTAACTTGTTCGATAATTACTTTCTTTAAAATCCATTCTATATGATCGTGATATACAACAGATCGAAAAAAATCAGCAAGATTTTTATTTGATCCACAACTTTCTAAAATAGAATATAAAAAAAACTTTCTCTTGTAAATGCTAACACTCTGATCACTTAAAAAATCTATATGATTCTTTAAATTATCTGTACTGCAAGTATCTTTTAATGATTTTTTATCTGATTGAGAACTCGTACGATCAACAGACTGATTAAAGTAACCCCCAGGAGGGCGAACATCCGCTTGAGAACAATAAACTCCAAAAACTAATAAAACAGAAATTATAAAATGTAAAATCAATTGAATACCTTTTGAAATTGAATTTTTTACACCCCTTGTTAGGTCCTTGTTAGGTTTTCATCATCACCACTTGCGTGGTTTAAATAGAGCTTATTTATATCTTACAATGCCGTATTTTTGTCAATTTTTTTTTTTATAACTTGCTGATTGTTTGTCAGTATGAGAGATTAATTGTGTTGCAATGAACCCAAAAAATCATCTATCGCATTTATATCCTGATTCTTTGGCTGTTTCGCCAAAATGTATTTCAGAAAATCAATTGATTGAAGGGGGAGGGGGGAGAAGCAAACCAGATAACAACAATCAATGGTCTGTGGACGAAAAATGCATTGCCTGTGATGCATGTGTATTAATTGCCGAAAAGCACTTTAAAGTTGATGAAAAAGCTGAATGTGCCTATATTACTCAACAACCTGTAACATCTAAAGAAATTGCTCTTTGTAAAGAAGCAATGGAAGCCTGCCCGGTAGAGGCTATTCACCCACCTAAAAAATGTCCACAACCAGTTAAATCACAACTCTAATGGCATTAAAAATATACAACACTCTTACTCAAACTAAAGAAGTTTTTAAAGCTTTACACCCTCCAAAAGTAAAAATGTATTGTTGTGGACCCACTGTTTATGATCTCTTGCATATTGGAAACTTTCGTGGAGCTGTGTTTTACAACTGCCTTCGTCTTTATCTTGAACATAAAGGGTTTGAAGTAACTTATGCTTATAATTTTACAGATGTAGATGATAAAATTCTTCAACGAGCAAAAAAAGAAAATAAATCGATGCAAGAAATATCCACCCAATATATTAAAGAATTTAAAAAAGATTTTAAGTCTCTGAAGCTAAAAAATCATGATCACAACCCTCAAGCCACCCATTACATTTGTGATATGATAGAACTTATTAAAAAACTTATTCAGAATAAAAAAGCTTACGAGGTGCAAGGAGATATATTTTATCATGTACCATCTTTTTCTAACTACGGAGAACTCAGTAAAAAAAAGGGGGAAGAGCTCATAAGTGGTAGTCGAGTAGAAATAGATAAGAGAAAAAAAGACCCTCGAGATTTTGCACTGTGGAAGCATTGCTCAATCGATGAGCCGGGGTGGGATTCCCCTTGGGGATTTGGACGACCCGGATGGCATATTGAATGCACTTCCATGATCCATTCTCTTTTAAAAACCCCTATCGATATACATGGCGGAGGAACCGATTTAATATTCCCTCACCATGAAAACGAACGAGCACAAGCTCAAACACAACCAAAAAAAACAACCCTATTTGTTAAATACTGGATACATAACAATATGTTCACTTTTGGTGGAGAAAAAATGGCTAAATCCACGGGTAATCAAACGATTATGCGAAATTTTCTCACAATTTATAATGGAGAAATTTTTAAATACCTTGTTTTATCTTCTCATTACAGATCTATGATAGAAGTGTCTGAAAAGAAAATCCAGCAATGTATACAAGCTCTGACACGTATCTATTCTTTTTTACATAGATCTAAACAAATACTAAAAAACTCAGAGGCAAAAACAGATAATAACCAATTTTCTAAACCCCAAAAATTGATAGCACAAAAAATAGAAAAAGCCTTAGACGATGATCTCAATACGCCAAATGCTCTGTCTATTTTATTTACCCAAATTCGCCATTTTAACGATCTGAAAAACAAAACTTCCAATGCACCTGTTATTGCACAACACGCATTGAAAACTCAGGAATTAATTTTAAAATATGGGAAAATAATGAGTTTGTTTCAAGAGTCTCCCGACAAGTTTTTGAAAAATCTGGACGATATTTTCATAACACAAAACCATTTAAAAAGAGAAGAAATTGACCAATTAGTGAATGAACGATCTTTAGCCAGAAAAAACAAAAACTTTAAAAAAGCAGACGCCATTAGAGACCAACTATCTGCAATGAACATTCAAGTTAAAGACACTCCTAACGGAAGTGTATGGGAAACTAATAAAATTTTTAACACTAAATAATAATTATACTTATTGACGACTCGGTTTGTCTAAGATCGGTTGTTCATCCGTTCCCATCCGTATTAAATTTAATGGATTGTTGTTGGTTAGCCAATCTCCAAATTTTTCTAATACACCTTTTGCTTGATGCTTGGGATCGCGAAAGTAGTGATGATCTTCGCTATATTTAACATTGTAAACTCCTGGATAAAAACCCGTTTTATCCCACACTTTTGCTTGTTTAACAGCTCGTCTCATCCCATCCATCATTTTTGGATGTCGATAAAATAAGTTAGTCATTGGTCGTTCTGGATTGTAGTCTTCTACACCAGGAGTTTGGTTGGGTTCTACAAAAGAATGAAACAAAAATTCTAACTTTTCTAGCTCTGTAATCCCTCGAACAGTAATGACATAAGGACGATTTCTAAAATTCAGAGGGTTTTGAAACTGCCCTTGATCCCCTGGAGATGGTTGATAAATATAAAAATAATCTTCTAAAATTCTTTCTGGAGGGTCGTTTTCCCCAACATGAATATTTTCTGAACAAATTAATAAACCAGACTTAATAAATAAAATTTGTCGCATAAAATTATTAGCCCATTTCTTTTTCCATATTTGATCATCTTCTGAATATCCTTCAAATGCTAAATTTTTAGGACGAATAACTAAACATCGACGAAAATGAGAAAGCCCAATAGAAAATACAGAATGATTCAAAGTCAAATACAATGTTCTAGCCACACGCAAAGACATTTGTCTTCGGCTACTTTCTGCATCCGAACGAGTTGTGTTCCAAGCAACATCCCCACGAATGCCAGCAAAAGTAAATAAACTATTAACCCATTTAAAAGGAATCCAATCACCTAAACCACCCAATACGGCTACACCCGTCCCCGTCGAACCAGAAAAACCAACCGACATAGCCCAATTCACTCCATAAGCCCAATCATACGAAGTCTGAACATTTAACGACCGAGTTTGCCCATACTCATAAGTTAAATCTTCGTAACGAGAACTAATATCTCCAACAATCACCTTTGATTCTAAATGAAAAAAATTTAATGGATTAGCTACACATTTAAAAAAAGGATGTTTTCCCTCTATACGGTTGTAAATATTCATCGGGTTAATTAAATGACTCATTAAAGGCAAACCAGCCATTTCTCTATCATATTGCTCACGAATTTTGCCGTAAAGAGATTCCACAACATTAACTTTTGTCTGCTGAATAGATTTTTTTTGCTGAATAGATTCTTTTTGGTTAGTAAAAAAACCGCTTATCGCATTTTGAATTCTTTTTACGAGTTTCCAACCAATTAAATCAGATGGATAGACAAAAAATGGATTTTCTTTTTTTACAAAATTTTCAGATAAGTCTTCTAAAAAATATTCATGTTGTAATTGGAGTAGTTTTTTATATTGATCCATGTGACTTTCTGATCTTAAATACTCCAAAGTGCTTTTATAATAGTCATAATATTCAATATGCTTGAGTCTTAAAACATCGATTTGATCTTGTTCTAAGTATTCGTCATAAAATTTTTCGAACCAGAAAAAACACATGGAATGCAAAAAAGTCATCACTTCTGGCGTATCGATTGTTCCAGCATGAACACCGTCTGTTAAAACAGTTCTTAACCACTCCGAAGAAAAAGGTGGTAAATACATTTGCTTATTTTTTCTAACAAAAGACACATAATTATCTTTATCTTCTAATGGAAAATTATTTCTAATTTCTTTATTTTTTTGTTTAAAAGACTCCCACCATTGAGTTTCACTGGATGGATTTTCTGCTTGGTTTTCTCTCAATTCAATAATAGATTGTGCCACTTGCTCGTTAAAAGGTTTTCCACTAGAAACATCGAGAAAAGATGAATACTGTGTGTTGTATTTATTAGATAAGTGATTTAAATCGCTTATAAAATTTTGAGCGACTTTATGATTGTCCATGGCAATTACTTTTAAACCCTCGTTATATGCAAAGTGATTCATATTAGCCCCTGATAAAAAAGAAGGATCTGTCTCTGATGAAGAATCTATTTTTTTTGTCCAAGGTTTAAGTTTTTGATTTTTATAAGAATCCGTCAGAGAATGAAAAACCCAAGCATCTTCTGTTTTATTTTGTTCTGGAGGTTTAGAATTTTGTAAAGTGAAAGATTTTAAAGAGTCTTCTAACTCTGGATGAGCTAATTGTTGATTGATCAAATTTGTTAATTCTTTTCGAATTTGAGCAACTTGTTTTTTAAGATCTGAGTTTGATTTTTTTAAGTTTGAATTTGTTATTTTTTGAGACTCTAACAATTTGGGTAAAAGATTTTTTAACAAAATCGATATTTGTGATAGAAAAGTGGATACTCGTTGATGCAAATGAGAACCACTGAGTGCCTTGGTTAAAAATTGATTCGTTTGATGAATCACTTCCACTAACTGATCTGAATCAATAGTAGATTGTGAGAATTTTCCCATATATTGATACAGTTGTTCGAGAATATTAATTCCATCTTTAACAGCTAACAGAGGAGTTTCAGACCAATTTTGAGTTTTAATATTCAATAGAGATTGTAATTTTAAAAACAATTTATGCTCTTTGCTGTGTTTTTTTCCATAATTAATTAAAGAGTTTGTATGTTTCATATCTAAAGCTAATAATTGATTTTCTAAAAAATTATTAGATAACTGAGAATGAGAATCTGTACTCAACACCCTAAAAATATTCCAATTTCTTCTGTCGCCGGGGACAAAAGTTCCCATAAAAGGTCGGGTAATTAACTCATGTTGTGTAAAAGGCATAAATTGAGTACGAGATGGATTAATTTCACAAGTCCCCTCACGATACACATAATATTTCGGATTTGTTGGCAACAGTTGGACAATCACTCGATTGTTAGATCCGATAAAAATAAACTGATCTAAGTTGAAAATAAAATTGATATAGGCATTCACTGTGCTATCTCTAATTTGCGTATAAGTATCAAAGTGGGTGATGTATTCTAAGCGAGTATTCATCATTTGACCTGTTTGATGACCATTTCGATCTAATACCCAACCGGCAACATGATCGTTCCAGTTAAAATTACTCGATTGAGTGTAGTGATTTTTAATATAATCTTCTGTTTTAACTACTAAATTACCTTGTCCGCCTTGCTCTTCTGTATGAGCTTTGACCAATATAAATCTTAACCAATAATATCCTCTTCTAATATCCATAGAAGATGGTCTCTGCCCTCCAAAACCAGTGGTGATATTTCCCGGTCGATCAATTCGTGTTCGAAATAAAAACAACAGATTTTGAAAAATATTAATACCTAATAAGCGATCGATTGCATAGACTGGATTAACAAACATACTTCTAAAATCATGTAATACTAAACGAGGACGCTCGGCCCGTTGAGGATTAACACGGACAGAAGATGAACCCAATTGAGTAATGTCTTGAAAGAACACAAAACCCCAGTGCCAAGGGTTAATTGCGATCATTTTTTCACCTTCAAAACCAAGCTCTGGTATAGAAAAAATCATTTTTCGAACAAAATATCGCTCTCGGTCATACCAAGTGTGATATAAATTATCCATCCAACGCAAACAACCTGTTGCATCTGAGTTATAAAATAAAGTCGAACCTTCTTTCTCACCAGATAAATTTTCTCTCTGACCTTTAATAGAAAAACTTTCCCTATCAAATCGATCGTCTTCTGCTATTTTGTTAATTTCAGTAGCTGGTCCTAACAACACTTGCCCCGCTTTATCAAAATTGACTTCACTTCGCTTAATCACAATCGAAGTATTGGGAATAGTTTTTCTGGTGAGAGGGTCGACAATACATATTTCACCCACATAGCGAACATAACGACCAACCGGTGTTGGACACTTCCCTTCTTCTAAACTAATGTCCGAAAAACGAAACCGTCGCAATTCAATATCCCAACTTGCCTTGCGAAATCCTTTTCTTCCTCTATTTTTTCTGGGATCCATAGACAGCTGATAAGTATCTATAAAAGAACCCAATGCAGAGTTGGAGTTTTTATAAAAAGCAATCGTCTTATGATCCAATTTTAAGGTTTGACTACCAATCACACTGCTTAAATGATCTGGAAAAGAAAATACTCCTTCAAATGTCAAAAAATTAGATGCATGAGACCCACCAGACGGTTGAACTTTCAAACCTAATAAAATGGGAATTCCATAGCGTTCATAAGGAACATGGAGGTAAAAATCAGCACGTAAAGTGGTCTGATCAGAACCTTGAATCAAATCTGCAGACACAGATTGAACATCCCGATGCAGAGACCAATTCTCCCCTCGATCACTTTGGAGAAACAAATAGGGTTTAACCAAATATTTTCCATGAGTTAAGGCGACTAACTTGGAAGCTCCTCTATGGTCTTTGATCCGAATTTTTAAAGGCATCTCTAATTGTACTTTAAAAAATCGACCAGGAGGATCTTTACACGAACTTTTAGAATGAGGAACACAAACTTTAAAATCTTGAAGAAGCTTTTGCTGACTTTTACTCGATTGTGTTAAGGGAAATAACTCCTGACTGACATTGACATAAACTTCATTTAACCATAAACGAGGAAGTCGGTTTTGAGTTTTTGAAAAATAATCGACTACAGCAGATAAACTAGCCGGTTGATGGATACAATTAGAACATATTTGAGAGTTTTTTTTACTCAGACGAACAAAGTTCCGTTTTTGATACTCCGAGTGATACCGTAAATCTACCAAAGACATATCTGAACTCATTGAGAAAATGGAAAGCAAAGGATTAACAGCCAAGTTGACGACTGTCTTCCCTGCGTAAATACCAGTGCCTTCAAAAGCTCTTTGATAACCAAACCACACCGATTGATTAATAGCCGGAAAAGAATAAAACTCCGCCCAAGTCAAACAACCATTGGCATCTGTGCGAAGCTTTAAACAAGAAGGTTTAGTTTTATCAGAAAAAACAAACTCAGAACTTTCTCTACATAAATCAGCAGAAGATGATTTTTTTTGATTATCCTGATTGACAGTCTGTGGATTGCCCACTTTTTTAGAATTATCTGCAGAATGACCGGACTCAAACAAATGCACTTTAAATAAGGTATTTGGCAGAGGATTTTCAGTTTGAAATACTTCTCTAAAACATGCTTTATAAGAAATTTTAACTTCTTCTGGCACCCCGTTCAAACGAGTAGCCAACACCTGACCTTTAATTTCATCTACAATAAAATTAGAATGATCCTCTAAAGCACTAGAAATACCTCGCCTGTTCCCCAATGGGTTAGAGTTTGTAAATAAAAAAGAACACGATACAAAAAGAAACCAACAAGAACCTATTAATATAAAAAAACTAACTCTTAAGTTCCAAATTTGATTCATAACCGTATCTCTTAAATAATATTTTTTCTCTATATATAAGGTCTTTTATATAGAAAATCTGTAATCAATCAACTATCAATCAATAACTCGTATACTAAAGACTTATAACCTCACACAAAAACTTAATAGCCTCGCACAGCCATAAAGTTTTTTTTGAAAAAAATCAAGTTTCTATAGAAAGTTAAAGAATTTTTTACAAAAAACTAACCCATTCTTGACATTTTTAATACTTGTAAAAAATTTTTCTCATTCCCAGAGATATCAGCCAAGAGATACCTGCACCAAATACACAACTTAGAATGACCTCGTAGTTGTAACGAATTATAACTATAGTTTAGTGTTTTAAGCCTATTTAACAGTCAGATTAGAATGAGAATGACCTCGTAGTTTTAACCACTCTGCTTGGTATTCTGAAACTATTGCACCTTGCAAATTTACACCTTTCCAATTCACATCTTCCAAATGTATAGCTTCTAAAGCTGCACCCTGGAAAAGTACACTTTGTAAATTCGCACCTTTCAAAATCGCCCTTTGTAAAATCGCATTTGTCAAATCTGCCCTTTGTAAATTCGCATCTGTCAAATCCGCCTTTTGTAAATTCGCATCTTCTAAATATGCATCTCTCAAATCTGCCCTTATCAAAATCGCACCTGTCAAATCCGCCTTTTGTAAATTTGCTCTCTGTAAATCTGCATCTGTCAAATCTGCCCTTATCAAAATCGCACCTGTCAAATCCGCCCTTTGTAAAATCGCCCACTGTAAAAGCACATTTGTCAAATCTGCCCTTTGTAAATTCGCATATTCCAAATTTATACCTTTTAAATCTGCATTTATGAAAAGTACACTTTGTAAATTCGCACCTTTCAAAATCGCCCTTTGTAAAATTGCAGCTGTCAAATCCGCCCTTTGTAAAATTGCAGCTGTCAAATCTGCCTTTTGTAATTTCGCTCTCTGTAAATTTGCATCTGTCAAATCTGCCCTTTGTAAATTCGCATCTCTCAAATCCGCATCTCGTAAAATCACCCTTTGTAAAATCGCATCTCTCAAATCTGCCCTTTGTAAATTCGCATCTCTCAAATCTGCCTTTTGTAATTTCGCCCACTGTAAATCCGCATCTGTCAAAATCGCACCTTGTAAATCCGCATCTCTCAAATTTGCTCTTTTTAAAATCGCATCTTCTAAATCTGCATCTCTCAATTGTGCCCTTTGTAAATTCGCATCTGTCAAATCTGCCCTTTTTAAAATCGCATCTCTTAAATTCGCACCTCGTAAATCAAAACCTTCTAAATCCATATCGCGTAAATCAAAACCGCGTAGATCCCTATTTCGTAAATCCCTATCTCGTAAATCTTCATCTTTTAAAGTTTTTAAATTTTCAAACTGCTCGTTACAATTAGCAGACGCAAAAGAACCAATAATTAATAAGCTAACAAAAAGTATTACTTTCATGGGTTTTTTCCTTTTTTTTTAGAGAAATCCTAAAACAACAAATCATACCAGTAAATATTTTAACTAAATTATTATAAATATTACATATTGTAAATATTACAAAGCCCCCCATTAGAGAGTAAATCAAGCCTCTCCGATCCACCCTCCGCTTGTAAACCCCAATTGAACAATAAGCAATTATTTATTGAACAGTCAGATTAGAATGACCTCGTAGTTGTAACCACTCTGCTTGGTATTTTGAAACTATTTATCAAGTATTTACACCTACGAGTAACAAATAGTAACTCTCCAATCTCAAAATTAAATAGACGAATAACGAGAGCTAACAAATATTTGAAAAGAATGCTGACTATCGCCTAAAGAAGAAGTTAAATTCATTTTCTGCACAGGACGAGATACGACATAACGAACCCCTACTTCAAAATTTCCATTCGGAAGAAAAGTTTTTACTTCCATTAAAAAGCCTTTTCTATCGTTGTGTCCATAAGCTTCACTATTGAAATATGCTGGAGCTGTGTCTGAGTTATTATAAAAATATTCTCCTCTTAAATAAATTTTTGCCCACTGACCAGATGAAATATCACAAACTACATAAATTCTTTCTCCCCAAGAATTCTCTAAAGGAGAACCTCCTAAATTGATCAAACCGTTGTATCCTAAAGAAGTATAAATATTTCCTGTCATTCGCAGTTGAGAGCTAATATCAAAATTCACCCCATAATAGGGATAAATGAGTTGTGCACTGGAACCCACTCCCTTTACAGTATTGCCATAAAGTTTACTTTGGTGAGCAATAAAAGCCGGAAGTTCTGTAAAATGAAAGCCTGTAACATGACCACGAAAAGAATAATAATCGGAAGGTAGCCATTCTCCATACACAAACAAAGAGTTAAAATAAGATGTATTGGCAATTTCGCTATATCTTTTAAAAGTATTAACTACAGAAGGCATACTCACTTGCAAAATGCTTTGCACTTCGTACACATCATTCATGTAAAAATACCCCAGAAAGGAAGATAAAAATGAGCGATTGGCAATCAACAAAGGAGCATCTAAATACCCTTGATAAATAGAACCAGCCTGCCAACTGATACTTTCCGTTAATTGATAGCGTAAAAAACCTTGTCGCATTTCTATAGAAGATTCTGGACGAGTAAAACGGCTTTGAACTTCCCCTTCTGTCATAGTTAAATAAGGTTCAAATTCAGCGGTTAAGTTGGGAGTTAAACTTAAATTAAACTTCCCAAATAATTTGACTTTCATTAAACTTTCGCGACTTTCGTTGTTGCGTAAAAAAGAACCCTCTATACGAGTTTTCCACAAACTGTTTAATGTAAAAGGAGAAGAAATATCATCAATGGGAACTTTGTAGAAATGACTATCTTGCATTTGAGCGATTGCAAAAACAGACAAAAACGCCCAACTGAAAAATATCCCTCTTAAAATAATTTTCGTCACTAATAAAACCTTAATTTAAAAAAACCTCCAGATGAAATACATTATGTTTTTAAAAATGCCCCCGAAAATGCACCCAAAAATGTCCCAGCCTTTAATGTTCTCGCTTTGAGTGACTGGCACCTGCTACTTGTAGGATTATAAATATTGAATTGATTAGAAAAGACTTAAAATGATTCTTAACAAAAAACTAACATTTCTATCTTCCAAAGGTCTCATTTAAGAAGAAATATTGAGACATTATTTTGACAGAAATACGACTTTAAGTAACGAGTAAATCCCACCAAAATCACCGTTGCTCATTACTAAAACGACATCCCCTTTTACCGCTGAGTGTTGGACAATATGTGTCATTTCCTCTACAGTTTTTGCCATCTGACCAGGAGTGTTGTGTTGAGATTTGAGATTTTGTATGAGGGTGTGGGCAGAAAACAAATGATCTTTTAAATGTAATTTAGAAGAAGAAACAGGGGCAGGGGCAGAGGTAGGGGCAGAGGTAGGGGCAGAGGTAGGGGTAGGGGTAGGGGTAGGGGAGTTTTTTTGAGGAAGTTCCATGCAAAAAACTTGATCAGCCAAAGATAGGGCTTGTTGGTAAGCGGTTTGAAAGATAGAAGTTTTAGAGGTATTAGAGCGAGGTTCAAAGACAGCTAAAATTCTCCGCTTAGGATACATTTCTCGCACACTGGCAATTGTGGCACGGACAGCACTTGGGTGATGGGCAAAGTCTTCTATTAAAACAATCCCATTAAATTCCCCTAAAACTTGCAATCTTCTACGCACCCCTTGAAAACTTTTAAATGCAGAAAGAACTTGATGTTTTGGTAACTTTAAAGATTGAGCAATTGTATAAACTGCCAAAAAATTGAGTGCATTGTGTTCTCCCGTTAATGGGATTTCCAGATCCACATACTCTCCTTTTTTATTTTGAACGGAAACAATTTGTCGAACTGGTGATTGAGTAGGGTGATTAGATGAAGGGGTGAGAATTTGACGATCCACAATTTGATAATCGCCAGTTTGAATACCATAAGTAAGTGTTTGGCTTTGAGCTTTATTAATTAATGGGTTGGTTTCGCCAGAACACCCTATAACAAATTGAGCATTGGATTTTTTTTTAGTTATCAAGTTGTAAAAAACTTGTCTAACTTCTTCCATATTTTTATAAATATCTGCATGGTCAAACTCTATATTGGTAAGTAAAATGTGAGAAGCTGAGTAGTGTAAAAACTTTGGAGTCTTTTCAAAAAAAGCAGTATCGTATTCGTCCCCTTCTAAAACAAACCAATTGCTACTACTTAAATAAAAGCTGGTCTGAAAGTTTTCTGCTACTCCACCAATCATAAAACCGGGATTTAAACCGCATCGATATAAGGTCCAAGCCAGCAGAGAAGAAACAGTCGTTTTACCGTGTGTACCAACTACCATAACACAATTAACAGATGGTTTAATGACTAAAGCATTGAGTGCTTCTGGAAGACTTAAATAAGGACGACCACTTTTAAGAAGAGCTTGCGTAATTGGCCATTTTCGAGTAACTACATTGCCCACAATCGCTAAATCCCAATCTTCTTCGATACGAGATGCTTTATAATCCAAATGAACATGTATTTTAAGTTTTTTCAGAATGTCTGTAGCAGGAGGGTAGCAAGCTTTGTCACTACCGTATAGTGTGTATCCTTTTTGTTTTAATAAACCAGCCAAGGCGGACATGGCGGTGCCACATATTCCCATCATGTAAATTTTTGCAGATGATGGAAGGTTAAATGAAGAAAACTCCCCTTTAAGCCCCGTGCGTACTTGAATTTGCAAAAAATTACCCTCCTTGTTTTTTTAGAGAAGAGCTTTTTAGAGAAGAACTATAGAAAGGACTATGAATCGACAAATCGACCACTTTTTTTTGATAATTAAAAAAACATTCACATTGAGTCCCAAATGGTAAGGCTTCTTTTTGAGGTCCGTGTCCACAAGGAACCCCTGCTACAACAGGGAAAGTTTTAATAGTTTTAGAAAATGATTGTAATACATCTTGCATTAAAGAACGATCCGACAAACGAGGAGGTAAAAAATCTCCTAAAATTAAAGCCTTGATCCCTTTAAAAACTCCTGCATTTTGTAATTGCCATAAAGCACGATCCACACGGTAGGGAGCTTCCCCCACATCTTCTAAAAACAACATTTTTTGCTGAAAAGACCCTGCCCAAGCAGTTCCAATCATACTTTGAATCACAGTCATATTCCCACCAATTAAAGGAGCACAAATAGAATGAGGCTTTTTAGATAAAAAAGATGAGTTAAGTATTTTAAGTGTTTTAAATTTTTGACAAATCAAACTTCCTTTTTTAAGAACTCCACCACAAATTATCTTTTGAAATCTTTTAATCGCACTTAAGCTGGCTTGGTTTAAGTGAGTGAGAACGGGAAAATGTAATACTGGCCACCCCCATTTTTGATTTAAAAAAAGTTGCAAAGCTGTTATATCACTATAGCCAATTAATAGTTTGGGTTGAACATGCGTTTTGAGACGAGAAAGAAGAGTAAGTAATTTTTGACTGCCATAACCTCCACGAATGCACCATATAGCTTCTGAATCTTTAGCCATTAAAGCCATTTTTAGCAAAGCAAATTTTTGGTACTCTTCTGTAAAATTCTTTTTTGTTGAGGAGTTTTTGTAACCATCTGTAACTCTCACTCGATAGCGAAAACCCAAAGAAGAAACTTGCTCGATGGCACTTTTAATTTGTTGTTTAGAAACTGAAGAACTGGGTGCGATTAAATCGATCAAAGCCTGATGAGTTAAAGGTTTTAAAACAATCATTAAATGATTTTTACCGTAAAGGTTGTTTAAACAAATTGCCAAATTCTTTTTTTAAAAACTCTGGCTGGACAAAAGCAGACTGATGAATATCTGTATTATAATATTGTAAATTCCAATTTTTAATCGAACATACTTTGTTTTTTTGAAAATCTTTAACTGGGCAATATTTTTTAGAAGCCAGAGCAAAAGACCAAAGCCCACCTGGATAGACAACATTAGAGTAGTGATATAAATTCACCAGCGGAAACACAAGCCCTAAAGATTGCAAAATAAATTTTTGTGCCTCTCTTTCTCTTTTAAATAAAGGAGATTCCGCTTGCACCACTAAAATTCCATCTGGAGATAAAATTCGAAAAACATTTTTATAAAATGCTTCGCTGAACAAAGGCTTTGATGGGCCTAAAGGGTCGGTAGAATCCACTAATACTATATCAAAAGTCTGTTGAGTATTTTTAACAAACAATGCTCCGTCTTGAATTTTTAAATTCACTCGTTGATCGGAAAAAGAATCGGCTAATCGTGGAAAATATTTTTTACAAACTTCTACTACCATTTCATCAATTTCCACATTTACACATTGGCGAACAGTTAGATGACGCAAAACCTCTCTGGCTGTTCCACCGTCTCCTCCTCCAATAATGAGAACTGAACATGGTTTAGGGTGTGTAAATAATGGCACATGGGTTATCATCTCATGATAAACTGGTTCATCTTGGTCACTGAGCATAACAATGCCATCGTTAAGTAAAAGTCGCCCTTGATTATGGGTTTCTACGACATCAATATTTTGATAAACACTGCGACCAGAAAATAAAACTTTTTGACAACGAAACCGGGTGGCAAAATGATTGCCATGTTTTTCTTCCACCCATAAATCCATAGAAGAATTGGAGTATTCTTTCCCCTGAAAATCAGAAATAATATTGGAATTAACTTTAGTCATTTTAAATACTGTAAATTGTCTGACATATTAAAAGGAGGACGAGGATGTTTGTAAGGTCTAAAAAAACTTGAAAATTGAACATAATATCCACAGCCGAGTTTTCGTCCAAAAAAAGAAGAACGAATAAAAAAATCTGGAGCAGAGTATTCTGCTAAGTGATTAGAAGAAAACACAACAACATCTACACTGACTGGTTTAAATAAAGACACCACTTGATGAATGATTTCTTCTAATGGTTGTTCTTTAATATTGGTTTCGAAACTCACATAAAAACCCGGCTCTTGAGGGGTCACATGAATAGTATAATAACCGGTTTGCCCTTTAATGCCGTTTAGAGAATATCCGTAAGGTTTAAACAAGTAATCGTTTGTCTGTGTGTTTTTAAATATCTGATTCAGTCCCAACCTCTGTCTAATATCTTTTACTGAAGAACTATTAAAAAAAACCTCTTTAATACTGTCTTCTAAATCATACATTAAAATTTCTACTGTTTGATCGTGTGTACCCGGTTGATAGGGCATGGAGGAATGAAATAAATAGAAATGATGCTCATCGGGGCTACCAAAGCAAAAAGCTTGACCATCAATTTTTTTTGTAATTTTGTTTAAATCATCTAAGAACGAAGTTTTTTGACTACGGGGAGAAAGTTCGTTTTTTCTTTGATAAAACATCATCTGCAAATCTTCTAAGCGAATTTTTTTTAACAAATTCAAAAGAGCCGAGATTAAAGAAGCATGACCACAAGTGAGCATCAGCAAGCGATGATCCCATACAAAAAGACTGGATTCTGACAGCACATAGGAATCACAAAAGGAATTAGACAAGCCCGACTGAATAATGCGAGTGCCAGCGGTTTTACATAGTTTTTGCCAAAAATCGAAGCCATAAGATCTGACAGGCTTAGCTTGAGGAGAAAAAATTATTTCTAACTTCTTTTCTGATGCCTCAAACAGTTTTTTTTGCCGAAACATGTTTTTTCCCTTTGGTTTATTTTTTCTAATCTATTTTGTTTGACCTATTTGTTTGACCTACTTTTATGTAAGTTTTCTAAATTACTTGTTTTTTTATGTTCTGAGATTTTGCATCTCATTTATGGTAATTATGGTTATTTTTTTGTATATACTTTAAATAACAAAAACAATCAAAGGCAAATTATGCCCATTGTGGATATTATTATTCCTGTATTTAATCGTGCAAATCAGGTTAAACGAGCCATCCAGTCTGTCCAAAATCAAAATTTTAAAGATTTTAAGCTCTGGGTGGTAAATGATGGTTCAACAGATAATACCTCAATTGTATTAAAAAAATATATAAGTGAATTTCCAAAAGGGCAGATGAGCGTATTATCGGTAAAAAAAAATAAAGGAGTAAGCACAGCCAGAAATATAGGCATTCGAGCTGGTAAGGCCAATTGGATTGCCTTGTTGGATTCGGATGATGAGTGGCTCCCCGACAAATTAAAATATCAGATGGAATGGGTTAAACAAAATGATCATCACAAGTTGATTCATACAAATGAGAGATGGATGAGGGAGGGGCTAGAAGTGCCTCAGCTAAAAAAACATCTTAAAAAAGGGGGGCGATGTTTTGGCGACAATTTAGAAATATGCCGAATTAGCCCATCTTCAGCTTTGATTGAAAGAAGGTTTTTGAATCAGATTGGTTACTTTCGAGAAGATTTCCCGGTATGTGAAGATTATGAGTTGTGGTTAAGAGCAACTTGCCAAACAGAAGTGGGTTTTATTAATAAAATTTTAGTGGTTAAGTATGGAGGACACGCTGACCAGCTTTCAAAAAAATACAAAGCTATGGATGAATGGAGAGTGCGAGCACTTTCTAATCACTTAAAAAACCCATCGATTAATAAATTTATTAATAGAAGAGAAAAAAAAGAGCTTGTAAGAGTTTTAAAAAATAAATGCCAAATTTTATTAAAAGGATACCAAAAACACAAAAACTTTAAAAACTTAGACGAAATCCAAATAATTTATCAAGCAGTAGAGGATTAGACAAAAAACCGAACAAAAAAAATCAAGTAAAAATTTTATCACAAAAGTTGTTTTTATATCTTAATCTTAATCTTAATCTTAATCTTAATCTTAATCTTAATCTTAATCTTAATCTTAATCTTAATCTTATATTTTAATTATATCTGCCTTCTATCTATTCTCTGTATAGGTTTGTCAGCAGTCGGTATACAAATTTTTAATTAAAAATTATCCAAGTTCCATATCAATTGCTGACTTAGGTGAGTATATTTCCTCCTGATTTTCTGTTTGCTTAATCTTTTTCTTCTTTTGATCTGTTTTACTGGCTTTTTGATCTTTCTTGTTTTTTGGTTTGCTTTTTTTAGCTGATTGAGGTGACTTGGACTTGTTGCCGGTGGCTTCTTTATTTTTTTTACTTGTTGATTTACTCTTCCATCTGCCACTGCTATCATGCTCTTGTTTTGGTTTGTTACTTTTTTTATTTACTTCAGTTGTCAATTCACCATCTGGGGTCAGTGTAATTTCTACTTCATCACCTGGTATTATATTAATTTCTAATGAATCATTTACTTCTTCTGCTTTGTTTGCTTCCACTTGTTGGACTATATCATCTGATGTTTTTTGCTCATTAACCAATGCATCTTCAGATACACTAGCTTCTACTTTTTTATCAACTACAACAGGTTGCACTGCTTCTTGGTGTGTTACCTCTTGGTGTGTTGCTTCCACTTGTTGTGTTATTTTTTGAACTATATTATCTATTTGTAATCGTACTTCTTGTGCTACTTCTTTGTTTACACCTATTTGTGATTGTATGTCTTCAAATTGTAATTGTATGTCTTCAAGAGCTTTTATAAATTTTTCTTTAGATGCTAGTTGCTTTATATCTGTTGTTACTCCCTTTTCTTTCTGTCGAGCATTCATTCTAGCCAAAATGGCATTAACTCTAGCTCTCAAATTAATTCTATCCACAGAATGAATTCTAGCATAAGCAACAACTTTAGCATTAATTCTTTGTCTCGCTCTCTGAAGTTTGTGTATTTGACTTCTAGCTTTTTGTTTCTGATTAGCAATAAACTCCATGCTAAAAACTTTTCTGCAACCTGTCTTAAACTTTTGATTTGTTGCTTTTAGTGAATGACTGAAACCTTTTGGTTCTCCAAATTCTCCTCCAGGAGGGATAACCGCACCAGATGCTGAAAAAATTAACAAAACAAATAATAAAATAGAAAAATAGTTCATAACAATAAACCTCCTAAAAATAACTCATTTTGTAACTAAGCTTTAAAAACAACAAGCTTGTTTTTTTATATTCCTCAATTCTTTAATACTTTTCTTTATACTTTCTCAATTAAAATAGCAAGAATATCTTACAAAAGAATCTAAAACAATAGTGAAAATTTTACAATGAATTGAAATTTTTACACTAGGTCACTATATTATTAACAATAATGTTTAATTTTTACGGTAGCTAAATAAGCTTTTTCATAAGTTTATATTTCTTCTCTTATTACTATTTCTTTCCCTGATTGTTTGTCTCTTTCTCTGTTTAACCTTTCATCTTCTTCTTTTGCTAACCTTTCTTCCTTTAACCTATCTGCTTCCTCTTCTCTTTCAAACCTTTCATCCAATTTTTTTTCTTCATCCCATTCTCTTTCTTGTTCTCTTTCTTGTTCTCTGATATCAATCTCCTGTTCTTCTACAGAGGAAGTTTTATTCTGATCCTCTAACTGGTTAAATTGACCATCAGGTTTTTCTTCTTTTGTTGTAATAGCTGCTTTTTTTGTTGTAATAGCTGAAAAAAGAAAATGAAAAGTTTGAAAGAATTGAGTGTCATTATTTTGTTTAATCAAATTTGGATCCACATTGTAACCGATTAACCGTTTAATATCTTGCAAGTTGAGTTCTTCTAAAAACAATGCTTGTTTGACAAGCTCTATATCCAATTTTAAATTGTGCTTTTTTTGTACAAGATTGTCTAATTTTTTTGTTAATTTTTGAATATATTGTTTGCGTTCCGAAATTTTAGACCCAATAAATTTTAATATTGTCGAATCAGTAACATGAATGTCGTCATACTTTTTAATCAAATTATTATAATCATCATATATCTTTTGAAGAGAAGTAAATTGTTTATATTTCTCATGTAGAGGTTTGATCTTACTGAGTTCCACACTAAATTCAGCTTCAAAAGAAGATAAATTATTTTTAGCTTCTTCGAGTACTCTTTCTAATGTTTCTATTTTTAGAGAAGCCACATGAGAGAGATCGGAATCAGAGAGATTGGGAGTTAGTCTCACTTGAGTCAACATATTATTTTTGATATCAACTTGATTTTGAAGATTTAAATATTGATCCCAAATCAAATGTAAACTTGGATCGTCCCTGTAGCTCATCCGTAAATTGGTTTCAATACGCAATTTTTCCATTTTTTGTTGTTTTTTTTGATTTCTTTTTTGTTTCTGATTAGCAATAAAATCGATGCCAAAAGATTTTCTGCAAACTTGCTTAAAATTTTGACCTTTTTGCTTCAACGAGGCACCTTTTGCACTTAATGAAGCTTTAAAATTTTTTACTGAGTTACTAAAACCTTTAGATAAACCTTTGGGTTCGACATCTTCTCCAAAACTAAATGCCGAAAAAACTAACAACATAATAAACAATAAACTAGAAAAATACTTCATAACAAACCCCCCTAGAGATCAAATTATTTAAACAAATATCGTTTGAAATAAAAAATAAAATTTAAGAATTTTAAGTTTAAAAACAAACTTAATTCTTATTTTTTTATAAAAAAATACATTCCATCAATTAAAATGGCAAGAATAAATTAAAAAAGTGGGGGAAAAATAAAAAATTGTAAAAATTACACGCAATTTATTTATCGTTTGATTTTGTATTCACCTTACTTTAATTAATGGTAGTTGCATTGTTAGAGAAATGCTGTTAAAAAAAATAAATATTTTTTAATACAATTAAATTAAGGAACCGATTTAATCTATTAATCTAAAGGAGTCAATGTAAAATGATCACTTATAAAAATTTGACAAGAGCTGTAACTTTATGTCTATTTTGTTTAGTGTCAACACACGCTGTTGCCGATAATGTCAATCCTGATCATAAACCACCTTTATCGAAACGAGTATCCGAGCGAGTGACAAAAGAATGTAAAAAAGCATTTTCTGCACCAGACCTATACTTAGACCAGCCAAAAAACTACTATCGAAATAAATTAAGAAAACTTCTCATACTTGTAAAAAATCTAGTGAATAAATTCTCTACAAAAAATGATACATGGATACACAAATCTGAAAAATGGATAGAAGAATCTGAAGAATACTGGTTACCTGATTGGATACATGCAGAAAAAGAAAAGAGAAAAAACAATATGGTTGTTCAAGCCACCCGGGCTGAATCTTTAGATCAGACAAAAAAAGAATGGAACGACTTTTTAAACCTCCACTATCCTGGAACTGATCTCTTATCTAAAACAACCAGAGGGACACAAAAAGTATTAGGGCATATTGCCTTGTATGTAATTAGTCAAAGAGTTAATGCCATTATAGAAAAAGAAAACCAAAAAAAACCAGATGATGTGAATAAAAAAATAGAAGTAGAACAAATAAAAGAAAAAGAAAATCAACCAGAACCTAATACACAAACAAACACAGAGCAAGAACCACACATGAATCAAAATATAGAAACAAAAGAATCACTCAAATTAGAAGAAAATTCAAAACTACATGCTCTTACAAAATTACAAGCTATTCCACAACTCCAACGTTACGCTGAAACTCTCATTGAGAAACTAAAAAAAAGCTATACAAAAGATCAGCAAATAGATTATTTAATGGATCAAACAAATAAAATACAAACAGAAATAGATAATACAAAACGTCTCCTTTTAGGACTTATTAAAGAAAAAAAAGAAGCACAAGATTCTCATTCACCTATTACTAACCAAGTTGAAAGAGATATAACATTAAAAAACGAAAAATTAATGTTTTTAAGAGAAAAATTAAAAATTGTTGACGAAATCTTTATTATGCTTTGACCAATGCTTTGACCAACCAGCTAAACTAAAGAAATTAAATAGCATAAAATCTATCCATCATTTATTTTATTATAAATTTGAGAAATCGCTTTTGTCAGTTTGAGTTGAAGAGCTTGTGCTTTTTCAGCTATCCATTGCTTACTAACTTCATCCATATACAATTGGCGATTGATCTCTATCATAATAGCTTGCACACCTTTTTGTGGGTGACCATATTTTTGCACCACACTTCCTCCATAATAGGGAAAATTAACTTCTACACTTAAAGCTTGTGCTTTATAAGCAGATACCACTTGCTTTGTCCATGCTTCACCAGCAGTGGTTCCCTTAACTGTGCCAATAATAATATCTGCTCGCAAGCAACCCGGATCTCTATGTGCTTTGGTTCCCATCGAAGGCATTGTATGTAAATCTAAATGATAAATGTTTGAAGCATCTAACTGACGAAAGTTTTGATAAATGGCATCAATTTTTTTAAAAAAAGGATGATAATATTTGTCCACAATTTTTTGATGCAAACTATGTGCTAAAGGTTTTTTAATAAGTTTAAACCCCGTTGTCGTCAACCTCCAATGCAGTCCCGTTGGATGCGTACCTGCTGGATGCACAGCCCCTTCTACTGAATCACAATCCACATCTTCTGGCCATCGATTGCAGTCCACCATGTAGCGATGCCAAGGAGTAATCACATGGGGTATCTTTAATTGATTAAGTACCGGCTGATACAGCTTGTCCACAAATCGGTCGACATCACACATTAAAGTTGCCTCTGGTAGATTTTTTAACCAGTCGGCCTCTTCTCCCACTTGTTCCCCACTATGGGGAATGCTCACTAATAAAGACTTCATCAAAAATACCCCTCTTAATTAATTATTTAATAATTGTCAGCTATTTTTTTTTTGATCTGAAGCATTTTTAAAGCACTGCGAACAGACGATCGACCAATATGCCCCTTTTTACCACCCGATCTTGCCAAAGCCTGAGTTTCATTGTTTGTCATCAACACACCAAAAATTAAAGGGCGATTGGCTCTTAACTGCACATCCATACAACCTTGCTCCACTAACCGACAACAAGAGTGAAAATGATCTGTCTCCCCTCGGATGACACAACCTAAAGCAATCACCACTTGGCAGTTTTTTTGAAATAACCACTTTGCCGTTAAAGGAATTTCTACCACACCCGGCACCTCTATCCACTTAAAACTTTGTACCTGTGCTTTTTTTAACTCATCTAAAGCACCTGCTTTTAAAAGCTGGTGGATGCGAGTATTAAAAACAGCACTCACTATGCCTATTTCTTCTGCAATTGTTTTTTTTGTATCTACCATTTTATCTGATATTTTATTGCTTGCCATTTATTTATTTTATTCCATCTGTTTTGGAGAGTTTTATCGGAATGGTTTCTATAATTTCTAAGCCGTAGCCTTTTAAACCGGGTGGACGGGCGGGCGAATTTGTCAATAAACGCAACTTCGATACTCCAAGTGTTCGTAAAATTTGTGCCCCTATCCCATAATCTTTTTTATCCATAACTGTTAGTTGTTTATTTGTCTCTAAATAAGACTGCACACGGTTGGTGAGCTGATGAGTTGTGTTTTCTAAACACAAATAAATTAAAACTCCTCGCCCTACTCGATTAATTTTTTGCAAAGAAGCTTGCAGATAATCCCCGCTCTGGGTAATACATCCACCAAATACATCTCCCGTAACACAAGCCAAATGCACCCGAACCAATACGGGTTGTCCGTCATCAACTACCCCTTTAGACAAAACCAAATGTTCACGATTATGAATCGTATCTACAAAAGAATGTATCGTAAACCCCTGACACACACTGGACACAAAAGGAGCTTTTGCCTTTTCTTCTACAAAACTTTCATGTGTAATGCGATGGCGGATGAGGTCCTCGATGGTACCAATTTTTATTTTGTGTTTTTCAGCAAATTTTTTTAAATCCCCAGTGCGTGCCATACTACCGTCTTCGTTAATAATCTCACAAATGACAGCTGATGGGTTTAAGCCCGCCAAGCGACATAAATCCACTCCCGCTTCTGTATGACCAGCCCGCTTTAACACTCCTCCCTTATGAGAACGAATAGGGAAAATATGACCCGGAGAAATAATATCGTTCGACTGAGCATTTGGATTAGACACCACCTTAATAGTTTGTGCACGATCGGCGGCAGAAATACCCGTAGACACCCCATGTGCTGCTTCCACACTAACTGTAAAAGCCGTTTTATTGGCGGCACGGTTTTGCTCGTGTGCTACCATTAAATTCAGTCCCAACTTTTTGACTTGATCGTAAGCTAAGGCTACACAAATTAAACCACGAGCTCGACATGACATAAAATTAATAGCCTTCGGAGTGACAAAATCAGTTGCTAATACCAAATCACCTTCGTTTTCTCTGTTTTCATCATCTACAATCACCACCATTTTACCAATTTTTAAATCGGCAATCAGCTCTGGTACAGTATGAAACGACATAACCTAATCTCCCTCTATAGAACGAAACGCTTTCTGGTTTTTTAACACAGAAACCACCGCTCGAGATAGAGGATCCACCCCAAAAGTTACAAAACCGTTAATTTTTGTTATTGTTTTATCTTTATCTTTATTTTTAGCACTGCCAAAACCCGAAACTTTACCAGCACTAAAAATTTTACTATTCGCTTGGTCAGTGTCGAGCATGCTTTCTACAATACTCCCTAAATTAGTACACTTTAAAGTCTCTGGTATTAAACAAACAGATAGTTTATTTTTTATCACTTTATTCACAGTGAGACTTACTCCATTGAGGGCGATAAAACATTTGTTCCAAAAAAAATCTTTAAATTTATTTGGCAATTTTAATTCTATTACAAAACTTCCGCTCTTCATAAAATTTCGAACACTTCTAGCTTTTTTTGATCTCACTACCTGATTGGCTCTTTGCACACTTATTATTTGAGCCATGCCATCAATATGTCCACTCACAAAATGACCCCCCACAAACTGACCCATTCTGAGAGGTAATTCTAAGTTAATTAGGCGGTTTTTTTGTTTCCAATAGATAGAACCTGTTATGTTTAAAGTCTCCTCTCCCAAATGAAATTGCATCATTTTTGAGGAAAGTTTTTCTAAAGTTAAACAAACACCATCCACTGCTACACTTTCTCCAAGTTTGAGATTAGAAAAACACTTCATTTGCGGACGACGCACCTGAATTTTTAGCTCTCTTCCACAAGATCGAACCCCTACAATGGGCTCTACTTTTTTAACAATCCCACTAAACATAATAAGTAGAAAACCTTAATTCTTTTTAACAATTATTTCTAGGTTTAAATCGTTAGCCGTTACTTTTACCAAACTTCCTTCTTCCAACTGACCAGAGATTATTTGATCCGCTACAGGATTCAATAGCTCTTTATGTAAAATTCTTTTTAGAGGTCTTGCACCGTAATCGGGGTCAAACCCCCTGTGAGCTAACCATGCAATTGCTTTTTTATCCAATTTGAGATGAATGTACTTTTCTTGCAATCTGTTTTGCACATCCTTAATCTGTATTTGAACAATTTTTTTAATATGCTCCTTAGTGAGAGAACGAAATAAAAGAATCTCATCCACACGATTTAAAAATTCTGGTTTAAAATATTTTTGCAAATCTTTTCTAATTTGTTCTTGTGTTTTAATCCTATCAAGTGTTTTGGCTCTATCCTCATCCCCATTATTAGCCGAATCACTATGAGCCGACATAGAAACATTGGGGCGAATGTTAGAAGTCATAATTAAAACTGTATTTTTAAAATCAATGGTCCGACCTTGAGAATCAGTTAGATGTCCATCATCTAAAACTTGTAAAAGAAGAAGAGACACTTCTGGATGAGCTTTTTCGATTTCGTCTAACAACACTACACTATAAGGTTGTCTACGAACCGCTTCTGTCAACTGCCCTCCTTCCTCATGCCCTACATAACCAGGAGGAGCACCAATTAAACGCGAAACTTGATGTTTTTCCATATACTCACTCATATCTAAGCGGATTAAAGCATCTTTAGAGTTAAACAAAAAATTTGCCAAAGAACGAACTGTCTGTGTTTTACCCACCCCAGTTGGACCTAAGAAGATAAAACTACCAATCGGACGGTTGGGATCAGAAATACCTGCCCGAGACCTACGAATAGCCCCCGACAAAGCAGAAATCGCATGATCTTGCCCAACAACTTGCGAGCTGAGCTGATTTTCCATGTCAGTCAATTTACGCGATTCCGATTCTAAAATTCGACTAACTGGAATACCCGTCCAATGAGACACCGCACTAGCTATTTCTTCTGGTCCCACTTCTTCGTTTAATAATTGATGAGACTGATTAGACTTAGATTTCTGGTACGATTGGAGTTTTTTTTCTAATTCAGGTAATGTGCCATATTTGAATTTAGCCACTTCGTCTAAACGACCATCACGTTCTGCTTTCTCCATTTCCACTCTCTGTTTTTCAACTTCTGATTTAATTTTTTTTAACTCCGAAATCCATTTTTTTTCCTCACCCCATTGAGATTGCAATTTTATGCATTTTTGTTTCAAATCATTAAGTTCTTTTTTAACTAGCTTTAAACGATCTATAGAAGAACGATCTTTTTCTTTTTCTAAAGCTTTATGTTCCACCTGCAAATGCATAATTTGTCGGTTGAGTTCGTCAATTTCGGTCGGCACACTATTGATTTCGATATTTAAACGACTGGCGGATTCATCAATGAGATCGACCGCTTTGTCTGGTAAAAAACGACCTGTAATATAACGATGAGACAATTTAGCCGCTGTAACAAGAGCTGAATCTTTGATCCGCACTCCATGATACACTTCATATTTATCTTTTAAACCTCTTAAAATGGTAATTGTAGACTGCACATCCGGCTCTTTCACCATCACCACCTGAAAGCGTCTTTCTAAAGCTTTGTCTTTTTCAATAAATTTTCTGTATTCATCTAAAGTTGTAGCCCCAATTGCTCTCAAAGTTCCACGAGCTAATTCCGGTTTTAAAATCTGCCCAGCCGACATAGCTCCTTCTGCTTGTCCACCAGTTCCCACTAAATTATGTATCTCATCAATAAAGAGCATGATTTGACCATTGCTTTCACTGACTTGTTTAATAACTGCTTTCAGCCGAGCCTCAAAAGCTCCCCGAAAATGACTACCAGCTACAAGACTTGCTAAATCTAAAGCGATAATTCTCTTATCCCACAAAACTTGAGGAACATCTCGATGAATAATCCGACCCGCTAAACCCTCTGCAATGGCGGTTTTTCCCACCCCAGGTTCCCCAATCAACACAGGATTGTTTTTAGTCCGACGAGATAATACTTCTATTAGTCGTCGAATTTCCATATCCCGCCCAATTACGGGATCTAATCGGCTCTGCTCTGCCAAAGCTGTCAAATCCCTGCCAAATTCAGTTAATACATCCAAGGATTGCAATTTCTGGCTTTTTTGTGCTTCTCGATCCATGCTATAAAAATGAAGCTGAATTAAATTTTGTCAATCCAATCAAATTATGTAGAATTATATAAAATTATATAGATATTTACTTGATTTCAAACAAAAAATTCCTTATTGACAGCTTCTATAGGTGTATCCAAAAATGAAAACTGTTAAAATTATAAAGTATTATATAGAATTTACATAAGGAGAAAATAATGCCTACTAAGAAAAAGCCCACTAAGAAAAAACCTACTAAAAAAAAGAAGGTGACTAAAAAACTCGCTAAAAAAACAGCCAAAAAGCAAACCAACACCAAAAAAAAGAAAACAAGTGCTAAAAAGAAAAACCAAAAAGCTAAAACACAGAAAAAGAAAAAACCTACCAAAGCAAAATCTCGTAAAAAACCTAGTCTTTTAAAAAAAACAACCCGAACTCCTGCAACATCTGCTCTATCTGATAGTCATTCAAAACTAGAATCCACTAAAAATCCTTTCGATCTCACTTTAGACTCCCCACCAGAAAACCTACTAGAAGAAACAGAAACCGATTCCCCTCCTCTCCATGGCGATGATTTTGACGATTCATTCGATGAAATTCACGAAACAAGCGATGAGGACCATGAACTAACTGATGACGATCCTTTTATGGATTCCTTTGAAAACGATGAAGAACCAATAGATGATGAAGATGGATATATATAAAATTTAATCAAAAACAGAGATTAAATATTTAAAATTATTAAATTTTCTTAAAAAATCATAAATTTCCCACCTCTCAACTACAAATTTAAAAAAACGCAGTGCAGAATAAAACTTTGCAGATTAGAAAAAAATATGCTTAACTAAATAAAAATTAGTCAATCTAAATGGAGGATAATCAAGATGAAGAAATTGATATTATTGAGTTTAACTTTTATTGCTTTGGCTTTGGTGGGCTGTAAAAAGAAACAAGGCTCTAGTAAGGCACCTGGCGGTCAAACATCTGAGGAGCAAAAATACACAGTCACATTGAAGGGAACAAATTGGGGAAATCAAATGGTAGAAATTGTTCACAAAGCACCACATTTGACGCTAAATAACACTCTAAGTGGAAATGGAGCTTGTGTGAAAGTAAAAGCAGATGAGTTTAAAATTTCCTTAGTGGTTAAGGATGCATCTGGTGTACAATTATGGCAAACACCAGAAGAGCTAGGGGTTAACAATTATGATTTGAACTATGACTCTACAAAAAGTGGAAACGAAGCGTATTCTGTGGTAGCAGGAGTAAAAAATTCGGCTGCAAATTGCTACGATATAACTCAAGATCCACCACAAACTCAGCAACAACAAGGAACAGGACTACCTACTCCACAAGTTGCAGGAGGTTCTACAGCTACAACTCAACAACCAACGGGAACCACTCCTTCTCCAGCGGGAGCGGCGGGAACAACTCCTCCAGCGACAGGAGCAGGCACACCTCCTCCAGCGACAGGAGCAGGCACACCTCCTCCAGCAGCAGGACAGTAGTTTAGTAAATAAACATTTAATTTTAAATTGAATCAAAAAGCCCTTAAGAAATTAAGGGCTTTTTTTCTAGTATCTATAAGTAAATTAAAGAAGTGGAGCTTAAGGAGTTTGAGTATCCTGAACAACCCGTCACATCGGGATAAATAAAATCTTTCATTGTATAGGTAGTGGTTTTTCCTCCACCTGCTTTAACTGGGAGATTTCCGATATTACCAGAAGACAATATTTGTAAACTCTCAGGGCGTATTCCAAAAGACAAAACAGGACATTTAGCGATACGGAGGGGAGAAGTTATGCAATGATTTTTTAGAAACATCATGTTTAAAGAAAAAGGAACTGATTGACTAGTATTTAAATCCACTTTTGTGGTCAAAACAAATCCAGCTGACCATACATTATTGATATTTTGCCATTCAGGTTCTTCTTGTATATGAACCACTTTCACAAAAAAAGTATTCTCTAACTTTTTGTAAATATCCCGCCCAATATTAGGAGTAGAAGACGAAACAGGAGCAACGGGAGGAGATGGGATTGGCAGGATATCCAAATAAATAATGTAAAGCCTTGGAACCCAGTTTTTTTTACCTCCGGATTGGCATTTAAGGCTATCCCCACTTTCACAACATCTAACAGCGGGCTGGAGGTTTTTTTGATTTTTGGAGTTAGGAAAATAAAATGGACGTTCTTTTTTTTCTAAAATATAGAGAGCCGATTCTTCGAAAGCTTTCGAGTCAAAAGTGGCTGGGATTTTTCTTTTATACACGGCAGAGGATTTTTTATTTTCTACACACCGAGAAGCAAAAATATAACCCGACACGGATTGGATACTTAAAGATTTTTGGCGAGTGTTGATCTTAACAATTGTATGGCTATCTTGAAACACTTTGTAATAAAAAGGAGATTTAAAATTAGGAGGGTAAAACTCAACATTCCGATTAGAAGAAAAACGAGTAGTATCTCCTAAGTTAGCTTGTTCTTTAATCATCCGATTGACAGTCGAATGAATAAAACCATCTGCAGGTTGAGAGCTCATTTTGGAAAGATCCAAAGTAGCAAAAGGGACTTCTTCTTTAACAAAAGAATGTTTTTTGTAAACACGCTTTTTTAAGCCTACAGAAACAGGAGTAGAGTAAGTTCGATTTGGATCCATACCAACCATTTTGAAAGAAGAGTTAGCTGAACAAATAATTTGTTTAATAACACCCACAGATTGAGTGGTATCAATTAAGTTGACATGACTGATACGAAGAGAATGTCCCATAACTAAAACACTTTGCACTAAAAGTGCAAACAAACCAAAAGTCCCCAAAGACACGAGTACTTCTACTAAAGAAAAACCTTTTGATAAATAGCTATTTTGCTTCATTTTTTACCCAAATTTTTTAATTATATTATAACATTGCTATTTTCTCACTTCAAATTGCCTATTAAGTGCTGTATTTTATATTTAATGTTGTCTTATCTTCAGTTTTTAAAACATATTTTAGACCATGGGGTTCAACGCCCAGACCGCACCGGGACTGGAACAAAAAGTATTTTTGGCTGGCAAATGCGTTTTGATCTGAATAAAGGGTTTCCACTTTTAACCACTAAAAAAATACACTTGCGATCAGTTATTTATGAACTCTTGTGGTTTTTAAAAGGCGATACCAACATTAAATATTTACAAAAAAATAATGTCAGAATATGGAATGAATGGGCCGACAAAGACGGAAATTTAGGAAGAATTTATGGGGCACAATGGAGAACATGGCAAGCACCTAATGGACACTCCATTGACCAAATATCTCAAGTGGTTTCTCAAATTAAAAAAAACCCTTATTCTCGGCGACATATTGTAGTGGCTTTTAATCCGGGCGAATTAGATCAAATGGCCTTACCTCCTTGTCATGCATTTTTTCAGTTTTATGTATCTAAAGGAACTTTATCTTGTCAACTTTATCAAAGAAGTGCCGATGGATTTTTAGGTGTTCCTTTTAATATTGCCAGTTACTCTCTACTCACCATGATGGTGGCTCAAGTTTGCCAATTAAAACCGGGATTTTTTATTCACACTTTTGGGGATGCTCATCTTTATCTCAATCATATTAAACAAGCCCAAATGCAAATCAATCGCAAACCAAAAACTCTACCCACATTACAAATTACTCCAGAAAAAACTTTATTCAACTACCGATATGAAAACTTTAAACTAACTGGCTACAACCCTCACCCGGCTATCCCAGCAGATATTTCTATATAAATCATGACCATCCAAAACAAATCCCATTCCCCAATGCCCAAAAAATCTTGCAAGCCTTTTTACTCTCATATTTGTGCTACCGGAAAAAATCACATCATTGGAGTTGACAATAAATTACCTTGGCATATTCCAGAGGATTTAAAATTTTTTAAAAAAAAAACTTATGGAAAAATTGTCATCATGGGAAGAAAAAATCTAGAATCTCTCAATCGCCCTTTACCCGGACGATTAAATATCGTAATCAGCAAAAATCCCCATTATAAAGTTCCCAAAACGGTCCAACTGTTATCTTCTTTAGAAGAAGCTTATCAATTTTGCGAAAATATCGATCTGAGCGATTGGGGGAGAGAGATTTTTATTATAGGAGGAGGAGAAATTTTTAAGCAATCTTTATCTCAAGTGACCTTTATATATTTAACTCGAATTCATCGAGATTACAAAGGAGACACCTCCTATCCTAGGATTCCCACCTCTCAATTTAAAGAAATAGATAGAAAAGATTGCAATACCAATAACCCAACTTATTCGTTTATTACTTATAAAAAAATTATTTAAGAAATAGGAAACTCTCTTAAACAATCATTAAGAGAAGTTTTAAGATCCGTTTGATTGGAACGCTTACCAATAATAAGAGCACATGGAACTGAATAAGTTCCACCCGGAAGCTGTTTTTTTGTATAGCCCGGAATGACAACAGAATTTTCTGGCACTTCCCCTCTATAAACAGGAGCTTTTTTATCTGCCCCATCAATAATACGAGTACTAGCTGTAATCACCACTCCTGCACCAATAACTGCTTTTTTACGAATGTGTACTCCTTCCACAATAATGGAGCGACTTCCAACAAATACATCATCTTCTACAATCACTGGTCGAGCTTGCAGAGGCTCCAATACTCCTCCTAAACCCACACCCCCAGATAGATGAACTCCTCGTCCCACTTGTGCACAAGAACCAACAGTGGCCCAAGTATCTACTAAACTGCCTTTATCCACATAAGCTCCAATATTCACATAAGAAGGCATTAACACTGTATTGGGAGCAACATAAGCCCCCGCTCGCACCATGGCATGAGGAACCACCCGCACTCCTTCTTCTCCAGTCCATTTTTTTAAAGGAATTTTATCAAAAAAAGATAAATCTCCAGCTTTAATTAGTTCCATTTTTTGTAGGCGAAAATAAATCAAAATCGCTTTTTTAATCCATTCGTGAACCATCCATTGTCCATCATCTTGTTTTTCACACACACGAAGACGACCTTTCCCTAATTCCACAATAACCTGCTGAACAACCTTCTTTAGTCCATCATCTAACACATCATCTAATGACTGATTGAGCTTTAAAACACTCATCTGGTTATAAATTTCATTAATTTTTTGCTCTAACTGCAAAAACATTGCAAATCTCCCCCCCATTTCATACAGCAGTTAATTATTAAAAAACACACTTAAACTGTAAAAAAAACCAAAAAAAATGAAAAATTTTCACCCTTCCTTATTTTTTAATGGTAAAAACCACCTTTTTTATTATATCTTAGTTTTAGTAAAAATCCTTAAAAAGGAGGAACTCAATGAAAAACAATAAAAATATAGTTTTAAGCTTATTAGTGGTTGCATTTGTCAGTCCTTATGTTTTTGCCAAAAATCTAGGCCTCAACACCCTAGATCAAACTCTTAAGCAAAACAACCAACCATCTGCTGAATGTACCGAATGGGCTCGTTCTAATTTTCAAGAAGTGCAAAAAAGATTAACCAGTGTAACAAAACCAGCACCAGATTCTCCAATTATTGTAGAAGATGACGATCAAATACATCCACCAAATAGAGAATCAGATTCGGAAATAGCTGATCTAGAAGACCATGCTCTTCAAATAGCCAACCAATGTGGGGCTAAAGCCCATAAAACCCAATGGTTTGGTGGTGGCTGGTGGGGTTCTGTTTGCTCAGCCGGTTGCTTCTCTTATGGATGGGTCGGTCAAAGTTGTGCCTGCACTTATACACAAACAGTTTGTAATTGGTGGGGCGGTTGCCAGTTAATTCCCATTGTTCAATGGGGATTTATTATGTATTAGAAATTCTAGAATTTGAACAAATTTAAGGATAAAGAAAATTATAGAAGTGGTTAAAGCCACTTCTTTTTTTTGAAAAGAATAATCATCCCTCCACTAATCAACAACACCATAACCCACACAAATAGATAGCCATATTTCCAATCTAACTCTGGCATAGATTTAAAGTTCATCCCATAAATACCCACAACAAATGTGAGAGGGATAAAAATGGCGGCAAAAATAGTCAATACTTTCATAATTTCATTCATCTTTTGATTGATAGTATTTTGATAAAAATCCATCAACGAAGCATTGAGTTCATTATAATATTCTATAATTTCAATAATCTGAATGGAGTGATCTTGAATATCTTTAAAATATCTTTGAGTATTGGACTCAATCCAAGGATGATTGCTGATAATCATTTTACTAATCGCTTCTTTAACTGGAAAAATAGTTTTTCTTAAGAATAAAAACTCCCCTTTCAGATTCAGAATATCTGCTGGATTAATTTTACTCACATTTTTAGTCACACGATCTTCTAAATCTTCGAAACAATCCCCCATCTCTTCTAAGACAATATAATATTGATCCACTAAAAGATCGATAATAGCGTAAAATAAATAATCTGCTTTAAGAGAACGAATTTTCCATATTGATTTTCTCAGTCTTTCTTTTATGGGTTCAAAGGGGCTGGTTTCTAGATCATAGAAACATAAGACAAAGCCATCCCCAAAAAAAATACTGGTTTGCCCAGAATGCACATTGACAATATTATTTAACTTTTTAACCGAAATAAACTTAATAATAGCAAACAACATATTATCCATTTCTTCTACTTTGGGTCGATGATCTGTGTTTAAAACATCTTCCAACCACAATCGATGGATGCCAAATTGATTACCAATTTCTTCAATAATTTTTTTATCTGATAAACCCTGAAATTCGATCCAAGTGATCTGACTGGTATCTTTAGCACTTTCTACACATTTTTCAAAAGTGGCCGAATGAGATTCAAAAAAGCTATCTTGAGTATAATTGATTAAATTAATATTAACCTTTTCTTTTCCACCCGATTCTCCAATGTATACTAAAGAACCGGGATGTAACCCTAACACTTTGGATCTGGTTTTAAGAAAGCGAGCCATGATTTAAAAGTAATGTGAACACTTCATTCTGCCAAGAAAAATCAAATTGAAAAATTAAATTACGATTAAAGGCTTAAGTCTTGTTTAATCGGCAAATTTGAGGTTCACTAACTGACCGGTAGCAATCAAATGTTTTTCTAAATATCGACAGTGAGATGGATGATGACGAGATCCATAGTCACAAGTGATTAAAGTTGTTTTGGAATCACATAATTTGCTGAAAAAATTTAAAATACTTTCGTCTTTTTTTGTGGATAATATTTTGGACGGCAAAATAATAAATAAGGATTGATCACTAGCTGTTCGTATAAATTGTGTCAGTTCATACCATTTTTTAAAATGAGATATTAGAATGTATCCCACTTCAACTAATTGAAGGATGGAAGAATATTTTCTAATAAAATACTTAATGGGTTTGTTTTTTAAATCCGCAAGGGGGACATCAATCAACAATACAAAAGGAAGAGACGAAACAGAAGAGAGGTGGGTTTTTTTTTGTTTTTTAATATAAGATAGAGCTTGGTTAACTAATGGCTGAACATTTTTAGCTAAACTGTGCCGAACAACCAACACGGGTTTTTCATAAAGAGCATCTAAAGGAAGGATATTTTCCCCTTGATTTTGAAACAATACAGCTTGTGTGAGATTTTGGCGAATTAACTCTAAATTTAATTCTTGTTTATTTAATTTTTGAAACAGCTTTCCAGAACATTTCAACACATCGATCTCCACTCGGTTGGCTTCAAAGTTATCAAACAGGGATTTGATGATATTTTTGGATTTTTTTTCAATATAAAAAGCAGAGTAAATCAGGTTCACACCCAACACACCAAGGGTTTCGTATTGTTGAAGACGGGTTTTATCTAATAAATTGAGATGAACAATGATTTCGTTATAAGGGGTATTGGGAGCAGTTTGAAAACGAATACCCATCCAACCATGTTGTTGAGAACCACAATGGGGAAAACGCCCAGTCGTGCGTGTTGCCACTGTATTTGCAAACGCGAAAAAACGAGTGTCGTGTCCTCGTTTTTTTTTGAGTCTTTTTTGCAAAAGTGTGTATTCATGGTCTAGCATTTTAAACAAACGAGTTTGAGAGACATAACGATCGGTGGGTCCGTAAATTTCATCACTAAAGTTCATATCATAAGCAGACATACTTTTAGCGACTGTTTGAGAAGCTTGCCCTGCTTTAAAAAAGTGATTGACGACTTCTTGCCCAGCACCAATTTCTGCAAAAGTTCCATAGATAGAAGGAGTATTGTTAATCTGACGAGCTTTTTGTGCAGTAACAGTTTCAATATAAGGCATCTTTAGTTATTTAATAAAACTTCAAATCCAGGGTCAAGCGTTAGAGTTATTTTTTTATTTCTATTTTGACAAATAAAAAAAGATTCAATACATACAAAGCATGAATAAAAAAGGGCAAAAATTTCGTTTTAGGGTACAAAGAAGGCTGGGAGTGGAGCTCCCCGGCTTAGGTAAACCAGGTGCTTTAGAAAGACGCCCCTATCCTCCCGGAGAAAGTGGCAATAAAAGAAAAAAATACTCCGACTACGCTCTCCGACTGGAAGAAAAACAAAAAATCCGCTCCCACTATTTTTTAAAAGAAAATCAATTAAGACGCTTTATTAGAAATGCCAAAACTGGGCAAAGCTCTAATTGGGTCAACAAATTAATTGGACTATTAGAGAGGCGATTGGATAATGTGATTTTCCGATTGGGATTAGCCCCTAGTATTCCATCTGCTAGACAACTCGTCTCCCACGGGCATGTCCAAGTTGACAAGAAAAGAGTTAACATTCCATCTTATGTTTTAAAACCGGGAGAAGAAATCAGCTTAAAAGAAAAATCCACAAAAAATCAAATCGTACTCAGTGCTTTAAAAAATCCTAGGTTAGAGGTTCCCGATTTTCTAAAAAAAGAAAGTCATGGAGAAAAAATCACTGGCAAAGTGTTATCTGTTCCGGGTGCTGAATACATTCCCTTTAATTGTGATATAGGTCTTTTTACAGAATACTATGCAGCCAGAAAGGCTTAAAACAACTTAATTTTTTTAATTAACCAGTTAGGGGATTATTAAATTGGCAAAAAAAAAAGGAAAAAAGATTATCACTTTAGAATGCACAGAAGCTCGTAAGATGGGTCGTCCCCCGTCCCGTTACACCACTAAAAAAAATTCTCAAACACATCCTGAAAGATTGGAAAAGAAAAAATACAATCCTTTTTTAAGAAAACACACCTTACACAAAGAAATTAAATAATAATGTAATGGATGATTTTTCCCAATTATCGACAAATAACCCGATCGATATTTTAAAGTCTTGGTGGAAAGAAGCAAAAGAGTGTAAACAAATGGGCGAATCGGCAAATGCCATGGTGTTTTCCACACTGTCTTCCTCATTCATCATTATATCTCACCATGTGACTTCAAGAGTTGTTTTGTTAAAAGATATACAAAACGATCACCTTTTGTTTTACACAAACTACAAAAGTCCAAAAGCACAGGCTGTCTCTATGTATCGTTTTTTATCTTATCCCACATCACATGCTTTAAATTTTTATTGGCCCATTTTAGCTAAACAAATTCGATTGGAAGGATTTATTAAAAAAACTTCTCAGCAACAATCCGACAATTATTGGAAAACTCGACCCAGAAAAAGTCAAGTCAGCCAATATATTTCAAAACAATCTCAACTTCTCAAAAGCCACAAAATACTGAAACAACAATGGGAACAAATAAACACACAATTTATCGGAAAACCCATCCCTCGCCCCTCTCACTGGGGAGGAATTCACTTTATACCAACCAAAATAGAATTCTGGAAAGAACAACCCAACCGCTTACACAAGCGATTGGTGTTTATCAAAAAAGGATTATTCAAAAAACACTGGAAAACCCATTGGCTTTATCCATGATCTATCTTCTGATTTATCTTCTGATGATCAATCAATAAATAACGATAAGTGTAATGTGAGTTACGATAAACACCCGGCTTTTTTAATTTCTTAAAAAAAGAAAACCGATGAATCCAAGAATACTTTTTTGGTTTTTCTAAATCTGGACCAGCTCCAATTAATGTCACTGTTTTCTTAGCTCTTGTTAAAGCCACATACAATAACCGGTCAGTTTCTTTTAATTCTTCTTGTTTGTGATCACTTAAAATAGTGTCATGCACAGAAGAACTTATTCTTTTATCCTCATCTAAAGATCGAACTTTTAAAGACCACCTAGCGACATCTTTTTTCCCCGACGACTCGCCAATAAAATAACGATTCCCCGTTTGAGATCCCAAATCTCCTCCCATATCTAATAAAATCAAATGATCAAACTCTAAACCTTTAGCTGCATGAATTGTCATCAACTGAACCCCCGAAGATAAAATAGCCGACACCACCCCTCCTGAATCTCCTTCTTCGGATGCAATTCCATCTTCTTCTAGCAAAGAATCTACAAAAGAAAGTAAATTACATGTTCTATTTCCTCCATCTCCTTGCGATTGACCTCTTTGCTCATATTGTTTGAGATCATAAATTAATTTCCATAAATTAGCCTCTCTCAAACCCGTGGGATCTTGATAATAAGCTAAATCCAATAACCCACAATCTTCTAAAGCATTTTGAAAACTCCCTACCAATCCATGTTGGTTGGCTTTTTTAAAATAATAATCCAAAACAGATAGAACTCGATGTTTTTGAGTATGCTTTAAACAAATCGACCATAAAGCTAATTTTTGAATTTCTTTTTTATTCACTACTTTTTCTTTTTTTAAATTACTTTCTTTTAAAAGCTGAATAATATCGGGATCTGGAAGACGAAAGTAAGGCGTTCTCAATAAGCCCACTAAATTTTCATCATCGTAAGGGTTACATAAAAAACGCAAGATAAATAAAGCATCTTTTATTTCTCTTTTTTTTCTAAAAGAATCAGAAGAATGGAGTTGTACAGGGATTTTTTGACTCTTTAAATAACGAGCACATTCATTTAAAATGCGATTTTTTCTAGCTAATACAACAATGTTTGTGAGCTCATCAGGATTTTTTAACAAACCTCTAATTCGTTTAATTTGTTTAAAAACTTCTGCACATTGTGCTTGTCTTTTTTGATTGGAATTTCCAAAATCTTTAATCCAAATAAACCGAGCCGTCTCTGTTTCAAAATTGCAATCACTTTTTTGAAAATCCATTTTTTCAAAATTGCTAAAAAAATCATTAAAAAATGCAATTAAATTGGAATTCGACCTATAATTTTTGACTTGCTTCTGAAATGTTCCATCTAATCTTTTTTGTGCTTCTTGTTCTTTTAAAGAAAAAACAGAAGAATCAGACCCCCGAAAGTAATAAATACTTTGTTGAGGATCCCCTACAATAAACACACGACTCCCAGCGGTTAAAATATCTAATATATTTTTTTGTAATAAACTGGTGTCTTGATATTCATCCAAAAACCAAAAATCCCGCTTAAAAAACTGCCAACCTGTTTTTAAACGAATAAGCTCTAAAGTCATTGTTTCTAAATCATTAAAAGTGATTTGTGCATTTTGTTTCTTTTTTCTCTGCCAAGAATCTAAAACTGCCAAACCCAAATTTTGTAATTGAAGAGATACATCTACAAATAACTGCTGTGTATTTTTATCTAAAAAATCCGATTGGATTTCTCGAAAATTAACCGGACGAGTATCAGGTTTTTGCTGAACATATAAAACATATTGCTTCACAATATCTTGTAATTCATAAAAATAATAATGCTCCAATAAATCAATCCCCTGTTTTTTTTCAAACAGTTGTTCTTTTAGAATTGAAAGAAATGACAGATGAAACCCCGCACTGGCAACTGTAAAACCAGGGCTTAGATCGATGTGACTTCCATATTGCTCTAAAAATAAATGAAAAATACCATGCAAGGTGGAAACCTGTAACCGAGGAGAATAGCTCACATACTCAATGAGCTTTGGATCATGTGTTCGAATAGCTCTATAAATGAGACGCTCTTTTAACTCACTGGTGGCTTTACGGGTAAAAGTAGCAACCGCCACTCGAGGAAATGTTTGTCTTTTTTGATAATAATCAGATATGCAATAGATGATTTTTTCGATAAGAGTGTGAGTCTTTCCGGCACCTGCACTGGCTCGTATTAATTCTAACTTTAATTGAGATGTTTGGCTCTGCATATTCTCCTCCACTGGCATTGATTGCACTCATTGAAATCTAAAGGGTTGGGAGCAAATTGACCACTTTGTATGTTAGAAATAACCCGATTGATTTTTAAATTGACCTCGCTTAAAATTTTTTGTTTTTCTGTATCAGAAACCATAGATTTTGCTCTTTTACTTAACTTTCCAAAAGATTGATCCTCTGGCCAATCTGTTTTTTTGACAACTAACCCTTGATAATTAAAATCTTTATAACTTAAAAACAAAGATATATCCACAGGTAGAGGTGGTAGTTTATTCACTAAACCTTGCTCCAAAGCTTGAATATACAAGGGTAATTGAAATTCCATCTTTTTTATCCATTGATCGGCAATTGCTCCCTTTGGATGAGATGATTTATAATCAATCACCTTATAAGAATACCCATCGCTATCTACTCGATCGATCACTCCACTAAATAAAATTTCTCCTGTTTTTGACAAAGATTGCTCTTTTTGATTCCAATAACACTTAAATTCGACTTCGCGAGATTGAACTTTATAGTTTTTAAAAAATTGACGGGCTTGTGTTTCATGTTCTAAAAATTGATGAATCTTTCTTGCTAAATATTTTATTTCTTTTTCACTCATTACTGTATTTAATTTCTTTATTTTTTTATGGGATTGTTTTTCACTAATTATTTTTTTTATTAAAGTTAAAATTTCCTCTTCCGAGAATACTTTTTTATCCTCATCAGTTAGCTGTTCAAACAAACTGTGTATAAGAAACCCTCTCTCTATAAAAGAACGATCCACATCATCCCTTTGTGGTCCACTCCATAAACCAAATAATTTTTTAATAGAATATACAAAAGGACATTTAATATAATCACTCAAAGTAGAGCAAGATAACTTATTTATACTTTTTTCACAGTAAGGCTTTAATAGATGTTCGCCTAAATCTTCCTTAAGAGATTGTTCTAACAAATCGTCTGAAGGGAAGGGGGGTTTTCTATTCACTAATATTTCTTTGACTGTTTTTTTTCTCTGCAAACGATCCCATGTTGCAATTTGTGGAGTATGTGTTTTGCCATCATCTATCTCTTTATTAGCCAAACGGCACAATTGATGATTCCACTCGATCCATAAACTAGACGGATTTAATGCTTTGCCAGAAAAATCAAAACGAGAACACGACAATATCACTTTCTTTCTATCTTGCTGAATAAAATGTTTAATGGTTTGCTGTAAAAAATTAGGATTATCTAACTTAATAAAAAAACCCAAATCATCTCTTATAGAATGAACAGTAAAATCAGAAAATAACTGATTAAGTTCTTTATTCATGTTGGATTCATTTAAACCAGCTATATAGACACTCTCTGCCGATAACCATCCAATCGCATTAAAACTCAAACAATTAATACCTTCTGCATTTTCTGCTCTAATACAAACCTCTTTTTTTTTAAAAAAACTTTCTAATAAAGATAACCAAGATCGATAAGGCATCAGGTCTTTACAGATTTTAATGCTTGCTAAAAAATAATTTTCAAAATTTTTAATTGATTTGGAAACTAAAGGTGTTAAAGAATCACTCGATTGTAATTTTTGTGGTTGTAATTTTTTTGCCCAATTAAAAAAATCTTTTCCACTGACTAAAGTGTTTTGATCTTGTAGAAGAGAATTGTTATAGCAAAAAGAAGGAATCTCTTTTAGCTTAGATGCGTAATAGTAGAGAGAGCGAAATTGGCTGAATGTTTCATGTTTTTTATCAAAACTCAAAATCATCTCTAAGTTGGGATATTCAATAACTCCAATATGAGTCCATAATCTGGCCAACCATAATTGATTGATCCGAAAAGAAGATAGTGAAGTAACTTCTCGTTTATTAACAGCAATGTGTTCTTTTTTAAAATAACTTTTCAGACATACCCAATAATCTTCTATTTGAGGAGCTAACACGGCAATCTTTTGAGGAGAAACTCCATTTTCTAAAGATTTTTTAACTTCATACACAATATCTTTCACTTCTGCCAACTGACTAGAAAACCTTCTCACTTGCCAATTAGAAAACGAAGAAGAAATAACACTTTTTTTTATGGGACTCGAATTTTTTATTGGATTCGAAGAATCCTTACATAAACTATCTATATGACAATACATGGGAGACGCATATTTCCAATGATTGTCCTCTCGTAAAACAGGTGCCAATACATGAACCAATTTGTGAGAAGAAAATTCATGCATTAATTCTAATTCTACACAGTTGACCGAACACCCCAAATCAAATACGATTCCTTCCCATTGTTTGGGGGGAATGTCTTTCGTATGATCTAATAAAAAAACATCTGCCCATGAAGATTCTATAATATTTCTTTTTTTGAGTTCTTCCCAAAAATCAACGGCTAAATCGTACCATTTCTTCCAATCCACTGATTGAGCCTTCAGAGAAGAAAACCACTCTTTTGCCAATTGATCTCGCATGTTATGTTGTAATAAATGCATCATGGCCTTTAAATACTGACAAATAAAAAAGCCGGTTTGTGGAGTTTTTTTCCATTCTTCATCTAAAGATGAAGCCCATTTTTGATATAAAAAAACTAACACATTACGAGACACTATCTGCACTGTCGAATCTATAGAAGACAATAAAGAAAACCATAAATCTTCTGCCCGATAAACATAGTCTTCATTACCCACATTCAACCTTTGCTGAATAAAATCCCTCGATTTAATATCTGATACCACCCAAATAAACTGTTTCGGGTGCAATGTTTTTAGTATTTCTTTCTTATCTTCTGTATTAAATAGGGAGTGAACTTTTAACATATAAAATTTTTTTATTCCTTTCTTATTATAAGGTTTTTTATCATACAAATTAGGATTGATAAATAACCATTAAACATTTTTTTCAACAGGTAAAAAACCAAAGTGATACAAAAAATGGTCTACTTTTTTCTCTAAATTTTTTAAAGAAAAATTATTCCATATAATATAATCTACTTTTTTAAGTTTTTCTTCTTGTGGTATAAAAAGTTTTGTTCTGGCTGAAATATCCATCGAACTCAAACCCCTATTTTTTCGCAATAAAGCATGTCGTTTTGTTTCACTCATGGCAATCAACACAGATAGATCAAATAAGTTTTCTAGTTTCTTTTCAAACAAAAGAGGGATTTCAAAAAAACAAACTAACTCTCCAGCTAGACTTTTAGCTTGTTCTTTTTTTTTTATCAGATCTAAAATAGCAGGATGCACAATTTTTTCTACTTTTTTTAATAGCTCTACTTCATGAAATACGAGATGAGCAATACGTGCACGGTCCAAAAAACCATTTTTTTTCAAATACTTAATCCCCAATAACTGCACCAATTTGTGATAAGTCGGGGAATGATGAGCTGTCACTTCCCTAGCCAACTGATCAGCAGAAATCACCGAAAAACCTCTCACTTTCAGCAAATCCCCAACTGTAGACTTGCCAACTCCCATAATTCCAGTCAAAACTACTGTCTTCATTTTTTTATTTTCTTTCATTTTTTTTTTTTAATTTAGAAATACTCAATAAATTATCAATTTTCTACCTTTAATAACCGATAAATTCAAATGGAAACATGTGATTTGAAAAAGTTTGGAAAGTGGAAACATTATGAGCCAAAAGTTTGAAAAATTTAATAAATTTACTCTGATTAAAAAAATCGCTCATGGAGGCATGGCAGAAATTTTTCTATCCTGCACAGGATCTATTAAACAAGCTCGACGATTTGTAGTTTTAAAGAGAATTCTCCCCAATCAAAATAATAATAAAGAATTTGCCAAAATGTTTAGAAATGAGGGAAAAATTATCGCCAACTTCAATCACAGTAATGTCGCCTCTATCCATGAATTTGGAATGGCCAATTCCCAATATTTTATTTGCATGGAGTATATTCAAGGTAGAACTTTACGGCAACTCACCAAAAAATTAAACAGTCAAAAAGTAAAATTTAAAATAGAACACAGTGCCTATATCATCAAAAATGTTTGCTTGGGATTGGATTATGCTCATAACTACACAGATAAATTAACTGGCAAACCCTTGCACATTATTCATCGAGACATTAGCCCACAAAACATTATGATTAGCTTTAATGGAGAAGTGAAACTCATTGATTTTGGAATTGCTAAAGCCACCAACTCGGAAGCTACAAAAACAGGTGTTCTGAAAGGAAAGTTTGAATACATGAGCCCTGAACAAGTGAGCGGGAAAGATCTCAACAATCAAACAGATATATTTTCTCTAGGGATTGTTTTATGGGAATTATTAAATGGAGAAAAACTGTTTAGTGCTAATAATGAGTTAGCTGTATTAAGAAAAATCAAAGATTTCCGACTATCTCATCTGAAAAAAAAGAATCTTGTTTCTATACCTAATCAATTAATAAATATTATCTACAAAGCCATCGAACCTAATAAAAACATGAGATATAAAACAATCACCGAAATGTCCCATGATATTTCTATATTTCTGAATACAGAATATCCCAAATTTACTCCCACAGAATTTAATAAATTTATAAAAAATACTTATATAGAGGAAATGGAAGAAGAAAGAATATATTTAAAATCCCTTGCAACAAAGTTAGATGAGCAAGAAATCACAAAAAATACAGTGCTCACCAAAAAAACACCAAATATTATTAATCAAAACTCTTCAGCCCTCTTGGATAAAAATGAAATTAATAACCCTAGCTTTATAGGGCAAAACCCAATTATAAACACTCAATCTGAATTAAATGATATGAATGAATCGGAAATAACATCTACACTCACTGTAAAAGAAAAAACTGCAAGAACAATAGAGTGCGATAACAGTAAAAGTTTACAATATCCTAATACAAAAAGTTCGATAGGAGATCCAACATCCCAAATTACACAAACAAAGTTTGAAGATCCATTAGACGATGGACCAGTGAATTTAAAGAAAAAATTAACAAAAAACACTCCAAAAAATGAAATCACTGCTACTGAATATCTCCCTTATATATCCAATAATGAGTTATCTGCATTCCGAGTAAAAAAACATATTTTAGCGGTAAAAAGAAAAACCAGAAGAAAAAAAATGATTTCAGTTTTAGTTGCATTTCTTTTAATCGGATCCGGGGTTGCTTATTTTTTTAAACCTAAACTTCCTACTAAAATAGAATACACTCAATTGATTAATAGAATTTATAATGACTACTTTAGTAATCTAATTAAAACAAATGATCACAAAAAATCTGAAAATCAGAAAAAATCAGAAAAAATATCCTCTAACAAATCAAAAAGAAAGTTGGCTGGAAAACCCATACCAACAAAAAGCATTTTCTTATCCACCCAGCCTGCAGGAGCTTTTATACAAATAAATGGCCAATCAACTACAAATATAACCCCCTTTACGCTCAAAATCCCTTCTCATAAACCTACTCAATTGACTATTCAGAAAAAAGGCTACTATCCTAAAACAATCAAATTATCTAAAAATTCTAAAAACAAATTAATTATTCGACTTAAAAGAATTGATAACCAGGAGTATCCAAATGAAGTTATTATGCAATAAATATTTTTTACTTTTTAGTTTTGGTGTTTTTTGTTTATTTTCTTGTAGACAATCTTTATTTAGTGGAGTTCAGCATTGTAAAAATTATAATTTTGATGCCGACAAAAAAACTTTTGTAAACTCTGCCAACCAGCCAGTTGTCTGCACTTTAGCTGATAATGTTAGAATTTTCGAATACATGCCGGGTGAAGGTTGTGCCTATTGGAGACAATCGTTTCAAGTCAATGAAACAGTTAAATTTGCTGAAATGGCAATCCAACTGGGGTCAGGTGACAATGGAGTTGCCAGAAAGTATTGTGTTCTCCAAAGATACATCGAGCATGACAATTCTGGGCAAGTTTTATTAGTTGGTGACCAAAAAGGAGTATTTTGTTTTACATCTCCAAAAAATGATCAAACTTATACCTATTCTCTGTGCAATAATGTTTATAGAAGAAAACCAGGACAATCCTCTCGTTCATCCACTCCATCTAAAAAAGACACAGACACAGAAGAAGAGGAAGAGGAAGAAGAGGAAGAATAATAATAAAGCTTTTATTTTTATTGAGAAAATTTTAATTTATCTTTTAACAATAAAAAATAATTATATTTTTTATCTCTTAAAGTTTTATGTTGCATTTGAGACTGATTAACTGTCATTTGATTCTCATTAGAAATAGACATCTTTTTTTGCCCATCAACAGTTAAAAAAGCCACCGGATTGGGATGATCCAACCGAAAAGATATTGCACAATGATTGGGGACAATCACTGGTCGATGAGTGAGACTGTGAGAACAGATAGGAGTAATTGCCAACGCATTGACTTGAGGATGTAAAATCGGTCCACCAGCTGCTAAATTATAAGCTGTAGAACCCGTAGGAGAAGAAACAATCAATCCATCTCCTCGAATGGAATAAATATTTTGATTCTGAATAGCAATCGAAATACTAATCAAATGGCTAAAAGAACCTCTCTCAATAACTAAATCATTTAAAGCGATATAGCGGTTAATAACTTGATGACTTTTTTTAACTTCAATATCCAGTAATGCTCTTTTTTCTTCTGCCATTTTCCCTTGGATAGCTGATTCTAAATAATTTTCTAAAAATTTTTGACGATGCACAGTTAAAAATCCCAAAGAACCAATATTAATACCTAAAAAGGGAATTGAACTTGCTGCTGAAAAAAAATGAACGGCATTTAGATAAGTGCCGTCACCTCCTAAAACAACAATCAGATCTATTTTTTTTTTATTGAACGAAACCAATCCCGATAACTGAGATTGAATTAAAAGATGAGTAATAATCTGATGCTTTTTAAACCACTGAACCACTTGCTTCACTATTTGTGAATTTTGAAGTGGCTGATCTCGACATATAACAACAACTTGCTTAACACAAAGATTAGAAATATCAATTACCCTTCTTTATCTGGCAGACGATGACCTTTAGAAGAAATGGGTCTTTTAAATAGATCCACTAAAAATGTTCTCTTTTTGTTTTTCTCAAAAGGCATCGGTTGAATAGATGGAGCTATTTTTTTTGTTGGATCCAATATATCCATACTCAATTGCTGACTATTCGAAGGTTTGACTGCATGGTTAGCATGGTTATTGGTTTGATAAGCTCGAGCTTTCTCTAATAAAACATCTTTAGAAAGACGCACACCCGGGGCAACACCAGAGGTAGAGGATGAATGAGCTAATGAACTTTCTCCTGACGAACGGTTAGAACGGTTGTTTTTTGAAGGATCTAAATGAGAGGGTGAATGATGAACCTGACTGGCAAAGCCAGTAGCAATAACTGTTACCCTAATCCGACCAGTGGATTCTTGAGGATCCACAACTGCACCAAAAATAATTTCTGCATCCGCATGAGCGGATTGAGTAATCACTTCTGCAATTTGATTAACTTCTACTAAGGATAAATCTTTTCCTCCTGTAATATTGATAATAATTCCCCTTGCACCTTTAAAAGAAGATTCCTCTAACAGAGGAGAAGACACAGCTAAACGAGCTGCTGTTAAAGAACGATTTTCCCCTTGAGCTTCCCCAGTGCCAATAATAGCCAGCCCTTTTTCTGACATAATGGTTTGAACATCTGAAAAATCTAAATTAATTAAACCTTTTTGATTAACTAAATCAGAAATTCCTTTAACCGCTTTTAATAAAACATTATCCACTTCTTTAAAAGCCGATAATAAAGAAGTGCTCTCATCTACAGTTTTAAATAATTTTTGATTGGGAATGACAATCAAAGTGTCTACATTTTCTTTTAAAAATTGAATACCTGTTTCTGCATGTCGTGCTCTTCTTCTGCCTTCAAAAAAGAATGGACGAGTCACGACACCCAGTGTTAAAGCTCCCTGTTTTTTAGCAATACCAGCAATCACTCCGGCCGCCCCTGTACCAGTGCCTCCTCCCATGCCAGCTGTGATAAAAACCATATCAGCTGACTTTAAAGCATTGGCAATGGATTCGCATGATTCAATAGCCGATCGCCGACCAATTTCTGGGTTAGCTCCCGCTCCCAAACCTTTCGTCAATTCTGCACCCAACTGAATTTTTGAACTTAAATCCAACTCTTCTAAGGCTTGTAAATCTGTATTAGCAGAAATAAACTCCACCCCACTTAAGCCCGATTCAGACATGGTCTTAATGGCATTGCATCCTCCTCCACCCACTCCAACCACTTTAATATTTGCTCTAAAATGTAATTCGTTATCGATTTGAAATATATTTTTTTTAGCCATTAGGGAAGTAACTCCTGCATCCACCTTTTAATTTTAAACACATGACCTTTTAAATGATTGCAACGGTAATCTAAGTCCTTTTCGTTTTGGGCATATAATAAAATTCCAAGAGCTGTTGTATAATCTTGTTTGTCCGATAGGTCTTTGACTCCCAACCATTGAGGAACCCCACCATTGCTAACAGGTTTAGATAGAATGGATTTTCCAATATCATTTAACCCCGGTAAATACCCCCCACGACCTGTAATCACCACACCCCCTTCAATTAAATCCAAATAATGTAAAGCTTCTATTTGACGCTTTAATTCTTCAAATAATAATTCTGCACGAGAAGTTAAAATTTCATGTATTTTTTGGTCAGAAAATTCACTCGATGAATACTCTGCTTTTTCTTCTTCTGAAGATTCAGAAGAGTTTTTTAAAATCTCTTGAGTGTATTTAATTTTGATGGCTTCTGCCTGATCTCTTGGAATTTGTAACTCCTGCATTAAATCATGAGTAAAATCTTCTCCCCCCATTCGAATCGAACCAATATGATTGATTCGAGAATCCATTATGATAATAAAAGAAGTTTGATCTTGACCAATGTCTAAAACACAAACACCAGACGATTGTCCCTCCTCCCCCATAACAGACAAACCAGATGCCAAAGGTTGTAAAACCAAACCTCTGGCGGAATATCCCGCATAGCGTAAACATTGCAAAGCGTTCTGAACATTTGCATCCATAATAGATACCATCGACACAGATGTTTCTAACCGCAAACCCGACAAACCCAAAGGATTAAAAAAAGGTCCCTCTCCGTCTACCATAAAATTTTTTGGCAAAACATGGAGTAGACGGTGACTGGATGGTAAGGGAACTGCCTTTGCAGTCTCAATGGCTTTGTTTAAATCCTCCCCGGTCACTTGATGAGAATCAATAATAGCCATACCTTGAGAAGAAAAAATATGATAATCCCCACCTAAACCCAGAAACAACTGATTGATTTGTAGACCAGAAGAGACTTCTGCTTCTTCACACACTTGTTGAAGAGCCAGTGCTGTTTCTTTCATATTCACAATACGCCCTTTGCTCAAACCTTTATGAGCCACTTGAGCCACACCAGCTAATTCTATTGCATCCGTAGACAACACACCCACTACACACCGAACACTGCTCGTGCCTAAGTCAATGCCTGTTACCACCCGACGATCTTCCATGTTAAATCGACCCATAGTGAAAGATTAGATGGCTTAATCAATACTCACAACAATTTTTTGAGAGAATCGCATATCAATAACGCGCCATTTAATATTTTGTTGTCGCAGATATTGCAAAACACTGAGTATTCTTTCAAGTTTAATTTGTTGAGGGTTATTCCCCATTGTGATTTTTCGAGAATTTTTAGATAAAATAAAATACAGACTATCTTCCTGGAGAGAATACTTTACTTCCGAGATAGATTGTAAACTAAGCTCTCCAACTTTAGGCAGTTGTTGAATAAAAGCAATCGCCATTTTACGCAAACTTTTTTTCTTAAAAAAAACCTGCCCTCTGACAATTGGAAGATCTAAAACAGGGTGGGAAACAAAAGGCGGTAAAAGAGTGCCATCTATTGCCAGAGGATGGAGTAATCCATCTTGATCTAACCAGACCAAGAGCGGACGACGAGGTTTTATTTTAATCAATAAACGATAGGGCAGTAGACGAACGACACCAGCTGATCCCACACGCGGTTCAGAATAAACAATGTTAATCACTTTTTTTAAAGAGATGTCTTTAAATTTTTTTCCAATAAATGATTTGAGTTTTTTTTGAACTCGAGTTCGTGTCACTTCAATAGCTGGGTCCCAAGAAAACTCTTTGTCCACTTCTACCACAATTTTTTGAACCACCAGATGCTGAGAAATAAAATAAATTAAGAGACTAAGAGAAATTAAAATACATAAAGAAAGAGAGATATATTTAACTTTTTTTTCATACCTCATAATCCAAACACGCTCCCTTTAAAATAATTTGAATCACCTCTTTAAAAGAGATGCCATCATAAGCAGCAGACTTAGGAAGCAAAGAGGTAGAAGTAAGCCCCGGTAAAGTATTGAGTTCTGTAATAAACGGAGTGTTGTCTTTAATAATAAAATCGACCCGACAGTAACTCCGAATTTGAAGCAAATGAACCAATCGAGAAACAATGGAATAACATTGTTTGAACACAGATTGAGGCACACGAGGAGGTAAAATATATTCTGTTCGACCAGATGTATATTTATTAGAGTAATCATAGAAACCCTTTTTAGGCACAATCTCCACCGGTGTTAACAATTGACCATCTAAAAAAGAGCAAGCCAATTCAACCCCTTTCACATAAGATTCCAGAAGAATTTGAGTATCATATTGAAGAGCTTTTTTAACGGCGGGCAGAAAATCTTTTGAAGATTGACAAATGCTAATCCCTAAACTGGAGCCTTCTCGAGAAGGCTTAACCACAAAAGGAAATGGCATTTGTGCCGGTGGTAATAAGTCACAAAGATTTTGATTCTTTAAATTTAAACTTTGATAATTCGGTGTTGGAATACCCCATTCAGTTACGATCTGCTTAAAAAAACATTTGTTCATGCACAAAGAACTAGCCAACACACCACTTCCGGTATAGGGAATTTTTAAATACTCACACAAACTTTGTGCAATACCATCTTCTGCATACTTACCATGCAAAGCCAAAAAAGCAATCGACGGCTGAGTTTGTAATAATTTGAGTGGTAACTCTGGATCGGATTCCAAGATGAAATAAGCCTTATTTAATTGATCCAATACTTGAGCCACTGCTTGACTGGATCGATGACTGATTTCTCGCTCAGCCCCTAAACCTCCTTGGATAAGGGCGATTTTTTTTTTTTGAGTAGTAGATAGAGACATTATCCGTTGGAGCCAATCATTTGCTCTTTATCTTTAAAAAAATACACAAAATACCAAATGGTCACTAAATAAATACAGGGTAAAACCAGCAAATAAGTATAAACTCCTAAAATAGACATTAAAACCCAATCGGAATGAGAAGAATCCAATAAGATTTTGCAACTACTTTCAATCAGAAAATACAATGCATAATACACAATATGAGTTAAGAAAATCCACCACCTCAAACCTTTTGACAAATGCTTAGAATGTTTAAGAGAGCTGATTTTTTTTTCTTTAAAAGAACGATTAAAAAACACAACAAAAGAAAAAAATGTATAATGAACAGATTTAATAATACCGGGAATAATGAGTAAAAATCCTAATAAAATAATCAGGGATGATTTAACTCCCTCCACTATCCAAGGCCAAGTAATCTCTTTTGTCCAAGACCACATTTTTAAAGATTGTGAAGCTGGATGAGTTTTATTAAATAAATACATGCTCAAATGAAATAAAATGAGAACTTGTAGAGATAACATAATGAGCCACTCAGTAAAAGTAACCAACTGAGAATCTAAACCAAATGATCGAATATGATGAACCCAAAACGGAAGAAAAATACAAATCACTAAAATGACTGGAAAACTGATACTTAAAACAGAATCCACAAAATATTTATTAGTTTGCGATATTGCCCATTTGATAAGAGACCAGCCTTTAGCTGAATCAGAGCGAGTTTCAGATAAATGAGAAGGAAAATTAAAATCCATACTCAATTAGTTATATTATAATATATTGCAATACTTAATATTTAATTTAATGATTTAATATTATTTTTAATATTATTATATTGCTGTATATTTATTTTATCAAAAATCAGCCCGAGTGGCGGAACTGGTAGACGCACAGGACTTAAAATCCTGGGGTTTTAACAAACCGTGTCAGTTCAAGTCTGGCCTCGGGCATTATTTTTTTTTGAAGTTAAATGAAGTTAAATGAAATTAAATGGAGTACAAATGGAGCTTAAATAAACGATCGTTTTGTTACGGCGAAAGTCTTAGCAATTAGGTAGAAAATATCCCAAAACCTTGATTTTACTCTTGCCATGGGGTTTACTTTTTTAAGTATCCTAAAGAACATATTGGAGTTGTCAATCTTTGTAAGAGGTTTAGTTTTTTAAAGATTTTGGTTTTATAAGAAGTTTAGTAAAGGATCTAAATTTGAAAAGAATTTGGAGAAGAATTTTGGAGAAAGCACTTATGAAATACATGATGGTCATTTGCCTATTATTTATTTTACCAGCTTGTCAAAATTTACACACCAGCCCTCAGTTGCAAAATGATCCCACTCAAATTGCCAATCCAGAAGAAGCATCTCATCTTATTCAAGAGGAATTAAGCCAACCTTATATAAGTCCTTATGGTCCCATTACAATGGATGATCATAAAAGAGTGGACAAATGGGTCGATTATTTTCAAACCAAAAGAAGAGAACTAATGGAAGAATACTTAAGTCGGTCTACTCGCTATATTCCGATGATGAAAAAGATTTTTCGAGACTATCAACTACCAGAAGATTTAGTGTATGTGGCCATGATTGAATCGGGCTTTAGTCCACGAGCCAGAAGTTTTGCAAACGCCGTTGGTTATTGGCAATTTATTGCCAGCACAGCTCGACGATATGGATTAAAAGTGAATAGTTATGTGGACGAAAGAAGAGACCCTATTTTATCCACACGAGCAGCAGCTGAATATTTTAAAGACTTGTATGGAATTTTTGGATCCTGGCATTTGGCACTAGCGTCTTATAATGCCGGAGAATATCGTGTTAACCGATTTGTAATGAGACATTACACAAGAGATTTTTGGCATCTTTCTTCTCGTCGCTTTTTTCCGTCGGAGACAGCTAATTATGTACCGAAATTTATTGCCGCCGCTCGAATTGGAAAAGACCCCACCAAATATGGTTTTAACAATATTATGTATGAAAAACCTATGGAATTTGACAAAATCTCCCTCCGGTTTTCTATCAGTTTAAAAAAACTAGCTAAAAGATTAAATGTCAATTATCGAACCATCCAAGACTTAAACCCTCGTTATCAAGGAGCTTATGTCCCATTAGAAAAAGATAAGGAAACTGTTATACGTATCCCCAAAGGCATGCACAAACAAGCTCGGTCTGTGATCGCCTATTGTAAGACAAAAAAACCTAGATATATGTATGCCGATTATTATTGGTATCGTATACGCAGGGGGGATTCTCTCTATCGATTGGCTCGAAAAAATCGTACCACAGTGGCTGCCATTCGTCGGTTAAATCGAATGAGTTCACACTCCACTATTTTGCGTGTTGGTCGAAAAATTAAATTACCTTATTATAGTAGAACTCGCAGATCTGAAAAAGGGAAGATCGCTTCCACTCACTTAGTAAAAAAAGGGGATAATCTTCATTCGATCGCCAGAAAATACAGAGTTCGGGTTTCCAATCTAAAAAAAATCAACAATATTGCCAATACCAATATCTATCCCGGTCAAGTTTTAAGATTAGTCCACTATCCAAAACAGAAAAAAGGTGCTATTTTTGCTTCTAATTTTAAAAATAAAAAATTACATGTTGTGAGAAGAGGAGACACCTTGATTGGAATTGCCAAGCGGTATAATGTCTCTCTGCCAACTTTAATGAGAGCTAATGCAATGAACTTTAAATCTATTTTAACTGTTGGAAAATACATCGTTATTCCCAAGTGATACATTTGTGAAGGATCAAATGAACTTATGATAGAAGTGCATCAAGTAAGTAAACAATATGGCAATCGCCAAGCCGTGAAAAATCTCAATTTTACTATTCAAAAAGGGGAAGTTGTTGGTTTTTTAGGACCAAACGGTGCCGGAAAAACAACCACAATGAAAATTCTCACTGGGTATATGGTCCCTACTTCTGGAGAAGTGTACATCCATAAAGAAGATATCTTTGAGCATCCGCTTTCAACTAAAAAAAAGATCGGATACTTACCAGAAACACCACCTGTTTATGGAGATATGCGTGTAGAGAATTATTTGCGATACACTGCTTTTTTAAAAAATTGCCCTAAAAAACAAGTGCCATCTTTAGTGGATTCAGCGATTCAAAAAACGGGCTTACAAGAAGTCAGAAAAAGATTGATTCAAAATTTATCTAAGGGATTTAAACAACGAACTGGTTTAGCTCAAGCTTTAATCTCCAACCCAGAAATATTGGTATTAGACGAACCCACTATCGGTTTAGACCCTAATCAAGTGATTGAAGTCAGAAACTTAATCAGCCAGTTAAAAGGCAAGCACACAATTATCTTGTCCACCCATATTTTATCAGAGGTGCAAGCAGTTTGTGATCGCATTTTAATTATCAAAGAAGGGAAAATGGTTGCTCAAGAATCTCTTTCCTCACTTAGAGATCGACAGTATCAAGGTCGAAGATCTATTACCGTGCGAGTGAGAAAATTCTCAGAAAATTTAATTCACTCCTTAAATCAACTAAATGGAGTTATAAAAGTGGAGGTTTCTTCAACTCAAGAAACATTATCTTTGTCAGCTGATTCAGGAAAGGGACCCGAGTTAAACGAACAAATTGCCAAAAAAATAATAGATAGTGGTTCTGGCTTAATGGAACTCAGTGAGTCTTTTAATTTAGAAGACATTTTTTTACAACTAACTAGTCCATCTAAAGAGAAAAAATAATCATGAGACAGTTTTGGAATCAATGGGTAAAAGATTTTTGGTCCAGTGTGGCAAATCCCGTGTTTTTTTCGATGGCAGGGCTTTGTGCCATTATATGGGGATTTGTGTTTCCCAGAAAGTTATTTGAATTTGCCGCTGTAGCTGGAGTGAGTGCTCTATCTCAGAGAAGTATGGGTGGCGGGTATAACATTTACGAAACTGTATTTATCAATCATCTATCTCTCACTCATCTTTTATTATTATTTATTGTGCCAATATTGACTATGCGACTCATTGCTGAAGAAAAAAAGATCCGCACTTTTGATTTGTTAATGACAGCTCCTATTACTTCTACAAAAATTGTATTGGGAAAGTTTTTTGCAGCCTGGACTGTTGTGTTGTTATTGGTAATACTATCTTTTTTATTCCCTTTAATTACGGGTTGGTTTGCAGATTTCAGTATGGTTCTTTTAATCAGTGCTTATGTTTCCATTGCACTTTTGATGGGGGTATATACGGCAATCGGATTGTTTAGTTCTTCTTTAACTGAATCGATTATGTTAAGTGTCTTTATGGGAGTTTGTTTTAATGTCTCTTTGCATTTTATTAGTTTAGGTAGTCAGTTTTCTGATCACAGTGTTTACACAGCTGTTATGGAGTACTTATCTATTTCTAAGCATTTAGAGGGGTTTTTTCGGGGCAATATTACAACTGGAAGCATTGTCTTTTTTATTTTGGCGATCAGTTTTTTTGTATTTTTAACACAAAGGGTGATTGAATCATCTCGTTGGAGGTCCCATTGAGTCTTTTGGGTAAGTTATTTTTAGTACTCAGTAGTTTGAGTTTGATGATTATGGTAGTCACCAGTTGGATTTTGGGAGGATGGTTACCTTTCTTATATGTATTTTTTGGGATGTTTGTGCTGGGTATCCTTCTTGCTTTAATCATCGACTATCGTTTGTATTTGAGATTTCTAACCATGAAAACAACTAAAAAAGGCATGTCCATGGGTATGTCTATTTTAATGACAATTGTTTTTTGTGTATCTGCTGCTTATTTAAGTCTTCGATTTGACAAATCTTTTGACATTACAGAAGAAAAAATTAATTCCTTAGCTCCTCAAACTATTCAGTTATTAAAAAAATTAGATGGAGATTTAGTGTTTCAAGTTTTTTACAAAGGTGGGGAAGGAGCGAAAAAAAAAGCACTCGTTAAAAACCATCTCTCTTTGTTTAAACAAACCAGTTCTCGGGTGAAAGATCACTATTATAACGCTCATTTAAGAAATGCATTAGCTCAAAAATATCTGAACAACTTATCCAATAGGGAGCGAGAAAGTGTTTTTGTATTTGCCGAGTATAAGGGAAAAAGAGTGCAAGTAGAATTACCTTTTAACGAAGAAAAATTAACTGGATCCATTATAAAAGTCACTCGAAGAAAAGAGCGAGTGGTCTATTTTCTATCTGGTCATGGAGAAAGAAATCTGACAGAGGAGTTAAGCAGTCTTCGAGAGGCTCTTTTACAATCTTCTTTCCAAGTTAAAACATGGAATTTTATTAAAGATGGTTTTTCTCTACCTTCTGATTTAGCAGTTTTATTAATTATAAGTCCTACACGATCCATGCTGAAAGGAGAGTTAGAAAAATTAAAAACCTTTTTGCAAAATGGCGGACGCATGCTATTAGCTTTAGACCCAGACAGAAGCAAAACAACTCCCTTGGGTAAAAAACAAAAGCTTGTTAAAAAACCAGAACCGAGCATAAAAGATTTAATTAAAGATTTTGGTATTCGTTATACAGAACATTATGTAGTCAGTCGCACCCAGCAAGTAGTGGGCTTAGGTCCTTTGTCTGTATTGGGAATACATTTTGACTACACAAGTCCGATTACTCGATCTTTTGATCGTGGAGCTTTTGTAATTTTCCATATTGCAAGCCCTTTAAAGGTCATTGATGCCAGCAACAAACAATTTGCTATTACCAAGCTGATTAAAACCAATGTGGATGCTTTATCTATTCCCCATTTAAAGAAAAATCAAATCGCTGGCAAGCCAACTTCTCATGTTTTAGCTGCATTAGTTAAAAGCCAAGCCACTCCACTAAACGACAAAAAAGAACCCCCTCAAGACCAATCAACACAAAATAAAACAGTTAAAACAGAAAAAAAACCAAAAACTAAAAAGAAAAATATGTTACTGGCAGTTTTTGGAGATAGTGATTTTATGACTAATCAATTCTTTCAAACCAATACTGGTTGGAATAGAGATGTGATTATGAATACAATTTCTTTATTAGTCGACGAATCGGATCTGATTGGCATTCGCCCCAAAAAACTAAAAGCAACACAGCTCATTTTAAAGCAGTCCGATAAAATAGGTATAGTGGTCTTTTCTATCATGTTACCGTGTATCTTTTTTATTATCAGTGGATTAATTTGGTTTCGCAGGAGAGGGGCGTGAACAAATGGATCGGTCAATTATTATTTGCCATTATAACAGCTTCAACAGTTGTTATCGCTTGGTATCAATACGAACAGTCGCAGAAAGAAATTCAATCAGCTGAAAAAAAAGATTTAATTTTTCCCGAATGGAATAACCAAGTAGCCGATAAAATTCACATCCGATATGGTAAAAAAACCATTCAATTAGTGCGTGGAGAGCATTCTCTATGGAGATTACTTTCCCCTTTAAAAGATATAGCAGATGGATCAGCTGTCGCTAAATGGCTGGATCAAGTTTTTTCTGAAAAAGCTAAAATTTTAAACGAGAATTCTTCTTCAGCTCATCCTCCATCCATTGATTGGTCAGAATATGGATTGTCTTCTTCCAATAAAACCAGAGAAATTAAAATTACCAGCCAATCTCAAGCGAAGTTTCGTTTATTGATTAGCGATTATAGTGCATTTGATGGACGTTTTTTCTTAAAAAAAACAACTGATCGCCTATCTCATCTTTTACTTGGAAGCACAGCTTGGGCAGGTTTAACACAAAAAACAACAGATTATTTTAGAAGCTACCGACTGTTAAATATTACTCAACGACCTCTATCGATTGAGTATCAATCTAAAAAATTTAAAGCTCACTTTAAAAGAGAAAAAAACACATGGAAATGGGCAAATAATAATCCTAAAAAATTCCCCCTTTCTCAATCAGAATTAGAAGGTTATGTAATTGATTTAACAACTGCTAAATTTAAAAAAACTAACATTTATCCAAACAATCTCACTTATAGAAAAAAATACAAACTCTTTAAACCAACTATTCAGATTCGTCTCAATTTTAATAAAGAACCTCTTACAGAAAATAACAATCCATTTGTTTGGCATGCCAAGTTGTTTAAAAAAGGGAAACAATATTATGTGTTGGTTTCTACCAGAAATTATATTTTTACCTTAAAATCAGAGGATGTAGAAAAAATTCTTCTAACAGAAAAAAAAATCCAAGAACCACCTAAAGAGCTACCAAAACAAATTAACAAAAAACACTCTCCCAAAGACAAAAACAACCCAGCTCAAGAAAATTAAATAAAACTTTAATGAAACACCTCCTCGTTAAAAGCCCCACCCGGATGGATATAGCTGGTGGGTTTTTAGATATTTGGCCAGTCCATACTTTAATAGAAAATTGCATGACAGTTAACTACTCTTTGCCAATTTTTACCTCTGCAAAATGGGAATTAATCAAAAAACAACCTTCTCATCCACCTCGTTTAAAAAATTCAAAAATCCTTATTGAAGTCAGTTTTCCTACAAAAAAAAATACTTACACTTTCTCTCACATAGAAGATTTATTAGCTACTAAAGATCAAAATTTAAGTTTATTACAAGTTCATTTGCAATATTGGTTAAAAGAAAGAAAGTCTCTAATCCATAAAATGGCTCCTATCACTTGGTCTTTATCTTTAAGTTCTCAATCTCCTAAAGGAGCTGGTTTAGGAGCCAGCTCTAGTTTATGTATGAGCTTGTTAAAATTATTTTCTCAAATTTTGCACAAACCATTTAATAACGACTACGAACAATTATGGGTTTGTCGAGATTTAGAGACCACTTTGTTGCATGCACCAGCCGGAACACAAGACTACATTTCTGCCTTTCGATCAGAACCTCATCTTTTATATATGATCTCTTATTTAAAAGGTCATGTGTATTGGCAAATTAAAAAGATACCCCCTATTTTTTTACAAGATCATATTTTATTAGTTGATACCGGAATATCTCATCATTCGGGACACAATAATTGGAAAATTTTAAAAAAAATTATAGAAAAAGATTCCAAACTTCTAGATGGGTTAAAAAAATTAAGAGATCATGCTCTGCACACTGTAAAAGTATGTGAGCAAGAAGACTGGAGCAAGTGGGAAAATATCTTAAAAACAGAATGGGAGTTAAGAAAACAATTATTTACCGGATGGACCAACCAAGCTGTATTAGCTCTTTATGATAGTTTAATCGAATCGGGAGCTCGTGCTGTTAAACTTTGCGGAGCAGGAGGGGGAGGAGCAGCTATTGTATTTGCAAAAAATAAAAAACAAAAAGAAAGCTTAAAACAAGCTTGTATAAAAAAACAAATTCCCATTATCTGGTGTTTTTAAGCTTAATGTAGTTTTTAAACTTAAAAAAAACTAAAAAGGATAACCCATTGTGAAATTAATATGAGAAGTCTCTTCCCCTTGATCTACACGAGGAAAAAATGGAAAACCAAATTCCAGTCGGAAAGGTCCCATTGGAGTAAACACTCGAACACCAAAACCCCAATTGCTTCTCCATTTCATATCCGACCATTCGTTATAAGAAGTCCCTAAGTCTACAAACAACACTCCAAACACTCGTGCTTTTGGAAAAAGTGGAGCTTGTAATTCCCAATTAAAAAACATTTCTTCCAAACCACCATATACCCGAGTGGCTATTTGAGATGGGTTGGGATGTCCATATTGCTGAGCTTTTTGTAACAAAATTTGTGACTGCTTTCTAGGACCGATAGAAAAAAAATCAAACCCCCTCAAATTGCGAATACCACCTAAACGAAATAAACGATCAAATGGAACGGCATGGGATTCATCTAAGCCAATGTGCCGACTATACTGAAAGTTATTACGAAAAATGACATTTCTTATTAACTTCTGATAAAAACGCACATTAGAAGAAAAAGTTAAATAATTAAATTTTCCAATTAAACCATCATAAGCTAACGAATGACTTAAATAAAAACCCGATTTGGGGAATAGACGATCATCCCTTCCGTCGTATTCAATAGTTACTTCCATTGGATTTCTTAACCCACTGGCTTGATCCACTGGAAACAAATCTTTATCTATCGAATTAGACAACTGAATTTGTTCTAATCGAAAATTCCATAATAACCTTAAAGTATCTGTGATCGATCGACCAAGCGTTATACCTCCACTCAATTTTTGCTCAGAAAAACCTCGATAAAGACTATTGGGTAAACTGTTCCAACATTTTTTTTGTTTTATATTTAAAAGATCTTCAGCAGATTTTAACTCATCAACTGTTTGAAATGTATTTTGAGAAACCTTCGATTGATGGTCTAATTGACCTTTTTCATATTCATCGCAAATTGTAAAAATATTTTTAGTTTCTTCTGTATCATTCCAATTATCTAATAAAAAATCCACTCCCAAATACCAATGCGTATCTAAAAAATAAGGATCTGAAAAATTTAAATTCATATATTGACGATTAAAATTAAAATTCATATCCAAACCACCATTTCTACCTGTGCCGAACAAGTTAAACTTATGAAGTTTTCCGTTAAAAGAAAACTTATTATATCCATCATAAGCTACCCCTATATTCATACTTCCCGTTCTTTCTCTTTCTTTAACATTTACCTCCAAGTCTATTAAATCATCCCTTCCCTTAATGGTTTTTGAAATAATTTGAACATCCTCAAAAAATCCCAGACGACGAATATTAGCTGAAGATCGTTCTTTATGAGTTGCATTGTATAGCTCTCCTTCAAAAATACGAATTTCTCTTCGGATGACTTTATCTCTCGTATCATGATTACCTGAAATTAAAATTTTTCTGACCTCTACTTCTTTGCCTTTTTGAATTTCAAATAAAACATGCATCACTTGATCTTCTTTAGATTCAAAAAACTTGGGCAGAACATTAGCAAATGCATAGCCTTTATCTCCATATTTATCTTGTATCTTTTTAATATCCCTTTGTAACTTCCCATAAGAAAAAATTTCTGAATCCGTAATTTCTAAATCTTCTTTGAGTGAAGAAATGGGAAACATTAAATCTCCTCCAAATTGAATCGTCCCAGTTTTATATTGATCTCCTTCATGAATGGGAATAGAAATAGAAATATTTTTACGATCCGGAGAAATAAAAATAATGGGTTGCCCAACATAGGATTTCCAATAACCTCGATCTAAATAAATAAAACGAATGTTGTTTAAATCTTTTTCTAATACTTCGTAACTATAAGAACCAGAAGAAGAAAGAAAACTAAAAAAACCGGCTGTGCGAGTTCCCATAAATTTTTTAATTTCTTTCGAAGAGATCGATCGATTGCCAATAAAATCAATTTTTTTAATAGTGACTTTTTTATTTTCTTTTATTTTGATTATTAACCGAACTTTCTCTGGATATTGAGTTTTTTTAATAGAATGAGATATTCTTACTAAATAATAACCCTTTTTTTCGTACTCTTTATAAAGATTGTTAATAGATTTTTGAACTTTTTTATAGTCTAAAAATTCGTAAGGAGAAAACTTAAATATTTCGTTTAGCTTTTTAGTAGTAAAACTTTTGTGACCTTCGTAGATAATTTTTTCCACCAGAGGTTGTTCTTTAACAATATAAGTTAAAGCAACCGATTTTTTTGTTTTTTTTGTAAGATGAACTTCTACTTTATCAAACCAACCAGTTTGAAAAATATTTTGCATATCTTTTTTAATTTTTTTTCTATAATAAGTGTGTCCCACTTTTGTAGAAAGTAAATCTTTAATAGCTTCTACTGATATAATTTTATTGCCTTTAATAAAAATTTTTCTCACTTGTGGACGAGAAGATAATGCACTGGCTATATTGGGAATCATCAAAAGATGACAGATTAAAAAAGTAATTAAAAATTTCATAAAATTATTTCTTAAATAAAAGAACCCATAACTTATATTGAGAACTCAACCTTGTCAAAACATGGCGTCTGAATTTTAAAAATAATTGTTCTCAAAGGATCCATCCTTCATTCGTAAAATTTTTGGGAAAGCTCTTGCCAATAAGGGATCATGGCTTGCAACAATAAAAGTAATGTCAAACCGGGCTCTCAATTCAAAAAAAGTATTTAGAATTTGTGTGGAATGATAGGCATCTAAGTTACCTGTTGGTTCATCAGCTAATACAATTTCTGGCTGATTAACTAAAGCTCTCGCAATCGCAACCCTTTGTTGCTCCCCTCCACTTAACTCAGAGGGAAAGTGAGTTCTACGATCTTTTAAACCTAATAGATCCATCAGGTATTCGGCTCGCTCTTTGGATTGTTTAAAAGTTTTTTGAGTCACCTGCCCTGCCAACATAATATTTTCCACTGCATTAAACTCTCTTAACAAATAATGAAATTGAAAAATAAAACCCATTTTTTCGCTCCTAAACTTTGCCCGCTCTGTGTCATCAGCTCGATTTAAATCTTTATTATAATACAGCACTCGACCAGTTGTGGGTCGATCTAAAGTTCCAATAATATGCAAAAATGTGCTTTTCCCTACTCCACTTCCACCTGTAATACATATTGCCTCTTTATGCCGAACAGTGAGGTTAATATTTTTTAATACCTTTACATCTGAATGAGAAGTAGGAAGTTTGGAATGTTTCTCTTGTTTTTTGTTGCCTTCTGTAGTGGCAATAAAACCCCCCACCTTAGGAAAAGACTTACTCAGTGATTGCACTTGTAAAATAATGGGTTCATTCACAAATTAATCCCTCCCGAATAGATAATTTAAGAGCTCTCCAAGCTGGAAACACACAAGCGAGTAAACACACAACTTGAGAACAAACAAAAATCAAAATAATATCCACCATTCTCACATCCGTTACAATGGTATTAATTTTATAAACATCTGCTGGAATAAGAGACCATATTAACTGTATCTTGACAAAAATTTTTGTCAACAAATAACCTACTCCCATTCCCAATCCACTCCCAATCAAACTAATCAAAAAACCCTGCAATATAAATAAAAAAAATATAAAAGATGAACGAGAACCCATAACCTTCAAAATGCTAATTTCTCTAATTTGATTGAGAACAGAAATGGATAAGTGAGAGGATACATTAAAAGCTCCTGCCAATACCAAAACCATTAAGACAAAAAAAATAAGAAACTTCTCTTTACGAATAGCTGATAAATAACTTTCTTGAACACTTTTAATAATATGCCTCCAATCATCCACTTGAAAGTAAGGTCCCAATTGTTTGACCAATATTTGTCTCAAATGATCGATTTGATCTGGCTCATGCACCAACAAATGCACACCCGAAATCTGATTGGGTTGGTGAATCAGACGACGAATACTATCAATGTTTGTAAGCATCAAACGAGAATTAAATTCGTAAAATCCAAAATCGACAATACCTTCCACACATACATTTTTTTGATAAGAATGGGATGCCCACTGATCCGATACATTCATTTTTGGAACTACTAAGCGAAAGCAATCATCTATTTTTAAATGCCACTTGGTAGCTAAATCCTTACCAATCACGACAGATGATTCTTTATCTAATTTGAAAGATCCTTTAATCAATCGATTTTTAATATTTAAAGTGGAGTGTATATCCGAAGAAAAACCTTTTAAAATGATTCCCGAAAGCTGACCTTTATGCACAATTAAAGATTTTTGAGATAAAACCGAAGTGTGAGAGACAATATGATTTTTAACCAGTTTTAATTGATCGAATAACTTTTTTTCTTCTGTAAAAGTAGAAGTAGAATTTAATGAAGGACGATAGGTAATTGTCAAATGCCCCGCTATATCCCTTATGATTTGCCGAATAGTGGTCTCATAACCACTATAGACAGAAAGTGCCAATACTAGACTGGCAACTGCCAACATAAGGCTAAAAATACTAATCAACGGAGTTAAACGAATTAAACGGTTTTTAGTAAAAAAAAACCGCCTCAACCACAATAAATAGTAAGAAATATTGGAATCCATTTTTTTTAACATCTGATTAATTTTCCACTTCCCTATTAGAAGCTTTTAAGTAAGCAGAAATTAAAGGATCCAACTGCCCATTTAAAACAGCTATCGGATTTCCGATCTCTATTTGCGTACGATGATCTTTTACCATTTGATAAGGATGTAACACATAAGAGCGAATTTGACTGCCCCATTCGTTAGCTTTTTTGTCCGCAAGCAAAGATTTTTTTTTGTCCTGTAGTTTTTCTTCTTCTATTTTATAAAGAGCTGATTTAAGCATTTGCATGGCCTGTCGACGGTTGGCATGTTGACTTCTTTGATTTTGACATTGCACCACCACTTGAGAAGGAAGATGAGTGATTCGGACTGCACTATCGGTTTTATTAACATGCTGACCGCCTGCACCACCCGATCGATAAGTATCTATTTTTAAATCCTCTTCTCTGAGATTAATTTCTATATCTTCACTCATCTCTGGCCATACAAAGACACTCGCAAAACTGGTATGTCGCCGGCGATTGGTATCAAAAGGACTAATTCGTACCAAGCGATGCACTCCGGATTCTCCTCTCAAATGCCCATAAGCAAAAATCCCCTTAACCAAAAAATGTACAGATCGCACAATGCCCGATTCTCCACTATGCAAAGATAAAATATCACTAGAAAATTCTTTTTGCTCAAACCATTTAAAATACATGCGTTGAAGCATGCCTGCCCAATCTCCTGCCTCTGTTCCACCAGCCCCAGCATGAATCGACACATAACAATTATTGAAATCATTGGGATCATTAAAAAAACTCTTAAGCTCTAATGCTTTAACTTGTTCCAACCATGTAGAATGTAATTTTTTAAGTTCTAAAAAAGAATCTCGCTGAAAGTTTTCTTCCACCACTTCTAATAATACTCGCTGGTCTTCTAAAGACTGTTTTAAATCTGTCCACTCTTGAAGAGTTTTTTCAATCGAAGATTTTTGTTTAGCAAGACTTTGCCACTTCTGATGATCTTTCCATAAGGATGGATCTGTACTTTTTTTTTCTAAATGGCTCAGAGTTTTTTTTTGACGACCAAGATCAAAGATACCTCCATAAACTCATCAGTTGTTTTTCGCTCTGATCCAGTTGTTTTTTTAGCTCATCAGTTTCTATGTTCAACTTTATACTCAACTTTAAAGAACCTCCGTTTGACGATTGGTATAATTGATCCACTCTCTAGCTGTTTTAATCCAATGCCCTTTGGCCTTTGTTGCCGTAATAACTTGCTCAAAAGATTGGATTGCTCGAGGATATTGCTTTAAGTAAAAATAAGCAATCCCTAAAGAGATATAACTATATTCTGGTCGTTCTAAATCCCCTTTTGAGAGAGAAGATTGAAAATACTTAACTGCTGAATTCCATTTTTCTTGATCCACATAAATTCTTCCAATTTTAGCAAAAATATTTCCATCTTTTGCAAACTTTGCAGACAACTGATACGCTTTTAAAGATTGAGAGATTTCTCCCGAATAAAACAAGCAGTCCCCAAGGATTTCATAATTTTTATGTGTTTTTTTCACCTTATTGAGTTGAATAGCTTTTTGTATTAACTGCCCAGCTTTAAAAGGTTGCCCTTGATACATAAGTAATCCCACTAAGTGTAAAATCTCTCGCTCTTTATTTAAAAAATTCAACTTATAGGCTAAATCTAAACTCGCTAAAGAGCGTTCATTTTTTTTGATATTTAGATAAACAGCCGACAAATACTTCCAATATTGTTTTCTATCGGGATAGTTGGCCACCAGTTTTTCTAAAATTTTAGTAGCCATCGAATAGTGACCCATTTCAGCTGCCAAACTGGCAGAAAATGCCAACCAACTCTCTTTAGGGTAAGTGGTGTTTTGAATGGCTTTCATTACTAAATCTAAAGCCATTTTTTTTTGATTTTTTTCAACTAAGATGGTCGCTTTTAAAATGTAAGCTGTAGAAACGATTTCATCTGTTAAACTAAACCATCGATCCACTAAATGTTCAGCTTCTGAAATGTGATCTTGAAACAAATACAAACCAGCCATATCCAACAACACCGCCAAGTGTTCTTTATAAGGTAATTGTTCCATACTCAAAGCTTTCTGATAAAATACTAAGGCTTTTGGTATGTCTTCTTTCCCAGAATAGATTTGAGCTTTTAGCCGATACAGTCGAGCCAATTCAAACGGACGATTGTGGACAGTTTGTTCCAATTGCTTAATTAAAGACAATACAGAATCTTGCATGCCTTTTTTATTTAAAATACGGTAAATTCTTTGAAGTTTTCGATGCACAATCGGAGTGCTTAAAAGAGATTTTCTCTTTTTTAATTCCTCTTTACTCACCCATTTAATGGCTTTAAGCTTGTTGGGATAGTCTGAAGTTTTACCCCCAACCGGTAATACAAATAAAATTATTCCCAACAAAAAAAATGTTTTCATCTTAATCACCCATTTATGGAATCATTTTGTTTTTAAGTCACTTTCCGGTTTTGTTTTTTTTGTTTTTAGATTGAAAAGAAACTTTAATTCCCGTTCCGGCAAACGAAATCAAATCCCCAGACTCTAAAATTTTTTCGGTAGTGTTTTGTTTATTGATCATAATTTTTTCTGGATATGGGGTTTTAAATAACACACGAGTTCCTCCCTCTTTTGGTTCTAAAACAAAACACTTATCTGGTGCCAATGGATCCCAAATGGGTAGATCCACACAAGCTCCACCAGCTGATCGAGGACCATAGCCAATGAGCCAAGAATCAAACTTTTGAACCCCAGACTGAAAATCCAAAACTAAAAGAGGATTAAAAGCAATTAATTTTACTTCCCGATCGGATACAAACATTTTTTGCCTTTTAAACTCTTTTTTTAATAAAACCGACCAATGTTCGATTGGTTTTTGTTTCTTAGCTGGTTCAAGAGGTTTAGGAGTTTTATCCACAATTTTAAAACGAGTTTTGCCAATTTGAAAAATTAAATCGGGCTGGAGAGGGAAAAAATCATTAATTTTTCCCAAAACACGAGTGCCATTTTTAGAATCCATATCTTGTAAATAAAATTTCTGTTTTTTCTTAACCACTTCTGCATGAGGGTTAGATGCCGCTGAATCTTTAATAAAAAAACATCCAGCACCTTTGTTTCGGCTAAAAACGAGACCTTTCTCGACTGCTAATTTTTGACCTTTAAGCGGGCCGTTTAATATGTAAATCTCTAACTTCACCTTTTGTCCTCTTTAGTTTTTTGTCCTCTTTAGTTTTTTGTCCTCTCTATTTATATCTATATAAATCAAACCGCTTTAAAAACCACAAATAAAAACCATAAAAATATACTATCTCACAAGAAAACTTGCCGATAAGCATCTTGTTGTGCTAAAAACTAGCAAAAAAAAGGAATATTTATGAATAAAGAGAAAATATCTTACGAATCGGTGCTGGTTTCCAAACCCGATTGGGATTTGGCAGGACAAAAAAAGTTTTTTCAAAAAATTCAAGAAGTGATTAAACAATTCCAAGGGGAAATTCATCACATTGATTCTTGGGGAACTCGTCGCTTAGCTAACCAAAACAAAAAAAGATGGCCTCAAGGGTTATATTTTCATTTTTCTTTTAATGCTCAAGCAGGTATTGTGGCAGAATTAGCTCGTCAAATTCGTATGAACGACCATTTTGTATACCACCATTTCGAAAAACTTTCTTCTAAACAATCTTTATCCGAACACTTAAAAGCCTTTCGGTCGACCATAGAAGAATCCATCGACATGGAAAAAGAACGACAAGTTCGAATCCAAAAACGAAAAAACTTTTTAATTCGAAATCACCAAGGAGCTTAAAACTAATGCAAGTGATTTTACAAAAAGATGTCAAAAATTTAGGGCAAACAGGGCAAACTGTTAATGTTAAAAAAGGTTATGCACGACATTTTCTATTCCCCAAAAAATGGGCAGTCCCCCTTACTAAAGCCAGAGCATGTGAGTTAACTCACCGAGAAAAATGGATTGAAGCCAAGAAAAAAAAAGCTCTCTCCCTCAGACAAACTCTATTGGAAAAATTACAAAATACCCAGATTTCCTTTGCTCAACCAGCTGATTCCTCTGGCAAACTCTTTGGTTCAGTGAATGCCAACCATATTGTCAAAGAGTTGGAAAAACAAGGATTCGATATTAGTAAAAAATGGATTCAGATGGATCGCCCAATCAAACAAACGGGAGAACATAAAATACCTATTCAGTTAAATAACGAAAAAAAATCTGCCGTCAATCTAACGATTCAAATCGAACCAATTTTACGCTCACCAGCTACACCGGAAAAGGAGACGAAGAAGACGGAGGAGGAGACGGTGAGGTTGGAGGAGACGAAGGCGGAGGCGGAGAAGAAATAACATTTGGAGGGAAAGGAGCTGGTGCATCGGTTTGCGTTTGTGCATAGCTTTCAAACAACCCATAAGAAGCATCCCATTTGAGTTTCACTGTTCCAGTTGGTCCGTTTCTTTGTTTATTAAGTATCACCTCTGCTTGACCTTTCTGGTCACTGTGTTCGTTGTAATAATCGTCCCGATAAAGCATCATAATGACATCTGCATCCTGCTCTAAAGAACCCGATTCTCTTAAGTCCGACAATTGCGGACGGCGGTTACTTCGCCCCTCTACCCCTCGATTTAATTGAGATAAGGCCACAACTGGTAAGTTTAATTCTTTAGCCATTGCCTTAAGCAATCTAGACATTTCAGATACTTCTCTTTCTCTACTTTCCATCGAACTTTTTAAAGACATTAACTGTAAGTAATCAATAAAAATCATGTCCAAACCCGAACGATTTTTTAACCGCCTAGCACGAGATCGAATTTCAAAAGGAGAAATCATAGACGAATCGTCGATAAAAAAATTTGCCTCACTTAACTTGGAAGCTGCCATAACTAACTGGTCCCATTCCGAACTAGCAACCTGCCCGTTTCGCAAATGAGTTAAAGGAATTTTCCCCAACAAAGATAACAATCGATGAATAATCTGATCACAAGCCATTTCAACAGAAAAAAACGCCACTTTTTTTCCCTCTAAAACAGCTGACAAAGCCATATTTAAACTAATGGCTGTTTTTCCCATAGAAGGACGAGCTGCAATAATCGTTAACTCCCCAGGTTGAAACCCCGAAGTCAGATGATCCAATTCTGTAAAAGAAGTCGAAATTCCCGTCACACTGAGTTTTTTATGAGAAAGCTCTTCTAACCGTTCCAAATGATCCTTCACTAAAGAACTCACCGATACTAATGCCTGATTCGAAACACTTTCTGTAAACTGAAATAATTCTTTTTCTAAAGAATCCTTAAAAGAATCTAACTGACCAAAATTTTGCATCAAGGCCGTTTCTCGAAACCGCATACATAATTGAATAATTTTTCTTAAAACAGATTTTTCTTTAATAACTTGAGTGCATTCTTCCACACCCACTGGAGAAGCACTTTCTTTTACTAATTCGGCTAAATAACTGTGTCCTCCCACTTGGTCTAATTGATTTTTTTTCTTTAATTCCTCAGAAACACTAATCAAATCCCCACAACGACCTTGTTGGTAAATGTCTTTCATAACTGTAAAAATACTTTGATGAGAAGGTCGATAAAAATCGTTTGGCTGAAGTGCATCCATCACTTGATCCCACAAAGATTGGTCTCCAACCAATAAAACACTTAAAACAAACCGTTCAGCAGATAAAGAAGAAGGAAGCTCGACACTTTCTACCGAAGAAGATTGGTTCTGAAATTTAGAGATTTGAGACATTACGCGTTACACTTATACATCATCACTTTTTATAAAAGCAAGTCTTATAAAATTTCGGCTTTTTCTTTTGATTCTTTTTATTTTACACTATTTGACAATATGAAGACGACTTTTTATGGATACCGAGCAGATATTGTAGGTCTTTTTTGGCTAGCGGGAGGGCTGTTTTTAGCATTATCTCTAGGTAGTTATCATCCAACAGATCCATCTTTAAACGCCATTGGTTTCACTTTACCTGTTCAAAATAAATGTGGGTATTTGGGGTCTTTTTTATCGGATCTTTTGTATCAATCTTTTGGATGGGGGGCTTGGTTAATGGTGATATTTGCCGTTAAAAATTCGCTGGTGGCATTTCAGAGAAAGGCAAAACGCTCTTTTGGATTAGAGTTTTTATTGTTGGTGGGAAGCTTCATCACTTTATCGGTTTTGTTAGAACTCCACCAATCGGACAATTACAGTCCCTTCCCCAATCAGATTTCTTCTGGAGGGCTATTGGGTCAGGCAATTGTGCAGGGGCTAACTCCTTATTTGCATTTTGCAGGCTTATTTTTGTTGTTTTGGCTTTTGGGATTAATCTTATTTGCAATCTCCACACAAAGCTCTTTATCTTTTCTATTAGTTAAGGGAACAGGAGTTTTGGCACAGTTTTTTATGACATTCACCCCTAGGGCATGGGAGAGACTTCGATCTTGGAAAAAACATTTTACTTCTTATTTTACTTCCTATCGATTAAATTCCTATCGATTAAAAGAAAAAACATTGTTTTTAAAAAAACCTCCTCCCAGCTCCCCTCTTCCTTCCACAGATCCCGAACCTCAAACTTTAAAAAAAAGGCTTTTTACTTTTGCTCGCAGTTCTCAAGGTCCACCAAACACAGCTCCTCCTCCGTTAGTAGATGAATCCAATTGGACTTTACCCTCTCCCGATTTACTGAGTTCTTCTACTTCTCACATAAAAATTAACGAAAAAGAAATTCTCAACGATGCTGATCGATTAAAAAAAAAGCTTAATCAATTTTCTATTTCTGGAGAAATCACAGACATTCGCTCGGGACCGATGATCACTCTTTTTGAATTTAAGCCCGAAGATCATGTAAAAGTAGCTCGTATTTCTCAGATGGAAGACGATTTGATGATGGCTTTAAAAAGCCAGTCGATTCGAATTTTGGCTCCTATTCCGGGCAAAGATGTTGTGGGAATTGAAACTGCACACAATCATCGCCAAGTTGTTTATTTAAAAAATTTGATTGATGAACCATCTTTTTGGCAACAGCAAAAACAATTACCTTTAGTATTGGGTCGCCATGTGGATGGAAGCCCTGGCATTGTGGATTTACGGCAAATTCCCCATTTGATGGTGGCGGGCTCTACGGGTTCGGGTAAGTCTGTATTTGTGGTGTCTTTTTTATTGAGTCTATTATTTCGCCATACACCTAAGACTTTGCGACTTTTATTGGTAGATCCAAAAAGAGTGGATTTAAGTATTTTCGAATCAGTGCCTCATTTGTTATCTGCTCCTCTTAAAGAATCTAAAATGGCTCTATCTGCTCTCCATTGGTGTATAAGCGAAATGGACAAACGGTATCGCTCCCTTGCTCGCTTTCAAGTGAGAGACATCGAAGACTTTAACGAACAAACTGGAGAGCTGAATGAAGAAGAACAAAAAAGACATAAAGAAAGCAGTGATTCTTTAGATAACCGCACAGATTATTATTTTTCTCCTCAACCTTATATTTGTATTGTTTTAGAAGAATTTGGAGATTTGATGAGTTCTCCAGAAAGAAATCAAATCGAAAGAACTGTGGTTCGCTTAGCCCAGATGGCTCGTGCCTGTGGTATGCATTTGATTTTGTCGATGCAAAGCCCTAGAAAAGATGTGGTCACAGGGCTCATTAAGACCAACATTCCGGGTCGAATTAGTTTTAAAGTTTCGTCTCGAGTGGATTCACGAATTATCTTAGACGAAGGAGGAGCTGAACGACTACTCACACAAGGAGATATGTTGTATTTAGGTCCCGGTCAAGCTCAAGCTATCCGCTATCATGGTCCATTTGTTAAAGAAAAAGAAGCCATGAATGTAATTAAATTTTGGAGAAAACAAGCGAAAAAGTTTTCTTACCCCTTATCTTGGACAAAAAAAGAAAGTTCTGCTTCAACATTCAGAACCCCTTTGGACACAGAAGATGAAACCTATACAGAAGTGTTTTCTTATGTATCTGAATTAAAAGAAGTCAGTGCTTCTCAGTTGCAAAGAAGGTATGGTTTAGGTTACCCTCGTGCGGCACGGTTGATTGACCAGCTCGAAGAAGAAGGAGTAGTAGGACCAGCCAGAGGGAGTAAACCCCGTGAAGTATTAACTCGTAAGTAAACAAAAATCATGACTTTTTTAAGAAATAATTTCTTTATAAAAAAACAGAGGAACCTCTTATGAAATGGGAAGGGATTATAACCGCTTTAGCCACTCCTTTTTGGAAAGGCGAAGTCGACGAATTTTCTTTAATCAAACTCTTACACAATCAACTGGAACAAAAAATAAGTGGCTTTGTAGTCAATGGCACAACTGGAGAAAGCCCTTGCTTAAGCCCAAAAGAAGTGGAGCGAATTTTTTCACTTGTTCAAACCGAATCGAAAGGTCAAGCAAAAGTGATTTTAGGAGTGGGAGGGAGTTCTACAGCACAAACAAAACACAACATCCAATTGGGTCAGAAATGGAAAGCCGATGCGGTGTTAGCAGTGGTTCCTCCTTATAACAAACCTCCTCAAAGAGGTTTAGTTCAGCACTTTACAACTCTTGCTCAAAAGTCTCAAGTGCCAATTATTTTGTACAATGTGCCAGCTCGAACAATGGTAGGTCTTTCTTTAGAATCGATTCAACAGTTAAGTCTCCAAAATCAAATTTTAGGAATCAAAGAAGCCACAGGGGATTTAACTTTTGGAAAACAAGTGATTCAAAACACTCCTGCTCCATTTAAAATATTTAGTGGAGATGATATCAGTTGTATTAAACTTTGTGCTGGGGGAGCTGACGGAGGAATTTGTGTGATTTCTCATATCTTAGGATCCCAAATGCAAAATCTATTTCGTCAAGTTAAAAAAGAAAACCACCTCACAGTCAACCAAGCAGTAGAAAAATATCATACCAAATACAACTCTCTTCTAAAAATTTTATATTCCGAAACAAACCCAATAGGAATCAAAACAGCATTGCAGTTAATGGGTCTTTTTCGATCCAACGAGATGAGAAGTCCCTTAGTTGCTTTAGAAAAAACATCCGCCGAAATGTTAAAAAAACAGATGCAAACACTTGGTTTATTGTAAAATGACTTCACCCAGTTTTTTAGAAAAAAATAACTTTTTATTTATTGCAGGTCCTTGTGCAGTAGAAAGCACAAATCAAATGCATCAAGTGGCTCAAATGGTTTCTGATGAAGGATTAAATTTTTTAAGAGGAGGGATTTACAAGATGCGTACCAACCCAAACACTTTTCAAGGTTTGGGTCAAAAAGCTTGTGATATAGTATTGGCTGTTAAAAAAAAACATAATTTAAAATTTGTATCTGAAATAAGTGACCCAAGGCAAATAGATATTTTAATGGAGGTTTCTGACATATTACAAGTTGGCACACGCAATATGTTTAACTATGAGCTATTAAAGAGCTTAAGTGTTTTAGATAAGCCTATTATATTAAAAAGAGGATTTTGTGCCACAGTTAAAGAGTGGCTATATGCTTTAGAGTACTTAGTAAAGGGCGGAAACGAAAAAGTAATATTATGTGAAAGAGGAATCCGCACTTTTGAAAACAGCACAAGAAACACTTTAGATTTATCAGGAGCTTTAGTGGCTCAAAAAGAATCTTCATTTCCGGTAATAGTGGATCCATCTCATAGCACAGGGCAGGTTGAATTAGTAACTCCGTTAGCTTTGGCCACAATCGCCTGTGGGTTAGATGGACTTATGATAGAAACACACCCTTGCCCTAAAGAAGCTCTATCCGATGGATTTCAGTCTTTAAATAAAAGTCAATTTCAAAATCTGATCAAACAAATAAAGCCGGCTTTAACTTTTGTAGAAAAAAAACTTTCGTAAAAAAAAATAGCCGAATGATATGAAATATAAATTTACATAAATATTTTAAAATTTAATAAAAAAAGGTTTAAGTTTTTTAAAGTACATTCTTCTCCAAACTTATGAAAATAAAAAATACTAAAGTAAAAACTGATAAAGTAAAAAAAATTTTTAGCTCCATAGCCAAACATTATGATCTGGCAAATAAAGTCATTACTTTTGGTAGAGATCAAGCTTGGAGAGATGAGTTAGTTACCTTAAGTGATGTTAGTAAAGGTAAGGAGGGTAAGGGGATTGAGGGGTTTCAAATATTAGACTGTGCAACGGGGACAGGAATGTTAGCATTTGCTTTTTTAAAGGCATTGGGAAGGAATGCAAAAATGAGAACAGGTGCAAAAATTATAGGTATCGATTTTTGCTCAAAAATGTTAGAGCAAGCACAAAAAAATTTAGAAAAGCTTAAAAAAAAGAAAGAAGTTTTATGTGAGATCTATTTTAAACCAGCTGATATCCATTCCATCCCTTTTTCTGACAATACTTTTGATGTAAGCACCATTGCTTATGGGTTAAGAAACACGCAAAAACCACTACAAGTACTAAAAGAAATGGCAAGGGTTACAAAGCCTGAAGGCTATGTGTTAATTTTAGAGACAGGTCACAATCATTCATTTTTGTTTCGTGCTATTTTTAATCTTTATTTTCGTTTTATTATGCCCATTATGGGGGGCTTAATTACGGGTAAAAAATCCGCTTACCAGTATTTACAACAATCTTCTTTTGATTTTCCGTCTGGGAGAGATTTTTTACACTCTATGCAACAAACAAAGTGTTTTAAAAAGTTAGAATATAAGACCTTATTTTTAGGGGCGAGTTTTATTTACAAAGCCCAAGTTTCTAACTGATAAGAGCAATCTAAACGATTATTACTCCGATAGAAACAACTTAAATATTGCTATCCCCATTTATACTCTCCTTCTTAGTTTGATAAATTTTATAGATTTTATAGATTTTTGCCAGCAATCAATAAATTAAGCTAAAAAAGTTAAGCCAAACAACCAGAAAAGAGATTGTCTTAAATAAAAACTCTTGCTTTTACGAAGCTACATGGTCTAAAATTTTCTTACGAGAAGAGCTTTTATCAATAACAAATTTTTTATTCTGAAGGGGGGGTATCTACGATGAAAGCAACTATTGTGAAAATATCTATAATATGCTTAAGTATAGTTTTCTTATGGTTCGGTTGCCAATCAAACAACACAGAGCAATCTCAAAACAACAGAAATCGACAAAATAGAACCTCAAACAACAACAGCTCAACACAACAATTAGAGCAAGAAATATTAGAAGCTGCTAGGGCTTGTGGTAAAGAGCAAGAAAGAACATACAAAAACAGAATAGAACGCCAAAGAAAGACTCATACAGAAAGAGAGTTTAAACAATCTCTCGAGAATATGAAAAAATACATAAGATGCTAATGTTAAATATGTTATATGAATTTTATAAAAATAAACTTTTTTTTAATAAGGAGTATAGTTATGAAATATTTTTTAATGATTTTTTTATTTATGTGGTCTTTACCAGTTTTGGCAAATACAGAATTTATAGGGGTATGGTCTTGGGCTGCGTTTCAGTGTAGAAATAGTACTCTAGAGACAGAAAGTGCTAGAAGTACAACTTGGAGCATAGAAGAGGCAAATGTAGATATCAGTAGTGCTAAAATCACTATGGAAAGTAACAATCAGGCTAGTTTTACATTTTGTTGTGATGAAAATGGAAACCAAACAAGAGAAACAGGCACTTGGACAGTAGAAGATGAATCTCATGTACAAATGGGCGATGATCAAGGTGGATTTAGTGCATGGCTTATTGATGGAGCTTTAGTTATTTATGGTGATCAAGAAGGTGTTGATATAGGTAAAGACAATAGTACATGCAATTCTAACGAAAAATTTGTAATGATATTCGGTCGAGTAGATCGATAAACGAGTAGCTTAACAAAGTAGATTGACAAAAAATCACAATTGTTTGTTAGGATTTTCAAATGAGTAGCAATTTACACTTTGAACCAGGTTATTATAAAGTAACTAAACTGATGGGACCTAATGTTATAGAAGTTGAAGGAACTTGGTTTATCAAATTAAAAAATGTCAGCAATAATACTTCAATCTCTCTTTGAAACAGCAAAATTGTTTTCTAGACTTTAATCGTAAACATAGTATTTATAAACGCAATGCATTATTTTTTAATTTATAAAATATCACATATAGTGTTAAGATAGTTAACATTCACACTATGCAAATTCAAAAAACTTTTGATATAGATTTTCGCAATTTTTCTCCTTATATAGGCGAGACTTTTCAGCTACAAAATCGAAGATACATTGGTAACAAGCATAAGTTAACAAATTGGATTTTTTCTGTTCTAAATAGAGAATGCTCTGGGGATTGTTTTGCTGATATTTTTGCTGGCACGGGGGCAGTGGGAGCTATTGCAAGCAGATATTTTAATAAAGTTATTTTAAATGATTTTCTTTATTCTAACTACATTATCTATAAAGCTTTTTTTGAAAAAAAATATTGGAATAAAAATAAAATACAATCTATTATAAATAGTTACAATAGTATTAATACAAGTAAATTACCTGAAAATTATTTTTCTAAAAATTTTGGGGAAAAATATTTCTCTAAAAACTCCTCAAAAGTTATTGGTTTTATTAGGCAAGATATTGAAGATAACAAAATGATATTAAGTAAAAAAGAATATCATATCTTAATCGCATCGCTACTTTATTCAACAGATAAAATCGCTAATACAGTGGGGCATTATGATGCCTATTTTAAAAAACCTTTTATTAGAGATAATTTTTATATGCGGTTGATACATCCTATAGATATAAAAAGACTTTCAATTTTTAGAGAAGATACAAATTTATTAGTTAAAAAAATTAACCCCGATATTGTTTATATTGACCCTCCTTATAATTCCAGACAATACAGTAGATTTTATCATATTTTAGAAACGCTTACAAAATGGGATACTCCAAAGCTTTACGGAGTTGCGTTAAAACCTAAACGAGAAAACATGAGTGATTATTGTAGAGAAAGTGCAAAATCTAAGTTTTCTGAATTAATCCATGATATAAACACAAAATACTTAGTTGTATCTTACAATAATACTTACCATTCAAAAAGTAATTCGTCGCAAAATAAAATTACAATTGAAGAAATAAGAGATATTTTAAATGAGAAGGGTCAAACAAAAATTTTTACAAAAAACTATCGTTATTTTAATACTGGCAATACCAGTTTTAATAATCATAAAGAGTATTTATTTGTAACCAAAGTGAGTGGTAAGAGAAAAATAAAAAGGTCTCCTCTTTTTTATGTTGGGGACAAGTATAAATTAATGAGTCAGTTAAGTAGCTTATTTCCAAAAAAGATAAACAACTTTTATGAGCCATTTGTTGGTGGAGGAGCAGTTTTTTTAAACATTCAGGCAAAAAAGTATTTTTTAAATGATATAGACCAAAATCTGATAAATATACACAAACTTTTAGTAAAAAGCTCTTCTTCAAAAGAAGATTTTTTTTTAAATATTGAAAAAATAATAAAAAAATATAATTTATCTTGCTCATACAAAAAAGATATTGTTCCAAGTGTTTTAAAAAAAGCTTTTAAAAAAACTTATTATGCAAGGTTTAATAAAACTGGTTATGAAAAGTTAAGAAAGCAAGTTAACAAAAATAAAGAAAATAACCCTTTAATCCTCTATGTTTTATTAATATATGGTTTTAACAGAATGCTTAGGTTTAATGGTGGTGGAAAATGTAATCTCCCTGTTGGCAATGTAGATTTTAACAAAAATGTTGTGAATGCTCTTAATGGTTATTTTTCTTTTGTTCAAAATAAAAATATAAAACTCACAGCAAGAGATTTTAAAATTTTTTTAAATAACCAGCAATACTTAAAAAATGATTTTATTTATTTAGACCCACCTTATTTAATAACAGGTAGTGAATACAACAAACTTTGGAATGAGAGACTAGAAGTTAAATTATTATCTTTGATAGATGAATTAAATAAAAGAAGTGTTAAATTTGCCCTATCGAATGTAACTCACTATAATGGGTCTAAAAATAATCTACTCATTAAATGGATGAAAAAATACAATGCTCATAGAGTAAAAAGTAATTATATTAATTATCATAACAACCAAAAAAAACAACTTAAAGAAGTATTGATTACCAACTATTAAAAGGGTATGAAAAGAAAAGCACGATATAAACCCTTATTATTTACAACTACTATGAGAAACCCTGAACGGTTGAAAAATTTTTTATTGGTTCTAAAAAAATACAATGGGCAAATTCTGAATAATAAATTAGCTAACAAAATAGCTGGTGAAATAATAACAAATGGCTTATATACACCAACAAAACTATCCTCTAAAATGAGACAAAAACTAAAAGAAAAAAAGAATTTAAATAATAAAGAAATTTGTAAAATCTTAAAAGATAACCTCGTTATGTTATACTCATAAAGTTATAACATATACTTAAACAGACACTTTTTTAAACAGGGGAGTTATTTATGAATAAACAAAAAAATGAACAAAGATATGTCGCATATTACAGAGTAAGTACACAGAAACAAGATAAAGAAATGCCAGCACAAAAAACTGCTGTAAAGAATTTTTTAAAAAATTCTTATCCACCCGTAAAGAGTTTTACTGAAGTGGAGTCTGGATCAAAAAACAATAGACCAGAATTATTTAATGCTTTGGACTACTGCGTGGATAATAATTGCAAGTTAGTAGTGGCAAAATTAGATAGACTAAGTCGTGACTTGGAATTTATAGCAAGTTTGCAAAAATCTAATGTGGAATTTGTCTGTGCTGACATGCCCGAGGCTAACAGTTTAACGATTAGTTTATTAGCATGTCTTGCTCAATGGGAGAGAGATCAGATAGCTAAACGAACAAAGCTTGCTTTAGCTGAAAAGAAAAAAGCAGGAAAAAAACTTGGGTATCACAATCCAGTTGTAAAAAGAGCAGTGGATAAAAAAGCTCGGGAATTAAGAAGATTAAGGGTTAGGAAACAAAAAAAATCTCTCAAACTAAAACACAAAAATATCAAGCCTACTAAAATCTCTAAACGACAGCTTGCCGATAATTTAATTTTACCAGCTCTCAAAGCTCTTAGATCATCTGGATCAAGTTATGTTCAATGTGCCATTGCTTTAAATCAAAGTGGCAATAAAAGTCGTTGGGGTAAACAATGGACTCATACACAACTTCATAAAATAGCTCACAGAAATAATATTGCTTAATCGTTACTTTTTAAACACTTCTCACAGAGTTTTTGTTTTGTATTTTTTAATTCAGTGCGTATGTTTTTTGAATAGCAATTTATACACAAGCTTATCGCTTGAGTGATAAATTTATCTCTATTTTCAAACTCTAAAAGTCTTCTATCGTTTGTGTTTATTCTGTTTTGTCGGCTCATTTTTGTTTGCTGATTAAAACTTTGTATAAATCCACAATTTGTTTATTTTGAGTATCAAGTTTATCTTCAGCCTTAGTTATATGATTAGTTAAAGCGGTGTTTATATGCTTTAATTCATTTATGATATAAACTTGCATTAAGAGTAAAGCCACAACCCCCACAGGAACAGACCTTTTAAAATATAATAAAATGTTTTCCATAATATTTTCCTCTCTAATCATACCATACTCAAAAGTGCATTCTTTTTATCCTAAAATTCCCCCATTGGTCAATTTTAATCACAAAAGAAGTCAGTTTTATGGTTATATATTTTTTTAATCCTCAAGCTCTCTGGGAGTGGCTACAATACAATCTTGATAAGCAGTGGCACAAGCGGTTTATTTTCTATCATAGAATCTTAGATTTTTCCCACATTTCTTCAAAAGACCTTCATACATTAAATATCTTCTATTTTTTCTTCGCTCAATAAATAGGTTGTGCCGTCTTCACACACAATAGCACCTGCCACTCCACCAACTATTCCACTTACTAGTTTGCCCCATTTAGTGGCTAATTCTTTCTTGTACTGATCGGTGGATAGCTTTCGTTGTTCTATTATAATTTGTCTTTTTTGTTCTCTTCCAAGTTTATCTTTATAGGTTAACTCCTGAATCAATTTACTCTCTGGAATCATATTTGCTCTTATGCGAGCTTTTTCCCTAACGAAAGCTTCCACTTGTGAGTTAGTTGCCCCTTTCTTATGTAAATTAGCTATCTTACTCCAGAATTTTTTTTGTCTCTCAAGATAGTTAAGTTTTTTACTATTTGCATTGGAGCTTTTAAGCTGATTACGCATTTCATCTGCCTTAAGGTTCATATAAGCTGCTACATTCTCTTTTCCTATTACACTATGTAATTTAGCTTGACCAATCTCTGATTCTATTAGAATTAATTTACTTTGCACTTTTTTACTATTTAATGCGTCTGATAGGTTCTTTTTTACGATAGTTTCATATTCTACCTCTCTTACAACATCGAGATTTTCCGCAGAATATAATGCTCCATCTATTAATCCAATTCCAGTTCCTAAAACAGCACCACCAGCGACACCAATAGCTGTTGTTTTTAAACCCTTTACTTCTTTTTCTTCTTTGCTCTTCTGATTAGCACAATCTATACATGAGCTTCCAGCTTCTGTTTTTTCGTCGTTAGAATTACCCTTCCACATATCAGCAACCCAAGATATACCTGCACCAAACACACAACCCACACCAGCTGACTTTGCTAATGTACCAAGTAAAGCTCCTACACTGGTTTTTTGCCCTTTTGCTCCTTTAAGGTTTAATTTTTTAGCCCCCTTTTGAAAAGCTTTTATATCACTCTCACTACAAATAGGAGCATTACTTTTTGGTGCACTGGCTTTACGATGAGCTGACTTCACAAAAGAAGGTGTAAGCTTAGAGTTACCTCTTACATCCAATTGGCAAAAACTTCCGTCTGGTTTTCTTTTAAGAGCAACTGTCGCACGCATGTTGTTTAATTCGACTAAATTAGTACCCTTTTGGTTAGCACTTATAATATGACTAAAACTTAACACTATTAAAAATAGTAATACTTTCATAAAGGCACCTCCATTGGTTATATTAGCTAATCTGCAAAAGCTTTACATTTATTACCTTTTTCACAATTCACTTATCGTGAGATTGGGTGCGGATTTTAAGTTTTTTTTAAGTTTAAAATCCTTTCCCCCCGTCTTTTTATCCTTTCAAATTTGATCATTTTTTTGCTCATATTTTGTCCACTACCAGAAAACTTAAAATGCTTTAAAAAAGTGTCAAAATCAACATCTTTAGGCTCGCAAATTTGCTTGTGCTTATCACAAGGTGTTTTAATTCTCTTTTTTCCTCCATCAAACATAATAAGTGTATTTTCTGGTGAATCCTCCGACCAAGGGGGAAGGTGACTTATGCCTAAGGAATGCCCAAACTCATGTACCATAATATTTATAAAGCGATGATGGCTACCTTTCCATACTTCTTTATTCTTCTCAACTTCAATCTCTCCAGAAAAGCCTAAGGACCATTTACAATCTTTTTTATCCAGGTATATTAGATTTTTTCTCTTCCAAACACCCAATATTATTCCACTAACATTATACCCAAAGTCAGTAGTTTTTTTAATAGATACACTCTTAACTGTAATAGGACTTTTATCCTTATTTTTATCTTTATTTTTACACCTCTCAACAAATAAAACTTTATGATCTTTTAATTGAGGTATTTTATTTGCTCGTTTTTTTGCATACTTTTTATAGCCTTCGTTCCAAATGTTCATAGCCTGCCGTACCCCTTCTTTCTTTTTATCTGTTAAATTAGATTCTTCTAAACAAACCTCCCAAGGGTACTTATCCCAAGGTAAAACATATTTCTCTTTCTCCGAGTAAAATCTATACCTTTTATTATAATAGACACATGTATCATTCTTTCTTTTGTCGATTGAAAGAAGTGCTTTTCGCATTTTTAATAAACCTAACAAATCTCTGTTAGATAATTGGTCTGCTGATTGACATTCTGGGCTATTACATATAGTCCCAGCCTCCGTGAGTTCATCTTTCTGATTAACATTCTCCCCAGCTCCAAAAAAAAATAATGTTAACAAAAGTATGTCTTTCAAGTTCTATTTATCCGAAATACAACTGAAGATATAAAATAAATTTGAGATAGATAAAAATCCCAGATAGATACTGTAAAGACTATCAATAAGCATAGCAATTAAATATCCTCTATCTTCTATTAAGTTAAATAATACCTTATTTATCGGTTGGCTATTCAAAAAAGATTAGAATCCAATAAAAGTCCAGCTTTTTTAAGAATAGATCGAATTAAAGCGATCTATTGGACAGCTCCTCCTCCAACAGCTGGGGGTATCGGTGGTGGGTCTTTTAGTATAGCTGGCTCTATAATTGGACTTTTTAAACCCTTTGGATTTTTAATAGTTTTTTGTTCACTACTCATTATGCATTGGTGGTTTACACAAGCAACTTTGTATTGTTTTTGACTTACAGGTGTTGGTGGAAGAGGCCTTTTCTGGACCGTATCTGGCTCTATAATTGGCGGGCTTGTTGTTGGTGTATCTGGAGGGTCCCCTATTACAGCTGGCTCTATAGTTAGAGTTTTTGTTTTTGGCTTGTTTATTGCTATTTCTGTATTACGGCATCGGCATTTCCCATTACAAGCAGGAGGTCTGTTGCCTTTTTGCATACAACCCAAATAATAAACTTCAGCACTTGCTTTATTCATAGGACGAAAATCTTTTGTTTTTGATTTTCCAAAACTCATGGAATAACACTCACTTTTCACTGGTACTAAAGTGCAATCATTTTCAAAATGACATTTTTGGTAATTTCCTTCCACCCTTGCATCACTCCCTGCATTAGTAGACTTATAAACAGATAGTGCCATTTGTGCGTCTTCTGTAAACCCTGCTGATTGATAAATACAAGCTATATTTCGCCATAAATCCCCATCGTGAGGCGATAAAAAAGCAGCTTTTCTTAATTCATTAAATACCTTGCTTTTTGTATTACATTGTTTTGTTCTCCTACTCGTACAACTCGCACCTCTACACCCAGATTGACTGGGGATACCAACGCATTGGTTATCACACTCTGGGAAAGCTCCTCTTACTTGAGACAAAATTTTAGAGGGGGAGAAATAATAGTTTTTAGGATCGTTAATCTTTTGTTTAAAGCAAGACTTATCATTACCGCATTGTTCTTTTAATCGTTTTCCAATCATAGCTAATTTATAAGCATTCACCATGCCATAACCGTTACTCTCTTTAGGAACAGCAGAGGGGACAGATATAGCTGTATTCTTTAAAAGTGCTTTAGCCTCTTTAGCTGTGGGGTGATACCCAGATAGTCTTTCAAAAGTGGCCAAACTTCCTGTTACTAAAGCAGTCGCTCCACTTGTCCCACCAAATTTTTTGTAATCACCTTGTTTATCTAAAGAAGTAAGGTAATAGTCAGAAGGGGCTGTAATATAGACTTCCTCTCCCTCTGTGGAAAAAGAACTTTTTTCACCATTAGGTGCTAAACTCCCAACGAAAATCATATCAAAATCTTTAGAGGAGCGATGCTGTTGTAAGTAAAGTCTTTTTGGGTGAGAATTACCAGCACCTGCAACTATCACAGAATAAGGGGATAAACTTTTAAAATTTTTATAATCCATTAAAGCTCTTCCTTCATCGGTAGATACCATTGAATAGTTAATAAAAGAGGGCATCTCTTGAGCTTTACAAGATTGAGAGACTTCACCTCGTGCAACACCTTGGGCAACAAGTTGGTTTACAATAAGTGGATGAGTCTTTTTTAGTTTAAACTTTTTATCAGTGGCTGTGCTATCGGCTGGGTGAGGGTTACCCTTTTCAGGTGGTTGGGGGTTATCTTCTATGGTAGAGGTATCAATCATAGGCTGACTTCTATCAGCAGTCCTATCAACTAAAGTATTAAAGGCGTAAGCTTGAGGTAAAATATTACCAACAAATAAATAAAAAAACTCATTATACCTAAGTTTAGCAACACCTCTTGAACGGCATTTTGCATCAGCGGTGTTTAATAAGTGTTGGGAAGTATTAGTTAAACTATATCTGGTATTTATATTATAAGTAGTTAGGCTATTCCTTAAATCGGGCATAACTGCTTGCTTACCCGAACCAGATATAATGTTTCTTACTCCTGCATCGTGATCTTCCTTAGGGGTATCAAAAACAGCGACTAAGTTTTTTTTTACAGGCGGTGCAAATAATAGCTCTTCTTTAGATAAATCTGCACCAATTGCTCTTTGGGCCCAATAATCTGATAAACTTCCAAATTTTAGATTGTGGTTGGCAGACACAATTCCACAGTTACGAATGTTGGTTTTAAGTGGTTTAAATTTACCAACATTAGGTTTTGGTGCTATCCCTATATTTTTTGGGTTATCTTCTAAAGCCGGCTCTAACACTTGGTTAATCTGACAATGTTCTACAAAAGAGATACTTTTAAACTTCTCACATACTCTTTTTGCTTTTATTGCTGGATACCACTTATCCCATAAAAACGCCCATGCTTTTAGCCTAACAAACTGGTTTTCTAACTTTAATTGCTCTTTGTTTGTTATTTGCAAAATAAGGCTTTTTTGTTTTTCACTTAACGGGTAATGTTTAAAAATTAAAAATATCCCGTTTGATTGGGGATTGTCTTTATCAAATTCTGGGACATTTTTTTCGCTAACTGGATTTTTTATGATTAGCTGATCAATTGCCGATTGATTTTTTATTAGCCTTTCAGGGGTAGGTGGTGAAAAAGACTTAACCCAACTTTTTATCCCTAATGACGGATAGATAAAAAAAGAGCTAACAGACAAAGCCACTACGATAATTGATAGTGTATAAGCTTTAGGCATAAATCCATTATCGGCAAATCCAACCAAAGGCTTTAGTCCTCTCTATAGTCACCAGGATTGAACGCTTATTTTTGGCTAAATTAGCTCTATCTTAAGCTCTTCTCGATATGGATATGTGAGTTTTGATTGGCATTTAAACAGGATTGTTTTTCAGTCGGGGAAACAGGCATTTATATTTTTTTAAACAACCCTTTAATATCTTGTCGGAGTTCTTTTATATCTGATTTTACTTCGCTTATGTGATTAGATAAATCTTTACGGATATGCCTCATTTCATTAGCCATAAAAACTAAAAGGACAATAACAATAACAGTCCCGATTGGAACACTTGAATTTAAAGTATTTAAAATTGCTATTATTTCTGTCATTTTTTTTCTCCCCATAATCATACCATACTCAAAACGGGCATTTTTTTTACCTAAAAGTCCTCCCTTGGTCAATTTTAATCACAAAAGAAGTCAGTTTTATGGTTATATATTTTTTTAATCCTCAAGCTCTCTGGGAGTGGCTACAATACAATCTTGATAAGCAGTGGCACAAGCGGTTTATTTTCTATCATAGAATCTTAGATTTTTCCCACATTTCTTCAAAAGACCTTCATACATTAAATATCTTCTATTTTTTCTTCGCTCAATAAATAGGTTGTGCCGTCTTCACACACAATAGCACCTGCCACTCCACCAACTATTCCAGATAAAATGCTACCCCATTTAGTAATATTTTGGCCCCGTGCGTTTTTACTTTTTGTATCTCTTATCGTAATTTTATCGCTTGTTTCTACAACTTCTAGTACTCTTTTCTCTGGGATACCTTGCATCACTCTGTTATAAGCTTCTCTCTTAATTAAATCATTTATTATAGTGGTTTTACCACCTTGTTTATGTACTTCAGCTACTTTATTCCAAAAAACTTTTTCCTGTTTAAGACTACCAATTTTTTTCTCTATTCTATCTATAGGATCATTCGGCTGTCTCGCCTTCAGACGGTTTAAAAACTTAATCTCCTTAACATTTCCCTCTAATTTATTAATATCTGTTTCTAATAATCGTATCTTATCTTGCACTTTTATAAAATCTACTGCTCCTGACCTTAGGTCTCTTGATATTTTTTCAAACACTGCTTGCTTAGCATCAGATAATGCTATCTTTGTCCCTATCACCATCCCACCCCCTGCAAGAATTGTTCTCTTTAATTTTGACAATTCTTTCTCTTCTTCGCTTTTCTGATTAGCACAATCTACACATGGAGCTTTAGCCTCTGTTTTTTCCTCGTTAGAGTTACCCTTCCACATATCAGCAACCCAAGATATACCTGCACCGAATACACAACCTACACCAGCTGACTTTGCTAATGTGCCAAGTAAAGCTCCTACACTGGTTTTTTGCCCTTTCGCTCCTTTAAGGTTTAATTTTTTAGCCCCCTTTTGAAAAGCTTTTATATCACTCTCACTACAAACAGGAACATCACTTTTTGGTGCACTGGCTTTACGATGAGCTGACTTCACAAAAGAAGGTGTAAGCTTAGAGTTACCTCTTACATCCAATTGGCAAAAACTCCCGTCTGGTTTTTTTTTAAGAGCAACTGTCGCACGCATTTTGTTTAATTCGACTAGATTAGTACTTGTTTGTTCAGCACTTATAATAGGACTAAAGCTTAACACTATTAAAAAAAGTAATGCCTTCATAAAAGCCCCCTACATTGGTTATATTAGCTAATCTGCAAAAGACTTACAATTATTAGATTTTTCATAATTCACTTATCGGTATACTCTTTTTAAGAATTAAGACCTTCACCAATACTAACCAATTTACCACGCTTTGTTTTCTCCACATCCGCACAAAGCAAAAACCAGACAGATATGCTCCCCACATAATCGTCAATTCAGAATATCCGCCAAAAAACCAAAACCTCACAAAACAGCGGTTTCGAATATCAAAACTGCTGTTTAGAGCAATATTGAGTGCCTGAAAAATGGACATTATAACTTTTTAATAAATAATGTATTTATATAACGCCCAACAACATAAAGAAGCCTATTGATGATGAAGGTCTGCCAACATCAACAGCAAGTGGAGTTGGCAATAAAGGTGATATTGAATGTTTTGAAAATACAAATGGAATTTTAATTGAAGTTACAATGCTGGAAGGAAGGATACAGACAACAATGGAAGTATGGCCAATTGAACGTCATTTATCAAAATTTAAAGAGAAAAGATCTAATTCAATATGTTATTTTATTGCTCCCAGTATATTCTCAGATTCATATAGTCAAATAGAATGGTTAAAGGATAAAAAAAGTCTTTTTATTTATCCAAAAAAAATAAAAAACTTTATTAGATATTTAGAAGAAAATCAAAAACTATACACTTTTTAATAAGTTCCTCATCTAAAAAAACCTCACACTTTATCATTTAAGATCGACATCAACTATTAAAGTTTTTATACTGTCTGTTATTTTACTATTAATTAGTTTATTAAAACTGGTATGACATTTGTGGCTTCTTTAAGAATTGATTGAGATCCCCCTATGTTTGTTTTTTATCTAAAAGATAGTGGTACAAGCCATCAAGCCTTTTATTTTGCTGATCAAGCCCCTTGTTTTGTTGATCAAGTCTTTTGTTTTGCTGATCAAACTTTTTATTTTGTTCATTAAACTGATCTGCAAACCGTTTATTTTGCCGTTCAAATTTCTCATCAAACCGTTTATTTTGCCGCTCAAATTTCTCATCAAACCGTTTGTTTTGCTGTTCAAATTTCTCATCAAACCGTTTGTTTTGTTGATTAAATTGTTCTGTGAATTTCTTATCTTGTTTTTCAAATTGCTCTGCTAATCGTATATCTTGTTTGTCAAAACGATCATTTAATTTATCAATCTTCTGATTTGTTTCGGTTATGTGATTAGATAATAACTCTTTTATATGCTTATTATCTCTACTCATAACAGCTATCCAAATAAGTGTCCAAACAGAAAAAATCGGGACAGAGCTGTTTAAAAGATTTAATACCGTTACCCAATCTATATGCATCATTCCTCCTTTGTGGATTATAACAAATGCTTATCACACATGCAAAAAAGTGTCCTCATACTTATTTGCTCCCAAAATAAGAAAAAAATTATAAAAAGAAGCAAAACAAGTTCAGATTTGCCAAAAGAGTAGCCTTTGACTAATTTTTACAACAAAACGCATGTTTTAAGTTTTGCTCCCTTTTTTGCTTAAATGTCTCTTTTAGTCTTTACCAATTTTTTGTATGTTCTCTTTTAATGTGGTCTCGATTTTGCATGAAGTAAGGGTATGCAAAATTGGATGGAATATTTAGCGTTTTTAAGCCACCAAAGGCAGACGGTTTGTTTAAAAGATTTTAAAAAACTTCGAAAAAAACTAAAAGAAGAATTAATTAAAGATCCAAGCGATATTGTTCGCTTAATATCCAATCCAATGGTTAAGCAATACTTAAAAAATAATAACCCGAATTGGTGGAAGCAAGCAGAAAAAGATAAAAAAGAATGCACTCAATTAGGAATTTCTTACACTTATCCCTTCCATGAAGATTATCCAACTCGTTTATTAGACATGAAACATCCTCCTTTATGTATTACTTGGAAGGGCAAGGCTTGTTGGAAAAACAATTTTATACTGTCTGTGGTAGGTAGCAGGCATGCTTATTCAGACACTTTGCTTTGGATGGATATGCATTTGAGTTCTTTTTTAAAGGGTAAAAAAAATATAATTATTGCAAGTGGCGGAGCCAGAGGAGTGGATCAAAAAGCTCACAGTTTAAGTTTAGCCAATTCTTTACCCACTTTATGTTTTCTCCCCTGCGGAATTAAAGATTATTATCCCAAAGATTTATACAAATGGTCGGAAGCAATTTTAAAAGAAGGAGGAGCTTTTTTAAGTGTATTTCCATTAGATGAACCAATTAAAAAATTTCACTTTTATATTAGAAACCAAGTGTTGGCGTTTTTTTCTCACTTAATTTTTATTGCTCAAGCAGAGCTAAGAAGTGGCACTATGATGACAGCAAGATGTGCGTTAAATGCAGGCGTAAACCTTGCATCACTACCGGGTAGCCCACTTCATTCTGGATACCATGGTAATTTAAGCCTCATCCACGATGGCTGTTTGATGATTCGAGATCACTTAGATTTAGAAACTTTTTATCAATCTATGCTGATTACATCTCCAAGTCTCACCCACCTACCATCCCCTTTTAAAAAATCAATTACTAATTAGTGCTTTATGCTGTTTTTGACAGTAATACCTTTACAGGGAAGGGTGGAGCAAAACTTCAAACATACGTTTTATCGCAAAAGTTAGTTTTTTAAATACTTGTTTTGCGACAAATCCGAAACTCGTTTTGCCCCCCTTCCCCACATAAATACCTTTTGCTTTTTAAAAATTATGCTGTTTTTAATAGCAATACATTCACAGTCAAAGATTACAAAATGCATTTATGGTAAAAGGGAGGAGCAAAACTTCAAACATACGTTTTATCGCAAAAGTTAGTTTTTTAAATACTTGTTTTGCGACAAATCCGAAACTCGTTTTGCCCCCCTTCCCCACATAAATACCTTTTGTTTTTTAAAAATTATGCTGTTTTTAATAGCAATACATTCACAGTCAAAGATTACAAAATGCATTTATGGTAAAAGGGAGGAGCAAAACTTCAAACATACGTTTTGTCGCAAAAGTTAGTTTTTTAAATACTTGTTTTGCGACAAATCCGAAACTCGTTTTACCCCCCTTCCCCACATAAATACCTTTTGCTTTTTAAAAATTATGCTGTTTTTAACAGCAATACATTCACAGTCAAAGATTACAAAATGCATTTTAAGAAAAAAGCTTATTGGCAAATAACTGCCATAACTATTTAAGAAAAATAAAATCCATTACAATTGGTGACTCATTGAGAATCAGTTACAAGTAGGAGAATTACCAGAAGTACAATTCGTCAAACTCGAGCAATCAATACTGGGGACTATTGTTTTAAATGCACTACACGCATCTGTCCGATCTGATAAACTAATTTTGCAACTTGCGTTGGTATTGGAAACTGGTTGACACAATATTTCTCTAAAAAGGGCTCCAGCAAAATCTTTATTTTCATTTAGAATTTTGATCATTGCTTTTTTAAGAAACTCATTACAAGATGCAACTTTACATATTTCTTCTACTACTTCTTCGCCTAATTCTTGAGATTTAGGATTGTTTTTTCTAACACTTAAAGAGCTATAACTGTGATCATCGTCTAAACACCGACTTAAAAAAGCTTTTATTTGTTTATCATTGCCGGAAACATTATCTGCACAATTAACATCCAATCCTAAATCATTTGCACAATTAGAAGTAGAAGGGCATTCTTTAATTTTTGTTTCGTCATTAGATGAATAACCGGGCAATATAGTAGGCTCTGAGAGAGTATCTAAAAGTTTTAACATCACTAAGTGGTCTTTATCGTATTTTAAAAGAAGTTCTGCAAGCCAGTCGTTTCTGGCAATCCAGCTTAAAGCATTGGCTGCACCTTTTCTGGTATAGCCTCTTTGCAAATAGTAATCATCTCCTCTGCAAGAACGAGAGTTATCTGTGCAACCCGGTTTTAAATCTCTTTCGAAGCCTGAGATGGCATCTAACCAAAGTTCGAATCCAAATTCTAGAAGTTCTTCCATCTCATCTGGAGTGATTTCACTTAATTTATTTTTTGATCCAATTGTTAAATTATTATAAATATCTCTTAAGCTTTGAACTTTTTTTTCTGCATACTCATAACATGCTTTTTGATCCGAGGTTTTTTTAAGCATCGATTGGCAAAGCTCCACACAATCTTCGTTATTAAAGCATACATCTTCTGATTCTAAACGACCTGAACTGCTTTCAAATACACCCGATCTTTCTTGTGCATCGCTACCCGACCGACTTTCGAACACACCCGATTGAGATAAATTGGGGCTACAACTTAAAATTAAAAAACTAACTCCCCCCCCAATACTTAAAAAAATAAATACAATTAAATACTTCATAAAGTAAATCCCTTTTAAAACAAATAACTCCCAAACATTTTATTAACTTACAAACCCCTTTGAATTATAAATCTCTTTTACTTATACAAATCTTACTTATAAAAACTTTTTTCACTTATAAACACCTTTTATTAAAATAATTTAACTTTTTTATTTATTTATTTCTTTCTTACTTCTTATAATTATTACATAATTAAAAATTACTGCAAGTACAACTCCTTAAGTTGATGTTTACTGATAGATCTCCATCGTCTTCTAATCCAGTTAAAAAAGTTTGTGTAATATCATCTTCATCTTTTGCATTTTGAGTTGTCTCAGCATGATTATTATATTTATTTACCCAGCAGTAAAAGGCACTGATACATTTTTCTTTATTTCTACCAGAACAAGCTTTACTTAATAAGTTATGAGCGATTAAAAAAGCATCTTCGTTATTATCTGCTGCAGCAGAGATAAAAAAGTTATTGCCCGTTTCATAGTTAGCTTTAGAAAAACTTAAAGCCACTAATAGGTTTTTGTTACTTCCAGAAACAGTAGCTATATTAGCGTTAGTAGGAGCGGAAGTAGAAAAAGGAGAACTGTTGTGACATTGAAGTGAGCCATTATTACTACTGTTACCAAAATTAAACTTAAATGAACTAGTGGAGCCAGTAGTAGGCTGAGGATTCGTAATATTTTTACCAGCATTAGGTTGGCCGTTTTGACAAACTCCATTACTATCAATGTTACAGTATTTTAAAAAAAGCTGCTCTAAAATTTCTCCATTTGAATCTTCTTCACTTAAGATTTGAGCCACTCTTCGATCCTCGTTAATCCATTTTAAAGTGTTAAACATTTTGTCATAATCTGGTACTTTACTACCACCACTAACAGTTTTTTCTTGCTTTGGAATGATTACTTCTAGCCATCCGTCGATTCCTATTTCCAAGTAATCTTCTAGGTCTTTTAATTCAATATCTTCTAACTCATCCGAACTGGAGTCTTCGTCTGCTGAGAGCAAAATCTCGTAGACATCTTCTATTCGGGTTACTCTGCCAAAGCTTTCATCCATGCATTTGTCTTCGCTATCGGTGTCTTTGTAGATGGCTTTGCACACAGTTTTACAAGTGTTAATTTCGTCACAATCTTTATCTCCTAAGTCGGGTCTAGATTTTAATCTCTCCGAGAGGTCGGGGATTTTTCCATCTCCTACTTCTCCCGATCGATTAGTCTGACTATGAAACACACTAGACTGATTGTTATTATAAAGCCCACACGCATTGAGCATAAAAGCAATCCCCACTACAAACACCAAGCTAATAGTCCAAGTTTTAATATGTGTTGTTATTTTTAAATTTTTTAAGTTTTTCATTTTTTTTTATTTACTTTTGTTTTATCTACTTTCTTTTTTTTAAGTTTGCTTCAATCATTTGTGCAACTTCTAAATGGTCTTTCAGGTTGAACCTTTTTAAGGTTGGACCTTTAAGAGATTATTATTATATGAAAATTTAACGAGTTAATAAAATAAATGAAGAGTGTAAGTAGTGGGTTACAGACAATTTCAGGTCTTTTGTATAGCTTTAGTTACAATCGGTGGGTTTGAGTGTTCCGCCGTTTGGTTTGGCATCGTCTGCTAACTTAAGATGATTAAGCCGTGTTAAGACAATATCTTCGTCTAAGTCGCAGTAGAATTTTTTTACGCAAAAGTGGTCTTCATCGCAGCTTTCCACTAATAGTTGGTGGACCAATTTGAAAGCAGGATCGTTTGGTGTAAGACTTGCAACTTCTAAGAAGGTTTTTTGGGTATTATCTTTTTTGGACGCCACCACTAAAGCTTGTTTGATACCGTCTCGAAGTTGCTCATTTCGTTGTGCACTTTGTGCCACACCTTGGGGAGCATTACCGACTTTCAAAAAAGCTTTTTTTAGTATTTTGGTATTATCGTCTAAGAGGTTAGCTGCTTCGGGGGTTTTAGCTATCCACTCTAACATATTTAGGCTATATCTTCTGTTGGTATCGGCGTATTGAAACCATATTTCTAAGTCAAATTCTGCCAACACTTCAATATCATCTGCTTGGATGGCGGACCAGTTTCCTTGTTTCATAATGGAGATGACTTTTTTGAGTATGCGAGCATCTTTCACTGAGAGCTTCAGGCACTTTTTTGCCAATTGCGACTGACCAACAAATAAATCTTGGCAACTGGTTTTGCAACTGGAGTTTTCTGAACACTCGGTAGTAGAAGCTTCGAATGTGTTGCTTTGGCTAGTGAAGTTATCGGTGGAGTTATTGGAATTTTGATTTTGCAACCCGCAAGAAGAAAAAAAGATGGCAACACAAAAAATTAAAAATAAAGAAAGCGAGACAACAACGAGTCTCAAAGGTATTCCTTTGTTTGTGCCGCTTGGTTTAAAGATTCAGCCATTTTTTTTTCGATCATGGAGGTTTGCTCTTTGAGTTCAGTTGTTTGTTTGGGATTGGTAACCACGGAGGGTAAAATAGAATGTATGGGATCTTGTTCTAAGAGGTCTTGGTGAGATTGCAAGACGGCTTTTAGGGCATTTTTTAGTTGAATGTGCATTTTTCTAAGGTCTGAGAGGTCTTGATAGGCTGTTTTAAGAGAATCTCTTGCATCTTGCACTAAGAGGTCTGCTTTTTGTTGGGCATCTTCTAGTATGAAACGAGCTTGTTTTTGAGCAGATTGTTTAATTTGATCCGCCATTTTTTGTGCCGAGATGACTGTGTTTTTTAGGAGGTCTTCTCGATTACGAAACTCTTGAATATAGATTTCTTTTTCTTTGAGTTTTTCTGTAAGGGTTTGTTGTTTTTGCCCATGTTTTTCGACTTCGTCTGCAAGGGTTTTTAAGAAGTTAATAACTTCTGAAGTAGAATATCCACCAAAGAGTTTGCGTGTAAAAGTTTTAGTTAAAATATCGTCTGATTGAATAGCCATAAAGTCTGCACCTGCTCTTTTTCTAGCCCGGTTTATTCTGTGTGTTTTGCTCTGTTATGTTATTATTTTGTATGTATTTACATTGTGCTTACTTCTCATCTCTTTACCACCTTTTATTGCTTAGTGCCAGTTTTTTATTTATTTTTTTTTGGTTTTTTTTCTGGTTTAGATTCTTTTTTAGGTTCTAGTTCAGATTCTAGTTTAAATTTTTTGATATTTTAGAATTTTTTTTGGAATTATGCGACCCTCGATCGATCTTTTTTAATCACATGCTCTTTCGCATCCCCCTCTCCCCCTTTCACACCCCTCTTTTCACACGCCCTCTTTTAAATGCCCCTTTTGGAGTAAAATGGGAGAACATCCTTGTTCAGTTTGCTTTTGTCGAACAGTTACAAAAGCAATTAGCATTCCGTGCTTATAGTGGAGGATAGAAAAAAAAGGTGTAGAAATCAAATGTTACTGATTGTGTGCGTTAGGTGGGGTGTATGAGTTGGGTTTGGCGTTATTGAGATAGGGTTTATTTTTATGTTGGGGAGTTAATTGTCCGATAGGGTATTTTATGGAATGGGATTATATTTTTTTATTTGCAGGCTTAGGTTTAAGTGCCACTTCGGTTTATTTGTTTCTGAGTGTGATTTTAGGTAAGAACACAGATTCGGAGTCATTGGCTTGGGCGGAGGGTAGCGAACCCAATCCTTCCAAGATGCCATTGATACAGATGTCACGACCTTTGGTCCATAATTTAACTTTGCAACATGTAAAGAAGATTAAGTCTCCGAGTTATCGTTCATCGGTGGAGCGTAAAATTTTAACGGCGGGTTTGAGCAAAGAGATCAATGTGGACGAATTTATTGGTTTACAGATTTTATGGGGGGTGTTGTTTCCTTTATTTTTTATTATCATCAATTTTGCTTTGCAATTTGGTTTTCCGATATGGGTAGCAGTTGCGGCTTGTGTTTTTGGTTTTTATTTCCCTCATTTGTATTGTGCTAGTCAGAAAAAAAAGAGGTATGGCGAGGTCGTTAGGGATTTACCTTTTTTTATCGATTTATTGGCATTGAGTACGGAGGCGGGTTTAGATTTTTTCGGGTCGATTCAAAAAATTACTGAAAAGGCTAAGAAATCAGTTTTAGCTGACGAGTTTTTAACGGTTCAAAAAGATATTAAGCTTGGAAGTTCTAGAAAGGATGCTTTGTCTAATATGGCTAAGCGGTTGGACATTGATGAAATGTCTAGTTTTTGCATGACTATTATTGACTCGGAGGAGACGGGGGCGAGTATTTCGAAAACTTTAAAGGCGAAGTCGGAGCAGATGAGGAGTGAGCGTTTTAGTCGGGCAGAGAAAGAGGGAGCGAAGGCATCTCAAAAGATGTTACTTCCCATGATTATATTTATTTTACCAGCGGTTTTTATTGCTGTAATGGCTCCGGTTGGTCTGCAATTTTTTTATGGAGGGGGGTAATGTCGACTTTAATCCATAAAAAAACAGGTTTTGTATTGGCAAAAGAAGTGATTAGGGCGGAGGGTTTATTTCTTCGTTTAAAAGGGTTATTGGGAACGAAGGATTTTTCTCTATCGCATGTTTTGTGGATTATTCCATGTTCTGGGATTCACACTTTTTTTATGAAGTTCTCGATTGATATTATTTTTGTCACTCGGAATTTAAAAATTACTCGAGTATTGAGGGGTATTCCACCTTGGAGATTTGTGAGTTCTCCTTTGTTTTCTAGGAGTCATTCTGTATTTGAGTTTAAAGCAGGGGTTTTAGATCGTTATGTATTAGAACCGGGGGATCAGTTAGATGTGGGCCATTAGATTTTTAAATGGAAAATTAAGAGGGAAAGTGATCGCTTTACAGGAGGGAGAGTATCTGGTGGGTCGATCTCAGGAGTGTCAGATAGTTGTTTCTGAAGATGGAGTATCTAAGAAGCATTTACGAATAGATGTTTTAGAAGATGGAGTAGTGATAGAAGATTTAAACTCCAGTAATGGTAGTTTCGTCAACGGGGTGAAGGTGCAAGAAAGTGATGTGTATTTAGAAGATAAAGTGTCTCTCTATCAAACTACTTTTGATTTGATTAAAGTTAAAAATCAGGAAGCATTAAGTAGTAGTCAGAATGCAAGTTCATGGGTATCAGGTGTGCCTTCTGTTGCAAGCAGTGCTGGGATGGCTTCACCCCCAATGGGTGGAGGAGCAGATGGTGCAAGTGTAGACGGAGTAGGTGAAGCAGGAGTTGGTGAGGCTTTAAACCCTTCGGTGGATGGGTCTGTTGCAATGCCATCAGGTGGCGACAGTGGAGGAGGATCTGAAATACAGGGGGAGGTTTTAAAGTTAACTTTAAAAAATTGGTTTAAAAATTATTTAGACAAAGTGGTACTTCCTGGCGTCTACAAGTTACCAGTTTGGATAGAGCTTAAATGGGTTATTGGCGGTTTATTGGTATTTTTTGTAGTTACGATGACGGCTCTTTCTGCGATTCCATTGATTCGCATTTTAAAAGCCAGTGTAGAGCAAGAAAGTATGAACCATGCAGAAAGTATTGCAGTTACTTTGGCACAGAGAAATATCGATTCGATCAAAAGTAAAATTCATTCTTCTGCCAGTGTAGATTATGCTTTAAGAAGACCCGGCGTAAAAGAAGCTTTTATTATCAATGCTTTAGATGGAAGAATTTTAGCTCCTTCGGATAAGGCACACACTTATTCTAAAATCCCGTTTATTCATGAAGCCAGAAAAAAAGAGACTATTTCTGTTAAAAAATTAGATAACAACATGGTTATAGCCATGGTTCCCATTCAGTTTTTTAATAGTAAGACGAACTCTTATCAAGCAGAGGCGTATTCTGCAGTTATTTATAGTATGGGGGCATTGGCTTATGGCAATAAGAGAGTGGTGAGTTTATTAGTTCAGACTTGTTTTATTGCTTTAGTACTTGGGTCTTTATTGTTTTTTTTCTTATATAAGATGATTGAGTATCCGGTGGTTCATTTAAACAGGCAATTAAATTCTGCTTTAAAAGATGATACATTAGATGTGCAAACGGATTATCAATTTTCTCCTTTACAGGAGTTAACTAGCAATATCAATTCTGCTTTATCTCGCATTTCAGCTGCTCAAGAGATGAGTCAATCGATTGGAGAATATGATCGTCAGATGGAGATGACACATATTATTGAGATGATTGGTTATCCGACTTTGGGAATTAATTTTACAACCCGCAAGATAGATGCTTGCAGTGCACATTTTGAAGAAGAAACGGGGGTGAGTTCTGAAAGAATTATGAATTGTGCGATAGAAGAAATTGACGACCAAGCATTAAAGCTCAACATTACAGGCTTGTTAGAAAAAGTGGAACAACATCCTCACGAGATTGCCACCGACAGTTTGGAGTTTGCCGGTGTGGAGTTTCAGCTTTCTGCCAAGGGAATTTACGGAAAGGAAAGTTTATCTTATGTAGTGATCTCTTTTATTCCAACAGCTGATCAACAAGAGGAGGTTGGGTAAAATGAGTCAAAATCCAATTGTTCGCTCCGAGCCAAGGGATCATTCATCGGGATTTCGGTTAAGAATCAACAAAGGAATTTATAAGGGAGCGGTCTATAAATTATTAGCCAACAAAATTACAATTGGCAGAAGTTCTGAAAGCGATATATGTTTAGCTAAAGATGAAAAATGTTCTCGCAAACAAGCGATATTAATTTTAGAACCCCAAGGTTATATTATCAAAGATTTAAGTGGCAAAGCTTCTTTGAGAGTAAACAACATTGTTCAGGTGCATGCTAAACTTCAAGATGGGGACATGATTCATTGTGGCTCTACTGTTTTGCAGTTTGAGTGTCCTACATCAGATTCTCTTTTGCATTCATCCGCTTCTTTACCCGATCAGCCATTAAGTGTTTTACCCCATAGTGGAGAAGTTGGGCAAGCAATCGGGCAACCGATGACAGAGGGAATAGAGATGATGAATACCCGACCTGTCACTAAAAAAAAGAGTCGAAAAGTTCATTTGATTTTAGGAGCTGTTCTGATTTTAGTTTTATGGTTTTTGTCAGACAGTTCTCAGTCAGTTGATTCGTCAGAAGATGCTTTAACTACAAAAAAAGATATCGAAAGAAATATTCAAACTCTTTCCCAGTTAAGAGAAAAAGCAGAAAAAAAAAGAACTCAAAACATGTCTGCTCATTTTAAAACTGCACAGTTTGCTTATGTTAAAGGAGTTAGGGATTATCGTAAAGGGTTTTACGGAAGAGCAATTGATTCGTTTCAAGTTTGTAAGACACTTTATCCAAAGCATGAGTTGTGTCCGGTGTATCTTCAAAAATCTCAAATTAAACAACAGCAGTTAGTACAAGCTTGGATGGTAGCTGGCAAAGATTACCGAAAAAAAAGACGCTTTTCTTCTTGTATGTCTTCTTTCAAAAATGTACTCATGACTTTACAAGATCCCAGAAATTTAATTTATAAAGAAGCTAAAGAAAACTATGATATATGTTTTTTAAAATATAAGGATCGTTACTAATGTTTAAACTCATCATTAAAAAAACTGGTAAATTATATAAAGAAATTGTTTTAAGCGACAAAGATGAATACCTAATTGGACGAGGTAAAGATAGTGATATTATTTTACCTAAACAGCACAATATCTCTCGCCGGCACATTCAACTAAAAAAAACACCCGATGGAGATTGGTCTTTTGTAAATCTTTCTGAAACAAACCCTTTAATTTTTAATGGAGAAGAAGTAGCAGATGGAGTTTTAGAAGATGGTCAATCTTTTTATTTACAAAATTATGAATTTTGCCTACTCAAAGATGCATCCCCGGTAGGTCTAAGTGATGGCACTTCACCAGCAGATGGTGTGCTATCTTCAGAAGTGGAAGTCGATGCAGTTAAAGAAAATCCGTCGACTCAACCGGGCTTTGTGGGAACACCTCAATTGGAAACACCTAAGATAGAAAAAAACTCTCCAGTTAAATCGTCTAATGAATTGGCATTATCTCCAGAAGACTCCGAACCCGTTTCTGCTTCTGACAAAACGACTATTATGAACATGGGAGGAGGGGGAGAAGGAGAAGGGGTGGAAGGGAAAAATCCCAATCAACTCACAGCTTATTTAAAAATATTTTCTATAGGAGAGGGAAGTGATGCAGAAGATATTTTTAAATTAGACGGGCAAAGCGAGTGGATTATTGGGCGAGATAAGGCTTCTGACATGATTATAGAAAGCCCCAACATGAGTCGCAAGCATTTTAAAATTCATCAGAAAAACAATCGCTATTATATTACAGATTTAAAAAGTGCAAATGGTACTATTTTAAACGATAAAAAATTAAGCTCTGGTAAAAATTATCTTATTCAAACTGGGGATATTATTAATATTTTAGATGTTGAGATGTCTTTTGAGATTAAAAATTTAGCCTTGGTTAGACAACTATCTACCATGAAAGCTCCTCCACCAAGTGTTAATTCTTCTAAAGAGCTTGTCCGTGGTGGAAATTCGCCATCGGCTCTATCTCCGATTGATCAACCTCTACCGGCTCATATTCCAAAGGTTATTATGGAAAATGCAGAAGATGCTATCCAGCCATCTTTTTTAAAAAAGAACAAAAAGAAAATATTAATTTACGGCTCTTGTCTACTGATAATTGGTTTTTTCTTTTTTTCTTCTCAGAAAAAATCTTCTCATCCAGAGTCTTTAGTGGGTCCGGTTGAGATTCAAGAGGGAGAGTTAGCGGGGCTGACACCTGAAAAACAAGAGATGGTTAAAGATACTTTTTACGCAGCTACTCAATTTTACATCCAAGGTAAATTTGCACATTGCAGAAGGGAGTTAGAAAAAGTGCATAAATACACAGATAACTATCAAAACTCTAAAAAGTTAGACATCACTTGTGCACAAGCTGCAGAAAATCACCAAAGAAAAATCGACTTAGAAGAAAAAAAGAAAAAGGCAAAAGAAACAGATCAAATGATTCAAAAAATTACTCAAAACTGTCAAGACAAGTTTGATAGCTTTAAGTTTAAGCATGAGCTAACCAGTTGTTTATCTCAAGCGATTGATTTATCTGTAGCCGATTCGCGAGTGCAAACTCTCATTGAGCGATTTGAGTTTAACCAATTGGAGAAACAAAGAAAAAAAGAAAAACTATTAGCTCGAAGAAAACTGATTCAGCAAGTTAAAAAAACACACATTCGAGCCCGCAGCTTAAAACAATCTGGTCAAATGGAAAAATCCATGTTGGTGTATCAAAAGTTTATCGACAAGGCTCGTTACAAAGAATTAGTTTCCGATAAAAAACAAGCGAAACGGGAGTTAGCTTCTATCAAAAAATCTTACAACGACAACATTAATCATTTAAATAAAGAATGTGCCAATCAATTACAAAGTGGAAAGTTAAAGAAAGCGTATTATGAGTGCCAAAAAGCAGTGGAGAAAATCCCAGAACCTCGAAACAAACTAGCCCAACAAATGATGAAAACAGCTCAACAGAAGTTACAATCTAACATGAAACCTTTATACGAATCGGCTTCTCTCTACGAAAGCACAGGGAATATCAGCACAGCTCAAGAAAAATGGAAAAAAATAATGAACGAAGACATTAAAGAAGGCTTGTATTATCAGCGAGCTAAAATTAAATTAAGTAAATATTAATAATGGCATTAAAGTTTTTATTTTTTTCTGGAGAAGTGGCTCGGCCCGGTCCGGATTCTTATTTATCCTCTAATAAAAAACTCCTCACTGTCATTACTCCTTGGGGTGAGAGTGCTTTATCCACACAAACTTTATTCGAAGACTTGGAATCCCAATACGGTAATCTAACAGATTATGAAGAAAAAACTTTTTTTGTCCCTAAGATGATGAGTTTAACTTCTATAGAAAACAACATGAGGGCAGGGGTATCTCAAGTGAATCAAAATCTTTTTAATAAACTCAATAAAGAAGAATACACAGGAGGTTTTGAGTTATTATATGGAGTCATTCATGAAGAAATGTGTTCTTTAATTCAAATTGGTTATCCCTTAGTTTTATTGGATAGAGATGATGAAGTGGGTTTGTATTGGATGGGAGGGGGTGGAGGATTATGGACGGCATTTTCTACTCAAAAAGAAGAAGACCCCAACCAAAAAATGATAGCAGAGAATGTAAAAGAAGGCTCTATTTCTCAACCCACAGCCGCTCCCTTACCCAATCAACTTTTGGGTATGTATGAGGATATTTCGTTTCATCCCGTATGTTTTAAATTTCAGAAAGGGGACCGCCTGATTTTATTGAGTCGCCATTTTGTGCCGAAAAGTTGGTTTCAAGTACCCAGAAAGAAGCGAACATTAGAACATTTGCATCAACTGGCCGCTAAAGAACATTCTTCTCCATTTTGGCTCAGTTTTGTGAATGTCTGTCGAGATGGGTTTTCTTAAAATTTTTTTTACCATCGTTTTAGTTTTTTTTAGTCCATTCAAAGTTGCCTATTGCAATTGAGTTATGGTATAGGTTGTAAATTATGAAAAAAGACATTCATCCTTTATTTCGGGAAGTAGTTTTTAAAGATGTGTCCAATCAATTTCACATTGTTACAAAATCCACTATTCAGAGCAATGATACAATTGAATTAAAAGGTAAAACTTACCCTCTAGTCAGTTTTGATGTATCCAGTGCATCTCATCCGTTTTACACCGGTACTCAGCGGTTAGTGGACACAGAAGGGCGAGCCGAAAAATTCCGAAAAAAATATGCTAAAAACCGTTAAAAAAAGCTTTTAATGTCTACTATTTTTAAAAAAATCATCTGCCGAGAAGTGCCTGCCAACATTCATTATGAAGACGATTTATGTATGGCTTTTGACGACATTAGTCCTCAAGCACCGGTGCATATTTTATTGATCCCAAAAAAAGAAATTTTAAGCCATCGGCAAGTCACATGGGAGGATCAATCTCTAATGGGTTATTTAATTTTAAAGGCTAAAGAAATTGCCGAAAAACAAAATCTAAAGAAAGGTTGGCGATTAGTGGTCAATAATGGATCAGACGGTGGGCAAACTGTGGATCACTTGCATGTTCACATACTGGGTGGTCGCACCATGACTTGGCCTCCCGGATAAAAAAAAGTGGTTTTTTAAAAAAAATCCGTCTAAAAACGATTTGTTTCTGGACATTTGAGCTAATTTTGGATAAAAATCAACTTCTGTTTAAATAAAAAGGCTTAAATAGAACTAGCCTTAAATAAATTAAACAAAAGTTAAATAGCGATTAAATAACAAAATTAAGTAAAAAAGGAGAAAAAAATATGTCTTTAATTATCATCAAAAAAACGAAAGATTTATTTAAAGAAGCTGGTTTAAAAACTTCTGAAGAAGCTATTAAGTCTTTAAATGAGGAATTCGAAAAAATGTGCCGAAAAGCGAGTGCTAATGTGAAAGCTAAAAATTTAAAGACAGTTAAAAAAGTACATATCCCTAAAATGTCTTCTTATTCCGACTCTTCCGAGTAATTTTTTCTAATTATTTAGAAAAACTTTTTTTGGAAAGTTTCCCAGTTAATAATCGGTATTTTTAACTGGTTAGCTTTTTTTAATTTTTTAGAAGGTGAGTTCAATTTTTGAGTTGTTTCTGCTCCGACAATTAAAAAATCCGTTTTTTTAGTAACAGTGTTTTGCACATAACCTCCTTGCGACTCGATGAGTTGCGTGACTTTCTGACGAGGTTGAGGTAATTCACCCGTCATGACAAAAGAGTAGCCAGACATTCGAGAGTTTTTTACTTGCAATTGCAAGTCCGGTTGAATTTTGATTCCCAAACGGAATAATTCGGACAATTCTTTTTGAAATGCTTTTTTATCAAATGTCTTTCTAATAGATTGTGCAACAGTTGAACCAATATCGGGAACTTTTGTTAATTCTTCTATTGAGCAAAGAGCTATTTTTTTTAAAACAAAAGGCCAATTGCATAAATCCTTTTCAGAAGGACGATCTAAAAAAACGGTAGTAGAACTTGAAAAAAAAGAACTAAGCCTACTCGCGGTTTGTTCCCCAATGTGTTTAATACCTAAGGCATAAATAAAAGATGGGAGAGTAGTTTTTTTACTTTGTTCTATGTGATGGATAATTTTTTGGCTTAATTTTTCTCCCAATCTTTCTAATTTTAATAGATTTTCTTTTTTCAGTCGGTAGATATCTGAAAAGGATTTAACCAAACCATGATGATAAAGAAGTGTCATAATTTTTACTCCCAGTCGATCGATGTTCATTGCTTTTTTAGAAGCAAAATGAATCAGAGAGCGTAAAATAACTGCCGAACACAAAGGATTGATACAAAAAATGATATCTCCTTCTGTATGAGTAGAACTTTTGCAAACTGGACAATGAGAAGGCATGTGAAAAATTTGAGTTGAAATATTTTTTCTCTTAGATAAATTAACTCGAATCACTTCTGGAATCACATCACCTGCTCGGCTCACAACCACTTCATCGCCAATTTGAATGTCTTTTTTTCTAATCTCAGACACATTATGTAAAGTAGCTTGAGTAATTTGTACACCTCCTACCGATACAGGTTTCAGCACAGCAACTGGTGTTAAAACTCCTGTTCTGCCAACTTGAATTTTTATATTTTTTATATAAGTATTAGCCACTTGAGGTTGAAATTTACCAGCCACTGCCCATTTTGGAAAACGACTGGTTGTTCCTATTTTTTTTTGATGAGAAAATAAGTTAACTTTAATAACAATTCCATCTATTTCGAAGCTCACTCGATCTCGGATAGAATGGATGGTGTCGTAATATTCTAAAATTTCTTCTGAATTTCGGCACAAAGTGGCGGATATAAACGGTTGAGTTTTGTTTTTTAACCGAAACAGTGAAAAATCCACTACAGGAAGTGTTGGAAGTCCCAATTTTTGAATAATTTGTAAAAACTCCATTTGGTTAGCTATAGAAAGCCCTTCATAAAAACCTGGAGAGTGAGCAAAAAACTTTAATGGGCGAGAAGCTGCCACTTTTGGATCCAATTGACGAAGACTTCCGGCAACCATATTTCTCGGATTGGCAAAATAAGGTTGGGATTTTTCTGATTCTTTTGCCCGATGATCTCTGGCTTGATTTAATTGTTTAAAGTCATTTTTTAAAACTAATGCTTCCCCTCTCACTTCCAAAATTTTTAACTCCGAAGAATTTAACTTCCAAGGGACAGAAAGAATAGTTTTAACATTTTCTAAAATTTTTTCTCCAGTTTTTCCATCTCCTCTGGTTAAAGCATTCACTAATAGCCCATTTTTATACACACATTCCACAGCTACTCCATCAAATTTTGGTTCCACTAAAAAATCCACCTGTGAAGAATGGAAAGTATTTTTTACTTTTTGATAAAAAGCCATTATATCTTTTTTATTATAAGTATTTTGCAAAGATTGCATGGGAAGGCTGTGGGGGCTTTTTTCGAACTTTTTTAAAGGTCGACCGGGTACTCTTTGAGAAGGAGAATGTGATTCCCTTGCCCATGGATATTTTTTTTCTAACTCAACCAGTTGTTGATACATTTGATCATATTCATAATCACTCATTTCTGGTTGATCTAAATTATAGTAGTAATGATCATGCTTTTGAATTTCTTGTCTTAATTTTTTAATTTTTTTAATTAGCTTTTTTTTTATTTTTTGATTCAGTGTTTTCATAAAGTTTAATATCTAATTAGATTTTTTTAATTAGCTTTTTTTAAATAAACTTTCCGCTTTTTTTAAATTGTCTGTTGGATCTTCAGGAGATGTTTTTTTTTGGTAGTTGAGAGTAAAATATTCACAATAATTGTTTTTTTCTTTATCAGTTACTTTTTCTGCTAAAGACTCTTTGCATTCATTATAAGAAGATGGATCATAAAATCGGCAGTTCAAACAAGTATGAAGATCTGAATAGCAGTGAGAACATTCTTCTCGAAAACTGATTTTATGCTCAAGCTTTAGTGAATTCCGACATTGATTGCAATAAAATAGTTTCATTAACTCAAAACTTAAAATTAATATACGCTGTTTGATTGGTTTGCCGAATGGGCTTTCCGTTATCCATTAACGGTTTATATTTCCATTTTAAAATAGCTCGAATCGCCGATTTTTCAAAAATCCCACGAGGCTTGGAGTTCAAAATTTTAATGTCACTGACTCCACCGGTTTTAGTGATACTAAATTGCAACAGCACCCAACCTTCTATACCTTGCAATCGAGCTTTAATAGGATATTCTGGTTTGATACGCAAGAGGGGATTTCCTCCTCGATCCAAATGATTAAAACTCCCACCCACCCAAGATTTTTTTAAAGCAGTCTTTAAATTTTTTAAGTTCATTTTTAACTGATGATCTTTAGGTGACAATAAAGAGTGACGAGGAAGTGTCTGAGGGGGGGGAGGTTTATCTTTTGATTTTTTTTCTGGAAGTTTTCTCTTTTTTTGATCTAAAAAAGTATGAGGTTTATGGCGGATAAACTCAATAATCCCAGTTTCAACTGCATTTTTTTTTAAATCTGGTGTTTTAGATATTAAAACCGACATAAAATAAAATAAAAATAAAGCAATCCAAAAAGCAAGACTTGCACAAACAAAAAATTTTACACTTCTGAAAAAAAATTGATAATTTTTTTCACTCATTCATAAGGTCCGTTCTATTGTTAGTGAATACTAATTTACAAGCTTTAGTTATTTTAGATGGAACTCCAATAGATTCCAAGCGATTCATTAAAGAAACCCAATATTCTGTTAAAGTGGACCCAAACAACCATTGCCTTTGAAAAAATCGGGTTCCATGTTGAGTATCAATATTTTGGAACACGCGTGATATATTCTCCATAGGGTTGTTATAAATAAAAGCGTAAAAAATATTAAATCGTTTACGAAGTGCGTTAGATTGTTTAATTCTAAATTGTTGGATATCCGGATGAGCTAACAAATGTTTATGAGTTTTAAAATCTAAACCTTTTTTAATCAAATCTTTTAACGAAAAATTAGCCATCTGCTCAAAAGCATTTTCTGACTTATATTCTAAAGCCAGTGCAGGTAAAATAGCCATTAAAAACATATTTAGAAATAAATCGGCATCAAAGCGACCCAGAGTCACCGCATAGACAGCTCCATAAGTAACAACAGCTGCACCAATATTGGCTACAATCATCTTCCAAACAAAACGATAGTTAGCTAATAATGTATTATCGGGACTATTCCAATATTTCCAATACGCTCGAATAGTAGGAAATTTTTGATCAAAGTCCTTTTTACTCGGAACGTTATCAAATAATCCATGGAATCCCAATCGAGAATCCATTTGAATTTTCATCCATGGTTGCCCTAATAAATCAAACATCAATTTTTGCATAAAACCACTCCAAACCGCAACACGAGATAAATGAAACAAAGAATCTTCACTAAAAGCTTCTTTATGTAAAACTTTTAAAATTCCCTGATCCACCCCAGCTAATACTAAAAATAAAATAAGTAGCTCAATGGGTTTGTCCACAATCACTTTAGCCAATTGGTATCGAGTAACCCGAGCTAAAGCTTCTGAGTCTTTTACACCTTCTTTTGCAATTGCATACCTTTGCATGACTATACTACCATTAGGGTCTAATAACCTCTCTGCCTTCAATTGATTTTTTTTTAAAAACTTTTTAAAAGAAAACATTTTATTAATCACCTTTGCAACTGTCTCATCAATATTATGTGCATTGTTTACTGCTCGCACCCGATGTCTAACTTGTTCCATATCTTCTAAAGCAGGAGATACAACCGAACCATTTTTTATTTTTTCCACCAAATGGTCTCTCACTTGTTTATCAGATAAAGAAGGTGAAATACGAAATTGATCCCTAATAAAAGAACGCATCGATTCGTTAAACAGTTCTCTGACATAAAATTCCATAAAAAAATATTGTTTTTTATTCATACCTTTAAAGCTCAAACCAACATTAGTGATTGGGTTTTCAGATGAATATTCCCTCGCATGCCCCTCCGGATTTCTTTTAACACCCGTAGCTATCATTTGACCTGCTTGTGAACTCACACCTTTTTGGAGAAAAGAATCAATCCCATTTAATAATCCTTGTTCCATAGATGCTCGCCAATAATTTCTTTCGATATTGATAATTTGTTTTTCAAATTTTTTTATTTTTTCTAAATATTTTTTAGCTGAAAGGGAATTTCGATCTACTTTAGAAAAACTAAATTTTTTCTCAAATCCCCCATTTAAAACAGTTGGAAAATGATCTTCTTCAATTATTCGATTAAAATAATTTGTATAATATAGTACTCGAACTCCAGCAGATGGTCTCCATAATAAATTTCTAAACAAAAAGAATTGATTCCAATAATTAATTAAATGGTTCATCGTATAAGTCCAGTTAGAATAATGAAATAAAAATACCAAAGCTTTAGAAAAAGTATTCACTTCTTTATGTGAAAAAGATAAATCCATATTACTTATTTTAGAAAAATATTTTTGTTTTTTTTCAGATTGAATTTCTTGTAATACAGATTGCACTAAAGATTCTTCTTCTGGTGTAAATTGACCATTGATAATCGATCCACTAACAATGGATGTGTCTCCATTATTTTTCTTTTGAGATGTCTCTATCAACTGCATAGATACATTATCTTTTAAAAAATGAAACCCATCTTTTTGATCAAAAATCATATTGAAATCTCCATCTCCTTGCACAATAAAATGTCGAGACTTGGGATTTGTATTTAAAGGATGAAACTGAACCATTATGAGTTCTTCTTTTGGAGAATATGATTCTGTTTCTTTATTAGATACCATTTTTATTACCGGAATGTTGTCCACTAATATATTAATATTAATGTTCCTTGTTTTATGTTCATAATTTTTTAAAAAACTAAACCATGAGTGTTTAGTCTGAAAAAAAGTACTAATAGGTTCGGTAGTTCCTGGAATAAAAAAGTTCATTTTTAAGCCCACTTTTCTCCATTCCATATTAGATATATTTTTTATAAAATTTTGACTCGTTTGATGGATGTATTTGATGTATTCTGTTTTCCAGTATCGAATTTGTTTCAACCATTTAGATAGAAGATGATCTGAAACTTCTTGATTAATTTTGTACTCTCGGCTTTTTAAATGCTGAATAAATTGTTTAGCATTGATTATAATATGTAACGACCCAAATATACTAAAAGTAATCGTCATGAGGGCTGTAAAACCTTTTAAAAGATATTTATAATTATCGTCCGCTATGTAAGTTTGATGTAATTTTTGGGGATCTAAAAAAGATGTACTTTTTTCAGTAGTTACGGAAATTAAATCTCCCCACCTATAAAACCATTGCGCTCCATGGTGTAAAATTTGATGATAAAAATCGGCAATCACAGGATGTGCTAAATAACTGGCTCCTACCAAAGTTGGAATAGCAATTGTGCGAACTTTTTGATTAGCTACAATCCGAGACATACCTTCTTTAAATAAAACAAACCGATCTTCCACCTGACTTTTTGGATCTAAAGAAGTAGACAGAATACCTAAAGCAGTTTGAATTTTAGCAGCTCCTAAAGGTTGAGGTTTTGTTAAATATAAAAATAAACCTTTAAGCCTTGCTAAAATTTTTTTTGTTTGAAATTTATCATTCGCTACTTGAGATAATAAACTTTGAAAAGCTTGATCATTATTTAAATGGTTTAGAAATTTATTATAAAATTTTTTAAATCGATAAGATACCCCATGTTCTTCTTTTGGTAAATGACTGTCAACTTTTTTGTAAAAATTAATTGGAACAGGCGACACATCGGCCAACTCTTCTATGGTTTGATTTAATTGATCTAACTCCATTTGGGATTGTTTAAGATGCCCATAATACCCAAGTAAATTTTTAGAAGACCCGATCTCGCCTCGTTGCTTAATCTCTTCCGAGAGTAAATTAATTAACATATCATGTGACTGAGTCCAAGAAGCACTAGATGAACTCTTATTAAGAGTTGCTTCAGAGGATTCTTGAACAGTTTTTATAATGTCTTTAATAAAAGGATGAAAATCATTTTCATATCTGTCAACACTAACCAAAGATACTATAATATTAAAACTGGTTTGTTGAAGACGAGATAAATGATTGAGTTGAAATAAATTAAACGAGTATTGAATCCCTTTTTCAGTATTTAAAGTTAATAACTTATTAGAATTTGAAGAATCGATAGAGGCATCTATACTATGAGGGTTTAAAAGTAAATTTTTTAAAAAAGAAGATACAGAAAGAGGAATGCGAAAGACTGGCAAAGCTGTTTTTCCTATAGCAGATTCAAAAAAATTCAGATCGATAAAAGACACAAAAGCTTGATTATTTGTGTGAATTTGCCCAGGTTCCATAAAAACTAAATAAGGACCTAAAAAACCCATCCACTGAACATGATTGGCAAAAGTATGCAAAATTTGATCTTGAAAACGAATGCGAAAAGTATGAGTTTTTTGTTTTTTCGTAATCCAATGTTCACCTTTATACAAAGAAGAAAATAATTGTAGAAAAACAGATTTAAATTTTTTGTTTCCGATCACAGCTTGTACTTGATTTTTTGAATCTAAAATTTCCACTGTGATTTTTTTATGATCCACAAAAGGAATATCTTTATGTGGTGATGTTTTTTGGTGAATCAAAGAATATATATCTAAAGGATGATTTAAAAAATAACCGCGTGGATTATTTTTTCTAAAAACATTATTGTAAAGAGAATCCGATATTTGATTAAATTGATTAGCTGTTGATAAGGCATTGGATGTATGTTCATCACTAAAATGAATATCCGACGAATCCGTATGAGTTGCAGCAAAAGCAATTGGATGAAAGGCAATGGAACAAGAAATTAAACTACGAATTATTAAATTCCAAATCATTTGGATTCTCCAAAATTGTCAATTATAAACTTTGCCAAATTCCTTATTCTTTAAGGTTTTGGATTGGCTGATACAGAGATGTTTTTTACTCCAGCTAACCGGATTTGATCCATGACATCGACTAATCGACCGGTTTCTGATTTTTGATCTGCTTGAATAATAATAGTACCTTCTGGGCTTTCCGCATGGAGTCTTTCAATATTAGCTCTCACCGATTGAATATCTACTTTTCTTCTTTGAATCCATATTTCTCCATGATGGTTAATAGCCACTAAAATACTGGCTCGTTGTTTTTTTTGAGCTGTTTTAGCAATTGGACGACTTACATCAATACCCGATTCTTTGACAAAAGAAGTTGTCACAATAAAAAAAATCAACATAATAAAAACCACATCTAACATGGGAGTTAAATCAATCCCACTTTCTGATTCTTTTTTTACAAGAAATTTTCTCATTATTAACCTATTTGACCTAAGGAACGATAAATTTCAACCCTTTAACAACTTTTGTGAAAAAATTTCACTAAGAAAGTTTTTTTTCACTCTGATTAGCAAACCAACTAATGAGCTGTTTTTGTCTACTTTTTGAATAATTCTCTAAAATCCGACCAATATAGATACCCGATAAAGCTCCCGTCATACCAGCCATTGTAGGAATAGTTGCCTGTGAGATACCTCCTGCCATTAATCGAGCATTGCCAGTCCCGATCGCAGACATAATTTCAAATACCGCAATCATACCCGTTACTGTTCCCAATAACCCGAGCAAAGGACACAAAGAAACCAAAGTTTTAACATGAGAAATATTTTTATTTAATTTTTGAGTCAGTGTAGATAAGTCTGATTTCCAAATTTTTTTAGAAGATAAAGAATGAAAGTTAGAGCAATCTTCCCATTTATTGAAAACCATTTGAGCATCTTTTTTAAAATCAAAATAAAAATACCACAATCTTTCTATAACTAAAATCCACAAAATAAAAACTGTTAGAAAAATTAAATAAAGAACCCACCCCCCTTTATCGAGAAAATTTTGTATATTCTCAAAAAAAAATAGCAATTTACTTTTTCTCCAACCTCTTAGCTAACAAACCCGCTGTTTGTTCTTCTAAAACTTGTGTAATATCCCGTGCTCGAGCAGAAATAAAATTATGGCATAATAACAAAGGGATCGCACAGCAAAGCCCTAATACAGTTGTAACTAAAGCTTGTGAAATACCTCCTGCCATGATTTTTGGATCCCCTGCTCCAAACAAAGTAATCGATTGAAAAGTTAAAATCATACCCGTCACTGTTCCCAATAACCCAAGCAAAGGAGATAAAACAGCTAAAATTTTAATTGTCCCAATCCCCCTCTCCAAACGAGGAAGATACCTAATCACTACTTCACTGAGCTTAAGCTCCAAAGATTCTAAATCGAGATGTTTATTGTGTTGATGAAGAATAAGAATTTCCCCAATTGGATTATCTACTTTTGGATTGGAGCTATCTTTTAATTGAGAGAAAATTTTAAATTGCTCTTTTCTTAATACTAACCACCGCTCAATAACTAATGCAAATCCAAAAATTAACAAGCAAATAATTACAAAACCAACTAACCCGCCTTGTTGAATTTTTTCCCATACATTGGGAACACGAATTAAGATAGACATTAAAGTCCCTCTCGAAGGATCCAATGCAAATACAGGATAAGTATCTTTTGAAGGTTTTTCCAAGTTACGAATTGTTTTGGTAAATTGTCTTTTAGGTTGGTGAATCAACTCTAATATTTGCCTCTGACCAGATTCTTCAATTTCTTCATAACCTAAGTAACGACCTCGACTAACTAAGTTAAATCCTCCCACACGAATAACCGATTGAGTAGATGTTTTTCCATCTAAAGAAATAACTGGAGCAGAAAATTTTGTAACCTTTCCAAGTTCTGTCATCTCTCTTTGCATCTCAAACCAAAGCTTTCTGAGTTCTGAAGTGGTGGGAAGACTTTTTCTTTGAGTAAGAGATTTTAGCCATTTTTCTCGTCCAGAGATTTCGGCAGATACTAATGAACTTAAAATATTACCTTTCAAATCTCCAGCAACTTGTTTAACTACACCAAATAACTCTCCCAACACACCCACAGCTAAATTTAATTCTGTCTCTAAAATAGTTAATTCTTTTTCATTTTTTTCAAACTCTTTGGTTAAACGATTAGTAATTTTTTCTTCTTTCTGAAGTTCACTTACAGCTTGAGTGAGAAGAAGTTTCCTTTTATCTTTTTCTTTTCGAAATCGCTCTTCTCTTTTTTGAAACTCCTCAATTTGAAAAGAACGCTCTTTAATAACTTTTTTTAATAAATCATCTAAAGTATTTGCACACGATGGAAAACTTATTAACAAACTGCTTGCAAAAAAAATCAAAAAACTTAAAAATAAACTCCCATATCTCATTGGTTAATTCTCCTTCAACTGATGATTCGAACGATGAGTTTTATTTTCTAAAAACGAAGGAGGAGGCACCGGTAATTTCATTAAAGTGGGAGCTTTTTGTTTTTTAGCCACTCTTAAAGCATTTGCTAAATCTCGTCTGTAACGAGAAGAAAGAGGTATCCATTTTTTAATTTTTTGATTCCAATAAGCTTGATGTTTTTCATCTAAGGTTTGATAAAGAAGAACTAATCTCCCCACCCGTAAATAATGCACATTCAACATTTTACCGTTAACATTTTGCAAACCTTGATAAGCGTCTAGACTTTTTCCATAGTCGTTTTCTATCTGATAAGCTTCTATTAACCGTCGATATTTTTCAGATACCGCCACATCTGATCGATCCATAATGTTTTTAATTTCTTTTAATCTTTGATTTCTTTCTTTTTTTAAAAACGGAAGATCATTCTTAATAAACTGTTTTAGCATCAAATACATTTCTAACATGAGCGGGATAATTTCTTTTCTAGTTTTTTTAATCTCCACAATTTGTTGGCGGATCGACACATTTTCTCTTTTTTGATCTTGGATCAGTTTTTTTAATTGCCGATTATAAATACGAGCACTTTCTATTTGACGAAGTGTTATCCGATAGTCATGAACTAAATCTCTTGTCTGTTCCACCATACCAGATATTTTTTTTTGAGATTCACTAGACGATTTATGGTTTTGAATTTGCTCTTGAATCACATGATCTAATTTTTTTTCCGCTTTGGATACAGGTAAATTAATTGCAGAGTCTGCAAAGCTATTATGAGAAACAATAGCTAAACCAAAAACCAAAAGAAAAAATAAGCTGATTGCCATCAAAACAATCAGCTTTTTAATTAAAATCAAACGACAACAACCCTTTATTTAAAAATTGTAGATATAGCGAACATCTATTGTTCTGCCCATTAGACTGTAAATATCCCTGCTAACAGAAGGTGCGTGTTCTATGTTTTCAGGACGCTTAAAACCTAAAATATTTTGAACACCCGCTATGAGTTGAGAGTTTTGAGAGAGACTAAAAGAGGCATTGACATCTAACTGCCAATAATAATCAATAACTGAATCTTCTGTCGCATCATGTTTTTCTAACTGAGAGGGAATGTTGTGCAATATAAAGTTCCATTCTTGACCCAAATTCTGGTTACTAAAACTAAAAGTCATTCGATTTCTCCAACGAGGATTTTCATAATCTACTAAATTGCTATTTCGTTCAGCTTCTCCATTTTCTAAACCAAATAAGTTTTGTAGCCACTCGTAATAAGGTACACTGGTTTGAATCTCTGAATCGGGCGTCTCTTGAGATTCTTCATAAATAAGATGTAAATGTTCTAATTTCACATCTAAGTTCCAAGTTTTTGGAAGTGAAACCTTTAATAAAGATCCCAATTCTATCCCAGTTCTTTTATCTCGACCCAAATTAATGTATGATGCTGTAATTTGTTTAATTCTGCCATCAGGATATCTGATAATATCCGCTCCGTATTTTCTAACTCTTTCGGTTCCATGTTTTTTTTCAATTTTAGTTAATTCCCCTAAATCAACAATTCCAACAGGCTCATAGTTAGCTCCATAATACCAATCCATATTAAGTGAAAACTCTTTAACTGGCTCAAAAACAACTCCTAAATTAAAACTTCGAGAATATTCTGGAAGTAATTCTTTATTACCACCTTTAACAACTGTTCTATATTGTTGCTTCGTACATCCTGGTTTAGTTTTATCCACTTCAACACCTTTAACCTCTGGACATAACAAATAATCTCTCACAAATGGATGACCAACTACTTCTCCTTCTTGATGCATGGCCGGCAATGAAGGGGCCTTAAACCCCAATCCATAAGAGCTTCTAAACATAATAGAATCTGTTGGCTTAAAAGTCATAGATAATTTTGGTGAAAAAGGAAGAGCAATTTCTGAATCTGAAACAATCTCCAATGTTTGCCAGGCAAAACCAAAATCATTATAATAATCAGATCTGGTAGCTAACTGTAAATCTAATTGATTGGCAATTAAAGATGAAAGCTCTAAATAAAGACCACCAAACAGTCGGCTAGCCTGCCCTGAACTAAGCACACCTCCTCCCCACTGTTTTCCAGATTTACTAACTGAATCACCATCCTTAGAATAGGTCTGCCATGCCCCTATAGTCCCTATCGCCATAGAAATAGGAGTCCCTCTTACTTCTAATAACTCTCCTCTTAGGAGTGGCTCCACATTAATTAAGCCAGAAAACATGTTGAATTCAGGACTAAACTTAGCAGAAGATAGATCACTTTTTTGCCCACTTAAAGCTAAAGGGTTAAAACTCCCCGCTTTAACCATATTAAATAATTTTTCCTTATTAAAATAATTGTAACTAGTTTGGGTGTAATAAACTCCTCCAATATTAAAATTCCCTTCAAACTCCCAAGTATTCCAGACAGGTTTTACTACATTGAGCTGAGTTTGCAAAAAATTACTCCATAGATAACCTTCTCTTGGTCCACCTTCTTCTACTAAACGATAATTTATTGTAACTGGAGTTGAAACCGGTAAGCCCAATTTTTGTTGTGCCACTAAAGCTGGAATTCGATAATCTTCGTTTGCTCGATAACTGGGATCTCCTGGGAAGAAAATAGAAGAAAACTGATCAGGTGGTGGAGCTAATACACTATAAGACCTAGTTAGAGAATAAACAGTTTGCCAATTTAAGGTCATATCCCCAACAGATTTATCTGCTTGTAAAAAACTAGAAAACTGAAGAATTTGAGGAGTCAATTGCATATAAGGAGAATAATCAAACCAACATATTCCTCTATGGATATTTTGTTCTGGACACCCCGGAGCAGGGTTCCAGGTTTTACCATCATCAGCACTCCAAGAGCCAGGACTTCCGGAAGGAGAAAATTGTTGAATCATCGATGGAATAGCAAAAGATCGATCCCTATAATATAAAGGCGTGTAAAGTTTTAGCTGCCCTCCAACTAAATAATTAATATCTTTCACATCTCCTCCATAAGAGGCACTTACATTAAAACGATCTCCTTTGCCAGACCAACTTTCTTTTTCATTATTCCAATCGTTAAAATCAAAAAAAGATAAAAAACTTGTTAAACTATTACCTTCTGTTCTTTGAGCTAAACTCGCCTGAACTTGCACTTCCCAACCTTTCTCACCTTGCTTAGTAATAATATTAATCACTCCTCCATCCGCTTCCGCTCCATAAATGGCAGAAGCACCATCTTTTAAAATTTCGATTCTTTCAACCACTAAAAGAGGAATCTGCGATACATCTGCTACCTGAACTCCTGGTATAGGAACCATTCTCTGCCCATTAATTAAAATTAAAGCACCACCCCTCTGTAAGCCAACTCTAATTGTGGCACTTAAAGCCTCTAAAGCATCTTCTCTAGTAGCCGTAATATCTGGGAAATCTCTTAAAAGATCCCCTACCGAATAATGACCAGACTTTTCAATTTGATCTTTATCAATCACTAAAATAGGGGAAGGTCCTTCAACTTGCGTCCTCTTAATACGGGATCCAATCACATTAATTTTTTCAGCCTCTTCAGCATAAGAGAACAGACTAAAAGCTAATAACCCACAAATAAAAAATACACGAAATGGAATAACTAACCAATTGATGATTTTATGATAATTTTTACCATAACTTTCATTATAAAAATCATTATAAAAAAACAGATGAGTTTTAAATAGTTTCATAATGGTAGCCCCCCTAATTTCTTTAAAACTGCCACTAAAGCACAAAAAACTAAGATATGGCAAATAAAATCTCTCCAAAAACAAAAAAAAATGGCAAAAAAAAAATATCCAAGGTAGATTTTACTCATTATGACTACTCATGTTCAAGTATTTCAACTTCCTGTTTTACAAGATAATTATATTTATATTTTGCGGGATGAAGAAAATAAAAAAACAGCTACCATAGATCCTGCTCTATCTGATCCCGTTCAACATTTTCTTCTAAAAAAAAAATGGAATTTAGACTATATTTTTAACACTCATCATCACATAGACCACATCGGTGGAAATTTAGCCCTTAAAAAACAATGGAATCCTCAAATCACCGGTTTTGCAAAAGATTCTCATCGAATACCGGGCATAGTGAAACATTTAAAAGAAAATGAAGAACTTAAATTCGGCTCCCAAAATTTTAGAGTGTTATTTTTACCCGGTCATACTTTAGGGCATATTGCTTATTGGTTTTATAAATGTAAGCTCCTTTTTTGTGGAGATGTTTTATTTGGCATGGGCTGTGGTCGACTTTTTGAAGGAAGTGCTGAACAAATGTTCCATAGTCTTCAAAAAATTAAAGCCCTTCCACCAGAAACAAAAATTTACTGTGCACATGAATACACCGAACGCAATGGTCAGTTTGCTCTCCATGTGGATCCTCACAATTTAAACCTTAAAAAACGCATGAAACAAGTACTCGCTAAACGAAATCGCCAAGAACCAACCGTTCCTTTTTTACTCTCCGAAGAGTTAAAAACAAACCCTTTTTTAAGGGCTAAAACAGTTAAAGAATTTGCAACCATTAGACAAAAAAAAGATCAATTTTAGCTCAACTGTTTTAACCCAATTGACTCCAATGTAAATGGTCGTTTGTATGATGAATCACTGTTCGAACCACAGTGACTTTGATCAAACCCGGATAAGAACACTCTTCTTCGATTTTTCGTGCCACTTGTTTGCTTAATTCCAATGCCTTAGAATCGCTAATTTGTTTACTATCCACAATCACTCGAATTTCTCTTCCAGCACTCATAATATAAGTATCCTTAACTCCTGGGAAACTATGTCCAATCTTTTCTAAAGTTAACACCTTTTGATTATAAGAATCCAAAGTAGACCGACGAGCCCCTGGTCTTGCTCCCGACAGGGCATCTGCCGAAATAACCAAAAAGTCTAAAGGATTTTCTGGACTCACATCATGGTGATGAGCTCGAACTGCATGCACAATATCAGCTGACTCTTGATACTTCTGAATAAAATCTGCACCAATCATCGCATGACCTCCCTCTTTAGAGTAATCAATTGCCTTTCCGATATCATGAAGCATTCCCGCTCGCCGACCAATCGCTACTTCATCTCCTAATTCTGCACTTAAAAGACCACACAGCCAACCCACTTCTAAACAATGAAAATACTGATTTTGAGCAAAAGAATATCGATACCTCAAAGCTCCCATCACATTTTTCACCTCTGTTTTAATATTTTTTAATCCCAAAGCTCGAACAATCTGCTCCCCATCTTGCCTGATTTTCCAAAACAACTCTTTTTTAGTGTTGTAAATAATTTGTTTAATATCTGAAGACTTTAAATACCTTTTTTTAATTAACTTCTGCAAAACCAATCGCCCCAACTCCCTTCGCACGGGATCAATTCCAAAAACTGTAATGCTCGATTCGGTATCGTTGATTTTAAAATCTACACCACATTCTTTTTCTAAAATTTTAAGCTTTGATAAATTCGAGTCCATCAGATTTTTTAAACTCCTCATGTTTACAAACGACACACTCCCCACACCTCTTTCTGGACAATATGGATTTCGAAAACGATTCACCACACAATCTAAAATAAAATAAGCTTCCTTATCTAAATTATTTTTTAAATTTTCTTCGTTTTTTCGAATCCACTGAACCACATCATTCTTAGTTCTTGTAACTTGTGCATCCCTATAATCAGATTTCAGTTGTTGAATATCTATCTGAAACTTCTTTTGTAACTGAGAAATAATCTGTTGTCGTTTCTCTTTTAATTGATCTCTAATATCTGATAAATATTGTTTTTGTTTTTTTATGGCATCTAACAACAAAAAAGATTCCTCAAGTGTTTTGTTTTTTTGTTTTGTTTTTTGATAAAAATAGCGTTTTTTTTGATGCACTATTTGATCTGTTGCACTTTTAATTTTTCGGCAAGCTTGAGAAGAAATCTCTTGAGCTTGCTCATGTTTAGCCAACAAATGAGCTTTATAATCTGCCACCTGACTCATAATATGTGCATGCTTGAACTCTTTTTGATCTTGAGATTTTTGAATAATATCTTGGGCAATTCGCTGAGCATGATTTATTTTTTGTTTCTTAAATAAAGCTTCCAATAAAAAAGAACCAACTAAGCCAATGCACAATCCAATACTTAAGCTCATGCCCGTTCCAATTGAAAATGAAACTCCAATCAAACTATTCAAAATTGCACTCATTAGACAGGCAATTATAACACAAACTCAAATGGACTGGCAAAAATTTAAGAAGAAGGTAGTTGAAACTTAAATAACATGACATCTCCATCTTGAACTCTATAATCTCGTCCCACTTGTCTGTATTTTCCATTCGCTCTCAGAGATTTTTCCGATTGCAAGGTTTTAAAATCTTGAAACGAATACACTTCTGCCCGAATAAATCCTTTTTCAAAGTCGCTGTGAATTTTTCCACCCGCTTTTGGAGCTAAGGTGTTTTTTTTAATCGTCCAAGCTTTGGATTCTTTAGCTCCTGCTGTAAAAAAAGTTATTAAATCCAATAGATGATACGCTTTTTGAATCAATTCATTTAATCCTCGATGTTTGTTTTCTTTTGAAATTGCACAAATTTTAAATACGCAATCTTTAGAATATTGACTTTCTAAGGTTTGAATCATTTTTTTCGACTGATTAGAATTGGTGTCATCCACATTATCCATATTGCATACATATAAAACTGGCTTACTGGTCAATAAACCCAGTTGGTTAAAATAAATTTTTTCTTCTTTTAGTGGTTGATAACACCGTGCGGGTTTTTCTTCTTTTAAAATTAAAGTATGAAGTTTTTTAAGCAAAGACATTTCAATTTGAAATGCTTTGGCAACAGATCCTTTATTGGATTTTTTTAAATTTTCCATTCGTTTCTCAATGGTTTCCCCATCTGAAAGTAGCAATTCTGTATCAATGAGCTGAATATCCCGTAAAGGATCTATTGTGTTTTGAACATGAGAGATATCTCGATCAAAAAACACTCTCACCACATGGAGTAAAACTTGCACATCTCGAATATGATTTAAAAAGCGATTACCTAAGCCCTCGCCTTTATGAGCTCCTTCAATAAGACCGGCAATGTCTACAAATTCCAAGCTGGCGGGGATAATAGCTTCTGACTGAAAAACTCGGCTGAGTTCATCCAGTCTAAAATCGGGGACTTTCACCATCCCTCGATTGGGTTCGATTGTGCAGAAAGGATAATTTTTAGCACCCGCTTTTAAAGAAGTTAGACAATTAAATAAAGTGCTTTTTCCCACATTGGGAAGACCAATGATCCCACATTTCATAGGCAATTATCGTTTAGTAAATTGAGGACGTTTTCTGGCCTTATGCCGACCCGGTTTTTTACGCTCCACCATGCGAGAATCTCTCGTCAAAAATCCCTCTTTTTTTAAAGCTGGGCGATGATCCACTTGATACTCAATCAAAGCTCTTGCCAACCCATGGCAAATGGCCTCCGCCTGACCAGTCATTCCCCCACCTTTAACCGTGATCAAAGCATCTAAGTTATTTTCTTCTCGAACACTGTAAAGAGGACGAAGAGCTGATGTTCTTTTAGCAATATAAGGAAAAAACTTTTTGGGATCTGCTCCGTTAATAGTGATTTGACCACTCCCCGGCTTTAAAAATACCCGAGCTGTAGCTGTTTTACGCCGTCCCGTACTGTAAAAAACTTTCATAAAGGTTTAAGTTCCATTGTTTTCTGCTGGTTGTTTTTTTGCATAAAGAGCCATTTTTGCCTTGGGCTTTTGAGCTTTATGTGGGTGAACAGCCCCTTCGTAAATTTTTAGTTTTTTGATCAATTTTGCTCTCATTTTATTTTTTGGTAGCATTCCATATACCGACTGGCGAATCAGCTCCGAACAAGATAGATCTTTTGCAGTCTTCGTTTTTAAAGATCCAAAAAAACCAGAGTGAGAAAAATATTTCTTATCTGTCCATTTTCGCCCAGTCATCTGCACTTGATCTGCATTGATCACAACCACAAAATCACCTATGTCCACATGGGGAGTCCATTGAGGTTTATGCTTTCCCCTCAATAGTAAAGCAGCCTCAACTGCCAAACGACCCAAGGGTCTTTGAGAGGCATCCATTAACAGCCAATCTTTTTGAATTTGACTTGCTCGAGCGTGCAGAGTTTTCATAGAAAAACATTTAAAGAAGTTGGCACTCTCTGTCAAGCTTCTTAGGGTAAGAAACTCTATATAAATAAAGCCCATTAGATGGAGCCGTCTGACCAGCCATCTTCCGATCTTTAGCAGATAGAATCTTTTGAAACTCTTTAATTGCCATTTTTTGACCAGAGTGCTTTCTGAACAAATCCAATTGAGTACCGACTAAATTGCGAATCATCTGCTTTAAAAAACCTTCTCCTCGAATATAAAAAATAAAAAAATTCTTTTTTTTTAACCACTGAGATTGATACACAGTGCGAACACTATGAGACACAGGTGTTCCCATGTTTTGAAAACTTTTAAAATCATGCCTGCCTTGAATCAACTGACTCATTTTGCTTAAAATTTCTTCGTCCAATGGATAAGGATAATGATAAACTTGCTTTGTCCAAAACACACTTCGCAAACCGTGATTCCCAATCACATAAATATAACTTTTAGATGTAGCCGAACATAGAGCATGAAAACACTTAGGTGCCTTCCACACAGTTTGTATACAAATAGAAGAAGGTAAAATGGAATTTAAAGCTTTTTTTAAAGATAACTGACAAGGTAGGCTACGATCCCAATCAAAATGAGCCGTTTGTGCTAAAGCATGCACACCGGCATCTGTGCGTCCAGCTCCCGTTAAACGAATCGGTTGACGAAAAATTTGAAATAAAGCTTTTTCCACTTCCCCCTGAATAGTCGGAACTTCTTTTTTTTGTTTTTGCCAACCTCGATAAAAATAACCATTATAAGCAATTAAAAGACGAAACCGAGCCATCTCAAAAAGAAAAATAAACCCCAAGATTCCATACAGAAATTAGAAGTTGACCCTTTGGAAAACCATCTTCAGCAGAATAATAAGAATTAATTTTAAATGTTATACCAAGGTCTTTTAACCCATACTCATCGACCAGTGTATACCTTAAAGATGGTTTAAAAAGTGAAAAACTCAACCACAAACCGGCACTCCAATAAGCCATTAAAGAAGAAAAATTTTCTCTTCCACCTCCACCCTCTCCAACACCCCACAGAGCATAACCAGCACTTATAAAAGGTTTTATAGTGGGTTTTTGAGTAATATTTAAACTGATTCGACCACCAGCTTTAATGGGAAACACAATAGGCTCGTCATCGTCGTAAAATATGCTCAAACCTCCAGCTACTTCTGCACCACCTTTTAAAAATTCTAAAAATTGAAATAAGTTTCTGCACAGATGAATAGAAAAAATCTGTCGGTTGTTAAAAAATTCGTTCTGAATACCCGAAACAAGACTATCTTTTTGCACAGATTTATTTGTCGTTTGAGACCATTCAGTTTGAGACCATTTAAAAGATAAATAATAATCGCTTGAGGATCGAAAAATAGGAGATGGAGATGGCTTTAACGATAACTCATTTTGAGGTTGAGCCAATAAAGCCGGTGAAAAAAGAAAACAAAAAATCCATACAATAATCATGTTTAGTTGTTTAAAAATATATACCAGAATGTTTACAATTGTCTATTTTCTCGTTATCAAAAATTGCTCCGCTATTTGCAAAGCATTTAAAGCAGCCCCTTTTCTTAAATTGTCTGCTGCCACCCACATCATCCAAGTTTTTTCATTGGGGAGAGAGCGAATCCGTCCCACATACACATCGTCCCAACCATTTACAAAATGTTGATTGGGTACTCCTTCTTCTTCGATGACTTGAACTCCTTTTTGTTCTTTTAAAGCCATCTGAACATCCTGTCGATGAGCAAATTTTTTTAAGCTCACCCACACCGCCTCACAATGCCCATTTAAGGTGGGTGTTCGAACAGCAGTCGCTGTAATTTTAAGATTTGGCAATGAAAGAATTTTTTTTGTCTCCTCCATCATTTTGACTTCTTCCGTAGAAAAACCTTGATCATTTAAAGAGCCAATTTGAGGAATACAATTAAAAACATGAGAGGACTGAAGTAAAGAACGATCTTGTAAATTCCCTTGTAAAAAACTCAAACTATCTTCTTTAAACTGATCGATAGCCTGACCCCCTTTACCACTAATCGATTGATAAGACGCCACGGAAACAGATTCTAATCCGAATTTCTTTTGTAGAGGATATAAAACACAAACCAGCTGAATCGTAGAACAGTTGGGATTGGCAATAATTGCACCCTTATCCTTATAAGTTTTTTTTAAACTCAAACCATTAATTTCTGGGACAATGAGAGGAATGTCCTCGTTCATGCGAAAAGCCGACGAATTATCAATAACTAAAGCTCCTTGACGAACGACTTGAGGTACCCATATCCGGCTAATCTCCTCTCCCGCCGAAAAAAACACCAAATCCAGCCCCTGAAAGCTCAATTCCTTTAAAAGCTCTAATTCTAAATTCCGATTTCGAAACCGCACACTCTTACCTAGGTTTTTCTCGCTGGCAAATAATTTAAGAGAAGTAACCGGGAAGTTTCGCTCCTGAATCAACTGTAAAAAAGTTCGACCCACACAACCAGTGGCTCCCACAATCGCTAATTTCATATATCCGTGCTTATAAAGCTTAGATTTGACTGGTCAAGAGTGGTTTTAAAAGCAATCTAAAAGTATTGCTTTGCGTCTAAAATAGCCCGTCAAAAATAAGCTATTCAAAAGTTTTCTCATTTTTATAATTTATGTTAGTATATTTTCTGGGAAGGCAGAACCGTTGGGGTTCGGTCATCTTTTAAACATCAATCTTGTATTATTAACAAGGAGTGAAATGTGAAAAAAAGTAGGATATTTTTGTTCAGCTTATTGTGTTTGTCTTGTGTCGGATGTGGTCCGGCTTTTTTAAAAAAAATAATTTCGGATCATCCAGAAATTATTACAGAATCAATTAAGAAAAACCCAGCTAAATATATGGAAGCTTTAACAGAAGCTCAAAGAAGCTTCATGCTAAAAAAACGAGAAGAAAAACAAAAAGAAGATTTAGCTAAAAGGGAATCTGAATACAAAAATCCTAAAAAACCCGACACGCCCAGTTCTCGAGTGTATTTTGGAAATAAAAAAGCTCCTATCACGATTGTAGAATATTCTGATTTCCAATGTGGCTACTGTGCTCGAGCTGTCGGAATTGTAAAAAAAATTCTTAAAAATTATCCCGATCAAGTTCGAGTTCTCTACAAGCATTTTCCGGTAACTGGTAGTCCTCAATCCGTTCCATCTGCCAAGTATTACGAAGCCATTGGTCGTCAAGATACAAAAAAAGCTCAAGAGTTTCATGACCAAGTTTTTGCTAAACAAAGAGAAGTACGTTCTGGAGGAGAGAAGTTCTTAAAAGGGTTAGTGAAACAGTTAAAAGTGGATTCGGTTCAACTAGAAAAAGATTTAAAACAAGTAGCTGACATTGTGGACAATGACCGTAAAGAGGCTGTTAAATTTGGCTTTTCTGGAACTCCCGGGTTTTTAGTAGGAGGTATTACCGTGCCGGGGGCTGTTCCCTATTCTCATTTTAAAACAATTATTGATCGCCATTTAAAGGATTCCAATCCAGCGGTAAGTGTGCCACCGGCGACAACAAATACAAAGGATGAGAAAGAAAAAGACCAAGAGAAAAAAGTAGAAAAATAATTGTTGCAAATGATTTGTTAAATGTCTCAACAACCATTGGCTCAAAGAAAACCAGATTGGTTAAAGGTTGCTTTACCAAGTGGGGAGAACTATTTTCGAATTCGGAAGTTACTAAAGTCTTTAAATTTAGTAACAGTTTGCCAAGAAGCCAACTGCCCAAATATTGCAGAATGCTGGGGAGGAGGGACAGCGACTTTAATGTTAATGGGAGATGTTTGCACTCGAGGCTGTCGGTTTTGCAATGTAAAGACTGGAAACCCTAAAGGCTGGCTCGATCCCAAAGAGCCATTTAAAGTAGCCCATGCGATTTCCCAGATGGGACTTGATTATGTGGTATTAACTTCTGTCAATCGAGATGATCTACCCGATGAAGGAGCAGGGCATTTTGCTCAAACCATTGAGCAATTAAAAAAATTAGCACCTCAGTTATTGGTGGAAGTATTAACTCCTGATTTTAAAGGGAGAAAAGATTGTTTAAAAAAAATTATGTCGGCTAAGCCAAATGTATTTGCCCATAATATAGAAACTGTGGAAAGGCTTACTCCACGAGTGCGAGATCCGAGAGCCAATTATCTTCAATCGTTAAAAGTATTAGAAATAGTTAAAAAAGAATCTCCTAATATTTATACAAAAAGCTCTTTAATGCTGGGTTTAGGAGAAACTTCAAAGGAAGTGTTAGAAACTTTAAAAGATTTAAGAAATGTGGGATGCGATGTGGTCACATTTGGTCAATATTTACAACCTCAAAAAAGGCATCTTTCAGTGAAAGAATACATTACCCCTCAAAAATTTGAAGAATGGAGACAGTGTGCTCTTAAAATGGGATTTTTATATTCGGCAAGTGGTCCTTTAGTGAGAAGTTCCTATCGAGCGGGAGAGTTATTTATAAAAAGCTTGATGAAAAATGCCCAAATGAACTAACGACTTCCATACTAAAAAGGTGAGTTTTATGAGTGATGACAAAATTATTTTACCAGAGCTTGGAGAAGGAGTTACAGAAGGAGAATTGGTAAAATGGCTGGTGGCCATAGGAGATAGCATACAAATTGATCAACCAGTAGCAGAAGTAATGACCGATAAAGCCTCTATGGAAGTTCCATCTCCCGTATCCGGTATAGTAAAATTTTTGGTGGCTCAACCAGGAGATAATATCCAAGTTGGCCATACCCTTTTACAATTAGAAAAAAAATCTTTAAAAAAAACTTCTTCTGAGGAGTCCATAAAAAAAAATCCACCCAAAACAAATTCTTTAGAAAACACTCCCCACTCCATAAATAAAAAATCTATCCCCTCAATGGATTCTTTTTCTTCTCAATCTGCTGATTCCTCTGCTTCCCAAGTTCTTCGTGCTTCTCCTCTTACTCGCAGGTTAGCTAACAAACAAGGTGTCTGTTTATCGGATGTTGTAAATTCTAACGAAATGGATTCCACTCCGCATAATAAAAGAATAACTAAAGAAGACATTTTGCAATTTATTCAAAAAAAAGAAACTCCTGTAACCGGAACTACTCAACGCATTCCCCTTAAAGGAGTACGCAAAACCATTGCACAAAGAATGCAATTTTCTAAACAAAATATTCCCCACTTTACTTTATTAGAATCGGCGAATCTAGAGCATTTGGATTCAATCAAAAAATCAGCTCAAGAAATGTTAAAAGATCAAAACATTAAAGTAACTTATTTAGCTTTTGTGATGAAAGCTTTGTTCCATACAGTGCAAAAATTTCCTGAATTAAATGCCAGTATCCATGACCCAACACAAGAAATAATTTTGAAACGATATTATCATTTTGGTTTTGCTGCAGATACGGATCGCGGATTGTTAGTCCCAGTGATTAAAAATGTGAACCAAAAAAGTTTACAAGAAATAGCTTGGGAGATTCAAGTTTTGGCTGAAAAAGCCAGAAAAAACACCATTCAGTTGGATGAAATAAGTAATAGCACCATCACAGTTACAAATATCGGAAGCTTAGGTGGACACTCTGCCACTCCCATTATTAACCCTCCCGAATCGGCTATCTTGGGAATATATCGTTTATTTATTAAACCTCAATGGGACGGTCAAACTTTTCAGCCACAAAAAACAATGAATTTTTCACTCACTTGTGATCATCGCTTAATTGATGGAGCTTTGTGTGCAAGAGCTCTTCGTTTTTTTGTCAATCAAATAGAAAACCCTCTATCTTTGTTTATTTAGTTTTGGATTGAGGTAAATAAGTAGTTGTAATGGCAATTTGATTTAATCCAGCGGATTGAATGGCATTGATAACAGCAATGACTTTCCCATGTAAAATATTTTTATCAGCTGAAATCACCACATGGGTTTGAGAAGAAATATTGGGAATTTTTTTTAAGTGGTCAGTTAATTTTTGGAGGGTAACAGGAGTATTGTTTAAAATAATGTGTCCATCGGATCGAATGACAATATTAATTTTTGAAGAGGGTAGTTTTTGAGCCTGATTTGCACCCGGTAATTGTAGAGAAAAACCCGCTTTCACTAAAAAGGGAGTAGCTACCATAAAAATAATTAAGAGTACTAATATAATATCCACAAAAGGAATAATATTAATTTCTGCAATTGGCTTTTCTTCTTCTATAAAAGAATATTTCATTAAGACCTTTTACAAGTTTTCGCAAAAGAAATGGCCGATTCTTTCATCGATTCGAGTTGGTAAAGAATAATTTTCCACTGTTTTTGAAAATAATTGTAAGAAGTAATAGCCGGTATCGCAACAATCAAACCAACAGCAGTCGCCACCAAAGCTTTTGAAATACCTACCATCACCACATCTACCGAACCATTTGGAGATCCCAAAGCAGTAAAAGATTCCATAACTCCAAAAATAGTCCCCAACAACCCAATAAAAGGAGCATTAGACCCTAAACTAGCTAAAAAACTGAGCCTCCCCTCCGATTTAATTTTGTAACTCAATATTTGAGAGTTCATCATCTCTTCCAATCCAACTGGTCCTTTTTGAATAATATAATCCCATGATTTTTGTAACAACATCCCCATATTGAGAAGAGAATATTTATCATACACTAATTTCATGTGAGCATTTCTACCACTTTCCAAGGCGGACATCATTTCAGATAAAATTAAAGATGATTCCAATCTCTCCGATCGAAGTGAAAAAAATCTCTCCATAATCAGAGCTAAAGAAATCACACTCAATGCTATTAAAAACCATAAAATGACCTCATGAATAAAAGCTGAAATTAAGAACAACTGTTCGGTTAACAAAACACGACCCTCCCTCCCTATTATGATCACTGACAAACAAAAACTGTATCTTAGATTATCAAAAAAACCTACTCACTTTTTTACAAAACTTGCATAGTTTGATGATAATGCATCATATTTTATACATTGCATAATATATTTTAAAAGAGGATCAGCATCTCTAACCTCTAAAAAAAAGTGGCGGGAGTCCAATCATCACAATATTTTCTCCACCAGTTAAAACTCTTTTCATTTAATTCTTAATGCTTAGCAAATTGCCATTAGCACTAATGTTGTGTCTGTTTTTTCTATGATATCTAACAGAGGCAAGCTATGAGAAAGGGAGGTCAAAACTTCAAACATACGTTTTGTTCGAAAGGTTAATATTTGACTCAACTTTCGAACAAAGCCGAAACTCAATTTTGCCCTCCCTTTCTCATAGCTTGCTTGTTTGCCGATAGTTTGCCCCTTCTTTACCATAACTTTTTTACACAATTGTTTTAACATTTGTTTTTTTTAATAAACAATCTACATCGCCTATTGTTGTACTTTTTATTTTCTTAAATCCTGTTATTTATTATGCACTAAATACCCGTCTGCATAATATGTTTTATCCCCACTAACAGTAAAATTATAAATCTTAGTGTCTTGTAATTCTGCATAGTATGTTTTTAATACCTCTTTTGTTCCGTCTTCTTTTATTAAAATATCACCAACCTTTAGCCTTTTAATATCAAGTGTTGGGTTTAGTTTTTGAGCTTCAAATTCGCTAAAAGCTTTCCAACCTTTAGTAGTTTTAAAAGGGTGTGAAGAAGTTACAAAAAGCCGTGACCCATTGATAGAATAAATAAGCCCTTTATATGGTCTTGCATAATGTTTTTTAACTTCTAATATAGTATTGATACCTTTTACCCCCTTAACCTTGTCACCTTTTTTAACATCTTGAATAACTTTCTTTGTTCCGTCTGCCATAGTAATCATTGTGTCAGCAATAAAACAATACCTAACATAGGCTCTAACAAAGGTAAAAATTCCATTAGAGCAACTATAATAAAGACCACCACAATAAGTACCACAGTCACATCCATAAATATTGCTAAAAACCACCCCAGCTCCGTTCTGCTTAGGAGAACTTGTAAAAACAGTCGAATTCGGGTCTGTGCATATCGTCTCTCTAAAATAAGCTAAAGTACATTCTCTTTGGGTGCAATTTGCACTACCACCAAGTGTGCCGTTATTACAAGTATAAGAACAACCACTCCCTGTATAACCAGAATTGCACTGCCTATTTTGAGTAGTGCCATGAGCAAATAAATCAACACTTGGACACTTTGTAGAGTTATGCGTCCCACTACATTTTAACTTACAAGTGTCTGTTAAAGACATACTTCCATTATTACACTTACCAAAGTTACATCTACCTGTGTAATTAGACTTACACGATGGACTGGTTGGACCTTGATCATGAGCTAAAGTTAGAGTATCACATCTTGCGTTACCCTTAGTGCAATTATTCGCCCTTGCACAGGTGTTATTACTTGGCGTTGTCCAAGTGCCATTATTACATGTGTACGAACATGATCCATTAGGGTATCCATTAGCACAACTCCCAGAAGTTTGATTGTGATTGCTTGCTGTTAACCTACAATTGTTTTTTGTTTCAGCACTACATTTTGCTTTACATTGATTACCTGTATGAGGTGTATTATTATTTTCGTGCCAAGTACCACCATAGCATTCATAACTACAACTTCCTGTATAGTTATTAGCACACCTCGTTTTATTCCCTGCGGAAGATAAAGTAACCCCATGGGTTGCACTTTCAGTTATAATACAATTACTTATCGTTTGTGCGGTACATCTTATATCATTTTTAGGTTGACAAGTGTTTTTATTGCCTAAGCTTGAGTATTTACCTGTTACCCATTTGCATTGTTGATTAGCATTACAGCAAGATATTTTATCAGAATCTGATTGTCCGCTAACAGTTAAATCCGAACACATATACATTGTACTTGCACAACACCCTGGATCGGCATTTTCTAAGTCGGTAACAGTGCAAGTTTGCCCTCTTACAGTGGCTGATTGGCTCACTAATGGAATCACAAATAATAAAAGTATTAAATATCTCATTGTGATACCTTCATTTTTTTATTAAGTGTTTTTATTTGCCTTTTTAACTCTTTATTATCTTTTTTTAATTCTTTGTTTTGTTTTCTTAAAAATTGGGTTTCTTTTTCTAATACTTCTAACCTATCTTTTACACCATGTAAGTCTTCCAATTTTTCTTTTACCTCGTATAAATTTACCTTTAATGAGGAAGTAATACTATTTAACCTTAAAATAGACTTAGTTAGGTTAGTCACCTTGTTAAACAAAGCCTTAATACTTGCCCAGAATGTACCATATATAGATACCCAGTCTGGTTTTACAGGCTCGTATTGATCTTTAATCTGTAAGTGCGGGGGTAAGTCTTCTGCTATGATACCCATTCTTTGGTGGTCTGGGTGGTCCTCTTTATACTCATAAGTAAAAAGTGGTGTAGTGGTTATATCTGTAAGAGATTTTTCAAACTCAACAAATGGAGTTATGTTTTTTTTATGTATCTTCGAAGATGAGGGCGTACCAAGGGAAGTCGACCAAGGTCCACAAGTACCATTATGTTTGCAGTTTGCAAAGGCTCTACCCCTAACATATAAGTTACCATTTATTACTAATCCTGAATCAGGTAAAGTTGGATCGTTTGTTTTAACTATTTCTTTTAAATATTTACTTGTAGTTGGTTGTCCACTTAAAAATTTTATAGTACTCCCTGGGGGAGAGCTTGGCATCTTGCCAAAAATAAGATTGCCAATGTTAAGCTGACGACTACCAGTTTTATTTATACCACCTTTATTATGCTCTCCTGCTTCATTACCTATAAAAATATTATCGTCACCAGTTGTGTTGTCCTCTCCAGCTTCTTTGCCTATAAAAACATTATCCTCACCTGTGGTATTGCTTAACCCTGCTAAACTACCTATAAAAGTGTTATCACCAGCTGTGGTGTTACCACCCCCTGTAGAGAGTCCAATAAAGACATTGCCCGCACCAGTCGTATTGACTCCCCCTGCACTGCGACCAATAAAGGTATTACCATCAGCTGTGGTATTTGCTGTACCAGAACCTTCACCTATAAAAACATTTCTTTTCCCTTTAGTGTTTCCACTTCCTGCACTATATCCGATAAAAGTATTTTGATCCCCTTCTTTAGGGGCTGTTTTTTTTGTCTGCCAACCAGTTTGATACCCGATAAAAGTATTACCTTTTTCCGTGGTTAGCTGTGATCCTGCTAATTTTCCTATAAGTACACTTCCTTCCGCATTGGTTGTAATCTTACCTGCTTGATAGCCAATAGCTACATTAGCGTTACCTGTAGTATTTTGTTGACCAGCATCACGACCTATAAATACATTACCATCTCCGCCTGTATTGTGTGACCCTGCATACGCTCCAATAAAGACATTTGAGTTTGCTGTTTTCTCACTATTAGGGACTGACTGTAATCCTGTTTGTGCACCAATAAACACATTTTCATCACCCCTACTAGCAATCCCAGAATCAGAACCTATAAAAGTATTACTTTGCCCACCTATTGAACTTTGCCCTGATTTTTTATTCCCCTTTCCCGCTTGGTATCCTATAAATACATGATTCCTACCTATGGCATTTTGTTCACCCGCATAACTTCCTATATATGTATTCTTAGAGGCTTCTTGTCTATAATCAGTATAAGCAGTAACTTCTTTAGAATACTTACCTGTTTTATATCCTATAAAAACATTATATTTACCCTTTGTGTTTTGTTGACCTGTTTCATAACCTATAAGAGTATTGTTACTCCCTGTTGTGTTGGCATTCCCAGCCTCATATCCAAAAAAGGCATTTCCTGTTCCAGTGGTATCTTTACCCGCTACTTCTTTTGCACTATCACAACCTACAAAAGTTTTACCCGTTTCATCTACTTTGTAACAATCTACACTGCCACTACCACCACCTGTCAGGCTATCAGGCTTTACACAGGTTGCTTGACACTTTCCAGAGGCAACATCTGTCCCTGCTAACTCATAATTACTAAAAGTACACTTTATTTTCTCACAACCAGAAGTATCTGTGATTGTGCAAATACCACCTGACCTTGTTTTTTTACTCCCTTTTACAAACTTATAATAAACTGTAAAATCCCTCCTTACTTCTGTGTTAAGTGCTGTTGGAAAATTAGCGTGGCTAGGATCAATCGGTTCTGGACTTGCAAAATCCATTTTTACGATATTTAGGTGTTGCATAAAAGGACCTACCTTAAAAACTGGTGTAGTACTTTTTTGATTACCTGTAGTTTGATCAAATAAGTGGACTTCTTCTAAAATCCCTACACCTTTTGCAAAGTGCTGACCATACATGCCTATATACCCATTAGATGGTCTACTTGCTGGTTTTGATATAGCACTTGCTTTTAGGTTTTTCTCACAAGATTTGCCTTGATCCCCTATAGTTTTTGTTAACATTAAATAAAGCTGTTGTTCGTCCAATATCACTAAGACTGTATTTGATATGTTAAAATTTCTTATGTTCATTTGAAAAACAGCAGAAGTAATCAAAGTAGCCACTGTGGCCACACCTACCGCTGTTAAAATCTCAATCAGAGAAAACCCAGCTCTATTTAAAGCTCTTGGTTGGTTGGTTGGTTGGTTGGTTGGTTGGTTGGTTGGTTGGTTGGTTGGTTGGTTGGTTGGTTGGTTGGTTGGTTGGTTGGTTGGTTGGTTGGTTGGTTGGTTGAGAATGTTTCATAATACTAAGTTTGTCAATAGTTTTGTAGCTTTGTCAAATAATCTGATCACTTTTTTTTAAGTTTTTTTTTATTTATCCAGATTTAAAGCTTATTGATCCACTTAAAAAAACAACTGTGTGAAAAAGTTATAGGAAAGAAGGGGCAAAAACGAGTTTCGGCTTTGTTTGAAAGATGATTAAATATTGACCTTTCGAACAAAACGTAAGGTTTAAAATTTTGCCCTTTCTTTCCTATAGCTTGCTTGTTTGCCATAGTTTGCTTCTTTCCTATAATCTTAATTGTTGCTTAAAAAACATAACATAGGCAAGCTGTGGGAAAGGGAGGGCAAAAACGAGTTTCGGATTTGTTCGAAAGATTAATCAAACATTGACCTTTCGAACAAAACGTATGTTTAAAATTTTGCCCTTTCTTTCCCATAGCTTGCTTGTTTGCCATAGTTTGCTTCTTTCCTATAATCTTAATTGTTGCTTAAAAAACATAACATAGGCAAGCTGTGGGAAAGGGAGGGCAAAAACGAGTTTCGGATTTGTTCGAAAGATTAATCAAACATTGACCTTTCGAACAAAACGTATGTTTGAAGTTTTTGCCCTTTCTTTCCCATAGCTTGTTTAGTGGTAAGGATAAATGTTTTGATAAGCTTTATACAATATTTTTATAAAGATAAGCAAAATCCAAAATCATTCTGATTTTATGCTGGGCTTAATTATGTATTGCATTGCCTATAAAGATCAAATAGTCTTACGGGATATAAAAATGAAAATAATTAAAAAATCTGTATTTTATTTATGGCTTAGAAGGAGGCTTAAAAGAGCAAGAGGGAAAAAATCGGTCTTTATGGTAATTTTTAGATGGGGGATTGTTTTAAGTTTTAGTTTATTTTCCACTTTTTTATCGGCACGATTATTAGACCGAACATTAGCCGTTGTAGAAGGGGAGATGATTTCTTTATTAGATGTGAAAGATGCTCAACTCAAATGGAAAAGAGGGTTTATGAAACATTCCATGTTAGAACCTCTTTTTATTCAAACGGGTTTAAAATCAAAATCTACTGCCCTGAAATATTTGATTTACAAAACCTTATTAGATGTGACTGCAAATAAAATGGATCTATCCATTCCTCCCAATCAATTAAAGCAAGAATTAGAACAAAGAAGAAAAAAAAGACGCCTATCTAAAAAAGCATTTAGCCGACTTTTAGTAAAAAATGGCTTTACTTCTTTAAGCTATAAAAAATTTTTAAAAAAAAGTATCTTAAGAAAGATACTCATTCAAAAAGAAGTATTGGAACATATCAGAATTTCTGACAATGATTTAAACGAATACGCCATGCGTATCCGCGGTCGTCCACTGTTTAGCGAATTTCAATATGACTTAGAAGTGTTGTTTTTTCCTCCCAGTGCAAAGGGGAAAAAATCTGCCCATCAAGTGTTCAAAAAGCTTCTTCAAGATTTATCTTATTTTAAACATTGGAAACCATCTTTTAAAGGGTCCAGCCGAAGGAATCTCAATCAACAAAATCTTTCTGGCTTACAAAAAAAGGTGAGAAAAGTAATTAAAAACTTATCAGTCGGGCAGCATTCACAAGTGCTTTGGATTCCCAATGTGGGGTATCATATTTTTAAAGTGTTGTGGAAAACTCCTGTGATCCAAAATAAAAAACTTCAAAAAACACTCTCTCAAAAATACTTTAAAGAATTGTTTCAACAAAAATTAAAGCATTGGTTAGAGAAAAAAAAATCCCAATCTTTTGTTCGCGTTCACTTATGAAACAAGTGCATATTACAACTGGGGATGAAGATGGGATTGGTTTAGAGGTGAGTTTAAAGGCTCTTCAACAACTGCCCCTTTCTAAGGGATCTCATGCACAGTTTGTATTGTGGCGAAAAAAAAAAGACAAAAAAGAATGCCTTTTAAACAACCCATTAATGGATTCGATCCCACTAGAAGTAATCAGTTGTCGCTCTATTGAACAACTCCACAATATAGAAAAAACCAAAAATACTTTGATAGATATGGCATGCCATTTAAGCCCCACACAATGGGTAATCCAAGCGGGGCAATATTGCCTATCAGATCCATTGGAAACAGCTTTAGTAACGGCACCTCTTTCTAAAAAACAAATCCAAAAAGATGGCTTTTCCGAAAGAGGGCATACTGAGTTATTAAAAAATCTATCCCAAACACCATCTGTTTTTATGGTTTTTTTAGGTGACCATTTTAATACAGCTCTTTTAACTGGACATTGTGCTTTAAAAGAAGTGAGTTGGACAGAAAGACAATTAAGTGATTGTTTAAATAAGTGCCAAAAGTTATTAAGTTTAATTTCTCATTCAGAAAAAAAACCTTTAGCCGTTTTAGGACTCAATCCCCATGCCGGAGAAGACGGACTACTCGGTAGAGAAGAATTAAAAATGCATGAGTGTTTAAAAAAACACCCCTATCCAGTAATAGGTCCATTAGTGCCAGACACTGCTTTTTTTAAAAAAAATTGGAAACAATTTTCGATTTATATTTGTTTGTATCACGATCAAGCTTTGATTCCATTTAAAATGGTTCATGAAAGAAAGAGCTTTCAATTAAGTTTAGGGCTTCCTTTTATGAGAACCAGTGTGAGTCACGGGACGGCCAAAGATATTTTTAACCAAGGGATAGCGGACCCTGAGTCTACGAAACGAGCTTTGCTTTGGGCTATACAAAAGGATGTCATTTTATGAAATGGAAAGACTGTCTTTTCAGAAAAAACGATATCCGCGGTATATACGGAGAAGATTTTGATCTCAGTTTTGCAAAAACATTAGGCCGAGCATTTGTTCGTTATATGGATTCTCATACCAGTTTAAAAACCCAATTAAAAACTAAAAGACAAGTTGTGGTAGGACATGACAGTCGTTTGAGTAGCCCTCAACTAGCACAAAATCTATCCCTTGGCTTGTGTGAGAGAGGAGTAGAAGTTTTATTTGCAGGTCTGGTGTCGACACCAGCTTGTTTTTTTGCCAATCACTTCTGCCCCAATGTGACGGCATCTATTATGGTTACTGCCAGCCACAATCCATCGACATTTAATGGATTTAAGTTTTCTTTTAATAAAGAAACTCTATGTGATGAGCAAATTGATCAGTTAAAAGAACTCATTCAAACAGAAGATGATTTATCGATTCCAACTCAACCAAAAAGCCAAATAATTCCTTTTAAAATTAAACCTCTCTATGTGGAATTTATGAAACAAAATTTTTTAAGCTTAAAAGCAAACCAAAAAATTGTAATTGATTGTGGAAATGGATCTGCCGGCCCGTTGGCACAAGCTGTATTTAAAGCTTTAGGAATTTCTGCTATTTGGCTTTATGAAAAACCAGATGGAAGTTTTCCCAATCATCATCCTGATCCCTCTTTAGACGAAAACTTAAGAGATTTACAACAAGCGGTAAAAAAAAACCAAGCCGATTTTGGAGTATGCTTTGATGGGGATGGAGATCGATTGGTAGTGGTGGAATCCAATGGGAGAATTTTTCACGGAGATGAAACAATGTCTTTTTTTATCTACGATTTACTCTCTCAAAAAGAGATGCTTAAAAAACAAGTTATTAAAAAACAAACTGTTAAGAAACAAACTTGTACACAAGAAAAAATAAAAATTGTAGCCGATGTGAAATGTGCTCCTTGGTTTTACTGTTTTCTTAAAAAGAATCAATTACAACCTGTGATGTGGAAATCTGGTCATAGTTTAATTCGCAGAAAAACCTTACAAGAAAAAGCCTTATTTGGAGGAGAATTAAGTGGGCATTTCTTTTTTTGTGACGAAGGGTATTGTTTAGATGATGGAGTGTATTGTGTTTTACGATTATTGAGATTTTTAAATAGAAATAACCCTCCACTTTGTTTATCACAAAACTTCCATGTAAATCGGATAAGAGAAAATAAAATAGACTTCAACACAAATGAAATTCGTATACCCATAGTGGATAACAATGATGCCAAACAAGCTTTAAAACGTTTGTTAGATTATTATCAAAAAAACAATTCGGCTCAAGTGAGTGTAAGAGACGGAGTGAGAGTATGCTTTCCAAAAAAATGGGGGCTTGCTCGTTTTTCTAACACGCAAAATACTTGGACTCTTCGTTTTGGCGGTCGTTCACAAAAACTTTTAGAGCAAATTCAAAGCCAGTTCTATCAAATTATTAAATTAGATTTTTCCAACAAGGATCATAGAAATTGCCAGAGAAAAAATAACAAATGATTCAATCAATGCCAAAACAATAATCATTGGAATAAACATAATTTTTTGAGCTTGTGGATTGCGAGCGATCCCTTCCATAGCAGAAGCACCTACACGCCCTTGCCCCAAAGCACCTCCAAAAGCTGCCACCGAAATAGCAATCGCTGCCGACAAAGCATAAAATCCACCATTTCCCGTCGTCTCTTTTTGTGCATGCTCTAAAGCCTCCGCCCATAGCCACATTTGAGGTATGAATCCACATAAAATACCTAAAAAACATGGATGAATTTTGTAAAAAACTGCTTTCAAATACCTCCACCCAGGGTGGTAATCAGTTTGTATTTCCATTACTAGCTCCTTATTGTCTGGATTAAGTTTTAATTGTTTTTTTATCTGTTTCATGACTACCTCCTATCGTTTTCTCCTAAGTTATTAATTTTTGCCAATTGGTATTAATGCTCATGTGATAAGGCAATACTTATATAGACCATGCTGAGAATAGTAAAGATAAAAGCTTGCATAGTGCAAACAAAAAATCCCAGAAAGTAAAAAATAACTGGCACAACATAAGGTGTGAGGTCTAAAAAAATAGAAAGCACAGTGTGATCCCCCATCATGTTGCCATAAAGCCTAAGCCCCAAACTCAGTGGTCGCACCAGATGAGAAATAAGCTCTATAATGAACATCATGGGAGCTAAAAACAAAACTGGCCCCATGAGTTGTTTAAGGTAGCTGAAGCCATGTTCTTTAAAACCATAGATATTGTAGACCAAGAAGGAAAACACCCCCAGAGCAAATGTGGTGTTTAAGTTGGCAGTGGCTGAACTCATGCCGGGCAAAAGCCCCAAAAGGTTATTGAGCCAAATAAACAAAAAAATAGTTGCAAAAAAAGGAACAAAACCTCGCCCTTGCGAACCAATCACGAGATCAGATAAGTAAGTCAAGGCTGCTATAAAGTTTTCAAAAAAAGCTTTTATGGAGAAAAAATCATCTGGCACTAAAGGATCTTTTCGATTTTTAATAGCTTTTCTAGCTGGAATAATCAAAATAATTAAAAATAATCCCACCAGCAGGGTATAGACCACATGAAAAACACCACTATCTAAAAAAGGTATTAACTCCAACCACTCAAAATGTGCCATTAAATGACCCTTTAATAGAAATATTTAAAAAGTTCTAAATAATCGAATGACCTGATAAAACCACACAATCAAAACAAAAGCCACGATTAAAAGACTAACCCACCCTCCCAAATGATACTTTTTTTCTAAAATTTGACCAATCCATACACTCCCCCCTATCAATAAAAGTGCTTCAAAACTAAGACCCACCAATAAAAAAGCTCTTTTCATGTGTTCATCCTACCCATTATCTGCCCAATTATGTGCAATACTTAAAAATGTTTTAACAATATGCAAAGAATTTCTTATTATGCTGAAAAACATTACCACTAAAAAAATATAACACTCCATTCGAATATAAAACTGACCCGAGATAACAAATAACAAAGAGAGTAAAAATGGAACATTTAATTTGGATAAAAAAAATAGAAGAACATTTTAATCGAAATAAAAAAATATGGGAAAATTTTCCGCTCAATCATCCCAGACGAATAGTGGGAGAAAAATGTACAAGGCATTTTTCCCACTTTTTAAAAAAAGGGATCCCCAGTGGAAAAGAAACCCACTGGAGAGGAGCTCATCTATCTCAAATTATCGCTAACCACTTACAAAATTTAAAAGTTATGGACTCTCACCCCACTACCTCTACCCCCTCTATTTCTTCATCCTCTCTCGATGTCCATTCAACTTTATTAGAAGAACTGGGTGAATTTCCTCATACCAACCGTTTAAATTTTCAAAACGGTCAAATCAATCCTTCGATTAGCACAAATCCCGATTTGTCTTATTTTGGGAAAAATCCATCTGAAAAAGATTCTCCAAACAAAATTAAATGGTGTACTTGGGAAGATTTTAACTCTCGGCTTCCATGTTATTCTTGGGTCATCCAGCAGTTAAACTCCATGAATTATCAACAAGACGGGTTTTTCCACTTGGCAAGCTCTACTCCCGTAGGATGTATTATATTTGTTCCACCCAACTATAAGTCTCAAGTGCCTTTAAACTTATGTTTTTCTTTTAAAGATCTCAAAAAAAATTTGAGAGAAGATAGGGATTCGATGCAATTATTAGATAATCAGTTTTGGAATATTCAAAATTTTATTTTTATAAGTGAGGGAGCAGAATTAACTTTAATTGAAAATATGTATTCTCATAATCCATCTTTAGTCAATATGGTAGTCCGCATTCAGCATTCTAAAAAATCTAATTTAAAATGGGTGAGAATTAACCATGGGAGGAGTTCAGCTACTTGTTTTAGTCAATGTGTATGTGAAATGGAAGAGATGTCTCGTTTGGATCGTTTGAGTTTTACCATGGGAGAAGGTTTTTTAAGAGATCGAGTGGAGGTTATTCAAAAGGGTCCAAAAGCTCATACTAATTTATTAGGTCTTTCTATGTTGCAAAAAAATAACCAATCGGATCATCGCTTTTATGTGCAACATTTAAAACCAAATGGATATTCTCGTCAATTTTACACAAGTGTATTAAATGATTCTTCTAAAAGTATTTTTCATGGGAAAATTCAGGTTCATCCACTAGCTGTTCAAACCGACTGTAGTCAGTCGGCTAAAAATCTTTTGTTAAGTGATCGAGCTCATTGCTCGATTCAACCAGAATTAGCCATCGATTGTGCAGAAATCAAAGCCCAACATGGAGCCAGTATTGGAAATTTAGATGAAAACGAAATGTTTTATTTAAAAAGTCGAGGGTTAGATTCTTCTACTGCTTGGGAGTTGTTGGTTTTTTCTTACATTAAAGATATTTTGTCTCAATTCCCTTGCGAATCATTGACTAAACATTTCAGTCAGAAAATTCGAGAAAAGTTTACTTTGTTGTTAAATTTAAAAAAAGATCCTTCAAAAAAATGAATTGGCAAAAATACTTCCCTCAAGCCTTATTGATGAAACAAAAAAACCAATCTTATTTGGATAATCCAGCTACTACTTTAAAATTAAAATGCGTCAGTGAACTTTTAAAAAAACTCTACGAAACTCAAACAGCCAATGTGCATCGTGGGGATCATTATTTAAGTGAGCATCTGACATCCCAATACGAACAAACTCGCTCAAAAGTGCAAAAATGGATTGGAGCAAAATCTCCACAAGAAATTATCTTTACAAAAAGTACTACAGAAGGTCTTAATTTTTTATCCCAGAGCTTGGAAAGTCAGTTTAAAAAAGGAGATGAAATCTTATTAACTGCTATGGAACATCATTCTAACTTACTTCCCTGGGGAGCATTAGCACAGAAAAAAAACTTGCAATTAAAATTTGTACCAGTAGATAGTAAAGGCGAATTGATTCTATCTGATTTGGACCGCTTGGTGAGTCCAAAAACTCGGTTATTTTCTTTTGTATATTATTCCAATGCATTGGGGACACGTAACCCAGTAGAAAAATTAATCACTTTTGCTCAAAAACATAAACTATTGACAGTGATAGATGCCGCTCAAGCTATGACTGTAGAAGCTATAGATGTTCAAAAAATAAATTGTGATTTTTTGGTATTTTCTGGACACAAGGTGTTTGCCCCAGAAGGAATAGGTGTTTTGTATGCTAAAAAAACACATATTGAAAAACTAAAACCCTATCAAGTAGGGGGAGGAATGGTTAATGATGTGAATGTTTCGTTAAGTGGAAAAATAAATACCGTTTGGGCAGACCCGCCTCATCTTTTTGAAGCCGGCACTCCGGCAATCGGCTCTGTATTGGCCCTAGGCTCTGTATTGGATTTTTTTAATCAGGAGTTTTGTTTTCAACAAATAAGAAAAAAAGAATCCCATTTACTCTACCAAGCAGAAGAGAGTTTAAAAAAAATTCCAGGCTTACAAATTATTGGAAATTCTAGTTCTCGGATCAATACTTTATCTTTTGTTTTAAATCCCTTCCATTGTAAAGATGTTGGGCAGTTAATTTCTCAAGCCGGTGTGGCTGTGCGATCTGGACATCATTGCTGTCTACCCTTGATGAAACAATATGGTCTGTCATCCGGAACTGTGCGTGCTGGCTTTTCTATTTATAACGATGAAAGAGATGTGCAATGTTTAGTATCCGCAGTTAAAAAAGCTCAAAACATTTTATTAACCAGTTAGTGCTGGTCTTCCTGCTCCACCAGTTGTCGGTCTAATTGATATAGTAGCTGGTGATGGAGGTGCTGACGACGATGTGGAGGTACTTGGAGCTGGAGCTGGTGATGTAGTGGGAGTCCCTGCTGGAGTTGGAGTCCCTCCTGGTGCTGGAGTTTGAGTACCTGGTGTTGGTGCATTTGGTGTTGGTGTAGTTGGTGTTGGTGTAGTTGGTGTTGGTTGTGGAATCTCCAAAGAAGGAGGAGTAAGCGATGGACATTTTTCTGATAGTTTATTTCGTAAAAAAGAACTTGCTTCCACATACTTTGAGTTACATTCCCTCAAATTCGCATTCCTAATAAAATCAATGGATAACATGGAACAACCTTCGTGAGTTTTGAAGTATAGGTGAAAAAATGGATCCCTACCATCAGTTGGTTCCTCATTACAATTTGTAATATTATTTATTTTCTCAACAACACACTTTTGGTGAGAGTCGACTGCTTCAAGACACTCTTTTGCTGACTTTGGTTCGAGTATGTTTATGTTTCTTTTTCGACCACAGTTTGTTAAAAATAAGCTACTAATTATTAAAACCATTAATTTCATTTGATCCCCCTTCATTTTATGCTCTTTTAAGCTCATTATTGTTATTTCGTTGTCTGTTATATATCTTTTACTTGTAATAGTAATAAGCTATAAAACTCAACTTTAGCAAATCTTTATGTTGCAGGCAGACATACATTTCCTAATTTAATCTCAACTTCAATCCATTAGTTTTGTTGAATGGGGATAATTTTAAGGCAGTCATTTCCCGTTTCTTGTCTTAAGATATTTTCTACAGCTGATAGGGTCCCCATGAAAGCACTGGGACAACCGGAACAAGCCCCTTGATAAGAAATTCGCACTTCATCTTTTTCTACAGATAAAACTTCTAAATCCCCTCCATCGGCTTGAAGACCGGGGCGAACTGTTCGATCTAAAATATCATCTATTTTTTGTGCCTGTGGACTCAATGGTTTTTTTTGTTTTTCTGTATGAGAGGATTTTTGTTCTTCAAAAGATTGAAAATTGGGATCATGGACTACTACCCGTGTTCCCACAATGGCCGTTACTTGTTTTTCTATTTCTAGTTCGTCAACAGAGCCGTCATGAGTGAGAGTCATCTGATTTTGAAAAACAAATATTTGTTTAAGCCCTTTAATATCAAATAAAGCATTAAATAAAGGCAAATGTTCCACTTCTTCTTTGCTATAAAAGGAAGCATTCCCTTTATTTTTTAGAGGGACATTTAAAACAAATTTCAAAGCATACGGATTGGGAGTAGAAAGCATCCGCACTAATACATCTTTTGAATCAATATTCATACCGATTGGAAAGATACACTAAAGTTATTAAATTTTCCAATAATTATTTTTCTTATAGAAAAACAAACTAACACGAGTGGTGAAGTTAATCAGAAATATAAAAAATACCAATAACAAAGCTCCTGCCCATGCTTGTTGTTCCATAGATTCGAAGCCACTTTTGGAAAATTCGTAAATTTGCACGGGTAAAGAGGCAGTTGGTTCATTTAAGTTTTTAATATGAAATTGATTACCTAAGGAAGTAAAAAGCAAAGGAGCTGTTTCCCCAGCCACTCGTGCAATCGCCAACATGATAATTGTTAAAATCATACTCAACGAACCCGGCAATAAAACATGCAAAATCATTTTCCATCGAGGAAGCCCCAAAGCCAGACCAGCTTCTCGAATATGATGAGGAACCATTTTTAGAATTTCTTCTGTTCCTCTGGCAATCACTGGCAATAAAATCAATAATAAAGCCAATGACCCAGCATAAGAAGAAAAACCAAAACGAGTAACCACTAACCCATAAATAAAAATACCCACTACAATAGAAGGAGCACTAATGAGTAAATTGGATACAAATCGTAACATTCCAGCTGTTCGAGTATGTTTGTACTCGTTCAGATAAATCCCCATTCCCACACCCCATGGAATACCAATTAAACTGGCACAACCCACAATTAAACTGCTCCCAATAAGAGCATTAGACATTCCACCTCCACTTTCACCAGCTGGTTTAGGAAGTTGAGTAAAAAAATCCCAATTAATAGCCATTAAACCTTGTTTTACAACATAATAGACAATACAAAAAAATAACAAAGCCGATAGAGTGGTTAACAAAAAAAGAATCCCCAACGAAGTTCGACTGATCCATTTTCTCCAATAATGTCTAAAACCGAATATCATTTTAAGCGACTTCCTCAATTAAATGAGTTGCAATGGGTGAATGAATAACCACTCACTCGGGTTGATTTTTGTTTGCCAGAATGAAATTTTTTTTCTATTTTTTGCACCATCCACAAAGCACAAATATTAATCAACAAAGATAAGAAAAATAAAGAAAAACCCACAGCTGCCAGACTTGCCAAATGCAATTGGCTGTCGGCTTCTGCATACTGATTAGCTAAAATACTAGCCATTGTCTGTGCGGGTTCAAATAAAGATAACTTAATAGAAGGAGCATTGCCAATCACCATTGTGACTGCCATTGTCTCTCCCAAGGCTCTACCGAGACCCATCACAATTGCTCCAATAATACCTCCTGCCCCTCCTTTTAGAACGGCAATTTTTAACATTTCCCAACGAGTGGCCCCAACACCTAATACGGCTTCTCTATGAGAAAGAGGAATGGAGCGAAACACCTCTCGGCATACAGAAGCAATGGTTGGAATAATCATAATTCCTAAAATCACCCCCCCACACATCATCCCCACTCCATAATAAGGACCCTGAAAAAAAGGTAAAAAAGAAAAATACTTAGCTAAGGGAGCTTGGACATAGTTTCTTAAAAAGGGAGCCAGAACAAAAAGCCCCCATAAGCCGTAGACAATAGAAGGCACAGCTGCCAGCATATCCACAATAAAGTTTAAAGGTTTGGCAAGCCATGGAGGAGCTATCTCTGTTAAAAACAAAGCAGATGCCACACTCACCGGCACGGCTAATAACAAGGCTAAAACAGAGCTGACAAGGGTTGCATAAATTAAAGATAAAGCTCCAAAATTTTCTGTCCAATTGTTCCATTCTGCATTGATAAAAAATTGAAACCCAAAATGCTTAAAAGCGGGCCAAGACATCTGAAAAATTGCAAACAACATGTAGAAAAAAGTAAAAATTAAAAAAAGAGATAAGAATTTTAAAAAAAAATAAAACAGACGATCTGGAATATGAATATCTTTTTTGCGTTTCATTTTAAACGATTAGTCGTTTGAATGGTTTTTACTTGTTGAAGAATAGTTTGAACTACGGGTTGAGGCAAAGGGATATAATGCAAAGACTTACAAAATGCTTGACCATCTTTTAAAGCCCATTTGAGAAATTTTATAAGAGGATTTCCTTTACGAGCGGACATTGTTTTTTGATGAACTAACAAATAAGTATAAGAAGCCAAAGGGTAAGCCCTTTTACCACTGGCTGTTACAAGTGGTTGGAATACATTATGATGTTTTTTCCATATTTGCTCAGCTGAGTATTTAACTGTATCCGAATTGGCTTTAACAAAATGGTTCGATTTGTTTTGTATAAGAGCTGTGGGGAAATGCCTTCCCCCTCCGATTGCATAACTTAAGCCAATATAACCCATACTCCCTGGTAGTTTGCGAATAAGCCCCATAACTCCTTCATTTCCTTTCCCACCCACCCCAACGGGCCAATACACAGATTTTCCCTTTCCCACAAGCTTTAGCCAAGTTTTAGAAAATTCGGCCATATATTCTGTAAAAACAGCCGTCGTGCCACTACCATCTGAACGATAAACAGGAATGATATTGTGATCGGGTAAAGTTTGTTGAGGGTTGATAGCTTTAATTTGTGGATCGTTCCATTTTTTAATCTTTCCAGTATAAATGCGAGCCAATAGATTAGCCGTTAAGCGAAGAGGTGTTTGATTTGCCGTTTGATCTGCCGTTTTACTTGCCAATGGTAAATTATAGCTAATCACTACCGCACTCAAAGTGGTGGGCAAATGCAAAAGTGTTTGTTTATGTTTTTTAAGCAGTTTTTTTTGCATAGGGGTATCACTAGCTCCAAAATCCAAAGTACCGGCTAAAAATTGCCGAATCCCTCCTCCACTTCCAATGGAACGATAGTTAATCATCACATTTGGGTCGACTTTTCTATACTCATTAAACCACTTAGAATAAAGAATGTAGGGGAAAGAAGCACCCGCTCCATTGATTAACAATGGCCTAGATTTTGAAGCAAAAGAAGGAAGAGAACTTGCAAAAGTAGTAAAAAAAATACCAACAAACATAAAGAATCTAAAAACCAGACGATTGATTATGGATAGCTGATTAAATAAATTAAGGAGATTTGAATTTAACATTTTATTTCTATCTCTATTTTTTATTTCTATTTTGTTTTATTCATTTTGTATTGATATGTATTTATAATATAGGCTGAGTTAAACAAGTCGATTTAAACTTTTTATTGCTTTTTTTTAAGGATTTTATGGCTAAGCTGAGTGTTAATGTCAATAAAATTGCAACTCTTAGAAATGCTCGAGGCAAAAATATGCCTCATTTATGCCATGTAGTAGAAGATTTAATTCAATTTGGTGTAAAAAGCATTACAGTGCATCCTCGTCCAGATGGGCGACATATCCTCTATCAAGATGTGTATGATTTAAGTCAGCTGTTAGAAGATCACCCCTCAGTGGAATTAAATGTAGAAGGCTTGCCAGATGATTCTTTTCTGCAACTGATGGAGAAGGTGTGTCCATCTCAATGCACTTTAGTCCCCGATGCTCCCAATGTGTTGACTTCTAATGCCGGATGGAAATTAAAAAAAAACCAAACTTTTTTAAAAGAACACCTCCTATTTCTTAAAAAACTTTGCATACGATCTGCTCTATTTATAGATCCTTTTTTATTAGAAGAAGACAACACAGAATGCTTCACCTTAGAAAAACTCAAACCCGATCGTATAGAGCTTTACACAGAAGCTTATGCCAATGCATGGTCAGGTGCTCAAAAAGAAACAGTGACAGCTACTTACACTCGAATAGCCAAAAAAATAAATACTATGGGGATAGAAATCAACGCAGGTCATGATTTAAATTTAAAAAACTTAAGCTTTTTTCTAAAAAAAGTTCCAAATGTTAAAGAAGTCTCTATAGGTCACGCTTTAATTTGTGAATCCCTCTACCTAGGACTCCACCAAGTGGTGTCAGAATATCTGGAAATCTGCCAATCTTAGCAATCTTTAAAGACTGCTACCCGCCCCATTCACTAAGCAATTATTTAGCCACTTGAGCAACTATGTATTGAATAGGCAACTATTGAACAGCATCTTGATCCCCGCCTCCTCTACGATAATCACTTTCTTTTGGTTGTTCTTGTCTTGGAGAGAGAACATCCAATGTCGAATAATAGTTTTCCCTTTCTACGGAAGATGTGGCGTGAGGACAATAAACTTCTTGCTCAAAATATCCTCCAGAAACATCATCATAGCTCCAAGCACTATGAGCAAACAAAAATAATAATAAAAACACCCAATAAAACTTAAAATCCATAAATAACCTCCTTAATTAATTGGTTTAAATGATTTAAATGATCTACTTTTTTGGTTTTTATTGCTCTCATCTTGTTTTTATCCATTCTCATCTTACCCTCATCGGTTTTTTTATTCTCAATCTTTATAAAATTTTTCATCAATTACCCAATAACTGACTTGAATTTGACTACCGTCAGAAAGAGGAGAATCAAAAACAATTTTATTGTCAATAAGTGTCCAATTTTTCTTTTCCCCTTTTAGAAACTCAACTTTAACATGTTGAGGTGATATCGGAACTTCTTCTAAAGAAAATTCTTCAATAAGGGTTCTTAAAAGATAAGACACTTCCTCAAAAGCCGACTGATAATCGGACGAACAAAGAGAAAGGCTTTTTCCCCGAGTTAAATGGACCAGTTCAGACACTTTCTTTCCAAAAGTCACCTTAGGAGAATATTGTTTTTGGTTGAGCAAACAATTTTCATCTTGAATGACCATTGTAAAAGCATGAAAATCCCGCTTTGGAAACAGTGCATGAAAACGATCCACCACTTGCTGAGCAGTGGTCGCATTTTTAGAATCTTCTACTCTTTCGTCTTCATCTGTAATCAAAAAGGCAATCACATCGCCATGAGAAGAATCCAATAAAGATGGCTCTTGCGATAAACGCTCTAAGCTAGAATTAAGTGCTCGCAAGGGTTGCTCTAAAGCCCCTTGACAAAAAGGAGCCAACTGGCATCGATTATCCGATCGCTTCCATGTCAAAGTCTGTTTAAACACTTCTGAATAATCGGGGATCTTTTTATTCAATTGTATGTGTTCTAATAATTTTCCATCTTTTTCTAATTTCATGAAACGACCAAAATAAGGTTTGTCTCCTTTGTAATCTTGCCAATTCTGCTGAGTAAAAACAGGCTCATTAGTCGATGAATCTTTGATAAAATCATGATCTCCATGATCAGCTGTAGTAAAAAACATCCGCCATTTAGTCTCTTCAATTTGAGACATCAAAGGCTCAAAAGAATCCCCCACCCGAACTAAATCATCTTTCATCGAATCCGATACATCTAACACAAATAAAAATGTGACATTTGTATCTTGTAAACCTTCGACATGAAAAACCTGTTGGTTTTTTTTAACACAAATATCTTCGTCTTCTACTTTCTGAGTAAAACAATCTGTTTCCTCATTAGCTAAGAAGTGTACTTTAGACTCACAACCAACAAGTCCTATAAAAAAAACAACAATTAAAATTTGAAAAATCACAATTAATCCTCTAACACATTTTATCTTAAAACTTTTTAACTTTGTAATCTTAATTTTTTTAATTCATTTAAAAAAGATGATAAAAGAATTTATCAAAATTTATAGGACTGAAGTCTTATATTTTTTATTCTTCATAATTGTAGCCGACCCGAATTTTGGTCCCTGGTTGGATATTATCGGAAAAAACTAAAGATCTACCATAAATTTTCCAAGACACATCCGGCTGATTTGGAATTAATTTCACTTTTACTGTATCGGGAATGTAAAAAAGTTTTTGTAAAGTGACCGAATGAATCAATTTTTGAGTTCTCTGCGAAATATCAGCTAATGCGTCCCCATAATGCTCTGAACAAAGAGAAATATTTTGACCACCTGTTAATTCTGCTAACCGAGCAATCATACGTCCATAAGTGGCTGCTGATTGAGATAACCACTTGCGATTATTTTCTCTGTTTAAACAGGATGCATCTTGAATACTGATACTAAAACCAAATAACCTCTTTTTAAGACCTCTAAACTGAGTCAGATAAGTTTGAATGACATCTTCTGCAGTGGTGGCATTTTTAAAATCATGCCTTCTTTCGTCTTCATCTGTAATAATAATCACGACTGTATCGGTATTGGGTTTAAAAAAATCTTGATGAATGGGATCAGAGTTGACTCTTTCAATGGCCGCCTTCAAAGCTCGCAAAGGTTGTTCATTATGCTGATGACAAAAGGGAGGAAGAGAGCATTCTCCAGGAGATCTGCGAGTGAGAGTATCTTGAAAAATTTGAGCATAATGAAAAACATCTTTGTGTAAAATTTTTTGATCCCATATTTTTCCACTTCGCTCTAAAGACATAAATTTCCCAAAACGAGCTTCCTTTCCATCATAATCTTCCCATCTTTCACTTCCAAGTTTTTCTAAATGATCCCCATGATCGGCTGTAATAAATGCCATCCTCCAATCTTTATCTTGAATGTTTGATAAAAAAGAAGTCAGATTATCTCCAACTGCAATCAAATTATCGTCCATCGATTGAGAAGCATCAATATCCCAAATGACTTCTAATCCTGTTCTCTCCACAATCCGAAAATTCTCTGTCAAATGACCTCGTTTCTTTTTGACCTGAGATTTTTTTTCAGACGATGAATAATTTTGACAATAACGATCATCTTCACAATTAGGCACCTCTAATCCATAATCCATTATATAATTAGAAGGGCTTTTATCCGTGGTTCCTGAAAAATCCACATGATTGCATCCATAGATAACCAAAAAAAAGAACATCCCGATAACAAGTTTCATGAAACACTAAAACCTCACTCATTGTTCGGTTTAATCAGTGGGTTTCTTAAATCTAAAGAAAATTGAAGAAAAAAAGATAGGGTCGCCAACTCTTAAATGCTTTCTTAAAGATGATAAAAAATAATGTAAGCCCCCTGTTGCTCGTTTAAAAAGAAATGGCGACCGTACTATTAATTCCAATATGCAAATCATTCTCCTCGGGGAATAATAAACCCACTCGAGTGATCCATCGAAACCCAGCTTTTTTTTGATATTGAAGTGCAAAATCCACTCCATATAACAAAAGCTCGCCTCCGGGATAAGAAAAATGAGTAGAAAACATAGAACTCAGCTCTAACGAATCCAACAAAGAAAAAGAAACACGAGGGGCAACATAAAATGCAGAATGAAAAGAATAAAATAAATAATTTTTTAAATACTCTGGAGCAGGAGATTTTAAACCCTCATGTCTTTCAGCTAAAAAAAAGAGCTGGGAAGAAAAAGAAGGATCAAAATAAAAAGCACTTTTAGGATCTACTGAATCACTCGTGCTAATACCTAAGTCGATTTGAGTATTTAATTTTTTAAAAGGTGTTGCCCATTTCCCTTTAAAAGTAGCTCCATAAGTATCTCCACTTTGCCCACCCTCTGTCTGAACCTCTAAAGATTCCAATTGATAATAGGCATAAATCCCAAAATAAGAGGGCAACCTCGTAGTCCATTGAGAAATAAGTTGTTCATTTCTATTACTCCACCCCAATAGCTCGGGTTTATAAATAACAGAAAATCCATAAAAATCTTGCTTCAACCCACCTTGAATCAATAAATTAAATAATAAATCATCTATGTAATGCACCATTGGTTGAATGTAATAAGAAGACCCAATCCATGCTTTCCATGAAAGCACTCCCCGACTACCTTGAGAGTTATTATAAGCTGGACTTAAAACATCCTGACCATCATTGTAAAACATCCCCAAGCCAAAATGATGAGGTTTCCAACCCACTTCCAAAACTCCAAAATTATGAGAAAAATTTATATACAAATCTCTAACTGCCAGAAAAGGAGATCCTCTTGGCTCAAATAGACCAAAAGAGTCCCCATTTTGATACAAATAATAAGGAGAATTAGTAGATAAAGGAGCAGTTGAAGGAACATTTGAAGGAACAGCAGATACCTGACTAAATGGGACTAAATGAAACAAAGATTTAACACGAACCCCATCATAAGCTTTAATATCAGCCTGCAAACGTAAATTATGTAAAATACGAAAATCCCCACGCCCCTCTTCTTGACCAATATTTTGAATCCACTCTTTTTCTAATTTATAAGAACCCGACCAATCCAAAACCAAAGCTTCAGAAAAGCCCACAAACCCTAACAAGAAAAAAAGTAAATAAAATTTTATGTTTATCATTAAATAGATAAAAAGAAGTTAAAAATATTTAATCAATCCGTCAACAAATATATGTTGCCATATATTGCCATACCCTAGTATTTAGAAATTATTAAGGACCCCGCACTGCGTAAAAAATAATATTTTAAGATTATTAAATAATGTTTAGTCAAAAAAAATAAGTTTTTTCTGTCATCCATTAGTCTATTTTTGATTTTTTTTAATAGACTCTTTTTGGAGGAATTTTTAAATGGCTACGAGAAAGCTCTTCGTTATAGTAATTGGTATAGAGTACTTCCCATTCTGAACTATTTTCCGACACATTTCGTTTGAGAGAGGCAATTTTCTGCTTTACTTTATTTTCTATTTGATGATGTTTTTCGATAAAAAGCATCATGGCTCTTTTAGCTAGGCGAGTGGCTTGATCTTTATCTTTATATCGAACTAACTCGGCACTCGACAAACCATTGACAATCAAATGAACCCAGTAAGATTGTCGGTTGTTAGACAACATAATAAAAGACACCTTTCTAAATTTAAAAAAAATAACTATTTTTAATAGCTATTTTAATTTTTAAAGAATAACTCCTTTTTGCTCAGCTAGTTTCTTTTTCAATAAAGGATACATTTTATACCTCTCAAATTGACCTGTATGAGTTTTTTCTAATTCATCCAACATGCGATGAACTTCTCGATCTAAATTTTTTTCTTTATTGAGTTCCTCATTCAAAATGAAATGTACTTGAGATTTCATTTTTTCTGATGAAGCCGACCACTCCAATGCCGATGACTTTTGCCATTCTTTAATTATAAGCTCTGCTAAATAATGTGAAAGATTAATATTCCACGAGGTCATAACACCTAAGCTCTGTTAAAAAAACGAAACAGACAAAACCTGATTTCTCATAATATGAAACTTTTCAATCAATTGAGATGTGATATTTATATAAGCTGAACAAGCTCCAAGAGATTCTTGACACTGCTTTTTAATAGCTCGTCTTTTAATTTCTGCAGATAAGGCATAGTTGGCAAATTCATTCATAGCCTGACACTGAATTTGTTCAACCTCTCTGATATGAATCTCGTCAGCTAACCAAGCAGGGGGTAATGGCTCATTTAAACATTTTTGGGAGAATTCTCTCATACTGATGAGAGAACGAAACATGTCCAATTGTAATTTTGGATCTATGTCTTCAATCGAAGATTGATTCTGGTGCATTTTCATTTTATAAAGTTGCTGACTGTATTGATTAAAATACATACAAGGTAAGTTAACAGCTACTTGAGCACGCGTATGATTTCGATTTTCTAAATAATACATGTCTTCATGAATACCATAAGGATATTCGATCGCATTTTTGATCTGCTGATCAGCCTTATTGTAATAATAAATTGTCTGGTCTATGTTTTTTTTAGTCACTTCATGTTGACTGTCAAATGTCCCATCGCTTTCGTAAAAAACTGCCATTAAGTAGGTGGCTTGAATATGACCTCTATCAGAGGCCAACTGAATATACTGGATCCCCTCCGAAAGACGATCCATGCATAAATAATTAATTCCTAAATTATAAGTGGCTATTAAATCACCAGGATTTCTATCAAAATTTTCTTTAAAATTTTGATGCCCTTTAGAAGAATCTCCGTAACAGTCAATCACATCCCCTACAGCCCATCCTCGAGTTGAATACACAATGCACAAACATAAAATGGTCAATACGAGACACCAACTCGCTAGAACTTTTAAGCAAAAATACTCTCTATAATTAATTAATTGAATCATTATATTTAAGTTCCTTTCTTGTTAATCTTTCTAGTTCTTTTAAGTCATTATATTTTGACGATAGACTTAACAGAATAACTGAAAGGTTAATCGTCTGACAAATCATTGTGCAATGTTTATAAAAATTACCCGCCTAAAGACCTAACGACTTTTACAGACTCTTTTACAGACTATGGATGACAGATAATTTGTTAAAAATAAACTTTCTCATTTCTCAACTCAACTTTCTAAACAAAATATATTAAGCCCTATATATTGAAAGTACATATAAGAATCTCCTAAGGATATTATAGAATAGAGAGTTTTTTTAATTGAATCTAAGATTAAGATATATCACTCTAAGACTAAGTATATATAATAAAATGTAAGAGAAACAAGTAAGAGAAAATAAGACAATGACTAAAGAAAAAAAAAATTCTCAAAATTTAAATCTTCCTCAAACTGATTTTTCTATGAAAGCTCAGTTAAAAAAAACTGAGCCTCATTGGATTCAGTTTTGGAAAAAAAAACAAATTTATCAAAAACTCCTCCATAAACAAGATGGAAAACCCTCATTTTGTCTGATAGATGGTCCTCCTTATGCCAATGGGAGATTACATATTGGTCATGCCTTAAATAAGATCCTTAAAGATATGACAGTTAAGTATGCCAATTTATCGGGCAAGTATTGTCCTTTTATTCCAATTTGGGATTGTCATGGTTTGCCGATTGAAATGGCAGTTCTCAAACGATCTCAAAAAACTCTTCCGCAAGAAGGGTTAAAAAAAGGGGATTTTATTCGAAAAGCATGTAGAAAAGAGGCTCTCTACTGGGTGGAAGTGCAGAAAAAAGAATTTGAAAGTTTGGGGGTATTAGCCGATTGGGATCATCCTCTATTAACACTTAACCCAGAATATGAAGCTCAACAACTACGTGCCTTTTCAGAAATAGCTAAAAAAGGTCTCATCTACAGAGGAAAAAAACCAGTCTACTGGTGTTGTGCATTACAGACGGCGATTGCCTCGTCTGAAGTAGAGTATCGCTTACACACCAGTCCATCTATTTATGTTAAATTCCCAACCAGTGATGTAGCTCATTTTTTAAATCTTGGGAGGGAACACAAGCAAAAACCTTGTTTTTTTGCGATATGGACTACAACCCCATGGACTTTACCAGCTAATCAAGCAATTTGTTTAAAAAAAAATTTATCTTATGGTCTTTTTGATTCGGGAAAAGAGCTTCTCATTTTAGCTGAAAAACTAAAAGAAGATTTTCAAAAAAATACAGGGCTTTCTTTAAAGTTAGTTCAATCTTTTTTGGGAGAAAAATTAGAATACCAAAAAGCCAAGCATCCTTTAATGAACCAAGATTCTTTAATTATTTTAGGAGATCATGTCACCACTGACGAAGGCACCGGTTGTGTACACACAGCTCCAGGGCATGGGTTAGATGATTTTACAGTTGGTACTCATTATCAGTTGCCAATAAAAGTCCCTGTATCGGCAAATGGTCAATTTACATCTGAAGTTCCACAGTGGGAGGGAATGTCTATTTTTAAAGCCAACCCACTTATTATTGAAGCACTTAAGAAAAAAAACTGTCTTTTAAAACAAAAAACCATTACACACAATTACCCTTTTAATCCAAGGGCCAATTCCCCTTTAATTTTCAGAGCCACTCATCAATGGTTTATTTCTTTAGATCACTCCACTCATCCGGTTCGAAAAAAAGCTCTCCAAGAAATCCAAAACAATATTCAGTTTGTTCCTCTTTGGGGAAAACAACGATTAAATAGCATGATCCGCCATTCCCCAGACTGGTGCCTCAGTCGACAAAGGCACTGGGGAGTCCCCATCCCTGTATTTTACTGCACCCATTGTGAATACCCTCTATTAGATCCTCAAATTATTCATCACATTGCCGATCAAATGGAGCAATCTCAGCAAGGTATCGAGTATTGGTTTTCACATAATTGGCAAAGTTTATTACCTCAGCCGATGGTTTGTCCTAAGTGTCAAAAATCGGAATGGAAAAAAGGATCCGATATTTTAGATGTATGGTTTGACAGTGGAATTTGTCATTTTGTCTATCAAAAAAAATACCCTCAGTTTTTTCCGGCGGATATTTATTTAGAAGGAAGCGACCAACATCGAGGATGGTTTCAAACTAGTTTAAATTCTTCCATTTGTCTCCACAATAAAGCTCCTTTTAAGACCCTTCTCACTCATTGTTTTATCAACGACGCCAAAGGATACAAAATGAGTAAAAGCAAAGGTAATGTTGTAGACTTACAAATGATTTTACAACAAAGAGGTGCCGACATTATTCGTCTTTGGGTAAGTAGTGAGGATTACTCCCAAGATCTCCAAATTAGTCATGAAATTTTAGATCGAGTAACAGAAACTTATAGGAGATTGAGAAATACCATTCGTTTTATGCTCGGTAATTTATTTGATTTTACTCCTCAAAAATCGATAAAATTTTCAGAAATGAAAGAAACTGACCAATGGATTTTAAACGAGCTTGCAACGTTGACCTTAGAAGTGAAATCTCATTACACAGATTTTTCATTTCATAAAATTTATCAAAAATTAAATGTATTCTTCACCAATACCTTATCTTCTCTCTATTTAGACATTTTAAAAGATCGACTTTACACTTTTAAAAAAGAGTGTTGGGAGAGAAGGTCTGCTCAAACAGCTATTTACTATTTATTAAAAAATTTACTTTCTTTAATGAGTCCAATTACCACTTTTTTGAGTGAAGATGCTTATCAACATTTACCCAATCCCAGAAAAGAAAGTATTTTATTAGAAGATTTTCCAACTCCACCTAAAGAATGGATGGATCCATCTCGAATCGAAAAATTTAAAAATTGGCTTTCTATCAGAAAAAAAGTTTATTTTCAGATGGAGCTGATGAGAAAAAATCAAATGATTGGATCCAGCCTAGAAACCCAAGTAACTATTCACGCCCCTCCATCTCTTTATATCGAAATAAACAATTCTAAAGAATTAATGAAAGAATGGCTCATTGTATCGCAACTCACTGTTCAAAAAACAGATCATTTAAAAATCACTGTCCAGAAAGCAAATGGTCAAAAATGCAAACGATGCTGGCATTACAGTGAACAGTTGAATAATCAAGAAATATGCCGTAAATGTGTTAAGAACCAATGAAATACATGAAATACTGCTTATTTTTAACCATTTCATTAGCTATTGTCGCTTTAGATCAAGCGACTAAGTTGCTGATTCACACTCAATTCAATTTGGGTGATGAAAAAGTCATTATCCCAGGTTTTTTTAACCTCACTTATGTTCGAAACACAGGAGGAGTTTTTGGCGTTTTCTCTCAAAGTAATGATGTTATTCGAATGGTATTATTTTTAATCCTTCCGGTGTTAGCTTTTGTATTTATTGCATCCATTATTCATCAACTCAACATCAATCAAAAAATTCATTTATTAGCTTTTTCTGCTATTTTTGGAGGAGCTATGGGAAATTATATCGATCGAATCCATTTTGGATATGTTGTAGATTTTTTTGACTTTCATTTTAAAAACTTCATCTGGCCTGCTTTTAATATTGGAGATATTTTTATCGTAGTAGGAGTATTTTCAGCGATTATAATTATTTATAAAACAGAGGGAAATCTTTAAATCCATAAAAAAAAACCAAAGTAAAAAATCACAAGTATAAAGAATTGGCATCTGAACTGGGAGGGGAAGAAATCTTTTCAGAGGATTGCTTAGAAGGAGATTTGTTTTTTACAAAATTCATTTCAAATTGAAGAGATTTCATTTCTTCTAACATTTGAGTAATATGATATTCATTTCGGGATATAGATTTTTTTAATAAATCCAACTGACCATCGTAAGATTGCATAAATTGACTATGACGGTGCATTAAATCCGCCATTCGCCTTTGATCTTCTCGTTTTTGTTGAGGTTGCAAAATATGCATTATTTTTTGTTCCCATTGATTGAGTATTTGTTGAGTAGAAGATTCTAATTTCTGATGAGCTTTAGAAACATGATCGACTTTCTCTTTAATGCGACTCAGCCAATCCACTAATCGAGAATACATGACATGGATTTTTTCGCTACAAGATTCCACTTGGGATTGGATTTGATCAATACGAGACAAAACTTCTTTCCAATCTTTCGTCGAAAGCTTTACCCACTGAGAAGATGGATCGGGTTCATTCGTATTATTAAATAAATGTTCTTTAATTTCTCGACTCATAGCATAATTTTTAAAATGTTTTTCTCTTTCTTGACTGATGTTTATTTGATTTATTATTTAAAGTCAAAGATGTCTTCTATTGTAGATTTAAAGAAATATCTTTTAAAGAAGTCTTTTCAGACGAATGAGGAATTGACTGCTTTTTACAATTATTTGAGTCATTTTTGTCGCTCTGAGCAAAAAGTCACTCCTCTTTTATTTCAGCAGTTTTATAGAAAAGCTCTTTTATTTCCCTACTGGCAAGTTCGAATGAACAGCTTGCAACAAGCTTTAAAAGAAGAATGGATTCATTTTACAGATCAAATGGGTCAGCCAGAAAACAGTTCTGAAGAAGTGCTTTACCCAGAACAGCCACAAATTATCAATGTCCAAAAAATTAAAGATTTAGAACAAATTGTGGAATTAGCTTTCAGAAAAGAGATGTCCACAGGAGATCAACTGAAAGTAATTTCTCATCGAGAAAAAGTCGTAGCTGTTTTATTAAAATTCGATGGGCAACTGAGGGTATCTCTTTTTGGAAAGACGGTTATCATTCATCGTGGGCTTATTGAACCCATTGCTCCTCTATCTCAATTGCATTATCTGGCTAGCTTTAAACTGCAGCCACTTTTTTTACAAGTTTTAGAATCTGTTGATAGTGGCTTTATTGGATTTCAGGTGAGAAATAATGGTCAATGGTGTGGAGTGGTGAGTCATGGACCTTGTTTTCATCAAGTAGAAAAATTTTCAGTCAAACAGGTAGAGCAAAAAGAACTTCTATTTTCTGGCTTAAAGCAATTAGAAAGTTTATACATCCAACCGGAATCAGATCCTCATTATAAAAAATTGATTCAACTTCTTCACACCGGTTATCGTCAAATACTAACCGACCCAGATTATTCGGTTTTAAAAACACAAAATATTTTATCCCAAGCTAAAAATGCTATTAAAAATTTATACCCAAATAACCGTTTATTATTATTGTTAACTGCCAACATCGAATATTACTTACAAAATCGAAAATCCCCAACTCAATCACCTATTGAATCATCTGTAAAAATGCTTTAACGACGATTGCGTCTGAGAGCTGTTCGGGCTAATTGAGCCATTTCTTTCTTTTTGATGTATTCGCGTTTATCTCCCTTTTTTCTACCTTTCACCAAAGCTAGCTCTACTTTAACTTTATGATTTTTAAAATAAATTTTAAGAGGAATACAAGAAAGTCCCTTTTGTTGAATTTGACCAGTTAGTCTTTGTATTTCTTCTTTTTTTAAAAGAAGTTTTCTTTTTCTTTTGAGAGCATGGTTTCTGTCTCCCGATGGATGATAGGCATTAATATGTAAATTCTGTAAATACACTTCTCCTTTAGAGATAATCACATAAGAATCTTGAATTTGACAGGCCTTTAACCTCAGAGATTTCACTTCTGACCCAACCAATACCATCCCAGCGGATACACTATTTAAAACTAAATAATCTAATTTAGCTCTTCGGTGAACAGCCACTACAAAATCCCGCTGATTGGTGGAAGTTCGCATTTTTTATATCCCCAAGGAGTTAGAGTTCAACTTTTTAATTTCACAAAATAAACCCACAAATTGCTTAGGAGAAAGCTCTTCGGCTCGAACAGACAAAGGTAAGTGCATTTGATGAAAAACTTTTTTTAAAGAATAACCAGTTTGTGTTTGTAGACGATTTATCAATAGTTTTCTTCTTTGAGCAAAGCTTATTTTAACAAATCGAGTAAATTCTGGAAGATTTATTTTTTGCTGGTCATCCATTTTTGTTTGAAATAATAAAACTTGACCAGCAACTAGTGGACGAGGGTAAAAATCTTTTGGAGTTGCTGTAATTAATTTTTTAATTTTCCATACGCATTGGGATAAAACGCTTAACAAACCGTATTGTTTCGAACCATGTGTAGCACAAATTCTTTGAGCTACTTCTTTTTGAAACATCAATATCATGGTTTTTAAATTTTTAATCCCTTGAGAACACTCAACCAGCAATCGACTGGCTGTTTGATAGGGAAGATTGCCAATCAAAAGAGAATTTGGTTTCAGAAAAGAAATCCAAGAAATTTTTAGCACATCCCCTGAAATAACCTCCACTTTGTCTTTCCAATAGCGACATAGCAATGAATCTTGTTCAATTACCTTCATTGGAATCTGTAAAGATTTTAGAGGATTGGTAAGAGCTCCCAGTCCCGGCCCTATTTCTATAATCAATTTTGGATTTAAAGCATGAGCTGATTGAACAATTTTTTGAATCACTTTTTTATTAATTAGAAAATGTTGACCAAGAAATTTTTTTGGTACAAAATTTAAACTTCTTATTTGATTTTTTATTTCTTTAATATGCATTGCAATTTATTACCTCAAGCAATTAGTTACTTAAAATATATTATTTAAAATTTCTAATAAAATCTTCTGGCAAAGAGTAAGGGTAACAGTTAAGGGTTTGAGAACTATATTGTTTTTTTAAAAATCGATAAAAACCCGCTCGTCCAATCATGCTTGCATTATCTGTACAGTATTTTTTATGAGGTAAAACGAGTTGAATTCGATTTTTTTTAGCCCAAATGCGAGCTTTATTTCTTAAACAAGTGTTAGCACTCACTCCACCAGCCAACACAACAGTTGGAAAATAAAACTGCTGGAACGCTCGATCCAATCGACTCATTATGTGATCCATTACAGCTTCTTGATAATCGGCACATAAATCGCCAATTGAAGTAGAATTTTTTTGGTTTTTTATTTTCTCAATAGCTCTTAAACCAGCTACTTTCAGACCAGAAAAACTAAAGTTTAAAGGATTTTTTTTAAGATTCACTTTTGGAAAAGAAGTGTTACCTAAATTTGCTTTTTGAGAAAGCTGATCAATTTGTGCACCTCCCGGGTATCCTAAATTTAAAGCTCGAGCGAATTTATCCATTGCCTCTCCAGCTGCATCATCCACTGTATATCCAATCACACCATAACAACCTTCTGATTGTGCAACAAATAAATGAGTATGAGCACCACTTGCAATTAAAGCCAAAAAGGGAAATTGAATATCTTCTTTTTTAGGACATTCTGAGTCCCATAAAAAACCAGACATTAAATGCCCTTCCACATGATTAACTGCCACATAATGTTTTTTCCACAAAAGGCAAAGAGTTTTTACAGTGATCAACCCCACCATTAAAGACCCCACAAGTCCTGGTCGATTTGTAACAGCTAACCCATCAATATCTTGGTGGCTTATTTGTGCTTCCTCTAAAATTTGATCAATCATAGGCAATAGATGGTAAGCATGGTTTCTACTTGCAAGCTCTGGAACTACTCCTCCATAAGCTTGATGGATTTCTTGTTGATGAGCTATTTTTTGAGCGATTACAAAACCATCTTCTCGAACAATAGCTACAGAAGTATCATCACAACTGGTCTCTACAGCTAGGATTATTTTTTTTTGGAGTGCCAATACTACCTTTTTTTACTATAGAAAATATTTTGCTACTAAATATAGTTTTTATCTACAATACACTTATGCAACACAACTTCCGTCCCCAATTTTGCAAACTCTGGTAATTTACTTAAAAGTTGTTCTGTATCACACATTCCATCTTGAAATTCCGTAACAACATCCAAACAATACTGACCTAATCCATGACCAAATAAGAATAATTCATCCCACTCTCGTTGCCTTATTATATCACAAGGTAACTCAAGATAAATTTGAGTGGTGACACAATCTGAAAAACTATCAAACTGTTGGTCACAAATAGAAGCTTCATCTACGGAGTCTTCATCTACGGAGTCTTCATCTACGGAGTCTTCATCTACGGAGTCTGGGCTAATTTTAGTGTCCCCAGCTATATCAGCTATATCAGCTATGGCATAACTCATAGAGAATAAAAAAATAAAAAACAGAAATATTGCTTTCATAAATTCACCACCTATATTTTTTTATATTTTATCGATCTTTTATAGATTAATATACTATCACAAAGCTAAAAAAAATCATAGATTATTTTTTTTTAGATAACAACTGGCGAGCTTTAGTCGCTTCAGAACTTTTAGGAAACAAATTGACTACTTCTTGAAAAAATACCCGACTCTCTATTTCCATCTTTAGATTTTTAAAACATTGACCAATCTGAAAGGTGGCTTTTTTATACCAACGACCTTTTTTATTTTTTTCTCGATATTGTTCATAATACACAATAGCTTGCTTCCATTGACTTTCTTTAAAAAATTTTTCAGCTACTTTAAAAGGATCTTTTTCTAATTGATTAGTTTTTTCTAGTTTTTTGTCAGATATTTCTTTTGGTTTTTTACTAGCATTCGATATATGGGTTTCTTTAATCTCCTCTTTTTTAGTTTGTGATAAATTTTTCAGATGATCCGACAGAACTTGAATGTTCAGATCTTGGTCTGCTTGATTCTTAGTGAGTACTTCCACTTGACCCCTTAAATGTCTTAAGTTATTTTCCAACTCTTTGATTTGTATCTGCATGGAGGAAAAACTTTGAGCAGATGAATCGAATGCTTCTTTTTTTGTATTCTCTTCTGCTACTAAGCGAGTCATGGGTGAAATGGGTTTCAGATTAGATTTTGCAGAATTTTTTTTTAAGAAATTCAAAGACAACCTTTTCGAATTTTTAGATTGCGTTGATAGACATCCATTAAAAATGAAAATTAAAAATAGTAAATACCCGTATTTCATCACTCTTTTCCCGAACTCATTTTAAGCCGAGTAATATGCTCAGCGTTTTGTGCCCATCGACGAGATTCCTCAAAAAACCGCCGAGCGGACATATAATGTCGATCTCCAAAATTTTCTTCCCCTCGATTATAATAATTAATTGCATTTCGCCATTGGCGACTGGCATGGTGTTTCGATTGCACTTTATCTGCTGACTGGATCGCTGAATGAGCTAAGGTGTATTCTAAAAAAGGAGGTTTACCTGAACAACCACTCAACACACACAACACACAAAAAAAAACAAAAACTAAAAAAACCTTCATTTAATATATCGGAACAAAATTGACCCTTCTATTTTTAGAATGATCCATATCAGAAATGGGTCGCTCTTCTCCATAGCTAACAATTGAAAGAGGCTTCGTTATACCTTTCGAAATCAGAAAATTTTTAACTGTCTCTGCTCTCCTTCTACCCAAACCAATATTATAAGCTTCCGAACCCATAGTATCACAATGCCCTTCTAATTCCACACGTACCACTTTCGGTTGCCCTTGAATCCAAGTGATATTTTCTAATAAAACTTTTTTTGTATCTTCAGATAAAAGAGATTTATCATAAGAAAAATAAACTGTACTTAACCCATCAATTTCTCCACCATCACTTCCTTTATTATCTTGATCCATATCAGATGAAGAAATATTTTCTGCTTCAATCCCTACAAAGTTATTCTTATCAATTGGCTTTTTTTTCCATGTAGCACAAGAAACTAAAAAAACTCCCAACATCAAAATAATCCACCATGTTTTCATAACTTTTACACTCCTTCCATCCTTTGTTTGACTAACCCTTTTTTGACAATCTTTCTTTATAATTCTCTTTATAACCCTTTTATAGCCCCTTTTATAGGGGCTTGCTTAAAATTATTATAGCCTAAAATTGTCTTTATGACCAACTCTTTTCATTTACAGCTTGACTTTTCTCCCTCCATTTCCGAATCTTCCTCTAAGTGGGGGGGGAGGGGAAGAAGGTAAAAACTTAAAAAGTCGAATTAAAAAGTTTTAAAAAGTTGGAGACACGAATCATGAACAAAGACACTAATTGGATTAAAGACCTAGTTCGTATGGAGCAAGATATAGAAGTTTCTGGTCAAGTTTCTCTGCCGGAGACCGCACCGACAACTGAACAATTAACTGAACACACTCATGAGTTTATGAAACAACTGCGAGCGGCTTTTACAGCTCACTGCTCTGTGTTTAATCACATTAAAGGTTTTTTAGGAAGTCTTCGAATTTACGGTATTGCCCATACTCAATCCGATTTTATGCTTTTTCGACATGGGCATAAACTCCTATTTTCTATTAAAGATCCCGGTCTGATCTCTATTAGAATGAACTTCAATACTTCTTTGTTAAAAAACACGGAATCGACAACTCCATCATCTCAACCAGCTGATTTTATCAAGGGAGAGTGGGGACCGTTTAATGAACTCAAATGGACTTATAATAACCATCCAATTAATATAGATTATTTGATCCGTTACTATATGAGTTTATTTGTAAAAAATAGCATTAAATAGTTGGATCCAGTGGTGGTGTAGACTTATCTTTTTCTTTCCCTTTAGAAGATAATAAATTGGTTTCCTCTAAAAATGGGGATTTATCTAACTGAAACAATGGGTCTGGGTTAGAGGTTTCTGGTTTTCGCACAATTTTTAAGTGATGGTTTTTTTGATTGGTTTCTTTATGTAAATTTTCTTCTAATTTTCGGCACATAGTTTCTGCGTCTTCTATTAACTGTTTTAATTGTTGAGATTTTTCTCTCATTAAAGAGATTTGGCGATTCACTTGATCACTGATACGCAAAGAAAGAGTTTCTAACTCACTCATTTTTTTTCTCAATACTTGTAAGCCCGTACTCAATCTGGAATCTTTTCTTAAAAACTGATCCCAGATTAAATAAAAAGCAAAACAGAAAAAAGCAATAATAATTCCACTAACAAAAAACAATTGATTCTCCCCTCTTAAGTTTAAATTAAAACAAGACAAAATTAGAATCTCAATCGGTCGTCAGTCGTGACTTTATGTTCCAAAAACAGACCTTTTACTTAGATTTTTTACTTAAGTTGTGAAATAAAATGTTGAATTCGCTCACTAGCTTGGATCATTTGTGAAGCATCGATTGCAAAATGAATTCTCATATAGCCGGGGCAACCAAAAGCTTCTCCCGGAACACATAAAACAGACTGTGATTCCAACAAACATTGGGCAAAGTCAGCAGAAGACGAAATGATAGATTGTTTATATTGTTTAGAAAGCAACGATTGAACTCCCAACCACATATAAAAAGTTCCGTCTGGAGAAAATACATTCAAACCATCTAAGTTTTGAAAAAGTTCCAAAGCGGAATCTCGTGCTTTAATTAATTTTTGTCTCATTTGTTCTACTTCTTTATCACAATGATCTAAGGCCCACCGAGCGGCTTCTTGGGAAATAGAGCTGGCACAACTAACTGATTGACTTTGAAAACGAGACATTGCTTGAATCACATCTTTGGGTCCTACAGCCCATCCCACTCGCCAGCCAGTCATAGAATAGTTTTTTGATACCGCATTGATACACAACACACGATCCTTAAGATCTGGACACACTTCTAATAAATGAGGAGCAACGGGATTTAAAAAATACAAATGATTATAAATATCATCACTTAACACAACAATTTGAGGATGTTTTCTTAATACTTGACCCAAAGCTTTTAGTTCCTCGGTAGTGAGTACTGAACCAGTTGGATTATTTGGAGAATTTAAAATGAATATCTTCGATCGATGAGTAATATGTTTTTCTAACTGATCGGGTCGAATTTTAAAATGATCTTCTGGGGTAGTTTGAATAGGAATTAACTTTGCAGAAGCTAACTCAACCATAGCGGGATAACTGACCCAATAGGGAGTGGGAACTAATACTTCATCGCCTGGATCGCATAATGCTTGCAAAGCAGAAAATAAAATAAATTTAGCTCCAATCGATACAGTCACTTGTGAGATGTCTATGTCCATGTTCAAATGTTTTTTTGTATAAGATACAATACTTTTTTTAAGTTCTGGAGACCCTCCAGGGGGAGTGTAACGGGTATGACCTTCTCGAATAGCTCGAATACCAGCTGAACAAATAGAAGAAGGAGTTGCCCAAGATGGTTCTCCAATAGATAAAGAAATCACATCTTTCCCCTCACTTTTTAAAATTTTAGCTTTTTCAGCTAAAGCCATAACTGGAGATGGAGGGATATTTAATAATCGTTTAGATAGCATGAGAGATAATCATCCTCTATATACTTTCTTTTTTAAAGCTCGAACCACTGCAGGCGGAGTCCATTGCCTTAAATCTCCTCCGTGGCGAGCAATATCTTTCACCACTCGAGAAGATAAATGGGCATATTCTGGACCAGTGAAAGCAATAAAAGTTTCACAATTTTTAAACAACTGTTTATTAGCCATCGATAAAGTTAACTCATATTCAAAGTCAGAAACTGTTCGAATCCCTCTCACTATGACTTGAATACCCTCTTGCTTCATGTAATTAACTGTCAACCCATTATAAGAACAAACTCGAACATGAGGTATATCCTTTAAGCACGTTTTTGTTAATTTAAGCCTCTCAGACAGAGAAAACAAATAGGATTTTTCAGAAAAGGTAGAAATTAAAACAATCAAAGGATCAAAAAAACCACTCAATCTTTTGACCAAGTCAATATGACCATTTGTGATGGGATCAAAGCTACCCGGATAAACAGCTGATAGTTTTTTTAAAACACTCATTATTTAAATCCTTCCCATCGGTAAAATAAAACTTTTTTGTCTCTAAATTTTTTTTCAAAAAATAAATGCCAAAACGAATGAGAAGTAAAGGTCTTCTCTTGTGTTGAAGTTTCTAAAACTAATAAAGTATTATTGTGCATCACTTTTGATCGACTCAAATAATCTAAAATTTTTAATCCCCAGTGTTTACTAAACGGAGGATCTGCAAAAATCAATCCAAAGCTTAAAGGATTAACTCTCGATTGGGAAGTTTTAGTGTGTTTCCCATAAAAAGATAAAAAACGAAAGACATCTCGATGATAAATTTTAACCCCTTTACTAATCTTTAAAAGTTGAATATTTTTATCAATAATCGACAAAAATGACCGCCCCGAATCCACTAGTATAACTTCTCTAGCACCCCTAGATAAAGATTCAAAAGCTAAATTGCCTGTACCAGAAAAAAGATCCAATACTCTTTGAGAAGAAAACGAAATATAAGAATTTAAAATATCAAATACAGCTACTTTAACTCGATCTGTCATAGGTCGTATTGTTTTAGAAGAAAAAGAACCCAAACGACAACCTTTAAATTGACCAGTAATAATTCTCATAATTAGATAGCACCACTTAAACCGTTAAAGCCCATGTAGCTGATGTTTCACTTCCAATGTTGGGTGTTCTGTTCGATAGAGTGTTTCAGCTTGTTCGATAACTTTCCAAACATTTTCAAAAGGTTTTGGAATAAATAAATCCACTCCTTTGAGTGCGAGATTGAAATTTAACGGAAATAATGAATCTTTTGAATCTTTCTTAGAAAAATTCTTACTCATTGATAGGGGTCGATGGGCTGAAATCATAATGACTTTTTCTTGAGGTCTTTTTTTAATAGCCGATAAAATATCTGGTCCATTTAATTGAGGAATAAAAATATCTAAAAAAGTGACATCTGGTTGGAAAGTTTTCCAAAGTTTAACCCCTTCCCGTCCATTTTTAGCCACCTGTGTAGAATGTCCACACACTTTCGCTACTCGAAAAAGAGAGCGACGAATTAATAATTCATCATCTATAATAAGTATTTTCATGACCCAGTCGCCAAAGGCAAAAAAAGAGTTAAACAAGCTCCTCCAATATTGGATCGAGAAGGTTTTAAATCTCCATTAAAACTTTTTACAATGTTCATGCTAACACTTAATCCTAAGCCGGTCCCTTGATCTTTATTTTTTGTCGTAAAAAAAGGTTTAAAAATATGCGGATAATCTTTTTCTTTAATGCCCGGACCACTATCTTCAACTTTTACAAAAGCAGTTGAACGAGACGAATAGACTAAAACATGTACCTGATTTTTTGTAGGAGATTTTTTTGAACAATCCACCACTGCTTGACAAGCATTTTTAACCAAATTGAACACCACTTGTTGCAACAAACATAAATTAGCTTTAACAAAAATGGGCTGAGGGTGCAATTTTAATTTAAAATCCACAAAACTCGTGATGGATTTTAAAAACGGTAGAGTGTTTTTAACAGCTTCATTTAAATTACATGGATGAAGTTGAGAGTTAGTGCGAGAAAAATTTAACAAATGAGAAATAATTTTTTGAGATCGTTTAACAGATATAACAATACTTTCCATATCTTGTCTAATTTCATCATTTAATGGACCTCCTTTTAAAAGGAATTGAGCCATTAATAAGATACCCGTTAAGGGATTATTTAATTGATGAGCAATCATTTCTCCCAGTTGACCCAAAGCTCCCATTTTTTCACCTTGGATCATTTGACTTTGTAAAGACAGAGTCTGTGTTATGTCTGTATAATGATAAATATTATAAGTGGAACCTTCTATATTGGCTGGATAACTTTGTCGCTCATACACTTTATCTTTATATTGAATGTTTTTTTGATTCACAAAATCTAATGGGGTAAAATTTTTTATTTCTTTTATTTTTATATTATGAATGCAATCAAATTTTTCGTTGGAGCTAGTGATTTGATTTTCTCTATCCAAAACTGCTAAGGGTTCTTCTAGGTGATTAAAAGTAGAATACATTAAATGGGATCCTGTTTGTAAATGATCTGTCAACAACAATTGATCTAAAAGACAAGTCATCAAAGAGAAAATAGATTGATAAAAATATTGAAGAGGTCGAACATCATTCATAGAAAATTCGATAAATAAACAAACCGACCGAGTGGGTGAATATTTTTTAAGCTTAAAAGGCAGTCTTAAGATTTTTTGCACAGGTCGCCCCAATTCATTCGCTATGTATTGACAATCTTTTGAATCCCCAAGACCTAAAGTAGAAGATTCCGGCCACATATTTGATAATTGTTTTTTGTAACAACCATCTTTAGAGTACACACATTGAAAGGGACCAAAATGACCCGAATACCAGCAAAAAACAAGACTTCTCACTTTCAACTGATGAGAAGTTTCTCGATAAAGAATGTGTAAAAATTGCTGAATATCTGTAGCACAAAATAACTTTTTAGATAGCTTAATTTGAGACTTTATTTTTTGTATGTGCTGTGTTTCATCAGGCACTTTATCCAATACAGATAACATTTTTAACTTTCAAGCACTTTGATCTTTTATTAAATTTTGTTCTCTTTCTTTTAAAAAACGATGGATACATAAATCATTTTGCAAAATGGAATGACCAATTTTTCTTTTTTCATTTAAAAGCTCCAGAATTTCTTTCTTTTCCTTTTTATCCACTGAATTGTGTTCGTTTTGTTTGATATCTTGATCGATCGATTCAATTTTATTTAAAAGAACTTGGCGATTTCTGTAAAAATGATTAATACGGCTTAAATCTCCTTTTTGAATCCTCTGAAACTGACATTGGCTCAATTGACTAAACTGATTGAGATAAGCATTCTGACGTTTTAATAATTTGATAATCATTCCCATAATCATGAATATTATGTCATATTTATAATAAAAAAAAGAAGTCAATAATATGACTGGTCTCAAAATGAGACAAAAAAATCTTTTTGCTGGATCAATATTTATAAAAAATCTAAAAATTCTTGACAGGGTATTAGTCGGGTCGTGTTTTTAACCAATTTTGCCATTCAGATCGAATTTGTTGAGTTTGCTGGTTTTTTACCTGCCATTCTATAACTGCTGGAGATTGAAAACAAAAATCAGCTAAAGAAGGAGGATGGCTTATGCAATAATAATTGAGTCCCCACAACTTAGCCCAATATTTAAATTTCATTTGATGATGATTTAACAATAAAGATTGAGCCGACCCACATGAAAGAGAAGAAAAAATCCCAGCCCCAAAATTATTGATAATTCCAATCAAACAGTTTTGTTTTCTAAGCATCTGCTTAAGAATCCAAGGAGCTGACAAATCATATAAACAACTTAAATCTCCCAATAGACACCAATTACAACCATTGACTTGGCTTTCACCTAAGAAAGAAGATAATAATCCATCGATTCCATTGGCTCCTCTGTTGGCCGTATATTTGAGCTGTTTATCTTCGTAGACAGCACATAAATTCCACTCCCGAATGGGAAGACTATTACCTAAAAACAATAAACTAGCAGGTGAAATTTGTTGAGAAAAACATCTCATTAAATTCCACTCACTCAACGGATATTTTTTTAATAAATGTTCTAAAAAATGAGTAAGCTCTTTATCTTTTTTAAAAAGTTTTTTCCAATTGGAAGATAATTTTTGATCAAATTCCGATAGATATTTAAAAAAATGTGAGAAAGAAACGACTGGTTGTTTTCGATCCAAACCTCTATCTGGTCGATGACTGACAGAAAGAACTGGTATATTCGAATACCGAACATCTAAATCTCTCCAAAATCGAGTGCAAGGTATATGCCCAATACGAATCACCCCATCTATTATTTGGCGATCCGCCAACATGTTTAATAAAGAATCTCCAGATTTTAGAATGAAAGGGTTTAATTTTTTAGATTCTCTTAAACCAGACAAAGCTTCTGCATAAATAGGTTGTTTGAGATGGAATAAAACCTCTTGAGTGTTTTTTTGTTGCTCGATGGGAATTTCTGATAAAATCACCAAAGGTTTATGAACTTTTGAAAAAAAACTTTGCATCCAATGTGTGCAATCCGTTGTTACTTCGGGAGTGCAATTTTTTAAATGGTTCGTTTTTTCTATTGAAGTGGTAGGTAATAGAGGTTCATCAAAACAAACATTAATGTGACATGGACGATTTTGAGACCATTTAAAATTTTTCCAATCCACATGGTGTTCCCAATCGCAGATGGTTTCCACATAATGAGAAAAAATTCCCACTTGTTGAATGGTTTGAGGAGCCCCTGTTCCACGCAATCTAGAAGGTCGATCAGCTGTTAAAGCCACTAACGGTAGATAGGCATAATAAGCTTCTATCACTGCGGGTAATAATTCGGCCACAGCTGTTCCAGAAGTGGTAATCACTGTAACTGGTTTTTTTTCTCTTCGACACACTCCCAAAGCAAAAAAACCAGCTGACCTTTCTTCAAAAAAAGAAAATATATTTAAACCTTTCATTTGAGACAGCACTTCTAACAAAGGTATATTTCTAGATCCCGAACAAACACAAAAAGTTTGAACATGATAATGATCGATTAAATGAGAAATTATTTTTTTAGCTATTAGAATATTCACTACTTAAATCCCTTTAACAAACTCTCTTTTTATTTTGAGTTCTTTCCACTCTTTTTCTAATTGACTATCTCGAACAATACCACATCCCGATCCAATGTAAGCTTTGTAATTGATCAACTGTATATTACGAATAGCTACCACACAAAAAGATAAATTCCTAAAAGAAACCCCAAATGGTGCCCCAAAATAATGCCTGAAACCGCAAAGATTTTGCAAATCATACAATAAAGCCTTAGCCGATGATTGAGGACTACCCCCTAAAGCTGGAGTTGGATGGAGCAGAAAGCAAAGCTCATTAAAAGATCGATCTTTTTTTAAATTTAATTCAAAATCAGTTCTTAAATGACTAATCTGAGTTGAACCATCTATATAAGTATCAGATATTAATAATTCTCCTAAACTTTTTAAAGATTTTTTAATACCTCGAACTACTAACAAATGCTCCCATCTTTCTTTAGGATCTTTTAAAAGATTGTGAGAAGGTGTTTGAGTTGTCCCAGCCAAAGCCATAGTCTGCACATTTAAGCCATTTTTTTTAAATAACAGTTCTGGAGTACTGCCTATTAAAATTTGATCTCCCAACCAAAAAGCATAAGCTCTACCGGGTAGACAAAAAGCAAAATGATATAAAAAACTTGGTAATTCATTTCTACTAATTGAATCACGAGAAGTTTCAAAAAATACGGGAACTAATTTTTGAATATGTTGTGCTCGAATTTTTTGCTGGATCATTTGAAAAACCTCTTTAAATTTTTTTAAATCTGGTTCTACCCATTTCAGATGACTAAAAAAAGATTTCTTAAAAAAAGGATTTAAAAAAGACTTTAATTGACTTTTAGAAAAATGCTTAACTTGAATGGGTTGATACCAATAAGACTCGGTTGAGGACAGAAAAAAAGGAGCACAAAATACATTCCAATCATCCCCACTGGGTGACTTTTTTAACCGAAAGGGACCATCACCTAAAAGATAATGATCCTCTGATATTTGAAATAAAAAACCGTCGCTTTTCCACATGGATTGACTTTCATATTCTGTAAAAATCATATTTCTAAACAGTTTTGTAAATTATTTTAATATTTTTGCTGTTTTTCTTGTTTTTTTAGAATGGTATGAGTATTTTTAGCATATTGAACTTCACTCACCAAATAATTTAAACAAAATGCTTTAAACTAAATGATTTGAACCCGAATGGGTTAAAACTAAAACAAATGAGAATGAAACAAAAAAGAAAAATTATTTATTTCGGATTAAGTGGTGCCAGTGGACGAATGGGTCAGGTAGTTAAAAAAGCCACAAATATTAAAAACTCCGAATTTGTAATCTGCAAAACTTGGCCAGTGATTAAAAAAAAATCTTCAACTTCTCCGCATGCCGATTCATTAGATGTCGATCAACTCGACGGTGTGATTGATTTTTCTGCTCCTCCTCTTTTTGAACAAACCATTCGGTGGTGTTTAAAACAACAAAAACCTTTTGTGAGTGGAACAACAGCTCTCAATGATACACAAAAAAAATTATTAAAAAAAGCGAGTCAAAAAATTCCCATTTTTTACGAAGAAAATATGAGCTGGGGAATTTGGCAAATTAAAAAATGGATTACTAACTTACATAGACAACACAATATGTTAATTCAATTAGAAGATATTCATCACAAAGATAAAAAAGATAAGCCCAGTGGAACTGCTCTTAAACTGTTGAGAAGTTTTACTTCTCCTATACAAAAACAAATAAAAATTAAAAGTATACGAAAAGGGAAAGAGTTTGGAACCCATCGCATTTCTTTTAAAACAAAACAAGAAGTTGTTGTCTTAGAACATCGAGCGATCGACCGAATATTATTTGCTAAGGGAGCTTTAAGGGCTTTAAAATGGCTTGTATTACAGCCCAAAGGGTTTTATGGTTGGGATGATTTTTACAATACCCAAACCTCACAATAAAAGTATTGAGAGAAATGATGGGGAGAATACCTAATAAAAATAAGTAATGAGAATAAATAATAGAAGCAACAAGTAATGCACGAAACCACTAACAAGTACAGCTTGTAAAAGAACAAAGCATAGAAGGTAAAAGAATTATGAAATTTTTTGTCGATACAGCCAATTTAGAACAAATTAAAAAAATCCAAGGTTGGTTTCATTTGGATGGAGTCACAACTAATCCAACTCTGGTGGCTCAAAGTGGAAAAACTCATCACAGTTTAATTCACTCGATTTGTCAAAGTGTCCCCGGTGGATTGATTAGTGCCGAAGTGATTTCCACTTCTGCAGAAGAAATGTATCGAGAAGCTCTAGAATTAGCTAACATTCATCCTCAAGTAGTTGTTAAAATTCCTTTAATTAAAGAAGGTTTAATAGCTGTCAAAAAATGTGCCAAAAAAAATATCTCCACTAATGTCACTCTGTGTTTTTCAGCTCTTCAAGCTTTAATGGCTGCTCGAGCGGGAGCCAACATGGTATCTATTTTTGTCGGACGATTAGATGATACGGGAGTCAATGGAATGGAAGTGGTAGAAAATGTAGTCCATATTTTTTCTCAATATCAAATCCAAACAAAAATTCTAGTTGCCAGTATTCGACATGTTCGTCATGTTTTATCCGCTACTCAAGTGGGAGCCGATATGGTGACCATTCCTCCCCCTTTATTTGATCAAATGATCCAACATCCATTGACAGATAAAGGCTTGAATCAATTTTTAAAATCAGCTGCACAATTTACTCAAAAAAAGTAAATGCAATTTTTAATTTGTTATGTATAATAAAGCTTTACTTCCTATTTTTTTTATTATTATTTTTTTTAGCTTTTGGTTATATCCTCAATCGATACATTCGCGAAAGTTTTTAGGATTTTCTCAAACAATTATTTTACCCCAATAATATATTCTTTACACCCAAACAAAAGATTGACTTTTTATTATAAATGACTACAATTAACCTCTTAAAAGAGGTGATTTTTAAACTTAGAAAAAACGATTTAAATAAATATTAACTTTAAAAAAAATGTAATAAAAATCCAAGGTTTAATATTATGTCTCAATCTATTTCTGTAGCCTACGGTAACGGTATTGGTCCGGAGATTATGGAATCTGTCATTCAAATTATGAAAGCCGCTCAAGTGCCTCTCACTTGGGAAGTGGTGGAAATTGGGGAATCCATTTATAAAAAAGGAATTAAAACGGGTATCGAAGATTCCACTTGGAAGAGTTTAGATCGCACAAAAGTTTTTTTAAAAGCTCCTATCACCACCCCCCAAGGAGGAGGGTTTAGAAGTTTAAATGTAACCATTCGAAAAAAATTAGGGCTTTACGCAAACATTCGCCCCTGTGTTGCTTATCATCCTTTTGTTTCTACTAAACATCCTGGGATGAACATTGTTGTCATTCGTGAAAACGAAGAAGATCTTTATACCGGCATGGAGTATCGACAAACTCAAGAGATGGTTCAATGTTTGAAAATCATATCTCGATCGGGATCCCGAAGAATTTCTCAATTTGCATTTGAGTATGCTTTACAAAACAACAGAAAAAAAGTCACTTGCTTTACAAAAGATAATATCATGAAACAAACGGATGGATTATTTAGAAAAATTTTTGAAGAAGTTGGAAAGAATTATCCAAAATGTGAGAAGGAGCATTGGATTATAGATATTGGAGCAGCTAAAATGGCTTGCTATCCAGAAACATTTGATGTCCTAGTTTTACCTAATTTATATGGAGATATCTTATCAGATGTAGCTGCTCAAATGAGTGGATCGGTTGGAATGGTTGGGTCGGCTAACATAGGAGATGAGTATGCCATGTTTGAAGCTATTCACGGTTCAGCTCCTAGAAGAGCTGGTCAAAATCTTGCCAATCCATCGGGTCTTTTACAGGCTGCAATATTAATGCTCAATCATATTGGTCAAAATCAATTTGCAGAATTGATACAAAATAGTTGGCTCACCACTTTAGAAAATGGAATTCATACTTATGATATCTATCAAAAAGGAATTAGCAAAACTCGGGTGGGTACTAAAGAGTTTACACAGGCAATTATTAAAAATTTAGGTCAGACACCTCAAACACTCCAATCGGTTTCTTATCAGCCATTTAACAAACAAAAATACCAAGTTTCTAAACTCAACTCTCAAACAGAGAAAAAAACTCTAACTGGTGTAGATATTTTTATAGATGATGCTCACATTTCTATTTCTGCTCTTGCAAAAAAAACTCAATCATTGTCTAAAAAATTAAAATTACATTCTATTTCCTCTCGAGGTATCAATGTATGGCCCGATCCATCTCAACATGCATTATTGTCGGACCATTGGAGATTAAGGTTTATGAACTCAACATCTCATCTACCTATTTCCCACACAGATATTATCCAACTATTATTTGCCATGGAAAGCCAAGGTATCGATTTTAATCAAACACAAAACTTATATTCATTTAATGGACAACCGGGGTTTTCTATTAATAAAGCTACATAAAATCTATTATGAAAACTAAAGGTATTAGTTTTAATCAAGCAGTTTCTTTAATTCAAAACGGAAAAGTCATAGCTATTCCAACTGAAACTGTCTATGGGTTAGCTGGTTCGGCCTTAAAAAAAACAGCCATTAAACAAATTTTTCAAATCAAAAAAAGACCTCTATTTAACCCTCTTATTATCCACTGTTGCAATAGGCAACAAATGAATTTATTTCATATTATTCGAAATTCTTTACTACAAAAAATCATCCAACATTTTTGTCCAGGACCTTTAACTTTAATTTTAAAAAAGTCCAAAAAAGTTCATCCCCACATTGTCGCTCATTATTCAAAAGTGGGTTTAAGGATTCCCAACCATCCTCTGACTTTATCGTTGATCCAAAAAGTGGGTCCAATATGTGCTCCGAGTGCTAACCTATATGGTAAACTTTCTCCCACTCGAGCAGAACATGTTAACCACATGTTTAAAAATCAAGTACCGGTTTTAGATGGAGGAAAATGCTCCATAGGTATTGAATCCACTGTTTTAGAACCCGATTTTAAAAATCATCGGTTAATTATTTTGCGTCCAGGAATTATTACTAAAAAACATCTCACCCATTGGTTATTTAAAGAAAAGTTAACTCATTGGAAAATTATTAAATCTCAATCGAATGTCAGTCCCGGGCAATCTTCCACACATTATCAACCATCTGTACCTTTATTATTAATAAAAATTAATCAATCAATTTCTCCTTCTAAACAGCAAATTAAAAAATTCTTGCTATTAAAAATTCAAAAATTATACCCAAAAATTGAAATTAAAAAATGTATTCTTAGAGAACTTAAATTACAAAGTTCACCCCAACTGACTGCCCGTAAGCTTTATAGCGACCTTGCTCAGTTATCTAAAAATCCTCACCATATTATTTATATTTGTAAACTCCAATGTCATGCCACAATGGACTGGCAAGCTATATGGGATCGTTTAAAAAAAGCTTCCTCTTTTTATTTAAATTTTAAAAAAGAGTAAATCCACAAATCCCCTATTGGAGCCCAGATAAAAATCAACACACTTAAATTTAACCATAGAAAAAAAGGTTGCCATTTTAAACATCTCGAAAAATTTAAAAATTCTAAAAAAACTTTTATACAAATTGGAATCAGAAAAACTACATACAAAACATTCATTTTAAAAAGCAAGGGAGAACATAAAACTAACCCTAAGTAGAACAAAAGATATACCCCTATATAAAACAGGGTTTTTGGCAATCCGATATGAAGAGGAGGAACTGGCACACCAGCTAACTGATAATCTTCTCTATAATGTAAAGCTAATGACCAAAAATGAGGCATCTGCCATAAAAATAAAATAAAAAACAGATACAAACAATCAATAGAAAGTACAGAAGAAGACAAAACCGAATATCCAATCATCACTGGCAATGCACCTGGCACAGCACCCGGCACGGCAGAAAATATCCACTTTTTTTTCCACAACATTGTGTAACATATATTATATAAACATAGAGCTAAAATAGCTAAACCAGCTGTTAGGGGTTTAATAGCTAATAGCAAACTCAATCCAAAAATGATTTGCACTCCCGCCAATAAAAGAGCTTGCACAATAGTTATTTGCCCAGCCGGAATGGGACGCGATCGAGTACGTTTCATTAAACCATCGAGTCGCCACTCCATACTCTGGTTTAAAGCAAAACTACCGCTCATTACAAACCACAAACCAATTAATAATAAACCCAATAATAACCCATGAGAAATAGAAGTTAAATCATCTGTATTCCACCACGCTAAAGTATAACCCGCTAAAGAACTGATTAAAGCAAACACAACAATTCTAAACTTACTTAACTTTAAATAATTATAAAAAAACTGCATTTTATACCTCGTGATTTTTGGAAATATTTGTTTTGGAAGCACTTATCTTGGGAGTATCGGGTTGAACTTTTGGATGAGCTTTTTGAAACGCATCGATTAAATGAGTGCGTTTTTCTATTTTCAAAAGGTGCGGGTAGGGTTTCAAATCCACATTCCAACGACGAGCACTGTAAAGCTGTGGCACGATAAAAAGATCTGCAGCTGTTAGTGAATCTTCTAATGAAAAATAATTTTTATGAGATTTTAAAATTTGCTCCACAGCAAATAACCCCTTTTGAATCCAAAAAGTCACCCATTGATTTTTTTGATCTTCTCCCAACTGAAAATTATTTTTTAAATATTGTAAAACCGCTAAATTTTGAAGTGGTTGAATACCACTGTTGATAATTTCACATATATTCAATACAAGAGCTTTTTTTTCTCTATCTTTTGGGAATAATAAAATAGATGGCTGAAAATCATCTAAATACTGAATAATCGCCATGGATTGTGTCAACACTTTATGATTATGAATAAGGCAGGGAACCTGAGCTAAAGGATTTTTTGTTAAATATTTTGAGCCATATTGTTCTCCACCATTTTTTATTAAATGCACAGGAATATACTGAAACGAAATTTTTTTTAAAAAAAGAGCAATGCGAACACGCCAAGAACAAGAACTCCGATAATAACTATAAAGTTGAAATTCAACAGACAATTACCAACTCCTCTTTCAAGTTACAATACCGATTCTTCAGGAATTCGAGTTAAAATATCTAATTCACAAAATAAAAAAAGAACTATAATAAAAAAAACTCCCGTTAGAAAAATAACTAAAAACATTTTATTTTCATATTTAAGATGCATAAAAAATAATAACACTAAAGTTGCCTTAATAGTGGCAATCCCCAAAGCAATTAGGACATTTAAAAAACCAAAATCAATTTGCCCAACCCCTACAGTAATAGCTGTAAGCCCCAATAGGGCGAGTAGTACTTTTATATAAGTAGAAAAAGAAACAATATGTATTTTTTCTGACATTTTAATTTACTCCACTAAATACAAAATAGGAAATAAGTAAATCCAAACTAAATCCACCAAATGCCAAAACAGTCCCACACATTCCATGGGAAAATAATAAGAAGGTCCAAAATGTTTTTTATAAGAACGAATAGTCAACCAGAAGATAAGAGCCATACCGGCTAAAACATGCAAACCATGGAGACCTGTCATACAATAATAAAAAGAAAAATAAAGAGGTAAACCAGCTAATGTCGACGAATGAGTATAAGAAAAAAAATGCCCGGGGGCTAATCCTAAATGGAGTTTGTGAGAATACTCCAAGTATTTAATGCCCATAAAAACCAATCCACACAACAAAGTCAGCCATAAACAACTTATGGATTTTCGGTTACTTCCTTTTTGGGCATAATAAATACTTAAAGCCATTGTCAAAGAGCTAACCAACAAAACGACAGTATTTATGGCACCTAATTTCCAATCTAAAAATCCAGAACCTTGAAGAAAAATATCTGGATACATATTTTTATAGATAGCATAACTTACAAACAACCCACCAAACATTAAAATCTCTGTGCATAAGAAAAGCCAAATCCCCAGTTTGCTTGCAGATACTTCTTGTTCCACACTATCAAAATGATGAGCGGGTTTGCGTTTTGTACATGTTTCAACTGTATTCATAAGGACCTTTAGTCACAGTGGGTGGTTGATGAAAGTTTTCATGAGGAGGTGGAGAAGAAGTTTGCCATTCTAAAGTCACTGCACCCCAAGGATTATTTGAAGCTTTTGGACCTTTAAAAATAGCATAAATGATTACAAAAAATGCAATCACAAAACCAATGCCAATCATCCAAGAACCCATTGTAGATATTTGATTAAGAGTTTCATAAGGTGTTAAATAATCGTGATAACGACGAGGCATCCCCTTAAGACCTAAAATAAATTGAGGGAAAAAAGTGACATTAAATCCAACAAAAATAAAGGCAAAAGTGATGCGACCCCAAAACTCGTTATACATTCGCCCAAACATTTTGGGAAGCCAATAATAAAACCCTCCCATAATAGCCATTAAAGTTCCTCCCACCATCACATAATGAAAATGGGCAACTACAAAATAAGTATCATGAACATGCACATCAAAGGCTAAAGTAGCTAACATAATTCCCGTTACCCCACCAATCACAAACAAAAATAAAAAACCGTTGGCATATAACATGGGAGTATCAAATTTTAAAGATCCTTTATACATAGTGGCTATCCAGTTAAAAATTTTAATGGCTGTTGGCACTCCCACCAACATAGTTAAAAAAGAAAACAAAATACCCACCCATTCGGATTGTCCACTCACAAACATGTGATGTCCCCAAACAAAAAAACTCACAATGGCAATCCCTACACTAGAAAAAGCAATTGCTTTATAACCAAAAATAGTTTTTTTAGAAAAAACAGTAATCAATTCACTAATGACACCCATTGCAGGTAAAATCATAATATAAACAGCTGGATGAGAGTAAAACCAAAAAAAATGTTGAAACAACACAGGATCCCCACCCAATTTAGGATCAAAAATACCTACCCCCATTAGTCGTTCCACAGAAAGTAGCAATAAAGTAATAGCCAATACGGGAGTAGCCAATACTTGGAGAAGAGCTGTTGAATAAAGAGACCAAACAAAAAGTGGCATCTGAAAAAAACCCATCCCCTTAGCTCTTAATTTATGAATAGTTACAATAAAATTTAAACCCGTCAGAATAGATGAAAATCCAATGATAAAAGCTCCCAAAACCACCCAGATCGTTCCATTATCTGTGCGAATACTATAAGGGGTGTAAAAAGTCCAACCCGTATCGACACCATTAAAAAATAGAGAGCATAGGGCGACCGCTGAACCAATGATTAAACAATACCAAGAAAATAAATTAATTCTTGGAAAAGCCACATCTTTAGCTCCAATTTGAAGAGGTAAAAAGAAATTCCCTAAAAAAGCCGGAATGCCGGGGATAATCACCATAAACACCATTATAGCTCCATGAAAAGTCATTAACTGATTGTAAACAGGAGCTGACACCAAACTTTCGCCCGCTTTAAAAAGTTCTAATCGCATCAATAGAGCAAAAATTCCTCCAATTAAAAAAAAAGTAAAAACAGTGATCATATACAAAATCCCAATTCGTTTATGATCTAAGGTAAAAAGCCAGCTCATTAGCCCTTTTTTTTCATTTAAATAATGAGTTGTAGAATTCATCATTTCACTTTCTCTTGGTTATTGGTTTTGTTATTAGTTTTTAAAGATTTAATGTATTCGATTAAACCTGTCAGCTCTTCTTCTTTTAAAAGACCTGCAAAAGGGGTCATTTGATTGGTAAAGGGTTTAACAATACGAGCCGATGGATTTAAAATGGATTCTCTAATATAGTTTTCATCGGCGATTTGAGTACTTCCGTCTTGAAACTTTCTTTGAGAACCAAACACCCCTTTTAATCCCGGACCAATTTTGGTTTCTGCAGTGGTATGATGACAAACAGTGCAACGACCTTGAAACACCTTTTGTCCAATTTGAACCAGATTTAAATCCTTATAAGGATCTTCTAATAACCATTTTTCCCATTGTTTTTTTTTCATAACATGAACTTTCGCCCGCATCATCGAGTGACCCGACCCACAAAATTCTGTGCAAAACACATAAAATTTTCCAGCTTTTTCTGGAATAAAAGACAAAGAAGTATAAGAACCCGGTAAGACATCTTGCTTAATTCGGAAAGCGGGAACATAGAAGCTATGAATCACATCTCGTGAAGTCATAATGAGTTTAACGGGGCGCCCAATCGGTACAGAAAGATAACCAGAGGTTTTTCTTCCATTTTTGTAGACAAAATCCCAATTCCACATTTGACCATAGACATGGACCTCTAAGGTTTCATGACCTTCTGGCATTTTTCTAATTTTACTATATAACATCCACCCCCAAGAGAAAATAAACATAAAAATTAAAAAAGGAATAAAACTCCAAAGAAATTCCAACAAATAATGATGAGTAATTTTAGGTGGAGCATCTTTTTCAGATTGTCTTCTAAACCGAATCGAAAAATAGACAAAACCAGCAATCACCAATAAAACAGCTAGAACACTTACCCCCACTAAAAATTCTGTCAACTGATCCAACTCTTCGGCTAATCGAGTAGCGGGAGGAGGAAGTACATGATGCGTTAACCAACTCAAATTACTTTTTACCATTGATCAAGAAAGCCTTTTTTTGATCTTACGATTTTCTTTAATCCATACAGGAGCTAAAAAACCAAGTAAGAGTAAAACTGTCAACAAGCCTCCCGCTCTCATAATATTATAAGCATACCAAGAATAGCGTCCACGATGAGGATCAAATTGAAAACAAAAAAGTAAAATTCGATCTCGAATACTACCAATTTGCCCTCGCCCAGCAGACACTAAAGATAACTTTAAAGTTTGGCTTAAAAAATCTACTCCATAAAGGTAGCGAGAAATTTTTCCGATTGAAGTCAATACATAAGCCACCGGCAAATGAGCATATATTTTTTGTGACTGATCCCAACGAAAACGAAACCCCAACTGCTCACTAACTTGCAAAATATTTTCTTTCTTACCAGTTAAAAAATGAATTTTATTTAAAGGTAACGAATACTTTTTTGAGTAATAGTTCTTTTTTTTATAGGCAGAGGTAATCGTTTCTCGATGATCCATACTAATGACCACCCATTCAAACTGTTGTTTAAATGAATCCGAAAGAGGTTTTAAGGCACTTGCCAAACCGTCTAAATGGAGATTGCATAAATTAGGACATTCATAATAGATAATAGTCATTAAAACGGGTTGATCTTTTTGAAAATACTTTTTGAGATAAATTTTTTGACCTCGATCATCTGTAAACATCAAATCTAAATTCATTAGAGAACCTATTTTTTCTTGGATTTTAAGCCCCTTTAATTCTTCTGGTAAATTTTCAGCCGTTAAATTCCTATTTTGCTCATAAGATGTCGCAAAAAAAGTTACTCCTCCTCCTATTCCAAATAAAAAGGTCAACTGGAAAAGAAAGTTTAAAAATTTACTGGGTGGTTTTAGCAAAACTTTCCAACTTTTTCGGATCATTTTTTACCTCATTTTTTGTAATGGAACGAATGTAATGAACTAAAGCCCAACGATCAATGGAAGACAAATAAGCAAACCCTGCCATGGCTGTGCCGGCAATCCCCTGGGTGAGGGTTTGATATAACTGAATCGAATTTCCTCCTTTTTCCCATTGTCCTTTTACTAAATTGCGGGGAGGAGGGGTTAAACCTCGACCAGCTGGTCCATCCCCTAAACCCTTTGAACCATGGCATGTGGCACAGTAAGTGCGATACACTTGTAAGCCTTGTGCTACTAGCTGTGGGTGAGATACCCAATATTTTTTTAAAACTTGTGGGTCTAAATCCCTCTCTGTGACCAAGTGATCGTAAGCCTCTTCTATTTCTTGAAGATCCACAGGAGGTATCCCATAAACTAAATAGATAAACCAGACGAGGCTACTCAATACACAAAATAACAAAACCCACAAACCCGATTTATTGTAATTCATTGTCTCCACCTGTTTTTTGCACTTAGTGTGTTTGACACTTATTTAATTTTATCTCATGAGAGGTTTAACCTCTATTGATGAGATATATATTTGATCATTCTAACAAATCCTATTAAAATACTGAAAATGATCCAATCTTTAAATAAAAAACTGGGTAAAAAAATTATTCAATGGGCTGGGCTAATAATTGGAATGTGCATAGTAAATGCCTGCGTCAGCACTTATACGGCCTTACAAAAAATACCTCTTGGAGCAAATCAGGTCTTAGTGAGAAAGCAATTGGGTCGTCCAGTTTCTGTCGGTCGCTTGCAAGGTTATACCACTTGGGTGTATCGATTCAAATGGAATGCTCAAGAATACTCTCAAACTCTTTTTTTTGAAGATGGAAGAGTGCAAAAAGTGGGTCCTTTACTGCCTTATCCCAACTATCAGCAAAAAATGACAGAATCTGAATCTTGGGATGAATATGAAACTAACGCTATGCTCTATCATCGACAAAAGGAATCGGCATTTCGTCAAATTAACTCAGTCAAAAAGCCAAAAAAAACCACAAATCCACAGGTCCCTACTAAAGAATAGTTTAGTCCTATCCGTTTATGCAGTGGTTTTATAAAAACGGAGACCGGTGAAAGTTCCTAATAAATCGATTCTAAAAAATAAAGAAAGCAGAGGAAGTGGAATCACTCCCGTTAGAGAGCAAACAATAAATCGCCAAAAAAACCTCATCGGATGGATCATCTGCCGATTAGAAGAAGAACTTTTACATAATCTTCTGTGCGAAATATATTCTCCGTATGTTTCAAAACAAAACAGGCGACATAACAAACAGTAGATTTGTGAAAATAAAATAAAAACAATCAACGTTTCGAACCATAAAGTGCTTAAAACAGCTAAAAATTGAGCTTGAGTGAAATAAACAAAAAATAAAAAAAGTGGAAAAAACAATAGAGAAACCATTAGACCATCTATGAAAATACTTTTGAAAGAAAAAACTTTTCCTAAAACAGGTGGCAATAAAGATTTTTGGACAATGGAAGATTTTGAATCGGAAGTATCGGGAATTAAAAAATCTTGAGCCTTTTTTAAAGAAAGATCTGCTTTTAAAGTCGGTTGAAATTTTGGCTTTTCTAAACTTTGAGCTATAGGATCTGAATAACGAGTTGGCACTTCCCAAGTGGGATTTTCTAAAGAAGATAAAATCTTTTTATAAGTGTCTTTATCCTCAAAATCCAATTGATCTTGTAATAGAAAATCGGGAAGAGGAGGAGAGGAATTTTTATTCACTGAAAAAGATTTATGAAAACCCACCCCAGAAGTAATGGGTCGGAGGGTAATGGATGGTTCGTCTTTTTCGTCTAATAAAGTGGTTTCTTCAGTCACACTTTCCCTTTAATAAATGAAAAAATTACACTGGAAGATATTGAGAAGGGGTTTTTAATTGAGGTGTCTTGGACTCTTTGTTTTCTTTTAAAGAGCGATGGAGTTCTTCCCGATAGACTTTAGTTTCGCGAGGTGCTTCAATCCCTAAACGCACTTGGCGTCCTTTGACTTGAACAACTTGAATTGTAATTTGACCATCTATAATAATTCGGCTTCCAACCTTGCGCGTTAATACCAACATTTTAAAAGACCTCCTTGCCTCACATTTGTTTCGTTGCTTTTTATCTATGTTGCTTTATCTATGTTGTAGTTTTATCTCAATATTTCTTTATCTATTTATTCTTTTATCTATTTTATAGACATCAATTGAGATAATACTCACGAATAACTAATATTTGTTATATGGAATGTCAAACTTCCATTTGAGGACTATGTAAAATTTTTTACCCTATATAGTAAATTTTACTCTCTAACACCATGTTGCCTAAAAATTGTCAGATAATGTATGTAAGATTTATTAAGGATCTTGCCACTGTGCGTAAAAAATACACCCCTTTTTAGACTCTCTCTGTATTTTTCAAGCGGTGGGGGAACTAGTCGAGCAATTCGTAAAACCCGTTTGACAATTCATCGGGTTTAGCTAGTATAAAAGAGCTGGTTCAAAATATAAAACAAAGTGAAAAAACCAACTCTTTTATTTCTTTCTCTACTATCTCTACTATCTACCAGTTGGATGAGTTCTCGTTGTTTTGCACAATCTCGGTTAGAAAAAAAAAACCCGATTGTCATTATTAATCCATTTTCTGACTTCCCAATTCTAAATAATATGTGGGTTCAAAACTGGTTGGATTTGTTTCAAGGAAATTACGCCAGTCGGTTTCGTTTTTGGTTGGAAAGGTCTTATCGTTACATTCCGTTGATGCAGACCATTTTCCAAAGAGGGGGAGTGCCTCAAGATTTAGCTTATATGGCCATGATTGAAAGTGGATTTTCAGCTCAAGCGGTGAGTTCTGCTCAAGCGGTTGGTTATTGGCAATTTATTCTTCCCACGGCTAAGCGATTTGGTTTAAAGCAAAATGATTGGTTAGATGAAAGAAAAGACTTCGAGAAAAGCACTTTTGCAGCTAGAAAATATTTAAAATTTCTATATAAAAAGTTTGGAACATGGGTATTGGCTGTGGCGGCTTATAACATGGGAGAAAACAAGTTAACTCAGCTCATTAAAAAACATCAAACAAGCAATTTTTGGATTTTGGCACAAAAATCAGATTTCCCCTATGAAACAGCTCATTACATTCCTCAACTCATGGCTGCCATTGCAATTGCCAAAGCTCCAGGACTTTTTGGTTTTAATCACTTAAAAATAAAAACCCCCCATAGATACGAAGTATTTTATCTTCCGGGAGGAACTGATCTACGAGCTTTATCTAAGTATATTGGATGTTCTTATCAAACAATAAAAGTTTTAAACCCTGGGTTGTTGACTCATTTTTTACCAGTCTATTTAGAAGATTGGAGTGTTCGTATCCCAAAGGGAAGCGGATTAAAAGTATCTAGCTTTATCCAAAGTATTAAAAAATCTACCTCTATTTAGCTGTTACAAGGAGAAACCATCTCATTATGTCTTATCAAGTATTGGCTCGAAAGTGGAGACCATCTATTTTACAAGATTTGATTGGTCAACCGGCGATTGTGCAAATTTTAACTAACTCTTTAAAAGATCAAAGATTGCATCCATGTTTGGTGTTTTCTGGTCCGCGAGGAACGGGAAAAACTTCCACTGCCCGTATTTTAGCTAAAACTTTAAATTGTCCTCATATTCAAAACCAAGTTCCATGTAATCAGTGTTCTGTTTGTCGAGACATTGATCAAAGTATTTGTCTGGATGTTATGGAAATTGACGGTGCCAGCCACAACGGTGTAGAAGCAGTTCGACAGTTAAAAGAAACAATTGGCTATCTTCCTTCTCTCGCTTTCAAAATATACATTATTGATGAAGTGCACATGTTATCTGTGAGTGCTTTTAACGCTCTTTTAAAAACATTGGAAGAGCCTCCCGACCGTGTAATTTTTATTATGGCTACAACTGACATGAGAAAAATTCCCGCCACAGTTTTATCTCGAGCACAAATTCTTCAATTTTGTCAAATTAGAGATGCTCTGATTCAAAAGCACTTACAAAAAATCTGCCAAGTCGAAAAAGTTCAAACAGACGAAACCGCTCTTTGGATGTTGGCTGGGCAAGCTCAAGGTTCTTTGAGGGATGCACAAGGTCTATTGGATCAGATGATGACTTTTTGTCATAAAAAATTTTTTGCAGACGATGTGAGTAGAGTTTTAGGTCTAACAGACCGTTCTTTACTCAAAGATAGTCTAAAGAGTTTAATTCACAAAGAACCTCAAAAAATGCTATCGGTGTTGAATCGTCTACACACCAAAGGTATGGATACTTCTTTATTTTTACAAAACCTCATCCAAGAAATAAGAAATCTTTTGCTACTCAAACTCAATTCTTCTGCAAAAGATATCTCTTCTCTGATTACTTTATCTCAAGAAGATCAAAAACAGATGAAAGAATGGGTTCACAATCTTTCTTGCGAAGAATTGCATCTACTATTTGATAATGCTCTCAAGGGGTCATCTGAAATGCCTCGTGTTCAAGATCCAAAAATTTTTTTAGAAATACTTCTTTTAAGAATGTGTCAAAATCCTGCGGTTCCTTCTAAACAATGAACCCAAAAAATAAGTTTTTAGAATATAACAAATTGACAGAAAAAAAAAATAAGACAAAAATGAAAAGACAGCTATGATTTATAAACATCATGTTCCATCTTTAGAGCGTCTTATTGGTGAACTAAAAAAATGGCCAGGAGTTGGACCTCGCAGTGCCAACCGATGGGCGGGATGGTTGATCAAACAATCTTCAACAGATATTGAAAAACTAAGACAAGCGTTAATAGAAATTAAAACTCAAATTCATCGATGTTCCAACTGTTTTACCTTAACAGAAGAAAACCCAATTTGCCATCTTTGCAAATCGGATCGCAAAAAAGATATCATCTGTATTGTAGAAGAGCCATTTGATATTGCACGAGTAGAAGCGTCTGGAAAATTTAAAGGACAATACCATGTTTTGCACGGCACATTATCTCCTTTAAATAAAGTAACCTCCAAAGATCTCACAATTAACCATCTCATGCATAAAATTAAAAATACCCTTATCACAGAAATTATCTTAGCTGTAGATGCCAATATGGAAGGGGATATGACGGCTCTTTATTTAACTAAAATCATTAAAGAACATAATCCAAATATTAAAATTTGTCGATTGGCTCACGGAATCCCAATGGGAAGTGATATTGACTACATTGACGAGCAAACATTGGGTCGAGCTTTAGAGAATCGAGTGGAGCTATAAGAATGTCTGCAACCCTTATCTTACTCGAAAATATCAGAGAAATTCACAAATTATTTGAGAGAAGAAACGTTACTGGTCGCAGAAAATGTCTGTAATTAATTACAATGCTAAAGAAATTCACTGCAAAATTATTTATTACGGCATACCATCGGCTGGTAAAACCAGCAATATCAAATGGATTTATCAAAATACAGCGAGTAAAAAAAAGCTCGACTTATTATCTTTTTCTCTTTCCACAAAACCCAGTACATTTTTTGATTTTTTACCTCTAGATATAGGTAACATTTATAAATTTAAAACCCGTGTCCACTTATATTCCTTACCCAGCCAATCTCTATTTGAAAGCTCACAAAAACTCCTTTTTAAAGGGGTAGATGGCGTAATCTTTGTAGCCGATTCTCAAATAGACAAAATGAAAGCTAATAAAGAACACCTCCACCAACTGCAAAAGCAACTGAAAATCGAAGGTCTTTTATTAGAAAAAATTCCAATGGCCCTTCAATACAATAAAAGGGATCTCTCTAATATTCATTCCATCTCCGACATGAGAGTAGAACTGAACCATTTTAATCATCCTGATTTTCCGGCAATTGCCCAAACCGGACAAGGTGTGTTTAAAAGCTTAAAAACTGTATTAAAAATGCTCATCTCCGCTTTTAAAGGAAAATAATTTTAAACTTTCCCCCATTCCAACCGATATTAGGTTTACAGACTAAAGGCGAGTAATCAAGAATTATGGGGATACCGAGCAGATGCGAAACGAACAACGAGGGTTTTATTTTTTAAAAGTAGCCATTATTACTTTATTACACGAAGAAAACATTTTGGCTAAAAAAGCTTTTATTTCTCATTTAACAGCTCAAGGTTTTCACCTCCTTTTGAGCCACAAAGATTTAATTCCCTTAAAATATAAAAATCAACTCAGTTTAGACAGTTTAATCAATCAAAAGTTATCTCTCTATATTCCTTTAATGGAGATTGATTTAGAAGTCACAGTTTTAAAGACTCGTCATTTGGGGAAAGGAAACTTTGAAATTCAAACTGAATTTTTAACTGAACTACCCTTGTATTGGCGAGAATGTTTATTAGAGCTATGGCCAAAGAATCCAAAAAATTCCTCCCTTCTTATCCAATCAGAAAAAAGAAACAATTGGCATTTACAAAGTTTACAAAGTGATACTTCTTTTCTTTTTAATCGACCAATCATCCATTTTAACGATCATGTGAGACCACTTCATGTAAAATAAACGGCACAAATCCATTTTCTTGTTTAGAAAAATGATATGGATTAAGATAAGCAATCATTTGACGATTGAAAGTGGGAGCTAATAATTCCATTTTTCCATCTCCATCTAAATCCGCAACTGCCATCTGAACTGCCTGACCTCTATCGTCAAAAAAACCATCTGTCACATTGGGAATTTCCACACGACTAATTAAATAGCGTCCACCCGAATGAAAATCCGAATAAAAATCCAATGCAATTCCCTGATGAGTTTGAGACTTAACGACTTTAACTAAAGAACCATTATGCAGTAAATCTCCATACACAACAGATAGCACTTGTGTGTCTTTAGCCAACCATTTGTTAACTACTTGCTGTCGATAATGAGGAGAAAATAAAATAAAAGCCGAAATAATATTTAAACTTATAAATAATATCCAATGGACCATCCATAACTTCTTCATGCTCAAACTCCTTTTTTGACTGTGTATTTTTGTAATACCTATTAGGTTGTATCGGATAAATGGGTGTGATTTTTATATTTTTTTTGACTGTTCAGTTGTTAAATGAAGTAAAAAAACGAAGATCTGCTGGTTCTGGCAAGCGAAAAACCAGTTCTCGATCACTTATGGGATGAAAAAACTTTAATTCAGCTGCATAAAGAGCAATTCGATGATCCAAAGATTTAATTTTCTGCTTTAGCTCTTTGTCTAACACCTTTTTAAAAGCTAAACGAGAACCATACACCGAATCTCCAATCAAGCTCAAAGAAAGACTGGACAGATGCACTCGAATTTGATGCGTCCGCCCCGTCTTTAAACAACACTCCAAATGATGTAAATATTTTCCATAAGATTTTACCAAGCGATAAAAACTAATGGCTTTCTTAGCTGCAACTGGAGAAGTCTTGTTCTGACTAGTAGGGGATAATGGATCCACAGAAAAAGAATAAAATTTTTTACGATCTCTGGGATGTCTTCCGATAAAACTTTCTATTTTTTGCCAATTGTTTGTGCAATCATCTGGCAGATGACCAATTACCCATCCCCGATAAACTCGTCGAATAGATCGAGATTGAAATTGCTTGAGTAAACTCTCGTAAGCTCTTTGAGTTTTAGTTAACACCATTAAACCACTCACATCCCGATCCAAACGATGAACAATTCCGGGTCGTAAAAAATCCGTTCCACCGCGTAAATCTACTTCACCAATTAAGGCATTCACTAAACTATCTTGCCGATGTCCACAACTAGGATGCACAACTAAACCCGCTGGTTTATCCACAATCAACAAGTCGGCATCTTCAAACAAAATGGGAACAAAAAAATCATAAGGTTTTAACGACTCCTCAACTAAAAAATTTGGAAAATTTAAAATAAAGGTATCTCCCAACTTCACTTTATAAGATGCTTTATCTATCACTTCCCCTCGATGATTTTTAACAAATGCTTTTTTGAGATATTTTTCTGCTTGAGAACGACTGGGTAAATAAGCCGACAACAACCGATCTAACCTCAAACCTTCTTGATATTTAGACACTTTAATATTCATTATTTATTCCCAGCTTTTTTATCTATTGTTAATATGGATACAGGATTTCGTAAATAAACAGGTTGTAAATGAGTCCAACTGGATTTTTTTAAATCCTCAAATTCGGACTTAAAAAGTTCTGCACATCCCCTAACATGCGGAAAGATAGAAGATTTGACAAGCCATTTTTTTCGAATATCTACTGGCCACAAATCTGAATAAGCTTCGTATCCATCTCCTACACAAACACAAGGTTGTTGGATTAATAACTTTTTATCTAATGGGGATAGACAAACAACTTGAGGTTCTAAGACTGTTTTTAACATCAGTTGTTTTTTTTGATAACAAGCAGTGTATACACTATTTTTAAAGGCATTAACTAACGCCAAAATATATCCATTGCCTAATGAATACTTTAAAATAGCACTGGCAACTAAAATTTTTAAAGAAGAAAAAGCATACAACGAAACACGAGTGGCAAAACCTAGTGTTTTAGCAAAACTAACTGCCATTCGCACACCAGTAAATCGCCCAGGACCTACTCCTAAACCCACAACAGAAATATCTTTTATAGAAACACCACTGACTTTTAAAAGGTTTTCAAATGCCGATGTAATAAACGCCGAGTGTTTATGGCTTGTCCATTCTTCTAATGCCAGTAGTCGCATGATTTTCTGAGTGGAGTGAAAAGAATATAAAGCTACAGAACCTTGTAAGCTAGTGGTTTCAATAAATAAACAAATCATTGGTATTACCAAATATTAATCCAACGATCTAAATCATTAAAAGTAACAAAAACCATCAAACTCAATAAAAGAAAAAAACCAACATAATGGGCAATGAGCATGTTTTTCATGCTGACTGGTTTTCCTCTTAAATATTCGATGACATAAAAAAACAAATGCCCTCCATCTAAAATGGGTAAAGGAAGAATATTTAATAAAAAAAGTTGAATGGATAACACAGCCATTATTTCGAAAAAATATTCCAATCCAAGAGAATAACTTCTATAAGCCGCCTGCCCAATAGCAATCACTCCTCCTAATGTTTTTTTAGATACTTCTCCTGTAATCAATTTTTTAAAATAAACTCCAGTGATGACACACCAATTACTAGTTTTTTTTATAGCCATCCAAAAAGCCTTCACAGGGTTAAAAGTCCGCTCTCGCCAAAATCCACCCGCCGGTGTGGTTTTGTAATAAGAAGCCCCACTGACAATGCCCAACATGTAGCGAGTTTCTTCTACCATGCCTTTCATCACTCGACTCGATTTTGGCAAAATAGAAAATGTTTTAATTTGTCCTTGTCGAATAATTTGTATATCTAATGGACCGTTCTTTGGGTTAAAACGACTGGTGAGTGTCACCAAATCGGACCACCGATTCATCACTTGTCCATTGACACTGAGAACAAAATCTTTTTTTCTAAGACCCATCTGATAAGCTGAACCTGTTTTTCTTAAATCAGAAATAAATAAATCCGGAGGACGAATACCAATTGTTTTTAAAAAATTATCTACCGATTGAGAAGAAAGGGATTGGGTCGTTTGAATTTTTTTTGATATTTTTATTTGTGTAGTTTTAATCAATTTTTCTCTTTGAAATCGAATAGTCCAAGAGTTGGTCTTTAAACAACAAACAATCAATTTTTTCAGATCGGACCAATTGCGAACCACTTTCCCATTAACTGATAACACCGTATCAAAAGTTTGAAGCCCTGAACGACCAGCTAAACTATGTGGATCGTCCACTCCAATGACAGCCGATTTTATCAAGGGTGAAAGCCCTTTAATCACTCCTCCTAAATTGGAAACCACATCCAGTGTTTGAATTTCATTAGATGATTTTTTGACTTGAATCGATAATCGCTGACCAGAATGTTTTAAAATAATCGAACGAAACTCTTCCCAATGTTTGGGTTGATAAGATAGTGAAGAATCTGAATCACTCACCCAAACAGATAAAATTTGATCGTCTAACTCAAAGCCACTTTCTTCTGCAAAAGAGGACCCTTCCACCTCGCCAACTACCGGATGCATTCGCTTTTGTCCAACCATAAACATCCCCATTAAAATTATAATCGCTAAAAGTAAATTCATTAAAGGACCAGCTAATACAATCGCTATCCGACTAGAAAGAGGTTGGTGTAAGAAAGAAAAAGCTTGATCTTCTTTCGGAATGTTTTCTGGATCAAAACTATGTCCAAACATTTTAACATACCCACCAAGAGGAATCATACTGACGCAATAGACAGTATGATTTCTTTTCCATTTTAAAATCTTTTTTCCAAAGCCTAGGCTAAAGACTTCCACCCGAACACCTAACCACCTAGCAACTAAAAAATGCCCCAGCTCATGGATAAATACCAATACTCCCAATAGGACTACAAAAGGACATAGAGCCAACAAAGATTGCCAGATAAAAGAAAATCCGTTAATTACAAAAGACATCATTTAATGAGTGTTTAAATCCTATTAATAATCATTTAATCTAATAATTCTTAATCTAATAATCACTTAATTAAAAAATATTATTGCACAACATTTAAATTTTCACAAGTGCCACAAATGGCATCTAAAAGCTAAGCAAAATACCATAAAAAAAAGGCAAAGTTATTAAAAACCCATCTAAACGATCTAATAATCCTCCATGACCCGGAAGCAAAGAACCTGTATCTTTAACCCTTGCTCGTCTTTTAAGACTAGATACCAACAAATCCCCTGTTTGAGCTATAAAAAAAATACCCACTCCAAACAATAAAACAAACCAAGTATTATTCAAAAAATTATCTCCTAAAGTTTGAATATAAATCCACCTTATAACGACTGCACTCCCGCCTGCTACTATTAAACCGCTCATCAAACCCAACCAAGTTTTATGAGGAGAAATATGAAACATCCATTTTTTTTTACCAAAAAAATGACCCATCAAGTAAGCTCCTCCATCTCCAGAAAACACAACTCCCATTAGAAAAATTAACTCCCAAAGACCATACTCTCTATATAAAAAAATTTTTAAAAAAAAAGCTGGTGGCCAAGCAATGTAAACCAAAGAAATAAAAATAAAACCTATATTGTCTAAAACAAGAGATAGACCCCGACACTGCACCAACCAAAATGAAGCAACTAAAAAACCATATATTAGAAAAATATTTTCTGCCCTCCCGAGATAAAAAAAAGTCTCTAAATTTTTATTCCCCTGCTGAAAAAAATAGAAGTAAAACAAAAAACATATTAAACATAAACCCAATCGAAAAAACAAAAAGTGCTTCTGATAAAACACCAATTTTGAATACTCCCAACTTAAAATAGCTGTGGCTATAGATACCAAAATAACCATCCCAGGGGATGGAATGAGAGAGAAAAAAATAAACAAACCAGATAATAAAAAAGCCGTCCCCATTCTAACTAATAATGCCATAACAACAAATTAAATCCTTTCTATTTTAAATGGAAACATCGCTACCAAATCTTCGTTGAGTCGTCTGATAGAAGTGAAAGGCGGACATTAATTCTTTTTGACTAAAATCGGGCCACAACACAGGACTCACATAAAATTCAGAATAAGCGGCACTCCATAAATAAAAATTAGACAATCGACTCACTGCTCCGGTTCGAATAATGAGATCGGGGGGCGGAAAAACAGAAGAAGGTAAAAATTGAGAGATGAGTTGTTCGTCCACTGTTTCCCTATTTAAATTTTTATCTTGAACATATTTAATCACTCGCCGAACGGCTTGCACAATTTCTCTACGACCTCCATAATTAATGGCTACAATTAATTGAAGTCCTTTGTAATTTTTAGTTTTTTCCATAAGCTTTTGACATATTTTTTGAAAAGATACATCCAAAGTGTGAATATCCCCTAATATATGTAAACGAATTTGATTTTCTTCCATTAGTTTTTGATACCGAATAAGAGATTTTTGAATCAATTTCAAAATAATAGAAGTTTCCTTAAAAGATCTTTTCCAGTTTTCTGTGCTAAAAGCAAAAACTGTGAGATACGGAACCTCCCCTTTTCGACAAATCTGTACAATTGTTCGGAGAGTTTTGACTCCTCGAAAATGACCAAACCACCGAGGTCGACCTCTATTTTTAGCCCATCGACCATTTCCATCCATAATAATCGCTAAATGTTTAAAACCAATTGGACATTTAAACACGCATCAACTCTTGTTGTTTATGGTCAGAAAGTTGATTGATTTTTTTAATAAAATTATCTGTAATTTGTTGAATGTCTTGTTCATAATCTTTAGCTACATCTTCACTGATCTCTTTTGTTTTTAATATTTTTCGCACTTTTTCGTTCATCATTTGCCGAATTTGACGAAGTTCCACTCGAAATTTTTCTACATCTTTTTTAAAAGCTCGAATAACTTCTTGTTTTTTATCTTCCGTCAGTTCTGGAATTTTTAATCGAATCACTTTTTGATCGACCAACGGAGCCATCCCCAAAGAACTTTTCACAAGTGCTGCAGAAATATTGGAAAGCAAACTATGATCCCAAGGAGAAATCACAATGGATCGAGCCGATGGACAAGAAATAGACGCCACATGTTTTAAATCTTGTTCTCCTCCATAACAAGACACTTTAATTTCTTCCACCAAAGAGGCATGAGCTTGACCAGTTCGAAGTTTTTTAACTTTTTCTTGAAAGTAATCAAAGGCCTTCTGCATCCGATCTTTTATTTCTTGTTGAACTGATTGGTCTGTCATAAACTTCCCCCTCATTAACAAATCATTGTGCCGATTTGTTCTCCTTTCACTAATCGGATAATGTTTCCCTTTTGTCTTAAATTAAATACCACCAAGGGCATCTGATGATCCATACATAAACTCACTGCAGCTGAATCCATCACTTTGATATTTTTATTTAAAACTTCAATGTATTTAAGTGTTTTAAATTTTTTAGAATCTTTATTTTGGAGAGGGTCTTTATCATACACTCCATCTACTTTTGTAGCTTTCAATAAAATATCAGCTTGCATTTCCATAGCTCTTAAAGCAGCAGCCGTATCGGTTGTAAAATAAGGATTACCCGTCCCAGCTGAAAAAATAACAATGCGATTTTTTTGTAGGTGCCTTAAAGCTTTCCTGCGAATATAAGGTTCTGCAACTTGAGAAATCGAAACAGCTGTTTGCACACGAGTTTCTAAACCTTTATTTTCTAACACCGATTGCAAAGCCAAGCCATTGATACAAGTTGCCAACATACCAATGTAATCAGAACCAGCACGATCCATTGTGCGATCTTGTCCTCCTCGGAAGATATTTCCCCCTCCAACAACCAAAGCCATTTGCACTTTTAATTGATTCAACTCTTTTAATTCTTCAACTAACTGCACTAAAGTGGGAAAATGTAAACCAAATGGATGAGGACCAGAAAGTATCTCTCCACTCACTTTCAGTAAAATTCTCTGATACTTTACAGACAACAATTGCTCCTCAACAAAAACTTAAGTTGAACTCATAATCAAGTGATTGTGATCTCCCCCTAATTCAAATCGAATAAACCGACGAATCACCACATTTTCACCTAATTTAGCAATTAAATTCATTAACACTTCTTTAACTGTTTGAGGTTTTTCATCTTGAGAACTAGAGAGAAAAATTTGATCCATTAAACAAACTTCTGAAAACCATTTATTGAGCTTTCCTTCAATAATTTTATCTTGGATGTGAGAAGGTTTTCCCTCTTTTTTCATTTGCTCTTTAAAAATATTTTTTTCTTCTTGCAATCGGCTTTCAGAAATATCTTGAGACTGAATAAACAGGGGATTCATGGCTGTAATATGTAGACACAGTTGATGCACAAAAGTTTTAAAATCTTTTCCATCCGCTGCAAAATCAGTTTCTACATTCACTTCTACTAAAACACCTATACGACCTCGATTATGTAAATAAGAAGACACACAACCTTGTTTAGCTAAACGGTGAAATTTTTTTTGGGCAAGTGACAAACCCTTTTTTTTGAGCCATTGCAGGGCTTTTTTTTCGTCGTACTGGGATTCTTGCAAAGCCAACTGGCAATCCATAACCCCTGCACCAGTCAAAGCTCTTAAGTTTTTAATTAAAGAAAGCTTCATTTCTTATTACTATCTAATTCCATAGAAATTTCTATATCGTCTGCGGTTCCCGCAGCAACTAATTTTCTTTCTTTAACATTTTTAAACACTTTCACAACTGTTGGACCACCGCTGGGTCGTTGATTCCCAATGTTTCGTCCACCAGTGAAAGTAGGTGCTTCTGTTTCTTGAGTAGATGGTTTTTGTTTTAATTCAGGTTTTTCTCTTAAAATGTCTGTCCATTTTTTTCTCCCTTTTTTACAAGCAGCACTGACTAAATGAACAAAAAATTCGATCGACCGAGTAGCATCGTCATTGGCAGGGATGGGATAATCAATGTAATCGGGGTTACAATTGGTATCTACTAAAGCCACGATAGGAATTTTTAATCGATGAGCTTCTGCAATAGCAATACTTTCTCGATTGACATCCACTATAAACAAAGCTTGGGGAGCTTGTTTCATTTCACGAATACCTTCTAAGTGTTCATTTAACCGGGTATATTCTTTTTCTAGTTTCGCTTTTTCTTTTTTTGAGTAATGATCTAAGTTTCCAAGTTCTTTCATCTGATCAATTTTTTTCATTCGATCGATACTGACTTTAATGGTTTGAAAATTAGTTAAAATTCCTCCCAACCATCTTTTACTGACATAAAACTGCCCACTGTTAATTGCCTGAGAGCGAATAAAAGAGCTTGCTTGTTTTTTAGTGCCAATAAATATAAAAGACCCCCCTTGAGCCGTTACACTTTCTGTAAATTTTAAAGCCGTTTGTACGCAAGAAAGAGTTTTTTGCAAATCGATAATGTGGATCCCTCCACGAGTCGTGTAGACATAAGATTTCATTTTAGGATTCCACCTTTGAATTTGATGCCCAAAATGAGCTCCTACATCCAACATATTTTTAATATTTAATTCCAGCATATTAATTCCAACCTGTTTTTATATCTTTAATTCTTTTTTTAATTTTTATGAAACCAACAAACAGCTATCATAATTTATCACTTCTGCATAGAAAATTTTAGTTTTTTAATCATTCTTTAATGTTTTTTTACATTAACTCAGCGGGATCACAATTGATATGCACCTGCACACCCGATGGAAGGTGAGGGGATAGTGATTGGGATATGATTTGAGCAACATTATGGAGAGCAGTTAAGTGGGAACCTTTCAATAAAAGATGATAGCGATATTGTTTTCTCAATTTAAAAATCCGTGCAGGTGCTGGACCTAAAATAGAAACTTGCTTAACAGATGAGATACGATCTTTAATTCTCAAAACAGCTTCTAAGGCATGAGTATCCACTGCACTCTGAGTACGAATCAAGATTAAGCGAGAAAATGGTGGGTAAAAGTATTTTTTTCGCTGACTAAGCTCTCGATTGGCATATTGTTCATAATCCCCTTTCATCAAAACCGAAAGAAGAGGGTGATCTGGATGAAAAGTCTGTAAAATAACCTTTCCAAGTTTTTTTCTCCTCCCCGCCCGACCAGCTATCTGAGTGATAAGCTGAAAATTTTTTTCTGCAGATCGAAAATCTGGACGATTAAACCCTTGATCTATCAAGAGAACTGCCACCAATGTCAAAAATGGAAAATCTAACCCTTTAGCAATCATTTGAGTACCCACCACAATATCGACTTGTCGATTGTGAATTTGATGAACCGATTGAGTCCACTCTCGATGATTTCTAATAGCATCCCGATCCGCTCGCAATATTTGAGCATGGGGAAACAAGTGTTGAATTTTTTTTTGCACAGCTTCTGTTCCCAATCCAACCGAAAATAATTGATCCTCTCTACATTGGGTGCAAGCATCTGGTTTTTCCATCCGCCAACCACAGTAATGACACACCAAGTGCTTAGAAGAATGCAAAGTCAAAGAAATATCACAGTCTGGACAAGAAAAACAAAATCCACAAGCTCTACAAAAAAGTCCTCCAGCCTCTCCGCGCCGATTAATAAATAAGACCACTTGCTCTTTTTTTTTTAAAACCTCCTCAATTGTTTGATACAACCGATTACTCATCCACCAAGGTAAATCCGAAAAAGAGGGCTGATCAGAAGAATTTAAAGATCCTGTTTTTTTTCTCATATCCACCAATTCAAATTGAGGCAGAGCAGTTTGAAACACACGTTTTTTGAGTTGATGATAATGGTATTTACCGTTTTGAGCATTCCACCAACTTTCTAGGCTAGGGGTGGCAGAAGCCAAAATAACCGGAATATCTAAAGATTTGCCCAACATAACCGCTGAATCTCTGGCTTGGTATTTTAATTTTTCTTCTTGCTTAAAATGGGCTTCATGTTCTTCGTCCACAATAATCCAAGACAATTTAGGAATAGGACAAAACAAAGCCGATCGAGGACCAATCACAATGGTTTTTTCTCCCCTCAACACTTGTGTCCATTTTTTACATTTTTCTTTAATACTTAAACCAGAATGCAATCCAACGACACAATGAGGGAAGCGATTAGAAAATCTATCGATATGTTGAGGAGTTAATGAAATCTCCGGCACTAAAATCAACACACCTCTTTTTTTTTTGACAGCTGATTCGATGAGTCGAAAGTAAATCTCCGTTTTACCAGAACCCGTCACTCCATGTAAAAGATGCACCCGAAACTCTTGAGAGCCAAAATGCTGAATATCTTGAATGCACTTTGTTTGCTCTTCTGTTAGAACAATTTTTTGTTCTATGAGATTTTTTTCTTCTTTTATCTCTTTTTTGAGACACTTATTTTTTTTTGCAAAAGAAGTAAAAACTTTGGACTTTAAAGATCTTGGCCAACTGAGATGAACAACTGCTTCTAAAGGATGATGATAATATTGAGCCATCCAATACAGCCAATGCAAACGCCCAATTGATAGAGGTGGGTAGTCCTCCACAAATGAAATCGATCGGATCGAAAAAGCTCCCGATTGGAAAGAATTTTTTTTTTTAAAAATAACGGCCCGTACCTGTCGACTCCTTAAAGGCACTTGAACCCAAGTCCCAATGGACAACAGCTGATCAAAAGAATAAATGAGATTTTTTTTTAAAGCATTTGGAACAATTACTTCGTAATAATAAATTTGATTTTTTTTATTATCCAAAACTGGAATCCTCTATCATCTAAATTTTTGATAAAACTCTTTCATACTATCTCGATCCAAAGGCAACAAATGAGATGAAAGAGTGTTTCTTTTAATTAAATGAAGAGTTTTAAATAAATTCCACTTGACGGGAAGTTTTTTAATCGATCGAACTTTTATTGATACCTGCCTCCCATTCCACCTCAATCGTCTCTGAGAAGGAAAAAACAAAGACCCCGGATAAGCTCTATAATCCCATGCAATTAACTCTCCTCCCGCAGAAGCAGATGATTTCTTCCACTGCCATCTTCGAATGACAAACTCATCTTGCTCCAACCATAATCCCTCTTGTTTATTTGATAAACCTTTTGCTAAGCGATAATGTACCACCCCTTGTCTTCGTGCCAACTGAATCCAAGAAACCAATGGATGAGAAAGACGAGTAGCTAGTGATTCTTTTTTTAAACCAGACGAAACTTTATAAGAAACCGAAGAATGAGCTAAATCTTTTGGACTAAAAAAAGGTGTAAATTTCCATAAATAAAACAAGCGACCTAATTTTTCGACATCTCTTAAATGAAAAGGCTTATCAATATGATAAAGAGAAATTTTTTGTCTTCTTCGCTTGCCCACTTCATCTTTAAATATTTTATACAAACCTCGATAAATAAATCGCAAATATAAATCTTTTTTTTTTGCCGGAAAAGACCTCACATCCAATCGAAGAAGAGTCCCTCTTTTGCCTTCTTTTGCCACCCACCAAGTTTCTATCACAGACACCGGCTTTGCACTGTGTTTAAAGTCCACTTGTTGTTCGATGCGATACATGCCAGAGCCTTGAGTAGAAGCGAGTTGAGATAAGATCATCGAATAAGAGGGAATGTAGGCCAAAGCTTTTGCACAAAAAATCATCCCGAATAAAAATAAAGTTGTAAAATTTATAACTTCCTTAATTTTTTAAATCTCCTCTATATTCTAGCTCTATATTCTAGCTATTTTGTCATATTATTTTGCCCTACCATAGACCAAAAATATTAAATTTTAAAGACCTCTTCTAGCAAAAACCTTAAATTCTAAGAGCTAATTTATAAAAACTCACTATAAATTTAATAGAAAAGCTTTTAATGCCGATTAGTTGTTTGCTATGTCTTTATTTAATTTTTTAGCCACTTTGCTTAGTATTTTGCTCAGCCTCTATTTTTTTAATTCCTGTTCGGGAGCTTTTTCGCGGAGAAACCAAGGAGATAATACTCTTCTATCCACAGTAGGAGATCTACCCGAAGACACATCCGATACTTCTGGCCCTCATTCAATAGAAGTTCAAAATAATGATAATCCTAAAGATTTTAACTACTTCCCTTATGACCTCAAACTCGACACGATCGCTTATCTGACTTGCGAATACAATGAAAGAAATAATCCACTTTTTACTTTAAAAGCGGGGTCTTATTTTCCACGCAGTGGACTTCGACTAAGTAATTATTTTTTAAAACAAGCTGAAAATTTAAGCAAAACTCAATTAACCGATTTAATCAAAAGCTCTACAAAATATCGGGCAACCCCAGAGCTTCGTATATTTGAAAAAAACAACATCAGACAAACATTCTCACCTATTCGGTTTAATGATATCATAAGACTTCATGAACATGTCTTAGAATTAGTTAACACAAATAAAGAGCGAATCCAAAAAATTGATGGAGAATGGATAGAAGCCCGTTTCGAACAACACAAACAGAGAGTCAACATGGCTTTAGATTTTAATGGAGAAGGTTCAAATCCTCAAACAGTCTTAAGCGTAACCTACTTTGTTCACACAAAAGATGGAAAACCCACCATTGCCACCCAACAAGTAAGTGATAAAAAAGATTTTAACCCAGACGATCAGTTCTACGGGAGACAATATGAACTTAGATTCAGTGTAAAAAACAAACTACCTGGTCCTCGTTTCAACTACTTGAATCGATATGTTTTAGAAAGTGTTAAAGAGGTGATACGACCAATAACTGATAAATCTAAAGCCCCAGTGTGGATTTGCCCAAATGAATTAAAACTAGAAGTTCGCCGAAATGACGAAGATAAACGAGCTAATGAACCCGGTTGCCCGCCTGAAAGTGATAAGAGTGGAAGTAAATTTAAAATCGTCGATAAAATTTTAAACCACAAACATAACGGTCGATGGGATATCAACATCTCTCAAGGATGCATCGCACCCCAAAAAAATAATGTCAGTTGTTACTATAACATCAGCAATGACGAAGAATCTAAAATCGCTTATGATGACGGCGATTGCAAAATCAATCCCCAATCCCCATCGGATCGAAAAAAATACTGCCCTCATTTTTTATCGATTTGTATTGCAAAAGATTCCACTTGATTCTTTGTGCCAGATTTTCGATAAAGTTTAAAAAAAAATGAAAAGTTTTCTCATTGGATTATTCTCAATCGGATTTTTAATCTTACCAGCATTGGCTCAAAAAGAAAGTTGGTCGATTGGGTCTTTGCCTGCTTCACCCCTTGCTTTAGCTATGGGAGGCAGTGGTCGAGCTTTTGTAGAAAAAGGAGCTGAATATCATTTACTCAATCCTGCTGGCATAGCTCTTTCGAAACAGATGCAATCAGCTGGATTTTATGTGTTTGGAGATCACATCAACCCCTATTGGGGGGTATCTATTTCAGATATTCAACCGGCACCCCTTGCCTTAAGCTTTATGAAAGAATGGGATTCAGAAACGCAAATACTGGTCTTAAGTTTAGCTGGATTAATTTTACCGGGATGGAGTTTAGGTCTCAGCATCCATCGACAACAAAACTCGGAAACCACTAACTGGAATGGACAAATTGGTTTACTCATTAAACCTAAAAGACAAAACCGTTTTGCAATTGGAACTGTCTGGGATCAAATTCTACCATTAGAGAAATCTTTAGAAAATCACAAAAAATGGGGAATAGGTATCAGTTACCAAATACATCCCTCATCCAGTATTCAAGTAGACACTGTCTACCATTTTACAAAACCATCTCATTTACAAATTATTGCCAGTATGGAAAGTCTTCTCAGCCAATTTTTAGTTTTACGGATCAGTGGTCAATGGAGCGAAAATACCCGTGTAGTGCTTTATTCAGGAGGATTAGGATTGAAGGGAAAAATTATTCAAGCGGATTACTCTCTGAGCCAACAAGTTAATTCAAATTTAATTCATGCGTGGACTATCCGAACGACTTTTTAAAATGATTTATTTAATTGAATCAAAAGTTCTAAGAGAACTCACTTCTTTAATTTTTTGATGCTTATCTAATACAAACTTCACAGAGTGCCTAACCCAACCCTCTTGACCACTATGATATCGATAGCGAGATAAAGTCCTAATAGCTGAATTATCCAAAACAGAGTGACCAGACGATCGATCAATACGAATTTTATCCACCAATCCATTAGAATTCACATAATAAACAAGTCCTACATCCCCTTCCCATTTTTTTTCTAAAGCCTGCTTAGGATAAAAAGGAACAGGATTTCCCTCTTTTTGCTTTAATAACTTGTAATCCCGCAATAATACCTCTTGAGCTAGTGGTGTTTTAATTGCTGGGTTTTTAACTACTGGTTTTTTAATTGGTTCTTTAGTTGTTAACTTTTTAATTGCTGGCTCTTTAGTTGCTGATTTTGTAATGTTTGTTGCTTTAGTTGGTTTTTTAGTTGTGGATTTTTTCATTGCTGGCTCTTTAGCAACTAACTTTTTAACTACTAGCTCTTCTTTAACTACCGGCTTTTTAACTAATTTTTCTTTTATTTTTTGGGCTTCTGGATTTTTTTCTTTTTTAACTTCTTTTTTTTTGTTTATTTTTTTTTCAGCGACTTCTTTTTTATTTACCTTTTTTTTTAACTTGGAGTCTTTTACATTTTCTACAAAAAATGCCTTATCTGAATTTTTTTTATCCTCTTTTTTTTCTTCAACAACTGGCTTATTTTTTAAAGCCACAGAGGAAAGAGGGAGAGATTTTTTACTTTTTTTTAACTGTCGATTGGATTTTAATTTTTTCTCACTTAATTTTTTAATTGGTTTTTTTGTTTTTATTTTCTTTTTTGTTTCATTGAGACTCACTAAATGATGATCATTTGGAGTAAAATCTTTTCTTTTTTTTACGAGATGAGCTTTTAATGGAGAATCCACAACTGAAGGGTTCGGCTTAAAAGATACATTTTGTAAATTTTCATCTGATAATTCAGATGAAAAAGGGATGGAATGATTTTTAAAATAGCTTCTCGCATCGAGTAAAAAAAAACCCATTGCCCCATGTAAAGCCAAAGAAAGTACTACAAAAAATAAAAAACGACTTATAGTTAAACCCATTGTATTAAAAAGATCGGATAAAAATCCCAATTTATTTAATTTTTTTACCTAAAATTTTTATTCTTAGACTATTTATTGAGAAGATTTAAAAATTTTTTCAAGCTCAAACCTAGATTGAGGGCTGTCAATCACATTCTTCCAAGTTTTAAAAGAACCTCTTTTTAAATTTTGAGCTAAAATCTTTTTTTTAAAACGATTGATTTTATTTATTTTAGATGACATTTCTTTTTTTAAAGATAAATTTTTACTTGCCACTTGACGGAAAAAATCTGGCAAGCCCCAAACAAACTGAGAAGCCTGACCATAAAGCAAAATATCTATCCCCGCTTTTAAAGCCCAAAAAGCAATTTGTTTTTTAGTAGAAAATTCTAATCTCTGGGACCATCTCTTTATAAAACAAGACAAAGCTTTCATATCTAAATCATCCGATACGACTAATCCTCTAAAACCCATCTGTTTTTTTAATCCTTGAGTTAAAATTTTTTCTGACAAACTAGCTGGCCAATTAGGATCCCAATGACGATACAAAACATGAGCTATCATGACTAATGGAACTCTTTGAGAAATCGCTTTTCGAAAAACTGGTAGAGAATTTTTCCGTATACTTTCTAAGGACGAACCATCCACAGGTAAAAGATGATGTGAATCTTCTACAACTGCTCCATGTCCTGGGAAGTGTTTAACACAAGAAATCACACCAGCTCGATTCATACCAGATAAAACTGCTAACGATTTTGGAATCACATCTTTTAATTCAGAGCCTAATAGACGATCTTTAAACAAAGAACTCTTAACTTGCTCCACATCTAAACAAGGAGCACAATTTACATCCACTCGTAGATGTTTGAGCTCTCGATTCATGAGAAAGCTTAAGAGTTTAATTTCTTTTAAACTAGCTTGTTTGGCTAATTGTTTAGGAGATGGCCACGAAAAAGTATTTAAATGTCTCAATCGGTCCACTCGTCCTCCTTCTCGATCCATAACAATTAACGGAGGAGGAGTTAAACTTTTAATCTCTCGGCACAATTCATAAACTTGAGGTAAAGAGACAATATTTCTTTTAAATAAAATCACTCCTGAAATTTCTTCTTCTTGAATAATTCTTTTTTCTTCTTTTAAAAGTGAAGGACCCTTAATACCCATCCATATTAAAGCTCCTGTTTTGAGATGATCTAGTTTCAATAACAAAAATCCTTTGGATGAGGATCAAAGTAATCTCTTAATGATTCCGCACACAATTGAAACCCCAAGATTAAAATAAATAAAGCCAAACCGGGAAATAAAATAACATGAGGTGCAGTCATTAAAACTTGCCTTCCCGAACTCATTAATCGTCCCCAACTGGGAATTTCTGGTGGCAAGCCAAGACCTAAAAAAGTTAAACCCGCCTCTCCAATCACTACAGCTACTAAAGAAAAAGTCACTTGTACTAAAATTAACCCCAACAAATTGGGCCAAATATGACAAATCAAGATTCGCAGACTTCCTGCACCATAAGATTGAGCCCCCAATACATATTCTTTATTTTTTAAATGTAAAATTTCTCCTCGCACCAGACGTGCAAAACTCGCCCATCCTGAAAGACACATTGCTAAAATTAAATGAAATAAACTAGAACCCAGCATCGCCAATATCGTTAAAGCCAACAAAAATCGAGGAAAAGCCGATACTAAATCTACTAATCGCATTAAAATTTGATCCCAAACAGACCCCAACCAACCAGAAATAGAACCAATTACAATCCCCACTATTAAGTTAATACACACAACACTAAAAGCCACTATCAAAGATATCCGAGCTCCATAAATAACTTGAACTAAAACATCGATTCCGTTTTCGTCCAAACCAAACAAATGATTCCAACTGGGAGCTTGTAAAGCGAGCGAAATATCAATTGCCCAAGGATCATAAGAACTTATCCAGGGTGCAAATAAAGCTCCCATTGCAATTACTAATAAACAACAAATCCCCAATTTCATTTGAAAATTAAAAAGCTTCATAAAGAACTCACCTGAGGATGAACGAATAAATAAACCACATCTGTTATAAAATGAACCACAATATAAATCACAGCAATCAACAATACGCACCCTTGCACTAAAGGGTAATCCCTTCTCTGAATAGATTCTAATAAAAGCAAACCCACTCCCGGCCAATCAAAAATAGTTTCTACAATCACTGTTCCAGTGAGCAAAGCACTGCTTTGTAGACCTAAAATAGTCACAATGGGAATTAAAGCATTTCTCAAAGCATGGGTTAAATAAATTTTCACTCGAGAAAGTCCTTTTGCTCGAGCCGTTCGAATATAATCTCGACTAATGACCTCCAATAAAGAACTGCGAGTGATTTTTAATAAAATAGCCCCTAAAGGCAATGCTAAACTGACACAGGGTAATATAAAGTACTTGGCATTCCACCCAACTCCCTCTCCCATTTCACTCACTGGTAGCCAAGATAATTGAATTGCAAAAAACCAAATTAACAAAGGAGCTAAAAAGAAAACTGGAAAAGACATCCCCAACAAAGAAAAAATAGATAACATCCCATCTACTCCTCCTCTTTTAAAAACACAGACAATCCCACTGCCAATCCCCCATAAAGCAGACAAAATAAGAGAACCAAAAGCTAATAAAATAGTAGCTGGAAGAGCTTGTAACAGTTCTTCTAAAACTTTTTGCCCAGAATGCAAAGAAACCCCTAAATCCCCTCTAACTAAACCTTTTAAAAATCCCCAATATTGATTGCCTAGGCTTTGATCCAAACCCAATTGTCTTCTTAAATGGGACCGTGTCCAATCAGAAGCCTGATCCCCTAAAATTAAATCCACTGGATCTCCCGGAACAATATGAATAAGAAAAAAACAAAAACTACTGACCGCAAAAAGAGATACCCAACTAAAAACGAGTCGTCGAAAGATAAAAACCATAATACCCCTTAAGGGTTACCAAATTTCAGATATTAAAACAAAAAAATATTGTTCCCATTAGCCATTGCATTTTAAAATCAATCACATGACAACAAATTTTCATGTTAAAAAGAAAAACCCTAAAAAAATAAAAACAACTGGTCAATTATCTATATTTGCTGCTTTAATTTTTCAAACTTTATTTGTTCTATTTGCCATGTCTTTAAATATTGCTTTAGTTGTACACGATAAAATTAATTTACAAAATTCTGTAGACTTAGCAGCCTATTACGGAGCTATGAAGCAAGCAGAAGTATTAAACGCAATTGCCCATGTTAATTACCAAATTCGTCAGTCTTGGAAACTTTTAGTCTGGAGGTATCGAATACTAGGCTCTTATGGAACTGTTGCAAAAGTTTTCACTCTACCTTCTGGACGAGAACCTCAAAACAAAGATGAAGATTTCTCTCCTATAAGTTTTCACCCACGACTTAATCGCATGGGAGTCAATTCATTTTGTGTGGGACACTCCAAATGGGGGCTACTTATGGGTAACCAAATACCACCCATTAGAGAAGATAATTTTTGTTATAACATGGAAACCTCTATTCAACTTATGAGAGCCAACCTAAGCATTCCAGGTATTGCCACAGGCTTTGTAGGTGGACTCAGTAATTTAAATGCTAGGCTTCAGGCAAGTAATCAAAGTATAGCAGGTGATTGCAACGCTTATGGATATAATTCATGGCTACTGGCTTTTTTATCCACAGCCTTTTTTCTAAAAGATCAAACGAGTAGAAAACAAACTATTTATAAATTAGCTACACTACTCAAAAATGGAAGAGACATAAATGACGAACTCATCTCAGAAGGAGTAAAAAAAACTTTTAAATACAATCTCACTTATATTAATCATAAATCTTATGAAGCTCATCCAAATTTATTTCGTCATTTTAATTCTTTAGAAAATGAAAACCCCTCGGCTTGGCTAATGGATCACCCGTTTAATACGACACCATTTTATAGTCAAATCACAGGTCATTCAAATAACGGTAGCAATGGTAGCTGTCCAAAAAAATTAGAGCTGTTAATTCATCCTCATCCACAAGTGTGTTCAGGAGGAGATATTAATAGATGTAGCTCCCAACCAGAAGTCACATCAATTACTAAAAGGTTGTTTCAGCAAACCAGACAATCTCTATGTCAAAGTGAACAGTTTTGTGATACCTCTGCAGGGTTAACAAAAAACCCCCGCTTTCTTATTTATTTTAACACTTACGCAGAAATTAAATACGAAAATCAAATCTTTTTACCCAGAGGACAAAACATCACTTTAAAAGCGAGATCTTATGCGAAACCATTTGGTGGTCGTATTGGTCCTCCCAATTCAGCCGATGAAAGACTTCCTGATCCACCCTTCTCAATACGAAATTTTGCTGATTTTGAAAGATTTGATAAAACGGTCGCTCCTAATTACTCTCGCTACCCAAAAGATCCTCATGGGTTAAGGTCTCATGCCAGCCAATTGATGTGGGCTAAATACCTAAGTTCCACTCACGCAAGCTCCACCCCTAAAGATAACAAAAACATGTTCTATTATGCGATGAATAGACGATTAGATGATGAAGATATCTTAGCCAGAGACGATTTTAGAGGGGGAGGAATTAACATTCTAGCTCGCAAATGGGAATTGGCAGCAATTGCTCCCGATTTATTTGATGTCACTTATTTTACTATTCTCCCTTTCTACATGGATACTTATTTTCCTAAAATTAAAGCCATCGGTTTTAATCCCAGAGGAGATTTAGGATATTATGAAACAGTCCATGGGAGAAGTAATAACCATGATTCATACAATATTAAATATCAAATAGAAAATGTATGGAATGAAATAGCCTCTCCATCTCAAAGACCTTTTTATAAAATTACAAAATTAGAACATATTCTCACCGGTTGGAATCCCCCTACAAAAAAATACACTAACTTTATACAAGGATACTCACCAGATAGTTTGTCGCGATTTCCATTTGGAACATGTCACCCAATCGGAAACCAATGGGGTACAGATCTAAAAAAACGGATCGGAATTGGTTGTGTATATGGAGGCCGAACAGGATATTCTGTTAAAATAATGAGTGCCTGTGGCTTAGAAAGTACTAATGCAGTTAATCTTTCAGCACTTCAAACAATACCCGGACACCCTGAATGTAGTGGTAGTAGCTCACCTTAATATTCGCAAGAATGTACCAAACGAGATTGTTCCACACTGGGAATAATAATGGGATGAGATTCATCCCTAGAGAAAGGAATAAAAATAACTTGATTGTAATTTTTGAATCCACTCATTGTATCAATCGTTTTACTGGGAATAATAATGGGAATACTCTCATAATTCCATTGACTAGGAGCTACCATTTTCTGACTAAAATGACTGCTAAAAGGAATTTTAGATAATCGATGGTTTTCAAAAGAGCTATTGTTATGAGAAAAGAAATAATGAGAAAAAGATGAATTATGACAATAAATATAAATTCCCTTCAGCTGATGTTTTTTGGGATAGTAAATTCGAGATAATAATTTACCAGACGAAGATTTTAATTGAAATTTATTACAGTAAATCAATAAATTTTGAAATACCATTAGGGGTTCATTATTGGAAATATTCATAGACTGACATTTTTTAAAAATATCTTTTGCAGACGAAATATTCCAATTGGAATCCAATGAATTTTGAATGTATTGATTGATAGAAAGAAAACGATGACTTCCCGGAGTAATAAACAACTCTGTTTGTGATTGCAAAATAACAAATTGATGGGATTTAGTGGATAGCTCGCCAATAAAAGATTGATCCTTTTTTTCTTCTGTCACAATGACAACATCAAAAAAAGGATTTTGTCTCACAACTGAATAATTGTTTAAATCCACTTGATTTCGCAGAGAAGACCAATAGTTGAGATCAAAACCAATTTTGTCAAAACCCACTGTGACAAATTGGTCTGATTCCCACATGTGACCACTCGAAATGAACGAAAATACCCCTCCAACAAAAAAGTAAAAAACAATTCGTAATAAAAACTTCATTATTAAATAACCTTTATCTATTAAACAAACTTTATTATTTTAATAAAATCCTCACATTCTTATTTAAATAATACCCTTCTTTTCTTCTAAAAATATATTTTGGATGCTCATAATTAGGTTCTACTAATTCTCGCAGTCTTTTAATAGTGACATAAATTTTATTATCATGCGTACATGGGTCATATTTTTGTTGCCACACTTTTTCCATTAAAGATTCTTTAGAATAAACTGTCCCCGGATGAGTTACAAATAATTTTAAAAGATCTAATAAAATAAACTGATTTTTAAAATTCACATTACCTTTTTGTTTTTCCACAATTAATTTATTATTAAAATGAACCACCATATCGTAACTGATAATATTTTCTTTCAGCTGTTTAAGAGTTTGATGAATCTCTTTGGATAATTTTTTAAAACATTCTTTGCGAATAGATTTTTTAGCTAGATTCAAAAAGATGGAGGCTTGTTCATAATCCTCTCGATCCATATAATTTAAACCCATAAAATAAAATAAATAGGGAGAAATATATTGCCTTTCATAGTTTCTCTGAGAAAGCTCATAGCACATCCAATACAACTGTTCGGCCGAATCATTTTTTTTCTCTTTTCTTAATATATTTGCTTTTGTAATGTTGTATCCTAATTCTAACTTATCTAAATCTTCTTTAATGGACTTGGCAGTTTTGAACCAAGTGCAATTCGATTGCTGACTGATATCGGCCACATTCCATCTTTTAGCTTTAATTTCCAATTCTAAACTTTTACATTGCTCCAATAGTTGCCCCATGTTTTTTAATTCTTGAACAGCTACCGGTATTTGATGATCTAACTGACAGAATAAATTGACAAACCCGTATGAAATAAAACACACATTAATTTTAGCATTGAGTAAATCCACCAGATGATTCGACTGTTCAGCTATTTTTTGAGCTTGGAGTGCTTGAACCAATCCTTGATTGAGATGATTTTGAGCAGTCTGTAGTTGATTTTTTCTAAAATAACACATCCCCAAAGCATAATAAAAAATGGCAGTGTTCATATTAGATTTTTTTTGCTTCCATATTACATCGACCAATTCACCTCTGATCCGTTCAATTTCATTAAAATTTTCCATTTCTGTATAAATGACAATGAGATAAATTTGAGATTGAATATATTGTTTATACTGACCTAATTTTAAAAAACCCTGACCCGATTTTTCTAAAGATTGAACCGCCGCCTCTAAATTACCAACCGCGAGTTGACTACTACCTAATCTAAATAACTGCTCCACCGATTGCGTGGCTATTGTAAGATCCATTATTTAATTTACCTTCATAGTATGATTACATAACATCCCTAAACAACCAGAGCCTTATGAAGTAAAATCCATTAGACCTAGCTCCTTGCCACTTTCTAATCAAATTAGACGATCCGTGTCAATATTATTGAAAATAAAAAAATAAAGAAACAAAAAGAGTGCTAAAAGAAACCCCTTCCTAATGTTTTTGAACCTGTACAGAACGATTGTATCTCGCTTTTAACCCAGACATTTTTTCGACACTTCTTTTAAATAAATCTTGAGCTGATTGAATTTCTAAAGATTTAACTAATATTTGATCCATATAATTGACTGTGATCACATTAATTTCATTTAACACTTCAGCTGGTATTTCTTTTTCTCTATCTTTTAAATCTTTTTCATTATCTTTGGGAATGATAATTGTTTTCACTCCTTCTCGATGAGCAGCTAAAATTTTTTCTTTTAACCCTCCAATTGCCAATACTCGACCCCGAAGTGTAATTTCCCCCGTCATAGCAATTGTTTTTTTGACTGGAAACCGAGTAATTGCCGATACTAAACTCGTCGTAATGGCTACACCGGCAGACGGACCGTCTTTTGGAACTGCTCCCTCGGGTACATGAATATGAAAGTCGTGTTTTTCAAAAAATTCTGCAGGTAGCTCAAATAAAGGACCTCGAGAACGAACATAGCTTAAAGCCGCTGTGCAAGATTCTTTCATTACATCTCCTAATTGCCCAGTAAAAATAAATTTCCCTTTCCCCGGCACAACAGTTGCTTCAATAACCATTAAATCCCCACCCGTTTCTGTCCAAGCCATTCCGTTGGTTAAACCAATTTCACTCCGTTTCTCCATTTTCCCATATTTAAAACGATGCACCCCTAAGTATTTTTTAACCCTTTTTAAAGTGAGCAAATGAGAAGATTTTTTATTTTCTTCTTCGGCAGATACAATATCCCGCACTAATTTTCTACACACCTTAGCAATTTGCCTTTCTAATTCCCTCACCCCAGCTTCTCGAGTGTAATAACGAATAATTGTTCTCAATAAATCTTTCCCAAAAGAAGGCTTATATTTTTCTAATCCATGTTTTTTAATTTGTTTGAAAGCGAGGTATTTATCCGCAATATTTAATTTTTCGTTTTCCGTATAACCTTCAATCGGTATAATCTCCATGCGATCAATTAAAGGTCGAGGAATATTATGAAAGGAATTAGCTGTCGTAATAAATAAAATAGGAGAGAGATCATAATTAACTTCTAAATAATGATCTTGAAAAGTGTGATTTTGCTCGGGATCTAATACTTCTAATAAAGCACTCGATGGATCTCCTCTAAAATTGGTACTTATCTTATCCACTTCATCCAGTAAAAATAAAGGATTCCCATATTTAACCCTTCGTAAAGATTGAATCATTTTGCCGGGCATAGCCCCCACATAAGTTCGACGGTGACCTCTAATCTCTGCTTCGTCTTGAATACCTCCCATAGAAATACGAGCAAACGGACGCCCCAATGCCCGAGCAATAGAACGAGCTAAAGAAGTTTTTCCAACCCCCGGAGGACCAATAAAACATAAAATCGGACTTTTTGGCTGATCTGTCATCGTTCGAACAGCTAGATATTCTAAAATTCTCTCTTTCACTTGCCTCAACCCCCAATGATCTTCATTTAAAATCATTTCCGCTTTTTTAATGTTTTGTTTTTCTTTAATGTAGTTTTTCCAAGGTAGAGAAATCACCCAATCCACATAATTTCTTACCACAGAGGATTCTGCACTCATAGGAGACATCATTTTTAATTTTTTAATTTCTCGATCGACTTTTTCCTTGGCTTCCTTAGACCATTTAATTTTACTAGCTTTTGCTTCTAAATCGAGTACTTCTTTTTGAAAATCGTCTTTTTCTCCTAATTCTTTTTGAATGGCTTGGAGTTGTTCATTTAAATAATACTCTTTTTGAGATCTTTCCATCTGTTCTTTAACTGATGTTCTAAGCTTTCTTTCTACCTTTAAAATTTCAGTTTCTCGAGTAATATATTTAAGAACCCTTTTTAAACGAATTCCCGGGTCAAAAGTTTCTAAAAGAGTCTGTTGATCTTCTATTTTTAAATTCAGCTGAGAAGCAATATTATCAGCCAGCTCACTGAAGCTATCGATCGTGGCAACTCGAGCTAATACTTCTGGCGGAACTTGTTTATTGAGTTTCACATAGCTTTCAAACGAAGAACAAACCATACGAGTGAGAGCATTTGCTTCTGTTTCGTCTTCCATAGTCTCTTCAATCACTTGGGCTTGAACTCGAAACAACTGATCGGTTTCAATAAATTCTCCAATATGAACTCGACCCTTCCCTTCTACTAAAGCTTTAACTGTGCCATCGGGTAATCTTAAGTGTTGAATAACTGTCCCCAAAGTTCCCACCGAATGAATTTCATCGGGTTGGGGATTTATATTTTTGGCTTCTTTTTGAGCGGCTAAAATAATATCAGTTTTTTTATCCATAGCTTCTTGAAGTGCATGGATACTTTTTTCACGACCCACAAAAAGGGGCATCATCATGTGAGGAAAAATCACCAAATCTCTTAAGGACAATAAAGGTAATACTATATCTTCTGTCTCCGTCATATTCTACGAATTATATCCAGTCTCTAGGGATTGAGTCTATTCCTAAATAATTATTTAAGCACTTTCTGTAGAAGATTCTACAGATTTATTTTTTTTACGGCTATAGACAATATGTGGTTGTTTCTTTTTTAAAATGACATCTTTCGTAATAACACATTTTTGAATGGAAGGATCAGATGGAGCATCATACATCACATTGAGCATAGCTTCTTCAATGACACCTCTTAAACCACGAGCACCTGTTTTTTTCTGAATTGCCAAATGAGCAATTGCCTTCAAAGCCTCTGGTTCAAATACCAATTGAACTCCCACTTGCTCCATTAGTTTTGTATACTGTTTCACCAAAGCATTTTTAGGGGTTTGTAAAATATCCACTAAAGATGCCTCATCTAAAGGATCTAAAACCGATAACACGGGAAGACGACCAATAAATTCGGGGATGAGTCCATATCGAAACAAATCACCGGGTTCCACTTTTTTAAGTAAATTGCTCTTGGCAGTTAGTTTTTCTCGATCGGTTTTAATATCTGCTGCAATCCCCATCGCTCGATGAGAAATACGATTTTCTATAATATTTTCCAAACCAATAAAAGCTCCCCCAACAATAAATAAAATATTAGAAGTATCCACCTGAATAAAATCTTGTTGAGGATGTTTACGACCACCCTTCGGAGGTAAATTGGCTGTTGTCCCCTCTAAAATTTTTAATAAAGCTTGCTGAACTCCTTCTCCACTGACATCTCGGGTAATAGAGGGGTTTTCCGCTTTTCGAGTGATTTTATCGATTTCATCAATATAGATCACTCCCTTTTGAGCTTTTTCCACATCATAATTAGCGGCTTGAAGTAAATTTAAAATCACATTTTCCACATCCTCTCCCACATAACCCGCTTCAGTTAAAGCCGTTGCATCCGACATTGCAAAAGGTACTTGTAATATTCGAGCAATTGTTTGAGCTAATAAGGTCTTCCCAGAACCCGTAGGCCCAATCAATAAGACATTACTTTTAGTGATTTCCACATCCTCTTTTTCTTTTTTCTTCTTAGAAAAGTGAGGAGTATTGATCCGTTTGTAGTGATTATATACGGCTACAGAAAGAGTTTTTTTGGCAATTTCTTGACCAATAATATAAGAATCTAAGTGTCTATGAATTTCTAATGGCGTGGGAATGGAAGATAAATCATAGCTTTGTTTAACACGACTGGTTTCTTCTTCTATGAGGTCGACACATAAATCGACACATTCGTTACATATACATACTCCCGCCGGACCCGAAATTAAATTTTTAACATCTTTTTTATTTTTCTGACAAAAACTGCAATTGTATTTCTGGGTATTCATTATTTACTCACTTTCTTTCGGCTGGACACAATTTGATCCACTAAGTTAAAATCCAAAGCTTCTTGAGCACTTAAGTAATAATCTCTATCCATAGCCTGTGTTAATTCTTTTACACTTTTTTTAGTATGTTTAGAATACATTTCTGCCAATTTTTTTTTAGTTAAAGCCATTTCACGAGCTTGAATTTCAATATCACTTACTTGTCCAGACAAACCCGAGCCGGCAATATGGGGTTGATGAATCATCACCCGAGCATGAGGTAAAGCGTATCGTTTACCTTTGGTCCCACACGCTAACAACAAAGAACCCATACTGGCAGCTTGCCCAATACAGTAAGTTCTGACATCACATTTAATAAATTGAATAATATCATAAAGAGCCACTCCAGCCGTTACAGAACCTCCCGGAGAATTAATATATAAATGAATGTCCTTTTCTGGATTTTCCATTTCTAAAAAGAAAATTTGAGCAATAATACTGTTGACCACTTCGCTGGTCACAGTGGTTCCCAACATAATGATACGATCTTTTAACAAGCGTGAGTAAATGTCATAACTTCGCTCCCCACGGGGAGTTTGCTCAATCACAATTGGAACTAAAGTCAAAATTCGACTCCTTTTAAAAAATTTCTCAAACTTTAAAAGTTTGAAACGAATTAAAAATTGCAAATCTGAGAAATTTAATTCTTTTTACTCTATGTCGGGTTTCCCTTATACCCACTAAAGCTTTCTCGATCAATACAGATAAAAAAACTTCCCCAAAGCTCAAAATTTGTCTGATTTTCGAAAATATGTTAAGAATCTAGTCTTTAGTCAATTTTTTAGTTTTATGTTTTCTTAAATTCAAGGAGGTCGAATCATGAAATGGTCGGTTCATAGTGTTTCAGGTGGAGGGCACTACTCCAGTCAAGCGATTTTAGTTCCTCAAGGTCTAAACAAAAAATTATTTCCACCAACTTTAATCCGTTTAATGGAACCTCTAATCAGTCAAAAAATTTTCACAGGCAAATGGAATGAAACCTTGTTTTTACCTTTTGCCGGCACAAAATGGAAAGGTAAAGAACAATTTGAACACCTCGTTTTGATTGGCTTAGGTCAGCTCGATCAGTTGGATTCGGAGAGAATTCGACAAGCCGGTGGAAAATTAGTGCGAGTATTAGAAAAAAATGCCCAAAAAAATGTTTTTTTAGATTTTTCTCTTTTACAATCTTTTATAAAAGATTTTGATAGAACTGCTCAATCCTTTAGTGAAGGATGCGTATTAGCTGATTACTGTTTTAAAGAATTACAAAAAAAAACTCCCCCTCGTATTACTCGAGTTCAGAATATTCACTTAACCCAAGTTAAAAACTTAAAAGAAGTTAAAAAAGAATTAACCGAAGGGCAATTAATTGCAGAAAGCGTAAACTTTGCTCGCCGATTAGCTGACACTCCATCTAATTTAATGAATCCATCTGTATTGGCAAAAGAAGTGCAAAAACAACTGTCCCCTATTCGCGGACTCAAAGTGAGTGTGTGGAATAAAAATCGAATCATTAAAGAACGAATGGGAGGAGTATTGGGAGTATCGGCAGGAAGCCACCAAGAACCTCGAGTCATTATTATGGAATATCATGGTCGATCTTCATCTTCTTTGCGCCCCTTATGTTTAGTTGGAAAAGGGCTTACTTTCGACTCGGGAGGGATTAGCTTAAAACCAGCTAAGAGCATGGATGAAATGAAGTTCGATATGTGTGGATCTTGTGCAGTAATAGGAGCTTTACTGGCTATTGCTCGTCTACAATGGAATGTGTCAGTCATTGGTTTAGTTGGAGCAGCAGAAAATATGCCAGGCGGAGGAGCTATCAAACCGGGAGATATTTTAACCGCTCGAAATGGAAAAACCATGGAAGTTTTGAACACAGATGCCGAAGGGCGATTAGTTTTAGCCGATATACTATCTTATGCCAGCGAACAAAAACCCGAATTGATTGTAGATGCAGCTACTCTGACTGGAGCAATTGTTGTCGCCTTAGGCAATATTTACGCCGGGCTTTTTACTCGCCACACCTCTTTACAAAATCAAATTCAAAAAGCCAGTCAAAGTTCTGGAGAAAAAATTTGGCCCATGCCATTAAATGATTTTCATACTCGAGATATCCGCAGTGAAGTGGGAGATGTCGCCAATATTTCTGCAGGTTTTGGAGCCGGTAGTTCCACAGCTGCAGCTTTTTTAGAACACTTTGTAGATAAAAAAATTCCGTGGGCACATTTAGATATTGCTGGCACAGCTTGGAATGTAGAAAACCGCCTACCTTATTGCCGCCCTAAGTCTGCATCCGGAGTTATGGTGAGAACTTTTGTTGAACTCATCAAACAATATGCCCGATAATATTCCTACTATGTCTCAAAAAGTGCAATCGGCTGGGATATTTTTTTTTCAAGCCTTATCTTTAAGTGCTATTTTTATCATCGGATGGTGGATTTCTCAATCCTCTTGGAATCAAAAAACTTTTATCTACTTCAACGACACTCCTTACTCAAATAATTCTTCTCGAAATATTGCCAGTGTGAAAAGCTTTCAAGCGATTTCTCCTTCTTTAATATTTAAAAAAGGACTTGCCAAACCTCAAAATCAAAAAATTCTCACCCATGCCTCACAGATTTCATCTCAAACTGATTCCATTCAAATTCATTTAAGTCATTTTATTTTATTAGATTCCAATGGGGAAAAAACTCTCCCATGCCATCATTATCAAACAATTGATTTATTCTTTATAGCTCATCAAGAGTCCGTCCATGGTCATATTCCTCAAATGGTACTTAAAACAAAATGCTCATCTATTTCAAAAAACTCGAAACATATCGGACCTTTTTTAATCCCTAAAAAAAAGATTATTCAATCCCATGTTACTCAACAGTTATTTCATTCAAATGTAGACAAAACTCAAAATGGAACTATTATTTTATTCAGCCACTTAGGTCTTTTTTGGCCTAAAGAATGGATCCTCACTCAAATTCGCCTCAGTAATTCTCGCACAAAAAAAGACTTTACAATCCAATTTACCTCTCAACAACCAAAAGATTATCTAAAAGTCGAACTCTATTAACCACTTTGTTTTTTATTTTTTAAAGCTTTCCATTCGTAAGCCAAAGCCAATGCCCCTAAGTGAGCAATCCATCCATAAACATTTTCCATAGGTTTTCCCTCCACTTCAATTTCTAAATCAGAAATACAAAGTGTCCGATACACAGCTCCCGGAGAATTTAAATTATCCACTGCTTTTTTATTTTTATGAGTACGCAAAAATCCTCCCGCTAAGTGAGAACCAATTAAATAAATGACAGGTTCTGCTACAGCACCTTTTGTTTGAAGTTGAGATAAAATACCTTCTTGAATAATTAACTCTGTAATTTTTCTTCCTCCTTTAGAAGCTTTCATCTTTTTTTTAATTTTATAATTCCAACGACTAATGTCTTCAGAAGATTGAATGGTGGTCATACCTAAACCATAAGTTCCAGAATTATTTTTTAAAAATAAAAAAGGTTTTTGATTCAATTTTTGATAAAAGGGTTTTAATTTTTTTATCGATAAATCCACACCTTGTTTTAACCGTTTTAAAGATTGCATGTCGTCGATATTAAATTCCGTAAATCGATGAGTTTGAATCGTCAACGAAAAATCAGATACCTCAATTAAGTCTGCAAATTCTCTTGCTAAAAAATTATACTGGTCAAAAAAATTATGTTTTTTTCTCTCTCGCCAACCTTGCTCAGGAGAAGGAATAATAGGAATTTTACAATTCAAATCGTAATGGGTAGAGAAATCGTTATTGCTAATAATAAGATCTATCGATGGTTTTTTATTTTTTAATAAGAAAATATTTAATTTTCTTCCTCTAGCAGTTGTTAAAACACAATCTTGCAAAAAATTTTTACCCGGAACACATACCATAACATCTATTGGACCACTTTTTTCTAACAAAGTTTTTAAAGAATAAATATTATCCCAATAAAAAGAATTGTGAGTATGTTCTTCAGCTAAAAGAGCAATGGTTTGAGCAGAAGAATGATGATTTTTTAAATAATGAGCGACCAAACGATCAGCGTTATTTCGATCCACTTCACAAATATTATTAAACCCAGCTGGAAATAAATTAGCATCTACTGGTGCAATTTTTTGAGAAGAATCCCGTAAATCAAAACTGGAATAAAAGGGAAACTCTAATTGGTTTCTCTTATGAGCAAACCAATCTTGCACTTTATTATAATGCCGGATAATTTTTTGATGAATTTGATCTTTAATCATAGAGAACCTCTCGATTGAGTGGTATTTGTCATTAGATTTTTTATTGGTTGGCTCAATTGGTGATATAAAATTTGAAAATTCTGGTTAGAACTGGACTGTGAAAGCTTATACAAACTGTTTAACAAATGATCAACTTCTTTTTTATAAAGAGCTTTGTTTTTGTTCTTTTTTAACTGGATCTTTATTTTTCTATAAATATTTTTTAACTCTTTTTCTGAATAAACAGACCACTTACCTTTTTTTAGCAAAAAAGATTGAGTGAGGTATAATTGGTAATACCAAGCCATTTTTAAAAAATTTTTTAGATTAATTGCATGGGATTGAATATAAGATTTCCCCATTAAATAAAAATATTCAGAAAAAATTTTTTCAGTTGTTCCAACAATTGGAGATGTTTTTTTAATTTTATCCATATTGTCCAACACTTGTTTTTGAATCAAATGACCAGCGGAATCTTGCCCCGCCCGAATATAGGCTAAAAATAAACGAGCTGGGTATTCAACCTGTCGAGTTTTTTCAGGTAAAAGATGGATAGTCGAAAGCCCTTGTTTTAAAATCGAAAGAGTCTCTTTGATTTTCCCTTGGCATTCATACACATAGCCTAATAAAAGATAACTAGGAGGTTTAAATACTTTATGATTTTTTTTTAAAATTTTTTGATAAATTAACTCAGCCTTATAACATTGACCCATTTGTTTATAAATATCTGCTAAATTGTATAGAGAAGCCCATTGCAAATCTTGTCCCTTGTATTGAGTTGCTAATTTTTTAAAAACTGGTTGAGCTTTTGCATAATGATTGCGATTCATATCTTGAAGTGCTTTTTTAAACTGAACCACATCATTGGGGTCAATCCTTTTAATTAAGTTTAAATCTTTTTTTGAATTTTTATTTAACGAAGTACACGAAATTAAAAAAATACATAAAACAAATAATGTTTTCATCAGTCGTTAGACAAAAAACCCTTAAAAGAAGGGAATAAAATAACATCTTTAAGACTGTTTTGATTAGTTAAAAGCAATATTAATCTTTCGACTCCCAGACCCACACCTCCTGTGGGTGGCATGCCGGCATCCATAGCTTGAGCAAAATCTTCGTCCATAGGGTGAGATAAATTATTATGAACCATTCGCTGTTTTTCTTGTTCCAATAACCTCTGTCTTTGTTCCACTGGGTCATTAAGCTCTGTGTAAGCATTACCCATTTCCATACCAGCTATAAACGGTTCAAATCGTTCTACCCAATCTTTTTTATTTCGATGCTCCTTAGTTAAAGGAGAAACATCTTTTGGAAAATCTGTAATAAACACAGGATTCCATAAATGAGGTTCTACAATTTTATCAAAAATTTCCATAACCATTTCTCCTCGAGAGTTTTTTAAAGTTAAATCCGTTGGAAGTGGTTGGGATTTTTCCACATGTAAAGTCTTTAATGTATGAAGTAATTTTTGAGTACTCATTTGTTCTACATTTATTTGACCATGTTTTTCAATACTTTCTATCACACTGAGTTTTTCCCAAGGAGGGGTGAAGTTTAAAGATTTACCCTGATAAGAAATATCTAACCGACCTTTTATTTTTTTAACAATGTGACACACTAATTCTTCAAATTGTTTCATTTGATCTTGATAGTCCGTATAGGCTTCGTAGTATTCCAACATTGTAAATTCTGGGCTATGAAGACGATCCACACCTTCGTTTCTAAAATTTTTTCCCAATTCGTAAACTTTCTCAAAACCTCCGATAATTAATCGTTTTAAATAAAGTTCTGGAGATATTTTTAAATAAAACTTATGATCCAAAGCTCGATGATGAGTTGAAAAAGGTTGAGCAATGGCTCCTCCATACAGAGGTTGAAGCACAGGAGTCTCCACTTCCATAAAACCTTTGTCGTTTAAAAAATGACGAATTTCTTGAATCACCTGAGAGCGAATTCGAAAAATTTGTCTGTATTCTGGATTCATAATCAACTGTAAATGCCGTTTTCGATATTGCAGTTGCTTATCTTCTAAGCCATGAAACTTTTCGGGAAGAGGCTCAACTGTTTTACAAAGAATTTGAAATTGCTGACAGCGAATTGTTAATTCGTTTTTTCGAGTACGAAATAAAACTCCTTTAATTCCTACAATATCTCCAATATCTACTAATTCAAAAAACTGTAAAGAGGAAGTGTCTAACTCTTTTGTTTTAATGTAGCACTGAAGCAAACCCTGTTCATCTTGCACATTAAAAAAAGCCGCCTTTCCCATGTTTCGCATTCTCATCAGTCGCCCAGCCGTTTGTATGAGTGATTGTGAAGATTCACCAATTTTTAAATGTTGATATTGTTTTTTAATATCATGACTTAAATGAGTACGTTTAAACTGATGAGGATAGGGGTTTAAAGATTGATCCAGCAGTTCCTTTCGTTTTCTTTTTTTTTCCAATTTAAGGACATTATCTTTTATTTTAACAGTCATGCTTTTTATAAATATCCATAATTTGTTTGAGTAGATTTAAAGATTCTTTTAACGGTCGCTTAAAAGCATTACGACCAATAATACTTCCAAAGGATCCTCCTTTAGCAAGCTCTTTAACTTCTTGTAATAAAGATGAAGAATTTTTAGATGGACCTCCACTAAAAATCACAATTCTTCGACCATTAAAAGCCGATTGAATAACTATTCGCACTCGATGAGATAATTTGTTTATCCAAGAATTTGGAAAATGTTTTCTTAAACGAGAATCTTCTATAAAATTTTGTGGGGGCTTAACTTTAATAATATGAGCTCCCAATTGAGCGGCAATATGAGCCGCATAAGATATCACATCCAAGGCAATCTCCCCTTTTTTAGAAATTCCTCTCCCTCGAGGGTAAGACCATATTACAACCACCAACCCCACTCGCCGAGCTTGACGAGCGATACGAGCAATTTGTTCGTACATTTTAAAACTATTGTCCCCACCGGGATAAATGGTGAAACCAATACCCACACAACCAAGTTGCAAAGCCTGATCGATAAAGCCTGTTACAGATGGAAAAGGAGAAGTGTCACTTTTATACAAAGAATCCGAATTATTGGCTTTTAAAATAAGTGGGATCTGCCCAATAAATTGTTTAGCTCCCGCTTGCAAAAAACCCAATGGGGCGGCGTATGCACTGCATCCAGCCTGAATAGCCAATTGAAAGTGATAAAGAGGATCAAAAGCTGGGGGGTGAGAAATAAAGCTAGTTAAAGGTCCATGTTCGAATCCTTGATCCACTGGTAAAATGACCAGTTTCCCAGTTCCAGATAAATGACCGTGATTTAAAATTCGAGCTAAATTATTTAAAACCCCGACATTTTCTGATTGATAGTTACTCAATATTTTTTGTATCTGATCTGTCATAAAAGTTTTTACAATGTATACCTAATAAATAAGAGAATCAAATAAAAAAATGATTGTAAAATCTTTTTTTGCACAGTTATAATTATGAAAATGACAACAACACCTTTTTGGGATAAAAAATTTTGAATAAAAAAAATATTACCCCTTACAAATCTGGTCAAGATATCCAAGTATCGACCGAAGAGACTCCTCATCCACAGGCTTTAAAGTTCACTTTAAATTGCCAAGTGGCTTCTCAAGTATTGGAAATAACCTCCATGAATCAAGCGGGACGATCCCCTTTGGCACAAAAAATTTTAGGCTTCCCATGGGTAAAAAAAATATTTATTGGCTACGATTTTATGACTGTTACTAAAGAAACTTGGGTCGATTGGGATATTGTAAAAGATCCTCTCTGCCAATTGATAAAAGATCACATTAAAAATGGGGAAAAAGTTTTACACTCCTTAGAAACTTCTAGCTCATCGCAAAATGATTCAAAAGACGAAGCTTTTGCTAATTTGGATTCAACTAAAAATTCAGACCCTCATTTTCAAATAGTTCAAAAAATTAAACAACTTTTAGAAAAAGACATCCAACCAGCAGTCGCACGAGATGGTGGGTTTATTGCTTTTGCGGGTTATAAAAACGGTCAGGTATTTTTAAAAATGCAAGGAGCTTGCTCGGGTTGCCCCAGTGCTTCTTTAACTCTTAAACAAGGTATAGAAACTCATCTAAAAAATCATATTTTAGAAGTTAAAGAAGTTGTCGCTTTATAATGAATAAATACCAATAAAGGAGTTGCAACAAAAATAGACGAATAAGTGCCAACCACTACTCCCACACCTAAAGTAAAAGCAAAATCCTTAATCACCCCATCTGTAAAAAACCACATCACTCCTACGGCTAAAAGAGTTGTTAAAGAAGTGAGCAAAGTGCGAGATAACACATCGTTAATAGATCGGTTACATATAGCAAAAAAGGATTGTTTTTTTTCAAAAGAATCTTTGTTTTCTCTAATACGGTCAAAAGTAACAATTGTGTCATTGAGTGAGTAGCCAATAATAGCCAACAAAGCAGCCAAAGTCTGCACATTAACGACTAAGTGAAATAAAGAAAAAATCCACATTGTCCACACGGCATCATGAAATAAACAAATGACGGCTGGAGGTGCAAATTTATAATCAAACCGCAAACTGACATAAATTAAAATCATAATTAAGCTATAAAAAATAGCTAACAACCCTTTTTTTCTCAATTCAGCTCCAATCTGTGGTCCTACGGAATCCACTCGACGAATTTCTATCCCTTGATCTGCAAAATCCTTCTTTAAAGAATCTACTAATTGTTCCACTTTACCGAACAAAGGATTTTTTAAAGAAGATTTGATGGAATTTTGATCCCTATCTGCCTTATCTACTAAAATGAGAAATTCATCATGATCTCCAAAGGTTTGAACCGAAGGTTTTAAAAACCCCTTCTGAGATACATAGTCTCTTAAAACTCCCACAGAAGGAGGATGCTGAAAACGCACTTGCAGTTTATTGCCACCCGCAAAGTCAATTCCATAATTGAACCCTTTAATGATGATCCATATAAAGCCCACCAAAACCAATAACAAAGATAGAGAAGTCACATAAGGAGAAAATGATAAAAAATCAAACTGTCGAGAGATGTTTTTCATTAAACTATAAACTCTTAATCTGAAAACGATTGATTAAAGTATTGAGCATCGTACGAGAAACAAAAATAGCCGTAAACAAGGAAGTGACAATTCCACAAAATAAAGTCACTGCAAACCCTCTAATGGGACCTGTACCAAACGACATGAGAATGACACATACAATTGCAGTCGTAATATTAGCATCTAAAATAGCTGACAAAGCATACCTATAACCATCTTTAACTGCTAAAATCAGTGAAGAGCCTTTTTTAAGTTCTTCTTTTAACCGTTCATAAATAATCACATTGGCATCCACAGCCATACCAATTGTTAGAATAATCCCAGCTACTCCGGGTAAAGTGAGTACAGCTTCAAAAGAAGTAAGTAACGCCAATAAAAATAAAACATTTAAAGCCAAGGCGACATTGGCTACTATTCCCAACAAATGATAATAAAGTAGCATAAAAATAACGACAGCTAAGCCTGCAATCCAGCCAGCTGTTTTCCCTTTTTGAATAGAATCCCTACCTAAAGTTGGTCCGACAGTTCGCTCTTCCATTTTAACTAACCGAGCGGGTAAAGCCCCTGCTCTTAACACAGTGGCAATGTTTTGAGCCTCTTCTCGAATATTAGGACCTCTACCTAAAGAAATCTGCCCTCTATCGGGTATCCGACTTTTGATAACAGGCATAGATTTTAATTCTTTGTCTAAAATAATAGCTAAGGGTTTACCAATATTATTACCCGTTAAATCGGAGAAAATTTTTCTCCCCGAAGCATCCACATGAAATTGAACTTGAGGATTGCCAAAATCGTCTACTCCAACATAGGCAGTTTGTAAAATTTCTCCTCCTGTGCCACTATCTGTTCGAACTAAGACTGGGATTTTTCCGGCCCGTAAGCTATTGCTATTGGGGGCTTTTTGAAAAACCAATGAATGCCCATCTGGAATTTTTTTTAACAGATCTTTATTAATTTTTTTTACATACTCACTGTATCCCCATTGAGAACCCAATAAATACCCACCTTCTTTTTCTGCTGACTGAACCCATTGCACCAGTGTGGATGTGGGGATTTCACTACTGACTAAGCGAAATTCTAGTTTAGCAGTTCTTTGTATAATATCTCTTGCACGAGCTGAATTTTTAACTCCTGGCAATTGAACCAACACACGACTTTCCCCTTGGGCCGTAATCACTGGCTCACTTACTCCAAATTCATCAATCCTTCGACGAATCACTTCTACCACCTGATCCACAATATTTTTACGCAGACGGATGAGTTCCAACTCATTATATCCTAAAACAACCATTTGATCGGATAGGGTTAAAATTCTTAAAGACACACCTCCTAAAATTCCTCCTATATATTTTTCTTGGATCACTTGACGCACTTTTTTCTGATCGGTGGGTTGCTTTAAAAATAAAGTCACCTGACCAGTTGGAAATTTAGAAACTTTTAAATCGGCTAAAGATATATTCGCCGATTCGAAGGCTTTTTTTAAATCGGTGGTTAAGCTTTTAATTTTTTCATAAATTGCCTCATCTGTTTCCACTCCCATTACCAGATGTAATCCCCCTTGAATATCCAATCCATAAATCAAACGACTTTTTGAAACCCACCATTGATTTTTTTTAAAAGGATAAAAATTCGGCACCATCCAAGCCAAGGCGATCAAAAGAAAAAAATAAACAATGACCCAACGCACTTTATTATTTTCAAACATTTAAATTTTGTTCCTTTTTACTCATTAAAGCTATAGTGTAGTGCTATGATGTATCGCCATAATGTAGCACTCATGTATCACTCATGATTTTTTGCTTTTAAGTAACATTATTAAAGGAGATAGTCTAAATATTTCTTATTTAAAATCTGGTAGGAGATATCTAAGTGTTTTATTTTTTAGGGGAGGGACCATTTTCAAAATCTCTGTTTCAGAGGGCTTTAATTGTGCAGAGTTATTTTTCTGATTTTTGCATCATTGGAAAATCCCAAAGTGAGGATGTGCGGAATATGAAAAAGGGATTGGAGCAAATTCAAAAGATGAAAAAAAAAGAAACCTCAAAGCAAAAAAAAGAAGAGAGGTTTTCTATAATTGATTGTCAATCTGGTGGAGCTGTCTTTCGATTTTTATCTCTTCGAGCGGCTCGACAAGGTGGACGAGTGCTATTAAAAGGTTCTCACCAATTATTTAATCGCCCCATTTGTGAACTCCTATCCTTACTTAATCAATTGGGATGTTCGGTTAAACAAGGTCCTGATTATTTGTTAATAGAAAGCAATGGGTGGCAACTTCTTGGAGATTCTTTAACTGTTTCCCACAATCGATCGAGCCAATTTGCAAGCTCCCTATTATTAAACAGCTGGAATTTTAATAAAGATATCTTTTTAACTGTTGAGGGAACTAAAAACTCCCATTCTTACTTGCAGATGACTGTATCTTTTCTTCGCCAGATGGGAATGCATTTAGAAGAAAATGGAAGAGAATACCATGTCTTTCCAAATCAAGTGCCTCAACAAAAAATTTATCGCCCAGAACAGGATATGAGTTCGTTATTTGCTTTATCGGCTCTCACCAGTAATGGAGGGCAAGTGGTGTTTCAAAATTGGCCCGAAAAAAGTACTCAACCCGATTTTGTCTTCCCCTTTATTTTAGAAAAAATGGGATTTTCTATTCAAAAAAGTTTAAAAACTCTAAAAATTCAAGGAGGACAAATTTTAAAGCCCATTAATTGGAATTTACAAAACACACCCGACTTATTCCCTGTGCTGTCTGCTCTTTGTGCCATGGCAGATGGAGTAAGCTCCTTAAAAGGAGCACCTCATTTAAGTTATAAAGAATCCAATCGCATCCAGCAAATGGCTGATCTCTTAACTAAAATCGATCGTAAAGTAAAAATTTTAAAAGATGGCTTAATCATTACAGGTCAAACAATCAAAAACCCCCAACCGTGTGAGCCAATTATATTTCACCCCGGAGAAGATCATCGTCTATCGTTTGCAGGTGGAGTTCTAAAAAAAGCTGGCTTCCCTTTAAGAATTTTAAACCCAAAATCTGTCGACAAAAGTTTTCCCGATTTCTGGTCCATTTCTGGCATAGAACCTTAAAAAAAGGAACTTCCAATGATTTATTTAATAGTTGGTCACAGGGGAGTTGGAAAAACAACATGGCTAAAAAAAATTAAAACCATTTTTAAAAGTTCAGGATATTACATAGATTTAGATGAACAAATTGAAAAACACGCTCAACTTTCAATTTCTCAATTAATTTTAGATTCAGAAAAAAAATTTAGAAAAAAAGAAATGAGCATTTTAAAAAAAATACTCCATCAATACCAAAAAACTAAAAAGCCCATTTTTATCTCACTCGGAGCTGGAATTATAGAAAGCATAGATAAAATACAAAATATAAAAACTGACAAAATATGTATTGTACACCTGATGCGAGAAACTGATTCCCATGGACGAATTTTTTTAAATCGCCCCAGGCTAAATTTGGCACAAACCTCTTATAAAGAATACTTAGCCTTGTATAAAAAAAGAGAACCTCTTTATCAAAAATTAAGGGATGAAAGTTTTGTTTTACCCGAATGGGATTTTTCTTTTACTCTACCCGAAAAGTTATTTTTTAATAGAATTTTGACACCAAAAAAATATTTATCTGGCGAAACCATCACTTTAAATAAAAACACTTTGCCAACAAATTTATCCCATTGGAAAAACTTTATTAAAAAGAGAATACTTTGGGGTATTCGGTTTTTTGAACTACGAGATGATGAATGGAAAAAATCTCACCTACGATATGCTACTAATAAAAGTAGTCTTAACCAATTAAAATTTTTATTAAAAATTATCCCTAAAAAAAATCAATTATTAAGTTTTAGAAAACAAACCTTAGAAGGATTTTCAAAAAAAGATCTCCCTCATGCATTTTGGGACTGGCCCTTAGAAAAAAGCTTAAAAAAAGGATTTCTATTAACTGACAAAGATCTCACACCTTCTGTATTAAGTGTTCATAAAAGAATAGACAAAAATATATCTCGCATTGGGAAAAAACTTTTATCTTATCAAGCGAAGCACTACAAATTAGCCATCCCCATTTTTAACTTTAAAGAACTCATGCAAGGGCATCTTTGGTTTTTAGCAGATTCTAAGCATCGCTCTTTTTTACCTCATTCCCCAACTTCAAACAGTAAATGGCGATGGTACCGACAAATATTTGGATCCCAAATGCTTTTAAGTTTCCTCAAAGAAACTAATAATGGTCCCACTGATCAACCATTTTTACATGAGGCATTGAGTGCAAAATGTTTGCCTAAGACAAAGAAAACTTTTGGAGCCGTATTAGGAGAACCTATCTTTCATTCAGCAAGTCCTGGATTTTATAGAAAATTTTTTTCTAAGAAAAAAATACTCTTTACTAAAATCCCAATGAATCTTAAAGAGCTCACTAAAAAAAATTTATGGATTTTAAATGACTTAGGCCTAATCTATGGAGCCGTCACTTCTCCTTTAAAAAAAAAAATGTTCAAATTATGTGATCAAGTTTCCCTAGGAGCTCAAAAATCCAGAGCTGTAAATACCATTATTTTTAAACAAAAAAAGATCTGGGGATATAACACCGATGAGGTGGGCTTAAAAGCTTTATTAGCTCAAAAAATGGATGGTTTCGTGGATAAAAAATCCATTGGAGTTTGGGGAGGAGGAGGGTTAAAAGAGTTGTTAAGAAAACTCCTTTTAAAAGCTGATTTTTATTCGGCTCGAACGGGAAAAAAAAGAGGAAAAGAAATAATGAGACAAAAAAAAGGATATGATATAGTGATATGGGCAGTTGGTCGAGGAAGAATGAAACATTGCCTATTTCCTCCAGCTGTATGGAAACCAAAAGTTGTAGTGGATTTAAATTACACAATGGATTCGCCGGGTAAAGAATATGCTTTAAAAGTAGGTGCTCAATATATTTCGGGAAAACAAATGTTTCGAACACAAGCAAAAATGCAACTCACTTTATTTTTAAAAAATCTATGTTAACTTTTTATTTATATTAGAATGAATGCTAACACATTTGGATCTCATTTTCAGATCAGTACTTTTGGAGAAAGCCATGGTTTAGCTATGGGGGTAGTGATTGAAGGTTGCCCAGCAGGAGTACCTTTTTTGTGGGATTTATTACATAAAAAAATGGAACAAAGACGCCCTGGGCGTTTTGCATGGATGTCGGATAGAAAAGAGTTAGATAAACCCGAATTATTAAGCGGAGTGTTTGAAGGAAAAACTTTAGGCACACCTTTAGCCCTCATTGTTCGAAATACAAATGCTCGCCCAAACGATTATCAATCCATTAAATATCAACCGCGAATAGGTCATGCAGATGATGTGTGGAAACAAAAATTTCAACACATCGATCATCGAGGAGGAGGACGCTCCAGTGGCAGAGAAACTGTGGGAAGAGTTATGGGAGGTGCTGTAGCTGAAATGTTTATTCAAACACAATCCCCTCATCTCACAGTAAAAGCTTGGCCCTCCGAGATTGGTCACTTTAAGAGAAAAGATCCACCTCAAAAAATAGGGAGCTGGCCAGAGACCAATTGGTTTGGCAAGCAAACTCAATGTGTCGAAAAGTTTTTATTACAGAAAAAAAAAGAAGGTTTTAGTTATGGTGGAGTGATTACTTTAGAGATTACAAATTGTCCAACCGGTTTAGGTCGTCCTGTATTTCGTAAATTAAAATCTGATATAGCTAGTGGATTGATGAGTATTGGATCATGTTACGAAGTTTCTTTAGGAGAATTTTTAGAAAAAACTCATCTTAAAACAATTTCTCAAAAAATGAGTCGACAAGAAGGAAGTCAATTTCATCAAATCAAAAATTCAACAGTTTATGGAGGAATCCGTGGAGGTATTTCTACCGGAGAACCAATTATATTTCACCTCAAATTTAAACCTCCAGCCAGTATCAAAAATATAGCTCAAACGGGTCGACATGATGTGTGCATTGTTCCACGAGCAAGTGTGATTGTCGAATCTATGGCATGGCTCATATTGGCTGATCATATTTTATGGTCTCGATTGGATCAATGTTCCCTATAGATGACCATGCCATTTAACGGCAACCATGTGATTGAATGAGTTGAATCATACTGTTAACTTTTTGAGATACTTCTGTTGCTGTCGCAGGACGAAAAAGACTCCAACGCTCCAATGCCTGAACATAAGATGTTTTGATATCTTCTGAGCAATTTGCTTGATCTAAAGCTTGCAAGAGTTGTTGTTTATGAGCTTTTGATATTCCTCTTTCATTTTTATTGCCACATGAAGTAATATATAACCCTCCACCAGTTAAAAATAAAACAACCAAACCAACAGTGATTATTCTCATTTTTTTTTATCGCCTTTAACTCAAATTACTGCTTTACAAAAGCTTGAAACACATCCCCTGAATGACAAGCTTCTTTACCGCCTTCTAAATTGCTAGGAAGAGGAATGTATAAAAAATTTCCTTCAAATTGAACACCTTCAATTGTATCTTCTACTCCCTCTGGGGCAGCACATTCACCATCTGAATTTCTTACCGTATAATTTAAAGTGGAACCTTTAAAGGTATAACTACCATTAGCACTCATTGAGCAAGTGCGTCCTGCACGCTCCATATTAGCTGTCAAACTCATTGTGCCATCTGAGTTGAGAGTCCAGCTCGCGTCGATAACTAACTGCTCAGGTATGCGAACTAAATGAAAATTACCAGATGATTTGCAAACAAAACCCGATAAACTCCAAGTACCCACTACTTCTTGTGCGTAAACTAAAAAAGAATTTAAGAAAAAAGTAATAATTAAAAAATTAATTCTGATAAATTGTAATAATTTCATAAAAACAAATTAAAAAAAACTTTTCTTAAAAACAATCTAATTAAGATATAAAAAAACCTAAACCAGACAAAAGTCCCTATAGTTTTAAAAAATAAAATATTTTTATATGATAACCATGCGATTAATAATTGTTATTTTTGTTTTTTAAAAACTCTTACGAACACTCGATTTTTACCACATATTTTATAGTTAAAATAATAAAAAAAATTAGATAATTTTTTTATGAGTGTTAATTGGTCTCCCTGTGGAATTAAGTAAAAAATTATAGGTATAGATGATAAACCAGGCGATAGAGAGTGGTTTTCTTTTTCTTCTACTTTAAATACTATTTGATTATGAGTAATTGTGTAATGCCCCCATTTAAAAAGCTCAAATCTTTTTTTTGTCATACCCACATGGATCACAGAAGAATCTTCATAAAAATGATAAATATTTGTTTTAATTTTTAATATATTTAACAAAGAATTTGGCTTAGAAACATGACTTTCTACATTTAGCGAATGATCCCGACATCCACTGCCACTCCATCGCCATATTCCCACTATATCTTCTGCTGTAAAATGAGCATTGCTATCAAAAGCTAAATCAGCTGAAGAATGACTTATTTTTTTTATTTCACTTTTGGGAATTATTTGATTTCCTTGCAAAATAGCACCTTCTGTATCTGCAGATAAAACAGATGTCAAAAGTAAAAAAAATAAAGTTAAAAAACTTAAAATATACATTAAACACTTTCTTTTTATTTATAAAAAATAAATATCTAGACTAAAACTAAAAAAATATTGGCCGATAAGTAGGGGCTGAAGGACTCGAACCTCCGATAGTCCGGTTATGAGCCGGATGCTTTAACCAACTAAGCTAAGCCCCCCCATATTTAACTAACCCCAATGAAACTTGCCATTTTATTTTTCCGATTCGCTACTATCTATTTCGTTATCCGTATCCACAAACATTTTTAATTTACCCGATCGGCTGGGATGTCTGAGTTTTCGCAAAGCTTTCGCTTCAATTTGTCGAATACGCTCTCGAGTCACATTAAAATCTTGACCCACTTCTTCTAAAGTATGGTCACTTTCTTCTCCAATACCAAATCGCATTCTCAATACTTTTTCTTCTCTAGGAGTGAGAGTGGATAACACTCTCCGGGTTTGTTCAATTAAATTTAAACTCACAATGGCTGAAGATGGATTGATCACACTTTTATCTTCAATAAAATCTCCTAAATGAGAATCTTCTTCTTCTCCGACTGGAGTTTCTAAGCTGATGGGTTCTTTAGCAATTCGTAAAACCTTCCGAACTTTATCCACTGGCAAGTCCATTTTTTTGGAAATCTCTTTTGGTGTGGGTTCTCGACCCAATTCTTGAATCAAATATCGAGAAGTTCTAATCAGTTTATTGATGGTTTCGATCATGTGTACGGGAATGCGAATCGTACGGGCTTGATCGGCAATGGCTCGAGTAATAGCTTGCCGAATCCACCAAGTAGCATAAGTGGAAAACTTATACCCTCTGCGGTATTCAAACTTATCCACTGCTTTCATCAAACCCATGTTACCTTCTTGAATCAAATCCAAAAATTGTAACCCTCGATTGGTATATTTTTTAGCAATAGAAACCACTAATCGTAAATTCGCTTTCACTAATTGAGATTTAGCTCGATCGGCTTCTTTTTTTCCCTTCCAAATTTCTAAACAAATATGATTGAGCCATTCATGACTCATCCATGTTTCTCTATCCAATCGGTTTAGACGCTTTTTAGCATCTTCTGCCGATAAATAAAATTCTCTAAATTTTTTAAAATTAAGACCCGTCTCATTTTGAATTCGCAAAGCTTCTTTATCGCTTTCATACATTAAAAAATACGATTGTTTGAGATGATTAAAATCTTTGGAGAAGGTTTTTTTTACAGCATCTTTTAACCTTTTTTGTAACTCCTCCATCCTCTTTAAAAGATTATCAAATTTATTGACAATTCGATTGATAATTTTTCGATTGAAATTAATACTTTTAAATCGAATCATTAAATCAAAACTCAGTTTATTCAAATCTTTTTCAACTTTTAGAAGACAAGTTGGGTTGTCTTTCATAAGATAAAAATGCTTTTTACTTTCTACTTGATACTTTTTAACATGATCGATGAGTTCAAAAATTTTATCAATGTATTCTTTTTCATTATAGTGACGCTCTTCATCTTCTAAACCCCGGAAAATGGATTTCACTTTTAACCGTTTTCGTTTTAAATGATCCCCTAACCGAATAACCTCTTGAGTTCCCATAGGACACATCAAAATAGCTCGAATAATTTTTCTCTCTCCTTTTTCAATCCTTTTAGCAATATCGACTTCTCCTTTACGATCCAAAAGAGAGACTTTACCCATTTTTCGCAAATACAACCGAACGGGGTCATTACTTCTATACATTTTTAATTCAGTGCTATCTTCCTTTTCTTCTAAATCAACTAATGAAGATGAATGAGAAACTGGATATTGAATATGGATGAGTTTCTTTTTTAAAAAAATCATGAGTTGATCCAACACTTCTGGATGAGTGACCTCTAATGGCAGTTGTTCATTTAATTCAGATAAATAAAGAACATTATTTTGCATGCCCGCTTTTTGGATGAACCGATCCAACTCTTTTTCCATTAAGATCATTTGTTGAGATCGAGAAACAGGATTTGGTTTCAACGATGAACGACTCCCTTTATTTGACAAATCGAATCCCTCTCAATTTACCTTTATTGATTAATGAACTTTTCGCCGTTTGATGAACTTTCTTTAAATATTTTTTACAATTTTTATTATGCCCTTCATTTAAATGCACTTGAGCTACATTTTCTTTTAAAATCTGCTTTTGTCTCTCTCGTTTGACCACTTGAATACAATCTTGAATGAGATTTTTTTGTTTTAAAGGCGAAAGATGAGCTAAAAAGGGGTAATAAGATTTTCTCAACCGACTCGGTTCTTTCACTTCAGAAGATAAATGATCAATAATCAGCTTAAAATGCGAATCGTTTTCTGTTTTATAATAAAACTTCAGACGATCAAATACCTCTCGAATGCCGGGATGAACAATCTGTTCTATCACTTGAGAGTTTTTAATTTTTAGATAATTAGAAAGATCTTCTAAAGCCAATACCAAAAGAGAAGATTCTGCAACTGAAGAATCGGAGATAGAAATTTTTTTAAGTTGAGCCGGTATCGAATCGGGTTGCTTTTTTTGATCTAAAGTCTGAAATGTTTGGACTTCTTTTTTTCGAAGAGAATTTTGTTGCTCTTTAATTTTTTTATTTAAAATCGACTTCGCCCACTGATCATCAAAACCAAATAAATCCAATACCCTTCGAGTGTAGTAATTTTTTAATGACTGATTTTTAATACCTGCTAATAAAATGGCCACTTTATCTAACAAAATAGATCGATCTCCAAAATGATTAGAAGTTTGAGCTAATTGATTAGACAACATAGTTAAAAATAAATCTTTCGCCTGATGAACTTTTTTGTGAAAGACATTTAATCCATGTTTTTGAATAAAAGAATCGGGATCTTTTCCCTCTCCTAAAGATAAAATTTTTGGCACCAAGTCAAAACAAAGAAGCCCATTTAAACTTCTTTCTGTAGCTTTTCTGCCAGCTAAATCTTCATCAAAACATAAAATAACAGATCGAACATATCGGGAAAGCCACTTTGCATGATGAGAAGTCAGAGCTGTACCCAAAGTAGCTACCACATTCTTAAATCCCGCTTGATAGAGACTTAAGTAGTCCATATAACCTTCCACAATTACAACCTTTTGTTGAGAGCGAATCCAACTTCCCGATTTTTGCCACCCATAAAAAATTTGCCCTTTCTGAAAAATATCCGAATCGGCACTATTAATATATTTTGGTTGCAAATCTTCTAAACTACGTGCACCAAAACCTAACACATCTCGTCCGTTTAAAGAAAAAATAGGAAAAATAACCCGATGACGAAACAAATCATACACCCGACCGTTTTTCTCAACTACTAAGCCCAAACGCAAGGCCCGCTTTAAAACTCCATTTTTTTTTAAATGGGAAGCCAATTCATCCCAAGTAGAACTGGCATAACCTAAACCAAACTGCTCCACCGTGTCTTTTAAAAGTCCTCGAGATTTGAGATATTTTTTTACTGAATGCTGATCCGATAAATTATGAAGTTTTTGTCTATAAAAATCACTCGCCAATCGATTCACTTTTAAAAATTCTTTTCTCTTTAAATAGTTGAAATCCATTGACATGGCAGAGCTTTTTGAAAAGCTAATTCCGGCTCGTTCAGCTAACTCATTAACTGCTTCCATAAAATGAAGACCTTTTTTAACCTGAAGGTAGGTGTAAAGATTGCCAGACTCCCCACAACCAAAACAATGATAAAGTTGCGAAGAGGGAGAAACAGAAAAACTGGGAGTTTTTTCTGGATGAGAGGGAAAAGGACAAAGCCCCATGTAATTATCTGGACCACATTGTTTTAAAAAAGTGTCCTCAGAAATCACTTCCACTAAATCATTAGCTAGTCGCACTTGTTCGATAAATTCTGGAGCTAATCTCCTCATCATAAACTTTGCAATCTCTGTCTAATGAGTTCTGAAAGACGACGATTATCTGCCCCACCGCCAGCTCTTTCTTGCACAGTTTTCATCACTTGACCCATTTGTTTTAACGATTGAGGTTTTAAATCTTGAATTGCTTTTTCTATCAGATGATCTAACTGCGTATCAGAAAGAGGTTTTGGTAAATAAGATTGTACAATATGCAATCGTTTTTCTTGCTCCAAACTATCCGATGTTCTACCCACTTTTTTATATTGATCAATAGTTTCTCGATAAAATTTAACCTGTTTTTTTAAAATTTCTATCATTTGAACATTATTTAAACTTTTTTTTAATGCAATTTCTTGGTTTCTACATTCTGCAAAAACCAACTTTAATGTCAATAAAGCTAATGAATTTTTACTTTTCCTAGCCACTTTCATATCTTCTGTAATTTGATCTCTTAAGGAACTCGAACTCATTATGCTTTAACTTCCAAATTTTAATAATTTATAGATATTTTCATTGAGTCTAAAAAATTAAACTCCCGGTTTTTTAAATTTCTTTAAATTTCTCCGTCGTGCAGTCAATGTTTTTTTCTTCTTATAGACACTGGGTTTTTCATAATACTCCCTTTTTTTAACTTCTGAGAGAATGCCAAATTTTTCACAAGATTTTTTAAATCGCCTGAGAGCATGTTCAAAGTTCTCTCCAGTTCGTACTTTAACTCGAGGCATGAGATATGCAATCCCCCTTTTTACCGTCAAAAAACTACACAAAAAGGCATACATAACAGATAATCAATTAAAAAACAAGGTTCTGAAATTAATGCCGATACAATCCGACACTTTTTTTATGAAAAAAGCTCTTCAAATGGCTTATCTAGCTGAAAAGCGAGGAGAAGTTCCAGTCGGAGCAATTGTGGTTTTTAATCAAAAAATAATTGCACAAAGTTTTAACCAAAAAGAGTGTTTGCAAGATGCTTGTGCCCATGCAGAAATTATGGCTATTCAAAAAGCCAGTCAAAAATTAAAGCAGTGGCGACTCCATAGTTGTAAACTTTATGTCACCTTAGAGCCTTGTCTAATGTGTGCAGGTGCTATTTTACAAGCTCGCCTCAAACAGTTGATCTATGGTTGCAAAGATCCTAAAGCCGGTGCAGTCGATTCTCTTTACCAAGTTTTAACAAATCCTCAACTCAACCACCAAGTGAAAATCAAACGAGGCATTCTAAGCTCAGAAAGCTCTCAAATGCTTAAAGCTTTTTTCCAAAAAAAAAGAAGCCAGCAAAAGAAAATCTAATTGGGCGATCGATGAGATTTCTTACCCCCCACAGATGGCGACTCGGATTTTTTTTCAATCCCCGAATTTTTAATACCGTAATGTTTTAAAACTTGCTGTTTAATTTTATTTTTAAGCCCTGAATTTTCTTTTAAAAAAAGTCGGGTTAAATCTCGACCCTGACCAATTTTGTTTCCTTCAAAGCTATACCAAGCTCCTGATTTCTGCACAATATTCTTAGCACAAGCCAGGTCTAATAATTCTGATTCTTGAGAAATTCCCTCTCCATACATTAAGTCAAATTCTGCCCGAGCAAAAGGAGGGGCCATTTTATTTTTAACCACTTTGACCACTGTCTTATTGCCAATCACCTGATCTCCTTTTTTAATTGCAGACACCCGTCGAACATCTAACCGAATAGAAGAATAAAACTTTAAAGCATTCCCTCCCGTAGTTGTTTCTGGGTTTCCAAACATAATCCCAATCTTCATCCGAATTTGATTGATAAAAATCACCAATGTTCCACTGCGATGAATAGCTGCCGTTAATTTTCGAAGAGCTTGAGACATCAATCGAGCCTGAAGTCCCATGTGAGAATCCCCCATATCTCCTTCAATTTCTGCCTTGGGTGTTAAAGCCGCCACCGAATCCACAATCAATACATCAATTGCTCCCGATCGAACCAATGTTTCCGTAATTTCTAAAGCTTGCTCCCCCGTATCGGGCTGGGAAATTAACATATCTGAAACTTTAACACCTAATTTACCAGCATAAGTAATATCCAAAGCATGTTCCGCATCTACAAAAGCCACAGCTCCTCCCGCTTTTTGAGCTTGAGCCGCTGTCGATAGAGCTAAAGTAGTTTTACCAGAGCTTTCTGGACCAAAAATTTCCACCACTCGTCCCTTGGGAAGACCTCCAATCCCTAAGGCAAAATCCAAGTTCATAGAACCTGTACTGTAAATTGGAATATTCTCATATAGAGAACGCCCTCCACCTAGTTTCATAATGGAACCTTTTCCAAATTGCTTTTCAATCGCTGTAATTGCTAAATCTAAAGCTTTTTGTTTTTCTGTCATTTGAACCCCCCTCTGTTATAATGAAACCTAAAAACCATTTTTTCGTAAAGCCTATTTGATACCAAAATACAAAAAATCTAAAGCAAAAATTGCAGATTGATGCCGAATGCCTTTACGATTTTTTATATTAAGCAAAATCCTGTCCACTTTTACTCCTTTGGGTCCCGCTAAGCCTACAAAAACTGTCCCAATCGGTGGATCATGCCTCTCTTTTAACGGACCTGCAACACCCGTAAGGGATAAACCCCAATGACTTCCCCATAAATTTTTAACACCTTGTGCCATTTTTTGACATACAATTTCTGAAACAGCTCCTTTTTTTTTAAAAATTTGAGTTGGAATTTGGAGGGATAGAATTTTAGATCGTTGGGAGTAGCTGACGACCGAACCTAAAAAAAACTGACTAGAACCGGATAATTCGGTGAGCCAATAGGACAGGAGTCCTCCTGTGCAGCTTTCTGCAACGGTCAATGTTTGTTTATTTTTTAAAAATAAACGATGGATCTTTTGCAGACGAGCAAGTGAAACAGAAGATAAAGCTTTTACTTGAGATTTTTTAGAAACAATTTTTTTTCCATTCATATTTTTTTAGTCACCCACTTTTTTGGTCATCCATTTTTAGTCATCCACTTTTTAATAAAAATTAAATGACCCTCTTTTTTATGCCGATTATTTTCTATATATACAAAAAACTTTTAAAACTCATTCAAATAAAGGAGACTAACAACCACTATGAATTTAAATCATCTTCTATCTCTAGTAGTCAAACAAAAGGGTAGTGATTTACATCTCAAAGTAGGAACTCCTCCGATCATAAGAAAATTCGGCAAACTTTTTATTTTAGATCCTCAACTACCTTCTATTACTAACCAAATCATTAGCCAACTCACACACCCTATGTTAAGTTCTTCCCAGCAAAGCATTTTGAAACGAGAAGGTTCTGTAGATATTGGTTATGGAGTGAAGGGGTTGGGACGATTTCGCTTCAATATTTTTCACCAAAGGGGGTCTATTCGAGCTGTGATTCGCCATATTCCTCATCATATTCCCACCGTAGAAGACCTCAACTTACCCGATCAATACATTAAAATTATAGACCGAGTGGAACGAGGTTTAATTTTAGTTTGTGGAGCAACTGGTTCTGGAAAGTCTACCACTTTAGCCGCTCTGATTAATCGCATCAATCACACAAAATGCAAACACATCTTAACGATTGAAGATCCCATTGAATTCCTCATCAAAGATCATCATTCTCTCATCACACAAAGAGAGCTGGGTATTGACTGTATGGACCCCATAATAGCTCTTAAATCGGCTCTTAGACAAGATCCTGATATTATTTTATTTTCTGAAATTCGCTCCCAAGAGAGTATCTCAGCTGCTTTGTTGGCAGCAGAGACTGGACACCTCGTGTTTTCCACAATCCACACTCAAGATGCCAGTGAAACAGTTAACCGAATAGTTGGTTCTTTTAATAAAGAAGCCCAACTGATGATACGACCAATTTTAGCTAATACTCTGAAAGCAATCTTTTCCCAACGACTCATTAGTAACATCAACCAAGATGGGTATGTTCCAGCCACAGAAATACTCGTCAACACGGCACGAGTCCGAAAACTCATTGAACAAAATGTGTCTTCACAAAAACTGAGACAAATTATGGAGGAAAGCCATTTAAGCTACGGAATGCAAACCTTTAACCAAAGTATTGCTCAATTGCTCAATAAAAAACTTATTTCAGCTAAAGAAGCTTACAAATATGCCACTAATCCCAATGAATTAAAAATGCATCTTCAAGGGATTAGCCAATCTATTCCTACTGAGCAAAATAACAATACTTCGGCTAAAAGTAATTCCACTCTCTACATTAAAAATACATTTGCACAAACCCAATCTAAAAAACAAACAGGTTAGAAAAACATTCTTATGAAAAACTCTGAGATTAGAAAAGTTTTTCAAAAATATTTTACAAACCAAGATCATTTACAAATTCCCAGTTCTTCTTTAATTCCTCACAAAGATCCCAGTCTTTTATTTGTCAATGCGGGAATGAACCAATTTAAAGATTATTTTTTAGGAATTGAAAATCCTCCACATCCTCAAGTCTTTAGTATTCAAAAATGCTTACGAGCGGGAGGGAAACACAACGACTTAGAACAAGTGGGGTGTTCTCCTCATCATCATACTTTTTTTGAAATGATGGGTTATTTTTCTTTTGGAGGATATGGTAAAAAAGAAGCTCTCTATTATGCCCTTCATTTTTTAACTCAGCAATTGGGTTTACCACTCGATCGGTTGTGGGTGAGTGTTTTTAAAAATGACCTAGAAACTGCCAATTTTTGGAAAAAAAATTACCATATTCCATCTGAAAAAATTTTTTTTATGGACGAAAAAGACAACTTTTGGCGAATGGGAAAAACCGGGCCGTGCGGTCCTTGTTCAGAAATTTATTACTACAATGGACCAAAGAAAAATCCTCGTCCTCAAGATATGATGGAGATATGGAACCTGGTTTTTATGGAGTTTAATGAAGACTCCTCAGGTCAAAAACCTCTCCCCACTCCGTGTATCGATACCGGTATGGGATTGGAACGTCTGACTGCAATTTTACAAGAAAAATCTGATAATTATCACACAGATCTGTTTCAAAATATTATCTCTGCTATAGAAAAAGAAAGCAAAGGATATATCCCTCCAAACAAACCCTTGAATTTTTCAAAAAAACAAACTGCTCTTCGAGTTATTGCCGATCACAGTCGAGCCATTGCCTTTTTAATTGCCGATGGAGTTCAACCCGGAAACGAAGGTCCTCATTATGTTCTTCGTCGCTTAATACGAAGAGCTTGTTTTTATAATAACCAATTAGCTCCTCAAAAAAACCTTTTAAGTCGAGCTGTTCAGGCAGTTATTGATTCAATGGGTGAATTTTATAACAAATTAAACCACCAACAAAAAAATATCCAAAATACTCTAACAAAAGAACAACAACTGTTTTCTCACAGCTTAGAGACTGGAAAATCAATCTTTCTACAAAAAATAAAAACCCTCATTTCTTCTTCCTCGGCACCTAGTTTTTTACCGCCTTCTTTAATTTGGAATCTTTACAGTACCCATGGATTACCCATGGATTTAATTTCCTTATTAGCAAAAGAAAAAAACTTTCGAGTTCCCACTGTTACTTTAGAGCAATTAAAAAAAGAGTTTGAACCCGATAATAAAAAATCTAATTTTTTTAAAAATAAAGATAATTTTAAAGAAATACCCGCTCAAGTTATGTGTTATTTAAAAGATCAAAAAAGCACTCAATTTACAGGATATCAAACTCATCAAGATAGGGGCCAAATTCAACTCCTTTTTTGTACCGACACTGGCACTTTATCTTCTAAAACCCAATTAAAGACAAATCAAACGGGGTGGATGGTATTAGATCGCACGTGTTTTTATCCCGAAGGAGGAGGAGCCATCGGTGACACGGGTAGTTTTCAAACCCAATCGGCTAAAGCTCAAATATCGGATTGTCAAAAAGCTGGAAATTTTATCTTTCATCAAGTTCGTGTGGAGCGAGGAATCCTTTGCCTCAAAGATTCAGGTCAAATGATTGTTCACCTTCAAAAGCGACAGCTTATTTCTACCAGCCATTCTGCCACTCATCTTCTCAACTGGTCTTTGCGATCTCTTTTAGGAAGTCATATCCAACAAATGGGATCTTTAGTAGAACCCGGAAAATTACGATTTGATTTTAATCATCCTCAAGCACTCGCTTCTAAAACTCTCCAAAAAATTGAACAAAAAGTAAACGAAAGTATCCAAGCAAACCATAAAGTTTTTTCAACTACTCATTCTTATCCAGAAGCTTGTAAAATGGGAGCCTTATCTTTAGCTGGGGAACAATATCAAAGTCGCGTGCGGGTGATTCGCATTGGAGAAAGTTTAGAGCTTTGCGGTGGAATTCATGTTCAAGATAGCTCCCAAATTATCGGTTTTAAAATTATTTCAGAAACTGGAGTGAAATCGGGAGTGCGTCGAATTACGGCTTATACAGGAGATTTATTTACCAGCTGGAAAAACCTAATGGAAGCCCAAAACAAACAATTGAGAAAATACTTAAGCTTACCCATTCCTAAAAAACCAGAAACCATCCACCCACTGATCGAATGGATGACTAAAAAAGAACAAGAAATTAAAACCTTAAAAAGAAAATTAAAATCTGTTTTCAAACATTCCTCCACCTCCTCATCTCAAGACATTTCTTTGACGCATGCTTTTTTTTCTCCTCTAGATTCTGATTCTACTATCCCAAAAAGCTTTTTCCCCTTTAATTTTTTAATTCGTCAAAACGAAGAACTAAGACAATATCTTAAACTTCCTTTGCTCAAAGATCTCAACGAATCAGAAAATTTTTGGATTCCAATTGCCAAAAATAAAGAACAAGAAATTGAATCCTTAAAAAAACAATTAAAAAATTTATCCTCTCAGTGGAATATCCAGCAGTTAATTAAAAAAGCCATTTTATTTCAAACCCATTCTCACAAAGCATGGTTATTAAATATAAAACTTCCGGTGAAAGATACCAAAATATTGATAGAAATTGGTCATAGTATAAAATCTAAACTCTCTAAACCATCTGTGGTTATCATTTTAGGACAAGGAACCCATCAACATCCTCTCATTATAATGAGTTCTCCAGTACTCAATACGATCCATGCCGGAAAACTTTTTAAAAATCTAGTTATTCCTTTTTTAAAAGGGAAGGGAGGAGGAAGTGATACATTTGCTCAAGGAATTATCCAAAATCCATCGGATTTTTTTCAATTAGAAAAAAAATTATTAAACAGTTTTAAAACTCTATGAGAATCATTTATCAAACCCGTTTAATCAATTGGTATCAAAAAAACAAAAGGAATTTACCTTGGAGAAATAATAAAAAAGACGGCTACACGACATGGATTTCAGAAATGATGCTTCAACAAACTTCTGTAAAAGTAGTTATTCCTTATTACAGGCGATGGATGAAAAGATTTCCCACTTTAAAAAGTTTAGCTCAAGCCCATGTTCGATCGGCGATCGCCTACTGGTCTGGATTGGGCTATTATTTGCGAGTTAAAAATCTTCATCGAACAGCTCAAATAATTTATCAAAACCGTTATTTCCCAAAATCCTATCGGGAGTTATTAAAACTCCCGGGTCTTGGTCCCTACACGGCTCGAGCGGTCAGTTCGTTAGCTTTTGAAGAAAAAACAGGAGTATTAGATGGAAATGTCTTAAGAGTTGTATGCAGATATCTCAATCTCAACACCCATTGGTGGACATTAAAAGAAAAATCTCGCATGCAAAAAACTGTAGACCAATGGGTAAAAAATTCTCCTTTTCCTCCCTCTGTCTTCAATCAAGCTCTTATGGAACTAGGAGCTTTAATTTGTAAACCCAACTCCATCCCCTTTTGTACTCAATGCCCTATTAAAAATTCTTGCCAAGCTTTTAAAAAGCGACAAACCCATTGCATTCCTTTACAAAAACCAAAAATAAAAAAAGAAATTTGGCTATGGAAAATAATCATCTTAATAAAAAACCAAAAATTAGCCCTTATAAAAAACTCAAAACTTCCGTTTTTAAAAAATCAATTCATATTCCCAGGTCATGCTTGTAAACAAAAAAAAATCCCTGCGAGCTGGCATATTACTCACTCCATTACCCATCATGCCATTTACATAGAACTTACATCTCATCCAACTTTACTCAATCAAACCCTTAAACCGGAAGATTATTTTTGGATTCCTATCAAAGCTTGCAATTCTAAAACCCCTCATTTTCATCGAGGAATCGCTCCATCCAGCCTCATCGATAAAGTTCTTACTTGTTTTCACAATCAACCCTCTTCTAAAACTAAAAAATAATAATCTTTGATATTACTTACTCAGAAAAATATTTTTATGCTATACTGGTTTTATTGTTTCTAACAGGAGGGAAATGCAAATGTACCCATCCATTTGGCAAATTGTCATTGTTTTAGCTATTTTTATTTTATTATTTGGTCATAAACGAATTAAAGAATTAGGGAAATCGCTAGGGGAAGCTCTAAGAGATTTTAGAAAAGGATTAGAAGATTCACCGACTTCTGAAAAAAAAAATTCAACCACTTCTTCACCGACAGACACTCAAAAATCCAACTCTTCGGATCATGATGATTCCACAAATCTTTCTAAAAAATCTCCTTAAAATACCTAATTTTTTAAGACCAATACTTCTGAACTGCAGAAATAATATTTTGACTACTTAACTGTTCTCTTTGATATAAATGGGAAGAGCGATAGGCACTTCTGCCAAAAGCTGACCGAATAGCTAAACAACGAAGATCAACTGAAATCTTTTTTAAACTCAATTGATGAGCGACTTGGCTTCCCATCCCTCCAATTAAATAATGATCTTCTATTGTCAACAATTGGTGATTGGTTTTTTGTAAACTCTTAGAAAGAGTTTCTATATCTGGGTGATTGATGATTGAGGGGTTGATAACTTCCACAGTCCACCCTTGATTATGTAAATGATGCCCAGCTTTTATTGCTTGTTCTAACAACGGTCCAGCTGCTAACAAAGTCACGGCTTTTTTAGAAGAGCTGGAAAGACCTGAAAACACAATTTGTGCTTTTCCCAATTGATACGAATAAGAAAGAGGCAAATAAGAAGAGGGAAAAGTTTCTCGACCAAAAAAGAAAACTTGTGTACGAGGCACTTGATTTTTGTTTCTCATCGAAGAAAACCATTGAATAGCTTGATAGAGTAAGGCAAAAGCTTCTTCACTAGAAGTTAGACAATACACATCTGTCAAAGGTAAAGCCGATGTTTGAGACAAATAAGTAAGGCTTTGATGAGAAGCTCCATCAGCTGCATCTTGAAGACCTGCATGAGAAAACAACGCAATCACTGGAGCTTGAGAAAGATTAGCCATCAATAACGGCAAAGCTCCTTTTGTCACTCCGAATTGAGTAAAAGTATCCACAACGGGAATAAACCCTTGTTTAGAAAAACCAGCTGCAACAGAAATCATATTTGCTTCGGCAACTCCTACTTCAAAAGAAAGATTGGGAAACTTTTTTCTAAAAGGTAAAACTCCCGTCGACCCTTGAAGATCTGCACTGATCGACACCACAGGCCATTCATTATCCCCAGCCCGAATCAATGCTCGACTAATACCCTCTTGCACTTTACATTTTTTCTGCCCACTGTTTTCTGTCTTGGGCGTTTGGGAATAACTTTCCAGTTCTTTCAACCATTCAGCAAATTCCAAAGGAAGAGAAATATCTCCACAAATCTCTTTTAAAAAATCAGATAATTTACGAGGATCTTTTAATGGAAAACCATGCCCTCCATGAGAGGCTTTTTGTGTTGCCTGAACTCCATAACCTTTAATTGTCTTCGCCCGAATACAAATGGGTTGACTGTATGAAGCAGGATCCAACATTTTTAATAAAATCTCTTCAAAAGTATTCACACAAGATGACAAACAGTGAGCTTTATCTAATACAGTTAATTGCCAACCCAGAGCAGACAAAGATTGCATCGTCGGATCCATAGAAAAACTATCTTGATCAATCCGACCACTTAACTTGGTGTTATTATCACTTACAATCAATAAGAAGGGATTTAATTGATTTTTTTGAGAAAGACCTGCAATAGAAGCTAAAGCTTCTTTTGCCTCTCCCTCCATACAAGCTCCATCTGATATTAAAACAACAGTTACTCGATGAGATCCCGACAAACGATCTGCCATACAAAGCCCTTGAGCCTGAGCTAAAGTAGAACCCAAAGGACCATTGCTTAAGTACACTCCTTGAGGAAATAAATGAGCTTCCCCATGACCAGCTAAAGGACTATCAATTGAACGAAATCCTTTTAAATCTTGAAAGCTTAACCCCCCTATCCCATAATTAGCTCGTAAAACATAAAGACCATTTTCACAATGTCCGGCATCGTTAATCACATGAAACAAAGAATGCCAGTCACATTTTTTTTGATTGGCTTTATCAAAAATTAAACCAAAAAGAGCTGAAATAATTTCTATAAAACCCGAAGGACCTCCCCAATGACTAGCTGCTCCTCCTAACACGGCCTGCATATCCATTAAAGCCAAAGCTATACGCATTAAATGCGGATGGGATAAATGGAAAGTGCGACCTCTTTGACTTTTAACACCAATTGAATACTTCGGAACCAGTACAGTCGGAGAGCTTAAAGTGCTTTTAATCTCAAGAGGTTTAATCATTGGGGATTGATTTCCTTTATTTATTTACTATTTATTTAATCATCCTTTTAATCATTCATTTTGAATCTTGTAAAACTGTGCCATTTTTCATCACAAACAAGCGACTCACTAAAGATTTTATCCACTTTACATTATGAGTTATTAACAAAACAGGCAAGTCTTCTCGATCAATAATTTTTTTTAATAATAAAACAACAGATTGCCTCAGATTTAAATCCAAATAAGAAAAAGGTTCATCTAATATTAAAAAACGAGGACTCCCAATTAAAGCTCGTGCAATAGCGACTCTTTGTTTTTCACCTCCCGACAAAAGACCCACTGGTTTTTTTAAAAAAGAATCTAAAAAAAGGTGTTCCCTTAAAAGATTAAAACGATTTTGCACCTTAGAAGAAAACTTCAACAGAGAAGACGATTTTTTTTGAGAAAATAAAGATACACTATCCCGAACCCACTGAAACAGTGATTTTTTCAGCTGAACCTCCATAGGAAATAAAATATTTTGCTCTGAACAGAGATGAGGAAATAATTCTAAAGTTTGAAATAATAAAGAAATTCGACGATTAGGTGGGGATAATAAAGCTAAATTTTTTCCTTTAAACCACCACTGAAAATGAGTCCGCGTAGGCGGTAGTCCACAAAGTGAATGAGCAAATGTCGTCTTCCCACTTCCCGAAGAACCCGTTAACACATTCACTCCTCGATCTAATAACTCTAATTGCGGAATATCTAATTGAAACCCTCTTGGATCGAAGTGAGATAAAGTTCGGATGGGATTAAAAACACCACTTCCATATTCTAAAAGAGGTAAGCGACACTTATAATTTTTAATCCAAGACATGTAAAAATCTCCTAGTAAAATCTTTTTGTTCTTAAGAAGATTGGATCATTCGATTGAGCATCCATCCTAAAAACTGAAAAAAAACAAAATTTAAAATTCCACTTGCTAATAATATTAGTGTTAATATAGAAGCTAACTCCAAACGGTACATAGAAAAAACATCTTGAATTAGCAAAGCCAAATTTTGTTGACTCCCAGCTGTAATAGCGGAATAAGCAAAATCCCCAGTTGCCCAAAAAGCAGCCACACCTGCTAACAAAAAAAAAGTTGGTACACATTGAGGCCATATAATCCTTATAAATTGTTCCCAAAAACTAGCTCCCATTAAATGAGCCAACCTTACTTGAACTTCCAATCGATTCAAAAGCGACTCTCCCATTAAACGATACAAAGCTGGAAAAAATAATAATCCAAGTCCCACACTCCACTTAAACCACACCCCAAGAGGATGATCCCATTCAATTAATAAAAAACAAAAACCCATAAAAGCCACAGATCCGGTTGTATAAGCCACTAAAAACCGCCTTAAAAAAATACTCTGAAAACAAAAAGCACACCAAGATAATAACACCAACACCACCCCTCCCACCCCAACTCCAAGAAACAAAGTTTGAAGCCAAGCAAAAAAAGTAACTGATTGAATGGACTTTAATTCTTGCCAAGCCGATAGGGAAAAACCTCTCAACAAGCCAATCAATAGTACAAGACATGGCACAAATCCGATTATTAAAAAACTAATAGAATAGCTGGTAGGCATTGAAAAATAAAATTTTTTTTGATTAGAAAAAATTTTTTGAGATAAACTACCTTGAGAAAAATAAAAATACAAAATATAAAAAAGAAAAAAAATAAATAAAGTTTCCACACCAAATAAACTCACGGCCTGAGGCCAAAGATCGGGGTCTTTAAGTTTTTCAGCAATCAATACCTCTAAAGTTTGACCACTGGACCCTCCAACTAAAAGAGGCACAGAAAAACTTGTAAAACAAAACGAAAAAACGAGTAAAAAAATCAAAAGTAAATCTTTCCTCAATTCATAAAATAAAATTTTTTTTAATAAACTCCACCAAGATATATTATAAACCATTGCCCACTGCGATAATCCCGATTGAAAACTCATCATGCGAGATAAAAAGACAGACACTAATCCCATATTGATTAAAACATGAATTCCTCCAATCGAAAAAAACCCGAATGGAAAACGAGTAAAAAATTCTACAAAATTCACCCAAGATAAAACAGCTACCAAAGGAGGTAACATGGCCGGTAAAATATATATCCCTTCATAGATCCAAAGGCGAGACTTTGGCAGAACACATAATCCCAAAGCTCCAGGAATTCCGAATAAAATTGAAAAAACTGAACTGAAAAAAGCTTGAATAAAGGTCCAAAACAAAACAGATAGCCACTCTCTATGATCAGGCCACTGCAAAAAAGAAACTTTAAAAAAAAATACTAAAACTGGACATAGTATTAAAAATATCAATAAAAATGATAAGAAATAAACTCTAAAAAATTTTAAGTTCATTTCCATTTTTTAAATTTTATATCTTTTTGATCTAAAAAATTATCCAATTGATCATAAGAAATCAGCTGCATTTTTGAAGCTCTTTTTAAAATGGAATTGTTTAATCGAATCGATTGGACGGGAAACATATAATTTTTTTTAAACAAAATTTTTTGAGCTAATGGAGTCAATAAAAATTTTACAAACTGACGAGCTAAATCACACTTTTTACAAAAATTAGGAACTCCCGCCAATTCGACTTGAAAAGGATGTCCTTCTTTAAATTCCACTAAATAAAAATCTTTTTGCCGACGATTTTGATGATATAGCAAAGAACTCAAATAAGAAAAACTTAAATCAACATGTCCTCTTTGAAACAGAGAATAAGAAGTAGACCATGAAGGAGGCATACCATAAAGTTGTTTTTTGAAAACTTTTAAAAAAGCGGAAGTTTTTTCTTGAAAAATAGACCAAATCCAGTAGAGAAACTGAAGCCCCACTGTGCTATAAGAGGGAGAGGGAAGAGAAATATTGTGTTGATACTCTCTTTTTAACAGAGATTTTAGATGAATAAGACCAATTGGTTTTCTAGATAAAAAAGTCATCGGCGACCAATTATAAGGAATTAATTTCTGACGAAATGGTGCTAAAGATTTAATTTTAGGAAATACCAAAGATGGTATTTCTTTTTTTTTTAAAATAATCTTCCAATTGAGCTGACGAATAGATTTTAAAGAAAGTTGATCTAAACCCACTATAGCATCTGTTTTAAATCGATCCGACCGCAAATTTAATCGTTGAACAAATAAAGTGGAATCTGGAATTTTTATCCACTGAATGCGACAAAGACAATTTTTTTCAAACTCCTTTTTTAAAGCTTCTCCGGGACCAAAAACGCCCGCAAAAGAAGAATAGGTCATCACTCTTATTGTTTGTTTCGTAGAAGGAAAATTAAAAAATATGAGAAAACTGATGAAAAGAAAAAAAATAAAAAGTGAGATCAACCATTTCATAATTATTATCTTTTGTAATTAGCATTTTTTTAAAGAAAAATAAATTTTCTTTACACTTTAATCAACTGGTTAGGCCACTCCTTTTTTAGGACAAAATTCATCTAAAAAACAAGTATGACAACGAGGAATACGAGCCTTACAAATTTGTCTCCCATGAAAAATTAAAGCATGAGAGAAATAAATCCAATTGGAACGAGGTAAAAGATGCCTTAAATCTTGCTCTATTTTTACTGGATCTTGAAATTGAGTTAACCACAATCGATAAGATAAGCGACGCACATGAGTGTCTACCACCACACCTAAACTCATTTGAAACCCCGTTCCCAAAACCACAAGAGCTGTTTTTCGCCCCACCCCTGGCAATGTTAATAAATCAGATAAACTTTTCGGTACTTTCCCTTTGAAGTTTTTTTGAATCTTTTGACAAGCTAATTGAATATTCCTTGCTTTAACTCTAAAAAATCCAGTGGCATAAATTGTTTTTTCTAAATCTTTTAAATCACACTCTGCAAAAGCTTTTACATTGGGATATTTTTTAAACAACAATTGAGTCACTTGATTAACTCTTTGATCACTGCACTGTGCACTCAAAATAACTGCTATTAACAATTCTAAGGGATTTCGATAATGAAGAGCACAATCAGCGGTGCTATAATATCTTTTTAACAAAGATACAATTTTTCTTGCTCTCTTCTTTTTTTCTTTAAAAGCTTCTATTGGCATGGATGATCCTTTAATAAAACAATTTAAACTATTTTTTTTAAAATACGATCTTTAATACTCATAACTAACACAGTTTGATCTCTTTGCCGAGGATGACCTTGGCAAAAATGATCCAATTCGTATAAAATATTATTTCTTAGTTCATGCACAGAGTAGTTAGCTCCTTTTTGAATCAATTGCTTTAAAGATAACAAAGAATACCTCTGTCCCGAAGGACTTTGAGCATTGAGAATGCCAGGACTACACACGACTAAACGATCCTTGCTATTTAAAGAGACAACATGAGATTTGACATTATAAACAGATTGCATAGTTGGATGAAGCTCTCTCGTATTGGAAGCAGAATGGATAAAAACACTCATTTTTCCAAAAAAACAGTACGATAAATTATAAGTTTTCTGATTAACTACTCCATAAAATAAATCAATATTATTTTCTAAATCGATTGAAGAAGAATTTTTAAAAGAAACATTCTTTATATCTTTTTGGATTTCTGCTGATAAAAGGTTCACAAAATGAACTGGATCTGGAATGTTGGGAGTTTGAAATCCACTCATTATTTTTAAACGAGCAGAAACTAAAAGAGCCGATAGAGAATGAGAAAAACAACTCGACATAATAATACTAAAAGAGCGAGAAGTAGGATGAGGAACGACTGCATAAAAATCTTTACCCTTTTGAGCTAAATCCGCTCCACGAAATTTAGAACTAAATTCACAACCAGAAATCAAAGGCAATTCGACTGGTAACAAAACTCGATGCATTTGATTAGCTAATTTTAATTCCATAGATAATTTATCCATAACTTCTTTCAAAGAATGGTTACTTTGTTCAATAACTGCTTGATATTCTTTAATCACTCGATCTTTTTGTTTTAACTGTTCACAGAGTTGCTCCACTTTCTCTTTCCATTTTTGTTCATCCCAATTAGACACTTTTCCTCCAATATAAATAATTCAACCAATTTTTAAGTTGTTGAATAAAGTTCAAAGAGTTTTTGATTTGATTTTTTTCTAATACAATTTTCAATTTCTCTATTTGCCGATTGCAGTCCGCTATTAAACCTCGATTGAGATCATCAAATTGAGATAAAAATTTTAACAACTGAGAATTTCCTCCCACACAATCTTGCACTTCTTTTAAACTTTGACAATTTTTTAAATAACTCTTAAATTTTTGAGATCGATTTTGAGATAAAAAAGTAGCAAAAGAATTTAAATGATCTTCTCTAAGATCTTTGAAACTCATTTTTTTTTCTCGATTTCTAATATCAAAATCTAATAAATCATCTGCTCGTTGAAACAAAATCCCCATTATCAACCCAATTTGGGTTAAACATTCATGAATACTCTTATCATAATAGTTGGCAATCAAAAAAGGAGCTTTTAAACACCACTGAAAGAGAGAAGCTGTTTTTAATTCATGAACTAATCGCACTCGATCCATAGTTTCTTTCCCTTTAAAATGATCTTGCATCCATTCTCCGATAACTAAATTTTTTAAAACTTCAGAAGTTAATCTCATAAGAGATAAGTTATTTAAATTTGAAATCTCAACAGCCGCCTGAGCTAATAAATAATCACCAGCTAAAATAGATTTTTTCATAGAAAACTGCATCCAAGTAGATCTTTCTCCTCGTCGAATGGGAGAAGCATCAATCACATCATCGTGTAAAATAGAAGAATGATGAATATATTCCACAATTTGGCTTAATTTTTTTTTTTGCATTTCTGAAAGAAACACAAACTCTGAGACCATCCCCACCATTTTAGATCTTAAACCCTTACCCCCTGAAAACAAACCCTTATAGAGTTTCTTTATCTGGAGATTGGCAGAATGTGTAATCGAATCGACAATCATCATTTTAATAACTTTCTGTCTAATACCACTATTTTATATAAAATAACTGGGTGAAAATACACAACCCTTCTTTGATAAAAATCCTAACATTTTCCATAAATCTTTTTTTAAAACCTTAGAAATACTACTTGTGGGCATGGAAGGCACAAAATAAAAATTTTTAATCCGCTCAAAAGGCAATACCTGATGATTAAATTCTCGAATCATCTGAGGTAATTGATCGACACAACAAGTATTTGCCACCAAAATGATATCAAACCCAGATCTTAAATTGGGAACAGCTAATAAAAAACAAGCTCCTTTCAAACAATTTTTTAAAAGAATTTGCATCCATTTTTCTTCTAGATTTTTAAAACTCACTTTCTCTCCTAAAATTTTTATTTGATCCATCTGAGGTAAGATTTTTAAAAAAGAACTTTCTTTAATGCCCAAATCTTGCGTCTGATACCACCCATGTCGCTTAGGGTCTTGAAAAACCCAAGAATCAGATTTTCGTAAATTAAGCTTAGATAAATACACAAAACCAGTTAATAAGCTCCCAGATTGAATACTAATGATTCCTTTTCTTTTTTCTAAAGAATGAAAATCTGGTTTTACGAATAAATTTTTAGAATCCCATTTTTTAATTTTCACTTGGATATGAGGTAAAATTTTTAAACGAGGAAAACTCACAGAATCTAAAGAACTTAAATCAGCTGTGGCAACTTGAGAGCTACATTCTGTCATTCCATAAGTTGGCAAAAGAGGCCATTTGAATTGGCGAGCTGCTAAATATAAAGATCGATTCAAAGCAGACCCTCCCACTAAAACACACCGAACCCCAACTGGACATGAAACTTTAAATCGCACGAGATCATAAACTTGCGAAGGAACTAAAGATACTAAAGTGATTCGATACTCTTTTAAAAAAGATATAAAATGAGGAACTGACCAACGACTTTTAAAATAAAAGACATCCGATTGAGATAAATAAGCTCTGGCTAAAATAGCTAATCCACCAATATGAAATATTGGAAGACAAATCCCCCATCGATCTTTCTGCAAAATATTTAAATGATTATTGACAGAATGGGCAGAGCATAAAATAGCTTTTTTAGATAAAGCCACTAATTTTAAATTTTGTCTTCCCGAACTCATCAACCAAATATGAGATGATAACTCTGGCAGATGAGATAAAATAGATGAACCTAAAAATGAACGAGAATGCCATTGATTAAAAAACAAGACCGAAGAGGAGTTTTCCCAATCAACTTTTTGTGGATTGAGCTTAAAGTTTTTACAGTGTTTCATCCCTGCTCCCAATATCTCTGCTCTCCCTATTTAAATTAAAAAACTCATAGACAATAGTAGGGTAAATAAAAAATGATACCAACAAGTCATCTTTAGTAATTTTTGATAAATAGAATTTTTATAAAGAGCTTTTAATAAAAAATAATGTAAAACAAAAGAAAATGGAAAAAGCAGAAAAGGCAAAAAGGCAGTTAAGTGTTTTCCTTTAAAAAACCAATACAAGCTTAATAAATAGGGAACATAACGAACGAATGTCCACTCGATAATGCCAAACGAAATACCCCATCGAACCACCAAAGTTTTTTTACCTACTCGACTATCTGCTTTAAAATCTCTTAAGTGATTAACCAACAAGAGACTCAAAGCTAAAAAACCACATTGAACACCTGCTATCAAACACTCCATATTCCAAAAACCAGTATTCAAAAAAAACACAAAAGATACGGGGATTGCACCAAAAAATAAAATAACAAATAAATCAGATAATCCTGTATAAGCTAAAGGATAAGGTCCTCCTGTGTATAAATAAGCTAAAGCACAACTGATGATTCCAACGATAAAAACCGACCATCCCCCCTGTCCAACTAAATACACACCCAAAAGCATGGCTAAAACTAAACACCCCCCTCCCGCTTGCATTAAATGACGGGTAGATAAATATCCTTTTTGTGCCATTCGATGGGGACCTATGCGAAATGCACCATCTGCTCCTTTTAAAAAATCTAAAGCATCATTAAAAAAATGAGTGGCAATTTGAATACACAACACACAAAAAACAATCATTCCATTTAACCAAAAATTATAAGTTTCCAAATAGTTGACAGCCATTAAATATCCCACCCAAATAGGTCCTATTCCCACCCATAAAGTGGATGGACGAGCTGAACATAACCAATACTTAATCTTCATTAGTGTTTTACTATCGTCGGCTTTTCTATAAAAAATAACCTCAAGGATAGCGAGGATATTGAGAAAAATCTGGTTTTCTCTTTTCTAAAAAAGCTTTCTTCCCTTCTTGAGCTTCTTCACTTAAATAATATAATAAAGTGGCATTAGCTGCTAAATCCAATAATCCAATTTGTCCATCACAATCTGCATTTAAAGCCGTTTTTAAACAACGAATAGCCATGGGAGAATGTTTGAGAATTTGACGACACCATTTTAAAGTTTCTGATTCTAAGTCTTCATAATCCACTACACAATTCACCAATCCCATTTCCAAAGCTTCTTGAGCTGAGTATTGACGACATAAATACCATATTTCTCTGGCTTTTTTCTGTCCCACAATCCGTGCTAAATAGGCACTCCCCAGTCCTCCATCAAACGAACCCACTTTAGGACCCGATTGCCCAAACCGAGCATTACTTGCACAAATAGTTAAGTCGCATACAACATGTAATACATGACCTCCTCCAATTGCAAACCCAGCCACTTGAGCAATCACTGGCTTAGGTAAGGAACGAATTTGTTTTTGTACATCTAAAATATTTAAACGAGGAATTCCATCGACTCCTACATAACCTCCTTTGGCCCGTACACGCTGGTCACCACCTGAGCAAAAAGCTTGACTGCCTTCTCCAGTTAAAATGACAACTCCTAATGAGGAATCATCTCGAACATATTCAAAAGCTTTCTTCATTTCTTCTACTGTCTGTGGACGAAAAGCATTTCGCACTTCTGGACGACAAATTGTGATTTTTCCTATCCCATCTTTTGTTTTCTCCAATCGAATATCTTGGTATTTCTCAATTAATATCCATTTTTCTTTCATCTATTTTTCTTTCATCCTTTATTGATCTCCTTTTGATTGAGCAATGTATTGCCTCCAACAACACTGTACCGGTAACTGCATCAGTTGAGACACTAAATACATAGCTTTAACTAAATTAATATTTTTAATCACCAAAATACCATCTTTTTTTAAATCTGACAAAAGATCTTGAGCCGACAATCTTAAGCGAGAATTTTCTAAAATAGACATGACTTGTTTTTCCACATGAGCTGAATCGATAACTCCAGAAATTTGCAGATCGTATCGCCATAACCCCTTATGACTCGAAGAGGTATTTGCATAGTGTTCCACATCTGAAAAATCTTGCTCTTTTTTTGAAACCTCCGATACAGATGGCTCCTGCTTTGAAAAAGAAGAAGAAGTGGAAGAATCCATCCCCGATTCCAAAGGAGAAGATTCTACTAAAGAAGATTCTTTTTGATCTTTAATAGGTTCACCTACAATCGGTGAATCTAAATTCTGAAGATTTTCTGATTCTGGATTCTCTGACTCTGGATTTTCTGATTCTAGATTCTCTGGCTTTTGACTCTCTGACTCTGGATTTTGAAATTCTTCAGCTTGTGCAACAGATGAATTTAACGATTCATCTGTCTGTGACAGCTTATCAGTTAGCTCATTACTGATAGTTGGTTCATTACTAGTAGCTGGTTCATTACTGGTAGTTGATTCATCATTGATAGAAAGTTTTTCTATTTTTGATGACGGATCTTTAATTGAGGAATTTTTTGCTGGCACATTTTTTGCTGGTGAGTCTTGTGCCAGTAAATCTTGTGCCGGTGAATCTTCCAAAGGGGAATGATTGGTTGGTTGTTCATCTAGAGGGTTCGCTAAATCTGGATTTTGATTATTTGTATGAACCATAGAATCCACAACATTCAAAGTATTTCCCTCTAAACTTAATACGGATCGACAATGAGAACATTCTCTTAAATGTTTCATCTCATCAGACAGAGCAATCAATTGAGATTTTTGATTACAGCATGGACAAACTAAACTCATATCTTAATTTTTTTCCTCTTTAATTTATAATGTTTTCTTCTCTGAGAACGGTTGAGTTTTGGTTCTTCAAAATTTTTTTGAGAAATTGGAACTTGAGATGGAAAAGACTCGGGTTTTTGATAATCCCATTTATCCATATCTACCGATTGATCTCTCTCATAATTTTCTTCTTCTTGAATTTGTATTTTAAAAATTTTCTCAATGGATTCCATTGCCACCTGAAAAGTGATTTGCTCAAATAAAATAAAAGCTTCTTTTTTATATTCTACCAAAGGATCCTTTTGAGCGTAAGCTCTCAAGTTAATGCCTTCTTTTAACCGGTCAATGTTTTCCAGATGTTCTTTCCAACGAGCATCTAAAGTTTGAAGTAAAATCATTTGAACAACGGGTTTAAAATGTTCTTTTAAAGATTCTTTTTTGAGTTCATAAGCTTTTTTAATTTCTTGTTTAACTAAAGACACTACTTTTTGAGATTTTATTTCCACAGACGAATGATCCGATTGCCCTAATAAAGGTAGACGACTTAAAGGCGAGTTGTCCATAGAAAATCCAAAATGCTGACAAAGGGCTTTATAAAGATTTTTTAAATTCCAAAACTCTGGCTTGGTATTTTCTCCTGCATAATGATCTAAAAACCAAGAGGTCACATCACTTAAAAAATCTAAACATTGCCTTTCCCATAATTGATCATCCATAATATTTCTTCGTTTTTTGTAAATAGCAGTTCTTTGTTGATTCATCACATTATCGTATTCCAAAAGATGTTTTCGAATATCAAAATGATGCCCCTCCACTCTTTTTTGAGCACTGGCAATAGATCGAGTAACCGGTTTTGCCGTAATGGCTTCATCATCTGGCACTTTCAACATATTCATTATTTTTTGCATATTTTGCCCGCCAAAAATACGCATCAGATCATCTTCTAAAGATAAATAAAAACAAGAGACACCAGGATCTCCTTGCCTTCCGGAACGACCTCTGAGTTGATTGTCAATTCGTCTGGACTCATGCCTTTCGGTCCCAATCACATAGAGTCCACCAGCTTGAGTAACTAATTGTTTTTCTCGTTCACAGATTTTTTTAAATTTTTCTTGTGATTTTTGAACTGTGGCTTCATCCGCTTTTACATTCAATTCTGCACGAGATAAAAAATCTGGATTACCTCCTAAAACAATATCAGTCCCCCTTCCTGCCATATTCGTTGCAATTGTCACAGCTCCCAATCTACCAGCTTGTGCAATAATTTCAGCTTCCCTTTCATGATGTTTAGCATTCAAAACATTATGAGAAATCCCACGATCTTTTAACAAAGAAGATAAAAGTTCAGAAGTTTCAATGCTCACAGTTCCAACTAAAAGAGGTTGTCCCGTTTGATGAACACGATAAATTTCTTCCTCAATGGCATGAAACTTAGCTTTACGAGTCTTATAAATAACATCATTTCGATCTTCTCTTCGAATGGGTTCATGGGTTGGAACCACAAAGACACTTAACGCATAAATTTTTTTAAACTCCATTTCTTCTGTTTCTGCCGTTCCCGTCATACCCGATAACTTATTATACATTCGAAAATAATTTTGGAAAGTCACTGTCGCTAAGGTTTGATTTTCCTTATGAACTCGCACTCCCTCTTTAGCCTCTATTGCCTGATGCAATCCCTCACTCCACCGTCTCCCAGGCATTAACCGACCAGTAAACTCATCCACAATAATAATTTCATTATCTTTCACCATATAATCCACATCTTTTTTAAATAAATAATGAGCTTTTAAAGCTTGATAAATATGATGAAGTAAATCAATATGAATAATATCGTATAAATTTTTAATCTTAAGTAATCGTTCCACTTGAGAGTTCCCTTCTTCTGTGAGAGAAACTGTTTTAGATTTTTCTTCCATAGTGAAATGAATATCTTTTTTGAGCTGTGGAATAATGCGATTAACATGATAATATTTTTCTGTCGAATCTTGCTTAGGACCTGAAATAATTAAAGGAGTTCGAGCTTCATCAATTAAAATAGAATCACATTCATCTACAATTGCAAAATTAAGTGATCGTTGCGTGCAATGAGACAAACTAAACTTCATATTATCGCGCAAATAATCGAAACCAAATTCATTATTAGTGCCATAAGTAATATCTGCATTATAGGATTTTTGCCTCTGTGAATCATTTAAATCATGAACAATAGTCCCCGTACTCAATCCCAACCAATGATAAATTTGCCCCATCCACTCCGTATCCCTTTTGGCTAAATAGTCGTTAACTGTGACGACATGCACCCCTTGACCTCCTAAAGCATTTAAATAAACAGGCAAAGTGGCCACTAAAGTTTTTCCTTCTCCAGTTTTCATTTCTGCAATATTACCTCGATGTAAAATAATGCCACAAGTCATTTGAACATCAAAATGTCTAAGTCCCAATACTCGACGAGAGGCTTCTCTACACACAGCAAAAGTCTCTGGTAGCAAATCATCTAGAGATCGACCTCGACTGATTTGTTCCTTAAATGTCGCGGTTTTAGCTTGAAGATCCTCATTTTTTAGAGATCGCATGGATGATTCCAAACTATTGATCTTCTCCACAAGTGGTGAAAAAACTTTTAAGTTTCTTTCATGCTGTGTTCCAAAAAAGCGAGTCAACCAAGATTCAATCATATCCTTATTTCATACAGCTAATCATAAATAAATGTCTACCCAGCTAAACTTAAGACAGAAAAAAAGTTTAAGGAACTGCAATTAATTTAAAGTCCGAAGGGGGTTTAAGAATAAATTGATTGGGGTGGGTTTTGGAAATAAATTTTGAATAATGAAAAGAAAACTTCCAGTCATGGGCAGAAAACAATAAAATTTTTTGCCGTTTCTCTTTCTGCCATTCAATCAGATAACCCTTGTGTACACAACGACTCCACTGATTAGCGTCATTTTTTTGACAATGCCACCCCTTATTGGTTGGAGGTTTTTCAAATAATACTTCCCTTAAAATACCCATATCTAATGGAAGAGAAAATTTCTGATTAATAACAGATCGTAATTTTTTTCCTCGATAAAAACTTTTTGACTGAAAAAAAACAACTATCCCGTCTTCATTTGAAGAAGGATGGATTAACAAACTCATCACCGGAAACCCCAATGCAACCATAAAATCTATCTTCAAGAGTCCCTTTGGAGAAACAGCCAATTCAGCAGTTAAATAATATCTTTTTTTCTTTTGTTGCAGAACAACAAAACCAGAAAAAACCCCACTTGAATGGGATTTTAAATCAACTAAGCCAACTCTTTTTTTATAAAGAATTCGACAGGAAGATAAAAAAAACAATCCTGAAACACAAATAATTAATAATCTTGCAATCAAAAAATAATACAATCTTATTTAGATTCACTTCTCACACAATGAACTTTTAAAATATTAAACTTTTTAAGTCAATTTAATCAAATAATAAAAATCTTACATCTATTATTTAATGACATTTTTTTAAAAAATTGTCTTAAAACAAATCTTGACAATTGACTCAATCAATCTTTACTATGCGTTGTTATAAAATTCATTCTGGCAATGACGCCTTGCTTTTCTAGGGATGATTAAACAGCTTTTCAATATGAAGGAGGTCTAAGGTGAATCAAGGTTTCGTCAACGATGTAATATCCAGACAAAATTCAGGAAAAGCAAAAATTATCAAAAGATATGGAAACCGCAAGCTTTACGATACAGAACAAAGTTCTTATGTTGTTCTCAATGACATTGCTAAAATGATTCGAAATAGAGAGGAAGTACAAATTATTGATAACGAAACAAAAAATGATATCACTTCGGCTACTTTAACTCAGATTATTTTCGGTGCAGAAAAAAAATCTTCTCTTTCTGCTCCTTTAAACATTTTAAAGGCAATTATCCAGAGAGGAGATGGAAGTTTATCCAATTATTTAGCAGAGATTGGTCTCTATAAAACAAAATTAGACGGTCGGGTTATTTTAGAAGATTCCAGAAAACATAACAAACCCACTCCTCGCTACACTCTGCCAGAGTCTAATTCTTTTCCGTATAAGACGATTCAAGAAAGAGTGGCTCAAGCGGCTTTAACACAAGGTCCTAACAACAATGATAGTCCGATTTTACCGACTTCTAAAAACCCTTCTTTAAAGAAGTAAACTTTTAAAGAAAAATTGGCTGTGGTGGAGGGACTCGAACCCCCGACTCGGTGGTTAACAGCCACCTGCTCTACCAACTGAGCTACACCACAAAATATCTTTTATAAAATTAAAAAACCTGATCCCAACTGTCAATCAAGCTATTTTCTTACAGGAGAAATAGGAGCTGAATCAATAGGTTTTTTTTTCATCAACTTTAAAGGTTTAATAGAAACGCCCCGATTGGACTTTTCTACAGGTGAAAAAAACACCCCCAACCCAGAATGAACGATAGGAGAATGAATTCGATTCATTAAAAAAATAACCAATAAAAACATTAAAACCAATAGATTAAGTTGGATATACCAACTGATTGGCATCTTTTTTTTTGTTTTAGCTTTCATTATCAAACCTCATTTAAAACCTCTGATAATTTAAGAGAAACGGAGAGGGTGAGATTCGAACTCACGAGACTCGAAAGAGTCTACCGGTTTTCAAGACCGGGGCATTCAACCACTCTGCCACCTCTCCCAAATAATTGCTATTTTTACCCATTCCAAGCCATTGTAATATACATTCGAAGCAATAAAATAATGAGAATAAATAAAACATCCACTGCTAATACACCCAGTAACTGAAGTTTTCCAACTAAAGTAAAGAAAGCAAACCACACAGTTAAAAACACAAACATAAAAGAAAACCAACTGTATCCAATTAAAACATGTCCCAATAAGGAAAAGAAAAAACTCACTCCACCGGCTGAGAGAATTTTAAACAAAAATAAAAGATATCTCCCGTATCGTTTTTTTTCTTTGGGTTGAATAGAGTGTGTGTTTAAGTTTTCCATTTAATATTGTTTATCCGCAATTTTTGATTTTTTTACCAATTTTTTTTTCTAAATACTGCACTTTTTTCTGAATTATTTTTCGATCACTTGCTGTAGGAAATAAATTTAAATAAGTACAGTAAGATTCAGCAGCTTCTGGAAAAATCCCTCTTATTTCATAAATGACAGCCAACTCTTTGTAAAGTTGAGGATCTCCAGATTGAATTCCTTGATCGGCATCCCCAGAAGCTTTTTCTAAAACTGCCATTGCCAAATCCCATAATCCAGATTTTCTATAACATCGAGCCGTTTGAACATATAAGTTCAAATTTTCAGGATCTTTTTCAATCGCTTTTTGATACTCTTTTGCACATTTTTGAAAACGACCTAATTTCTCATAAGACTCCCCAGCCAGTAAAAAAGGAGCTGTTAGATGAGGGTTCGATTGAGTTTCCAAACGAGACTCCTCAATGGCAGTCAAATAATCTCCATTTAAAAAAGCAATTCGACCCAGATAATAATGGACTTTAGGATAAAGAGGATTCAAAGCCAATACTTGAGAAAAAGATTTTTTAGCTAACTTATAATTTTTTTGCTTTAAATACATTTTTCCAACATAAAATTTCGACTTAGGATTCGTTGGGTTTAAAATAGCTGCTTGTAAAAAAGCTTCATAAGCTTGTGAATAGTCAGTTTCTATCATAAAAATTCGACCCAGATAAAAATAAGCATCTTTATATTTAGGTTGTTGATTGATCACTTTTTGCACCACTGATTGAGCTTCTATATAGCGTTCATCTTCAAATAAATACTTAGCTAATTCCATTTGATAATATAAAACTTGAGGATAGTTAACAATCAAACGATTAAAATAGTTGCTACCTGTTTGTGTGCCATAAGAAAGACCTAAAGCTTTTGCATAAGCCGATTGAGCTTCTGGTAGATCTGGCTCTATATCTTTAGCCTGTGTTGCAAAACCCAAAGATTTATTGACATCCCCTAATTTTGCATAAGCAAACGATAAAATAATTAAAGTTTCCGCATCAGTCTCGTAAAGCTCTAAAGCCCGCTTAGCATATTGTATAGCTTGCAAATAAGCTCCTCTTTTTAAAGCTAGATTGGCCCAAGCTCTTGAGATTTCATAACTCCCAGATTGTTTTCTTCTGGCAATTTTTAAAATTTTTTCTGCATTATAAAAATCGTATCTGTCCGAGTAATATTTAGAGATTAAAATATAGGATTCCATTACATAAGGATCAGCTTCTATAGCTTTTTTTAGCCATACCATAGATTTATCAAACAAACCAAGAGTTGAAAAATTTTTAGCAATTTTAATTGCCACTATAGAATTTGTATTTTTACTAACTTTAAAAGCTTTTTTATAGAAACTAATGGCTTCATGAATTTTGTTTTTTAGTATTAATTGATCCCCTTCGAACACTAATTGACTACCTTTAATTTTAGTTTGTTTTAACTTTTCCATACCTCCTAACTTAATAATTAATTCCCGACTGTTTTTATTTAATGGATTATAACTATAAGATTTTCTCGCATACATTAATGCTTGATCTGGAGAATTTTGTTTAAAAAATATTTCCGCAAGCCCTAAATAGGCGGATGAAATAACCGAATAATGAACTTTTTCTGGATCATTAACTGCCATTAAAAACAATTTTTTTGCCTTATCATTTTTTTTAAATTTTTTATACTCTATTAAACCCGCTTGAATGCGAGCTGTTTTATGAGTAGGGTATAATTTTAAAATATAACGATAAACAGATAAACTTTCTGAAAACTTATTTTGTTTTAAAAGTATCTCTCCTTTTAGCAAGAGAGGACGAATCCATCGAGGAAGTATTTTTTGAATAGTATCTAAATAATAAGACATCATTGTATAATCATTCAAATAATAAAGAAACGAAGCCTTTAAATAATAAAAAATGGGTAAAAAAAGTTGAGATTTTTTATCTTCCGTACTACCAGTGGATAAACCACTTAAAGAACTGTCCACAATACTCTTTGCTCTTTTGTATTTTCCTTTAACAAATAACTCCACCGATTGACATATCCCAGAACGAACTCCTCCTTTATCTAAAGAAGAAATCCTCTGGTTGACACTTGAAATCACATAATTGGATCTAAAGTTTTGTTTAGAAAAAGGCCATAATTCTAAATACACTAAACATAAAAGAGCCATCGCTTGCTTATTTTTTGGATTTCCTTCCACAGCTTTTACTAATAAGTTTTGAGTTTTTATATAAGAAGAAAAAGAACTCTTTAAATAAAAAGCAAATGCTTTTTTAAATAAAAGCTCACTATCTGCTGGATTCAAAGGAGGTTGATTCCATCTTGGCAATTTTAACTCTACAAATTCCCCATCGGGAACAGAACTTAAAAAATAAAAAAAAGTAAACCCGACAATAATTACTAACAACCCACCGGAGAGCCAAAATTTTTGAAAAAAGTTTTTGCGATGGAATTTTGGGAGTGGTTTATTTTGTTTGCTAGAAGTTGCATTGGCATTTTCACTATCAGATGAAGGAATTTTATAAATAAATTTTTTTTCTTTTTTTTGAGATTTTCTATTGCTCAAATGAGAAGATCTTTTACGAGTGGATGATTTTTTCAATTTTTTAATATCTTGGGAGTCCATAACAACTGTAGCAAATTCATCATCGGACAAAGAATCCGAAGAGGACGGAAGTGAAGTTGACTTTTGAGATTGCTTTTTAGAAGATAAAATATCCATTAAGACATCATAAAAAACAGGTTCCACACATAATAATTTCCATTTTCCATTCGGATAGGTAGCAATAAATTCTTCGCCGGTTAGGGAAGACTCTTGGATAAGAGAAATGACATCTTCTGTACTGAGAGGACCTTTTACTCGATTTTTTTTATTCTTTATTAGCCACAATTGATTATTATTCATTACTGAAAATGATTTTAACACATATCCTTATCGCCTTTTAATATTTGCTCCCAAGTGAGCTAATTTTTTCTCCAGATGCTCATACCCTCTGTCTAAATGATACACTCGATGCACTGTACTCTCCCCTTGAGCTACCAGACAAGCTAAAATTAAACAAGCACTCGCTCTCAAGTCGGTTGCAGTCACTGGAGCCCCTTGGAGCGAAGATTTTTTCACTCGTGCTGTGAAACCAGTCAGACAAATATCTGCTCCCAGTCTGGCTAACTCTTGAACATGCATAAATCGATTTTCGAAGATAGTTTCCTTAACTAAGCCTATTCCATGAGTTTGTGTCAGTAGAGCCATAAATTGAGCTTGTAAATCCGTTGGAAAACCCGGATAAGGGGCCGTTACAATATCTACTGAAGAAATAACTCCCGAAGTAGATAAAGAAATAACATCCCCTTGAACATCAATATTAAATCCTGCTGATTTTAATTTTAAAAGCAACGCACTTAAATGATTGGGTAGACAGTTCGTAACGCAAATATCTCCTTTAGTAATAGCTCCTGCTAATAGAAAAGTTCCCGCCTCAATACGATCTGGCATGACATGGTATTCACCTGGTTTTAAGCAGTTGTTAGATGTAATAGTGATACAATGGGTTCCTGCCCCTTCAATATGAACTCCCATCATTTTCAAATACCCAGCGAGATCTACAATTTCTGGCTCTCGAGCAGCATTTTCAATAACAGTGGTACCACTTGCTAAACTGGCTGCCATCATGAGATTTTCAGTAGCTCCTACAGATGGGAAATCCATTAATAAACGATTAGCTTTTAAGCTTTTAGCCTTTCCTACAATTTGTCCATTTTGAATTTCAATACAAGCTCCCAATAGTTTAAGACCTCTTAAATGCCAATGAACTGCTCGTGTCCCAATAGCACATCCTCCGGGTAAACTCACTTGAGCCCATCCATAACGAGCTAATAAAGGTCCTAAGGACAACACACTTGCTCTCATTTGCCGAACTAATTCATAAGGAGCCTTACAAGTTTTTAGTTTTCTATGATGAATAATTAAAGTATTTTGATTTCGTTCGATTAAACATCCTAAATACTCCAACAATATACAAGAAGTTTCCACATCTTTTAAATCCGGTACATTATGAAAGACATGCTTTCCTTCCACTAATAAAGAAGAAAACATCAATGGTAAAATTGCATTTTTAGATCCACTGATTGGAACTTCACCTTGGAGTTTATTCCCACCTTTAATAATAATTTTATCCATTATGATGTTTTTGAAAAGACATTATCCGTTGGCAACCCGATAAATCTTTAAAAGACCTCTTCCAAATTAAATCTTTTGATAAATATTTATGAAGTGTTTGAGCTGGATGATTTCCTATTTCAAAAAAATAATACCCCCCGGGTATTAAAATTTCACTCGCTTTTTTAAACCACCTCCGAATATGCTCCAACCCTTGCTCAGATGAAAACAAAGCCGACGGTGGTTCAAAATCAACTACTGATTTTTCTATTAGTGGATCATTAAAAGCAATATACGGAGGATTGGCCACAATAATATAAACATCTGATTTGTTAAAGAGATTTATATCTCGAAGAGATAAATTTTCAACTTCTTTTTTTATAAAGAAAGATCGATGAGACAGTCCTAAATTGTGAGCATTTTTTTGACTCAATTTTAAAGCCTCCCCATTGATATCTACTCCAATCAAACACGCATTTGGAAATAGATCTAATAAAGATAAACCCACACAACCACAACCACAACCAAAGTCTACAATTGTCCAATTTCTGTCTAATTGATTTTTTAAAACCGAATGTGTAGCTGTTACTAAAGTTTCTGTTTCTGGACGAGGGATAAATACTTGAGGGCTGATATCAAATAAGTGCCTATAAAATTCTTTTTTTTTCAAAATATAAGCCATGGGTCGCCCTGTTTTTCTTTGATCGATAAAAAATTGACACTGCTTCAAAATGGATTGCCCACACTTGGTATCCCAACGAACATACAAATCCTCTCTTCGACATTGGAGAACATAGCTAAAAATTAATTCCACATCTAATGAGGATAACCACTTGTTTTGATTAACATCTTTCTTAAAATAAGTAACTAATGCATTTCCCAATAACATTCCCAACACCTTTCTATCAAAAAATAACTCCCCCTAAACATGAGTCCCAATTGTTTGTTTTTTTAAAGACTCCACGAAGGGATCAATTTCTCCTCTCATCACTCCATCAATATTATGAAGTGTTAACCCCGTTCGATGATCTGTAATACGAGATTGAGGAAAATTATAAGTACGAACTTTTTGAGAACGATCTCCACGTCCTATCTGAGATCGACGAGTTTGAGAAGTCTTACTTTTTTCTTCTTGCATTTGTTTGTCATACAACCTGGCATAGAGAACCTTCATTGCTTTTTCCTTATTAGCATGTTGAGATTTTTCATCTTGACACTGAACTGTTATTTTTGTCGGTAAATGCACAATCCGGATCGCACTATCTGTTGTATTAACATGTTGACCTCCCGACCCACTGGAACGAAAAGTATCCACCCGAATATCTGAAGAATGTATGGTAATATCTTTTTTATCCACTAATGGGAGTACAACCAATGTGACTGTAGAAGTGTGTATACGACCTTGCGACTCCGTTTGTGGTATTCTTTGCACTCGATGCACTCCACTTTCATATTTAAGATGAGCATACACTTTTTCTCCACTAATTGAACAAATCATTTCTCGCAGTCCACCACTGTTACCAGCTAAAGAAGATAATATTTCTATTTTCCAAGATTTTTTAATCGCATAATGGGAATATAAAACAAATAACTCTTTACAAAATAAAGCCGACTCATCCCCTCCAGAAGCTTGACGAAATTCCATAATAGCATTTTTTTCATCCAATGGATCTACAGGCAATAAAACACTTTTAAGTTCTTTAAATAAATTTTCTTCTTTTTTTTGTAATTGGATTAACTCCTCTTTAATTAAAACAACCATCTCTTTATCTGATATTTCTTGCTTCATAAGTGTTTTATGATATTCCATGTTGGATTTTACTTTTTTATATTCCCTATAAATACTTATAATTTTAGATAAAGAAGAATACTCTTTTAAAATTTGAGTTTTTTGGTCTGTAGAAAAATGCTCGGATAAGTTTTTAACTTGATTTTCTAATTGATTATATTGGACTTCCATTTCATCTAATTTTTTAAACATTTTTTTTGAAATTAAAATAACTAATTCTAATAATTAATTACTCATATTATTTAAAAAATCTTGGTTAGTTTTAGCTTTTTTTAACTTATCTAATAAAAATTCCATAGAATTGACAGCATTCATTGGAGCTAGTACTTTTCGTAAAATCAACAATCGATTGAGTTCATTTTCTTGAACTAATAAATCTTCTTTCCGAGTTCCTGATTTATTAATATCCATGCATGGAAAAATTCTTCTCTCCATAAGTTTTCTATCTAAATGAATTTCTGAATTCCCCGTACCTTTAAATTCTTCAAAAATAACTTCGTCCATTCGAGAACCTGTATCCACTAAAGCAGTGGCTACAATAGTTAAACTACCTCCTTCTTCGACATTTCTAGCTGCTCCAAAAAAACGTTTGGGTTTATGAAGGGCATTCGAATCCACTCCACCAGAAAGAATTTTCCCAGAAGGGGGGATTACGGTATTGTAAGCTCGTGCTAATCGGGTGATAGAATCTAATAAAATCACTACATCTTTTTTATGCTCCACTAATCTTTTGGCTTTTTCAATAACCATTTCAGCTACCTGCACATGACGAGTGGGAGGTTCATCAAAAGTTGAAGAAATAACTTCCCCTTTGACATGCCTTAACATGTCCGTTACTTCTTCCGGTCTTTCATCGATGAGTAAGACAATTAAATAAACTTCATCATGATTTTTAGAAATAGCATTAGCGATATTTTGCAAAAGAACTGTTTTTCCAGTTCGAGGAGGGGCTACAATTAAAGCCCTTTGCCCTTTGCCCAAAGGAGACATTAATGCCACAACACGAGTTGTATACTCGGAAGGATTCCATTCCATCCTCAATGGATCTTTTGGATAAATGGGAGTTAAATTATCAAAAAGAATTTTTTCTTTTAAATGATCCGCAGATTTAAAATTAATATTATCTGGTTTTAAAACTGCAAAATACTTCTCACTGGATTTCGGAGGACGCACCGTTCCTGTGATACTATCTCCTGTTCTTAAACCAAATCGTCGAATTTGAGAATGACTCACATAAATATCGTCAATTCCCGGTAGGTAATTGTAATCGGGAGATCGTAAAAAACCATACCCATCTGGCAAAATTTCCAATACTCCTCCACCATAAATATCACCTAATTGAGCAGCTCGTTTGAGTATTTCAAATACTAAATCTTGCCTTTTTAACCCAGCTGGGTTTTCAATCTTTAGCTTAATTGCCAAAGTGATAATTTCTCGAATATCTTTCGACCGTAAATTTTTAAAATCTAAATCTTTTTTTTCTTGTTCTGTTAAAGAAATATCTGACAAATCCACCGTTGAAGGTTTAGTAGAAAATCCAGATGAAGAAGAAAAACCTTCTCTTCCACCTCGAGAACGACCATTATCATTATAATTATTATTGTTATTATTATTGTTTCGGTAGCGATTCTTATTAGAACCCGATGATCTTCTCACTCCCTTTCTATCCGAAAAAGAAGAGATATAATTGGATCTTTTTCCTGCTGGATTTTTATTTTTATCTGATTCTGAACGATTCATACTTCACTTTTCAGAAATTGTTTCTCACAACCCTGTTCCTGCTAACTAATATGTTTTAAATTATCAATACCTCTTTTTTTTATGTGCAACAAAGAATTAAGCGATTTATCAAGCGATTAGTAAAAATATAAAGATCAATACTTAAACCTAAACAAAATCTTTTTTATTTGTCAATAAAAATTGTGTAATCCCGTTAATACTCCATCTGTGGACCTCGAACTCAAAGATTATTGATCTTCCTCCACTTCAAAATTGGCAACACTAAAGTCATACTCCACTTTTTTTCTTTTCTTCCAGATCCGAAAAAAAGCAAATAATAAAATCCCAATTGCAACAATAATCAATAAAAGTTTCTCCATTGGAAAATTACTAAAAAGCGTTTCTTTTTCTTTTTCTTTTAAATTCTCTTCTGTTAGCGGTGGTGGTAAAGAAGGAGGAGATAAATCTTCTTCTGGAGAAGAATCAGCTACTTCACCTTCAATAAGAGGAGGTGCTGAATCATCGCTCAAACTATCTTCTAAACCTTCTGGTTGAACTTCCTCTGCTAATTCAGAAGAAGATTTTGAATCATCAGACAGAGGAACTTGTGGTACACTAGCCACTTCATCTTCTGGAAGCCAATATTTAATAGTCATTTTTTGATCTACAATCCCTTTAGATACTAATTCTGGATTAGTGGCCCAAATTTCTTTCCAGCTGTTGACATCCCCTAACAATTGAGTGGAAAGAGTGCGAATATTTTGCCCAGGCTCTATGTCATACATTGTGGGATCTACCCCTTTATCCTCAAAATAGAAAAGTATTTTATCTGTGTCTTGTGGACGAAGAGGAGATTGATAATAAATTTTATCCCCTACTTTTAAATCTCGATTCTTAAGGTGAGGATTAATAGTATAGAGTTGAGAGGTTTGATCGGACCCAAAAATTTTATGAGAAACAGATGAGATACGATCTTCTATCCGAGCAATGTAAACGGCATTAACTAAAAAATTCCCTTTGCGATAAGTTTGAACTTTAATTTTTTTAAGAGGAATCCAAGTCTTCTTAACCGGAGAAGAAGACTTCTTCTGCGAAGTTTTTAAATGAGAAGCCTTGGTTTGTTCTACAGAACTAGGAGGTAAAAAACTTTCTGTGGAACTGGAATCAACTGTATCAGCCATCGAGTCGGTGAGTTCTTCTGATGGGTTATCTTCTGATCCTTCAGCACTTTGTTCTATAGGATCTGATAAATCCTCTTCTATATTGATTTCTCCTTCTTTTTCCACAATTAAGTCTTCGTCTTCTTCATCAATATAAATAATCTCTCCTTCTTCATCTTCGTCTATATCGATATTTTCATTGCTAACATTTGATTCTCCCACTGAAGAAGGAAGTGATGAATCAGAAGAATCTTCATCTTTTTCTACATTATTTTCTAAATTCTCTGAAAGATCTTCTTCTGGAGTTAACTCCAAAGGGGGTGCTGAATCTCGAAATGAGGAACAAGCTGAAAATAAAAAGAATAAAAATAAAATAAAATGTTTCATCATAGTTGTAAAAAAAGATTATAACAATGACCCCTTTTAAGGCTAAAACAAGTTAGATATAAAGTCTAATAAATTCTAATTTCAAACTGGACTATAGTTTATTAAAAACCAGCTGATTGGCTATAATGAGTGAGAGCTAAATACTCTAATAGGAAATAAAAAACATCCGCTAGGGATTAAAAAATATAAGGGATTAAGACTTTAATTTCTTTATAAGTAAAGGAGTTAATTTTTTAGGATCTGCTTGCCCTTTGCTTAATTTCATAATTTCTCCTACAAAAAACCCAAATATTTTCTGTTTTCCTTCTTGATATTCTTTAACTTGATTGGGAAATTGATGGATTATTTGATCCACCATCTGCAATAAAATATCTTCATCTTGAATATTTTTTAAATTTTGTTTTTGAATAATTTTTTTACAATCTTCGCCAGTCTTCCACATTTCACTAAATACTCTTTTAGCTATTTTCCCAGAAATAATTTTTTGATCAATCATTTGTATCAACTGCCCCAATTGTTTAGCAGAAACAGGACAAGAGTTAATGCCTTTTTTAGATTCATTGAGTTGAGCTAAGACCTCATTCAATAACCAATTAGCTGATAGAGATGGATGATTGCTAACGGCTACCACTTCTTCAAAATAATCTGCTCGAGATTTTTCTTCTACCAATAAATTGGCATCTTTTTTAGAAAGAGAATATTGTTTCTGAAAACGATCTAATTTATCTAAAGGAAGTTCCGTAATATAACTTTTTTGTTTTTCAATCCATGCCGGAGATAAGACAACGGGGGGTAAATCGGGATCTGGAAAATAGCGATAATCACTAGCTTCCTCTTTAGAGCGAAGAGGAAAAGTTTTATTTTGAGAAGAATCATAGAGGCGAGTTTCCCTAAAAACTGGCTGTTTTTGATTTAAAAGACAAATTTGCCTTTTAATCTCGTATTCAATGGCTTTTTGAACAAATTTAAAAGAATTAATGTTTTTAATTTCTGTTCTAACACCTAAAGTTGAATCGGATGGTTTTTTAATACTCACATTGCAATCACACCGAAGAGAGCCTTCCTCTAAAGAACCATCGCAGACCTCAATATATTTTAAAGTGTTGCACACAATCCGAGCCAAAGTGCCTGCTACTTGTGGAGAAGAAATATCGGGTTCTGATACAATTTCCACTAATGGAACTCCCGATCGATTAAAATTAACCAAAGAGCAATTTTGATGATGATGAAACTGACCTGCATCTTCTTCTATATGCACTCGGCGAATGCGTATTTTGTGTGTTTGCCCATCTTGGTTAAATTGAACATGTCCTTTTTCGCATAAAGGCTGATCATATTGAGAAATTTGATATCCCTTTGGCAAATCTGGGTAAAAATAGTTTTTTCTAGCAAACACGGATTTTTGGTTAATATGACAATTTAAAGCCAACCCCACTCGAGTGGAATATTCTAAAACTTTTTGATTTAATACGGGCAAAACTCCTGGTAACCCTAAACTCACTGGGTGAATGTGGACATTAGCTCGATTGGTAAATTGAGAAGAATCGGAAGAAAACAATTTACTATTGGTGCATAGTTGAGCATGAATTTCTAAACCAATTACAGCTTGCCATTCAAGATCAGACATTGGGTCTCCTCCCCACTACTCCCAGTTTTTTTTGAATAAAATAAGCTATATTAAATAAATTTTGTTCATTAAAATGCTCCGCTAATAATTGAATTCCAATAGGCAGATCTTTTGAAGAAAATCCCGCTGGAACTGATAAAGATGGAAGACCCGCTAAGTTAGCTAAAACTGTAAATTGATCACTTAAATAAGAATCTAAAGAACCCGGTGGAGTATGACAAATGGACCAAGCAGGAGTAGAAGAAACAGGCAAGACCAACACCGATACTTTAGAAAAAATTTGCAATAACTCATCCCTAATATATCGTCGAACTTGACAAGCTCTTTCATAGTATTTGTCATAATATCCTTGGGATAAACAAAATGTACCCATTAAAATTCTTCGTTTAACTTCGCTACCAAATCCATGTCCACGCGTTCGACTATAAAAATTTTCTAAATTTTTTGCACCCCCTTCCAAATCTGAAAAAGAATGACGATACCCATATCGTACTCCATCATATCTTGCTAAATTACTGGATGCTTCGCTAGTGGAAATTAAATAATAAGTTGGAACAGCTACCGCCAAACTAGATAAATGAATGGGTATTATTTCAAAAGAATGCTTTTTAAAAACATCTTGAACTCGATTCATAACAGTTTGAACTTCTGGTGAAACTAAATCTTCTAAAACCAGCCATCCAATTTTTAGTTTTTGAACACCTGATTGAAGTTGTCGACTCCAATTGGGAATTAAATGTTGGGCGGAAGTCATATCTTTAAGATCCGCTCCCGATAAAACTTGTAATACCAAAGCACTATCTTCTACATTGACTGTCAAAGGTCCTGCTTGATCTAAGCTCGAAGCATAGGCAATCATTCCATATCGACTCACTCTCCCATAAGTCGGTTTTATACCTACGACATTGCAAAAAGAAGCCGGCTGTCGAACCGAACCTCCTGTATCCGAGCCAATCGATACAGGTGCAAAACCAGCAGATACAGAAACTGCAGATCCACCACTGGATCCCCCCGGCACATAATCGGTATTCCATGGATTTTTAGTAGGACCAAAAATAGACTGTTCATTGCTATTTCCCATTGCAAATTCATCTTGATTGCATTTGCCTAAAATAATTGCCCCCGCTTTTTCCAAACGTTGAACAATTTCTGCAGAATAAGGAGGAATAAAATTTTCTAGCATTCGAGAACCCGCTGTCGTTCGAATATCTTTTGTGCAGAAAATATCTTTTAACAAAATAGGAATTCCCAACAAAGGGAGATCTCGATATTGATGAATCTTCTGATCCATTTGAATAGCTCGCGAAATAGCTTGTTCGTTTAAAGTGACAACTGCATTTAATGAAGAATTATATTTTGTAATTCGATCTAAAAAAAATTGACAAACTTCCTTTATAGAAAATTTTTTTTTCTTGATACCAGAACTAATCTCTTCGAGTGAATGATTTAATAATTCCATATTCTAATTTTTATTCTACGACAGGAGGTACTAAATACTCATCTCCTAAAACTTTTGGAGAAAGAGATATTAATTTTTTGTAATCACGAAATGAAATAACCTCATCTGAACGAAAAGCAGAAGTCTTTCTCAGCCCATCTAAAGGATCTACTAAAGGTTTGAATGATTCTTTTAAAGTAAAAGACCCAATTTTATCAAAATACTTAAAGACAGAAGTTAATTGAGTATTCATGAGTTGCAATTCTTTTTCTGTAAGATGCAATCGAGCGAGGCGAGCAGTCTGTTTTAATAATTTTTGATTCATTAACTAATCCCTCAATTTAAGCAGAAGTAAACTTTAAATATCCTTCTAAAAGAAGATCTGGTTTTGCCATTTGATATTGGACATTTTTTATCAAAGGACTGGCTTTTAAATTTTTGATTTTTAAATACTTTGACCAACAAAGCCCTTCTCCCAATAAGATAGGGGCCATGTGCAAATAAAGCTTTTGAGCCATTTTTTGCTGTAAAAATTGAGAAAAACAAAAAGCTCCACCTTCCACCATAAGAGATTGTATGTTTTCTTTTTGATATAATATTTTTAATAAAAAATCCAGTGGAAAAACGGGGGTGGCATCTTTTTTTTCTAACTTCGAATAATGGTATTTTTTCACCAAATGATTTTTAATCCAATGCACTTGAAGCTTAAGTTTTTTATAAGAAGATTTAACTTTTTTTTGATCTAAGCAAAAAATTATAATACGACTGGCAGAATGAGTTTTGATCAATCGAGAACGAGAAAGAAACGGAAAAACTTCCCCCTTGGGATCTAAAATAATCACTTTATTTTGTTTGAGTAAAAATTGCTTATTTCGGCTATTGAGCCGAGGGTTATCTTGGATGAGTGTATGAGCTCCAACGAGAACAGCATCGTGGATTCCTCTTAAAAAATGAACATACTCTCTCGCCTTTTTTTGTGTAATCCACAGGCTTTTTACCTGCTGACTATTTGGTGTGGCAATTACCCCATCTAAGCTAGAGGCCACTTTTAAACTCACAAAAGGACGCTGATAGCGATTGGAAAATTTAAAAAATTCGATTAATTGTTCTAATTCAAATTTGCAATCCGTTGTTCGGAGAACGCGAATACCTTTTTTTTTCAAAAATCGGATTCCTTTACCAAGAGTCAAAGGGTCCGACCCACCATAGGTTAAAGATCCCCATGAATATTTAACCAACTCGGCTGCACAAGAGGGGGTTTTTCCATAATGATGACATGGTTCCAAGGTGACAAATAAGTGTGCACCTTTTAGTTTTTTTGTATCCACAATTTTTTTTAATGCAGATATTTCGGCATGATCTCCTCCGTATGTTTTATGATACCCAGAAGATAATAATCGATAATTTCGATCTAAAATCACACATCCAACTGGCGGATTAGGTGCGACAAAACCCAATCCTTTTTTTGCTAAACGAATAGCTAATTGCATCGCCTGCTTAGGAGATAATGTCACTTCTGCCATGACTTCCAATAATCTGCTAACTCTATATTAGATAAATCAGAAAAAGAGTTGAGAGGGAGAGAGGAATCAATCATGACAGCATATTCGTTGGTATGAGTTTGATTTTGAACATTCTCTAAGGCTTTTGGATGAGGTCCATGAGGGAAACCACTGGGATGAAAACTCATCATACCTGGTTTTAAATGATCTCGACTAAAAAAATTACCTCGATGATAAAATAACACCTCATCGTAATCGATATTTTGATGATAAAATGGAACTTTTAAGCTATCTGCATCTGTCTCTAAGGGACGCGGAACAAAAGAACACACAACAAAATGAGAAGTTAGGAAAGTAGTATGTACACTGGGAGGTAAATGCACACGATGACTACTCACTGGCATAATATGTTTCATATCTAAAACAAAAGGGAAAAGATTACCTCTCCATCCCACCACATCATAAACATCTGTTTCATAAGAAAAGATAGTTTTTTGATCCTGACGATAAACTTCAATTTCATAAATATTAATTCTCAATTCTTTCTGCTTTTTTTGTTGAAGAGATAAATTAGGTTTTTGTAAATTTTGAGTATCGTAAATAGCATGTTGACCTAACATACCTCGCTTGGGTGGAAGAAAATACCCACAAAAACTCTCTATCATTAACAGTTCTACAGATTCTTTAACTAATAAGGTATGAACTCCATTTTTAGGAATCACAACATAAGATCCGCTTTGAAAACTCAACAATCCATATTCTGTTAAAATCTCTCCTTTTCCGCAATGACAAAAATAAATTAAATCCGCACTGGCATTTCTAATCCCTTTTAATGAATCTGTGGATACGGGATTCATTTTCCAGTAAGAAACTCTAAGAGCAGAATTAAACAGAATGGGTTGCTTACAATTTTTAGCTAAATTTTGTAAATTGTACATTCTGGGTTTAAGTGGACCTCGAATGTTTTTCCACCGAGTGCTGGGAGCTTTCCTCAATAAATGAGATACGGGACCGTAAAATCCTTGCCGACCTTGTTCTTCTTCATAGTAACCATCGGGGATACCTTTATGAGCTTGCGAATAAATGAGTCCTTGTCGATAATCATGCATAACAATTACTCCTTTAAATATCCTCTTTCCATTTGATCTCGTTCCATTGCAGAAAACAAAGCCTGAAAATTCCCTTCTCCAAAACCATCATGGTTATGTCGCTGAATCACTTCATAAAAAATAGGTCCAATCACATTTTTAGTAAAAATTTGTAACAGATAACCTTTTTCATCTCCATCTGCTAAAATTTGATTTTCTTTTATTTGACTTAAATTTTCTTTAATATTTGGAACTCTTTGAGGAAGTTCTTCATAATAGGTATCTGGAATGTCTAAAAAAGAAATGCCGTTTGAAAAAAGTTTTTTTACTGATTCCACAATATTATCCGTTATTAAGGCAATGTGTTGAACACCCGATCCCTTGTATTCTTCTAAAAATTCTTGAATTTGGGATTGTTTTCCAGCAGATCCTCTATAAGGCTCATTGATTGGAATCGTAATGGTATTGCATGGAGAACGCATCACTTTTGATATTAAACCCGTTTTAAGCCCTTTAATATCAAAATACCTTCTTTGCGTAAAATTAAAAACTTCGTAGTAAAAGTCACATTGTTTTTGTAACTCCCCTTGAAAAACATTATGTGTGAGATGATCCACTGACAACAATTCCACTGAATGAGAAGATGAAAAATCCGACTCTTTAGAAAAAAAAGAAGTGATATCTTGATCCACCAAATAAATAACTAAACCCCCCACTCCATAAATAGCTGGGAAACTATGACTATGGGAATCTTGTTCAACGGGAGTAGCTCCTTTAGAAACTGCATAAGAAAAAGCCTGCTGAGCAGATTTAACTCGAAAACCCAAGGCACAAACACAAGGACCATGTTTTTTAGAAAAATCTTCGGCAAAAGTGTTTTTTTCTCTGTTGAGAATAAAATAGCATTGTTTTTGAAAAAAAAGATCCACTGCTTTTTTACTATGCGGACCAAAATAGGTAAATCCCATGGATTTCCACAATGCCGTTAATAAATCGGGACGAGAAGAAGCATATTCAATAAAACAAACCCCTTTTAATCCCGTTGGATTGTCTGTGGAATGCATTTTTCCTCCTTCCACTTTTTTTTATAAGCTAAAAAAATTTGATGGCTTCAGTCAAGAATAACCAGTTATTTCTATGTAAATAGAGAGTTAATGATTGGAGGAAGTCTTAATTTTAGACAATTTAGAGGGAAGAGGATATTGAAGAGTTTTTTCAAGTAATTTTGTAACTTGTATGAGCTTTTGAGTAGAAACATAAGTTTTAAAACTCATTTTTTTTAACAAATAATTAAGATCCTCTGTGACAATATTTCCGCTAGCTCCCGGCACATAAGGGCAACCCCCCAATCCTCCAATACTGGAATCAAATACTCTCACTCCACAATGAAGTCCCGCCACTACATTGGCTAAACCTGACCCTCTGGTATCATGAAAATGTAAAGCAATTTTTTTGACAGAAACTTTTTTTTGAACCCGCTCCATAAGTCGAACCACATCTGAATAAACCGCCACTCCAACTGTATCGCTAATAGAGAGTTCAAATACTCCTTCTTGCACCATACGGTCAGCTAATCGAGCAACTGTTGGAGGTGAAACTTTTCCCTCATAAGGACAGTAAAAAGCAGCACTCAAATAACCTCGAACTTTTACTTTTAAAGCTCGTGCCAGACGAGTAATCTTTTGGAGACTTTTTAAACTTTCGTTTACAGTTTTATTAATATTTTTTTTAGAAAAAGTATCCGTACAAGAAATAAAAACAGAAACTTCTTTTAAACCTTTTTCAATAGCTTTATTAAAGCCCACCTCATTTGGAACAAAAGCACTATAAGAAACATCCCTTGGCAGTATCTTTTTGGATTGATTAAGCAAAACTTTTTTAGTCAGTTCAGCAGTATTTATCATTTGAGGTATCGCTTGAGGGGAAACAAAAGAACCAAGTTCGATTCTTTTTAATCCTGCTTCAGAAAGTTTTTTAACTATTTGATACCGAGCTTTAACAGATAATTTTTTAGATGTATTTTGCAGACCATCTCTTAACCCCACTTCTACAATATGAACGACTGACATAATTTACCCTTCAATTGAATCGTTTATTTTGATTAATTCTTGATCCACAGATACTAAATCTCCTAATTTTATTTTTATTAATTCAATTCGGCAAACTGCCGGAGCTTTTAAAGTATATTCTATTTTCATCGCCGATAAAATTAATAGAGATTGATTTTTTTTTACCAAATCCCCCGTTTTTACAAAAATTTTTAAAACCCGCCCTGGCATGGGAGATATAATATTTTTTTTCAGATCTTTCTCCATAAGAGCCGATTGAGGTAAATTTGCACGAGGGGAGATAGGGGGGTAGGGTAAAGTTAAAATAGTTCCTTTAAAATGAATCCAAATTTTCTGATCAATTCGGACTGCTCTTATATGAAGAGTCGAACCATTAGAAAAAATTTCAATAAACTTCATACTGATTTTTTTACTACTTGCTGGATGAAAAATGTTTCCAAGGGTTAAAAAGTTCTTTTCTATCTGAAGATAAAACAGAGGAAGAAAGCAGAGGAAAGTTTTTATAAATTGTATGAAGAACATCGGGATCTAAATCCTCTTTAGTTTTTGGTTTCCAATTTTTTAAAAACACTTCTTCCACAAATTGAGTATGTATTTGAGATTTCACAAATGCATGATGAGTGATTAAATCTTGCAAAAAAGAAATATTAGTTTCTACACCAAAGATAATTGTTTCTTTTAGAGTTTGTTCCATGCGTTTGATTGCACGCATACGATTTTCGTCCCATACAATGATTTTTCCTATCATGGAATCATAAAATGGAGGGATCATATCTTCCGATTCGTATCCCATATCCACTCGTCTACCAGCTCCTCCAACTGGCCATTCACAAGTGTGTAAGGATCCAAAAATTGGCACTTGTTCCATTACATTTTCTGCATAAATCCGACACTGAATACTATGCCCCTTAGGGGTGAGTGGTAACTTCGTAGCAAAGGGAAATTGCTTTAAAGCTGTGAGCATTTGAGCTTTAACTAAATCAATTCCCAATACTTCTTCTGTAACAGGGCATTCTACTTGCAAGCGAGGGTTAACTTCCAAGAAATAAAATTGCAAATCATGACATAAAAATTCGACTGTTCCCGCTTGGAGGTAGGATACAGATTCCATAAGTTTTGTGGCAACATCTTTCATTTGACGAATTTGATGGGTAGAAAGTTTAAGAGCAGGTGCTTCTTCAATTATTTTTTGATGTTTTCTTTGAACCGAACAATCTCGATTGGATAAATAATGAACTTGCCCGCTTCTGTCGACGAAAATTTGTACTTCTATATGCCGAGCATTTGGTAAAAATTTTTCTATAAAAATATCCGAACTACCGAAAGCAAGCTTTGCTTCTCTTTGAGCAGAGAATAGAGCTTCCTCCCATTGGCTTTCATTAAAAATAATACGAAGTCCTCTTCCTCCTCCCCCATGCAAAGCTTTAATCATCACCGGAAAGCCTATTTTTTGAGCAGAAGATAAGGATGGATTATAAGAAGCTGGTAAAGTGGGAATACCTAAAGTTTGTGCTTTTTTTCTGGCTTCCACTTTATTTCCAAACAGTTTTAAGCAAAAAGCTGGTGGACCAATAAATATCAATCCTTTATTTTCACAAGCAATCGCTAAATCTGCTCTTTCAGATAAAAATCCATAGCCGGGATATAAAGCTTTTGCTCCAACACTCATCGCTCCATTTATTACACGAGAGATATTTAAATAACTCTGTAGAGGATCTCCTGGACCAATGCAAAGTGTTTCTTCACACAATCTATAGGCCAAGCTATTTTTATCAGCTACAGAATAAAGTAAAACAGGTTTTATGCCTAATTCCTTACAAGCTCTAATGGCCCGAATAGCTATCTCTCCCCGATTGGCAATCGCTACTTTATAAAATGTGCTCATAATATTTTTTTAAATTAATGTCTTATACTGTTTTTGTAAAAACACATCAATTTCTTTAATCTTTATCAATTCATTTAAAAAATAGTGTAAATTTTCTTCTTGATCTTTCTTTCTGGATTCAATGATATGGTTATAATCTATCTCAAATAAATTACAAAATTCCCTGCCTGTTAATATTTCATCTTTTAATATTTTTCTTTTTAAACCATCATAAGCTTGTTCCTTAGTTTCTACATTAAAACAACACACATATATTTGAAATTTATAAGAAATATGCTGCCCATTCCGTTCAGTAAAACCATGCAGTGAATCCCGTTCTGCCTTAGCTTTTTTAGTATCAAAAACATGCCCATCTTTTAATTCAATCACATAACAAATTTGCTGCCTATTTCTTCTTTTAAAAATCAAAAAATCTGGTTCAGTATGATGAGAATCAAAGGTTTGAGATTTCTTAATTTGCTCTTTACTGGCAAGATATATACCATCTTCCATAATTTCTTTTTCCAGAAATTCATCTAAATTAGAAATAGGTGAAATATGATCCCTAATAAGTTTTTCTAACTCAGTGCCATCTGCAATAGATGTTCCATGCACCTTACTAATCAGATTCCCTAATTTTTTATTACCAAATACCCTTTCGTAAGAACCCGAACTATTGATAGATATACGATCTCGAATTTTTGCCATATTATGTCCTTACATAATTTAATAACTATTTAAAACTAACCATTTAAATCACAACCAACAAAATGACGATTCACACACCTTGCCGACTCCATAACGGAAAACGAACCAGCTGCCGGATCCACTATTATATCTCCTTCATTACTAACAGCGCGAATTAACTGACTTTGAAGAGCTACTGGTTTGCGGTGAGTGTGTCTATTTTTATTCTCTATAGGCTCTTCCCATACATCTCGTATGTTATGCAACTTCCACACTCCTTTGGCTTTTTTTGGCTTTTTTTGCAAAATAACTAAATACTCAGAAATTCTCCTAGTTCGATACCCCATGCCCATTTTTTGCTTATTCCAAGTAATAAGATCTACGACACCTAAACTGGTATCCACTAACCAATTAGAAAAACCTTGGCACAAATGATATTTATCCATCCATAAAAACAAATGCCCACTGGGTATGAGTACATTGTTAATTTTCTTTATAAATTGCACAATGTCTGCTTCTTGCATTTGAGGTAGTGTACATCGTTTTTTACCCCTGGATTTCCCTTCATTTCCATATCTCATTTTATTTAAAATGCCCCGATACTGTGGATCAAAAAACACAATGGGAAAAGATTCTTTTGGTAAAAGGGACAAAAATTTACGCCCCTCCATTTTGAGTCTCGTATTTTTCTGCAATCCAGAACGGAGACGAATGCGAATAGTTCGAACTGTTCGTAGAGATGAAAACACATTGTTTTTTTCTACCGATTTAATTTTTTTGTTATTTAAACATGTGCTGGGCATTTTCTGATAACCTTAACAGTTTTTTTTAAATTTTTTTAAATGAGCATTAAATTCCAAGATATTATCTTAGAATTAAAGCTTTAAATGATCAAAATAATAATATCCCTAAAAATTGTCGTTTAGATTATTAAATTTAAGTTTTTAAAGAGCTTAACGCAGCTAGACAATCTTAAATGCTTCTTTTTAAAAGAGGACTCCTTTTTGCATGGATATTTACATAGATATTTTTTGATTGAGGAGGATAGAGATTTTTATTTGGTTCTTATTATTTTACTTAATTCAGATAATAGGCTTTCCTATGACTTTCGCCTCTGGGAATGAGATAGGTCAGCATTTACTGAACTCTCATGTTAAATCTTCTGCAAAAAATATTATATTGCAACCCGGAGAAAGCATTAAAATTTTTACCAAAAATTTAGCAAAGACATGGGTTAGCCAAGGTAAAATTGTCTCCATAAAAGATGGAGGTAATTTTTTAAACATTCAAGCCCGAAAAGTAGGAAAGGTATCTATAAATATTGGGTCTCAACTGTATAAAATACAGGTTTTACCCTCTCGGATTAAACATCATTTTAAACTTTTGCAACAGTTGGTTCAAAATCGGCAAGGGCTTGAAGTCAAAGTGCGTTTAAATAAAAAATTTCAGCTTTATATAACTGGGCAGTTGCTGAGAATAAAAGATTTTAAAGACTTATCAAAGATAGTTCAAAAACATAATATTTTTTATTTATTTTCTGCAAAAGTACCTTTGGATCTGCGTTTTCCACTAAAAGATTTTTTACAAAAACAAATTTATTCCAGTATACATAATTCGTTAGATGAACCAGATAGTTCAACTGATACTATTTCTAAAAAACAATTTTTTGATTCTTTTCTTCTCTCATGGAATCAAAAACCTCTTCAGGTGATTTTATCCTCTAATCATCCTTATTTTTCTTTATACCAAGAGCATCTCCGACCTTATGGTATTTCTCTCAAAAAAGATCCCACTTTAATTGCTCATTCGAGCTTAGTAGAATTAAAAATTCTTTTAGTAGAGACCAGCTCTCATCATTCGATTCAAAGTCCTTTTTTCTGGGGAACAAAAAGTTCTGATAAAGAGGTGGACCATCCGATTAAAAAAGAAATATCCGAAAATTTTGTTGCTCATTTACTCAATCGTTCATTTCAAAAATGGCTCTCTCTATTTAAATCTATGGAAAGCCAAGGGGATGCTCGCATCTTAGCCCAAGCTGTTTTATTAAACGAACACAATAAAACTTCCCGTTTCCATTCGGGTGGCAAAGTTCCCATTCCGCATTATCATCCAAAAACAGGATCCCCATCTATTCAGTGGAAGCCTTATGGAATTAACTTAAAATTCACAACACAAATTGGTCGTAAAAAAAACATTCACATTCAAACTCAAGTTAATATTTCTGATGTCGATCATTCTCATTCGGTTCACTCCGCACCCGCTATAAAATCTAGCCCCATTAGTTCTTCTTTAACACTTCAAAATGGTCAAACTCTTGTATTATCTACTCTGCTCAGACAACAAACAGGAAAAGGTCATCTGGCTCCACACATAATATCTTCTCTCCCATTAATAGGAAAATTATTTTCTTCTTCTGGTAAAATTAAAGAACGAACCAAGCTAAATATTTTTGTAACTGTTCGTAAGGTTTTATTATAAATGACCTCCAACCTTCAAATAAAACCAGCTATTAACTTATCTAACGATCCATCTCCTCATGGTTCATCTCCTCATGGTCGTTTTTCAAATGATTCGAAAAAAGAACCTTCTTCTTTATTAAAAAGAGAATTTCATTATGTATTTAAATGTCTACAAGAACAATCTCAAATAGATTTATTCCGTCCACAGTCTTCTAAACTCCAATCTAATCTCAATCAAATGAAAACCCTTATAAAGAAAAATTCGGCCCTTAAGCATCACGATCGATTAATTAATGAATTTTTCTCTTTAGGACCTATGGAATCCATTATCCATCATGAAGATATTTCTGAAATTATCATTAACGGACAAAACTGTATTTTTTATGAACAAAATGGGCAGTTACATAAATTAAATGATTACTTTTTATCCCCTATCACTTTTAATAATTTTGTTCATCGAATCTGTGAAGAAGCCAAAATGGTTTTAAACTTAAATCAATTATTTACAGATGGAAATTGGAGAGGTTGGCGAGTTCATTTAATTAGAAACCCAGTTGTCAATGTGAGTTTTCATTTAAGTTTTAGAAAACATCCCAAAACTCCATGGACATTTTCAAAATTAAGAAACCAAGGATGGGCTAATGATGAATCTATTTTTTTAATTAAACAGCTGATCAAAGATAAAAATAATCTACTGATTAGTGGTCCCACCAGTTCGGGGAAAACTTCTGTTTTAAACGCATGTCTACAGTGTCTTCCAGCTAACGAAAGAATTATTACAATTGAAGATAGTGATGAATTAATTTTACCTAATGATTTTAGCTCTAAGTTAATTACTCGTTCATCTGTACAAGAAAACCTCACCAATGTGGATCAATCAGAATTAGTGCGACAAAGTTTAAGAATGCGACCTGACCGAATTATTATGGGAGAAACTCGAAGCGTAGAAGCTAAAGATTTATTAATGGCGTTGGCAACCGGACATAGTGGTAGTTTAGGAACCATTCATGCAGAAAATCATAAACAAGCTTTATGGCGTTTAGAAATGTTAATTCAAATGGGAGCTCCTTCATGGAATACTTCTACAGTCCGACAGATGATTGTTTTAAGCATTAGTCATTTAATCGTGTTGGATCGCATTCCGCAACCTCGGCAACCTCAACATATACGAAGAATTCTCAAAGGAATTTACAAACTAACCGGTGTAGAAAATACAGGTTTTTTATTCGAACCTTTGTTTGTCCGAAAAATAAATTCCGAGTTCCATAAGTAATTCTTTTTGAACAGAAGAAGGAGTGGAAGACATTAAACAAAGACCACTCGTGGTTTTAGGAAACGCCACCACATCTCGGATATGTTCTGTTCCAATAAGTAACATCAGCAATCGCTCCATTCCCCAAGCAATTCCGGCATGAGGGGGAGTTCCATATTGAAGAGCAGATAAAAAAAATCCAAATTTTTCTTCGCATTGCTGAGGAGTTAAAGATAAAGCTTGAAATAAGGCTTTTTGCACAGAAGCTTGATGGATTCGAACACTTCCGCTGGCAAGCTCTTGTCCATTACAAACTAAATCATACGCTTGTGCATAAAGAGGTCTTTCATGTAAATTTTGTTTCATCAATAACGGAAGGTCTTTTTCTATAGGTGCTGTAAAGGGATGATGACAAGTATTCCATTTTTTTAAAACATGATCATATTCTAATAAAGGAAAATTATTAACCCAGACAAAACGATCTTTTGTTTTTTGAATTAAGTGCAGTTTATGACCAATTGTGGTGATCAAATGATACCCCGATGAATGAACTTTCGAAGGATCTCCAGCCAAAATAAAAACAATCCCATGTAAATCATTGGGATCTTCTTTTTTTTCTATCTTTTGGAGTTTCTGATCTAAAGGAGAACAAATAATGGCCTCTTTAAACCATTGTTTTAACAGAGTTTGCTCCTCTGAAGAAAAATGAGTTGAATACTGCCATTGTTGTTTTGGTAAGTTTTTGATCCACATAATAAGATCTAAACCTTGGGTTTGAAAATCTTTTGCAATTTTTTTTAGTTGTGTATTACTAAAATTTTTTTGAAATAAATTTTCTGATTGAAGAGATTTTGGCAATGGCACAGCCAAGATTTTTATTATTCCTCTTTTAGCTTTAATTTGTTTTAGCTGTGACAGATGAAAATCTTTTACCAAAGAATTAAGATCTGTTAATTGAAGAGGGTTTCTTAAATCGGGACGATCGGTTCCATATTTTTGCAAAGCTTCGTCATAAGACATAGAAGAAATTTTTAAATCTTGATTTTTAAATGTTTTCCATATTTTTTGAACTAATTGAGAGGTGATATCTCTGACATCTTGTTCATCGGCAAAGCTCATTTCCATATCAATTTGAGTAAATTCAGGTTGCCGATCTGAACGCAAATCTTCGTCTCTAAAACAACGAGCCAATTGAAAATACCGATCCACCCCTCCAACCATTAATAATTGTTTGAGAATTTGTGGACTCTGAACTAACGCATAAAAAGACCCATGGGATTTTCTAACCGGCACTAAGTAATCTCTAGCTCCTTCTGGAGTGGTCTTATACAAAATAGGAGTAGCCACTTCTACAAATTGGTGATTAGTTAATTCTTTTCTGACCATCTGATAAACTTCATGAGACAATTGAATATTTTTTTGTAAACGATCCGAACGCAAATCCAAATATCTATATTTTAAAGCCAATTCATCTGATAAATGATGGGTTGAATGTTCTTCTCTAATTAAAAATGGAGGTGTCTTGGCAGGAGACAGCAACTGATAATGAGATCCGATCACTTCGATTTCCCCCGTCTGAGTTTTTTTACTAATCATCTCGGGAGGTCTTTTGCGAACAGAGCCTTTAATAGCCACTACACTTTCTAAACTCACTTGTTCTGGATGATTGGATTGTGAAAATACAGATTTTGAACAAATCACATGATTTTTTTTAAAAACTACCTGCACATATCCCGTCTTATCTCGGATATCCATAAATATTACTTGCCCATGGTCTCTGAGACGACGAACCCAACCCATTAAAGTAACATCTTGCCCAACATGACATGCTCGCAACTGACCACAATAAATGCTTCGTTTAAATTTCATAATAAGTTTTAATTTTTCTTATACCTTTTTATTTTGTTTAAATATAGACTGGTTGAAGACAATATTCCAGATATAGATCGCTCAATTAAATATTTTTATTTTGGATCCTTGAGCAATCAAGCAACAAAATGGAGTAATCAAATAAGCTAAAGAAGGTGTATTTTTAATGACCAACCAAAAGTTAAAAAAATCTGATCCCAAAGAGATTAAAAAATCTCAAATGCCAATTCTAAAGGATTCTATTGAGCTTTACCTCCAAGAAATTGCTAAATTCCCCGTCTTAAATAAAAAAGAAGAAGAAACCCTCAGTCAAAAATTTTATTCCACTAAAGATCCCCAGATTGCTAAAATTTTAGCTCAAGCTAATTTGCGATTTGTTGTAAAGATAGCTATGGAATATACTCACTTCGGCACACGACTGATCGATCTCATTCAAGAAGGTAATATTGGTCTTCTTCAAGCAATTAAGCAATTTAATCCTTATAAAGGGGTTCGATTAATTACTTATGCCGTTTGGTGGATTAGGGGTTATATTCAAGAATACCTTTTGCGTCAATATTCCTTAGTGCGAATTGGTACAACGGCTAGACAAAGACGATTGTTTTACTTGCTCAGAAAACAACAAGCCCAATTAATTCAAATGACTCAACCCAAGAAAAAGAAACTTTTAGAATTTTCTAAAAAACAAAAAAAAGAATTTCAAGCCATGAAACAACGTCTTTATGCTAAAGATATCAGTTTGGATCAACCCGTGGGAGAAAATCATTCTTCTCGCCTCATCGATCTCCAACCCGATAATAAAGAACACTCTCTAGAAGATGAACTCAATTTCTCTCAAGAAAAACATATCATGAATCAAGCTATTAAAAAGTTAAGACCCCAGTTAAATGAAAAAGAACTTTTAATTTTAGATAAGAGACTTTTATCTGATCAACCTTTAACTCTACAAAAAATTGGTCAAACTTATTCAGTTACCAGAGAATACATCCGACAAATTGAACATCAATTGATAAAGAAAATTAAATCTGCTATGAACTCCCAATCTCTTCCCAAGAAATAAACTCTCAACCCTAAAATGTAATTTTAATATTCTTCTTCCAAAGAGGAATCTTCTAAAGAACAAGCTTCTAACATTTGACCAAGTTTTATAAAATTAATATCTGTATCTTCATTATTGAGACTAAAAGAAAAATTATAATACTTATGTAAATATTTAACTGCATAACAAAATTCTAATTCAGAAGCTTTTAGATAAGAGACATTCGAGTAGTTACGAACGGTCTTCATTGAAGTTTGAGGACTAATACAAACCATAGAAGAATTTAAATTGACAGTTTTTAAAGAATCCCCATTTTTTGCAGAAACAAAACTTGCCAAACAAACAAGTAAAATAATACTCAAGTATTTGACAATGGTAAATAATTGAATTTTCTTTTGATTTGTTTTCATTATATTACTCCTTATGATTTACATCGCATAATTCACACCAATACTTTCAAACTGAACCAAATAACTTCACCAGCTATAAGACTGTATAATATTGTCTTGTATAACATTTTTTGATATAAAAACCAATCTCGATTTAGACAGACTAGTAAATATATACAAAATAAATAACTAATTATCAAAAAAATAATGCTCCCTACCGAATGGATTAAATAACAAAACAACCCGAACCCCATTAAAAATAAAACCATAGACCAGGTCCAGCTAACCGAAAAACTCATATCTCCAGATGCCAATAAATTATGCTTAGATTTTAAATTAGGATTTTGTTGCATTCTATCTTCTTGGGCTTTTATACTATTAAAAAATAAACATCCTGCTATTGCTAAACAATTAAAACTGACCGTAATAAACATTAACTGAAAAAACACTTTTAAAGTTGGAAAATAAAACAATAAAATAAAAATAACATTATTCCATAGACAAAAAGGTATGCCCAAACAATAAAATAAAGAAATGAAATCAATTTTTTTATCATTAAACTTTCGATAGACATTTGCTTGAAATGAAAAAAGTTTCAACCCAAAGGAAGGATTAACTAAAATAAACTGTCTGGCAAAACGAGCCACTTTGAGATCAATGAGAGAATTTCCGGCATAATCAAATTTTGATTTTCCGTATTTTTTTAATAAAAACAAAGCTTTCTTATTGCCTGTCATATTGTAATCAGATGTAGAACCCCATGCGTGATCAAAAAGTCCAAATAAGTTTTTAACTTGATAGGCATATTCTTCTGTAGAACCAGTACATAAAACCAAAGATCGCCCAGAAAATTTTTCTTGTCGTAGATAATTTAGAAATCCTTTAGACCACGGCATCGTTTTTAACGACAAACCGGTCGCTTGTTGCTGAAGTTGTTTTTTTAATGAAATTACATTGTGGGTAAAAAGTTTTATAAAAACAGTCCGACAAAGGATTTGTATTAACTTCAGCGGTTGATTTCTCATCACAAAAATAAAAGATTCGAAGGGTAAATCTGTTTTCAATAAACTTCCGTCTAAATCTACAACTAAAGGAATTGAATGATTATTGGTTTCACTCATATTAATTCTAAGGAGTTAAAAAAGGAGACCATTTGGGACTCTTATAACCATATTGATCATTTGTGATTTGTTGAATTTGATAATTTTGCAGATCTATAATATAGAGTTGATATTTGCCTGTTTGATTACTAGAAAAAACAATGTATCTTCCATCTGGAGAAAAAGAAGGAGATTCGTTATTTGCCCACTTGCCATCTGATTTTTTACGACTAGTCAACCGACGAATGTGAGTTCCATCGGCATTCATAATAAACAAATCAAACCGCCCTTGATCGTAACCAGAAAACACAATTGTTTTTCCATCGGGTGAATACTCGGGAGTGGCATTATAATGACCCTGATAGGTTAATCGCTTTATACTACTGCCATAAAAATTAGTAGAATAGAGCATAACCTTCCCTCCTCGATCAGAAGAAAACACAATTGTCTTTCCGTTGGGATGAACAGCCGGGTCTACATTAATAGATCCATCGGTAAAAAAAGTAATTGGTTGAATAGAAAAATCTAACAAAGATATTTTAACAATATTTCTATCTCTTCTTAAAAATAAAGAGGCAATAATGTGCTTACCTCCGGGCAAAAATCCAAAGCCTAAGTTAATCCCTTTACGATTAGATATAATTTTACGATTTTTTTTTAAACGATTATATAATAACAAAGCTCCGTTTCTGGTTTTTTTTCTTTTGTTATATAAGAAAGCCGTATAAGCAATACTTTTACCATCTGAAGACCAAAAAGGGAGCATAACTATCGACCGATGAAATGAAATTTGTTTTTGTTGAACCCCATCCCAGTCCATTATAAAAAGTTCTTTCTTAGAATTGGAAAGACTTTTGACAGCTGTAATTTTTGTTAAAAACATACTGGGTGTTTTTGCAATCACTTGTATAAAATCATTAGATATATAATGAGCTAATTGCCGAATTTGACGAATAGAACCACTGTATTTTTTATGCAATAGTTGTTTTTTTAAAGGAACATGATAAACAAAACACTCTACTTGAACTAAAGTTTCTAGATTTTTTTTTGTTAAAGAGTATTTCCCCATGATGAGGTAATCTGTATTTAACAGTTGCCAGTTTTTCCATATAAATCCATTACTCGATTCGGGATAAGGTCTAAGAGATTTTTCTCCCGGTTTTTCTAAAAAAGCTTCTTGATTAATTAATGTAAAACGTCCTAAAAAAGATAAATTTTTTTCTAAAACTTCAAATAAAGAAGATCCAATTTGTAGAGAATTGGAATCCAGAGAAGGATTAGTCAAAATAAGGGGCTGTAAAGCCACTTGGCTTTGCCGAACATGGGCTTTCCCCACATCAATTGATACATAAGCAAATGCCTTAAACCCAATCAGTAGAAATAAAAAATAATTTTTTTTTAATGTTACAGTGAGTATTGGAGTTAAAAAAAATTTCATAATATTTTATTCTGGAAAATTAAACACAATGCCATTTGAGAGTTTATTTTGTATTTTCTCCGTTGGCGGTTCCGGAAGAGGGGAGGCTTTTTGTAAAGTTTCCAAAACTCGAGCATCAAAATCTTCGTTCCCAGAAGACTGAAGAATTCTTTTATTCAAAACGGCTCCTTTTTTATTCACCACAACATAAATTTTAGCTCTTAAATTTTTATTTGCTAACTCCATTGGCAAACGCCAATATAGGTTAATATGTAAACGAACCCCTGTAAAGTACTTTAATATTTCAAAATTATCTGTGGAATCTAAAGCACCTTGTCTTTCTTTTCCTTTAGATATTTTTTGACCTTTATATTTTAAAGAAACCACATCTTGTTTGATTTTTTCTATACTCTCGGAAGCTTTTAATGTGTCAATCGCTTGTTTTTGTTGAGCTCTAAGTTTTTTTTGGTTTAATGAGGAGGAAAGTGGGTTTTTCTTTTTTTTATTTTGTTTTTTTATTTTGTTTTTTTTTCTTCTCTTTTTTAAAGAAGGAATTTTTTTTTTATTAACTTTAAGCGAAGTGTTAAAAGAAGTTTTCGAGTAAAGTTCTGGTAAACCCACCATATCTACACGAATAACTTTTTTAATCACCGTATGTTTTTTAAAAAAAAATTTAGAGAAATCTCCAGCAACACATGCTAATAAAATCACATGAATTAATAAAGAAAAAATTAAAAACCGATAGTGCAAATTTTCAATCCTGTTTTTAATAACTGCATTTAATAGCCATCATTTACTTTTTATGAAAAGTTGTTATTAAGCTCACTTGATTCAATCCAGCGGATTGGAGTTCGGCCAAAACTTGAGCAACTAAACCATAAGAAACCATTTTATCCGCTTGAATATAAATCTGTTGATCTTTGCGAGCAGTGAGAATAGCAGATATTTTTTTTCCTAAATGGTTTAGAGAAATTTCAACTTCTTGTTTTAATTTTTGGGAAGAATTTTTTGTTTTACCAAAAGAATCAATAAAAATTTTTTTATTTTTTTTTATAACCAATACAAAAGGATTATTTGAAACAGAGACCCCTGCTGAAATAGTTTCGGGCAAATCCACATTTAACCCCTGTTGCATCATAGGAGCTGTTACCATAAAAATAATTAGTAAAACTAACATAACATCTACAAATGGTGTGACATTAATTTCACTTAACATCTTTCTTTGCTTATTTATTTTTTTACCTGAAGAAGACTCTGTATCTAAAACCGCACCCATTTATTTTGCCCTTTATTTTTTATTTAAAAAAATTTCTTTTTGAAATATTTAAAAAATCAGTTACAAAATTATCAAATTGCAACTCCACTTTTTTTATTTCACTCACATATTGATTATAAAACACCATAGCTGGAATGGCTGTAAAAAGACCAAAGCCTGTAGCAATCAATGCTTCCGAAATGCCCGGAGCTACAACCGCCAAATTAGCTGAACCAATGGCTCCAATTCGTTGAAAAGAATCCATAATCCCAAATACTGTTCCAAACAATCCAATAAAAGGACTGACACTACCTGTGGTAGCTAAAAAAGATAAGTAGGTTTCTAATTTGGAAATTTCATTTCTGACAGCTTTATCTAAAGCTCTTTGCATGTTATCCATGCCCGACAACATATTTAAATTTTCTTTTCCTTCAGGCTGTTTAGCATTGACAATTTTTTTTAGCTCAGAATATCCGGATCGGAAAATGCCCGCCAAAGAGCTTTTAGGATAGGATTTGGACATATCATAAATTTCATCTAAAGATTCGGCTTTAAAAAAAATATCCTCAAAAGGCTCATTGTTAACGACACCAAGTTTAAACAAAGACCTCTTACTGAGAATAATAGCCCACGAAAAAATAGACATAAAAGCTAAGACAATCATTGTCATTTGCACAACAATACCAGCTGAAAAAACAAGTGACATCATTCCTGTAATTCCGGGTGCTACCATGGGGGGTTCTCCTTGTTTTTTCCCATTCAATTGAAAAAATAACTAATTTATGCCACAATGCAAACAGAAAAATGCTAAAAAATAAAAAATATAAATATGGTTTTATAACCCAAGTGTCTTCAGAAACTTTTCCGAAAGGTTTAAGTGAGGGCATTATTCAGCAAATTTCTAAAAAAAAGAAAGAGCCAAAATGGATGTTAGAAGAAAGACTAAAGGCCTATCGTCATTGGCAAACTTTAAAAGAACCCCAATGGGCTCAACTTTCTTATCCTCCGATGGATTATCAAAATATCCATTATTATTCGGCACCAGCTAATCGTCCAAAGACCCAAACTTCTCAACCAAAAGAAATAGACCCTGAATTACTCAAAACATTTGACCGCTTGGGGATTCCACTCAGCGAGAGAGATCGTCTATCCAATGTAGCCGTAGACGCGGTATTTGACAGTGTCTCTTTGGGTACTACTCATCAAGACCTTTTACAAAAAAGTGGAGTTATTTTTTGTTCTTTTTCAGAAGCCTTAACTAAATATCCTCAAATTGTAAAAAAATATTTTGGATCGGTCGTACCTTATCGAGATAATTTTTTTGCTTGTTTAAATACAGCTGTTTTCACTGATGGTTCTTTTTGTTTTATCCCAAAGGGGGTTAAATGTCCGATTGATCTTTCCACTTATTTTCGAATTAATAAAAAAGACAGTGGTCAATTTGAACGAACTCTCATTGTAGCTGAAGAATCCTCTTATGTGAATTATTTAGAAGGTTGCACGGCTCCTATGAGAGATTCTCATCAACTCCATGCCGCTGTTGTGGAACTTATTGCTTTGCAAGATGCCCAAATTAAATACTCGACTGTTCAAAACTGGTATCCCGGTAATTCAAAAGGTCAGGGCGGAATTTATAATTTTGTCACTAAACGAGGCAAATGTTTAGGAAAGGGATCTCATATTTCATGGACTCAAGTAGAAGCAGGAGCCGCTATTACTTGGAAATATCCCAGTTGCATTCTCCAAGGGGAAAATTCTTCTGGAGCTTTTTATTCGGTGGCACTCACTCATGATAAAATGCAAGCCGACACGGGGACTAAAATGATTCACATTGGTAAAAACACAAAAAGTACAATTATTTCTAAGGGTATTTCAACTGACCAATCAATTAATAGCTATAGAGGGCAGGTTTCTATTTTGCCATCTGCAAAAGGGGCTAGAAATTTTTCTCAATGTGATTCTCTTCTGGCCGGAAAAAACAGCCATGCTAACACTTACCCATTGATTGAAATTAAAAATAAACAATCTGTTGTAGAACATGAAGCAACGACATCTCGAATTAATAAAGATCAATTATTTTATCTTCAAGCCCGAGGATTAGACATTGAATCAGCGGTCTCTTTATTAGTAAACGGTTTTTGCCACCGAGTGTTTAAACATCTTCCTTTAGAATTTTCTGTTGAAGCGGTTAAGCTGATTGAGATGAAATTAGAAAATAGCATTGCTTAAAATGAAATCATCCGATAAACATTTGCTTTATAAATGTTAAAAATTAAAAACCTTCATGTTAAAGCTTCTCATTGTATTTTAAATGGAATCCATTTGACCATTAAACCGGGGCAAATTCATGCAATCATGGGACCCAATGGATCGGGGAAAAGCACTTTAGCTAAAGTCATAGCTGGTCACCCAGGGTATCAAATTACCAAAGGGGAAATCCTTTATGAAACTCATCTCCAATACGAAGATATTACTCAATGGAGTCCCGAAAGAAGAGTTCAAGAAGGACTATTTATGGCTTTTCAATACCCAGTTGAAATCCCTGGTGTGAGTAACTGGGATCTTTTAAAATCTTCTTTTCGAGCCATTTGTAAACATCAAGGAGTACCTGAAATGAATGACCAAGATTTTACTCAATTAGTAAAACAAAAATTGGACCTTGTGGGATTGCCTTTTTCTTTTATCCATCGTTCAGTCAATGACCACTTTTCAGGAGGAGAAAAAAAAAGAAATGAAATTTTACAAATGGCTGTTTTATCCCCTCGATTAGCTATTTTAGATGAAACCGATTCGGGCTTAGATGTCGATTCTTTGTCTTTGATTGCAAATTGTCTAAAAAATCTGCTCAATAAAAATAAAGCTTTTATTTTAATCACTCACTACAATCGTCTGCTCAATTATATTCAACCCCACTTTGTACACATTATTCAAAATGGTAAGGTTCAAAAAACTGGCGATTCTTCTCTAGCTATTGAATTAGAAAAAAAAGGTTATAAAAATATTTAACTTTTAACCTCTATTTGTTTTTTAAAGACAGCTGAAAATTCTTTAAGACTATCTTTTATTGTTTGTTCACTTTTTGAAGTGATTTGTTTTTGTTCTTTAATATCTTTTAGCAAATCAATAGCTCGTGTTTTTAAAAATTCTTTTAGTTTTTGTTCATAGCTTAAAACTTCTTTTTCTGGTAGCTCATCTAAATAACCCTTAACTGCACAAAAAATAATAACGACTTGTAATTCTAAGTCTAAAGGTTCGTTTTGATCTTGCTTTAAAATTTCCACTAATCTTCGACCTCTTTGTAACTGTTGTTTAGAGGCTTTATCTAAATCAGAAGCAAAGGCGGCAAAAGCTTCTAACGCTCTAAATTGAGCTAATTCTAACTTCAAAGACCCTGCAACTTGTTTGATGGCTTTAACTTGTGCTGCACCTCCTACTCGAGAAACAGATTTGCCAACATGAACAGCGGGGCGAATACCTTTATGAAATAAGTCCGACTCTAAAAAAATTTGCCCATCGGTAATAGAAATCACATTGGTTGGAATGTAGGCCGAAATATCCCCAGCTTGAGTTTCTACAATTGGCAAAGCCGTTAAAGAACCTCCTCCTTTGGCTTGATTCATCTTGGCAGCTCTTTCCAACAAGCGAGAATGAATGTAAAAAATATCGCCGGGAAAAGCTTCCCTCCCTGGAGGGCGTCTTAAAAGTAACGAAAGCTGTCGATAAGCCTGTGCTTGCTTGGTTAAATCGTCATAGATGATCAAAGCATGTTCTCCTCGATCTCTAAAATATTCTGCCATGGTTGTTCCCGCATAAGGTGCTAAAAACTGCAAAGGAGCTGGGTCAGAAGCCGTTGCAGAAATAATAGTCGTATAATCCATCGCCCCATTGGCTCTAAGTTTTTCTACAACTTGAGCCAAAGTAGATCTTTTTTGTCCAATAGCTACATAAAAACATTTTACATTTTTTCCGTTTTGATTCAGGATGGCATCAATCCCCAAAGTGGTTTTACCCGTTTGTCGATCTCCAATAATCAGCTCTCTTTGCCCTCGACCAATGGGGATCAAAGCATCAATTGCTTTTATTCCCGTTTGCAAAGGCTCTGTAACAGGCTCTCTATCTAAAATGCCAGGAGCTAATCTTTCAACTTCTAAAAATTTTTGAGCTTTAATCGGACCGCCTCCATCTAATGGGTGTCCCAAAATATCGACCACCCGTCCTAACAAAGCCTCCCCAACAGGAACTTGAACAATTTGTTGAGTTCTTCGAACTTCCGCCCCTTCGAAAACTTTTTGTCCCTCACCTAAAATCACCACTCCCACATGATCTTGTTCTAAATTGAAAACCATACCAAATAAGTTTTCATCAAAAGAAACCAACTCTCCAGCCATTGCTCGATCCAATCCATAGACCCGACACACCCCATCCCCAACAGAAAGCACTTGACCCACTTCTCGAACTGAAAGGGTATTTTGATAATTGCGAATTTGATCTTTTAAAATTTGACTAATTTGAGTTGCTTGTATCGCCATAAATATCCCCTTACAGTTTAATTTGTTTTAAATGAAACAACAAAGTGTCGTCAAAAACAACTCCGTTGGCAACTATTTTAATTCCTCCAATTAAATTTGGAGATATTATTTCTTTTATTTGAATTGATTTTTTAAAAGTTCGCTTTAAATAAGCTTTAATGAACTCTCGAATGGATAAATCTACAGGAGTAGCTGAATAAATATCCACATCCATTATCTTTTTAATGTTTTGCTCTTCTTGGTCTAAAAGGTGAGAAATAGAATGGAGTAAATGTAAGTGATTGCGATCTATTAATACATATAAAAACCGTATAACCCATTCATCTTTTGGTGAAATAGCCTTTACTAAAATCTTTTTTTTTAGATCACTGGCAATTAAAGGAGAACAAAAAAAGTTAACCACTTCCCCTCTAAAAGCTTTTCTAAATTCTCTTAAATTTTGTGCAAATAAACAAAGAGAATCCAAATCACTCAATAAACTTTTTATGGCTATTATATAAGCTTTGGAAATATCGAGTTTAAGTTTAATCAACTTAAACCCCCTAACTGCTTGATTATTCTCTGATTAATTTCTTCTTTTTTTTGAGCAGTTAGGTTGAATAACTTTTCTTTAGTTTTTAATAATATCCTTTCCCATAGCTGATTTTTTAAAGCTTTATATTTTTGAAATTTTTGTTGCTCAAAATCTCTTTTAACTTCTTGAGATAAGATATAGCATTGTTTGTCTTCTTGCTTTTTCCACTCCATTTGCTGATTGTTTAAAGCCAATTGCACTTGCTGATCCAGAGTTTTTTTTTGTTCTTCTAATTTTTGGATATCCATTTCCCATTTTTTTAAGATTTGAATGTTTTTTGCTTCTGTTTCTATAGCCAGTTGTTGATCAGATAAAAAAGTGTCTTTTTGTTTTTTTAAAATGGGCAAAACTTTTTTATAAATTAAATAAACTAATAAACTAATAAAAATCGAAAAATTAAAAACTTGAACAAAAATTAATCCAATGGGGATTTCGTGAGATATGTTTATTTGCATTATGAAATCTTCTTTTGAGTTAAACAAAGCAAAACTTCTGAAGTTAAATGGGTAATTTCAGAAGAAAGAGCTTGCTCCGTTTGATGAACTTCTCGATCTAAATTTTTTAACTGCATATTTGCTTCTTTTTTAAGAAGTTGTTTTTTTTGAATCCCTTCTCGTAAAATTTGCTCTTTAATAGGTTGGCTTTGTTTTTGGTACTTCATTCGAAAGGTGGATTGCAATTGTTGAGCAATAGTCTCGTATTTTAGTTTTAAATGAGTAATTTGTTCTTGAAGAATTTCAGATCTTTTATTGCGACCTCCGATAGAAGATTCTTTTTGATTGTGTAAAATCATGTAGGGAGTAATTAAACCTTTTAAGATAATTGGGTATAAGGCTAACCAAATTAAAAATTCTACAAAAAAAGTTATATCCAAGCCCAATGCTTGAATTAAAGCTGTCAACATATCTTTTTTTTATGTGAATTTTTAAAGAGGATCAACTGGTTTTTGACAACCCCTCTGGTTTAATAACTTGACCCTCAAACAAAGCTTCTTCTTCTATCTGAAGCTTTGGAGCACTCAATGTTCCATAAAATTCAGCTCCGTTGATTAGGGTAATTTTGTGGCTGGCCTTAATTTCTCCTTTCATCCATCCCTTAACAATAACTTCTTGAGTATCAATTCTGGCTTCTGCTCGACCTTCTTTTTCTATAATTAAAATTCCTTTAGGACTGATAATTTCCCCCTTAAAGAAACCACACAATCGGCTGATTCCATCAAAACAAAGGCGCCCTTCAAAATGAGTCCCCCGAGATAAAATTAAATGAGTATTTGTTTTTTTCATCCGGCTTTATTGCTTAGACAAAAACAAATTGAGTATAAATTGGAGTTCTTTTTCTGAGTAAAAACGAAGGCGAAGTTCACCTCCTTTTTTTTGAAAATGAAGAGTCGTTTTAATCCCATGCGTGTCTTGAATTTTTTTAATAGCTTGTTTAGACCAAGCAGGGGGTGACGCATGAACTTCCAAAGGAGTGGAAGGAATTGTTTTTTTAAGAAGTTTTTCAGCAGCCCGAACGGGTAGGGATTTTTCGATAAACCACTTGGCCCACTTAATTTGAGAAGAAAAAGATTTTTCTTTTAAAAGTAATTTAGCATGAGCCACAGATAATTTTCTTTGTTCAATAAAGGTTTTTACAAGGGGAGGTAAATTTAAAAGCCTTAGATAGTTAGCAAGAGAGGCTCGTGGAATGGCTAATTGATCGGCTAGCATTTCTTGAGTCCAATTTTTTTGTTTAATGAGTTTTTGATAAGCTGTGGCCAACTCAATGGGATTTAAGTTCTGCCTTTGTAAGTTTTCTACTAAAGCTAAAACAGAGCTTTGTTCTGAAGTTTTATCCAACACTCGGACGGGAATTTCATGAAGGCCTGCAAGACCTGCAGCTCTCCACCTTCTTTCTCCAGCAATAATTTCAAAATCTTGCCCGCATTGTCTCACAACAATGGGTTGGATAAGTCCATTTTGTTTTATGGATTGTGATAAGTCTTTTAAAGATTCTGAATTAAACTGCCGGCGAGGTTGATTGGCATTTGGTTTAATTCTTTCTAAACCAACTAATAAAGAATCCGAATGTTTGATTTCATCTACAGGAAATAAATTTTCTAAACCTCGTCCCAATACCGCTCTTCCCGGTTTTTCCCGACCAGATGTCTTGCTATCTGTTGTCGGAATATAGGGAGGCTTAGATGGAGGTAGAGACATAATTCAATCCTTTAGATTTTAAGACTTTATTTTGGCCGGAGATTTGAGCGATTAGTTCTCCGACCAACTGTTCGTAAGCCTTAGCTCCTGTGCAACTGGGTTCGTATTGAAAAATAGATTGAGAAAAACTGGGAGCTTCGCTGAGTCTCACATTTCTTGGAATTTGTGTTTTAAACACCTTTTGTCCAAAGTGCCGGCGAACTTCTTGAACCACTCGATGACTGAGTAAATTTCTGGAATCAAATAAGGTCAATAAGATACCTTGTAACTTTAACAAAGGATTCCACCGATCTTTTACTCTTTGAGCTGTTTTTAATAGATGGCTCAACCCCTCTAAAGCATAATACTCACATTGAAGTGGAACTATAAATTGAGTGCTGGTAACTAAGGCATTTAAAGTTAAAAACCCCAAAGATGGTGGTGTGTCTATTAGTACAAAATTGTAATCTTTTATTTTGTTATCTAAAGCTTTTTTAAGAAAAAACACTTTATCTTTTTGAACGACTAATTCAGTTTCCGCTCCCGACAAATGAGAGTTGGTTGGAACCACTTCTAAATTTTTGATAGAAGTTAAGTAAATTCCATCTTTTAAAGAACACTTACCCATTAAAACTGAATACATCCCGCCAAAAGATTTCACTGTTAAACCCAATCCACTAGAAGCACTCGCTTGAGGATCCATGTCTAAAAGCAACACTTTTTGCCCCCGCAAGGCTAAACCAGCAGCTAAACTTAAGGCTGTTGTGGTCTTTCCAACCCCTCCTTTTTGATTGGCAATACAAATAGGCATTCTTTGCTCCTTTTAAATAATTTTCTTAATTATTACTTGTTGAATAGTCAAAATGTCTACTTAAAAGCATTTTTTGACTACTCACGACATTTTTTGACTAATCAGAATACTCAAAAGTGATCCTATAGACGGATATTTTTTAAATGTTCCTCGTGGAACAATTAAATTTTCATTGGCATAACCACTCCAAACACATTGGAAACTTTATCTTTTTTATATGTACAAACTAGACAAGCTGAAGAGCTATCACACATTTTTAAAACAATAATCTTTGTATCCAAGCTATTTAGGGTTTCTAAAAGATACCGGGCATTAAAGCGAATTTTTAGATCTTCTCCAACTTTTTTTTCAATAGGGGCTTCGTCTTGAGCTGATCCCAATTCTGAATCTTCTGCGTTCATAGAGATTTTATTTTTTTGAATATTGAGAGTAACTGCCTTAAAAAGACTTGCAGAAAGAAGGGATGCTCTTTTAAGAGCTTGATAAAAGGGTTCTTTTTCAATATATACATTAATGGGACTTTCTTTTGGTATGAGTTGTCGATAATTGGGATAAGTTCCTTCCACTAATTTGATGCTTAAAACAGTTTTTCTGTCTTTAAATAAAATTCTTGGAGATTCAACTGCACATTCTATACTCTCTGATTCGCTGTAAGAGAGAAGTTTTTTTAACTCTTGCACTCCTTTTCTAGAAATAATAACACCTTTTTTTAAAAAAGCTTGCTTACAAGAATGTTCAGCTAAAGCCAACCGATGAGTATCTGTCGCCACAAAACGAAACGAAAACTGTCCCGAAGAGTCTTTTGGGGTTTCAAAATACACTCCGTTAAGATGATATCGAGTTTCATCCAATGAAGAACAATAAGAAGTTTTTTCTAATAAATTTTTTAAAATACTCGATGAAATATGAAAAGAGTTTTTCATCTGAAAAGAAGGAAAAGCTGGGAACTCTTTGGCATCCATTCCGAGTAGGTTAAAAACAGAAACATTTTGGCTTATTCGGATTTTTTTTTCACTTTGTTCCATAAGATGGATTTCTTCGTCTTCTCTTAATTCTCTTAAAATATCAAATAAGCTTTGAGAATCGACTATTAACTCTCCTGGCGTTTTAACTCGGGCTGGGATGTTTCCTTGCAAAGAGTTGCTTTGATCTGTGGCTTGAATATGAATGTTTTGATTACTTTCTGCTCGAATTAACAATTTAGATAAAATTGGCACAACCCCTCTTTTTTCAATCAAACTATTAGCTTGAGAGACCAACTCCAAAAAAACATCCTTTTTAACAAAGGCATCGAGCAATAATTGTTTTTTTTGTGTTGTCTTTTTGCCAGCTTTGGATTTACCAAGATTGGATTGTTTTTTTTGATTAGAAGTATTCATAATTTCAAATTCTCATAAATGTTTTTATTCTTGTCTTTTGAATGATCTAAAGTTTGAATCATTCAGAGTTGAGTTATTCAAAATACGATTCCTAATAAATATTAATATCGTATTAGTCGTCAACATTTGTTCATAACAAAAAAAAATGGTTTAAGTATATTGTTTTATTAAAAAAAATCTGTGAATAAATTATGTGAATAACATGTGAAAAATATGCGATTACTTGGTTGTAAAAAAAGTTATTCACAATGAATACCCACAAGAAAGTGTTTTTTTAAGACTTTTTAAGTGGTTTTCTAATGGAGAGTTTTTTTTGATTTGAGTTTTAATTTTTTTTAAAGCTTTTAAAATGGAGCTATGGTCTCTTTGACCAAAATCTCGACCAATTTGATGCAAAGAGAGATTGAGTTCTTCTCGAACTAAGAAAATGGCAATATTTCTTGCATAAACCAGTTTTTGGGATCGGAGAGGGGAAATTAAATCACTGACTTTAATATGAAAATAGTGGGCCACTTGATTTTGTATTTGTTGAGTTGTCAAAGAAATTACACGATGAGAATAAGAAGAAGGAAGAAGTTTTTTTATGATTTCAAGCGATGGGTTTGTTTTTTGAAAGTCACAAAAAAACTTTATTTTATTTAAATTTCCTTCTATTTCTCGAACCGAATCGGCGGGTAGTTGAGTTAAATAGTGAATCATTTGTTCCGATAAAGGGAGATTGATTTTTTTAGATTTATTTTTAATAATAGCCATCTTAGTTTCTGGGTCGGGAGCTTTAATGTCTACCACCATTCCACCGGCAAAACGAGAGCAAATTCTAGCTTTTAAACCTTTAATATCTTTTGGTTTTTTGTCACTTGCTAAAACAATTTGACATTTTTTTTGAATAAGACTTTCAAAAGTGTGAAAAAATTCTTCTTGAGTTCTTTCTCCACGACCGAGAATTTGCACATCGTCTAAGAGTAAAATGTGAACATGCTTTCGGTATTTTTCTCTAAAAGCAGACATAGAGTTTTTTTGGATATGGAAAATACAATCGTTAAAAAATCTTTCTGCAGAAAGATAGCTGACTTTTATTGGAAGGTTTTGTTTTCTGATAAAATTTCCTATGGATAAAAGAATGTGGGTTTTGCCCAACCCGCTGGCACCATAGATAAAAAGGGGGTTGATAGAGCGAGATCGAGGGTGATTGGCAATATTTTTAGCAGCTGCAATGGCTAAACAATTGCCAGGACCTTCTACTAAAGATTCAAAATCCCATTCAGAAAAAACTTCAAAGTTCTCGGTAGAAGGCGAAAAACTCCCGTTGGATGAATGGGAATGGAGCTTATGAAACGATGGTTGAGAGGTTTGACCAGAGTAAGAAGTGGGAGTGTTTAAAAAATTTGTTTTTTGCATCGCCAGTTTGGGATTTGGGAGAGAAGATAAAAATACAGGGTCTTTTTCTATAGTAACGGAACCTTCCATTCCTTTTTGTTGGATATGTTTTTGAATATTGGGCAATAGGGAACGAATTAAATTTTGATGAAGAGAACTGGGTACTTTTAAAGTAAAATTTCGTTTTCCTTTTGAAAAATGACATTCCATGTGAGTGGTATTTAAAATAGAGCGTAAAACTCCTCCATTTAAACCGGGCTGTTTTTGTAAACACTCTTTAATAAAACTCCACAGTATTTGTTCGGGCAAGCAAACCTCCATATAATCAAAGAAGGGTTAAAAACGAATGAAATAAATGGGATGTTTCTTCTCAAGTTGAAAGTCTTTAAGGTGTATCATAAGCTTAAGCTTGACGGGAAGTGACAAAGTGTGGTTTTATGGTGCGTCAAAAAAATACTTTTTAAGAAAAACTTAAAATAGCAAATAAAAAAACTTAAAAAAGTATTATAGAGAGGAAGTGTTTAGCATGAGGGGACTTTTATGAAACGCACTTATCAACCTTGTAGAAGAAAGAGATCTCATTGTCATGGGTTTCGAATGAGAATGTCGGAAAAATCGGGTCGACAAGTTCTTAGTCGCCGAAGACAAAAAGGACGAAAAATTTTGAGTGTAAAACTTGGGGGAAAATAAATTATGCTTTCTTTGACAAAGAAGAAAGATTTTGAAGCTCTTAAAAAAGAAGGAGTTTGGATTAGAAAAAAGGTTTTTTTTTAGTTTATAAAAAAAATAATCGTTCGGTTTCCCGATTTGCTTGGGCGTTTAGAGTGACCGGAAGTCGTCAGGCAGTTTTTAGAAATCAGCTGAAGCGATGGGGAAGAGAATTTATGAGAAAAAAACATACGACCTGGTCAGAAAGTTTGGATGTTTTAATAGGTTTAAAAAAGAGTCCAGAAATTAAGAAACTAAAATATGAAGAGTTTACCCGTATTTTTGAAGAAATTTGTAAGAAAATTCACTTATAGAAATTTTTTTCTTTTCGTTCTTTCTTTCTATCAAATAGTGTTTTCCGTTCATTTTGGAGGAGCTTGCCGGTTTTTACCTTCTTGTTCTTTATATGCAAAGCAAGCGTTACTCACTTATTCAGTTAAAAAAGCTCTTTTTTTAATTATCAAAAGAGTCAGTAGATGTCATTTTTGGGGTGGATATGGAATTGATTCCATTCCCACTTCTCGGATAAATGATTTTTCCTCTAAAAAGTAAGTTTTAAATGACCATGAACGAAAAAGAAAACTTTTTAGATAAAAATACTTTATTGGCAATTGCTTTTACTCTTCTATGTTGGCTGGCTTGGGATTTCTATATGAAAAAAAAATATCCTAAGCAGTTAGAAAAATCACCCTCTAAAACTTCTGTCGTTTCTTACCCTTCTTCCCCCTCTAATTCTCATTCTTCGAATTCTTTTTCTGCTCCTTCCGATCGTAAAAAAAAACTGGTTCCGCAATTAAGGAAAGAAAAAATCTTAACTTATAAAAGTTCGTCCTTATCCTTTGGGCTTTCTTCTCGAGGAATGGGATTTAAAAATGTTCAGCTCAATCAAGTGTTAGATCGAAGCAATCAACCCGTTTTACTGTCTTCTAGTAATGAAGGAGTTGAGAAAATTTTTGAAACTCACATCATTTACTTATCCGATTCTTTATCAGAAGAAACTTTAAACTTTGAGCTTTCTCAATTGGGTAAACATTTTTTTGAAGGGCGAGCAGAGGTTTTTGGGTTAAAAATTAGAAAAACATTGAAAGTATTTCCGGAAGAATTTTTGATAAAAACTCAAGTAAAAATTTCTGGGGATTTAAGTCAAATAAAAGGTGTAAAAACCTTTTTGCCAGCTTTTAAACCTTTGTTTTTTCAAAGATCTGGGATTTTTTCGTTTTTATCTCAACCCGATTTTATGTCTTTTTTTCTGTTTTCTAATTCTGAAGGGGTTCAGCGATTTTCTCTATTTCATGATGCAGACGATAGGGGTAAACACCATGTGTCAACCCCCACTGTATCGGGAGTGCAATTAGCTGGAGTGGGAACTAAATACTTTGGGCAAGCTTTTATTGATGATTCGGATGTGCAAGCAGATTTTAATTTTGTTTATAAAAATCAATGGTTATCCGGTGTGCTTTTTCATCCTGTAATCAATCGACAAGAAAGCTTTGTCACATCTTATCGTCTTTTTATGGGACCCAAATCTTTGAGGCTTCTTAAAAAACATGATTTGCAATTGGTTGAATGGGTGGATTTTGGTTGGTTTGGTGGTTTAGCTCGAATGATTTTACAAGTTTTAAGTTTTTTTTATTCCTTGGTGAAAAATTGGGGGATATCTATTATTTTGCTGACTCTATTTGTAAGGCTTTTGCTTTTTCCTTTGGTGCTTTCTTCTCATCGTTCCATGGAGTTAATGAAAACTCTGCAACCAGAGATTAAAAAAGTAAGAGAGAAGTTTAAAAAAGACCCTCAACGCATGAATCGAGAAATTATGGCTTTGATGAAGACTCATAAAGCCAACCCTCTGGGAGGATGTTTGCCTATGTTGCTTCAAATTCCCATTTTTTGGGCTCTGTGGAAAGCTTTAGCAGGAAGTTTTTCTCTTTATCGTTCCCCGTTTGTGTTTTGGATTCAAGATTTAAGCTGGAAAGACCCTTATTATGTGTTGCCCGTTTTAATTGGAGCCTTGATGTTTGTTCAACAAAGTCTATCTCCAGTCACTTTAAATGCAGATATGGCTCGAGCTATGCGGATTTTACCTGTCTTTATTGTTTTGTTTATGTTAAATTTGCCCAGCGGATTGACCTTGTATGTGTTGATTAGCTCTTTGTTTGGTTTGATTCAACAAATGGGCTTAAATCGACCCCATACTTCAACCGTACTTAAACTGAAGTAGGCAAACTGTAATAGGTAAGAGACAGAAAGCAAAGGGGCAAAGGGGTATAATGTTTTCGTTGTTTAATAAATGGTTGGGAATTAAAGAAAAAAACCCAGCTAATTTTTTGGAACAGTTTCTTCAAGAACTTTTAGACAAAGGGGGATTTGAGCTTTCTTTTGATTTGAAAATTAATGACAAAAATTCCTCTAGAAAAGAAATTTTTATCAATCTTTTTGGAGAAGATGAAGATTTATTAAAAATGAATCATGGTCGCTTTCTTTTAGCTTTGCAAACTTATTGTAATCGTTTAATTCAGCATCATTTTTTGGACAAAAAATTCTTTATAAGAGTGGATTCCAGCTCCTATTTTGAAGATAAAGACAAAAGATTATTGGATTTAGCTCAGAGATTGAAGAAAAAAGCTCTTTATACAAGACAGCCTGTTTATTTTAAATCCCTTCCTCCTAATTTAAGACGCAAAGTGCATCAGTTTCTTTCGGAAGATGCTAAAGTGCACACTTCTTCAGTGGGAGATGGGTTTTATAAGAATATTTGCATTACTCCAAACGATTCCGCCAATCGATCGATTAACTGATATGAGTGGCTTAAGGCCTCAAGATAAAGACACAATATGTGCTTTAGCAACCCCTTTAGGAAGATCTGCTCTGGCTGTGATTCGAGTCAGTGGATCACAAGCTTTAAAAATTAGTCAAAAACTTTGCCCATTTTTATCTCAACCATCTTTACCTTGTGTATCTCATCGATTGCGGTTGGGGAGTTTAATTAATCCAACGACAAAAGCTTTTGTAGATGAAGTATTAGTTTCTTATTTTAAAAAAGGTCGTTCTTTTACAGGGGAAGAAACAGTTGAAATTTTTTGCCATGGGAGTGTGTTGATATCTTCTCTTATTTTAGAGTTTTTAGTTCATCAAGGGGCGAGGATGTCTGAAAGAGGAGAATTTAGCTATCGAGCGTTTATGAATGGTAAAATAGATCTCATCCAAGCAGAAAGTATTTTAAATCTTATTCACAGTCGTTCTAAAAAAGCTCACACACAAGCCTTAAGAGGGATGAAAGGGGTTTTATCTGAATGGTTAAAAGAGATAGAACAAGACCTTTTAGTTTTGATTTCTCATATAGAGGCAGGGATTGATTTTAGCGATCAGGTGGATTCTTTGATCGATGTAGAAAAACAAAAACAGATTTTAAAAAAAATTAAGAATCGAGTGCAAAGAGGCTTAAAAAAAGTACATCAAGGGCAAATTAATCAAAATGGATTTGTAGTTGTTTTACTGGGTGCTACTAATGCCGGTAAATCTTCTTTATTCAATCAATTGATTCAAGAAAAACAAGCAATTGTTACCTCCCAACCGGGTACTACGCGAGATGTTTTATCTTCTCGAATTATATGGGGAGAAAGAGAATTTTGTTTAAAAGATACAGCTGGTTTGCGTAAAAATCCAGGAGAAATAGAAAAACAGGGAATTAAAAAAGCCTTAGAAGAATCTCAAAAAGCCGACTTAAATTTGTTTTTAATAGAGGGGCATTCCTTTTTAAAAAGAGGAGCTTTTGTTGGTTTTAACCAATTAGATAGAGATAAAACAATATTTGTATTTAGCAAATCGGATCTTTTGTCAGAAAAAGATAAAAAATCTTTTACAAAAAGTTTTTATGCCAGTGAAGAATATAAAAAAGGTTTTTTAAAAAATCCACTTGCGACAATTTGGGTGAGTTCTTTGACAGGACATGGGGTGGATCATTTAAAAAAATTGATTTATCAGAAGTCAGAAGAGTACAGTGGAGATGATTTTTTCTCTACGATTCGTCAAATGAAAGGACTTCAACAAATTAATCAATTCTTAACCCAAGCTGAGCAATTATTGCAAAAGCAAGATTCTTTAGATTTAGTTGCTTTTGAATTGCAGTCGGCTTTAAAAAAACTTTATGAGCTATTGGGAAAAGAATATAATGAAGAAATTCTTAAAGAAGTTTTTAAAAATTTTTGTATTGGCAAATAATTTTTGAGTGGGATGTTTAAAAGTTGATAAAAAACTATGATGTCATTGTAGTGGGAAGTGGTCATGCAGGAGTAGAGGCTAGCTATGCGGCAGCTCGTTTAGGATGTCGAGTTTTAATTCTAACTGTTAGTTGGGATCAAACAGCTCAAATGAGTTGCAATCCTTCTATCGGAGGTTTGGGCAAGGGGCATATTGTAAAAGAAATAGATATTTTAGGTGGATTAATGGCGATAGCGGCAGATAGAGCATGTATTCAATTTAAAAAATTAAATAGGAGTAAAGGTCCAGCAGTTCGGGGATCTCGTACTCAGTGTGATAAAAAAATTTACAGACAATTTGTGCAAAATTTTTTATGCCATAAAAAATCGTCTCATGCCGTTTCTAAAAATATTTCTTATCTATCTTGTGAAGTAAAATCTCTTATTTTTAAAGGGGATACCTGTTGTGGAGTAAAAACCCATACAGGAGAACAATTTAACTCCCAAGTGGTGATATTGACGACAGGCACTTTTATGAAAGCAATCATGCATATTGGTTCTACTCGTAGGTCCGGAGGAAGAATGGGGGAAAAAGCCACTTGGGGTTTATCCGATCAGTTAAAAAGTTTAAATTTTCCCGTTCATCGTTTAAAAACGGGAACACCTCCTCGTCTCAAAAAAACAACTATTGACTTTCAACCTCTTTGTGCTCAACAAGGAGATGCTATTTTTTATCCTTTTAGTTTTTTTAGCTCTCCTCATTTATCTTTACCCCAACAGTTATGTTATTTAACTTATACAAACGAAAAAACTCATGACATCATTAGAAAGAATTTAAAAAAATCTCCACTTTATACGGGAGCTATTCAGGCGAAAGGTCCTCGATATTGCCCCAGTGTGGAAGATAAAATTACTTGTTTTCCAGATAAAACTCAGCATCAAAGTTTTTTAGAACCTGAAACCATTGGCGGAGAGTCCATTTATTTACAAGGGCTTTCCACTAGTCTTCCAGTGGATGTGCAGATTCAATTTTTAAGAACGATTAAAGGTTTGAGTCGGGTGGAAATACTTAAACCGGGTTATGCAGTGGAATATGATTTTTTTGATCCGCAAATTTTACTTCCCAATTTAGAAACCAAACCAATTAAAAATTTATTTTTTGCAGGTCAAATTAATGGGAGCAGTGGCTACGAAGAAGCTGCAGGGCAAGGTTTAATAGCCGGCATTAACGCAAGTCTTAAAGTGAAAGGGGAGGATCCTTTAATCTTAAAAAGAAGTGAGGCTTATATAGGGGTTTTAATTGATGATTTAGTTACAAAAGGTACTCAAGAGCCTTATCGTATGCTCACTTCTCGGGCAGAACATCGACTCGTGCTAAGAGAAGATAATGTGATCGAGCGATTGTTTCATTTAAGTCAAAAGTATCGATTAGTCCCCGAGTGGAAATTAAAAAAAATGGAAAACGAATTAAACCAAAGAGCTCAACTCTTTTGGGATTTAAAAAATATAAGCTTGGTTCCCAATCGACAAAATCAGATATTGGTTAAGAAATTAAATGCCTCCCCTTTGCTTAAACCTCAAACTTTAAAGGATCTTTTAAAAAGACCAGAAATGTCTGCTCAAAAAATTAAAAACTTTATTTCTAAAGATTCTCCTTTTAAATTAAGTTCTCATTTTTCTCTATCTACTTGGGAATCTGTGGAAATAAAGATCAAATATGAAGGATATATCCAAAGGCAAAACAAATGGATTGCTCAAAATTCAAAAATGGAAAATTTAATTATTTCTGATGTGGACTATGATCGGGTGAAAGGTTTATCTCGAGAGGCGTTAGAAAAACTAAAAAAAATTCAACCCAAAACTCTTGCACAAGCTGGTCGCATCAGCGGTCTTCCCCCAGTAGCTATCCAAGCTTTACTCATTTATCTACAAATCAAAAATAGACCCAGCAAGAGCTTAGATGTCTCTTAGATTTAACTAGTTTTTAAGAAACTTTATTTTAGACAAACTTCAAAGAATTTGTTAGAGTGATTGAGTAAAGGTTTTTAAAAATTTTTGCTACTGATTTTGTTGCCGATTTCTTTTAAAAGAAAAAAACAACTATTTTTTTAATAAAATCAGATAGTTTTTTGAATTTCTTAAAGATTATTAGAGAAAGTTTTAAAGAGAGGACACCATCTAAGATGGAAGAAAAAACAACTAAATCTGCATCTTCCTCCACTAGGGAATATGATGCCTCTTCCATTCAAGTGCTGGAGGGGCGAAAGGCCGTTCGCAAAAGACCTGGAATGTATATTGGAGATACGGGGTTTCGAGGCTATCATCATTTAGTTTACGAAATTATTGACAATTCAGTAGATGAAGCCATGGCTGGGTTTTGTTCTAAAGTTCAAGTAATTCTTCATCCCAATGAATGGGTTTCTATAGAAGATAATGGCAGAGGTATTCCGGTTGGAATTTATAAGGCATCGGGGAAAAGTGCTTTAGAAGTGGTGATGACTGTGCTTCATGCCGGGGGTAAATTTGATCATGATTCTTATAAGGTTTCTGGGGGATTGCATGGAGTAGGGGCTTCTGTAGTGAATGCTTTGTCCAGCTCCTGCCAAGTGGTGGTAAAAAGAGATGGAAAAAAATGGAGTCAAGAGTATAAGCAGGGCCTTCCGGAGGGAGTGCTTAAAGATTTAGGAACAACTGATCAAACGGGTACTTATACTCGTTTTCAGCCAGATCCAGAAATTTTTAAAGAAGGAGTTAATTTTGACTTTGATACTTTATCTTCTCGGTTTCGAGAGTTGGCGTTTTTAAATAAAAATTTACAAATTGGATTAGAGGATCGGCGAACTCAAGAAATCAAAACAGAAGTGTTTTTATTTAAAGAGGGTTTGCCCGATTTTATTTCTTATATCAATCGAACGCGAGGAGTACTTCATCCAGAAATTTTATTTTTTTCTGGACAAAAAAAAGATGTAGAAATGGATATTGCTTTGCAGTGGAATGATTCTTATTCGGAATCGGTATTTACTTATTGTAATAATATTAACACAATAGAGGGGGGAGTTCATTTAGTTGGTTTTCGAAAAGCTCTCACTCGGATGGTTAATCAATATGCTTTAGAAAAAGGGCGGCTAAAAGATTTTAAAAATTCTTTATTAGAAGGGGAAGATATTCGAGAAGGTTTAGCGGGGGTGATTTCTTTAAAAGTTAAAGATCCCCAGTTTGAGGGGCAGACTAAAACAAAGCTTGGAAATAGTGAAATTAAAGGGATTGTAGAATCTTTTGTCGGAGAGCATATTTTTAATTGGTTAGATAAGCATCCGTCTTCGTCTAAAAAAATTATTGATAAGTGTGTTAAATCAGCACAGGCTCGTCTTGCAGCTCGGAAAGCGAGAGAGCTTACTCGAAGAAAGAGTGCTTTAGATAATGGGTCTTTGCCTGGGAAAATGGCAGATTGTCAAGAAACAGACCCTGCAGTTTGTGAGCTTTTTTTGGTAGAAGGAGATTCAGCTGGTGGAAGTGCTAAACAAGCTCGAGATCGAAGAAATCAGGCGGTGCTTCCTTTAAGAGGTAAAATTATCAATGTAGAAAAAGCTCGGTTTGAAAAAGCTCTTTCCAATGAGGAAATTAAAACCATTATTACTGCCTTAGGTGCTGGAGTTGGCAAAAACAACATGGATCTTTCTAAAATTCGCTATCATAAAATTATTATTATGACAGACGCAGATGTAGATGGTTCTCATATTCGGACTCTTTTGCTTACTTTCTTTTATCGACAGATGCCAGAAGTATTGGAAAAGGGGTATATCTATATTGCACAACCTCCTCTTTATAAAGTAAAAAAAGCTAAAGAAGAAGCTTACCTGAAAGACGAAAAGGCATTTCATAATTATCTATTAAATAAACAATTAGCCCGGATTGTTTTTTTAAATCGGACTCATAAAAACTTAGATGCAGAAGATTTTTTATTGAATATCCAAAAAAGATCCAAGTTAATAGAGGTTTTATTGACTCAAAATTTCACTCAAAATAAAGAAAGTCTTTTATGTTTTTCTGAACAAGCGGAAGATTTAAACTTTTTTTTAAAAAATCCTACAGAGGCAAAAACTCGTTGGGATTCTTATCAAAACAAATTAAACCATTTAGAAGATTCGGCTTTACAAGATTCAAAAGCTTTATTTTCTACAATTTCAGATGGGTTTATGGTGGAAAGTGGTCATCATAGTAAAAAAGCAAAATCAGTTTTTAATTTAAAACTTTTGGAATTACTGGAATGGAAACAGTTGAGAAAACTATCTTCTGAATTGAAAAACTTCTGGGAATTACCGTTAAAGATGAAGTGGAATTCTACAGACGAAACAGAGGTGACTTTTTATGATTATGAATTATTTTATAAGAAATTTATGGAAGAAGCTAAAAAGGGAGTATCTGTTCAAAGATATAAAGGGTTAGGTGAAATGAACCCAGATCAGTTATGGGAAACCACTTTAAATAAAGAAAATCGTAGGCTTTTAAGGGTCACATTAAAAGATTGTCGGCAAGCGGATGAAACTTTTAGTACTTTGATGGGGGAAGTGGTGGAACCTCGCCGGCAGTTTATTTGTGATAACGCTTTAAATGTTGGGGAATTAGATATTTAAAATGAGCGAAAATATTTTTGACATTGATATCAATCAAGAGATGAGGGAGTCTTATCTCCAATACTCTATGAGTGTTATTGTGGGTCGTGCTCTTCCCGATGTGCGAGATGGTTTAAAGCCCGTTCATCGCCGAGTTCTTTTTGCGATGAGGAGTTTAAAAAACACGCATGATAAACCTTATAAAAAATCGGCACGCGTGGTGGGGGATGTGATAGGTAAATATCACCCTCATGGAGATCAGGCGGTCTACGATACAATTGTTAGAATGGCTCAAAATTTTTCTATGAGGCATCCGTTAGTGGATGGGCAGGGAAACTTTGGCTCAATAGATGGGGATGCTCCAGCGGCTTCTCGTTATACCGAAATTCGAATGACTCCTTTAGCTGAACAACTTCTTCAAGATTTAGAGAAACAAACAGTTTCTTTTGTTTGGAACTATGATGACACTTTACAAATCCCTCAAGTTTTACCGGCTAAGTTTCCCAATTTATTGGTCAATGGCAGTGAAGGGATTGCCGTTGGCATGGCGTCTCGGATTCCTCCACATAATTTAAGTGAAGTGATTTCTGCTTGTATTGCTTTGATTGAAAATCCTCAAGTTGCAGATGAAGAATTATTAAAAATAATTCCGGGTCCGGATTTTCCAACTGCTGGGATTATAAAATCCAAACAAGGTCTTTTGGCAGCTTATAAAACAGGTAAAGGTATTATCAGTGTTCAGGCGGATGTAGAGATTGAACGAGAAGAAAAAAAACCTTCTCGTTTAATTATTCGAGAACTCCCCTTTCAAGTCAATAAAGCGAGGCTTATTGAGAGCATTGCGGGTTTAGTTAAAGATAAAAAAATAGAGGGGATTTCAGATATTAAAGATGAATCCTCTAGAGAGGGCATGAGGATTGTGATTGTTTTAAAGAGAAAAGAAAATGCCGATGTTATTTTAAATCAGTTATTTAAATATTCTCAATTGAGTACTCGATTTGGGATCATTTTTTTAGCTCTAAATGCCAAAGGTCAGCCTCGTCTTTTTTCTTTAAGGCAAATTTTAGAATCTTTTATTGCTCATCGATTTTTAGTGGTTACCAAAAGGTTGATGTTTGATCTCAAATCGGCTTTGGCAAAAGTGCATATTTTAGAAGGTTTAAGTCGAGCTTTGGATCATATTTCTGATGTGATCAATTGGATTCGTCAAGCAAAAGATAGTTCTCAAGCGAGAAGTCAGTTAAGAGAAAAACTTTCTTTATCTTTTAAGCAGGCTCAAGCTATTTTGGAGATGCGTCTTCAACGATTAACGGGTTTAGAGAGACAAAAAATTACTCAAGACTTGCAACATTGGAAAAATCAGGTGCAAACACTTCGAAAGATTTTATCCAGCCAGAAAGAAGTGTATCAGCTCATAAAAAAAGAATTAGAAGAAATTAAAACTCAATTTTCTTCTCCGCGTCGCACTCGGATTGAAGCCAATGATGAAGAAGAAATAGAAGATAAGCAATTGATTCCGAAAGAAAATGTATTAGTCGCTCTCAATAGAGATGGAGAGATTAAGCAAATTTCATTAGAAGAATATCGTCTTCAAAAAAGAGGGGGAGTGGGAACTAAAGGTTCTCAAACCAAAGGATCAGAAGTTCGGCAATCTCTTTGCGTAAATACACATAGTACTTTGTTGGTGTTGACCAATCGAGGGCGACTTTATTGGTTAGATACTTTTCGCATTCCCCGCATGAGTAGAACAGCTCGAGGGCGATCGATTAAAAATTTAGTGTGTTTGCAAGCAGATGAAAGAGTGCAAGTCATTCTTCCCTTAGGAGTTAATTTGGAAACTTCTTATTTGTGTTTGGCTACAAAAAAAGGTCTTTTAAAAAAGACGAATTTGAAATTTTTTTCCAGCCCCAGAAAGACGGGAGTTATTGCATTGAGTATGTCTGATTCAGATCAACTCGTATCGGCTTGTATCAGTCAAGATAAAGAAAATATTTTTATGTTAACTCGAGCAGGTCAGAGCATTCGTTTTTCAGTAGATAGTGTGCGTGCAGTTGGTAGACAAGCCAAAGGAGTTAGGGGGATTTTTTTAAAAGCAAATGATGAACTCATCAGTATGGAAAATATTTTATCTAATAGTGAAGAGTATTGTTTTAGTGTGACCAGTAGAGGCTTTGGGAAGAGGACAAAACTCATGGAATATCGATGTCAAAAACGAGGAGGCAAGGGCTTGATTGCTCATAAGGTAACAAATAAGACAGGTTATGTTGTGCAGGCTCGAGTGGTGAAGGATCATCATCAAGTTTTAGTTATGACAACTCAAGGGCAATCGATTCGATTTTCTGCTTCGGAGATATCTGTAGTGGGTCGAGCATCTCAAGGAGTGCGACTCATGAGACTTAAAGCACAAGAACAAATCAAAAGTGTCAGTCTTGTCAATGAAGAAAATTTTTCTTAAAATTTTTTTGTATTTTTTATTGAGCAATATTTTACTGGGGTGTTTTTATTTTACAGACCCTTTGAGTCGCATGGAAAAAGTTTTAGCAAAAGGGCAGTGCCAAAAAGCTTATTTAATTTTTCGGACATCTTTTCAGAATTATCATTCTGTAAAACGGCAAATTCAGTTAGCTGAAAAATCTGGTCGGGTGTGTTTAAAAAAAAATCCCAAATTGGCAATGGAATTTTATCAATATTTAATTCACAAACCCTTGTCTCTAAAAAAAAAAATAATCATTCATCAAAAATTGGTCTTTTTAGCTGAACTTATGAATCAATATAAGCAAGCAGAAGTTTCTTATCTTTTTTTGATTTACTACCACAAAAAAAAGAGTGATTTTTATCGTTACAGTTTTTCGTTGGCTCAACTTTACTTTAATTCTCAAAAATGGGAGAAAAGCTTACAAATCATTAAAGAAGCTAGTCACAGTTGGAAAAAAAATTTTTTAAAATCTATTAAAAATCAAACAAACATTCGGCAATTTTATTTAGACTTTTTATTTTTAAAGGCACGAGTTTTTTTGATGAAAAAAGAATTTACAATTTCTGAAAAGATATTTCTTCAAGTCAAAAAAAGAGATCTCAAATATTTTAATCAACATGATGGGGGATTTTATTTAGCTTTTCTCTATGAAAAAAGAAAGGCATTTGATCAAGCGGTTTTTGTATTAAAAGATCAACCTTCATCGCATTTTTTAAAACAAGAAATTCAGAGGTTAAAAATTCGTCAAAAAAATCAACCTCGTAGTAAATCTTTATAAAGAGGTGTTATTTAATCTCAATAGCGACTTCTAAGTTAGCTCCCTTTAAAAAACTATAGATAGCTATTCATAAAACAAAATTAAGGTGAGTCGTCATAGACTTCGATACACTTATTGCTCGTTCCTATAGCAAAAATAATCTCTGCACTATGGTTTTTGCTCCCTCTTATTGCACGCCCTCTTTCAGTGTTAACATTTGCGATAAATTCTAAAACATGTGGCCCAATTGTCTTTGCATTTTCTACCGGAACTTTTACATTATTGGCCATTACCCTTGTTTCTCCACTACCAAATTTATATAATTCATCTGTTGTTTCTGTCGCCTCTGATACTTTAAACTGTATAGCCTTATATTGAATATCCCCTCCTAAGTGTCCATTTGTACTCCTGGCATCACGCCTGCCATTGTCTTCAAAATATAAAAACCAAGTATATTTACCACCCGCGAAAGATTGTAGAATACTCTGTTTAAAATGAACTAATGCCTTCCCCTGTGTCCCAACATCTATTCTACGAATAAAAAAATCAGCATCAAAAAAAATCCCATGCCTACCGTCGTTAGCCATCTCATAATCAAATCGAACAATTTTTAATGTATTTGCAAAAAAACGATTGTGTTCTGTTGGGTAAAGTTTATCGGGGCAAGCTTCGTTATGAATGGTTGTGGATAACCCTGTTGCACTTTTTAATGCTTCAATAGCTTCAGCTTCTATTTCCTCTGGAGTTTTACTGGGGCTTCGACTTCTGGAGCGACTTCTCCTTTTTTTTATGCCAACTGTTCGCCTATTATCTTCTTTTTTTCTAGAGAGTTTATCCCTGTTGACTGTAGTTTTTCTCTTTATACGGGGTTTTTCAGCACAATCAGCTAACAAAAATAAGGTAAATAAAAATAATATTAATGTTTTCATACCCAGGTGTTCGGACTTTCTATCTATTGATTAAATGGGACAATCGTCTATTTTTTATTCTAAAAAGTGAGGATTGGGGGATATAAATCCAGCCACTACATAAAAAAAACCTAAAACATTCTTAGCCCATAAAACCAGGAGGTCTTAAAACTAAACACTCTTTTACTTTTTTTATCTTGAAAAATATTCGATTGACTACTAAGGTGGGATTTATTGAAAAATGAGTCATTTAAAAGAAATTAGAGGTCGGATTACGAGTGTTCAAAACACTCGACAAATTACTAAAGCAATGAAGATGGTCGCCACAGCTCGCTTAAAAAAAGCTCAAGACCGAATTTTGAATCTTCGTCCGTATGCTCAGTATTTATTGTCCGTGATGGCAGATGTGGCATGTGCTTGTGATGTTCAGCACCCTTTATTTGTTAAAAAAAAGAGTTTAAAAAAATCTTTACTAGTTGTGCTGACAAGTGATCGAGGGCTTTGTGGTGGGTTTAATAGCAACATTTGTCGATCTGCAGAAACCTTTTATAACGAAAAAAAAGATCAGATGGATTTGGATTTTTTCTTTATTGGCAAGAAGGCAAAAAATTATTTTCATTTTAGAGGAATTTCTTCGGTGGGAGATATTTCTCAATTAGATAAGGAGATTTCTTATTCTCTGGCACAGAAGGTATCTCAAAAATTAATGAATGATTTTACATCTGGTCGATACGATGGAATTTATGTAATTTATAATTGTTTTAGATCTGTTTTATTTCAAGAGGTTACACAAGAGATTTTTTTACCTGTTGATTTATCCAAAGCTTCTTTGAATCGACAAACGAGGTTTTCTAAGGATTTAATTTTTGAAGTTCCTCCGCAGAAACTCATAGAAGGTTTGATTATTAAACACTTTACAGTGCAGATTTATCGTTGTATGTGTGAAAGTGTGGCAGCAGAGTATGGAGCGAGAATGTCGGCGATGGATAGTGCAGAAAAAAATGCTAAAGATATTATTTCTCATTTAACATTGACTTTTAATAAGCTCAGGCAAAGCTCTATTACAACTGAATTGATTGAAGTTTCAAGTGGTGCCGAATCGATGAAGTCGTGATGTGTAAAAGGCTGGGTTTAAATAATTGATTTAAAACAGGGGTTTTTAAAGGAGAAGTTGAAAAATGTCAGATCAAAGTTTGTCAGAAAAGGGGAGTGTGAAACAAGTTTTGGGACCAGTTGTAGATGTGGTCTTTCCTTCTGGTAAGTTACCGTCCATTTTAACGGCTTTAAAGCTAAAGGTAGCTGGTCGGGAGTTAACTTTAGAAGTGGCTCAACATTTAGGGGATGGGTTGTGTCGAACAGTGGCTATGTCGGCGACAGAGGGGATTCAGCGAGGAATGGAAGTGACCAATACGGGGGATATGATTTTAATGCCGGTTGGAAAAGAAGTATTGGGGCGAATTCTTAATGTAACGGGGCAGGCTGTGGATTCAAAAGGAAAAATAGAGACTAAAACTTGGTGGCCGATTCATCGATCATCTCCAGCTTTAGAAGAGCAATCGACGAGAACAGAAATGTTGGTTACTGGGATTAAAGTAGTGGACTTATTAGCTCCTTACATGAAAGGCGGAAAAATTGGTCTTTTTGGAGGTGCTGGAGTTGGAAAAACAGTGATTATTATGGAATTGATTCGAAATATCGCGAGTGAACATGGAGGGTATTCAGTTTTTGCCGGTGTAGGTGAGAGAACTCGAGAGGGAAATGATTTATTTTTAGAAATGAAAAGTTCTGGAGTTCTTAGTAAAACGGCTTTAATTTACGGGCAGATGAACGAACCTCCGGGAGCTAGAGCTCGAGTTGGTTTGAGTGGATTAACTGTTGCCGAATATTTTCGCGATCAAGAAAAACAAGATGTTTTGTTATTTGTAGATAATATTTTTCGTTTTACTCAAGCGGGTGCAGAGGTGTCGGCACTTTTGGGGCGAATTCCTTCTGCCGTTGGTTATCAACCTACTTTGTCTACAGAAATGGGAGAACTTCAAGAGCGGATTACTTCTACTAAACAAGGTTCTATTACTTCTGTTCAGGCCATTTATGTTCCAGCCGATGATTACACTGATCCGGCTCCTGCCACTACTTTTACTCATTTAGATGCCACCACTAATTTAGATCGAGATATTGCGGCTCAAGGAATTTATCCGGCAGTTCATCCTTTGGCATCGACTTCTCGCATTTTAACTCCAGAAGTGGTGGGTAGTAAGCACTATCAAGTGGCACGGAGGACTCAAGAAGTTTTGCAAAGGTATAAGGAGCTTCAAGATATTATTGCCATTTTAGGTGTGGATGAATTGAGTGAAGAAGATAAACAAACTGTATTTCGTGCCAGAAAAATTCAAAAATTTCTATCTCAACCGTTTTTTGTAGCTGAGCCTTTTACTGGAATGAAGGGCAAATATGTGGAAGTTAAAGATAGTGTAGAGGGTTTTGCTCAAATCTTAAGTGGAGCATGTGATTCATTGCCCGAGCAGGCTTTTTATATGGTGGGGAATTTAGAAGAGGCTTTTGAAAAAGCTAAAACTTTAAAATAATATCAAAATAAGATTCAGGTTTTTTAGTTTATGAAATTAACAATTGTCACTCCTCAAAAATTAATTTTAGAGGGAGTATCTGTAGAAGAAATTAATGTGCCGGGGGAAACTGGTCAGTTGGGGGTTTTACCTCATCATGCACCATTAGTTTCTACTTTAGGGTCTGGAGAATTAAAGTATCGATTACCATCGGATCAGCAGTTTCAGGTTTTGCCTATTCAGTGGGGATGGTGTGAAATACGATTTAACGAAGTCATTATTCTGGCGGAATCGGTTTTGGAGTCACCATAAAGGAGAGGAGGGGGTATGAATTCTTTATTGCCAATTTTAATTTGCATTGGGGTAGTTATTGCATTTGGTAGTTTGCTAATGGGGATTGCTAAATTGTTGGGGATTTCACCTGCTAGTTCTTCTTTAGATAAAAGCCTGCCTTATGAATGTGGTTTGAGGGGAGAGGTAAAAAAGACCAGCCAAGTGTCTGTGCAGTTTTATTTAACAGCGATATTATTTATTTTATTTGATATTGAAATTATTTTTCTTTACCCATGGGCGTTGACATTTAATGACTTTATTTTAGAGGGAGAAGGTTGGAAGGTGTTATTAGCTATGGGGGTATTTTTATTAATTTTTATTTATGGTTTAATTTGGGAGATTTTTTCTAAAGCTTTGCAGTGGAAATAAAGGGGTTATGGGAAAAGATATTTTTGAAATTGCAGTTAATTTTATTAAGATAATTGGAATTTTTGTATTAATGGTTCAGATGGTTCCCCTTTTGGTTTGGGTAGAAAGAAGAGGTTCAGCTTTCATTCAAAATCGTTTAGGTCCTAATCGAGTAGGTCCTTTAGGTCTTACTCAGCTTTTGGCAGATCTGGTCAAGTTTTTATTTAAAGAGGATTTTTTATGCCGAGGAGGAAATCGTATCTTTTTTTATATGGCACCTATTTTATCTCTTATTCCAGCGGTATTAGCATTTGGAGCGATTCCTTTATCAGCTCCTGTGGAAGTTGGCAGTTTTGAATGGTTGGGGATGTCTTGGGGTCCTTATGTTTTTTATTTTCAATCTTTTGTGATGAATGCCAGTGTGGTGTTTGTATTGGCGGTTGGGTCTTTGGCCGTTTATCCTATTTTATTGGCTGGTTGGTCTTCTGGTAGTAAATTTTCTCTCTATGGAGCCTTACGTGCGGGGGCACAAGCCATTAGTTATGAATTGGCTTTAAGTCTTTCTATTGTGGGCGTTTTATTGCTTTATAACACTTTTGATTTTTTGGAAATGATTTCCATTCAATCGGGGCCTTTGCGATTTTCTTTTTTTAACCAAGAGATCGTTTGGTCTTTTCTTCCCAATTGGGGAATTTTTTATCAACCATTGGGAGCTTTACTTTTGTTTGTAGCCTTATTTGCAGAAAGCAATCGTCTACCTTTTGATCTACCAGAAGCGGAAGCCGAATTAGTAGCAGGCTACCATACCGAATATGGAGGGATTAAAATTATTATGTTTTATATGGGAGAATATGGTCATATTTTAACGGCAGCTGCTTTAATGGTAACTTTTTATTTTGGAGGTTATACTTTGTGGCCTTTTTTAACTCCTCAAACGATTAGTGATTGGTTTAATCCTTTGACTCCTTTTTCAGTTAGTTTATTGACTTCTTTAATTTTATTTGGGGTTTTTATGTTAAAGTTACTTGTTTTTTTATGGATTTTTATTTGGGTTCGATGGACCTTACCTCGATTTCGATATGATCAACTCATGGATTTAGGATGGAAGACTCTTCTGCCATGGGCTTTATTAAATACAGTTGTCACTTCTGTTTGGATATTTTTAATGCGATCAAAGGATTTTTTAATTTAAATGTCAGAAGTTTTATTTTTTCTTTTATCTGGAATTGTTTTATACGGTGCTTTGCAAGTGGTGACTCATCGTCATTTATTGGTATGTGCTTTGCATTTAGCTGGTTCTATGCTGGCACTGAGTGGCTTGTTTTTTATTTTAGGAGCTCATTTTATAGCTATGGTTCAGGTGTTAGTTTATGCGGGAGCCGTAATGGTTTTATTTATTATGGTTGTCATGTTGTTTGATTTAAAAAAAAATGAAGGTCCTTTATTTAATTCTCTAACTAAGTGGAACACGGGTGTTTTGTTTTTCTTTATTGGTTTAATAGGGGGGGTATTTCCCTATTCTCTGTATTTAGTTCAGCCGGTTGTGTTTCAAAAAATATCTGTTGTGGACACTCGAGCTTTAGCTAAACTTCTTTTTTCAGATTATATTTTAGCATTTGAATTGATGGGAATATTGCTTTTAGTGATTGCCATTGGGGCAACAGTTTTATGTCGTTTAGAGAACAAAGAGGGTTAAGAGATGGTAATAGGTCCTCATCATTTTTTATTTGTATCTTTATTGTTATTTGTCTTAGGGCTTTTTGGAGTGCTTTCTCGTCGTAATTTATTGGTGATGTTAATGAGTATTGAGCTGATGTTAAATGCAGTTAATTTAGTTTTTGTAACTTTCAGTCAATTTTATGTTTTATTATCTGCACAAGTTTGTGCTTTTTTTGTGATGAGTATTGCTGCGGCAGAAGCTGGAGTGGGATTAGCTTTGATTGTGGTAATTAGTCGAAGATTTAAACCAGCTGACTTAAAATGGCTTCAAGGAAATTTTAATAATGAGTGAGTGGACGGCATTTTTACTACTATCCCCTTTTGTTGGTTTTTTAGTCAATGGTTGGAATTGGAGAAGTTCGCAAGTATTAATTGCCGGTTGGATAGGGAGTATTGCTTGTGGGCTTTCTTTTATTAGCTCTTTATTTTTATTTGGTGGTTTATTAAGTTCTTCTCAAGAATTTTTTACAGTGTCTTTTATTCCTTGGGTAAAAGTTGGTAATTTAGATCTTTCTTTTTCTTTTTTAGTGGATCCTTTAAGTGTATTGATGCTGTTAATTATTACAGGTGTTGGTTTTTTAATTCATTTATTTAGTGTGTATTATATGGCTGAAGATAAACGGCCCGCTCGATATTTTGCTTATTTAAATTTATTTTTGTTGAGTATGATGATTTTAGTTTTAGCAGATCATCTTTTATTGATGTTTGTGGGGTGGGAAGGGGTCGGGCTTTGTTCTTATCTGTTGATTGGATTTTGGTTTCAAGATGAAAAAAAATCTCGAGCGGGAATGAAGGCTTTTATTGTAAATCGGATAGGAGATTTGGGTTTTTTATTGGGGATGTTTATTTTATTTTTTTATTTTGGTTCTTTAAAATTTCAAGAACTCGATACAATGATAATGGAAGGAGAAGTTTTAAATATTTTTTGGGTCAATATAGCGTGTTTATGTTTATTGATTGGAGCAATTGGAAAATCAGCTCAAATTCCTTTATTTGTATGGCTTCCTTCGGCAATGGCGGGTCCTACGCCGGTATCGGCTTTAATTCATGCGGCAACGATGGTCACAGCGGGAATTTATCTCATGGGGCGGTTAACGGGTTTATTGAGTTTAGCTCATGTTATTTTAAGTTGGATGGGCTGGATAGGGGCTATAGGGGCATTGGTTTCTGCTCTTTTTGCTTGTGTTCAAAGTGATATAAAAAAGGTTTTAGCTTATTCTACAATTTCGCAATTGGGGTATATGTTTTCTGCTATGGGAATAGGAGCTTTTAGCACGGGGTTTTTTCATTTAATGACTCATGCTTTTTTTAAAGCTTTGTTGTTTTTATCAGCTGGGTCTATTATCCATAGCCTTCAAGGGGAACAAAATATTTGGAACATGGGGGGATTGAGAAAACATCTTCCGTGGACATGGGTGGGAGTATTAGTTGGGTCAGCTTCTTTAATGGGGCTTCCTCCGTTTTGCGGTTTTTTTAGTAAAGATGAAATTTTATGGAAAGCTTTTTCGTCTGGAAATATTTTTGTATTCATTCTTTTGTTTTTAACAGCTCTTTTAACAGCTTTTTATATCACTCGATTAGTTGTTTGTGTTTTTTATGTTTGCCCAAAAAAAGATTTTTCTCAAACACTTCACGAGGGAGGAATAGGGGTTTTAATTCCTTTAAGTGTATTATCAGTTTTATCGATCGGATCGGGAATACTGGGGATTCCTCATTTATGGACAGATAGTTTGGGGTTTCATTTTCCTCATTTATTGGAGTGGTTTTTACAACCTGTTTTTTCTGCTTTCCCTTTGGGTGAGAAGGCTTTAACTCATGGGTCTTTAGTATCAGAAGTGTTATTGATGGGGGGATCGGTGTTGGGAGTGGTGTCAGTTGGAGTTTTAACGGCTTTTTTATATCTCAAAAAGCCTCTTTTTTTAGAAACATATAAGAGAAAACATTTATTGCTATTTAATTGGTTAAAAAATGGAGGAGGGGTGGATGATTTTTATCGAAAACAAATAGTCACTCCTGTTTTAAATTTAAGCCAAGAGTTAGCAAGTGTTGTAGATATTAAGTGCATTCAAGGTATGATCTTTTTTGTTCGAAAATGGATTCAAGCTTTGCGAGAGGTGTTTTCTTTTTGGCAGAGTAAAGATATACAGTATTATATTTTATTTATGCTATTAGGACTCATTGTGTTTATTTTAGGAATTTTATTAGGATAGTAAAATGTTAAGTGCTTTAATTTTTGCCCCTTTAATTTTTGCTTTGTTTTTAGTCACTGCTCCCAATCGCATTTGGTGGATACAGTTAATAAGTTTAATTTTTAGTATGGGGTATTTTTTATTCAGTTTGTCTCTTTTATTTAGCTTTAATGGAGATACAGAAAAATTGCAATTTATAGAACAAATGGAATGGATTTCTTTTTTAGGTGTTCAGTATTTTGTAGCCATTGATGGTTTGTCTTTTTGGTTTGTGCTTTTAACAGCTTTTTTAACTCCTATTAGTGTATGGGCATCATGGGATGTGATTCAAAAAAAAGTTAAAGGGTTTTATATATGTTTGTTTTTAATGGTGACGGCTATTATGGGAACTTTTTTATCTTTGGATGCCGTAGTGTTTTATGTTTTTTTTGAAAGTTCTTTAGTGCCACTTTATTTAATTATTGGAATTTGGGGAGGAAAAGAGCGAATTCAAGCGAGCATAAAATTTTTTATCTACACAGGGCTGGGTTCTTTGTTTTTATTAACGGGGATTGTCTCTTTAATGTATTTAACTGCCCAATCTACAGGGAAAATGAGTTCAAATCTTTTAGATTTTTATCAATTAGTTCCCGCTTTTTCGACCAGTCAGGTATTTAATCAGCAAAATATTTTGTTTTTTTGTTTTTTGATTGGATTTGCTATTAAGCTTCCAGTGGTGCCATTTCATACTTGGCTACCCTTGGCTCATGGGGAGGCTCCAGCTAGTGGGTCTGCATGGCTTGCTGGGGTGGTTTTAAAAATGGGAGCTTATGGTTTTTTTCGATTTTTATTTCCTTTATTTCCTCAGTCGGTCGAATCTTTTTCTCCTGTTTTATCTTGGGTAGGTGGTTGCAGTATTGTCTATGGGGCATTAATGGCCTTATCTCAAACCAATATTAAAAAATTGGTTGCCTATTCTTCGATATCTCACATGGGATTTATTTTAGTTGGATTATTTAGTTTAAATATTTATGGAGCAACAGGGGCTTTCTATCAGATGTTATCTCACGGTTTATCTTCAGCTGGTTTGTTTTTATTGGTGGGAATGATTTATAAGAGAACTCACATGTTAGATATTGCAGATTATGGAGGATTGGCAAAGAGGATGCCTATTTTATCTATTTTCTTTATAAGTATTTCTCTATCGGCGATTGCCTTACCCGGAACGGGAGGTTTTGTGTCCGAATTTTTTGTATTGTTGGGAGCATTTTTTGCCGGACATTTTGGAGGCATGATAATGGCTCTACTTGCGGTGGTTTTAGGGGCTGGTTATATGTTGTATCTTATTCATCGAGTTTTTTATGGAGAAACTGGAAAAAAAATTCACAAAATAGATGATTTGAGTAGAAGGGAAGTTTGGTTAATATTACCAATTAGTTTATTAATTTTTGGGATGGGGTTTTTCCCATCTTTTTTCTTAAAATATTCAGAAAAAAGTTTAAATCATTTAATCAGATCTAAAAATTCTTATCAGTTAGTACCAATCAGTCATTTTCAAAACATGGATAAAGGCAATAGATGATGAATGATGTTATTTTAAGTTTACCTGTATGGGGTGTGTTATTAACTGGGGTTTTGATTTTAAGCCTTAAGCTTTGGAATAAAAATCGAGAATATTTTTTTACTTGGACGAGTGGGGTGGCTATTTGCGGTTTGGTGTCGACGGGTTTATGTGTGATGTATTTTTGGATGGGAAAGGAGTCGATCTCTTTTGTCTCGAAGAGTTTTGTATGGGATTCGTTTCGAGTGGGAGCTATTTTTTTACTTTTAAGTTTAGCTGGAGTTGTCATTTTAATTAGCCCCTTTCATCCACAAGTAGACTTAAGCAAATTATCAGAAATTTTTTTTCTGTATTTGAGTTCGATTGCCGGGTTTATTGTATTAGTGCTTTCTAATCATTTATTGCTTGCTTTTATTGGTTTGGAATTGGCGTCCATGGCTTTTTATTTATTAATTGCTTTGGGAAAAGAGCGTAGAGCTTTAATCGCCGGATTTCAATATTTTGTATTGGGATCAGTGGCTTCGGCCATTTTACTTTATGGAGTGGCCTTGGTGATGGGTTTGTCTGGGGAATTTGATTTAATTCGTTTGTTCCAAGTTTTACCAGATTTGTTGTCTCGTTTTCGATTGATCAATGTGGGATTTGTTTTTATTTTAATTGGCTTTTTATTTAAAGTGTCTGTGTTCCCTTTTCAGTTTTGGCTTCCGGATATTTATAGGGCTTCTTTTACTCCTCTTCTTATTTTAATGGTTGGAGGATGGAAAATAGCTGTTTTTACAGCTTTGCATCAATGGCTAAAAAACACAGGTTCTATGGAAGGTCTATCTGTTTTTATTTTAATTTTGCAATGGTTAGCTGTGTTCAGTGTTGTTTTTGGAAATGTTTTAGCTTTCTTACAAAAAGATTTTAAAAAATTACTTCTTTTTTCTACCATTTCTCATTCTGGCTATTTGTTGATGATTTTAATATCTGCCATTATGGGTTCGACTCTAGCATCCGCAGGTCTTTTTTATTATTTGATTATTTACACAGTCACCACGATTGGAGCTTTTTTATGTCTATGGCCTTTAGAAAGAGAAGATTCGTTTTCCACTCCCCTATTGAGCTTGAGAAATTATGCACAAAGTCATCCTTTACTAGCTATTTTAACGAGTGGAATTTTACTTTCTTTGGCAGGGCTTCCTCCATTTGGTGGATTTGTGGCGAAACTTTTTTTGTTTCAAAGTCTTGTAGATCAGGGGTTTTGGTGGATGCTTTTTTGGACTATTTTAGGTTCTTCTTTGGCTTTTTGGTATTACTTAAAACCGATAGCTATTTTTTATATGGAACAAATAACCGATGAAGACACTATTCAACCATTACAAAAAGCAAGTATGCAAAAAGTCAGTATTAAGCCTCCAAAATTGTTTATCACTTGTGTCCATGTTCTCCTCACTATTGGAGCAATTGGATTGGGATTATTCCCGGTTATTTTAGAATTTTAAAAAAAAATCCTTAAATTTTCGTAAAAACTAAATATTGTGATCAATACTCGATAGATTAAATAACCATTATTATAAAAATTTGACTACCTCAAAAGAGTATTCAAAGTAGTCATAATTTTTTAAAAAAACAGGCATGCGACCATTAAATGTAGTAATTATAATAAATTAAGAGGATTAAAGGAATGAATAGTCAAAAAGAGAAAAGAAATAAATAGGAGAAAATAGTGGACATTATGGATAGTCAAATTATATAGGATAGTTTTAATTGGTCAATTCTAATGAGTGAGGAGGGGTAGAACTTTGGAAGCTTGGCTTTCTTTAAGTGAGTATTCAAATAAATATGGGGTGAGTATTTCTACTTTGAGAAGGCGTATTCGGTCTGGACAATTAGTGGTTCATTTAAAAAATGGGAAATACTTTTTAAAAGATCGATCGTTAAAAGATTTAAAAAAACTTAAAGATAGTATAACTGCTGAATCAACTACTGATCTAGTGAGTGATCCAGCGAGTGAATCACTCCCCTATCGGTCAAAAAATTTAAAAACTTCGGTGGAGGAAGATTTTAAATTGGAGCCAGTCAAATTAGACTCAGTTAAATTAGACCAGGGGGGATCTCCTGTTGTGGATAAATTATTAGAATCTCAAATGAAGCTTTGCCAACAGTTAGAATTAAAAGATCGACAAATTTTAGATTTACAAAATAAATTAATGGATTTTCGGACTCTGTGTGCTTTGTTGGAGAAAGAAAACAAGCAATTAAAATCTATTTCTCAAAGAGAGCAAGTATTAGAAGATTGGTTAGATGGTTCTGATTTTCAGTCGAGGAGAGATTAAAAAAATGGAAGATGTAGTGATTTCTCATCTTCATTCTCATGAGGGCTGTGGGGTTCAATTAAAGGGCTGGGTTTATAATGTTCGTTCTTCGGGTAAGATTGGATTTTTGTTATTAAGAGATGGAAGTGGAATTTGTCAGTGTATTGTCAGAACAGAATTTTCTAAAAAAAATTATCAAAAACTTTTGGAGTGTTTTAAAAGTTTAAAACAAGAAGATTGTGTAATAGTTGAAGGGATGGTGAAAAAACACAAATCAGATTATGAAATTCATGTTCAATCTTTAAAAAAATGGTCTTCTGAATTAGAAAACAAAACTAAGCATTCTTCTTTTTCTTATCCTTTGGGGAAGAAAGATCATGGGATTGATTTCTTATTAAATAATCGTCATTTGTGGTTACGGTCTAAAAAACCTTGGGCTGTTTTGCGTATTCGGCATGAGTTAATGCAAGCGATTCACACATTTTTTTTTGAACGAGAGTTTATTCAAGTGTCGGCTCCTGTGTTGACTCCAACGGCTTGTGAAGGAAGTGCAGATCTTTTTTCTGTCGATTTTTTTGGAGAAAAAAATACTGTTTTTTTAAGTCAAAGTGGACAACTTTATATGGAGGCTGCAGCGGCCGGGTTTGGGAAAGTTTATTGTTTGAGTCCAGTGTTTCGTGCAGAAAAATCGAGTACTCGCAGACATTTAATGGAGTTTTGGATGGTCGAGCCAGAAATGGCTTTTTATGATTTAGATCAATGTATGGATGAAGCACAAAAATTGGTGGAGTATTTGGTAAAGCGAGTGTTAAAGAATCGAAAACAAGAGCTAATGATTTTGCAAAGGGATATTACTTTATTAGAAAAAATTAAAGCCCCCTTCCCTCGCCTATCTTATCCCGAAGCGATCCAACTTTTAGATTCTAAAAAAGATTATGCAAAAGGATTAGGAGGGGAGGACGAAACACTTTTAAGTTCTCAATTTGAAAAACCGGTATTTATTCATCGCTATCCTTTAGAGGCTAAGGCTTTTTATATGAAAACAGATCCCAAAAACCCTCAATGTTCTCTTAGTTTTGATTTGTTGGGTACTCAAGGTTATGGGGAGTTGATTGGGGGATCTCAAAGAGAAGATAATTTACAAAATTTAGAACAAAAAATAAAAGCTCATCATTTAGAATCTAAGCATTTTCAATGGTATACGGATTTGAGAAAATACGGGTCTTTTCCCCATAGTGGATTTGGTTTAGGTGTGGAACGGTTAGTGAGTTGGATTTGTGGATTAAATCATGTGCGGGAAAGCATTGCATTTCCCAGAATGTATGGGAGGAACTTTTTTTGAAATCTCCTTTTGATTCTTCTAATAACGATAAACTGCAACAGTTCAAGCAGATCCATCAGCAAGCTTTAGTGGGGGGTGGTGTCGATAGAGTGCAGAAGCAAACAGCTCAAGGGCGTTTGACGGGACGGCAAAGGTTAAAAATTTTATTAGACCCGGGGAGTTTTTCAGAATTAGATCGCTTAGTGACTCATCGGTGCCATTCTTTTGGAATGCAAAAAAAACAAATTCTAGGGGATGGAGTGATTACGGGATCTGGAAAAATCGGTGGGCGTCGAGTTTTTGTATACAGCCAAGATTTTACAGTATTTGGCGGAACGATGTCTCGTACGCAAGCGGATAAAATTTTAAAAGTGATGAGGTTAGCTTATAAAATGGGAACTCCTATTATTGGTCTTAAAGATTCTGGAGGAGCTCGGATTCAAGAGGGAGTAGGTGCCTTGGGCGGTTATGGAGATATTATGCGATGGAATGTGCGACTTTCTGGTGTGGTGCCTCAAATTAGTGCAGTGATGGGTCCTTGTGCTGGGGGAGCTGTGTATTCTCCGGCTCTAGCTGATTTTATCTTTATGGTGGAAAACTCCAGCTACATGTTTTTAACGGGTCCGGATGTTATCAAAGCAGTCACTCACGAAGAAATTAGCAAGTCGGCACTTGGGGGGTCAGATATTCATACCAAGCAATCTGGGATTGCTCATTTTTCTTTAAAAGACGATGAAAAATGTTTAATGATGATTCGTCATCTTTTGAGATTTTTACCTTCTAATAATTTAGATGATCCACCTCATGGAGAATGTCAGGATTCTTTAGAAAGATCTTCTGCCATGCTCAATCATATTATCCCCAAAAGTTCTAAGAAATCTTATAACATGAAAGAGGTGATTCAAGAGGTAGTAGACGATTCTTTTTTTCTAGAACTTAAAGAAAGTTTTGCACCAAATATTTTAACTGGTTTTGCTCGATTGGGAGGTCGAAGTGTGGGAATTGTAGCCAATCAACCTTTGGCTTTGGCAGGTTGTATTAATATTTCTGCAAGTCTTAAGGCGGCACGATTTATTCGATTTTGTGATTGTTTCAATATTCCAATTATTAGTTTTGTGGATGTTCCGGGTTTTTTACCCGGAGTGGATCAAGAACATGGAGGAGTGATCTCTCATGGAGCTAAACTTCTCTATGCGTACGCAGAAGCCAATGTTCCAAAAATAACAGTCATCACTCGGAAAGCTTATGGAGGGGCGTATATTGTTATGGGATCTAAACATTTAGGTGGAGATGTAAACTTAGCTTGGCCAACTGCAGAAATTGCTGTAATGGGAGCTACAGGAGCTGTGGGGCTTATTTATAAAAAAGAGATCAATGAGTCTAAAAATAAAGAACAGACGATCCAAAAACACACGCAAGAATACGAAACCATGTTTAACAATCCTTATCTGGCAGCTCAATTGGGATACATCGATTCGGTTATAGAACCGTCTTATACACGATATAAACTCATTCAATCTTTAAATATGGTTCAGAGTAAGAGGGAGAAGTCTTTAGAAAAAAAACACGGCAATATTCCTCTTTAATTGACGAAGGAATGGCAATGTTTCGAAAAATTTTAATTGCTAATCGTGGAGAAGTTGTTATTCGAGTGATTCGAGCTTGTAAAGAGTTAGGCATTCAAACAGTTGCCGTCTATTCTCAAGCAGATCGAAATAGTCTTCATGTTATTTTAGCCAGTGAAGCTTACTACATTGGTCCGGCAGATAGTCGACTTTCTTATTTAAATATTGATCGAATTATTGAAGTGGCTTTAAAGGCAAAGGTGGATGCCATTCATCCGGGTTATGGTTTTTTAAGCGAAAATGCAGACTTTTCTAAAGCTTGTAGAAAAGCGGGTCTTCATTATATTGGACCTCCCGATGAAATTATATCGGAGATGGGGGATAAAATTCGCTCCCGAAAAAAAATAAAATCTTTTGGTATTCCCGTTTCTCCGGGAGTGGATTATCCTTTAAAAACTCCAAAAGAAGCTTGTCAAATTGCAAAAACCATTGGTTATCCCATTATGTTGAAAGCTCGAGCTGGAGGAGGTGGAAAAGGTATTCGAGCTGTGTATCGACCAGAAGATATGGATAGATACTTTAAAGCTTGTCAGACGGAAGCTTATAATTTTTTTGGCGATAAAGATATTTTTTTAGAAAAACTCATCACTCAACCAAAGCATATTGAAATACAAATTTTAGCCGATACACATGGGAATGTGGTGCACTTATTTGATAGAGAGTGTTCGATTCAAAGGCGACATCAAAAGTTAATTGAAGAATCTCCCAGCCCTACCCTATCTTTATCGGTGAGAAAAGCAATGGCACAAGCGGCTTTAACAATTGCTAAAAAAATGAATTATGTAAATGCCGGCACAGTGGAGTTTATCTATGATAGCAAAGAGCAAAAATTTTATTTTTTAGAAATGAATACTCGTCTGCAAGTTGAGCACCCCGTTACAGAATGTGTGACAGGAGTTGATTTAGTTAAAGAACAGATCTTTATTGCCTCTGGGCAATCTCTGACATTTACTCAAAAAGATGTTCAACAAAAAGGTCATGCCATTGAGCTTAGAATTTGTGCAGAAGATCCTTATACTTTTCTTCCCAGTCCGGGGCGTATTCGAAGGTATCGAATTCCTCAAGGTCCTTTTGTTCGAGTCGATGGATATGGTTATGTAGGGTATAAAGTTCCTATTCATTACGACGCTTTAATTGCCAAACTCATTAGTTGGGGAAAAGACCGTGAAGACTGTATTAATAAACTGCAAAGAGCTTTATCTGAATTTTCTTTAACGGGAATTAAAACGAATATTTTATTGCATCGAAATATTTTAGCCCACAAACATTTCTTAAGTGGAGATTATACGAATCATTTTATTGAAAAATTTATGAGTGGTAAAAAGAGAAAACAGTGGTCCAGTTTTGTAGACGATCGGGTGTTTTTAATTGCAGCGGCAGTTTGTGCTTATAGAAAAGCTAAAAAACAATCTTTTGAAGTTAATAATAGTCGATGGAAACATCGAGCCAGAACAGAAAATTTAAGGGATTAAAAATGCTTTTTATTGCTAAAACAGATAATAAAGAATACGAAATAGAAGTTCAAGAGACGGCTCTCAAATGGCAAGTGACTTTAACTAACAAACAGTTGGATCAAAAAGAAGTTCATCAATTAGCTAAAAAAGATTTTCAATCGTTGGGAGAATTTATTAGTTTTATTTTTAATCATCGCTCTTATTTAATAGACATTGTAACTCATGGAGATGATTACACCGTGTTTACGAGGGGTTCTCTTAAAACAATTAAATTATCAACAGAAGAAAAACTTTTCTTTAAAGAAATAACTAACTCTTTAGTATTGACGACGAACATGGATATTAACTCCAGTTTGCCGGGTAAAGTGACAGAAGTGGCTATTCAATTAGGTAGTTCAGTTAAACCAGGAGATTTATTGCTGGTTGTAGAAGCCATGAAAATGGAAAACGAGATATGGGCTCCTCATGCCGGAATTGTAAAAAAAATTTATGTTAAAAAAGGGCAAAGTGTGACAACGGGCATGCCTCTTTTATCTATTCAACCTCAATCTTCTTAAACGATTTTTTGCGGAGAGTGATTGAAATAAAATAAATAGAACACTCATAAAGACTTACTAAAGGGATTAACACACATATCTGACTGATAATATCTGGTGGAGTAATAAGAGCCGAAACAAGAGCTAAAAGGACAATCGCCGATTTTCTGTATTTCTTTAAAATTTGAACCGACAAAATATTGCTGTAACAAAGAGCCATCAATAACAGGGGAGTTTCAAATATAATTCCAAAAATAAAAACCGATCGGATAAAAAAAGATAAATAATTTTTTAAAGTAATAAAGGGTTGATCTTGAGTGGTATAAAAATTGAGCAATGTTTTAAATGCCAGAGGCAAAACAATAAAATAGGCAAAAATCACCCCTAGTAAAAATAATACTAATCCCAGAGTCCAAAATATTAAAAACAGTTTTCTTTCTTTTTTATAAAGACCCGGAGCGATAAATTTCCATAACCAACCCATCCAAAAAGGACTAGATACGAGGATGGCTGTTAAAAAAGATACATGGAGATGAGCTAAAAAAGCTTCTAAAGGGGATATAAAAATTAAGGCTCCCTGAGTGGGTTTTAAAAAAGATTGAATGGGAAACCGTAAGATTTTTAATATTTGTTCGCTAAAAAACCAAGAGATAATAAAACAGATTCCCACAACACACACACTTTTTAACAGGCAGTGATAGAGTGCAGTTAAATGCTCTTCTAAAGAAGAAAAAGATGGCTTACTTGTTATCATTAAGAGGGTCTTTATTTTTTTTTATTTTTTTGGAAGAAGTTGTTTTCCATTCTTGTTCTAATTGTTGAAAAATATGTTTCATTTCGTATAGAAATTGAGTTAGAAACCGAGCAACCATTGGCAACCCTTTGGGTCCAAATAACAAAAAAATCAATACAAAAATAAAAACGAGTTCAGTGATACCAATACCTAACATAATGAATACTTCATTTTAGTGGGTGGTCCCTTTTTTTTGAAAAGGGAGATTGATCCCATAACGCATGAGTTCTTCTTTGTAGTGGAGGGAATTTGTTTCCATATATTGATTGAGCAAAGATAATATATAGGAAGTTTCTTTTAAGTTACTTTTTTGGATGCGAAATAAAATAAACATCAAATCTAAAAACCGATCGGCTAATTCGTTGAATAAATTTTGGTTTTGCAGATTAGCTAAAGTTTGATAGGCTCTCTTTCCCATGGAGATATAATAATCTACAGATACAGATTTTCTTTTTAAAGCTTCTCTAAAAAACCCACTCATATAGAGACTTCGATCTCCAACTTGTTTTAAAGTGCTTCTTTTTAAACCAGTAGATGAAGAATAAGTTTGTAAATAAAGTTCTGCTAATGTTTTTATATGTCGCCTGCCAGAGGAGCTGATTTCAGAAAATAGATGGTCGGCTAAAATATAAGATTGAAGTAAATCGCCTAAGTAATTTTTAACTTCTAAAGAAGCTGATATGCCCGATTCAGCCATTTCTTTTTTCACCAACTGAGTAAAAAAATCTGGCGTCGATTCTAAAACATCATGTTTTAACATTTCAGATTATTACTCTATCAAATAATTAAAATCTTTTCAAATTTCTTATAAAATGGTAAGCTTTTAGAGAAAGGGGAGGATTGTCTTTATGCAAAAAAAAAGCCGTTTAACGAATAAAAAAATCAAAAAATCTTCATTATTTTCCACATCCTCTGTAAACTCGCATTTAAAAAGCAAGCCCTCTAAAGAGGGAACTTCTTGCGATGGGCAGAAAAGTGAAAAAAATAATGGTGGTCAACTGAAAAGCCAAAATTTGGAAGGACAAAAAGATTGGAAAAAAGAATACAAAAGTTTGGAAAATAAATATCAATATTTAATGGCAGAATATGCTAATTATCGAAAACAAACCACTCAACAAATTGCCGATTTAAAAAAATACGATGGGCAGTTTTTTATTGAAGATTTTATCAATCATGTTATGGATGATTTTGATCAGGCAATGAAATGGGAATTAACGCAAAAAACAGTTCAAGATTTTAAAACAGGTATGGAAATGATTTATAATCGTTTTAAAAAAATTCTTAAAGATTCGGGTGTTAGAGAGCAAGAAAGTCAAGGGAAGGCATTTGATCCGGCTTGTCATTCAGCAGTTAGTTCTACTCCAAGTGATGAAGTTCCACCGGATCATATTCTTCGTGTGTTGAAAAAAGTGTATCGATTTCATGATAAATTAATTAGACCTGGCTTAGTGATTGTAGCTTCTCAACCTAAAAAAAAGAAGTAATGAAAGAAAAAAATTATTATGAGATTTTACAAATATCTCCATTGGCAAGCCCTCCGGCTATTCAAAAAGCTTATCGGAGATTAGCTAGAAAATATCACCCTGATAAGAATAAAAATGACCCTTCGGCCGAAGAGTTTTTTAAAGATATTAATCGAGCTTACGAAGTATTAAGTGATGAGTTTAAAAGAAAGGAATTTGATCGACAAATTAAAAAACAAAAACCAGTGGAGCAAAAATCTTTTACTCCAATGTACGATTCGTTTCACACTTATTCTTCGTCTCCTTTAGAGAAACAAACAATAGAAGAGCAAAAAAGAGTCTCTGTTCCAGGTCAAAAAATTTCAAATTGGAAAAATTATTGGAAGAATTTTTTTTCGAATCAAAAAAAACCTTCTCATACAAGCACTTCTCGAATTTGTGGGAACTTGGAGTTATCTTTAGAAGAAGTGGCTTTGGGTGGGCAAAAGCCACTGATTGTAGAATTGCAATACAATCGGCAAAAAAGGCAAGAACAACTATTTGTAGACATTCCAGCTGGAGTTATGGATCGTCAACAATTGCCAGTCAAAGGGTCAAAAAAATTTCAAAATTTATCGGTTGTTGTCCTTTATAAAAAACATCCTCTTTTTAAAAGGGAGGGAATTAATGTTCAGATGGATTTACCCATATCTTTTACAACTGCTTGGTTGGGAGGATCCGTAGAGGTACCCACTCTCCGAGAGAGTTTATGGGTTCATTTATCTCCGGGTACACACAATGGTCATTTAATTCATCTCAAAAAGCAGGGTTTTTTTTGCATTCATTCTTCTAAAACTGGAGATATGGTTATGACAGTTCGAATTGACATTCCATCTCATTTTTCATCTGAAGAACAAAATTGGATTCAAAAAATGCATCAATCTCGCACTCTTTGCCCGAGTGTGGCAGCCTTTAATGTGAATTGTAAAAAAGTATTGCAACAGAGACAATATCGTTCTTGAAACAAAAAAATAGACAAGGGAGTTTAAAGTGAGATTTTTTGTATATAGTGGGTCTATTATTGGATGGGGAACAATTATAATTTGCTTAACTGCTTGTCATACATTGTCTTCGGTTTCTTTTTGGAAATCTAAAAAAACATTAAATAAAAATTCTAACACAAAAGTTCGGCATTCTAATTTTTTAAAGGTTCGATCTTACAAAGAATTGCATCGGGCAGTTAAAAAAGCGAGGAGTAAAATTAAAACTTCTGGTCTTAAGAGATCGGATTTAATTAAATTTAATCGGAGGTTAAGATCTAAAATTCCAATAGAAATTAAAGATTTAATTCGAACCACTCTTGCAGAGTATTATCTCAATAAAAAACAGTATTTAAAAGCTTTAAACATTTATACTCAAATTCAAAGCTCTCTTTGGAAACCATCGGCAATTGTGGAGGTTGCTAAAATTTATTACCGGTTAGATAAATATTCGACCTCTTTAAAACAATTAAGAAATTTATCTTTTGAGAACTCCGATATTTATCTGAGTGATTCTTTACTGGTTCAAGCCTGTCGTTTAAAAGAGGTTTTACTGGCCAAACTGGACTCAGAAAACTTTTTAGAACTTTTAGAGTTGTATAGTTTTATTTTAAGCAGTCGTTTAGCAAACAAAATGTTTTATAGAAAAAAGGCCAGTCAGTTAATTTTTCAGTTAAAAGAATCTTTTATTTTAAACTTGGCAAGTTCAGATAATTTAAAAGGTATTCAAGATATCATTTTTTTTCGATCCGGTCAGATTTTATTTTATCGTGGGCAGTTTAGTCGATCGATGAGTTTTTTTAAAAAGTTTCTTAAGCGATCTACTTATGGATTGTTAGAACAAAAGGCTTTAAAGTATATTCAAGCGATTCAATCTCGCAAAGTGGTTAATCGTATGCGAATTGGGGCTGTTTTACCTTTAACGGGGTCTTCATCTATTGTTGGCAATCGAAGTTTGCAAGGACTACAACATGGTTTGGGTTTTTACAGTAAAGAAGGAGCCGAAGGTTTTCAGTTAATTGTATTAGATAATCAAGGTTTGGTGGATCAGGCGAGAAAAGCAGTTAACACTTTAGTTATTAAACACCATGTAGTGGGTATTATTGGAGGAGTTTTAAGTAAAACGGCGCAAGCGATTGCCCAGGAGGCACAAAATTTTGGTCTGCCAGCTATTCTTTTATCTCAAAAATCTGGTTTGACGGATTATGGAGAATATATTTTTCAAAATGGATTGAGTTCTCATCTCATGGCGACTGCTCTGGTCAATTTTTTAACTAATCGTTTGTCGGTGAAGTATTTTTCTTTGCTTTATCCGAATGATCATTATGGAGTGGATTATGCCAACAGTTTTTGGACAGCTGTTCAAAAAAAAGGAGGAGTTATTACAGGAGCTCAGGTCTATAAACCCGGAGAGACTGATTTTAATGGTTCTATTCGACGGTTAGTGGGGACTTATTATAAAACAGACAGAGAAGAAGAATTTAAAGAAAATTTAAAAAACTGGTATATTAAAAAATCCAATCGTCCAGTCCGACGCACATCCCTGCCTGATCATCTCTTGCCGCCTATTGTAAATTTTAAAGTGTTATTTGTTCCCGATTCGTTAAAAATGCTCAACTTGATTGCACCACATATTAAATATCACGACATTAAAAATATTTATTTAGCAGGGACTACTTTATGGAATCAGCCTCAAAAAATTAAAGCTCAATCTCAATTTGTAAATAAAATATTTTTTTTAGACATTGGTTTATCGAGTTTATCTTTTAAAAAAAGTAGTTTTTATAAAAAATTTTTTAGAATTTTTAATCGGCATCCTGGACTTTTTGAACTGCAAGCTTACGAATCCATTTTAGCTTTTCGTCAAATCATTTCCGGTGGTGTTCGAAGCAGAGAAGAGTTACGAAAAAAATTAGCCCTTTTGGGACGGTTTCATGGGCCAATTGGCTGGATTCCAATTAATAAAAATCGAGAATTTGTTCGGCCAATAAAAGTTTTTAAAGTGGAAAATAAAGTCATTTCTTCGGTTGTGGATTATTGATTGAGCATTCAAATCCAGACTTCTGATTATATTTTTTGTGTTTAATGGTTATTTGATTAAAGCCTTTTTTAATTTATCCGATAAACAAGTTAAATGTTTAAAAAATAACTTTAAGGACTATTATGAATCATAAAATACCTATTCCTCCCGAGCTACCTTTACTTCCTCTTAAAGATGCTGTGGTGTTTCCTTATATGCTTATTTCTTTATACATTGGAAGAGATATTTCAAAAAGAGCAATCGAGAAAGCTTTAAATAATAATCGAATTGTATTTGTGTCTACACAAAAACATCCAGAAAGCGAAGAAATATCTAAGTATTCATTTTTTGAAGTGGGAACAGCTGCTATGATCCTTCGAATGAGAAAATTAAAAGATGGACGAATGAAAGTTTTAATTCAAGGTTTATCTCGAGCCTATAGTTCGCACTGTCAACTAAAAGATGGCTACCACAGTGTTCAGATTAAAGAGATTCCAGATTTAGAAAGCAAAAGTGTTTCTCGACAAGCTAGGCAACTGATAGAACATATTAAAGATACTTTAAAAACTTTAACTGCTTTAGGTGGGCAGTCTTCTCCAGAGTTACTGATGATATTAGACGAAGTAAATGTGCCGGGGAAATTAGCCGATTTAATTGCGGGGCATTTTGAACTCAAAGTTCATGAAATGCAAAATATTTTAGAAACTTCTGATCCGGAAGAAAGATTACAAAAAATGGATCGAATCTTAACTAAAGAATTAGAAATTTTACGCATGCAGAATCGAATTAAAAATATTGTTAAAAATAATTTATCTAAATTTCCAACCACTTCGAATTTAAATTCTTCATCGTCTCCGATTTCTTCTTATTCGGGAACTCCGGATTCTCGTGGAGAAGAGATAAGAGATTTGGTTAAAAAAGTGAAATCGGCAGAACTACCTAAGGTAGCCGAGCGGGAGATTTTCAAGCATATTTCGCGCTTAGAAAAAATGCATCCAGAGAGCAGTGAAGCATCTATGATTCGAGGTTATTTAGATTGGGTGGTGGAATTGCCATGGAATCGAAACACAATGGATAACTTAGATTTAAAAAGAGCTCAATCCATTTTAGATAAAGATCATTTTAGTTTAGAGGATGTTAAAGAAAGAATATTAGAATTTTTAGCAGTTAGAAAATTAAAAAAAGGCAACCGAATGAAAGGTCCCATTTTATGTTTTATTGGACCTCCAGGGGTTGGAAAAACTTCTTTAGGAAAGAGTATTGCAGAAGCTATGTGTAGAAAATATGCTCGGATTGCACTGGGAGGAGTTAAGGATGAAGCAGAAATCAAAGGTCACCGTCGGACTTATGTGGGAGCTATGCCGGGTAAAATTATTCAAGCTCTCAAACAGGTGAAATCAAATAATCCCATTTTAGTTTTAGACGAAGTCGATAAATTGGGTGCAGACTTTAGGGGAGATCCCAGCTCGGCTTTATTGGAAGTATTAGATCCCGAGCAAAATTGTTCTTTTAAAGATCACTACCTCAATTTAAATTTTGATCTCAGTCAAGTGATGTTTATTGCCACAGCTAATACATTAGATAGTATTCCACATGCTTTAAAAGATCGTATGGAAATTATTTATATTTCTGGTTACACTCCTAAGGAAAAAACACAAATTGTAAAGAAATATATTATCGAAAAACAATTGATCAATCATGGGATCAATAAAGGTCATATTACTTTTAGTGAAATGGGCATTAACTATTTAATTTCTTCTTATACTAAGGAAGCAGGTCTTAGAAATTTAAACAGAGAAATTGGATCTTTATGTCGAAAAGTCGCTAAAAAAATTGTGTTAGGTAAACCCGCCCAAGTAGTTATGACACCAAAAAAAATCACCGAGTTGTTGGGTCCAGCTAAATATTTAAGAGAAGACCGTTTAAAAGAAAATAAAATTGGTGTGAGTACAGGGCTTGCTTGGACTCAAGTGGGTGGAGAAATTTTATATGTGGAAGCCATTCGAATTAGTAATTCTCATAATAACCGAGGGATTATTTTAACTGGTCAGCTTGGAAAAATTATGGAAGAATCTGCGAAAGCCGCTTATTCTTATATTCGAATGTATGCGGAAACAATTGGTATTTCCAATCAGTGGTTTAGAAAAAACGAAATTCATGTTCATCTGCCAGCTGGGGCTACTCCTAAAGATGGTCCTTCTGCAGGAGTGACATTGGCAACTGCATTGGTCAGCTTAATTACACAAACTCCAGTCAGAAAAGACATTGCTATGACGGGGGAAATTGGTCTTCAAGGGCAAGTCTTACCAGTCGGAGGTATCAAAGAAAAAGCTTTAGCAGCTTTAAATCATGGAATTTTTAATGTGATTTTACCTTTAAAAAATAAATCAGATATTGAAACTAACGACAATAAAGATTGTACTTTAAAAGAATTAAGAGAAAAAATTCGCTTTCTCTATGTGGAAAATTTAGAACAAGTATTTGCAATGGCTTTACAAGCAACACATCCTATTCGTTTAAAAAACAAACCAGAAGTTTCCATAGCTTCTTAAAAGAAAACAACCGTGGTAAAAAATTTTTCTAAAACTATTATTTTAATTAGTCAAAGAAACAATCAAGTATTTACGGCTTTATTGAATCAAAAAAATTATCCATCTTGGAAAAAAAATAGACTACCTCCAAGTTATAAAAAACAAGATGTCTTTCAGTTAAGTGATTTGTTTGTTGAAAACTTAGATCGACCATCTTTGGTAGGTTCTATTTATAGAGCAAGAGTGATTAAAAAACATGTTGGTTTAGGAGCGTATTTTATGGACCTTGGAGAAGAGCAGTGTGCTTTTCTCTATGAAAAACCAGTTAGAGAAAATCCAACTCTTTTAATTGAGGAGGGACAAAAACAGATGGTTCAAGTTTGCAAAGATCGTTTAGGAGGAAAAAATCCAAGAGTCACCACTCGTATTAGCTTACCCGGTCGGTACTTAGTTTATTTACCAACTACTTCATCTTATGTAGGGGTATCTCGTCAAGTCGCTGAATTATCTAAAAGAGAAAAATTAAAGGAAATAGTTAAGCAGTGGAGTGGGGAGGATTCTTTTATTATTCGAACTCTGGGAGCAGAAGTTAAGCAGGAAGTTTTAAAAAAAGAACTTAAAAAATTAAAAAATCAGTGGAAAGATATTCAATCAGTTTATAATAAACAAAATACCGAAGGCATGATATGGGAAGATGAATGCTTGCAACATCAAGTAATAAGAGATTTTTTGACCAAAGAGACAATAGAAGTTGGAGTGGATAGTGGAGAGCTTTTTAAAAATGTTAAAAAATTTCTTTCCTCTCAAATTCCGGAATTTAAGGGAAAAATTAAATTGTATGAAGATACCGATTTGTTTTCTGTTTATTATTTAGAAAAATATTTAGCGAGTTTATTAGAAAAAAAAGTGAGATTAAAATCGGGGGGGTTTTTGATTATTGAGGAAACTTCTGGAGGAATAATTATAGATGTTAATACAGGAAAGTCTAGGGGTAAAAATATTGAGCGATATCTTTTAAAAACTAATTTAGAAGCAGCTCATGAGATCGCCCGGCAATTGAGACTTAGAAACTGTGGAGGAATTATTTTAATTGATTTTATCGATATGAAGCAGCACGAGTTTTGTGAAAATGTAGTCAATATTTTGTTAAAAGAACTCAAAAAAGATCGCTCTTATACTTATGTGTTACCCATGTCAGAGCTGGGAGTTGTGCAAATGACTCGAAAAAGGAAAAGACCCTCTTTAATAGAAACCATTTGTGAGCCATGTCCTCACTGCCATGGTCGATCTTATGTGAAAATCCACAAATGATCTTAAATTTCTAAGCAAAAAACTATTAAAATAGGTTTGACAAAAATCCATTCGTTTAATAGTTTAAATGTTTCAAATAAGGCGATTAACAGCAACTAACAAAAACGACAGCAATTAACAACACGAGTGACAACAATTAAATAACACAAAAAGTGTTAATTTTTTTTAAAAGGAGAGGTTTTTTAATATGTTTGCGATTGTTCAAAGTGGAGGGAAGCACTATCGAGTAAAGCCGGGTCAGTTTATTCGGGTGGATTTACTCGATTTAGAAGTGGGTAAAAAATGGCAAAGCCAGGTATTAGCTCTTCAAGATAGTGAAACGCTTTTTCAGGTGGGTAAGCCCTTTATTGAAAAAAGTTTGGTTAAAGGATTAGTTGTTCGTCATGGAAAGAATAAAAAAGTCGTAATTTTTAAAAAAAATCGGAGAAAAGGTTATCGTAAAACAAAGGGGCATCGGCATTCTTTTACAGAATTATTTATTGAATTGATTGCCACTCCCACTGGGAAAATAGAAAGAGCAAAAAAAATAAAAAAGGCAAAAACAATTCTTTCAGCTGAGAAAGATATAGCTAAGAAAGACCCAATTAAAAAAAATTTAATTAAAAAAAACTTAAACCCTCTAAAAGAAGGTACAAAAAAAGACCTAAAAAAGGCTCAATAAATGGCATCTAAGAAAGCTTCTGGCAGTACAAAAAATGGAAGAGATTCCCAAAGTAAACGCTTAGGGGTTAAGCAATTTGGTGGTCAGGTGGTGCAACCGGGGGCAATTATTATTCGACAGAGGGGAACGCGTTTTTGGCCAGGTTTTGGGGTTTCGATGGGTAGAGATTTTACTATTTATTCTCGCTTAAATGGCTGTGTTCAATTTGTTCGATTTGGAAAACAGAGCTATAAAGTTAATGTCCGTCCCTCTTAATTTCATCTAAAATGTCTTTTGTAGATTGCATTCGAGTTCATCTTATTTCTGGTTGTGGGGGGAGAGGAGCAGTTCATTTTCAACGAACTCGAAATTCTCCCAGATCTGGTCCAGATGGAGGAGATGGGGGAGATGGAGGTTGTGTGATTTTATCTCCTCGATCTTCGGTTAATAATTTATCTCATTTGTTAAAAAAAAAGGTTTATCGAGCAGAAGATGGTGAGCCGGGGCGTGGGAGCAATAAAAAAGGAGCTAAAGGGAAAGATCTACTTCTTCCAGTTCCCAATCATACTTTTTGTTATAATTTAAAAGGAGATCTGCTAAAAACTCTTTACGATCAAGATTGGCAAGTGTTGACTGGAGGTAAAGGTGGTAAAGGGAATGTTTTTTTTAAAACTTCTTTTCGGCAAGCTCCCAATCAATATCAATCGGGTCAAAAATCTAAGCAAAAATATCTTTTATTAGAAATGAAATGGAAAAGCACGATCGCTTTAATTGGACCTCCATGCAGTGGAAAGACTTCTTTTTTGTTCCGTTTAATCGGACAACAAAAAAAATTAAAATATCATTCTCCTCGTCTCTATTGTTTAAAACCAAAAGAATATTTTTTTAATCCAATTACATTTGTAGACTTGCCGGGTCTTCATTTAAATAATCAAAAAATCCTTAAACAAGTGGAGTATTCAGAAATAATTTTTTTTATTTTATCAGTGGAATTTCAAAATTTGCTAGAAACTTATCGGGATTTAAAAAATATTTTAAAAAAATATGATAACCTTCATCGTACTCATTTAGCGACTAAACCGCATTTAGTTATTCTGACGGGAGGTTGTTCGAGTTCACATTTACTTAAGATGACTAATCAGTTAAAAAAAAAACACATTCCGTGTTTATCTTTTTTTAAACAAAGTGCAGAAGAAATAAAACAAATCATGCAACAAATTCAAATTTTAAAAGACTCCTTACATGGAGTAAATAATTGATTCACTGCAAAATTAAACCTAGATCCATTGGGGTATTTGGATCTTCTTTTGATCCCTTGCACCTTGGGCATATTCGTTTAATGGTTCAGGTGCAAAAAGATTTTTTTTTAGATAAAATTAAAATTATTCCAGCTTATCATAATCCATTAAAACCTCATCCACCGGTTGTTTCAGCTCTCCACCGATTGGAGATTGTAAAAAAAACTCTTAAACCTTATTCTTTTTTAGAAGTTGACGATCAAGAAATCCAAAGAGGAAACTTAAGTTATACAATAGAGACTCTCCAAAACATTCAATTAAAATTTTCAAAAATTTTTTTAATTATAGGAAAAGACCAACTCCAACAATTTAACCAATGGAAAGATTTTGAAAAAATTATTGAGATTACTCATCTTATTGTTTGTTCCAGAAAAGGGTTAAAATGGACCATGGATTTATTTCCAAAAAAATTGCGAACAAAAATTAAACATTTGGATTCTTCAAAAGTTGTGTTGACAACTGGTCGGGTGATTTATAGAGCTTTTGTGAAAGATTTAGATATTTCTTCTTCTGAAATTCGAAGGCGAATTGCCCATAATCAATCAGTTCAAAATTTGGTGCCGGCTTTAGTTAATCAGTGGATTGTAAAACATGGTTGGTATCAAAAATTAGATCCGCCTCCTTTATTAGATTTAAAATGGATCAATTTTTGTGTTCAAACTTTACAGAAAAAAAAAGCTCAAGATATTCAGGTCTTTGATTTCAGAAAGAGAAATCATTTTCCATGTTTGTATGCTTTAGTGGTTTCTGGGCAAAATACTCGGCATACAAAAATAATGGCCGATTTTTTGCTTCAAGCAGTTAAAAAACAATTTTCTAAACCTTCTGTTATGGAGGGTAGAAAAAATGGACAATGGATTGTCATTGATTATGGAGATTTGATGGTCCATATTTTTTATCACTATACTAGAGAGTATTATCAGTTAGAAAATGCATGGAAAAAAGACCAATTTAGTTCTTTTTCTTAAAAAATCTTAAAATTTTTTTTCCAAAAATTGGTCAGGTTTTTGCTTCTGGTTTTAATGTGTACAAGTGGTCTCAAAAAATCTCTTTTTGGTTGAGAGGATGTTCTGTTTGTCATATTAGTGTTCCTCCACTCAATTGGTTATGTCCCAGTTGTCGACAAATTTTAAAAAAATGTTACTTACCACCAGACGATATGATTCGGTGTCAAAATGGATTGATTCATTTACGTTTAATAGATTGGAATCAAAAGAATAATTTATTTTTAAAAGTTTTTTTAAGCAGTTTAAAAAGAGGGGGACCAAGTTTTATTTTTCGAGAAATTATGGAAGATTTTTTTAATCGAGCTATGCGAACAATGTCGTTTAAAAATTTTTTTTCATCTTCCAAAAAAGTGATTGTTCCCGCCCCTCCTAAAGTGCCTTCTTTAAAAGACCATGCGGTTTGTTTATCATTGGCTTTGTCAGAATTATCTCAAATTCCCTCTTATCCAGCCTTATCAGTAGATCATCCATTGAGTCAAAATTCGATAAAATCTTCTATTCAAACAGATTTATCTTCTACTCCTTCCACATGGTCGGAACAAAAAACTAAAGATAAAACCCATCGAAAAAATATTAATTTTCAACTCAAAAAGTTATTGCCTCGTTCTATTGAAGAAGTCATTTTTATAGACGATATATTGACTACGGGTTCGACCGCTTGTGCAGCTCATAAAGTTTTAAGTCCATTTTGTCGTTTTAAAATTTTTACTTTAGCTTGGAGACAAAAAAATACTTCTCATTTGAGTCATAATATGGTTTCTTCTCTAAAAAGAACAGTCAATCAGGTAGAATTTTTATGAATTTTTTATTGTTAGCAGTTATTTTATTTCATGTTCATTTAATCGCTCAACCAAAAAACTCCTCGGCATTTTCTATTCAAAAAGTTATCAGTTATTATAAAAATCATAAACCGGTGAAAATGAATTTAAAAAAAACGACTCACTTGGCTTTGTTAAAAAAAAATCGGACTTTTTACGGAAAAATAATCTTAGCTCCTGATTTTTTAGAACTCAAAATATCTCAACCTCTCCGTAGTCGCTTATTATTGACTCAAAAATTTCTTTGGCATGTGACTTGCCCCATAAATGGTAAGGGAGTAAGTCATGTGGTTAAATATCCATCTCCTTTGTCTTCGACATCTCATTCTTTAGCGAATGCTAAAAATAGCAATTTAATTTTAGTGCTTTTTGAACCCGATCATTTTTCTAAGTTATTTCGTTTTGTATCTTCTCATATCAAAGGGCGAACGCGTATCAATCGATTTCAACCCACGCACTCTAATCTTATGGTGAAATCTTTATTATTAAAGACAGAAAAGTCTGTGATTTTAAAGGCTTTTTTGCAGTGGAAGGATTCCAATTACGAGGAATACGAGTTTTCGAACATTCGTTTTAATCAAAGTCTTTCTAAAGTTGTTATTCAATCTATTCAATCTATTCAATCTGTTCAATCTGCTGACAAAAAGTTGACCTGCCTTAAAGAAGTGGATAGAGTGAATTTTTAATTTTTTTAAGTATTTTATGGTTTTAGGCTTTTTGTGTTTGTAGGCATTTTTTATAAAGAAAAACGATGAATTTTATCAACAAAATTTACGATTATTTTTCGCAAGATTTGGCAATTGATTTAGGGACAGCTAATACTCTGGTATATGCTAAAAGTCAGGGGATTATCTTAAATGAACCATCCGTAGTTGCAGTTAAAAAAACAGTGGCTGGAGAAGATGAAGTCTTAGCGGTTGGGAGAGAAGCTAAATACATGTTGGGTCGAACTCCCGGGGGAATTGACGCCATTCGACCGATTAAAGATGGGGTGATTGCTAATTTTGAGATTACTCAAAAGATGTTGAAATATTTTATTTCTCGTTCTTCTCCTCCTTCTCGAAGGTTAATTCGTCCTCGGATTATTATTTGTGTTCCTTTTGGCATTACACAGGTGGAAAAAAAGGCAGTTAAAGAGTCGGCTTATTCGGCGGGAGCTAGAGAAGTGTATTTAATTGCAGAACCCATGGCTGCTGCAATTGGGGCAGGACTTCCCATTACGGAGGCAAGGGGCAGTATGATTGTAGATATTGGAGGGGGAACTACGGGGATTGCAGTGATTTCACTCAATGGGATTGTGCTTTGCGAATCCATAAAAATTGCGGGAGATAAATTTGATGAAGCGATTATGAATTTTACTCGCCGGCAAAAGAATTTAATGATTGGAGAAAGAACGGCAGAGAATATCAAAATTACCATTGCAACTGCAGATCCCAGTTCAGAAAAAAAGGTTATGGAAATTAAAGGGCGAGACACCATGACAGGAGCTCCTAAAACAATTGAAATAACCAGCCATGAAATTAATGAAGCTCTTAAAGATAACTTAAACGAAGTCGTCAATGCTGTGAAAATTGCTCTAGAAAAAACTCCTCCAGAATTAGCAGCTGATATCGTAGATAATGGAGTGGTTCTTACGGGAGGGGGAGCTTTATTAAAACATTTAGATGTTTTGTTAAGAGAAAAAACAGGACTGCCCGTCAGTGGTGCAGAAAACCCTCTTTCTTGTGTGGTACTTGGTGCTGGGCAGGTTTTAGACCAGCTCTCTTTACTGAGAGAACTGGTTGTCACTTAAAATGAATTCTCTGCTTCAATGCATTCAATCTCAAATTAAACCTCTTATTGAACAAGCAACTCATCCGGTAGCGGCTTTTGATGCCGATGGAACTTTATGGTCTTGTGATGTAGGAAGAAATTTTTTTCACTATCAAGTTCAAAATCGTCTTTTAAAACCCTCTCATCCTCAAAAACAATTTAATCGTATTCAACAATTAGAAGGGAAGAAATCGGCTCTTCAGTGGTTGGCGTCTATTCAGGTTGGATGCCCCCTTGTTCGTATGCAAAAGTGGGTTAAAGATTTTTTAAAACTTTATCCGCCTCAGCCATTTTTATTTCAAAAACATTTAATCAACTGGCTTTGCAAACACCATGTGGAAGTTTTTATTGTGAGTTCTTCTTTGAAATGGGTTTTAGATCCAGCAGTTAGGGATTACTATCCCATTCCAAAAGACCACATTATTGGTGTGGAAACAAAAATTCAAAAAGGGTCTTTAACTAATCAGCTCATTCATCCAGCTCCCATTCAAGAAGACAAGGTTTTAGCTTTAAAAAAACGAATCTCTACTCCCCCTGTTTTAGTTGCTGGCAACACTTTATCGGATCAAGCTTTATTGGAGTTTTCTCAAGGAGTTCGGTTGGTAGTAGCGGGGGCAAAAAAGACAGAAAAAAATTATTTATCGGAGCAGAATTTACTTCAAATTGCAAAAAATAATAAATGGTTTTACTTCGAACCGATTAGTTCTTCTAGCTCATCGGGTGTTTTAGGTGCGTCTTTACTTAACACTTGAGCCCCTGTTTTTGTGATCACTATATCATCTTCAATTCTAAAGCCCAAGCCTCTGTATTCAGCGGGAATGGTGGAATCGTTTGAGGGGAAATAAAGCCCCGGCTCTATGGTGAGAACAAACCCTTCTGTTAAAAGAACTGGAGAATTTTTTGGGCAATAAATGGGATCATGCACATCCATTCCCATGGAATGACCAAAATTGTGAGGGAAGTATTTTTTGTATTCTTTATTTTTTAAAACTGATTCGACATCTCCAGTTAAAAGATTTTCTTCTATCATGAGTTCAGAGAGTTTTCGACTCACCTGTTGTTGAATTTCTAAGAAAGAAACTCCTGGCTTAAGCTGTGAAATGACTTCCATCTGAACTTTTAATAATTTATTGTAAATTCTTTTTTGCACTTTAGAAAATTTTCCATTGATTGGAAAAGTGCGACTAATATCGGAAGTGTAGTAATGATATTCGGCTCCTGCATCTACTAATAGGAGGTCTTGAGACTTAAGAGTGCTTTGATTTCGATTATAATGAAGAATGCAACTATTGGAGCCAGAAGCGAAAATACCGGGATAGGCTTCTTCCGTAGCCCCTTGAGAGCAAATCACTGATTGAAAAAGATCTTTTAATTGTTTTTCGGTCACTCCCGGGCGAGTTTGTCTCATAATTTCTTTATGACCAGTGACTGCAATATCTACCGCTTTTTGAATGAGTTTAATTTCTTCTGGACTCTTTTTCATTCTCAAAGGGGCAGTCAACTGAATGGAATCATGTACAGAACACATAGAAGAATAACGATTGACTAAAGATAAAAGGAGTTTTTTAACTCTTTGATTCCAATCGGGATTCCATGAGAAAGAATAATACAAATTTTCTGTATCTTTTAACAATTCTTTAGCAATTAAATGAAATCGATTAACCGAATAACATAAATCCACTTCAGTTATTTCTAAGGCTTCTTCTGGACCGTTGATGGGTCCCGTCCAGAGTTCTTGTGCGGGGTTTTTTTCTTGGACAAATAATACTTGTTGGATTTGATCTGAATTGCGAACTAAGAGAAGACAGACTATTTCTTCTTCCCAACCTGTGAAATACAACATATCCGAATGTGGACGGTAAGGGTGGTGTACATCTCCTGACCGTAGATGAAGAGGCCATGAGGGAATTAAAATTGCAGACCCGGGGGGTAAGGCTTTTGAGAGTTTTTTTCTTCGATCTTTGTAGATAGAATTTGGAAACATGTTCATTGGCGAAGACTCCTTTGCATAACTCTTTGAGAGTTTAATAGAACTAAATCTCTTAAGCCCATTGAATTTTTGTGTTCTCCAATGAGGTTTAAACTTTGACAAGTAAGATCTGAGAGCTTTTTTTTAGCTTCTTTTTTTCCCAAAGTTTGAATAACAGAATGACGGTCGTGTTTAAAATCTTCTAAATCATCTGCCAACTGAAAAGCATGTCCAATGAGGTGAGAAAGTTCCCAAAGTTTTAGATTTTTCTTTTTTTGCAAACTCAGTATCCCCTTCATACTAATAGAAATTAATTGGGCGGTTTTCATTTCATGTAAATTTTGATAATACTTTTTTGTGTTTTCAGGTCTTAAATCTAAGGCTTGTCCTCCCATCAGACCATTAAAGCCCACTGCTTGACATAAAAGAGATATCCATTGAGTAGTTTTATAGGGTTCAATGAGGCGAAAGGCTTCAATCCATAGGCAATTTCCGGCCAGAAGAGCCATATCTTCTCCAAACACTAAATGGTTAGATGGTTTTCCCCTTCTTTGAGGTGAGTTATCCATCGATGGCAGGTCGTCGTGGATTAAAGAAGCTGTGTGAATCATTTCTATAGCTCCTGCCCAAGGTAAAATGAACTCTAAAGGAGTGGAACACACTTGAGCCGTATGAAACACAACCAAAGGGCGAAACCTCTTTCCCCCTCCAAGTAGAGTGTAGGCGATACAATCTTGAAGCAGTTGATGTCCTTTAAACAAACGAGGGGATAAGAGTTGAATATGTTTTTTTAAAAAACTTTCAAAATGATTTAAAAAATCTTGGTTTTTTTTAAATAGAATTTTCTTCATCTTCAAAATCTTTAGTTTGATATTTTCCGTCTTCATTGATTTCGATTAACTGCTGAACTTTTTTTTCTGACTGATTGAGTTCTTTTAAACACTGACGAGATAGCTGAACTCCCTTTTCAAAAAATTTTAAAGAATCTTCTAAAGATAATTCTCCTCCTGCTAACTGATCTGTAATTTTTTCTAGCTCTTTGATTTTTTTTTCAAAATTCATAGTCTCCTCCTTTTTTGTCGGACAAGTCCACTCTTGTAACATGGGCGAAAACTGAACCACTGGCAAATTGAATCTTAATATCATCCCCTATTTTTAAATTTTTGGCATTTTTAATGTATTGGTTTTTTTTTTGAACCAAAATATATCCACGGTTTAAAACCCTTAATGGACTTAAACTTTGAAGTAAACTCTTTAAACTCTGAGCTTTTTGATTTTTTAAATACACCTGACGCTGGATTTCTTTTTTGAGTCGCAAAGTGAGTTCATCTAAGTGTTGAATCCAGTCTTGGAGTTTTTTTTGTGGGCTGATTAAAGTTTGAGTAAGCCTTTGAATTTGATGTTGGAGAATTAATATTTTTTGCCTCATGCTTTGGGATAAATTTTTTTGAAGTTTCGAAATTTTGTGGATTTGATCGTTGGCATCTCGCACAACCAATTCTCCTGCAGCTGTTGGAGTAGAAGCTCGATGATCCGCTACAAAGTCGCAGATGCTAAAGTCGATTTCATGTCCAACGGCACTCACCACCGGTCGATCAAAAGCAAATAACGAACGGGCGAGTTTTTCACTATTGAAAGCCCATAAATCTTCTAGACTTCCTCCTCCACGAGTGATGATTAAAACATCTAAATTTTGAATTTGTTGAGCTTTTTCGATGGCTTGAACCAAACTTTCTTCTGCACTTTCCCCTTGAACAATAGCGGGAATTAATAAGACTTCGACACTTGGGCATAAATTTTTAAGAATTTTTATAACATCTCGGATGGCAGCTCCCGTAGGGGAGCTAATAACTGCAATGAGCTTGGGGAGAAGAGGTAATGGTTTTTTGGGTCCACTAAAAAGACCTTCTTTTTTTAATTTGTTTTTAATTCTTTCAAATTCTTCTTTTAAAGCTCCTTTGCCACATTCTTCAATATATTGGCAGATAATTTGATATTCTCCGCGAGCTTTATAAACACTGATTTTTCCATAAACTTTTACTTCCATACCACCACTTGGCAGAAACTTTTTAACCGTTTGATTATGAGCTCGAAACATCACCGCTCGCACTTGAGATTTAGAATCTTTTAGGGTGAAATACCAATGCCCCGAAGAATGAGCCGTAAAGTTAGATACCTCGCCTTTAATCCATAGAGGAGGAAATGTCGATTCCAATTCACTTCTAATTTTTTCTGTTAATTCAGATACACGATAACAAGGATCTGTGTCTTTATGGTTTAAAAAAGAAGGTAGTTGTTCCATAATTTTAATCCAGATAGTTTTAATTTATGAGTGTTTTCTATGTTATACTAATGCTTGTTGAGGGAAACGCAAGGATGAATCTTAACAATAATCAATAAGGAGGCAATCTCTGGTAATGGTGAGCAAGCTTGGCTTTTAAAAAGATCCAAGAAGCCTAAAATTACTACCGTGGCCATCCACTTTAATAAGACCCGAGATTTCATTTCGGTTTCGTTTCCCTCCCCTTTTTTTAAAAGACAGACAGAAAGAAAGAAAGAAAGAAAGAAAGACAGAAAAATAAAAAGATGAGATAAACAAAAAAATAAAAAAAAAGGTAAAAAAATGGATTTATTCTTAATCACTCGGTGGAGTAAAAGTTGGGCAAAAACAACTCATCAAAATTTTTTTTTTATCCTCAAACAACCAGCACCAACGATGAAGCTAAAAAACATTTAATTGAAGGCAAAAAAACTCTTTGTTTAAAAAATTTAAAACCGTGGATTTTTTTGACTAATTTTCAAACCCGGGGGAGGGGAAGAAGAAAACGAGTATGGATCAATAGCGATTTAATGATCAGCTTTAAGTATCGTTTAAAATATCCGCTAAAACTTAAAATTTCTTATCTGAATGCAAAAGCTTTAAAGTTAGCTCTTCAAACCATTTCAGAAGATATTGATATAAAAATTAAAAAACCAAATGATCTCATCATGAAAGGTCAAAAAGTGGGTGGAGTGTTGATAGAAATAATTAGCCTACCCCCTTGGCATGACTTAATTATTGGGGTTGGTTTAAATGTTTTTACTCATCCACCGGGATTTACATGTTTACAAAAACACTTGCCTTTTAAAATTACAAAAAAACATTGGTTAACTTTTTTAAATAACTGGCAGAAAAATATTGAGCAGGTGATTAAAAAATCTCTAACTACCAAATGTTAACTCCAAATATTTACTGTGTTGCATCTCCGCCTTCATTCAACAAATCTTCTTCGTTATCGTTAAACAAGCCAGAAGGGGTGCGACCCATTTGCTCAATGTCTCTAAAATCTGTATTGCAACGATGCCGTAAAAGATTCATTCGGGCATCTTGAGGAGTCATTTGTTCCATTGTGTAATGTTGGTGTTTTTCTTGTTGGTGCTTTCTTTTAAGTTCTTGTATTTCTCTTGTAAAATTGGTTCGAGTAGTTTCAAATGATTTAAGTTTCAGATCATAAGATTTATGAAATTGTTTAGCTCTTGCTTGTATTTTTTCTTTGGTTTCTTGAACAATTTGCAATTGTTTGTTGTTTACTAAATTATGAAACTGCATTTCTAGTTGAGCAATTTTTCTTTTAACAGCTCTTTTTTCTAAAGCCAGTGTTTTTAATTGAAGTTGAAACTGCTCCAATCTCATTTGTTTTTGTTTAATTTTATCCTGACTATTTAAGCATAAATGAATGTAAGCATTTAATCTTTTTTGGAATTGCCACTGAATGTTTGTTTGTGTTCCTCTAGCTAAAGTTTGTAAACTCGTACTCGAGAGTCGACGACTTCTAATTAATTCTTTAAGTTTAGCTCTTTCTTTCTCGACTGTTACCTTGGAACTTGCAAAGCATTCTTGATATTGAGCATGAATAAATTTTCTTCTCTCTAAATAAGCAGTGTCTACTTTAATTTTATTAGCTTCTAATTTAGATTGAAGTTGCATCAGTGTATTTTGAATGTTTTTTGTTTGGGTTTCTATTTGGCTCGACATTTCACCTTTTAAAGATTCTCTGATTTTTTGAATCTCTTGGTTTGTTTGATTTTGTAATGTGTTTAACTCTTCTGCAAGTGTCGTTTGATCTTTAGATATTTGTTTTTCTGCCTCTGAGACCTTAGTTTCCATTTCATGTTGTTTTTCTCTTAAAGTTTTTTGAGTTTCTTTCTTTTTTTCTATTTCACTTTTAAATTCATCTTGAGCTGTTTTACATTCTTCTTTGCGTTCTTCTCGTTCGGATTTAATGAGCTCATATCGTTTCAGCATATTTTCTCTTTTTTGAGTTGCTTCTTTTCTTTTACTTTCTTTTTTCTTTTGGGTTCGGTAGTCTGTACATCCTTTTGTGTGGTAGTGTTCTTCCTTAGCACACAACTCCTCTATGCCCTCCGCTCCCCAAGGAATCTTCTCTGTTGCCTGAGCACTTAAATAAGATATATTGACAAAAAGGAAAATCCAAAATAAGCCTTTAAAAATATTTTTAAGTTCAAAATTTGTTTGTTTGAGGTCCATTAACGCATTTATCCTTTATTTTTGCTTCAAATTTTTTAAGCCTTTAAAATTTTAAAGGTTTTATTTTAATTCTATTTAAAAGTTTCTTTAAAATTTCTTTAAAACTCCTAATTCTTTTAAGAAAACTCCTATATTCTTAAAAACCTTTTATAAAACCTTGAGTTCGAAATTAAGGATCGGAGTCTCAATTGAAATTCTTTAATAAAATTTTTTCTTTTTTTAAAATAAGGGTTAAAATATCCAAGTTTAAACTAAATATTGTGTCAAAAATGAATATTATGTAAAAATAACTGTTTAATTTTTTAAAAAAATAGGTTTTTTTAAAGGTTTTTTAAATATCAAAGGTCAGTCAATTAACTAAAATGGATCATTTAAAAAAAATAGCAAGATTTTTTAAGAAGCTTCCGTCTTTTTTATTTTTTACCTCTAATTTTAATACTTTAAGTGTTTCTTGGAGGAGTATTTTTTATTCTATTGTCTTTGGATTTGCGTTTTTTTTATTCAGTTTCAGTCTTTATCTTTTTTTGGTTTTGAGGGATTTACCTCAGATCTCTCAGCTTAAAAATTACAAACCGGCTTTAATTTCTTCAGTTTTTGACCGAAATGGAGAAAAAATTGGGGAGTTTTTTAAAGAAAGAAGGAAGTTAACTCCTTTTAAAGAATTTCCAGATTTGTTGGTTCAGGCATTTGTTGCCGCCGAAGATGGGCGTTTTTTTGAACACAAAGGGCTTAACTATCAAGCTATTTTTCGGGCTTTCTGGATGAATTTAAAAAAAGGGGGCAAAGTACAGGGAGGCTCTACTATTACCCAGCAGGTGGCTCGTGCTTTACTTCTTTCTTCAGAAAAAACTTATACTCGTAAACTCAAAGAAGCTATTTTATCTCTGCGTATAGAGCAAGCTTTAACTAAACAAGAAATTTTATATCTGTATTTAAATCAAATTTATTTAGGTCAGGGAGCTTATGGAGTGGGGATGGCGGCTCAAGTGTATTTTAGAAAAAAAGTCAAAAATTTAAACTTAGCGGAATGTGCACTTCTGGCAGGACTTCCCAAGGCTCCTAGTAAATTTTCCCCAATTTATAATGCTCATAAATCTAAAAGTAGACAACTCTATGTTTTACAAAGAATGAATAAAGAAGGTTATATATCTTCTGATCAATTACTTACAACTGTTAAAAAACCAGTTAAAGTTTATAGAGAAAAACGAAACTTGCGGTTTCCCTATTATATGGAAACATTGAGACAAGCCTTGGTATCTCGTGTAAGTGAAGAAGCTCTTTTAACAAAGGGATTTGATGTCCATACCTCTATGGATCATTCGATTCAGGCTTTGGCTCAAAAATTTCTTAAAACTGGGTTAAAAAAATTGGATAAGCGTCAGGGGTTTAGAGGAGCTTTAAATGTTCTGAAAAGCCCAGAAGATATTAAAGACTTTCTTAAAAAAGAAGAAGATCAAATCCTTAAAAAAGAAAAACAAATAGTTTGGATTTTACCAGAGAATAAAAATTTACCCTCTCCTCTTCCTTCTGATTTAGAAATTTTAGAAATACTTTCTCGTCAAAAATTTTTAAAAGGGGTGGTGCAGGAAGTAAATGATTCACTCGGTCAGGTATTCGTGGAGTTAGCTTTTGGAAAATGGGGAGTGATCCCTTTAAAAAATATGAAATGGGCCAGGCCTCCTAACCCTAAAATTAGTTTTAAGAATGCTTTTATTTCTAAGCCTTCTCAAGCTTTAAAAGCGGGGGATGTTATTTTAGTTCAAATAGAAGAAAAACTTTATTCTCAACCCGTTCAATTTAAATTGTTAAAAAAATCTTCTAAAACTTTAATGGAGCTTTCTTTAGATCAAAAACCAGTGGTGGAAGGAGCTTTAATTGCTTTTGATCAAAAAACTGAAGATATTGTCGCCTTGGTAGGAGGAAGAGATTTTAATAAATCTCAATTTAACAGAGCTTATCAGGCCAATCGTCAAACAGGATCTGTTTTTAAACCTGTGGTGTATTTAGCGGCTTTAGAGAGAGGGTTTACTGGTGCCGATGTGATTACAGATGCCCCCGTCGTCTACAATCAAAATCAAGCCGAAGAACAAAATAAAAAATCACCGGCGAGTTTAGAAAATGTTTTAGATCCAACATCTTCGGATTCGGATTCGGATTCGGATTTATATCCATCTCATTGGAAACCATTTAATTATTCTCATCGATTTGCGGGGGATATTTTATTTAGAAATGCTCTCATTCGGTCGATGAATGTACCCACCGTGAAATTGATAGAAACTTTGGGCATTCAGTGGGTGGTGGATTACAGTCGGAGGTTGGGACTTTTTCATCCTTTGAATCGGGATTACACTTTATCTTTGGGTTCCAGCTCTTTGAGTTTATATGAGATGACAAAGTTTTTTTCTATCTTAGGTCGGCTGGGAAAAAAAATTCAGCCAACCATTTTACAAAATGTGCAACTCAATCAAGAGTTAATTTTAGGACCCTTAAGTTTGGACGAAAGATTTCCAGATCTTTTAAAGTTAAACCAACAATTTAAACAAAAAAGAGAAGAGTTTTTAAAAAACCATAATTTTGCTTCCTCTTCTTGTGTGCGAGGTGCCGTTAAAGATTGTAATTTTGAGTCGCTTATTTTTTTTAAAAATCCCGATCAACTCCTGTCACCCCAGACGGCTTTCATTATGACTCATCTTTTAAATGCGGTGATTTATGAATCGGGTGGAACGGGTTATAGAGCGAGAAGTTTGGGGCGTCCAGCTGGTGGAAAAACGGGGACTACAAATGGTTATTATGATGCCTGGTTTATTGGCTACACTCCGAACTTTATTGCCGGTGTGTGGGTGGGATTTGATTATGAACAAAGCTTAGGGATTGGGGAAACAGGTGCACGGGCGGCTTTGCCAATATGGCTTAATTTTATGAAAGCTATTCATAAAGACTTAGAAGTAGAAGATTTTGAAGTGCCTCCAAAAATTGTATTTACCAATATTGATAATAAAACTGGTCGATTGGTGACAGATCAATCCAGTGTGGTGGTGAATCAAGCTTTTGTGGAAGGAAGTGAGCCTTTAAGTGAAGAAGATCGCTTAAAGCTACCAGGTCCCATGCAAGCTCCCATGCCCGATCAATTGCAGGATCAAAATTTTTTAAGAGAGGACTTATCTCAGTGAAGTGGATTCGCATCACAAATGCTCGGCAAAATAATTTACAATCTGTTGATCTTCAAATTCCCTTGCATTCGTTTACTGTGGTGTGTGGCTTAAGTGGTTCGGGTAAAAGCTCTTTAGCTTTTGAAACTCTTTTTGCAGAAGGTCACAGGCATTACACGCAAACCCTTTCTCATTATGTGAGGCAATCGATTCGACAAATGCCCAAGCCTTTAGTGGATAAAATTGATAACATCCCTCCGTCTTTGGCCTATCGGCAAAAAAATAACATTCGTTCTTCTCGCCCCATTGTGGCAACTTTTACAGAATTGGCAGATTGCTTGCGACTACTTTTTACTTACTTGCACGAGATAACTTGTCCACAGCACAAAAAAGTTTTGCAAAAAAGTTCTCCTTCTCAAGGGGCAAAAAAAATTTTAAAAACTTTTAAAAATCAAAAGGGCTGGATTGGAGTTTCTCTTAATAAAAATTCGGGTCTTTTTTTAAATAGAAAACAACTTTTACAGCATGGATTTCATTTTATATTAGAAGAAAACTTAAAAAGAAAAAAGCCCAATTTTCGAATTAAGGATATTTCTAAAACAAATTATAAAATGGGGGAGTGGAAAGCCAATACTTATTTGGTTTTGGATTCACTGGTATTTAATGATGAATCTCGTTTGGCGGATTCTTTAAAACTGGCTGAACGACTCATTTCTTTGCACAGCTCTAATTATTTACTACCCATTCGAGTTATAAACTCCAATGGGCAAAGTCTTTATTTATCTAAAAAAGCGATTTGTCCAAAATGTGCTTATGTCTTTCCTTTAGTTATTCAAAGTGCTCTTTTTAATTTTAATAATTCTTTGGGAGCTTGTTCATCTTGCAAGGGTTTTGGTAGCCATCTGTTATTGGACGAAAATAAAATTGTGCGAGAACCTTGGAAATCTTTAGCTCAAGGAGCTATTGAACCCTTATCGATGCCATCGGCTCATAGTCAGATGAGAAATTTAAGAAAATTTTGTATCTCCCAAAAAATTAACTGGCACACTCCTTGGGAAAAACTATCAGCTAGCCATAAAAAAAAAATATGGAACGGCCAACACAATCCTCGCTCTTTGTTTAGAGGGGAGGGGAGTTTTTTTGGCATTCAGGGTTTTTTTGACCGTTTAGAGAGAAAAAAATATCGTTTGCCCGTTCGGGTGTTTTTAAACCGATATAAAAGTCCTAAAACTTGTTCTTCATGTGGTGGAAGTCGATTTCGAAAAGAAGTCTCTTATATCAAATTTCAAGGTAAGACTTTGCCAGATTTTTTAAAAATGGATATTGTTTCTTTAAAAGATTTTTTTAAAGACTTGGTTTTAACTCCCGGTGAAAAAAGAAAAATACCAGAGGTGGTTAGAAAAATTAATTTTTTATTATCCACTTTGACCGATATGGGGCTTGGATATTTAGAGCTTAATCGAGAAATAAGAAGTCTATCATCTGGGGAGTTACAACGTTTAAGTTTGGTGCATCAGTTGGGTTTGGGCTTATCGTATATGCTCTATGTGTTGGACGAGCCCACAGTGGGTCTTCACCCGCGTGATACGAATCGTTTAATTCATCTATTGCAACAGTTAAAAAAGCGAGGCAATACCTTGGTGGTTGTAGAACATGACCCAGAGGTGATTAAAAATTCTTCTTTTGTGGTCGAGATGGGACCGGGTTCGGGTCAATTTGGTGGGCAGGTTGTTTTTTCTGGAGCTACAAAAGATTTTTTGAATTCTCAAAATTCTTTAACCAACTCTTATTTAAAAAACCCTTTGTCAGAAGAAAAAAAGCTACAAAATCCAGCAGTCAAAAAATGGCACGGGTTTCGTAGAAGACCGGTATCGAATCCAGATTATAAATATTTTTTAGAGATAATCGGTTGTAGAGCTTATAATTTAAAAAACATTCATCTAAAAGTGCCACTGAATCGTTTAGTTTGTGTTACGGGGGTGAGTGGGTCGGGTAAATCCACTTTGGTTGTTCAGAGTTTGTATCCCGCTTTGGCTCGCTCTTTTGGAAAAAAAACTACTCTGGGTCAACCTTATTCGCAAATTAAGGGGCTTCATTATTTAAAAGATGTTGTTTTAGTAGAATGTGGGCGAGCAGAAAAAAATCAGAGAAGTTTACCTGTGACTTATTTGAAAATTTACGATTTCATTCGTCAGTTGATGGCAGAACATGGACAAGCCGAAGTATTCACATCTTCAGTTCGATCGTTTTCACCTAGGGATTTTAGCTTAAATGTAGATGGAGGAAGGTGCCCAAACTGCAGAGGTTTAGGATATTTAGAAGTAGAAATGATGTTTATGGATCCGATGCAAATCGTTTGCGAAGAATGCCAAGCGAAGAGATTTAAACCAGATATTCTGAAAATTAAATGGAGAGGGAAAAATATTTATGACATTTTAAGCATGACGGTTCAAACGGCTATGGATTTTTTTGTCTCCTATCCTCAAATATGGAAACCCCTTAATTTATTAAAAAAAGTTGGAATGGACTATGTGATTTTAGGGCAAAGTCTTTCTACTCTATCTAGCGGAGAATCTCAAAGGTTAAAATTGGCAAGAGAACTGATGGACGATCGCAAAACATCGACTCTCTATATATTAGACGAACCCACATTAGGTCTTCATTTTCGGGAAGTTCATCTGTTATTAGAAGTGCTTTGTCATTTAGTGGATCGGGGGAACAGTGTTTTGCTGATTGAACACAATTTGGAGATTGTGAGGCATTCAGATTATTTAATTGATATGGGACCGGGAGCTGGAAAAAACGGGGGGGAAATCCTGTTTCAAGGTCCTCCTCAACATTTGGCTCATTTTCAAAAAGGTCCGACCAGCCATTATTTAAAAGCTTTTTTCCCACCGGACTTGACAAAACCTTAAGAGCTTTCATATTGAATGACAACTTGGGTTATAAATTGTAAGGATCAGCAAATATTGATGATCAATATGATTGAGGATCCATTCAACTTAAAGAAAGGAGTTATTATTATGGATATTCGTCCGCTTCATGACCGAATTATTGTTCGCCGCCTTCCGGAGGAAGAAAAAACAACGGGTGGGATTATTATCCCCGACACAGCCAAAGAAAAACCTCAGATGGGAAAAGTCCTCTCCACCGGGCAGGGTCGCACCACAGATGAAGGTAAACGATTGCCAATGGAAGTAAAACCAGGGGACAAAGTGCTTTTTGGAAAGTATTCAGGCACCGAATTTAAAGTCAAAGGGGAAGAGTTATTGATGATGAGAGAAGACGATATTTATGGTGTGTTGAATTAAATGGTTTGAGAATAAATTAAGTGAATAAGAAATCAAAAATCATTGAATTAAAAATATAACTTTTTATCTATAAGGGGGAAAATTATGAGTAAAGAACTTCGTTTTAGCGATCGTGCTCGGGATGCCATTGCCCGCGGGGTTAGTGTATTGGCGGATGCAGTTAAAATTACCTTAGGTCCTAAGGGACGAAATGTGGCGATTGAAAAATCTTTTGGAGCTCCTGTGATCACAAAAGATGGTGTCACAGTGGCTAAAGAGATAGAGCTAAAAAATAAATTCGAAAACATGGGTGCTCAAATGGTTAAAGAAGTTGCCAACAAAACAAACGACGAAGCAGGAGACGGAACAACCAGTGCAACTATTTTAGCTGAGTCGATTTACCGAGAAGGACTGAAATACATCACAGCTCATCACAATCCCACTCAAATTAAAAAAGGGATTGATAAAGCTGTAACGGCGATTACAGACAAACTAAAAACTCTTTCTAGCCCAGTTAAGGGAAGAACTGAAATTGCTCAAGTGGGGACTATTTCTGCCAACAATGACTCAGAAATTGGAGATATTATATCTCAAGCTATGGAGAAAGTTGGACAAGAAGGAGTCATCACAGTAGAGGAGAGCAAAACTTCTCTAACAGAATTAGATGTTGTAGAGGGTATGCAATTTGATAGAGGGTATTTATCTCCTTATTTTGTGACGAATGCGGAGAGAATGGAAACTGTTTTAGAGGACTGTTTTTTATTAGTGTATGACAAAAAAATTAGCTCCATGAAAAATGTTCTCAAAGCTTTAGAAGGAGTGGCTCAATCCAACAAACCTCTTTTAATTATTGCAGAAGATGTAGAAGGCGAAGCTTTAGCTACTTTAGTTGTCAATAAGCTCAGAGGTACTTTGCAAGTTGCAGCGGTAAAAGCTCCCGGCTTTGGAGATCGCCGAAAATCGATGTTGGAAGACATTGCCGTTTTAACTAATACTCGAGTGGTGAGTGAAGAAGCTGGAGAAAAATTAGAAAACATGACAATTCAAAATTTGGGCAGAGCCAAAAGAGTGGTGATTGATAAAGACAATACTACTATTATTGATGGAGCGGGAAAGAAAGCAGATATTGCAGCTCGTGTGGCTCAAATTCGATCTCAAATTGAAGATAGCACCAGTGATTATGACAAAGAAAAACTTCAAGAACGGTTGGCTAAATTAACTGGAGGAGTGGCTGTTATTCATGTGGGAGCTCCATCTGAAGTGGAAATGAAAGAAAAGAAAGCTCGTGTGGAAGATGCTCTCAACTCAACTCGTGCCGCTGTGGAAGAAGGGATTGTGCTGGGCGGAGGAGTGGCTTTGTTAAAAGCTTCTACGGCTTTAGATGAGTTAAATGTGAGTGAAGAAGAGCGATTTGGAGTCAATATTGTGAAAAAAGCTTGTGAAGCTCCCATTCGGCAAATTGCTGCCAATGCGGGTTCAGACGGTGCCATTGTTTTGCACAAAGTTTTAGAAGCTCATAATACCAAACAAAGCTCTGTTGGCTTTAATGCTCTGACTGGTAAATATGAGGATTTACAAAAAGCGGGAGTGATTGACCCTAAAAAAGTGGTTCGTTCCGCTTTAGAATACGCTGCTTCTGTGGCTTCCCTCATGTTGACGACAGAGACGATGATTGCCGATGAGCCTAAAAAAGACGACCCCCCTGCACCTCCTGTAGGAGCTGGTGGCATGGGAGCAGGTGGCATGCCAATGATGTAAAAAAACCGATCGATCTTTTAACTATCGATTAAACTTTAAAAGGGGAAGTTCTAAGACTTCCCCTTTGTATTTTCCAATGTTATAAATGAGTTGATGATTGTTCGATTCTGTATTCAGTTTATTTTTTTTTGGCTCAAAATTGCTTTTTCAGGTTTATTTGTAATGGCTTTGCAAATTATGGTGGGTCAACAATCTTTAGAACAACACTTAGAATCCGTTTTAAAAAACTCTTCGCTGGGAAGACAAATTAAACAATTTCAATTAAATCCATCTTCACCACCCACTGATTGGGATTTTTCTTCTCCCTAAAAAACACACGGTCAGGGACTTTTTTAACTAACTACTTTGTTTTAGGGGTTTTCTTAAAATTCGTTTTTCTAATTGATAGTCTTTAACTTTAGCGACTAAAGCAGCTCTGGATATACCCAGTTTTTTAGCCGTTCGAGTTTTATTCCATCCTTGTTCTTTTAAATATCTTGCAATGAGTTGGCTTTCTAACTTAGAGATGGCTTTTTTCATAATTTTTCCACTGTGAGATCCCAAAGATTCCAACAGTTGTTGATTATCTTCTCTATTTTTAATTTTGTCTGATAAAAATTCTTCTTTGATATAAGTATTTTTACTAGAAAAAATAGCCAATCGTTCTGCTTCGTTTTGTAACTCTCTGACATTACCTGGCCAAGCGTAGTGGAGGAGTCGATTCATCGCTTTTTTCGTAAACATTTTGGGTTGGGAGCTGATCCGATTGATAAAAAATTCAGCCAGTAAGGGGATATCTGTTTTACGATCCCTTAAAGCTGGGGCTTGGATATGAATGACATTTAAACGATAATACAGGTCTTCACGAAATTTACCACTGGCTACTAATTCTTTTAAATTTTTATTAGTCGCTGTGATGATTCGGACATCCACTTTTTTTAACTGAACTCCACCGACTGGGAAAAATGTTCCATCTTGAATCACTCGTAGAAGTTTTACTTGCATGGATTGGGAAGTGTCTCCTATTTCATCTAAAAAGAAAGTCCCTTTATGAGCGGTTTCAAAAAGCCCCGGCTTATCTCTATAAGCTCCTGTAAAAGCTCCTTTTACATGACCAAATAGCTCAGATTCCAATAAATTATCATTGAGGGCTGCACAGTTTTGCACCACAAAGGCTTGGTGTTTTCGATTGGAGCTTTCGTGGATAGATCGGGCAATTAACTCTTTCCCCGTTCCATTTTCCCCTTGGATTAAAACTGTATTTTGGGAATGTTTAATTTGCTCTAAAAAATTAAAAAGTTTTAACATGACTGGGGCACTGCCCACAATCTGACCGTAAGATAAATTATTGGGAGTTTTTTGGATATTTGGAATTTGACTTTTATCGGTAATTTCTTGTTGAACAGATAAAATCTCTTGGGCAATTAATTCCACACAATCGATAAAATATTTTTTATCATGAGGTGAGATAAAAGGAATTTGCGATAAATGTTTCTCACACCATTCAGTTGAAAAATCATTCTGCATCCATATTTTTTTGATATTTGCCTGAACTTTGGGGTCTGAACTTTGAAGTGTTGAAAAACCAACCCCCACTACAAACCCAGTGAGTTGATTGTAAACATGTAGCGGAATGAGTAAAAATTGCAGTCCAGTTTGAGACCATTTTTCCATAAGAGAAGTCGGTAGCTTAGATTTTTTTTGATAAAACAACAAAGTGTCGACAAAAGATTTGGAGAGTAAATCATTTTGAAACAAATTTTTAATTAAAGGATTTTTAAACGGGTATTTTTGCAAAGAAGCTAAAGATTGATCGGCTAACGATTGAATGTCAATAATGCCAATATCAATGTTCCACCACTTGTAGACCATGTTTTGGACTTGCTTGACCACATGTAAGTTTTTTAAATCATTCCAGTTATATATCAATTGTCTGAAAAACTCCTAAATTTTTAAAACTATTTACTCTTTAAAGATCGTCACTTGATTGTTTAAACTTTAGACAGTTTTTAGAAAAACTAAATTCCGAGTTTCATTTTAAAGACTAAGGTCGTAAAAAAGCTTGTAAAATAAGAGTGGCTCGGGACGGAATCGAACCGCCGACACAGAGATTTTCAGTCTCCTGCTCTACCGACTGAGCTACCGAGCCTTTAACAAAAACAAGATTTTTGTTAATTCTCTAAAGAGGAATTACCATAAAATTGTTAGAAAATTTATGCAAAAGACAATGCTTGAGCAAAATCTTTTTTTAAGTCGGCAATATCTTCTAATCCCGTACTCACTCGGATGAGGCGAACATCGGGCGGGTGAGGAGAACTGAGATGAGTCATGCTGGCGGGATGTTCCACTAAAGATTCCACTCCCCCCAGGCTTTCTGCCAAGGTGCAGATAGAAAAGTTTTTAAGAAGTTTAAAAACTTGCGTTTGACCTCCCTTTAGGTAGAAGCTAATCATCCCTCCAAAGCCGGACATTTGTTTTTGAGCCAAGGCATGTTGGGGATGAGATTTTAAACCCGGGTAGAGAACTTTTTTTACTTTTGGATGCTCTTGTAAAAAATGAGCTAATTGGGAGGCATTTTTTTCGTGTTGAACCATGCGGACGGGTAGAGTTTTTAAACTTCTTAGTAATAGATAGGAATCAAAAGGGGATAAAACAGGTCCTAAAGATTTACTTAAAAAAGCTAACTGGCTGGCTAAGGTTTTTTTTCTGGTGATGATAGCCCCTGCTAAAACATCCGAATGTCCACTTAAATACTTAGTCGCTGAATGCACTACCAAATCGGCACCTAAGTTTAAGGGTTTTTGAAAAAAAGGACTCATAAAAGTGTTGTCCACAGCGAGTAAAATTTTTTTCTTTTTGGCAAAAGCACTGACCATGGCAATGTCTATGAGTTTTATTTCGGGATTAGTAGGGCTTTCTAACCAAATCATACGAGTTTGTGGGGGGATTTTTTTTAATTCAGATTTTTGAGAGAGATCCAAAAAATCTACAATAACTCCTCGGGGTTTAAGAATTTTTGTTAAAGTTCTTAAAGTTCCTCCGTAGAGATCTTTTTCTGCAACTATTCGATCTCCCGGTTTTAAAAATTCAAAAACCAATTGGCTGGCAGCTGAACCAGAAGCACAAGCTCGACAAAAAGTTCCCTCTTCTAAACTGGCGAGACAATCTTCAAAAGCTTTGCGAGTGGGATTGGATACTCGAGAGTATTCGTATCCTTTGTGTACGCCAGGAGATTGTTGAGCATAAGTGGAAGAAAGCACAATAGGAGTCATGATAGCACCGGTGTGAGGGTCTGCCATTTGTCCGGCATGAATAGCTCGTGTGGCAAATTGGTTTTTTTTGCGGGAGTTTTTTTGCTCGTTTTTTTTTGGTGGAAGTTTTTTCATTTTTTTATACTCCTTACTTTACCCTATCTTAAATAAATAGGACAAAAGCTCCTAAAGACCAAAGGTAGAAGGCAAACCATGGGAAAAACCAATATCGCACAGAAGAAATTAACCCTTTTAAAGCTATCCAACCCACCCCCCAACTGATTAAAAAAATTAATAACATTTTTCTTCCGTATATTGCATTCTCATACATTGCATTTTTATCGATCGATTGGAATCCTCCCCATAATTCCCATAATCCACCAGCTAATAAGGTGGGAATAGCCAATAAAAAACTAAAAAATACAGCCATTCGAGGGGGAATGTTTAAAAACAAGGCGGTGGATATGGTCCATCCCGATCGACTAATCCCCGGAAACAAAGCCCATGTTTGAGAAACCCCAATCATAAAAGCCTTTAAAAAAGATATTTTCTTCCAATCCAAAGGAGAGAGATCTTCCCATTTTTTGACTTTTAAGCGAGTAAGAAATAGACAAATACCTGTTAAAATAAATCCCCATGCAATATAGGTGGGACTTTTAAGACTTTGCTCTACAAAAGATTTTAAAAAAAATCCTCCAACGATTGTGGGAAGTAAAGCCATAAGAATTAACAAAAAAAGTCGGGTGGGAAGTTTTTTTTGCCCCAATTGGTAGAGGGACGAACCATAAACTGTGATAATACTCATAAGAGTTCCCAAGTGAGCAACCATTATCAGCAATAAACTGGGGGATTTAATTTTTAAAAAAAAATTTAATAAACTTAAATGACCGGAGCTAGATAGGGGTAAAAATTCGCTTATTCCTTGAACCATCCCTATTAAAATTAATTCGATAAATTCAGGCATATTTTTTTAAGGATGCAAAGTGGAAGAAGATTTTTTTAAGAGAGCCGATTGGTTTTTAAAATCCGAATCGGTTAAAAAAAGAGTTTGACCATGGGCGATCGTGATTTGTTTTTTACCTTGGTGTTTAAGACTTTTCCACTTAATTTGGTAAGTTCCGGGTTGGTCAAGCGAGATATTAATAGGGGTATAGCCTTTTTGTCCGGCCACTTCTACATACACCCAATGAGAAGTACTGATGGAAAGAGTAGAAGAATATTTTAATGGGTAAAATATTAAACGATAGGGTCGGCTACTCGAGGGGTGAATGAGAAAGAAAAATAAAACAAAACTTGCGATTAAATAAAATGTCTTTTGGTGAGTTAAAGAATGCGGTTTTTTTTTAAGAAACATGGGCAAGCTGTGAGCGGGTTTAGAAAAAGGGTTTTTAGACAAGGTCGTTTTAATTTTTGCACTTAAAACCAGCCGAGTAGAAAGAGGGTGTAAAAAAGATTTCACTCGGCGATTTTTCGGATCTGGATCCAAGAGGGGATCTTTTTTGCAAATAAAATGTTCATTTTCCATCGATTGCAGAGGGTTTGGGAATAATTGGTTCTTTAGTACTTTTTCTAACACTCCCAGAGAAAACAAATCGGATTGAAAGTTCGGTAAAGTGCCAGATTTTAATTCAGGAGCATTAAAAGGTCTTGTGGTGTAGATGCAAGCATTTGCGTAATTAGCTAGTCCATAATCGGTCAACAATACCCGACCAGTGCTTTCTATTAAAATATTGTTTAGACTTAAATCTCCATGACACATTTTATTTTGTTTAAGTTCTTTTAATCCGTGGAGTACTTGTGTGCAGATGTAATGGTTATCTTCTGCATTTAAAGCAGTTGTTTTAAGTAGCTGTTTTAAGTTAACTCCTCGAATGTATTCTAAAATCAAAGCCCCCCTCGATTGAAGTTGCTCAAAAGCTAATATTTTTACCAAGTGAGAGCTGTGACGAGCTCGTAATAGAGATCGCATTTGCCAATGAGGCAAGTGTCTTTCTTTTTGTTTAAAAACTTTAATGACCACCTTTTGTTTTAAAGACAGATTGGTATCAGATCGATCGGCTAAGTAGACGACACTCACAGGGCTTTCGGATAAAATTTCTTGGATTTCATAGACATGAGGAGGAGTTCTTAGTCGAACAGACATAACTGGTTTATTTAAATTAAATATGCAAAAAGTCAATCATTAAAATTGAGATTTAAAATACCATTTGAGTAGTTTTTTAGGAGCTTGATCTCTTAACTGGTATTCTAAATTTCTTTTTTTATTTTGGAGTGGTATTTGACAGGTAGGAGGTAGAAAAAAATTTTGTAAAACATGTTCTATATATTCTAAATTTTTTAAATTTTTCGAAAATTCTAGGCATTTTTCGTTTAAGTAAGACCAAATAGGTTTTTTTTTACGGGAGTTTTGGTTTTTGAGCCATCTGTAACAGTAAGTCGGTATTTTTTTTCTTTTCAGTTGTAAAAGACAAAGCGTTTTAATTTTTTTCTCGTTTTGTTCGATACGAATAAATTGATGAAATTCGCTTAAACTTTTGGATTTCATCCCTTTCTCGTTTGCTGGGGTAGAAAAAATCAATCCCGTAAAAAAAATCACAATTAATAACTTTTGAAGCATATATTATATATTTCTAAGCAAAAATGAGACCGCAAAAAAAACTTAAAAACGGCAATATTTTTTTTTACATAAATTGTCGACTTAAGTCTAAAAGTAAAGGGGCTAACAACAGCAGTAAAAAAGCGGGGACTTGAAACACAAATAAGGGAATTAAGGTTACAAACGGTAATTTTTGAATTTGCTGATCTAATTGTTGGATACTAATTTCTTTTAATTCTTTTTGAAACTCTTCTAAAATTTGTAAAATTGGTTCCCCTTTCAGTCCTCTGGCAAAAATATTGAGGACAGTTTTTCTGTAAATTTTTTTAGATAATTCGGGCATATTAAAAGTTTGACCCGTCTGCCAGCAAAATAACCAAGTGACGACTTGTTTGGCAAAAGGGCAATCTGGAAAATTTTTTACATAAGCTTCAATAGCTGAGCGAACCGATAAACCCGCTTTAATTTTAAGCTGAACCTGAAGTAAAGCATTTAAAGGAGGGGCTAAATATTCCATTTAATTTTTCTCCCCGCCTGAGACAATATGATTAAGCCTAAAATAAATAAACTTAAAGAACTAAATAAAACTCTTAGGTAATTTAATCCATAACGATTGAGTACAAATAGCAATAAACTCGAATACAAAATAACTAAAATATACGATTGCACTCGAACTTGCAGTAGTGCAGATCGAATTTTTCGTTGAAAATAAGACCGAACATGTAAATAATGACGCAGGTTTTCTAAATATTCTAAACATTGAGTCGATTGATCCGCCTGCCGAAGTTCTCGAATCATCCATTGGAATGGAGAAGACACAATGGGTGCAGATAATTTTTTAGAAAGTAAAATAAATTCTAAAATTTCAGTAAAATAATTTTGAAAATCCGAGTGAGTGAGATTTTCTTGTGCAATTTTAAATCCCGATCGAAAGCTAAATCCAATTTTAATTTGTGCAATCAAATTATTGAGAAAACCCTCTAATTGAATTAAAAATTGCTCTTGCCATTGTTTAATAAAATAATATTTTAAACTCGTAATGGAAATGAACGGTAGGTAGAGAAATAATATTTTAAATAAAATAAATACATTCAAATGTAAGATTAAAAAAATTGCAATTGTGCTAAAAAGTGGAAAAAATTTCCAGACCATTGGGGATAAATGACCAAAAAATGACTGTTCTTGTCTGATTTTCCATAATAAATAGAGATTAATACAGATATGAAAAAATAAAATAATCCAATTTCCCATCACAGTGATTTCTAGTCTATGCAAAATGTTAGCCAAATTTTTTTATTTGACTGTTCGAATTATTTGCAGTGAAAATAAAAGAAAATGAAAGTGAAAATGTTTTCACTTGAATTTCAATATAATGAACATAATGGAGGGAAAACACAATGGCAGCTAAGAAAAAAACCAGAAAAAGAAAAACTAGAAAAAAAGTAGGAAGAAAAAAAGTAACTCGGAGAAAAAAAAGAGTGGGAAGAAAAAAAGTGACTCGGAGAAAGAAAAAAGTAACTCGGAGAAAGAAAAGAGCTGGAAGAAAAAAAGTGACTCGGAGAAAGAAAAAAGTAACTCGGAGAAGAAAAAGAGCTGGAAGAAAAAAAAGATAATTTAAAAAAGTGAAATTAGATTTATTTTTAATCTCCCGAAGTGATTTCTTCGGGAGACTTTTTTGCTCAAAATTTATTATTTAAGAGGGTATTACTAATGAAGAGGGTATTATGAGTCGTGCAAAAATTACTGTTATAGGGGGAGGATTTGTCGGTTCGACTTGTGCTCATTGGTTGCTTGTTAAAAATTGTGGGGATGTTTTTTTGATGGATTTAAGAGAAGATCTCATTCAAGGTCGTGCCTTAGATCTCATGCAATCTACTCCTCTCGTTTCAGGGTCTAGTCAAGTGCATGCCATTTCTAATTATCGCGATATTCAAAATTCGGATGTTATTGTTATAACGGCTGGAAGTCCTAGAAAACCCGGAATGAGCCGAGATGATTTAAGACAAGTAAACAGCCAAGTGATCACTCAAATTTGCCTAGAAATTAAAAAACATGCTCCTCAATCTGTGGTCATGATTGTAACCAATCCTGTGGATATCATGGCTTACCACGCCTTAAAAACTCTTCAATTCTTACCACAGCGTGTTATTGGAATGGCTGGAGTATTAGATAGTTTGCGGTTTCGTTATTTTGTAGCTCAAGAGTTAGGGGTGAGTGTTAAAGATGTGCATGCTTTTGTTTTAGGTGGTCATGGGGATACGATGTTAGCTTTCCCCAGGCTTTGTTTAGTAGGGGGTATTCCTTTAGGGGAGCTCATGTCATTGGATCGCATTCAATTTTTGGTGGAGCGGACAAAAAAAGGGGGAGCTGAAATTGTATCGTTTTTAAAAACGGGTTCTGCTTATTACGCACCGGCTTTGAGTGTTGTGGAAATGGTAGAAGCGGTTTTAAGAGACGAGAGGCGAGTTTTTCCTTGTTCGGTTTATTTAAATGGTCAATATGGGGTAAAAGATTTATTTATGGGAGTTCTTTGTTGTTTAGGTAAAGGGGGGGTTCAAAAAATTATGGAATTTTCTTTAACTGCATCGGAGAAAAAACAATTTCAACAATCAGTTCAAGAGGTTTCGTCTCAAGTGGCAAAACTTCAATAATGTGGAATAACTTAGAGAAGAGGAAAAATTTTGGATATTCATGAATATCAGGCGAAGGATTTATTTCGTCAATTTGGCATTCGGACATTAAAAGGTTCTCCAGCTGACTCTCCAGAGCAAGCTCTTCGGGTGGCAAAAGATTTAGGCGGATCGGCTTGGATGGTGAAGGCTCAAGTACACGCCGGAGGTCGAGGTATGGGAGGAGGGATTAAAAAAGCTACTTCTTTTATGGAGTTACAAAATTTGGTCACTCAATTTATTGGGAAAAAATTAATCACTCATCAAACGGGTCCAGATGGAAAAACTGTGCATCAAGTGTTAATAGAGCAAGCTTGCGAGGTTAAAAAAGAATTTTATTTGGCTTTGTTATTAGATAGAAAGCAAGAATCTTTTAGCGTCATAGCTAGCTCATCGGGTGGGGTATCTATTGAAGAAATTGTTAAAAAGCATCCGGAAAAAATTTTTCAAACTCGCATTTCTTTTTCTCAAGCTTGGATGAGCTTTCAGACCCGACATCTTTTACAGTTTTTAAATATCTCAACTACTTTTTTTAATTCTTTACATGATTTAATTAGTCGTTTGTATTCCCTAATGATCACTAAAGAGGCCTTGTTAATTGAGATCAATCCTTTAGCTTTTGTGAAGGTGGAGGGAAGCAAACAAAAAGAGTTAGTTGCCTTAGATGCTAAAGTTAGCATAGATGATAATGCTTTGTTTCGGCAAGAAGAAATAAAAAATTTAAGGGATTTCCGTGAGTTACCAAGAGCTGAGCAGAAAGCTTTAGCTCATGATTTATCGTTTGTGCAATTAAAAGGTCCCATTGGGTGTTTAGTAAATGGAGCGGGTTTAGCCATGGCGACTATGGATATTGTCCAATTTAAAGGAGGACAAGCCGCCAACTTTTTAGATGTGGGAGGAGGGGTCAATGCAGAAAAAATCGATATTGCCTTTCAAATTTTAAAAGAAGATTCAAATGTTCGAGGTATTTTGGTTAATATCTTTGGGGGAATTGTTCGATGTGATTTAATTGCGGAGGGATTGGTGCGAGCGATCCAGAAATTTGATATTAAAATGCCGGTTGTGGTGCGGTTAGAGGGAACTCGAGCGAAAGAAGCCAGGCAAGTCTTAGATTCCAGTGATTGTGATTTACATTTTGCAAATAATTTATCTATAGCAGCTGAAAAAATTATTTCTTTAACTTCTCATGCTTTAAGAAGTGAGTGATAAAAATGAGTATTTTAGTTGACCAAAAAACACGATTAATTTGCCAAGGTTTTACTGGTAAGCAGGGGACCTTTCATGCTCAAGAAACTTTAAAAACAAATACTCAACTGGTGGGTGGAGTCACTCCGGGCAAGGGGGGAGGAGTGCACTTAAATTTACCCGTCTTTGACACAGTTGCCGAAGCGGTAGAAAAAACCAAAGCTCAAGCATCTGTGATTTATGTTCCTCCTTCGTATGCGAAGTTGGCGATTTTAGAAGCAGTGAGTGCGGAGTTAGATTTAGTGGTGTGTATTACAGAGGGAATTCCCATTCAAGATATGTTGCAAGTTAAGCAGTTTATGCGTGGCAAAAAAACTCGGTTAATCGGACCGAATTGTCCGGGTGTAATTACTCCCGGGGAGTGTAAAATTGGTATCATGCCATGGTATATTCATAAACCTGGGTCGATTGGAGTGATTTCTCGCTCGGGGACTTTAACTTACGAGGCGGTGTGGCAACTCACGAGTTTAAACTTAGGTCAGTCGAGTTGTGTGGGGATTGGAGGAGATCCTCTACCGGGGACGGGATTTGTAGAATTATTAGAATTATTTAATCGGGATGATCAAACACAAGCGGTGGTCATGATTGGGGAAATTGGAGGAGAGGCAGAAGAATTGGCGGCCGAGTATATTCAAAGGGAGTTTCGAAAACCGGTGACGGCTTTTATTGCAGGGTTAAGTGCTCCAAAGGGTAAGAGAATGGGACATGCGGGAGCAATTATCAGTGGAGGGCGTGGTAGTGCAGAAAGTAAATTAGAAGCTTTAAAACATGCAGGAGCTTGTATTTCTCATTCTCCAGCAGATATTGGTCAAACTCTTAAAAAACAATTGTCAAGGAGTTAAACAATAAACAAAGAACTCACTTTTTGTATGATTAAGCCAGATGCCATGAAAAGACGACTAATGGGAATCATTATTCATCAATTGGAATCGATGGGATTAGAGCTTAAGAAAGCTCGTTTAATCAGAATGGATCGTTCTTTGTGTGAGACTTTTTATCAAGAGCATAAAGAAAAAGCTTTTTTTTCTTCGTTGGTTCAATTTATTACTTCGGGACCGGTTTTTGTCATGGCTCTTTACGGAGAAGGGGCGGTTAAAACATTGAGGCAAATTATGGGCTCCACCGATCCAGCTCAAGCAAGCCCTGGGAGTCTTCGCAATCGTTTTGGTACGAGCATAGAAAAAAACTGTGTACACGGCAGTGATAGTTTGACGAGTGCAAAAACAGAATTGGCTCTTTTTTTTGATGAATAACTTTTGATGAAAAAAATTAATAAATAAAGTGAATGAATAATATAATTGCTGGACTAATAATTTTTTGTTTGTTGAGTGTTTCTTGCGTATCCAAGCAAGTTGTTAAAGAGAGCAGGTCTCGTCATCAATTAGCAGTTTCTTTAATTCGTAAATGTCAATTCCCTTTAGCTTTAAAAGAGTTAAACAGAGCTTTAAAATTACAACCTCGCGATCCTTATTTACATCACAGTTTGGGTTTAGTTTATTTTCAATTTAAAAAATATAAAAAAGCACAAACTTTTTTAAAAAAAGCTTTAAAACTTCAGCCTCATTTTACTTCGGCTCGGGTGGATTTAGGAAGGGTAATGATTGAAATGGGATCACTATCGCAAGGCATTCAATTGCTTAAAAAAGCTCAAGAAGATCTCACTTACAATCGACCCGAAAACATTCATGCCCTTTTAGGTCTTGCCTATTACAAGCAAAAAAGTTTTTCTCTTGCTCAAAAACAGTTTCAGATTGCCAGAAAAATCAATACTCAAGATTGCACAACGGCTTTATATCATGGTCGAAGTTTTTATTTTTTAAAGCGTTTTTCGTCAGCTATTAGACTTTTTGAATTGGCTAAAAAATGGTGTGTTAAGACTTCCTCTTCTTGTCCAGCCCCTTCTTTTGATGTTTATTTTTTTTCTGCACTCACTTATCATCAATTGGGGAATCGCAGGCAAGCTCTATGGAATTTAAAGATGTTTTTATCTCAAGCAAAAGATAGTATTTATCGGAAAGAAGCTTTAAAATTAATGAAACAATGGAATCCAAACGAAAAAACAGGTATTAAAAAAATGGACACTTTATGAAAGCTCATCAAAAGCTTCTTTATATTGGACAACTTTTAAAAGATAAAAGGCAACAAAAGGGTTTATCTTTAAAATATGTTTCTCAAAAAACTTGTGTCGGAACGACTATTTTAAAAGCCATTGAAGAAGGTCAGATGGAGCAACTACCAGCGTATACTTATTTACGAGGGTTTATTTTAGCTTATGCTCAGGTGATTGATTTAGATACAAAAGATATTATCAAAGAGATTAAGCAACTTCATCCCTCTCCCGATCAACTGGTAGAAATGTCCAATCATCCGTCTTCTGCACAAGAAAACATAGTCGAAACAGAACTGCATTTAATGCCCGTCGTGGTAGCGGTTTGTATTTTATTTGTTTTAGGGGGGATATTGGTTTTTTTTAATACTTTTAAGTCCGAAGAAGAAACTTATTTATTGGACTCCGAAAAAGCAATTAAAACAGACACAGTAAAAAAACAAAAATCATCTGTTAAAAAAAGTCATGCATTGGATTCTAAAAATCTTTTAAAAGATAAATCTTCTTTGGTAGAAAAACCCATGCAAAGTGGAGCCGGCACTTTATCTTCATCTGATTTACCGGTAGAAGTGGTCGTAAAAGCTTTAAAACAAATGAAAATATCTTATCAGATAGATAAAGGAGAGGTTAAAACTGTTCTCATTAAGAAAGATCATTTTGAAGTATTTAAAGCTCGGTTAAGAATTTTAATTCGAGCCAATCCCTCGGATCAGATTCAGATTTTTCATAACGGAAAGAACTTAGGCTTTTTAGGTTCGGGTGGTTTAAAGGAATCAATATTTTCTGAGTAATTTTTTTTAAGAGGTGTTTGAAAAATGGATTTTGTAGCAGTGGATGTGGAAACAACGGGAACCTTATCTCATTTGGATCATATTGTAGAGATTGCGGCATTAAAATTTTGTGACGGTCAAGTGGTGGATCAATTTAGCTCTTTGGTTAACCCAGGCGTTCCCATGCCAAAGGAGGCATCCCATGTCAATGGTATTACAGATGAGATGTTAAAAGATCAGCCAAAAATTGAAACCATTCTTAAGCCTTTTTCTTTTTTTTGTTCGTCTTATTGTTTAGTGGCTCATAATGCAGTGTTTGATTTTCAATTTCTATCTGCGGTTTTAGAAAAGCATCAGTGTCCGGCACCAGAAGGTCCTATGTTAGACACTTACACTCTTTCGAAAGCAATTTTATCGGGGCTTAGTAATTATAAACTTTCTACCTTAGCGGAGTATTTTAAAATTTCTCCCGGTCGATTTCACAGGGCCACTCAGGATGCATGGACTTGTGGTTATCTTTTTAAAGCTTTGTTAAAATTAATTTCCGATCGCCAGTTGACTCATCATTTTCAAAAACCAAATGAGAGGGGAGAAAAACAGCCGATCACGATTCGTCACATTAGTAAATTGTGTGGAAAAAAAGAATTGCATTTTCCCATTCGAAAAGAGTTTCAGCTTTCTTTATTGGATTGATTAAAAAATATTTTTTATAGACAAAGGCCATCTCCACCCTCTATCAAACGAGAATTCTTTAACTTTTAAAATCGGTGCCGCTTGTTTTCTTTTAAATTCATTTTGGCACATGGTTTGAAAGATATTTTTTTCTAAAGTGTTGAGAGGGTCTTTTTTTTGTTCGATGAGTTTTTTTAGAATACGATCTAAAGTGGGGTAATCGGCGGGGAGGTCTTGGGTGTCTTGTTGGTTCAGTCTTAATTCAGCACTGGGGAAGCGGTTGAGAATTAAAGAAGGTATAGGAGGGTTTTTGAGCCTTTCTGCGAGTTTATAAATTTCAGTTTTAAATAAATCTCCGATTGGAAACAAACCGCAACTTAAATCTCCATATAAAGTGCCATAGCCCAAAGATAGTTCGGTTTTATTAGCTGTTCCCAATAAAAGAGATTGAGGGTGTTGATTGGACCATGTCATTAAATAGAGGCTTCGAATACGAGCTTGGAGGTTTTCTTTTGTTTTCTCTGATAAAGTGGGGGGACGATTAAGTAATTGCCCCCAAAGATTTAAAAATTTTTTATAAAAAGAAGTAATACTTTGTGTATGGATTTTTAATTTAAGAGTTTTTTCAATTTTTTTAACAGCTTGAAAAGATAGCGGAGATGTAAAAGGTCCGGGCAGAAACAAAGCAGTTAAATTTTTAACTCCGAGAGCTCGCACACTTAACCAAGTAGTTAGTGTGGAATCGATTCCACCACTTAATCCCAAATGGACTTTTTGGAAGTGATTTTTTTTAACAAACTCTTGAATGCCAAAAATTAAAGCTTTTTTTATATTATCTGTGGAGTTGTTTTTTACTTTTTTTATCTTAAGTGGTGTTTTTAAAGAAAGTGTTTTAAATAGATCGGCAGTTGAAATCATTGCAAAGGATTCTTTAAAAAAAGGCATTTGATGAATACATTGCCCCTTGGCATTGAGGGCAAAACTTCCTCCATCAAAAATGAGTTCTTCGTGTGCTCCGACTGTGTTGAGATAAATAAAAGGGCAGTTAAATGTTTGAGCAATTTTTTGAGCCTTTTTTTGCCGAAGAGATGGTTTATGGATGTGAAACGGAGAAGCATTGAGGCATATTATTAAATCGGGACGATTAGTGGTTTTATTAATTGGTAATTTTTGGATTTGCCACATTTCTTCGCAAATAAGAATTTGTATTTTTTTTTTGTGAATGTAAAAAAAGTTATGAGAGATTCGCCCAGGTGTGAAGTATCTCGTTTCATCGAATACATTATGGTCAGCTAAAATTTGTTTAGAAAAAATTTTTTGAGCTTGGTTTTTTTTGAGCCAAAATACACTATTAAAAATTTTTTGGCGATGAGTAGAAGGACCTCCCAGAAGAGCTGTTATCTTGGGTGGAAGCTCTTGGTGAATTTTTTTAATGGTCTTTTGCACTTCTTTTAGAAAAAAATTTCGATTGATTAAATCTAAAGGGAGGTAAGCACTGATTGCCATTTCTGGAAACACAATCAAGTCGGCTTTTTTTTGTCTCGCTTTTTGAATGAGTTTTAGAATTTTTTGTTGGTTACTTTTTAAGTCTCCCATAAGAGAGTTCATTTGAGATAAGGCAATTTTAATCATTTTTTATTTTCTACACTTTTTTATAGCCCATAATCAATAACTTAAAGCTATTTATAAACAGTTATTTAAGGGATTTTTTAACTGCTTGAGCTTGGTTGAAGATCAAAAAAGCAATAATTAAAATAATACTTAGAATGATGACAAATCGTAACACATTTCCAAAGCTCCAACCTCCCACATTGAGGTCTTTTTGCTTTTTTTCTTTAAGTTTTTTTTGGATCAGCATGGGTTTTTTTTCTGTGTGAAAGGAGTTGGGTTTTTTTATTTGACTGGACGAGATGGGGATTTTTCGATTTCTTTTTTCTTCTATATCTTCTGTAAAAAAGCCCATGGAGTGATGAGCAGAAAATTCCATGAGTGTTCCGTCTTTGGTATTGTATCCGGTGTGACCACCTTTATTTTTTTTAAAACTTCCTCCAGAACTTAAGTTTCTTTTTAATCTTCTTCTTTTTTTTCGGAGACGAGAAGTAGAAGCATTATCAGAGGAGTTAAATGGGGTTAAGTGTCCAGCGGGGTTTGGGGGTCTTAGAGAAGATTTATTAGAAGATGAGGAGTTTTTAGGTTGAGCATGGGAGCCTTGAGAGTTGCCAGAAGAGTTTGTTTGATTGTCTGTCGTGTTTTCGTCTGGGGAATTGGAGTCTTTAGTTGATGAAGAAGAATTTGGCGATGAAGAAGGGGTGTTTGAGTTATCTCTTTCGGCTTTTTCGAAAGCTTCTTTAAAAGCATCACCTGCAGCTTGTGGGTTTTTGCAATTTTCAATATGGGCATAAGCAGGGAGAAGTCCTTTTTGTAAAAGACATGCAATCATCCCCCCTTCTCCAAATAATACATCTCCCCATGCTCTTGCACCTTTAGAAAATTGATAGATTACTCCTCCACCAACTAAAACGACGACCGTTAAAATGAGTATATATTCCACAATCGCCTGCCCCGTTGGGGATTTAATTTTGCTATTTTGTTTCATCTATTGTTTCTTATCGGGTTATTTATTTCGTCTATTTATTGGTCATTTGATATTTAACGGCTGAGATAAACAAAAAAATGTCTCAAAATGAGACAAATCAGTCTTAAAAAGAAAATAAATTATTTAATTGGAAGGCAAAAAAAAATTTAAGATTTTTTTTAATTTTGCCGATTTTTATTTTAAGTTTGGATAAAATGTAAGTTTTAAAAAAAAGGAGGACACTTAAAATGAAACATTTTAAATCTATTAAAAACCTCATTTCTCGAGTTTGGAGAGATGAATCAGGGCAAGGAACCGCCGAATATGTGCTAATATTAGTGGCAATTGTCGCAGTTGCAGGGATATTTGGAGGTCAAATAAAAGAAATGTTTACCAAAAAACTAGGTCAGATAAAAAGTAGTGTAGTAGGTTTTTCACAATAAATGACGGCAGAGTTTATATTGCTTCTCACAGTTTATGGTCTTCTCATTATGGGGATATTTGTGGATCCTGTTGATAATCGCCATGGGTTGGTAATCACTTTTAGAACTACTTTACCAGCTCTTTCTGCTCGGATAGAAAAACACATCGCTTGTGGATACCAGTTTTCGCAACAAACTGGACAGGTACGGGGCTGGAAAGAAGTCAAGAATCGTCCTTTACTTGAGGAAAACTCTTGGGGACTGTAGGTCAAGAATAGGATTTTCTCTTGGATTTTTAATCCTTTACTTGATAAAAATCCTTGGGGATTTTAGTCTTTTAAGAAGATATGTCTTTTGAACTGATATTTCCTCTCATTATTTTAGTTTTGGGTGTGACAGACGATCTTCGTTCTAAAAAAATTCATAATCGGTTAATTATTTTACTTTTTTTATTTGGATTGCTTGTGGTGTGTGTATTTCAAATCAATTGGAATATGGAAAAACTAAGAGCTCAAGATTCCTCTTTTATACCGGCAGTTTTTTCGCAAATTTTGCTGGAGGGTTTTCTTCCAGCACTTGGAAGATTTGTTTTAGCCTTTAGTCTAACTTTACCCTTATTTGTTTTAAACATTATTGGGGGTGGGGATTTAAAGCTTTATTTAGTGTTGAGTTTGGTCGTTTCTTCTCCTCGAGAATTGTTTTTTTCTTTAGCATTTTCTTTTTTATGGGCGGGTTTATTGGGGTTTATAAAATCAATTTTAGACCACAAATTTAGGGTTTTGTGCATTAATATCTGGCAGATTATTCAATTTAAAAAACCTTCTTCCGATACATTAAATGTGTTTCCTTTTTCTGTAAGCCTTTTAATGGGGTGGTTAAGTGCGGTTTTTTATTTTTAAGTGGAATTTTTATAAAAAAAATCGATTTTTACAAAAAAATCGAGGTCAAATAACATTAGAAGCAGTTTTAATTTTAGTTGTTTTAATTGGTGTGGCCAATTTGGCACGTTCTTATTTAGTTGAAAAGCATGATTTTTTTTCTGCCATTATTGCTACTCCTTGGAAGCAAATTGGTGGAATGGTAGAAAGTGGGGTATGGGGTAAAAAAGATCAAGTTCGGTCTAAGCATCCCAACCATTTTTTTAGAATGTACACCACCACCACTAAGTCAAGCGGATCATAGAGGTTTCATAAAGATGACAAAACTAAAATCTCAAGTGGGAAGTCTAGCTGTTCAATTTTTATTTGGGTGGGTTTTAATAATGGGTTTTGTTGCAATTTTTGCCGCCACAACTTTAACTTTAGCTGTAATAGAAGTTACTCAATATATTACCTATGCGTCGGCTCACGAATTATTTTTAGGTCATGGAAGTGCTAACACACAAAAAGACGAAGCTCGCGACCGTTATAACAAATTAACCACCAGGACTTCGTTACAATCGTTTTTTAAATCCTCAACTGGTTCATCCGAAAGTTTATTTAAAATCCAAGATGAAATAAGTATAGGAATTAATCCCGATTTTTTTCTGGCAAGTGATAGCCCCAATTTATTTATGGGAGCTTGGACTACTTTTGAAGCTTTGATTCTTAAATTTGATCCTCCTCTTTGGGGTAAAAAAAATTCTAATGGAGAGGGAAGTGTATTTGGCAAAGTACAAATTGGGTCTTACTTAGGAAGGGAGCCTTCTCGAAAAGAGTGTCGTGAGTTTAACGAAAAAAGATGGAAATGGATTTATGAAAAGCACTCAAGTGTCCATCCCCATTTTCATAATATTGCAAACCATGTTCCCACCAATGGTCTAATAAGGGGCTCAGATGGGGGTTCAGATAATGGTTGTTAACAGTCGTTATAAGCACCTTAAGTGGAATCAAAAGGGTTTAGCCATTTTAGAAGCTTTGCCAATTATTTTGGTCATGTTTGTTTTAATGGGTGCCACTTTGGGTTCTTGGGGAGTGGTGCACACAGCTATTTTAAATTCTATAGCTGCTAGAAATTCTTTATTTTTTTATTTAAATAACCGATCAGATATCACTTATTTAAGGGATTTTGGAGAACCTGCTTATCCTTCACTTTCAAAACCTAAGGATATTCATTATTATGGGAATCACGGGATGAGGTTTTCTTATATTGCATCCGAAACAGGCGAAAGGGAAGAAGTTACTGTGCGACCTGTGGATTATGGAAAACCAAAAGGGAATTGGCGTGGCGTTAAAGAAAAAAACCTAAAGAATCACAAAGATATTTGGAATGCCATCCCTGATAGGGGTAAAAATGAAAAAACTGTGAATCCAGCTTGGATTATGGTAGGCTATGGAATCTGCCTGAACGCCGATTGTCGCTGGTAGAGGAGTTTTAAGGAATTTAACTAAAAAAATTTATCTTTAAACTAAAGAGTATAAAATTTATCTTTTTTATTTATTTTGCCGATAGGTAAAATATGAATAAAAACGAAACACTGACTTTATGGATGAGTATCGGAGCTTCTGTATTTGCGGTTATGCTGATCTATAGCTATACGCAAGAAAAGGGTAGTCAAATTTCTAGAAAGTTTGGAGCACAGACTTCTGTTTTAATAGCTAAAAAAGATATTGGAGAGATGGAAACAATTGATGACTCAATGGTTGAACTGCGAGAATTTCCCAGTCATTTTGTTCAACCCAATGCTCTGTCATCCCTAGAAGATGTAGTTGGTTTGGTGGCGTTAGCTCCCATTGTTAAAGGAGAACAAGTTTTGCAAACTAAAATTACTCGCCCAGGACCTACGACTGGTTTATCTCTTCAAGTCAGCCCTCTTCGTCGGGCTTTGACCATTCCCATTGATGAAATGCGAGGGGTGGCGAAGCTTTTAAAACCGGGGGATCGGGTGGATGTGATTGCCGCTTTAGATGTTAAGCACGGAACGACACAAAAAAGGGAAGTTAAAACGATTATGCAAGATGTAGTTATTTTAGCAACGGGTGTTAGGGTGGTTAATGAACTGCCTCGATTGTTTGAAGAAATCAGTGGGGATAATTTTATTCGAAACATTCGTTCTGCTACTAATTTTAATTCGATTACAATTGAAGCAAAACCTAAAGATATTCAAGATTTAGTTTATGTGCTTTCGACTTCTCCGGGATCTTTGTTTTTATCTTTAAGGCATCCTAGTGATCATGGCATGCAAAATTTATCGGTTTCTACAATCGAAAAAGTTTTAAGAAGAACCATCTCCTCCAGAAAACCAGCCAAAGCGGGAATGGATTGGAGCAATTTAATTAAAAGAAAGTAATTTTTTTTTAAACGAGATGGGGGGATTAAAACCAGGTAGGGTGAATGGTTATAGGGTAAATAAATGAATGGCAATTTAAAAAAAATTATTTTTTATCTTCTTTGGTTTTCGGTGGGAAGTTTGTTTCTACCTTATGCAGATGCTCGTCCCATTCGTCCCGAATCACTTTATCTTTATGTAGGCGTGCAATACGATCATCATTTGTCTAATAAATTAAAGGGGAAGTTATTAAAATTTGAAGGGACTTATCGGCGGTATACGGGTTTAAAACACAATCATTTAACGGGGGTTATTCGATTCACCCCTCGAAGAAAGGGAGTGGGGACTTTGAATGTTAAAGATTCTTCTGGTCGGATTATTAGAAAAATCTTATTAACAGTTCGAACCACTCATTTAAGAGAGATTGCAAATGAGATTCAATCTTTATTAAAAACAGTAGATGGTATTCAGATTCGAATTGTTAATAATAAAGTAACTGTGGATGGAGAAATTTTAGTACCTCGAGATATGAGACGCATTCATGATGTGGTTAAAGCCTACCCCAATCAGGCAAATTCTTTTGTCACTTTAAGCCCCTTGGCTCAACAAAAAATGGCGAAGTTTATTGAAAAAGAAATTAACAATCCAAATGTAACGGTTCGGGTTATTAACACAACTTTTATTTTAGAAGGTTTTGTCAACTCGGAAAGCGATAAAAGCCGTGCAGAAAAAATTGCTATCCTCTATGTGCCAGATCATATTAGCGATTCGGCGGTGGCAGAAAATAAAGTTCAAGAAATTAAACGAAAGCCGGTAGTCAATCATATTCGAGTTCGTCCTCCTCAAAAAGATGGAAGAAGTAAGTTAATTCAAATGATTGTCCATTATGTGGAGTTGAATAAAAACTATGCGAATTCATTTCGCTTTCAATGGATGCCTCGAATTAACGATGGTACTAAATTTACTTTTCATTCGGGTGCCGGCACAGTAGGAGGGATTATCTCTGGCACGATTGATAATTTTTTACCCAAGTTAAATTGGGCGAAATCTTTTGGTTTTGCTCGTGTGCTTCAGTCCGTTAATGTCACGACAGAAAGTGGAAAGTCGGCAACTGTCAACTCGACAGAAGATGTTATGTATTACTCAACCGCTGGAAAAAGCGGAGAACAAACTCTTAACAGAATCCCTGTGGGACTTAAGTTGTCACTTACTCCTAATATTGTGGGTCCCAGAAGAAACAATGTGCAGATGCAAATTAATTTCAGTATTGGCTCGGCTGTCGGATCCACTGGAGCGACTTCTAAAAGAGATATTCAAACAAATATTTATGTAGAAAGTGGTTTAAGTGCCATTATTGGAGGACTCATTACCAATAAAACTTTTTCTGATTACAACCGAGCTCCTCAAGAAGGAGGAGGGGGGGGAAAAAGCTATCCCCTGCTGACCTTTCTTTCTTCTAAAAATTTTACCCGATCGCAGAGTCAATTTGTCGTTTTTGTCACTCCGATTATTAAAATATCGGCTAGCTCAGGGGTTAGTCAGATTAAGAAAAAATTTAAACTTTCCAGTCGATAAAAAGAGGTTTTGTTATGTCTTTAAATCCAAAATGTCATGTTATAGCCGTTGCTGGCGGAAAAGGTGGAGTGGGGAAAAGTGTTTTATCTGCTAATTTAGCTTTAGCCATTCAAAAAGAGATGAGGACTCCCGTTTTACTTGTGGATTTAGACGCCAAAAGTTGCGGGGATCACAGTGTTATTATTGGGTTGCGTCCAGCTAAAACAGTTTTAGATTTAACTCGCTTTAAAGGTGTTATTACCGAACAAAATGTTAAAAGTTGTGTGGCTTTTCATAAAACGGGGTTGGCTTATATTGGAGCGGTCACAGGTCCGGAGCAAAGTTTGTCGGGAGATCCCAATTTATTTACCAAGCAACTTTTTGGAATTTCACAGATGTTTCAATACATTGTGGTGGATGTGGGTTGTTATTTAACTCCTTTGCAATTTTCTGTTTTAGACTTAAGCCATGCCATTTTAGTGGTGTTGACCCCAGAAGTATTGGTAGTTAATCAGACGAAAAGAATTTTAAATGAATTGAGTTCAGCGACCCTACCTTCGCAACTTTTTCAGTTGGTCATCAATCAGGTGGAAGCGGGGACTCTTTCTCCTCAAGCAATTTCCAACAGTTTGCGTCTTCCAATTGTGGGAGTGTTACCTAAAGATGTTGCTTTAACTCGCATGGCTTTGCAGTCGGCTCAGCCCTTTGTATTATCTCGTCCGACGAGTTCTCTTTCGCAAAATATACATGCGGTGGTTCGAAAGTTATCGGGTGGAATTTTACAAAAAAATAAATCTCTTTCTCGCACTCCGTCTTCTCTACCAAAGAGTAGTGAAGATGGAAATACAGCTGATTGCGATTCGGATTCGGCAACTGGAATAATTAATAAAAAATCTCGAAAGTTGAGTCCGTTTGTTATGTTAAAGATGCAAATTCATACTGAGTTAATTAAAGAAATGGATTTAAAAAAAGATATGACTCAAGCTAAGGATCCGGCTTCTCAAAAAGAGTTAAGGTCTAAAACTCAAATTGTGGTATCTAAGTTAGCCGACCGTAGAGGGCAAGGTCTTTCTAGACAGCAAAGGTCTCAAGTGATTAAGCAAGTTTTAGACGAGGCCTTAGGTCTTGGACCCTTGGAGGCCTTGTTAGCAGATCCGACTGTAACGGAGATTATGGTGAATGGGAGTGATCAGATTTTTTGCGAAAAATCGGGGCGTTTAACCTTAAGCCCTGTCACTTTTACTTCTAATCAGCAGTTAAAAAATGTGATCGAAAGAATAGTCACTCCCTTAGGAAGAAGAGTGGATGAAAAAACTCCTTATGTGGACGCCAGACTTCAAGATGGTTCTCGTGTCAATGCGGTGATCGAACCTCTATCGATCGATGGACCAGCTTTAACGATTCGAAAGTTTCCGCAAGATCGAGTGGAAATCGAAGACTTGGTGAATCGGTTTGGGTCTATGACTTCGGCGATGGCTGATTTTATAAAAATTTGTGTCGAGCAGGGATTAAATATTATTATCTCTGGGGGAACGGGTTCGGGAAAGACCACTTTGCTCAATGTAATGAGCGGATTTATTCCCGCCAATGAGCGCATTATCACAGTAGAAGATGCAGCCGAATTACAACTCAAACAAGAGCATGTGGTGCGTTTAGAAACTCGACCAGCCAATATTGAAGGCACGGGAGAAGTGAGTATTCGAGATTTGATTCGAAACTCTTTGCGGATGAGACCCGATCGAATAGTCGTTGGGGAATGTCGAGACGGGGCGGCTTTGGACATGTTGTCTGCAATGAACACAGGTCATGATGGATCTATGACGACCGTGCATGCCAATACTCCCAGAGAAGCCATTAGTCGGTTGGAAACCTTGTGCTTAATGGCTGGGATGGATTTACCGGTAAAAGCGATCCGAGAGCAAATTGCAGGGGCGGTTCATTTAATCATTCAAATTGGAAGATTAAGCGACGGAAGTCGAAAAATTAAATATGTTACAGAAGTAGTTGGTCTACAAACTGAAACAGTGACTTTGCAAGAGATCTTTCGATTTAAAGAAGAAGGTTTTGATAAAAATCGAAAAATTATTGGACAATTTCAAGCGATGGGTATGATTCCAACTTTTATCGAAAAATTTGAACAAAGAGGATTAAAAATTCCAAGGTCTTTATTTACCACCAGTTCTTCGACTTCTAATCAGGCAAAAAAAACTTCTCTACTGTCTTCGGCTTCTTCTCCTAAAAAACCTTCGCCTTCTTCTCCGTCTTTGGCTCGACCTTCTTTAGCTTCTAAGCCTCGACCGGTTTTTCGCCCTAAGAGTAACCAGGAGGCGTCGACTAAAAAACCCGCTTAAAAAAATTTATAAGGAGTTAATTTACAATGAACATAATTAAAGATATTTTATTTCAACCTTTGATTTTATCTCTTGTCGTGGGGTTTTTTATTTTTATTTTCTGTTATTTACGATTGCCGGGTGTTATTTCTTTTTTTAAAGAAAAAACTTTGAGTTCTCAAAAAGAAGTGTTGGAGATTATTGATAAGATGATGATTAAAACTCCACCCGAGCGAGTGATTGCTTGGCTTTGGGCATTGAGTTTGGGGATTTCGTTTTTATTTTTTTTACTTTGTTGGCCCAATTTATTATTGGGAGTGGTGTTTGCAGGCATTGGTTTTTTACTTTCTTGGATAGGAGTTCAGCGAGTGATGCGGGCGACTTGGGAGAAAAGATGTTCAGAAGTAGTTATGGATATGGTGGAAGGGCTAACCGTTATGGTCAACGGAGTTCGAGTGGGTTTGAGTATCACTCAAGCCATGGAGCGTGTGATGAAAAACATGCAAGGTCCTCTGGCACAAGAATTTCAGTTAGTTTTAAACAAAACTCAATTGGGAATGAGTATCGAAGAAGCTTTAGTAGAAATGGATCGACGAATCAATCGACCTGATTTAACAATGATGGTGACCGCCATTAACATTTTAAAAGAAACAGGTGGGAATTTGGCAGAAACTTTGGATGTTATTGTGGAAACTCTGCGATCACGGCAAAAAGTGGAAAACAAGATCAAAGCTTTAACGGCACAGGGAAGTATGCAGGCACTGATTATCTCTTGTGTGCCAGCTTTTATTTTAATTATGATGTTTTTTTCTAATAAACATGCGGCTATTTTGATGTTAACTACTCCTTTAGGCTGGGTTTCTTTGCTTCTCATTATTTTTTTGATTATTCTGGGTAGTGTTATGATGAAAAAAATTGTTACAATACAGGTCTAAGCAATTTAAATAAAGTTCGCGGAAGTGAGATGTGTAAATAAATGTGTGGACAAAAACATTTAAACTAAAGATGTTGGAATAAAAACGCTTAAACAAAAAATTAGGAGGTAATAGCTATGAGGCATGTGATTTTATCGATATTTGTTTTACCAGTTGGTTTAGCTAATGCTTTAGTGGATACTAAAAATGGTAATTACACAAAAACTTATAAAGATATTTCCACCTCCAGTTTTAATTTAGAACGTTCTTATAATTCTCGATCTCTCTACAAAGGTTTTTTTGGTTTTGGATGGTGTTCTAATTTAGAAACTCAGATAGAAGTTTTACCAAATAATGTGTTGTATGTTGTAGAATGTGGAGGGGGCAGGCAAGTGCCTTATAGCACTCAAAAAGGATCTTCTGTCGATCATCAACCAGTTGTAGAGGCGATCATGGCTAAGGTGCGAAAAAAACAAGGCTTAACTCGTCAATACATTTTAAAAGTGGAGAAAGATTTAAAAAAATCTCCGGATTTTCGCTTGCAATTATCACGCCTGTTAAAGCTTAAGGGGAATGTTCAAGTTGGGAAGGTGTATCGCAAAGCGGGTGATCCTAAAGACAGTGTGCAATGGACGGGTAAACAATTCAAGAGGCGATTCAAAGGGGGTCGGGTGCAAATTTTTAATAAAGAGGGATTTTTAGTAAAGCAGATAGAAAAATCTGGGCAGTGGATTAAAATTGTGCGAAAAAATCGTTCGATTAAAAAAATATTAACCAGTGGTGGAAATAGTTTTAATTTTCGACCCAATGGTAAAAAAAATCCAGGCTTTACAATTAAAGGGTCTGGCACACACATTACTTATGTTATTAATAAAAAAGATAATTTAGTAAAAGTGACTCGTATGATTGGGGGAAAGAAAGAAACATTTGAACACTTTTATGATGATTATCACAATTTAATTCGAACTCGTTACCCCAATAACACTTACGAAACTCTCACTTACAATGTAGACAAAGATTGGGTGTCAGGTTTTAAAGATCGAAAAGGTTGCCTAGAAGATTATCAATATCGTTCGAACAAAAGAAATTCAGATCATTATTGGACAGATGTTAAAAAAACTTGTGGCAAAGAAGTAACGAATGTGAGTCGCTACGAATTTTGGAACAAATTAACTGCTAAAGGTGGCAAGTATCTTTACCGAGCCAAGCAAAAAGTAAATGGGCGAATAGCAGACATTACTTATGATGAACGCACTCGATCTCCTTTAATTGTCAACCGCAATGGTCGAATCACTCGATATGCTTATGATCCCAAAACAGGGCTTTTAATTTCTCGCAAAGAACCCAATCGGCAGGTGTTTTTTCCCATATCGGGTTACAATAAAAAGTGTCGAAAGCCTGCACTTGTGCAAGTTAAATATTTGAAAGCAAAAAAAGTGGTGCGATCTTTACAGACAAAAATTTCTTATCATCCTCAAAAATGTTATTTAACTCAAGCTCAACAGGTGTCTACGGGTCGGTGGGTGATTGTCAAACGCGATTCGGGAGGTCGTATTAACGAAATGTACGATCAGTCCAAAAAAAGAATTGTGGTTCAGTACTATGCAAACGGAAAGCCAGCTAAAATTACTCGACCGGGTGTGGGTTCTATTCAGGTATCGTATAATAACGAAGGGAAAATAGATCAGGCAAAAAGTGCAACCAATCCGGTGGTGGCTTCTCAGGTGGCGAGTGTATTTAACGGATTTTTAGAAATCATCTCTCCCATTGCATCCAGTATTACGATTTAAAAAAAATTCTAAAGAAGGAGTTCTTCTTTAGAATTTTTATTTAACAAATAATGTTGATTTAAAACAGATCGAGTGATTTGAACAGGTTTTTTTAACACACAATAATCTCCTAACACGGCAAAATCTTGAATCTTTACATTTTTAATTCCCTTTATTTTTTGACCTAAAAAAATCTGGTGACTTTTTTTATCCAATACTTGGTGATGAGGCGAAAAAAAGTTTAATATTTTTTTAAGATATTTACTTTGAGGATTTTTTTTGTTTAAAAGCCAATTGAGGGCTTTAGATGTGCCTTCTAAGTAAGAAGAAAGTTGGTTCATATTTAAAGTGTGCAAATCTTTTACCGAATACACACCAATTAATTCTTTTGGGCAGAGATTTTCTAAGAACTCAAAGAGTAAGTATTTTTTATTGGGTAAGGTTGTTTGATTTAAATACTTAAAAATTTGGTGAGATACGAGAGCCAACCCGCAAAAATCAAATAATCCGCTTGAAGTTTTTAAAAAACCTTTTGTTTGAGAAAAAGAATGAATTCGATCCCAAGCGGGGATTTTTTTTTTGCACACAAAAGGAGCTGGCTGACAGAGAAAAGTGACCAATGCCTTATGGTTTCTATGAGCAGAATAAAAATGATCTAATTTTTTTTTACTGGGAGGAAAGATCATACTATCTCCATTTAAGTAATAAAAATAGGGAGAACCATTTAAAAAAGAAAGTGGGGGGTTTGGAGTTAAAAAGCTTTGAGCTTTTTTTAGTCCTCCTGCATTTCCCAATAATTGTTTTTCGTAGCTGATGTTGAGATTCATTTCTAATTTTTTTGTTAAATTTTCTAAACTTTTTTTTAATAAGTTAGATTTGTTTCCATAAGTATTGGCAACCACTGATTGGACATTTAGGTATTTAAGAAGAAATAAATTATAACCCGCTAGAGGGATATTTAAAAAAGGAAGTAACACTTTGGGTAAAATTTTAGTGTGAGGTCGAAACCGCAAACCCTCCCCGGCACAAAGTAAAAAAGCTTTCATTTGTTTCATTTTGTTAAAATTTCTTTATCTTTTATTTGAGATAGGAGTTGAGAGGTTAATTTAAGAAAGCATGGGTATAAGTTAATTTGTTCGAGCAGGGTTTTTAGAGTTTTTAAGGCAGGTAGAATGTAAGGTAAGTGACTGGTTTGACCTCTTAAGAAATAAAAGCTTGCAAAACTACCACTTGCTTTAAATATTCTTTGCACTCCTGTGGTGAGCAGTTCTGTCTGGATTGCCATTTGAGAACAAGGTTGTTTTTGGATTAAGTCCTGAAGGATTTGTTTTCTTAAGCTAGAAGATAATTGGGTATAGGGATCGTAGATCAAACTGGATAAATCATAACAACGGGGGAGAAGCCCTGCCGATTGAAAATCGATGACATAAATTTTTTGGTTTTTAATTAATAAATTTTGACTGTGAAAGTCTCGATGAGTGGGACGATGAGGATAAGAATCTAATAAATTGCAAATTTCATACCATTCGTTAAAACATTTGTTTAAAAAAGTTTTTTTCCAAGAGAAATGAAGGAGCTGGCAAGTGAGGTACTCTTTTGTGTAAAGCATTTCTTTAAATAACAAACTTTTTTTAAATCGAGGCCAATGGACGGGGTGTTTTTGTAAAGAGATCATGTGGTTAATCGCCTGTTTATAATATTTTATAGTATGTGTACCGTTTTGTTTCGTATAATGGTTGAGGGTTAGACTTCCTAAGTCTTCTAATAAAATCAATCCTTTTTTTTGGTCGACGGCTTTTATTTCTGGCACAGTAATTTGAGCTTTTAAAAAAGTTTTTTGCCTATCTAAAAATTGCTCCAATCCGTCTTTGTTTTGGATATTCCATTGCATCAAAATCCATGACCCTTTAGGAGTGGTAATTCGAGTAAACTTTTTTTCTGAAGGGGAGCTTCCCTCTGTGGGGATAGGAGTGGCTTGATATTGATTAGTTTTTAATTCCCATTTTAGAAAAGAATCCATAGATACAAACAGATTATATAAAAAACATTAAAACACAACAGCTTTTTTTAAGGCTTTTTTAAAGTTTGCTAAAAACTGGAGCAACAGAAGAAATCGATGGCAAGTGTGGCTGGGAAGCCAAAGATGAGTTCAGAGGTTTTTTAAACAGAAATTGTTTGGCAATAGAGGATGGGATTTTTTCTAAGGGGAGTTTTCCGAGTGCGACTTTGCAAGTATGGGGTTTAGTTAATTGCTTAAAAATTATTTTTTGAGAGGGGGATAATTCTTTAAAAGAGGGTATTAAAATAAACCCGTCGGTTAATTTTTGAAACATTTCTTTTTTCCATCGAAGTTCGCTACTTAAGAAAAACGCCAAGCAATTGGATTTTAAATACAGATCAAAAGCAGTTTTAAAAATTTCTTTTTTACTTTTTTTTTGGATGAGAAAAATAGATTCTTTTAAAAGACGAGCTTTTTTAATTGGTAAACTTTTTTTATCTTGGTGGTGAATGGTTCTAACCATTTGTTGCAAATAATCGTCTATAATCGCTTGGGTCCACTGGGTGGATTTTTTGCTTAAAGCTTGCATGATAACTAAAAATCCAAGCTTATATTTCTTAAAATAAGAAGAGGTATTTTTAAATATTGTTATTTTTAATGGAAAGCAGGTAGCACTTTTTTGAAACACCTGATGAGAAGATTGAACAAAAAAATTTAACTTTTTATAATGTAAAACCATAGCTTGATGTTCTGTTTTAAGCTTGTGGATAAGGGGAGGGATCCACCACTTAACCATTTGCAGTTTGCGGTTGGGACTAAAAAAATTATTTTCAGCAATTGGCTTCATAACTACTATTTAAGCAAAAATGAGACCAAGGGTTTTAAATGGGGTTTAAAAGGGTTTAAAGGGGTTTAAAGCAGGCAAAAAGAGCTTAAAAGACTATTTATTTATTCTTATTTATAAAGTTTTTTGCTCAGAAAATAGACAGTTAGAAGTTTTTTATACACTTTTATTTTACAAATCCATTGGCTTTTCTTTTGGTTTGGTATCTTTGGTGGACCATCTGAAAAATATTATTTTGAGCAATACCGACTGGGTGTTTTCCAACTTGCACAGCCATATTTTTAAATTTGTTTTTTTGTGTTTTATCTAAATTGGTGGCAGTTAATAAAGAGGGATGACTAGAAGGTCTTCTTCTTTTTTTGCGAGAAGATAAAGAAGATGCATAGCCTTTAAATCCTCCTCCACCACTACCACTGGTTGGTTTTTTATTTGATTCAGTTTTAACGAGGTCATCTAATTTTTTCTGATTCATCTTAGCTTGTATTTGTTTTTTAAGTTTTGCTTGGTGATTTTTAAAAGCTTTGACCGCATTGGGGGGGAGATTATCTAAAGCTGTTTTAATTTGGTCAGGATCTGTGGGGATCTCTCTTCCGTCTGGCATTTTAATTTTCCCCGATTTAGAATCCCAGTACACACCTGCATCTCGAAGACGAGAGTTAATATTGTTTATTTGACTTCGAGTGTCAGAATGAAAGTTATTAGGATCAAATGGGATTTTTATTTCAGTAGATTTATAATTTGAATCATCTGAGCCATTAAGTGGATCGTCTGGATTAGCTACTTCTTTTTTTACACCATTACTTACATAATCTCCTATTTTCATCCGACCACTTAAGTCGTTATTGTTTTGAGATTCAGTGAATAACTTTCCTCCTGTCGCACCGAGTGCTATTGTTGCTGTGACCCAAAAAGCACACTGTCCACTAGTTCCACCATCACTACAAGCTGGAACAACTTTACTGGCAGTATAAACAGAACTGCCGATAGCTAACATACTAAGTCCTAATTGAGCTTGAGATTGACTTTGTGCTTGCTCTGAAGCAGATTTGTGATGGTGTTGGTTTAATTTTTCTTGTTTTTCAATCTGGTGTTTAAAGCAGTTAATTTTATCTTCTCCTTCTAAGGAGGCACATTGTGGGTATTGATCATTAAATTGGCTGTTGTAGTCTTCTTTTGTTTGTTTTTCAGCTGGGGTATTTTCAGCCAAGGCTAAAGCGGTATAAATACAAAAAAGAATCATCCAAAAAGTTTTAAAAATAAATTTCATAATTTTTTTTATTCTCCTTTTTTTTTACAACTTTTAAAAAAAAATAATTTCTTATAAGCAGTCTATTTTTTTTTGGCAAAGTTTATGAAACCGAGTAGTAATACGCTTAAAGACACTATCTAAAGCTTGTAAGTTTTTAATTGAGGCTTTTCTCTTAAGAGGTTTCTTTTTATTTTTTTTTACTTTTATTCCCAGTTTAGATTGTAAGTGATATCTTCTTTTGTTCGAAGAGCTTGCATAACCTCTGCGACCACCACCCCCTCCTCCACTTAAGTAAGATTGGTCGTGTGGTTTGTAAGTGGGATCTTCTAAATCTTCCCATTCGTTATCTTTGTTACGGCTTAATCCACCTCCCGTTCCTCCACTTGCGATTCCACCAGCAACGATGCCACTTCCCCCGCCGCCTGAACCATTATTTGATCCACCCGAGCCTTCTCCACTACTGGCGGTGTTACCACTTCCACCAGGTGGTAAAATTGGGTTTAAAGGGCTTGGACCGTTAGGTCCATTAGGATCACCGTTAGGAGTAAGGTCACCACTGGGTTTCAAAGGATCAAAAGGATTACAAGAGTCACTGTCCTTACAAGGGTCTCCTTTAGTGTCTCCACTTAAAGGGTCTGGGGGCTTTTTACATTTAGATATGCTTTCAGCATTCCATATCCAACCTTTTTTAATACATTCTGCGTGAGGGTCACCCCCCCCCGGATCAGGTGGCTTTTCACCTTTACCCATTGTTAGCCGAGTAACAAGATCAGCAATTCTTAACGCATCACTTAAACTGGGAGTTAATTGACTCAATATAGAACCTGCAATTTCAGAAAAACTCGTAAAATGCTTTTCACATATATCTAATAGATTTTCTAGCTCCTCTACTGCGTCTTTTGCTTCTTTTATTTTAGTTTCGTTTTTGGGGGTTTTTGTGTCTTCCTCGCTTAGTGTATCTTTTGCAACTTCAATTGCTTTTTTGCAACTTGCTTTACACCTGTCGTATGCCTTGTTACATAATGTCTTATAGGTCGTCAGTTTGCCTTTACAACCACTTAATTCAGTGTAAGTACTTTTTGCTTTAACTGCCACACTACTACCAGTAGCAGGAGTACTATCAACAGATTCTTGGCAGTAGGTTTTTAATTGAGATTTACTACAAAATGTTTCGGTGTCTGTAACTGCACTATTATCACAAGCACTATCATCAGCACTATCATCAGCATCACTCATAAGTGGTCCAATTCCTATCAATAAAATAACTACTAAAAAAAATTTGTTAGATAGGGTTTTAAAAAGTGAAATTTTAACAAACATAATATATATAAAGTCGGTTTAAAAAAAAAATTCTTTAATTTTTTTTTTAAAGCCATCTAAATGATTTTTTAGTTGAGATTTTAATTAATTGCAGTTTTTAACTAAGCTTGCCGGTTTTTAACTCGAGAGTTTTAAGTCTTTAAATTCATTTGCGGGCTTGTGATTTGTTGAATGTGGAGTAAAGCTTTTTTAGCTTTTATACTTTGAGGGTTTTGATACAAAATACTTTCCCATTCGTTTACGGCTTTTGGGATGTTTTGGTCTTCAAAATACCATTTCGCTAGTAGTAATTTTAAGTCTTCTTGCTCGGGGTTATTTAAAATGGCAAATTTGAGTATTTTAAAAGCAGAATTTTTTTTACGAAGCCTCCTTAAAGTGTGGGCCAAACCCACTAAACCTTCCACTTTTTTAGGTCTAAAATCTAAACCCTTAGTAAATTCTTTTAAAGCTGATTTTAAAGAGTTTTTTTGTAAATAAGACTGACCCAATTGAAAATACTTAGTCGCCATTTCTTCTTTCCAATTGAGGTCTTTACCTTGTAAATGCATGGTGAGAGCTTGATCATAAATTTTTTGTGCCTCTGTGTAATGTCCGATCTCGTTTAAAACAATGCTTAAATTGAGCAAAGCTTCTGGAGTTTTTCGAATCATCAAGGTCTTTCTAAAATTTTTTAAAGCTTTTTTAAAAAACCCCTGAAGATAACACGCCATTGCTAACAGATGAGTGGCCTCGTAAAGGTCTTTAGATGGGAGAGGGCTATTTTTTTCTAGTAAGTTTTGTACTCGACTCCATTGTCTGTTCGAATAGCAAAGTTTGGCTTTTTCAAAATCTGTCATAATTGGTTCCATTATTTTTTTCCCTTTTTTGGAGTTTCAAAATTTTTAATCATCTGTTTAAGCTCTTTTTTAGAAGGTAGTTTTGGATTTTTTTGGTGCAACTCTTTATTAAATTTTTGACTTAAAGTTTTTAAGTAAGGGAGGGCAGAATGAGGTTTTTTGTTTGCGATGTGAAACTGGGCAATCATCCATTGCTGTTTAGCCAGTAAGTGTTTAATTTTTTTTTGATAAGACTGAGCTTTTTTTTTGTAAGAGCTTTTAGGGAATAATCGTGCATGCTTTTCAAAATAATCCAATGCCTTTTGAGCCAAAGTTAAATCTCGATCGGCAGTGGTGGGAAGTTGGTAAAAAACAGAGCGACCAATTTGATAAAATACTCGATCTATTTCCGCATGCCTTCTATGCCTTTTAGAAAAAAGAATGTAATGAGTGGTCGCCTTTTCCCACTGACTTTGTAGAAAATAAATGTCGGCAATCATCAAGCTACTGGATTTAAAATAAGGAGAATAAAGATAGCGACTTTTGAGCTTTCTTAAAGTCATTAAGGCTTCGTTGTAATAGCCTCTTTTTTTTAAACTCTGAGCTTTTTCAAATAAGGTCTTAGCTGGATTTTTGCTTTTAGATGAAGAAGTGTTCCAAAGCTTACAAGATAAAAGGATAGTCATAAGTAAAAGACATAATATTTGTAAAAAACATTTTTTAAGATGGTTCATTTTTTTTTAATACTCTCTTTGTTTTAACTTTGTTTTAATAACTCCCACGCAATAAAGTCAAAGACTTACCAAAGCTTGTGTTTGTTTCAAAGTAATTCGCGAGCTTGAGTTAAATGCCGATAGACTGCCATAAAAGTCACTTTTAAAGCATTTGCCAGAGGAATACTGATAATCATGCCCAAAACTCCCATAAATTGCCCACCTAAAATAATTAAAAGCACCACCGTTACGGGATGTAAATTGACAATTCTAGCCACCAACAAGGGGATTAAAACTCCTGTATCAATCATCTGAGCAACTAAATATACAGAAATCACTAAAATTAACTCCAAAGGGGTGGATTGATTCACTAAGGCAATCACCACAGCTGGAATAGCTCCAATAATGGGACCCAAATAGGGAATTAAATTAGTTAAAGCGGCAAAAGCTCCCAATAAAAAAACAAAGGGAAAAGAAATTAAACTCAGTCCAATCCCAGTTACAAAGCCTACAATTGTGGCTTCCATAAATCGAGCTCGGATAAATTGCCCCAGTTGCTGGTTGATCTGATACTGAAGATCTAAAACCATCTCAAATAAATCGTTGGGGACTAATACCATAAAACTTTTAGACAATTGGTGTCCGTCTTTTAACATAAAAAAGGCTAAAAAAGGAGCCAATATCAAAACAGTTACCGATTGCAAAGCTCGTGTGGGAAAGTCTTTTACAATGAGTTTTCCCAAAGCTAAAAGTTTTGCATGTCCGGCTTCTTGTAAAGCAACCTCCATGTTGAGCCAATTTTTAGCTTTGATTTCGATGGTTTCGATTAAATTAACTAAACCCTGAAAATACCGAGGCCATTCAGTTTGTAGGTGAGAGATTTGTTTCAATATGATCGGAAATCCCCAAAATGAAAACATAAAAAGAGCTAAAAATCCCGCTAAAAAAATCGCAATCAAAGCCTGATTGTAAGTTAAACCAGCTCTTTCTAAAGGTAAAATTAAAGGTCGAATCAAATAGCTCATGACAAAAGCAAGCAATAAGGAAATAAATAAATTGTGCATCAATACCAATAAACTGACAGAAATAGTTAAAATACCTAAAAACACCAGAAGCCGAACGATGTTAATATGTTTTAGTCTATTTTTTTGTTCTAATGAGGTGACATTAGACATAGTTAACGATCCGCTTGAGAAGAAGTGGTCAGTTCAGAGATTTTTTCTAAAGCTTTTTGCAGACGGGTTTCTAAAATAGTTCCCAATTGGAAGAGGATTTTTGCACCCGTGGATGGGTTTTTTTCGATCAAGTTAAGTAAATTGGGCTTAAAAAACCCAAGTAACAAAGATTCTTCGATCGCTTGAGCCGACATGGGACTGACAGTTTGTTTGTTTCGAACCAAAGCTCCTTCTCCAAAAAAATCTCCCTCCTTGAGATAACAAATATTGGAATTCGGCTCGTTAGAAGAATTGCTGTAAAAAATACTCACCTTTCCGCTGACTACAATGTATAAACCAATCCCCCGCCCAGGGTGGATGATCATCTCCCCCGGAGCAAAATTTCGGCGATAAACCATGGTCTCTAATAAAGTGATTTCTTTTTTGTTGAAGTTAGAAAATAAAGGATTCGCCCGCAAAATAACTTGAGTGGTTTGATCTTCTTCTTTAAAAAAGTTCTTCCATAAAAAATTCATCGCTTAACCATTTTGCCTGAAAAAACTAAAGTTTGTCACTTAATTGTTTGTTAATTGTTTTTTTCTCCATGCGATGCCCTCTCATCGAATGTCAATAAGTTCTAACTCTTTTACCCACCCCTTTTGATGAGAAAAGCTAATCTGGGTCCAATCTTTGGATTTTTTTCGAACCGCTATTAACCTCCCCGCCAAAAGCTTCGATACCAATGCCGATTGTAAATCCGGTGCAGAAAACACTTTAGTATCTTTAGTTAAAGTGCCATAAGAAAACCGATACCGAAAAAATAAATAACCAAAATCTCCAATCACTACTAAAAAAAGTAAAAACCCCACCCACTTATGAAACCTTTTTTTTTGAGTGAAAAATAAAACCCATAGACCAAACAGTAAAGTCACCAAAGCATAAAAAAAATCGGGTGGAATCCAAAGCCAAAATTCAGAAAATTTGTAAGAGTCCACTTGCCGAAAAGCTTTTCTCACTCGTGTGTTCAAACCATCTTCAAACATAAGCTGCCTTAAGTAAGCTTTTGCCAAAGCCAGTTGATTATTTTGTAAATACGATAGAGCTAAATTATACCGAAGCCCAAAAGAAGAATCTGACTTTAAAAGTTTTAAAAAAATGTCCCGAGCCTCTTTCCCCTTCGATTGATGTAGATAACGAACAGCCTTTTTAAATTCAGTATTTTTGTTTTTTTGCTTGCTTACTTCTGTGCTTGTTTGTTTGCTGGTTTCTGTGCTAGTTGCAAGGTGAGTGTTTAGTAAAATAATTAAAAAAATTAAAAATTTCATTTTCTAACCTCTTTATTTATAATAAGCTTTTTTACTTGTCCAACTTAAGTCTTTTTATTTAAAAAAAGTTTTTTGTATTTTAAATTCTTTGAGAACTTTGGCAATTGGAATTTTTTTGACCATTACACAACCGGGCTTTTTAAGCCACACAAAATGAATCCATAGAGAGTGAGGGATTTTTTTATCTTTTAAAAGCAGAAATTGGAATTTTTTTAAAGAAATTTTTTTTAACAATTCGGTGAGTAAATCAAAATTTAAAAATTTTTTAGATGGTTTTTGAGTTGAAAGTTTCATTTTTGGAGATACCAATCGGGGCGATAAAAATTTTAAAATATTGTTTTCCAGTTTTATTTGAGTGGTTTTTGGAGTTTTAAATTTTTTTTGACTCCATCGAAGAGAAAATAAAAGACCATAAAGAATCGCTTCCCCGTGAGGAAGGTGAAAATGAGATTCCAAAATATGACCAATGGTATGACCTAAGTTTAATTTTTTTCGGATGTTTTTTTTCCCCCATGGGTCTTTTTCAACTATTTTTAATTTACTTAAAACAGTTTGAGGAAGTATTTGCCAAAATTGTTCAAAAGTTAGAGGAAGAGGGGTGTTTTGTAAATGAGAATAAAAAGAGCCTCCTTCAATAAAAGCCATTTTGAGTAATTCCCCTTGGGCGTTTTGAACTTCTTGTTTCGGCAGAGAAGAAAAAAGCTCTTTCACAATAAAAACAGCTTGAGGAAAATGATAAGTGCCTAATAGGTTTTTAATTCCCATAGAGTTAAGAGCTGTTTTCCCCCCGTGTGCTGAGTCAATTCCGGCAAGCCAAGTGCTTGGAATATGCACCAATGGCATTCCGCGACTCCAAATACTGGCACAAAATCCCGTTAAATCCCCAACACTCCCTCCCCCTAAACTAATCCAGCCAGTTAAAGTTTGGTTTTTCGTCTTTCGAATAATCTGCCGAATATGAAAATTAAAATTTTTTAAATCTTTTAAAAACTCCCCAGCTGGAACAAAATAAACGAGACGATTTTGAAGCCAATTTTGAACCCCTTTTTGCCGTTTTAAACTTCGATCACATACAATGATTGCGTTTTTAAATAAAGGATAAGTTTTTTCGTAAAAAGAAAGCTCAGACATTTTAGATAGAAAAAAAACTTTCTTTTTTTTAAGACGGTTTTTGATTTTTTGGTTATCCATTGGAGAAGTCTTCATACATTCCAATCAATCGGGGACCTACCATGACTTTTTAAATAATGGTTCGCTTGAGAGAAATGAGCACAACCTAAAAAACCCCGATCCGCTGAAAAAGGAGATGGATGAGAAGTTTTTAAAATGAGATGTTTTGTGCCAGAAATTAAACTTTCTTTTTTTTGAGCATAAGCTCCCCATAACATAAATACCAAACCTTTTTTTTGTTCATTTAATACCCGAATCACTTCGTCTGTAAATATCTCCCACCCCTTATTTTGATGAGAAGATGCTCGGTTAGCCTCCACAGTTAAAATGGCATTCAGTAAAAACACCCCCTGCTCTGCCCATCGGATAAGGGAGCCATGTGGAGGAGGTTTGATTTTTACATCATGTTGGAGTTCCTTAAAGATATTTTTTAAAGAAGGTGGAGGGTGAATCCCCTCTGGCACAGAAAAGCAAAGCCCATGGGCTTGACCCGGGCTATGATAGGGATCTTGACCCAAAATCACCACTTGGACTTTCTCAAAATCAGTCAGATAAAATGCGTTAAAATACTGCTTAGGCAAGGGGTAAATTTTTTTGTGACTTCTTATTTGATTACTTAAAAAAGCTTTGAGCTTTATCATATAATCTTTTTGAAATTCGTTAATTAAATGCCTTTTCCAACTCTTTGGCAGACGAACTAAAGAAGGTGTCATCATTTAACTTTTATAAAAAAAAGAAGACAGCAGATCAAACTTTTTTAAATTAAAAAACCTTTTAGTTGAAAACTCGGGTAATGGGAATGTCTCCGTCTTCTGAAACTGGCGAGCCTTCAAACTCTTCCCCTTCGGGTTTTTTAACAACTTTTTTATTATCTTCGTCATCTTTGTTAGATGAGCTTTCTTCTTTTTTTGTGTCGGTTTCTGTGTCTTTTTCTGCGTTTTTTTCTGAATCGTCGTCTTCAGCTCTGTTGGAATTATTAGAAGAAGAACTCAATATCACCGAAGAGCTACTATGTATAAAACCCCCACTTTCTTTTAAAGGTGCACAGCCAGAAATCCAGATTGCAAAACTCGCTAAACTGACAACCATCATAAAAATCATATATTTTTTAAATATCATGAAAAATCCTTAAACCATGAGAAATCTTTAAAAATTTAAAAAAGTTTAATCTTCTAATACTCATCTCTTAAGTTCTAATCGGTAAAAAAACGGGTGGGCTTTAAAATTGAGCTGTTTTAAATGCTTAGAAAATTTGTTTTTATTTAGTTTTATTCCTTTTTATGGTGTAAAAAAGTGGTTGGAGGGAGTTAAACAAACCAAATCAAAAAACCAAAATGAAACAAAGCTTTAATAAAAATAGGGGGCATTTGTGGTCGGAAATGAGTGCCGCAGGCAATAGTTTTTTAGTGCGACATGTCAGTCGCCCGCTCGCTCGTGTTGCATACAATCAGTTGTCTTTAAAAAAATTGCCCGCTCAAGCCCGTCGACTGTGCAATCGATACGGAAGAGATGGTTTAATGATTTTAATCCCCGGTTTAAAGACAGATTATTGGGAATGGGTTTTTTATAACCGAGACGGCACATCAGCTGAAATGTGCGGAAATGTAGCATGCTGTGGGGTAGAATACCTGTTTAAAAAGAAATTGGTAAAGACTCAAAAAATTTATTTAAAAACCCCAGCTGGGTTTATTGAGGGGACATTTTTAAACCGCAAGCCTCAAATTTTTCTTCCCATTTCTTCTGCTATTCGAGGTCCTTATTTTGTGTCTTATGCAAAAAAAAAGGTCTCTTATTTTTTTTCTGATCATCCAGTCTCCCACGCTGTTGTCAAATGGCCTTTACAAAATCTCGTAAAAAAACCACTCCTAAAAAAACTCAAAGAAAAAAATTTATTGCATTTAAAACAAGTTTTACCTCCCGAGTTATTACCCTTGGCAAAAAAATTGAGACACAGTTTAGTGCATAACAAAAATGGAATGAATGTCTCTTTTTATTTCGAAAAATCTTACGGCAAGCTTTGGGGATTTACTTTTGAAAGAGGAGTAGAAGATATCACCTCTGCTTGCGGGACAGGAGCTATGGCATTAGCTCAGGTGTATCAAAAACAAGTCGCTTCTTTATGTACGCCCGTTAGAGTGCAGATGCCAGGAGGGGATTTAGTGGTTCGGTTGGATTCCAAACAAATTTCTCTGCAATCTCCTGTTTGCTGGATCCAAAGGTGACATTTTAGATAAAAAAAATTAAAAGTCTTTTATGCCATCTGTTTATCCTTTAAAAGTGACCCGTAAAATTTGGGAGACCAAAGATAGTGTCTCGCTTTTTTTATCCCCTAAAACTTCAGATCGGGATTTGTTTATCTATCGCCCGGCTCAATTCTTAACTTTTTATTTAAATGTTAAAGGTCAATCTTATCGAAGAAGTTATTCTCTTTCTTCTTCCCCTCTATTAAAAGAAGAATTGCAAACCACTGTGAAAAGAGTGAAAGGGGGTGTGGTTTCTAATTACATCGTAGATTGTGTAAAAAAAGGAGATATTTTGCAATCTCGCTTGCCTGCTGGCAGATTTTTTAAACCTCCCAAAGACTTAAAACCCAAACACTATTTTTTATTCGCCGGGGGGAGTGGAATCACTCCAATATTTTCTATTATTAAAACACTTCTGTTAAGCGATGATAAAAATCAAATCACTTTGTTTTATTCTAACAGAGATGAAAAATCCATTATTTACAAAAAAAAATTGGAAAGCTGGCAAGCTCGCTACCCTTTGTTTCGAATCATTTATTGCTTAAGTCGCCCTCAAAAAAAATGGTGCTTAATTCGCGAAAGGTTAAACGACCACCACTTGCAAGCTCATTGTCTATTGCCGAGACCACTCACCAACAGTTTGTTTTATTTATGTGGTCCTTTATCGTTAATGCACACAATTGAGGAGTTTTTACTCAAAAAACAAGTGACAAAAGAACAAATTAAAAAAGAAAGCTTTTTTTCTGCCAATTCCCCAATTTTTCAAACCACTTCTCAAAGCTCTAACCTCCAGCAAACCCCCTCTTTACACAATTTGACTTGTTCGGATTCTGCTCCCAACCACTCGTCGCAAGGTTTAGTAATCAACGGGTTAATAATTGACGAGAAAGACTCATTAAAAGACTCATTAAAAGACTCATTAAAAGACGAAAAAACCATTGATTCTTCGACTGCTACTTCTGGCAGTAAATCTGGATCTACCTTTAGTGGGGAGAGACCTTCTGGTGGTGAAGCGACTTCTGGCGGTGAAATTGCCCTCAATCGTGAAGCCCCCGATAATACATCTTCATACATTATTAAAGCTTTAATTGATGGGAAAGCAATCGAAATTTCTGCACGCCCAGAGCTTTCCATACTGGAGCAATTATTAGCAGCTGGTTACAACCCTCCTTTTTCATGCCTTTCGGGGTCTTGTATGTCTTGTTTAGCTCTGCTCCAAAGAGGTCGTATTCGGCAAGCTGAACAGGGAGTGTTAGAAAAAAGCAATATTGAAAGAAGTGAGATACTGACTTGTCAGGCGAAGATGGAATCTCAAACAGTGGAAATTAGTTACGATATTTAACCCTTATTTGTGAGAAATATTTGTAAGTAAAGAGGGTTTTCTAAGAGAAGATATTTGAGACCTCAATAGTTTAATTCGAACATTTTCTGCAATTTCTAAAGTGATAAATTCGTTGGTGAGTCCGTAAATAGTACCTAAAATACCCGATGAAGTGACCACTTGATCTCCTTTTTGAAGCTTATCTAAAAGGTTTTGATGCCTTCGTTGCCTTTTTTGTGCCGGTCGAATGAGTAAAAAATAAAAGAGCAGAAAAATAAAGACAAAGGGAACTATCTGCTCCAATACACTGGGTTGAGTGGCTTTTGGAGAAGCTTCTGAAAGACCATTTTTTGAATTTAAAGAAGAAGAAGAAGGAGGAGAAGCCCCCAGAGCAAAACTCATCCAAAAAACAAAAATTGCAGACAAAGTCATTTCTAAAACTTCGTTTGCTCGCTTTCTGATCCAACACCTGTTAGTCCAATACCTGTTATGCCAAAAAATCATTATTCTCCCCTTTAAAGCATGACCCTTTAAACATTAGTCCCTCTCAACTGTCAATCCATCATTATTTTAAGAGCTTGCATAAGTTTTTTATTCCCTTTTAGGGTGTAAGACATTATTATCACTAGATTTTTTAGATTTTAGGAAATCACATGGCAATTTTTTTTTAAAACTTTAAAAATAAAAAAATAAATAAACAAATTTTAACTGCCGATAAAGAGTAATGATTAAACAAACTATTATGTTGAACTATAATGTTTAAAACTATGTTAGCTGAAATATAGCTTATATATAGCTGACTATATAAACTAGAAGGACTTTATAGAGAGGACTTTATAGAAAGGGCTTTATACAAATGAAAAATGTAATAAAAAACACTATAAAAAATTTTATCAAACACCACTTAAGCTTATTTTTGCTATTTTGTTTAAGTTTGGTCTCTTGCGATGGTCAAAAAAGTGGTGGAAATAGCTCTCAAAATCTTAAAACCAACGAAGGTCAAAGCTCTTCTTTAGGCAGTAATGCTTCAGGTAGTAATGTTTTAGGCACTCCACTTCCAGATGGTTTAACTTCTTCTAATACTCAAAATCCGACAACCATAACTTCCTCCACACAAGGGCTTACAACATCCAACCCTTCGTCCAATGTCAATTCTGTTGATTTGCAAAAATGGCAAAAGACTTTAAACTCCTTCGACTTATCTTTTTTATCGATTATTAATGAGGATGTGCCATCAATTTCTGAATGTGATAGTTACGGAACCGGTGCAATCTATTGGTCTTGTATGTATCAAAAAGCTTATTTATCTTCTGTACTCACTGCACAGGCTACAAGGGTTAAGCAGTTTCGCTGTTCTTACGGTATCTACAATATTAGTATAGGTGCTTTTTTTTATTCTTACTCGGGTCCCAAACCACCTTTAAGTTTAGCTTGTCAGGTAACCGAACACCATCATCATAACATCTTTGAGGGAAAAAACATGTATCCAAAACCACGACTCATCTCTTTTTCTTCTGAAGCAGTTTGCCAGACCAATCACCTCTCAAAAGGTTTAGACGATCGACTCAATCACTATAGGACACAAGGCTATAACTGCACAAAAGATACTCGTCAGAGGGGAGATTACGGTCCATCTAAAAAACATAATTATAATGTATCCGAAGCTTTTATTTTTGGGGAATAATTACCTTAAAGGAGGTAAAAATATTCTAAATGGAGCAAGAAAAGTGTGTAAATTTTACAAGGTCTAAAAAAAATTGTAAATAGATGAAAAAAAAGTTTAGAAAATTCTTGAATTATTTCTCTTTTAAAGAGATATTAATATTAAAGATATTAATTAAGTATAATATGCTAAGACATTATAATCAGTAAACTAAAGCAAAAAAAGGGCATAACATAAAGCCAGCAAAAATAAACAACACTACTAAAGAAAACAAAAACACGAAAGGATTAAATATATAATGACAAACCTTACAACAAAAAATGTAATAAGAAATGTGACAAAAAATCTTATAAAATATAACTTAACTTTACTTCTGCTATTTTGCTTAAACCTTGTCTCTTGCAATAAAAGTAGTCGTAAAGACGATTTAAAAAATCCGGAAACTGGCAAAAGTCAAGGTTTACCGGGTAGTCAAGTTCCAGATGGTGTAAGTTCTTCCAATGCTCAAAATCTAACTCCTCCCCCTCCTCCTACCACTTCTACACAAGGGCTCCAAACACCGATTGTTTTTTCTCCTCCTCCAGGTTCTGCTGATTTGTTGCAAAAATGGGAGCAAACTTTACGAGCCATCCCATTATCTTCTGTGGGAGGTCTAGAAGATAATGTGCCATTAGTTGCTGGATGTGATTATAACGGAGATAGTACCATCTATTGGTCTTGTATGTATCAAAAAGCTTATTTGTCTTCTGCACTCACTGCACAGACGACAAGGGTTAAGCGATTTAGATGTGCTAGTTGGTTGTCTATAATAAATGTGAGTGTCTTTGTTTATTCTTACTCGGGTCCCAAACCACCTTTAAGTTTAGCTTGTCAGGTAGCCGATGATATGAGCGGTTCTGGATTCCACACACCATTATTTATTTCTTTTTCTTCTGAAAAAGAGTGTGAAAGTAATCGACTTTCAAGAGGTTTAAACGATCGACTCAATTACTATAAGGCAGAAGGTTATAATTGCGTAGCTTCGGATAAGACAAACCATACGAAACCTTTTACCTTTGGAACAGAAATATAGCCCCGGTTTTTGACGAATTTTAAATGGGCTAAAAAAAGATGAGAAAATGGCGTTAATTAGCACCCAGAGTTGACATTTAGAAAAATATAATATATGGCTTTAGGTTTAAAATTTAAAATTTAAGATCAATCAAGAGGAGGTTATTTTTATGAAACATATTTTATCATTTATTTTATTTGGAGGAATGTTATTTTTAGCATCTTGCAATAAAAGCAATCAAAACTCCACTAATGCACTGCCAGATGGTTCAAATCCAGTGGTTGGCAATGCGAGTGGTGGTGGTGTGGCTCCTTCAGTGGTTAGTGGAACTCAACCCTTACGTTCAGCTGATCCATTAGAAAATGTTTCTCCCGGTTTACATGGAGAGACAGTGGGTTTTACAGATTTTATCTCGAGCGATTGTGCGTCAGAGGAAGGTTTTCGTAAGTTTAAATGTCTTTATGATCAGGCTAAAGAAGTTATGAGAACAATTGTGCATCAAAAAATTTCGAGTGTTTACGAATGTAAAAGTATTGGTATGATGTCTACTCGAGTTACGACTATTACTGTTGTGGAATATGATTATAAATTACAGTCAATACCTCCTGGAGTTTTAGCTTGTGAAGTTCGTATTAAAGATAATGGTATCAATATGAATTACGATCATCCTATTGCTGCTTCTTATACTTCAAAAGCTTTTTGTGCAAAAGCTAATTATTCAGTTGGAAAAAACGACAGTGCAGAAGAAATTATTCAATACTACGAAAGTGAAGATCAAAAACAAGACTGTCAGTTGGTTGATTCGAAAACAGAGAGTGGAGATTACAGCGTAACGAATCGTGTTAATAACTAATATGTAGAAAAATTATCTCAGACTAAAGTCTTATTAAAGCCTATTTTTTTCTTAAAAAATAGGCTTTAGTTTTTTAAACCATTTTTAAGATGAAAAATAGAAGTGGGTATTTAAAATAAATCTTGCAAAAGTTGTTTTTAAAGTTTTATCCTGTAGGGGCTTTAGATAGTGAGCAATATGGTACAATGACAAATGCCAAATGATTAGATATTGAATGATTGATATTACAAATTGGGTTTTAAATTTAAAAGATGTTTTCAGGAGGTAAAAAAATGAGGAAGATCTTATTTTTATTATTATTAGGAGGTTCTTTAGTTGTTTTAACGAGTTCTTGTGGTAGCCAAAACGAAAGTTCGGTCGTAGGTAAGGGTGGCAATAGTAATTTAGATGAAGAGGATTTTGCTGGTTTAGAAGAAGATGGGTCCTCTAGAGAAGAAAGTGAATCGTTAGATGAAGATCCTCGCTTAGAAAAAAGTTCCACTCGAAAAAGACACAGAAGACGACACTCACTTGCTTCGCAACATGGTCGTAAAAAAACTCATTTAGCCAGTCGAACTAGCAATACTCCCACAAGGGGAGGTATTTCTACTTCATGTGATCCAAGTGATTTAGCGACTTACTATCAGTGTCGATATCAAGAATCCAGACCAGTGACAAATTCAGCTCCTAATCGCCAAACTGTCACTGTTCAACATACCTGCACTAAAGAGGGAAGTCCCCCCGTTCAACTCGCACTCTATGAATACAATTATGGAGGACCTAAACCTTCTCCTAATGCTTTAGTTTGCGAAATTCGACAAATTACCAGAAACGAAGAAGTAGTGATTGGTTTTGCCCATTGGACAGCCAATTACTGTAGAGAAAATAACGATGAAAAATATGTGGATAGCTTAAAAGAAGCGATCAGAGAACACTCTAAAGCTGGCTACCAATGCTCTCCATCTCCTCAAACTTCTGATTCTCCTGATTCTCCCGATTCTTCAGCTTCTTTTTTTATAAACTTAGGCGTGGCTTTTTTAAGTTAAAAAAGTTTTGCAAAGCTCACAAAGTTTCTATAAAAAAAGTAAGGGGGCAATAAAAAAAAGAGTGGAAAAAAAAGATTAAAGCAGATATAATGAGACCCGAGAATATAGCAATTTAAATAAAAAAATAGATCAACAAACAATAGGAGATTTAAAATTATGAAGTTTTTTTTATTATCTGGGTTGTTAGTGTCTTTCATGTTTTTAATGGGTTCTTGTGGCAAAAAAGATCAAGCTTCCACTTCGGATGAAGAAACACAAGAAACAACACCTCCTCCTTCAGAAGGTGGAATTGTCTCTGCAGATCCTGCTCCGGGTTCAGATGAAGAAACTATCCCAGAAGTCTCCTCCACCTCATCTCCGGTTGCTTCATTAACTGTTAGCACATGTGGTAAGAGACCAGTCAATAATGCTCGACTTCGGGCTACTTATTTGAATTGTCGATATCAAGAATCCAAAATGGCAACTGATTCAGCTACCAATCGTCAAACTGTCACCACTCAATATACTTGTACTAAAGACGGAAGTTCCCCCATTCAACTGGTGCTACACGAATACACTTATACGGGACTTAAACCTTCTCCCAATGCTTTAGTCTGTGAACTTCAAGAAAACTCTAAGCCCATTGGCTTTGCTCATCGGACATCCAGCTATTGTAGAAGCAATAGTAGACCATCTGCTGCAGATAGTTTAAAAGAAGTTCTTTCTAAGCATAAGGCGAGTGGTTACGAATGCAATGCTGTGGAATCTGTTCCTCCTGCTTCTATTTAAAGTAATTTTTAGCTGATATTTAAGTGGATTTTTTTAAAAAAAAACTGGTTACCCAATTATTTCAAAATGGGTATAAGTTTTTTTATTTAGTCTATTATCTCATAAGCGCCTGTGCTGGAATTGGTAGACAGGCCAGGTTGAGGGCCTGGTGTTCGTTTAGAACATGAGCGTTCAAGTCGCTCCGGGCGCACATCATTTTAATAAAGTGTGAGCTATCTTAAACTACAAAACGACTAAAGTCGTAGATATTTGAATCTTAATCTATACAAAAAATAAAATAAGAGTATAAATAAAACTATGTTTAAGAAAAATTTCAGTTTTTTATTATTGCCAATGGTTATGTTCTTTACTTTGTCGTGTAGTCCTACTAATAGTTTTGATAATTTTGACTTCGATTTTGAAGATATGAAAGATGTTTCCTCTGGTGGAAATGGTAAAACAGATAGTCATTCTGCCTGCAAAAAAGATCATCCACAATATGCAACTTGTCGATATCAAGAATCCAAATCAGCTACTCCTGTACAAGATATCCCTATTTTTCAATATACCTGCACATCATCTGATTCTCATCAGCCAAAGGTGAATATTGTATTGCATGAATATACTTATTCACAGGGACCAAAACCTCCCAATGCTTTAGTTTGTGAATTATTAGAAAACAATCGCTTTGTGCTTTTTGCTCATAAGATGACAAATTACTGTCGCACACATAAAGAAAAAAGCTTAGAAAAAAGACTCGCTCATTATCGATCCTTAAACTATGTATGCAATCAAGTTTATGCACATGGCACTCCCCTCTCCGAAGTTACTACTCCCCCTTCATCGCACTGTCACCCTCCGATGATAGGACCAGATTGTGCCCCTTACACTCCTCCTACTACTCCTTCCCCGTCTCAACCATCGCCATCAACTCCTACTCAAAACCCTCTACCAACAAACCCACCCCCTTCTTCTACTGCCCCTCCTCGTTCTCGTATACATATTCCCAATGCCCCCAGCTGGTCGGCATAAATTTATAAAATTTATAAAAATTTTCAGAGAGTTTTATTGATAATTTTTCAATAGTTCAGATGGGTTTCGATTGAGTTGAGTCTGAACAGAAATCCAGCAGATCAAAAAAGATAAAAGTAAAGTGCTAATAGAAAAACCAATTAAAAAAGTAAAGTTTAATTTTATTGGAAATAATCCATTTTTTGGAACAAAAGAACTTAAAAAAACAGGAGGTAAATAGTGAATAAAAGCACAGACTAAGAGTCCAAGGCTTATTCCACCACCAATTCCTAAAGTGCATAACATCATTCCCATTCCAGTAAATAGAGTTCGAATTTTTTGAATAGAAAACCCCAAAGCCATTAAAGCTCCAATTTCTTTTTGTTTTTGAACAATGAGTAAAACTAATAAGGATGAAACGGCTAATAAAGTCATCAGTCCAGCTAGAGATAAAAATAAACTCATAACAGTTTGTTCCACTTTGAGTGCAAAAAATACAGATGAGTTTCTTTCTGTCCATGCAGAAACAAAAAATTGGTTATCTTCTAAAATTTTTTGATAAAGTAAATAATTTTTAGGCTCTTTTAAACGGATTTCAAATCCAGATGAATAAGAACTATTTTTAGCAAAAAAGGGAAACTCGTTTTTATTGTAAAAAATTATATTCGCATTCCACGACTGACCAGAAAAACTACCTGCTATTTTTACACGAGCTGATTCGAAGTTCATCATCTCCCCCGGAGGAAATAACAAATTTTCTGCCGGGATTAAACGGACCACTTCTCCTTCATAAACATTTAAATCCCCCGCTAAATTAATACTCATTGTAATGGATCGAGACAAAACAGGTGAGTGAGATTTTATCCAACCATTTGGTAAATTTTGAACAGTGGGTTGTAAATCAGAAGTAATTTTTTTTAAATGTTCTAAGTCGTAACCTCTTCCTAAAGCAGCAGAAAAACTTTCTCTTCCCTCTTCACTTGTTGTCTGAATAATTAAGTCGACAGTTTCAAAAAAATAAAAATCTTCTATTCCCGACTGTAAATTGTTTTTTTTAAAAATTGTTTGGATAATTTTTTTTTGTTTTTCAATAGCTAAAGGATGAGAAAAATCATTATTCCAAGTGATCACTAAATGAGGTTCTTCTTCTAAAAATTGCTCTCTAATCGATTCTCCTAATCCCCCCATTACATTAAAAATCACAATCAAACTGGCTATAGAAACAACTAATCCCAAAAGACAAATAGTAGATACCCGGCGAATCACAGCATGGGATCTTTTAGAAAACAAACATCGTTTAAAAAAAACCACAACAGATAGTAAAGAAAAAAAAGGTTTCATTTTAATAACATTAAATCATTTTCACAAAATGTTAAGAAAGCTTTTATAAAACGATTTAAAACAGGTTGCACTAAATTGGAGTTAATCGTTGTCGATGACCCTACACCAGCTGCTAGATTCGATATAACCGAAAAACAACTCACTTTAGCTCCTAAATGATAAAGCCACATAGCTTCCCATATTGTAGACATTCCCACTGCACTTGCTCCCACTTGTTTCATCATGCGAACTTCTGCAGGAGTTTCCAATTGAGGTCCCAATACTCCGGCATAAATTCCCTTAAAGACTTCTATTTTTTGTTTCTTCAATTGTTTTTGAAGACTAGTTGTCAGATGGGTATGATAGATGTGTGTCATGTCAGAAAAACATGCCCCTTGGATGGGGGTTTTCCCCGTCCAGTTAATGTGATCGGTAACAGCTACCACACGACCAGGGGTTAAGCTTTTTTTTAAACCTCCCGAAATATTAGATAATACAAAAAAACGAGTTCCCGCTAAACAAGCCCCTGTTACAGAATGCACCACTTCTTCTGGCTCTAAACCCTCGTAGCCATGCAATCTCCCTTTTTGGATACATAGAGTATAACCTTTTTTTTTGTGAGACCAGTATTCATAACACCCAACATGAGAAGGAGCCGAAGGAGATTTTAACTGAGGCACTTCAGAAAATAAAACTTGCCCTGCTTTTTCCCAAGATGGTAAATCCTTTTTTTTGTTTAAATGATCCCACGCCATCCCCATTAAAGAACCAGAGACAAAATGCACCAAAGGGGAAGGGATAGATAAAGCCTTGTATTTTTGTCTAAAAAATTGCTTTAAAGAATTTGCTTTTAAATTGTTCATTTTAACCCTATTTAACATATTTAATATTTTTATTGTAAATATCTTTTAAAAAATATTTTAACAATGGTGAATTTGATGGAGTAACTCATAAAAACTTTTTTTAACCGAAGGGCAGAGAAATTGAGGAGTCCAAGCATGAGGTGATAAATGGTCGGAAATCACCCCCAAGCAATAAACCGGTAGCTGATAATACTCACCAGCAGATAACAAACTGGCCGATTCCATGTCCACACATTGCACACCTTGGTTTGTAAACTTAAAAATTTTTTTTTGTGTTTCTCTGAAAGGAGCATCCGTTGTCCAACAGTTAACGGGTTTAAGATTAAACGAAGATAGCTGGTTAGTTTGGAGTGGATGAGCTTTTACAAATAAACTAGGTTTTTTATAATGATTCGAACATCCCTCATCTCGAAGAGCTTTTGCACACCATACCCTATCTCCAATTTGTAAGCTCTTGGTAAGAGAGCCCATTGCACCTAAACTCCATAACTCTTTGACTCCAAGTGTTTGTAAAATTTCAAATCCCATGACCGCTACAGGTCCTCCACAACCTACTGGACTGACTATCCCGATCGGACTTTTTTTACCTTGATAAATATCGATTGTTAAATCAAAGAGGTAGAGACGATTTGTGTGATCTTTTAAATGTTTCTTTCTAAAAAAATGGACAGCAAAACGAGAAAAACACATAATCGCTCGCGAGGGAATTTTTAAATCTCTTTTTTTTATATAAGCTAACCACTGGCTGGCGGATACCACGGATGGATCGGTGTAAAAATCAGAACTTAAGTGGTTTTTTTTGTTCATTTTCTTTCTCATTCAATTGCAGATTAAAAAATAAAAATTGAGTTTTTTGCTTTGGATTAAAATTGTTATCGCTGACTAAAACCATTAACTGGTTTTTAGAAGAAAGCTTCGGACCCAAAGCGATACCTTCAATATTATCTGTTCGATTGGGCAATAAATTGCTTAGCCAAATAGTTTGCTTGTTTTGGCAAGGAATAAAAGATGACAATTTATTTAATCGATTAAAACGCATGACATTAGAGGCAATTGAGCAGTCGGATAGAACTAAACGCACCTGATTTTTATCCATCTTTCTTTTTTTAAAATTAAGCGAATCTTTTAAATAAGATCGTTCAATAATTAAAAATTGTTTGTTTTTTAAAGATATAAAATCGGTTAAACCATTTTTACCTTTGTGGTGGGAAGGTTGGGCCTCTTTAATTATTTGGGGCATGATGTAGACAAATTGTTTAATCATTTTTTGAGTTGGGATATGAAATTGACTAATGCGAATGTATTGTTTTCCACATGCTTTTAAATGGGAGTAAGTTTTACATGTTGGCTGAGTGGATGGAGATAAAAAAGTTTGATCTTGCTTAAGAGACGATTCAGTTGCCAACCAGAGAAATTTTCCACTCGGGTCTATAGATAAAGCTTCAAAAGCTTTGTTTTCTTTCACACCCCATTGTTTGAGTTTTTTAAGATTTTTGGGCCAAAATATAGATGGGAGAGGCCACTTAGTTTTAAGTCTACCTTTTGTGTTGAAAGATAATACTAAGGGAGGCTCCAACAATTTTTGTGTCATCACTTTTGTGCTGGCAGGTAACCTGGATAATAACTTTTTTTTTGAAGGTTTGAATAATTTTTTTGTAACTATTTGTGCACCTTCTGAACTGATAATAATTTGATTAGGAGCTAAAAAAGCAATCCCTTCGGGGTCTAAGACGAGAGGTTTTTTATCTGGTCTTTTTAAAAGAGATTGGCTTTTAATTTGTAATCGATATTTTTTTGTCCAAAAAGTTTTTTTAAGTTTTAATTTGTAAAAACGAAGAGGTCCCTTATGACCTTTATCGTCGGATAGAGCAAAAAAAATTTGATTGATCGGATCGTAAGAAAGAGCCGATAAACCTCCCACTGGGATTTTTTGAAATAAAACATTATGTTTGAGGACTTGTTCGTTGAGAAATTGAATGGTCATTTTGTGTGGAGTAGACCACCCAGAAAGAGACCAAAAAATGACTAACAGACAATAAATCTTAAAAATTTTAAGAGTGTATTTTTGTAACATTGTGATGATCCAAAAAACTATTTTAAAAGAGGATCTTTTGTCAAGAATACGAAAAAATTTTTAAAAAAAACTAATATTTTTTTTAAAGATCTTCTCTGCGACTTCGGTTTTCGTCATGGCATTCGGTATAAGATTCTATATCCAAGATATTTCGCCAGCCAGATAGTTCTTGTTCTCCAAAAAAAGAAGCAAAATCAATCAAAAAGTTATTTTTAGATTTTCTTCTGTTTTCCATTTTCTCGATATTTTTGTCGGTTGAGTCGGCTAACTTATTAAGTTGTTGATTAAATCTCCATTGGATTTGATCTAAACGATATATTTGATTTTCTATACGAGTTCGGGTAGCTGAATCTTGAGCTCTTTCTCTTTGTTCTTCTAATTGTGCTCGAGCTTTACATATCCGACCATGTGCTCGTTCTAGTCGATCTTTTAAACATGTTCGAGCATTTCTTAACGGGTTTTTACCGGGGATTACTGTATCAGTTATAATATCTAAGCTATTGTCTGGAGCATCCACCGAAGGTTTACAATTTTTGAAATCAAAAAAATCAGCTTCCATTACTTCTTCTGGAAGTTCCACTTCACCAGCTGGGTCAGATCGTCTTCTTCGGGGTCGGTCATCTAAACTCAACTCTTTACAATTGGTTAAAGACAATAACAAAAAACCAGCTAGACCAAAACTAATGGTTACTTTCATGAGAGGTTTCTTAAAATAAAAAGAATTCATACTTTTTTTATCGGTAAAAGAATCCGTAAAATTAATAGGAAACTTTAAGTAAGACAAATAAAAAACTTTTCAAGCCTTAGGTCGGATTCACTTAAAACAAAGGGGTTGTCCAATTGTACTTTTCATAAGTTTCAGACTTATAAGGTCCATGTTTAGTATTGATAGCTTCTAAAAAAAAGAGTAATAAAAGGAGTTGTATAAATGAGACCAAGATTACCACATCCTTATTATCTAACTCCTTCTAAGGCTTCTATGTTGGCTTCGGGAGATTTTAGTTTTTTACAAAGTTACTTTATCGGTCACAAAAAAGAGCAAACGGATTCCATGAAAAAAGGGATTTTAGTCCATGAGATTTTTTATGATTTGATTAAAGCAGATAATGATATAGAAAAATCAGCTTTGGTTTACATGTTAGAATCAGAAAAGCAGTCGACCAAAAAGAAAACCCAATCGAGGATGAATCGTTCTCAACTGGATGAGTTGGAGCAAGTGGTAGAAAAAAGCAAAATAATTTATAAAGAATTAAAACCTGTAACACAGGCCATTCAGATGGCTTTGGAATTAAACGAAATTTTTAAGCAATACAGAAAAGACAAAATAGAATTTGAAGTTGTTTTAGAATCTACTCAATTTGAACTGACGGGAATAGTGGACATTAAAAGCTCACATAGAATATCTGATATAAAAACCACATCCAAAGAATTTTCTACAGCTAGTGAATTCATAAAATGGAACGAAAAAGGATTTGCAGTTCAGCAAATCCACTACGAAAGTCTTTGTAAGTTAAATGGTATCATCCCTTCGGAGCCATTTTTATTTCATGTGATACAGCTTTGCTGGCCCTATCAGATTATAAATGTTCAGCTGGATCCTCGTTTTGTGTGTGAGGTTAAAAAATGGTACAATTTGGATATTTATCCAGCATGGAAGACTTTATGGCGTAAACTCGAAGACACCTTTGGTAAATACCCATTTCAAAAGCCAAAGGGGTTAAGAGATAAAATAGCCATGTGGGAGAAAGCTCAAAATCACAAAATTTATGATTGGAGTCAAATTCAAATAGCTAAGCCTTCAAATTTTTTTATGTCGGATATAAAAAAAGATATAGATAAATTGCAGAAAAGAGCATTGGGTGAATTTCTTAAATAATTAAACAAAAGATCGGTTGATTATTGTGTCAGGTATAGTTGTTATTGGTATTCAATGGGGAGATGAGGGCAAAGGGAAAGCGATAGATGTTTTTTCCTCTGAGGCAGATTATGTGGTTCGCTATCAAGGGGGTTCTAATGCCGGTCATAGTTTAAACATGGATGGGAAAACTTGTGTTTTGCATTTAATTCCTTCTGGAATTTTTCGTTCTCATACAACTTGTGTGATTGCCAGTGGGGTGGTGGTGGATTTAAGAGTTTTAGAGCAAGAGATTAAACTTTTAGAAAAATTTAAAAAATCTCTTTCACTTGGTCGATTATTCATCTCTGATGGAGCGTCTGTTTTATTGGATTATCATCAAAAATTAGATCGAGCTCGAGAAAAATCTCCTCGTTTAATTCGAATTGGAACAACTGGTAAGGGAGTGGGTCCAGCTTATGAAGATCGAATCAGCCGATTCGCCTTGCTTTTTAGAGATTTGTTTCAAAAAAAAGAAGTTTTACAAGAAAAATTAAAAATAGCACTATTTGAAAAAAATTTTCTCATTCAAAAGCTTTACAAACAAAAGCCTTTGAGAGTTTCTTTACTTGTAAAAAGTATTCTTTCGCAGAGAAAAATTCTTAAAAAATACCGCCATGTCAATACTTCTGATCTCATCCATCGAGCCTTGGTTCAAAAAAAACGAGTATTATTTGAAGGAGCACAAGGCACTTTGTTGGATTTAGTGCATGGGACTTATCCGTATGTTACGGGTTGTTCAACTTTATCTAGTTTTGCTTGTGCTGGGAGTGGAGTGGGGTTTAATCGGATTCAAAAAATTATAGGAGTTACCAAAAGTTACACCACTCGAGTGGGGGAGGGACCCTTTCCAACACAGTGTCAAGATCCGAGTTTAAGAGATTATTTACAAAAAAAAGGAGCAGAATGGGGAGCTACCACAGGTCGTATGCGTCGCTGTGGTTGGTTGGATCTGGTGGCGTTAAAATACTCGATTCAGCTGAACGGGGTTACTCACTTAGCTTTAATGAAGTTAGATGTTTTATCTGGCTTAGATTCAGTTCCGATTTGTACTTCCTATTTGTTAAAAGGTCAGAAAATCTCTTATTTTCCACTCGATGAGGAGGAGTGTACTCAATGTCAACCCGTGTATCAAAACTTGCCCGGCTGGAAAGAAGACATTTCTCGAGTAAAAAAAATTAAAGATTTACCCCCGAATGCTTATAAGTATTTGAATTTTATTCAAAAAGAGCTAAATATTCCGATTGAGATGGTTTCAGTTGGACGAGATAGAAAACAAACAATCCAACTTCAACCAGTATTTGTTGATGTATAAATGAGATATTAGATTATATTGGATAATTAAGACCCGCTAGCTCAGTTGGTAGAGCATCTCCCTTTTAAGGAGAGGGTCCTTGGTTCGAGTCCAAGGCGGGTCACATTTTTTGTTCCCTTCGTCTAGTGGTTAGGATATCACCCTTTCAAGGTGAAGACACGGGTTCAAGTCCCGTAGGGAACGCCACTTTTTTTGTTCTAGGGAATGGGAATTTTATTTTTGGAGATTTTTTTTAATTCTCGCAATTTTTTTTGTTTTGAAGTTGCCATGTTGGTATAAGTTCTTCCATTTGAGTTTTTGAAATTTAACCAAAGCATCCGCATCTGATCCAAATAAATACTCTCTGCCATCTAAAGTGTTTTTATAAGTGTTATATAGGTGTCCATTAAATATTTTATTTGCTATTCGGGTTTGATTTTTAAAACCTTGCCATTTTTTAGGATAATTTTTGTTAAAATCTTCAATTAAAAGTTTAAGTTGTTCCACATAGCCAAAAAATTTTTTCCACTGTAATTGTTGCATTTCTTCTTTGTTTAAAAAATATTTGATACTTTCTATGGCTAAACGTAAATTACCTTCTAGGTATTTATTGGCATAGGCAATGTGTCCGTTCATATTTTTATATTTTTCAATAAATTGTTTAATACTTTCTTCATCTTTAAGTAATTTTTGTTGCATTTTAAATGTATTTGTGGAGTTACCTAAATAGGTCTTCCACTGTAATTTCTGTCTAACGGCCTCGTTGCTACCTAATATTTTAATAGCACTCGTAAATGCTCGGATCATCTGACTATTTGTATATAAATCAGCAAAATTAACATACCCATTGGTGCCAATAAATTCCTCTTTTAAATTATGATCTTTATCCAATAGATGATCTTGCATTAAATTAAATTTTTCGGTAGTTCCTGTAAACTGAGTCCAGTTAAGTTGTTTAAATTTATAGGGTTTAAGTACTAAAGATATAACTCCGTAAGCTCTGTTCATATTGCCATTTGTTAACTCATCGGCAATACGAATATGTCCTTGTGTGCCAGAGTAGGCTTTAATAAATACATTAATCGATTCAAATTTTTTAACAAGGTTTTTCCCCATTAGATATTCTTTAGTATGCCCATTAAAAGTTTTCCATTTAAGTTTCTGAAACATGGCTTTATCTAATACCGCACTAATATTACTGTAGGCTGTGGATACATTATTACTATAATGTTTTTTAGCGATATCTATTAAACCATTGGATCCAATAAATTCTTTTTTAATTTGATTGTTTTCGTCTACTACTAAATGGTAGACTGTATCAAAATCTTTTGTTGTGCCTATAAAGTCTCGTGCTGTACCTACAAATGATTTCCATTTGAGTTGTTTAAGGTGTTTTTTACCTATTGCAGCTAATACATTTCGATAAGTTTTATTCATGTCATTTTTAAAATAAAATTCTGCAAACAACGCAAACCCTTGCATGCCAATATAAGTGGATTTAATATTCCCATTCGAATTTAATAGTTCACTTTTTACATCACGAGCTTCTTGTGAGGTGCCATTAAATTGGTGCCAACCAATTTTTTTTACCATTTCTCTTCCAAAAACAGCTGATACATTTATAAATGCTTTAGTCATATATCCATCAAAAAACTTTTCAGCAAAATGCATATACCCTTTGATACCAATAAACTCTTTTTTGGCTTCATTTTGTTCATTTAAAAAAACTTTTTGAATGTTATAGAATTCTTGTGTTGAACCGTGAAACTCTCTCCATTTTAATTTTTTAAACTGAGTAGGTTCTAATATCGATGATACAAAACGAAAAGCTTTTATTAAATACCCATTAAAATATTTATTAGCTATATCGACATACCCTTTTTGAGATTGATAATCTTCTAAATGATTTTGTAAAAGATTACTTAATTGCTCAGATAAAATTTGATTTTTTGTAAGTGGTCCAGTGGCAGTTGTATCTTTATTTTGTGGAGGAGATTTTATAATCGGTTCTCTATTTGGATATTGTTTTTGTGTAAAAGTTAAAGAGCATAAGTCTTGAGCTATGGCTGGTAATAAAATAATGTGTTCAAATAATACACTAAATACGATTAAATAAAAAGTTTTAGCCAATAAAGCAGTTTTTGTTTTATTCATAATAAGTGTACCGGTTTTTTTATAAAGCTCCTTGTTTTTAAGCTTCTTTTATAAAATTTCTTTTTATAAAACTTCTGTTTTATGCAAATTTTTATATAAATTTAAGGTAGTCCATTAGATTTATATGAAATTTTCTTATAAAGAAAAACAAAATAATATTTCTGTGTAAATTTTACATACCCATTGTTTAAAGGAGTGCTTCTTTAGCACTTTATAAGTTTTTTAAGTATTGTTTTTAATCAAAAAAAACGAGTAAAAAGAAAGCCAAAAAAAAAGAACCTTTTTTTAAAGGTTCTTTTTTAAAAATTTTATTTTTTTTATAATCAAATATTAATTACAGATAATATCGAATTCCTAACTCCACTCCTAATTGTTGAGGGATAGGTAACATAGTTCGTGTGCCTTGTTTATTCAGTGGGTATAAAACACTTCCCAAACCAAGTCTTAAAACTCCACTGAGTTTATGTGTGATTTTAAACTTTCCAGATATCTCTAAAGCATACGGTAAAAATATTCGATTTTGGTTATTGTCAGTTAATACGAGATTAGTAAATCTATTTTGTCGTAACACATAATGAGGTGTAAGGCTTATACCCAAACCAATAGAAAAAGGACTATGTCGCATAAACTCAAACCCATATCTTAAGAGAAGACCCAAAGATGAAAAAGCAATGCTGTCGATACCTATTTCAAAAAGTCCGTAATATCCATGTGAACCCAAATTTTGTCCATAACCGATATTTCCACCCATTCTACGAGCCACCGAATTGACATTTAAATAGGGATGCCACTTAGTGTTTAAATTGAGAAGCATATATTTGCTACTTCCTCGAGAATAATGCATCTGAGCTTGAGCTTGCCAAACAATACACATCAAACTCAATGCTAATAATATAAAGCCAATTTGTTTTTTTAAATTAAAAATCATTTTTTATCTCCCTTTAGTTTAAAATTAAAGTTGAACACCTAAACTATACTTAAATAAATAATTCATTTTAAACAATTTACTTAAAATAAACCATTTACTTAAAAGACCTTTAAATTCTTTAAATCGAGTGTATAAGAAAATTGAATTTTATGCAAATGCATCAATCATACACCATATATAATAATGGGAATGAGCCAGTAAATAAGCCAAAAAAAGACTAAAACTGCCCAAAAGTAGTGTTATGAGTAAAAAAAAATGGGAGTTAGCATATATTTTAGACCCATTGATAGGCTAGGTGAGCTTTTGCATGATGAGTGGCAAGATGTACTCTTAAAATATCTACTCCTGCTTGGGCTAAAGCTAAAGACACACCTATACTCTCTGGTGTTCTTTCAGAAGCAGGGGTTTTAGAAAATTGGTTCATAAAAGATTTTCGAGAATGTCCAACTCCAATTCTTAAAGGGATTTCTGAAAACTCTCTGATTCGTTTTAAAATTTCTAAAGATTGTTGAGCGGTTTTTCCAAAGCCAATACCGGGGTCAAAAATAACTCGCTCAGGTCTAATGGAGTGTTTTTCTAAAATTTGACATTTTGCACTGAGCCACTTTTTAATTTCTGCTACCGGGTCTTGCTGAGAAGAAAAAGTTTTTTTTAAATCTGCAGGTACACTTAAACTATGCATTAAAACATAATCAACATCGAAAGATTTTAAAAGATCCAAAAAATCTAAATTCCCCAACCCACTGACATCGTTGATAATATTGGCTCCTTTTTCTATAGCCAGTTGAGCGGTTTTTATATTGCAAGTGTCTATACTTAAAAGAGGTCGAAAACACTTATCCAAGTAATAGTCTCGAAAGCAATCGATAAATTCTTCTAACCGCTTCCATTCTTCAGTTGAAGAAATCAGATGAGCCTTTGGCCGAGTAGACTGTGCACCTAAATCCCAAATGTGACACTTCGCAAGTGGAGTGGTTTGGAGTAAAGTTTCAAATTCTTTGACAGTTATTTTTTTGGTTTCAGAAAAAGAATCGGGTGTGATGTTTACAATGTTCATCCAAGTGGGAAGAGGTTTTTTAAGTAAACGGCAAAGTTGTAAAATATTTTTGTTAAATCCCGGAATTTTTAAAAAAGGACAAAGCTCTTTTAAAGGAGTGAGAACAAAATTTCTCCTACTTAATTTTTTATGAGGCACAACGAGACCACCCGGGAGATTTTTACTTGGAGCTATGTGCATCACATAATCTCCAAAGAGTAAAAGGTCTAAGTCAATTTCTCGAGGAGAATAAAGAGTTTGAGAATACTTTCTCCCCAAAGATTTTTCTATTTTTTTAAAAGTTTTTAGAAGTTCAGTTGCTTGAGTTTTTGGATTTTGTTTATTTTCTAAAAGATCTATTTCTAAAACAGTATTTAAAAAAGCTCCTCCTTCTTTTTTGATTTTTGTTCCTCTTAGAGGGGTTTGGGGAATAAGAGGAGGTGTTTCGTAAATTAAAGAAGTGCGTATGACATTAAATTTTTTTTTAAGCTCTCTAACAGCGGATTGAAGATAAAAAGCACGATCCCCTAAGTTGGAGCCAACTCCCACATAGACTTTCAAAATTGATCTCCACAAATATAAGATACCCCACCTTTAAGCCCCAATACTTTTGGTTTTTTGTGGACACAAACTTGTAAAGCCACTTCTTTAGGGAGTAAGGCTTTTAACTTTTGAACCACCTGTTTTGCCAATGTTTCGATCCAAACAAAACTTGACTCTTCAGTCAGAGTTTTAATTTGCTCACAAAGACTCTGATAACATATTAAATGAGAAGAAAAGTCTTTTTGTTCCTCATCAGTTGGAGCTTTTTTAAAGCCAATTTTAATAGAAAAACAAATATTTTGAGCAGTGTTTCTCTCCTTTTTTTGTTTTCCAATTCGGACCGGTAAGTTTAAAGATTTAATTTCTAAAATAGAATGCATTACTTATCGTTTAAAAAAAGGTTAAAGTTTATTTAATATGTAATGAGATGGATCTACCGGGACTCCAGCAATACGTACTTCGTAATGCAAATGCGGACCCGAAGAATGCCCTGTATTGCCAGTGACTCCAATGACTTGTTTCCTTTTAATTTTTTGTCCGTGTGTGACCATAATTTCAGAAAGATGCCCATAGAGAGTAGAAAGCTCCCACCCATGGTCTACAATAATTACTTTTCCATAGCCTATTTGATAGCCCGCAAATACAACTTCTCCATCGCCTGGAGCATAAACTGGAGTGCCGGGCAAGGCCGCAATGTCTATTCCCTCGTGTAAAGATACTTCTTCGCTCAAAGGATACTGACGCCAACCAAAGCCAGAACTGATCCACCCCCGAACCGGCATCAAACTCGGAGTACTCATGATTTTATCTCGCTCTGTGTAAAGTTTTTGCAAAATTCGGTAAATATCTTGCTGAACCAATTGAGATTTTTTGTCTAACTGATGAATGTTCATAATAACGGCATCCGCTTCTAAAGACGGTAAATAAGGAGGAGATGCATGAGATTTAAGAGGTTTTTTATTAGAATATAAAAAAGGATTACCTGCCGAAGATTCAGACAAAGGACCCACAAAAGGACCAATTGCGTTTAATGTGGTGAGTTTAGGAGAAGTGGGATTTTCTACCCCAGCTAATATTTTTAGCTGATAAGAAAAATCTTCCATCTGATTTAACCGAGATTGAATGTGTTTTACTTTGTCCTTCATTTGGACAATCTGATTTTTTAAAGATTGGTTTTCGTGGATGTTTTTTTCGAAATGGGTTTTTTTAAAAAAAAGTAACCCATAGTCTATTCCCAAAACTCCAATCCCCACGATTAAGGTTAAAAGTCCAATTGCACTTAAACGAACCCAAATTGCTGGGATGTGCCATTCTTTCACACAATCTTTTTGGTCATTGGAGCTGATCAACAGGGTATAGTGTTTTTTAAGTTGTTTTTTCATTCTATAAGTAAAAGTCCTTTCTTAAGATATTTCAATAATAATGACAGAAATATTATCAGAACCTCCCTTTTTTAAAGCTAATTTGATACATTCTTGGACTCTTTTTTGTCCTCGGTTGTGGATTAAAATATTTTCTATTTCTGGATGAGAAGCTAGTCCCGTCAACCCATCTGAGCACATTAAGTAAACTTCTTTTGCTTGGACTTTTTTTTTAAAAATATCTGGGCTGACATCGTAAAAAAATCCAACACTTTTTGTTAACATATTATCTTCTGTAAAAAACTCGTTAGAAAGATTTTTCCCAGTTAGTAAATTTGCTTTGTTTTGATCTGTAATAACAGTGTGATCTTCTGTGATTTGCCATAAAGTGTTTTCTTTAAATAAGTAAAGGCGGGAATCTCCAACATTGCCAATATAGGCAACTTCATTTTTCTGCACTAAAAACAAACAGGCAGTGGTTCCCATTCCTCTGAGTTGAATGTTTTGGAGACCTTTGTTGTAAATGGTTTTATTGGTTTGTTTATAAGTTTGTTCAATCTCTTGAGCCATAGAGGCAGAGGGATCTGTTTTGAGTTTTTCTTTTAAATGATCTCCAATTAGCTGAACCGCCAGTTGAGAGGCCGTTTTCCCTCCTCTGTGTCCACCCATTCCATCTGCTACTATAAACAGTCCATGTTCTCCATCCGCCAAAATCGTATCTTGGTTTTCGTTTCGGATGAGTCCAACATGGGTATCTGAATAAAAGTCCAGTTTCATATAGCTATATTATAATTTTACGGTCTTTATAGTAAAAATTTTACTTTCTGTGTTAGGATATTTTAATTCTTATAGCAAATCAAATAGCTTGAATTAAAAGATTTTAAAAGATTTTAATGGAGGAAATGGTGATTCAGAAGATTCGGCAAACTGCAAACCGCCAATTATTTTTTGTAAAGTGTCTATTATTGTCTGTATTGATCCATTCTTTCTTTTTTTTGTGGGCTTGGTGGACCTTGCCTTCCTCTTCTCCTCCAGAAAAATCTTTGGTTTTTGTGGATTTTTTAAATTCTCACCAGCAACGGCAAATTGTCGATCAAACCGATTTTAATCAACTCATTCCCAAACAAAAAACCCCCTATTTAAGTCGCAAAAATCAAGCCATCGAAAAACAAACACAAGCCATGATGGAAGGGCTTTTTCATCAACAGTCTACATCTTCAATGTCTTCTCATTCACCGTCTTCTCATTTAACCCCTAAGAAAAAGGTCAATCGTCAAATAAGCTCCGTTCTGCCAGATCGCTTTAAAAAAGAACTCTCTCAACCTCTGCAGTTAGATTTGTCGGGAGTTTCTACTCATCAATTGTCTAAAAACGCAATATCTAACGCCACTTCTAACTTAGATGAGAGCAGTGATTGGAGTCGGACAACAGATTTTTTGCCGGGTATCGAATTGGGTTCTCATACCTTGCTCAGCACAAAAGAGTTTCTTTATTATTCTTATTTTTCTCGGATGAAAGAACAACTTTATCTTCGTTGGGTTCAGTATTTTCGAAAAGACCCTCATCTCTTACTTTTCAAATTATCTCAAGGTTTTACTCATCAACTTTTTTCCACTCATCTTTACGCCCTACTTTCTCCATCTGGGGAGTTAGAAGATTTACAAGTCATTAAAAGTTGCGGACAAGAGGATATTGATTCAGCTGCTTTGCATGCATTTATGGCTTCGGCTCCTTTTCCCAATCCTCCAAAGCAATTGATCTTAAAAGATGGCTATGTTCACATTCGGCAAAGCTTTCATCTTTATATTCGAAATTTATTATCTTCTTTAAATTAATTTTTAATTCCGACTGTTAATCCCTCTGCAGTGGGAATTAAGGTAGAAGTGTATTTACCCGATTGAGCTAGTTCTCGGTTAAATTCTTTCATTACTTTTAAAGCCACAGGGTCTTCAGCAGAGGTGGCTGGACTATAAATGGCCCCGAACAAAAAAGTATTATCGGCAATAATTAAACCTCCTGTTTTTAAATGTTGGTGACCCCAGTGCAGGTAATCTAAATAAGCTCTTTTATCGGCATCGATAAAAATCATATCGAAAGGAGCTTGGTTTTTCAGTTGTTCTAAACTATCTAAGGCAAGACCATGTATAAATTGAATTTTTTTTGCATGCGGGTCATCTTGCATGAGAATTTTTGCTTGGGTTTGCCTTTCTAAACTACTATCTAAAGTCAAAAGACATCCATCTTCTGGGAGAGCTTGAGCAATCTTCAGAGCAGAGTAGCCATAGAGGGTGCCAATCTCGATTGCTTTTTTAACTTTTAAACCGTGGCATAGAAATTGTAAAATCCCTGCTTCGTAAGCTGAAATTTGCATATAGTCGGTTTTTTTTTGTTGAGAATATTTAAGGATCTTTTGAGAAGTTTCATCTTCTTTAGAAAAGACAGAATCTAAATATTGGGACCGGGGGTTTTGTTGTTGAGTTCTCATCTTAATGTCTTTTGTATTGCCAATTGGATCAAAAATCAATACATAATGGAAAGCTATGTCTGTTCTAATCGAAGTTAAAAATTTATCAGTTGAGTTTCAAACATCGGCTCAAAAAATTCTGGCTGTGCGAGATATTTCGTTTACTATTCGCAAAGGTCAAACAATGGGTTTGGTGGGGGAAAGTGGTTCGGGGAAAAGTGTAACGGCTTTGTCTATTATGCGTCTTATTTCCACACCTCCTGGGAAAATTTCTTCGGGGCAAATTTTTTGCGATCAAAAAGATTTACTCAGTCTTCCCGAACAGGAGATAAGAAAAATTAGAGGCAATCGGATTTCTATGATTTTTCAAGAGCCTATGTCGAGTCTCAATCCTGTTTTTACAGTTGGAAGCCAAATATCGGAAGTGTTGATTTTACATTCTGGTATGTCTAAAAAGCAGGCTTTTAATCGATCCATCGAGCTATTAAATCAAGTTGAAATAGATAACCCCATGGACCGTATTAAAGCTTATCCTCATCAACTCAGTGGAGGGCAGAGGCAAAGAGTGATGATTGCCATGGCAATTGCATGTCACCCCGACTTATTAATTGCCGATGAGCCGACCACGGCTTTAGATGTGACTATTCAAAAACAGATTATGGACCTTTTAAAAAGACTTCAAAAAAAATATTCGATGAGTATTTTTTTTATCACTCACAATTTGAGTTTAATTGCTCAAGTGGCAGATCATGTATTGGTTATGTATCGAGGTCAAATTGTGGAGAGAAACTCCACAGCCAATCTTTTTAAAAATCCTCAACACCCTTATACCAAGGGGTTAATTCACTGTCGTCCGTTATTGGATAGCTCCACTGCTCGTCTACCAGTTATGAGTGATTACTTAGATAGCGAAGGAAAAGCCATTTTGCCGGATCAAAAAAAATGGGGTGTCAAAAAATCTAAATCCTTTTCATCTGTGAAGGTTTTGTTAGAGGTTAAAAATTTAAAAAAGTATTTTCCGTTGCAAAAAACTTTTTTTGGGAAAGTTAAATCTTGGGTGAAAGCAGTAGACGATGTATCGTTTACTATTCGCAAAGGTCAGACAATGGGTTTAGTGGGGGAAAGTGGTTCGGGAAAGACCACTTTAGGACGAGTCATTTTGCGCCTCTTATTGGCAAGTGGTGGAGAAGTTCTTTACGAAGGAGTAAACATTATGAAACTTCCTCATCGGCAGATGCGACTTTTAAGAAAAAAAATGCAAGTTATTTTTCAAGACCCTTATGCTTCTTTAAATCCTCGGATGACAATTGGGACCACTCTTATAGAACCTATGGTGATTCATCGCTTGGGAGTCGATTCGAAAGCTCGTCAGATAGAAGCTGGGCGATTAATGGAAAGAGTGGGACTAAGTGCCGATATGTTGAATCGCTACCCCCATGAATTTTCTGGAGGGCAGAGGCAAAGAATTTGCATCGCCAGAGCTTTAGCTGTTCAGCCCGATTTTATTATTTGTGACGAATCTGTTTCGGCTTTGGATGTATCGGTTCAAGCTCAAATTATTAACTTACTTTTAAATTTAAAAGAAGAATTAAATCTAACTTATATTTTTATCTCTCACGACTTAGCGGTTGTGAAATTTATCTCCGATGAAATATGTGTGATGAAAAACGGAAAAATTGTCGAACAAAATCCGCCAGAAGATATTTATAAAAATCCAAAAAATCCCTATACGAAAACTCTTTTACAATCAATTCCTTCCCCGATCCCTCCCTCTCCTTTTTCTTCACTCGCCTCGGGAGGTTAATGGTTGGTTATGGCTTTTGATCACAACGAGATAGAAAAAAAGTGGCAAAAAAAATGGGAAATTAAACGTTGTTTTAATGTGGAGTTAGATCTCACTCGTCCTAAATTTTATGCTCTGAGTATGTTTCCCTACCCGTCGGGTTCGGGTCTTCATATTGGGCATATTGCTTCTTATACTCCGACAGAAATTATCGCTCGTTTTAAGAGAGCCAATGGGTTTAATGTGCTACACCCCATGGGGTATGATGCCTTTGGTTTGCCAGCTGAGCAGTATGCCATTCGAACGGGGATTCATCCGTCAGTTATTACAGAGCAAGCGATTTCTAATTTTCGCCGGCAACTCAAATCTTTTGGTTATAGTTTTGATTGGAACAGAGAAATCTCCACTTGTGATCCCAGTTTTTATAAATGGACTCAATGGATTTTTATTCAGTTTTTTAAAAAAAATCTGGCTTATCAGAAAAAAACTCCAGTCAATTGGTGTCCTCATCTGAGAACTATTTTAGCTAACGAAGAAGTGATCAACGGAAGAAGTGAAAGAGGCGGACATTTAGTTTTTAAAAAACGGGTTTTGCAGTGGATATTAAAAATCACTCAATATGCGGATTCTCTATTAGAGGGGTTAAAGCATCTGGATTGGCCAAAACATACTCTAGAGGGGCAGAAAAATTGGATTGGAAAAAGCCAAGGGGTTAGGATTTTTTTTTCGGTTTTCAATTCTAAAAAAAAAATCGAAGTATTTACCACTCGTCCAGACACTTTGTTTGGGGTTACTTTTTTGGTATTGGCTCCCGAACATCCTTTGGCAAGCGAGATTGCAGGTAGCTCTCATAAAAAGCAAGTTTTAGATTATCAAAAGCAGGCTCAAAATTTATCAGAAGTGGATCGACAAATTGGCAAAAATAAAACAGGTGTTTGGACAGGAGCTTGGGTTATTCATCCTTTGACAAAAGAGAAAATCCCCGTTTGGATAGCAGATTATGTTTTAATGGAATATGGAACAGGTGCCATTATGGCAGTTCCAGCTCATGACGAAAGAGATTTTGAGTTTGCAAATACTTTTCATCTCCCTATTAAAAAAATTATGGACCATAAAACTTTACCTTTTGAAGGGGACATTCCGCATATTAATTCAGATTTTTTGAATGGTTTGCAGGGTAAAGAGGCGAGGCAAAAAATCATCCAGAGGTTAGAAGCTCTCTCAGTGGGTCGGGTGGAAACTCAATACAAATTAAAAGATTGGATTTTTTCTCGGCAAAGATATTGGGGGGAGCCTTTCCCCGTCGTGTATTTTGACAAAAAAACTCAAGCTGTTTGTGATTCAGAACTTCCGGTTGTGTTGCCTCAGACGGTTCATTACAAACCATCGGAAAAAGGTGAACCCCCTTTGGCTCGGCAAAAACAATTTATGCAATACACACACCCTTCGACGGGTCGAGTGGGGAGAAGAGATAGCTCCACGATGCCAGGGTATGCGGCTTCTTCTTGGTATTTTCTTCGTTATGTGGATCCTCATAATTCAAAAGCGGCGTTTGATTTTGAGAAACAAAAATATTGGATGCCAGTGGATTTATATGTTGGAGGGGCTGAACACACGGTGGGGCATTTATTATATGCGAGATTTTGGCAAAAATTTTTTTTTGAGATGGGTTTGGTATCGCATCCCGAACCTTTTTTAAAGCTGATTCACCAAGGCACTATTTTAGGAGAAGATGGGCAAAAAATGTCTAAATCTCATGCCAACACAGTTAATCCAGACATTTTAAGAGATCAGTACGGAGCCGATGCAATTCGTTTATTTGTAACTTTTTTAGGTCCTTTAGAAAAAGATAAACCTTGGTCTTCTCAAGGGATTGAAGGGTGTCGGCGGTTTTTAGAAAGAGTGTGGAGGTTGTGCTTTGATGAAAAACAAAAAGTCAGACACGAACAAGGGGTGGTCTCCGAATCTTTTTTATCTCTTTATAATCGCACAATTCAAAAGGTGACCGAAGATATCGAAAGTTTAAATTTAAATACAGCAATAAGTGCCATGATGATTTTAGTAAACGAGATGTATCGAAAAAAAATTGTCAATCATCGGGTTTTAAAAACTTTAGCTCAGTTACTGATGCCTTTTGCTCCTCATATTGCAGAAGAGATATGGTCGGGTTTAGGAGGGGAGGGTTTTGTGTCTTTACACCCATGGCCTAAATGGGAAGTTCAATCTCAAGAGCAAAAAACTCATGTTTTGGGTGTTCAAGTGAACGGAAAAACACGAAGTTCTATTTTATGTCCCGCAAATACCACCGAAGAATTAGCAGTTCAGTTGGCTCGGCAAAAAAAACCAGTTCAAAATGCTCTAAAAGGGAAAGTAATTAAAAAAATTATTTACAAAACTGGTCAGATTCTTAATATCATCGCACAATGACTAAATCTTGGACGACCAAAGACAGTGCCAAAATATACGGTGTCCCCGTATGGGGAGATGGATACTTTCATCTCAATTCAAAAGGTCATGTGGAAATCACTCCCGAGGGAAAAACCGGTACTCGCCTAGATTTACATAAAATTGTTACAGAAATGGAAAGGCAAAATGTTCGCCTGCCTCTGTTGATTCGCTTTCCCGATATCGTTCACTCTCAAATGACTAAACTGACTAGCTGTTTTAAACAAGCCATTCAAGAATACGGCTATCGCGGAAAGTATCAAGGAGTTTTTCCCATTAAAGTTAATCAGCAAAGTTATGTAGTAAACGACATTATTCGCTCCGGTCGAGCGTATCGATTCGGATTGGAAGTGGGAAGCAAACCAGAACTTTTAATTGCTTTGGCAGTGATGAATCATTCGGGTCGAATTATTATTTGCAACGGATTTAAAGATTCTCAATACATTCAAACAGCTCTTCTTTCTTCGAAAGCTGGGCAAAAGATTTTTATTGTGGTCGAACGATTAGAAGAATTATCGGTGATTTTAAAAATGGCTAAAACCCTTGGCACAAGTGTGCAAATTGGCTTTCGGATTAAACTCAACACCCAAGGAGGAGGTCGGTGGATGAATAGCTCGGGTTCTCGTTCTAAATTTGGTCTGACTGCCAGCGAAATTGTACGAGGAATCCAAATACTCAAAGAACAAAATAATTTATCTTGCCTTAAGTTACTTCACTTTCACTTAGGCTCTCAAGTTTGCTCCATTCATCCCATTAAATCAGCCATTCGAGAAGCGGCACGAGTTTTAACCGAGCTTCATCAAGCCCATGTCAAAATTGAATACTTAGATGTGGGAGGAGGTTTAGGAGTTGACTACGATGGGTCGGGAGATTCGGATTCATCCACTAACTACACGGCTCAAGAATACGCAAACGATATTGTTTATCATTTACAAAAAATATGTGACGAAACTCAAACTCCTCACCCTCATATTATTTCCGAATCGGGTCGATTTTTAACGGCTCATAGTTCTCTTTTAATTTTTAATGTCATATCGGCCAATTGGATTGAAAAAACACCCCTACCTCAAACCTCTCCCCCCTTGCCAAACAAAAAAACTCACTCTTTTGTAAAAGATTTATATGATATTTATAAAGGTTTAGAAACCAATCCAGTGAGTGAATCCTTTAACGATTTAATAGAAAAAAAGAAAGATATTCATCAATTATTTATTTATGGAGTATTGGATTTAAAAAATGTCGCTTTAGCAGAAAATATTTATTATTTAACTGCTTCTCGATTAAAACAAATTGTGGAAGGAAAAAAAGATTACGAAGATATTTTTCAATTTTTAATTCATGAATTAGCCGATGTGTATTTTTCTAATTTTTCTGTGTTTCAAAGTTTGCCCGACTCGTGGGCTTTGGGGCATGTGTTTCCGGTTATGCCAGTGCATCGTTTAAACGAAAAACCCAATCGTCGAGCTCGATTAGTGGATTTAACATGCGATTCAGATGGGAAAATATCTTATTTTATGAATTATGAATTATGGAAAAACGAAAAACATCTTATGGTGCATAGCTTAAAAGAAAAAACCCCTTACTATATGGCTGCTTTTTTGACAGGAGCGTATCAAGAAATATTAGGCGACATGCATAATTTGTTTGGAGACACCGATGCCTTACATATTTCGGTTGAAAAAAACGGAGCTTATTCGGTCGATCATCATGTAGAAGGAGATTCTGTCTATGACATGTTAAAATATGTCGGCTATCATAAAAGAGAATTGATGGAGAAAATTCATAAAACAACTGAGCAGGCAGTTTTAAAAGGGAAGCTGAGCCGAGAAGAAGCTGGTTGTTTATTAAAAAATTATCACCAAGCCTTGGCTGGGTATACTTATTTATCTTAGGGTGTATAAAAGGGGTATATAAATGGCAAGGGCGTATATATAAAAGGCAAAGGGGCGTATTAGATGGATATTATTATTATTGGATTATCAATTTTATTTTTCTTAGGTCATTTTTTAAGTTGGTTTTTTGTTAAGACAAAAATTCCAGATCTTTTAATTTTAATTATTATTGGTTTTGTTTTAGGTCCTTCGGGTGCAAGTGTTATTAACCCCACTGAGCATTTAGGTCAGGCGGGGTCGGTGCTTTCTATTATTACTTTAATTGTGATTTTATACGAAGGGGGGTTGCACTTAAGTGCTAAAGATTTAATGGAGTCTTCTGTATCGGCTTTACTTCTTTCTCTATTGAGTTTTTTAAGTGTAGCCGGGCTAACTACTTTACTTTTGTTACCTGTTTTAAACCCTTTGACTGCACTTTTAGTGGGAGTGGGAGTGGGGAGTACTTCTTCGGCGATTGTGATTCCCATGGTCAAACCTCTTTCTATTTCTGCACAAACTAAGACGGTGCTTTCTTTGGAGTCGGCTTTTACAGATGTGTTGACGATTGTCATTTTTTTAGGCTTGTTAGAGTATCTGACTTCTCAAGGTTCAGAAGGTGGAGGTCAGTTTTTTATTAACTTAAGTTCCACACCCGCTTTGTCGGTTTTGATAGGAGTTATATCTGGTATAACTTGGGCTTTTTTAAGAAAGCGAACCGATATTTCTCAATTATCGTTTAGTGGAGAGGCGGGAGCACTTTTAACTTATGGGATTTTAGAGTTTTTTTCTCTAAATGGGGCCATTGGAGTTTTAGCTTTGGGTTTTACTTTAGCCAATGTCAATTTATTGCCAGTTTTTTTAAGAAAATTTTTAGAAGATAAGCCCGTGTCTACAGAAGAAATGTCTTTACTTGGTTCAGTGACTTTTTTACTGCGCACTTTTTTCTTTATCTACTTAGGGCTTTTGATTCAAATTCAAGGGGTTGTTATTGTTTTATGGGCGATTGCTTTAGTGGCTTTAATTTTTATCACTCGTTATTTGTGTGTGCGAGTGGTGTTTCCCAAAGAAGCGGGTTTTTTATCTGCGATCACGGCAGTGGCGATGGGACCCAGAGGGTTGGCGTGTGCGGTATTGGCAACCTTGCCTTTTCAAAGAGGTTTAGCTGACGGAGAGTGGATTCAAAACCTCATTTTTGCCGTTATTCCCTTTTCGATTTTGACGACTTCTGTTTTGGTTTCGTTTGCAGAAATGGAATGGTTTAAGAAAAAAATATTTTTTCTTTTTAAACATTACACCGACACCGATAAAACTTCTTCAAGTGTCGTGGGGGTCAAAAGCACTTCGGATTCCATCTCCCATAAAGATTAAAACCATTAAAGTCATAAACAAAGCTAAGGAAGGGTAAAGAGCTAACCACCATCCGATTGTAAAGTATTTTTCAGCTTGTAAAAGGAGTTCTCCCCAAGAAGGAGTGGGAGGGGTTAAGCCAAAACCTAAATAATCCATCCCAGCCAAAAAAGAAATAGAACTCGCCCAAGAAAAAGGCGAAAAAGTGATAATCGGGTTTAAAGCATTGGGTAAAATGTGTCGGAACATAATTCTTATACGAGACATTCCCTGAGCTTGGCATGCAGAAATAAAATCTCTTTTTCTGATTTTTAAAAACTCCGCTCGAATATAATAAGAAATATTAATCCACCGAAAACAAGACATCAAAATCACTAACAACCAAAAAGACCCCCCTCCCATTAAATCCACCAAAGTAATTAACAACAAAAGAAAGGGGATGGTCTCTATCACTTCTACACATCTTTGCCCAATTAAATCTAATAGACCGCCTATAAAACCCATAGTGGCCCCAATCACACTACCCACTAAATATGAAAACAACCACACCATAATGGCAAAACCAATACTGTAGCGAAACCCATAAATTAAACGAGCTAATACATCTCTTCCGCGGTCGTCAGTGCCTAACCAATTTTTGTAAGAAGGAGGGGAAGGATAATGTGCCGGTAAAGTGTTGGATTCAAAAGGGTCCCATTTAATAAGAGGCCAAATCGCCCAATTGGGATGAGATAAATTTAAGGTGCGATAATCGATCACTTGAGCATCGGTTTTTAAATTCAAATCAGATGGATGATAATTTATAAAAACTGGAAAATACACATGCTCTTGGTAAAACATCACAAGGGGTTTGTTATTCGCCCAAAATTCAGCAGTTATACTTAAAAATAAAATAAATAAAAAACACCAACTGGCTATCACACTTTTTTTGTGAGATTTAAATTTTCTCCATCTTTTTAAACTGTCTTTATTTTTAATCCATTGTTCAATCATATTAAAACTTTCTACTGAGGCATGTTTTTAATTAAGAAAAATTAATCCGAGGATCCACTAAAACATACATCCAATCGGATACAATTCTCCCAAAAAGACCCAGTCCAGATTGCAAAAAAATTAAAGCCATTAACACTTGGTAATCTCGGTTAATCACCGAGTTATAACCCAATAGACCAATTCCATCTAAAGTAAATAGCTTTTCTATAATAATAGAACCTGCAAAAAATACCCCTAAATAAGCTCCAATCCCTGTGACAATCGGAATGAGTGCATTTCTTAAAGCATGCTTAAAGACAATCACTTTTTCTGAAAGCCCTTTGGCTCGAGCCGTTCGGATATAATCCAATTTAATTTCGTCTAACAAAGAATTTTTAGTTAAAAAAGTCAAAACGGCAAAAGAGCCAATCATATAACACACCATAGGTAAAATAAAATGATGAATGCGGTCGATCAGCTGACCCCACCCCCCTTTATCGAAGTATTGATCCGAATAAAGGTCTCCGACCGGAAACCACCCCCATCCCGTGCCACCAGTTAAGTAAGTTTTAAGCAACACCCCTAACACGAGTGGAGGGATCGAATACATGACTAAAACCACCATAGTGCTGGTTAAATCAAAGTTCGAATGCACTCGAGCCGCTTTGGCTACCCCTAAGGGAATGCATACCAAATAAATTAACAAAAAAGAAATTAAACCAAATTGTAAAGACACTGGAAATTTAGAAACAATGACATCAATCACAGGCTCTTCGTAAAAAAAACTTTCTCCAAAATCTAAAGTGGCAATACTTTTTAACCAAAGCCAGTAGCGAATGTAAATGGGTTTGTCGAATCCATATTGTTTTTTAAGTGCTAACAACACTTCTTCTGAAATATGAGACGCATTGGAAGATTCCCCACTCATGGAAGTGGATTGGTTGGCGAATTGCAGTTGAGCTATTTTTTGTTCAATTGGTCCCCCAGGGGCTAAGTTGATAATAAAAAAACATACCAAAGTGATTCCAAAAAGAGTGGGAGTAACCGCCAGTAATCGCTTAAGAAGATAAATCAACATGGTTATTGGATCGCTTCAGATTTGATTTGCCAATACTGTAAGCCAATTCCATAATTGTAGGTATCTTTTTTGAGTCGAACTTTTTTATTGATTGCATAAAAATAAACCGGAGTGTTAAATAAAAACAAATAGGGGTAATCGTTGGCAATTAAGGAGTATACTTTTCGAAAAAGTTTAATTCTTTTGTTGCGGTTGACTTCACTTCGTCCTCTGTCGATCAGTTGATCCACTTGCTGGTTGGAGTAACTAATAAAATTAGACCCCCCTTTAACAGCCGATTGAGAATGCCAAATTTGTTTGGGGTCTATTTCTATTCCCCCAGCTCCCCAACCGAGCATGACAGCTGAAAACTTTTTTTCGTGGAGAATTTTTAAAAAAGCACTCCAATCCATAAAACGGATCGACATATCAATTCCATTTTTTTTCAGCTCTTGTTGATAGATGGTTATATATTTTTCTGCATCTCGATTGGCAATAATTAAAGTGAAGCGAAAATCTATTCTTCGACCTTCAATTATTTGATCCAATAGGGAGTCTTTATTGGTGTCTTTCCATCCAGCTTGTTTTAATAAGGTTTGAGCTTTTTGAGGGTCGAATAAAATTGCTTTTGTTTGAGGAGATGCATAATCACTCCACGAATACCAAGGTCCGCTCGCCAGTGTTCTTTTGTTATGAAAAAATTTTTTATTAATAAAAGAGCGGTTCATTAAATGAGCTAAAGCTTTTCTAACTTTTTTATCTTTAAACAAAGGATTGGTTAAATTCCATCCAATATAACCATAGCCAGAAGCTTGTTTGTTACGAATTTCTTTTTTGATTAAAGATTTTCCCCAAGGGGGTTCAGAGGTTTTTTTGTTATAAGCTTCGGGGCTTAATGGTAAAAAATCTAAATCACCTCTTGCCATTCGGATGAGTTGGTCGTTTTCGTCTGAGATGAATTTCAAAATAATTTTCTTAATTCGGTAGTGATCGGGTTTGATTTTTCTTCCCCACCATACGGGATTTTGAACCAAAATCATTTTTTTACCTCTTAAGTATTGTTTTAAGATATAGGGTCCACTACCGATGAGAGTTCGGCTTAGGCGACTTTTTTTATTTTGATAAATATGCTTGGGGATAATGGTAAGCCCTCCTAAAACCGAGAGGTTGTTAAAATATTTTTTACCCACATTAAACCGAACAGTTTGTGAATCCAAAATGTCTGCGGATTGAATGTTTTCGTAATAGGGCATATTGTGTACACCTTTAAACGAAGGGTCTTTATACACTTTAAAAGAAAATACGACATCTTCTACTGTTACGGGTTTCCCATCATGCCATGTGACATTGGGACGAATAGTAAAGGTAAAGCTTTTATGGTCTTTACTGACTTTCCATTTGGTAGCCAGATGAGGCATCCACTGATAAGTATCTAAATCGCGTGTGAGGAGACTGTCTAAAACATAATTTTGCACAATCGAAGCCGATACATCTGTGGAATGTATGGGATGCAAAGTAGATGGTTCAGATTGTAGATTTCTTTTAAAAGTTGAAATTTGTTTTGAGTCGATTTTTAGAGTGTCTTCGTTAGAAATAGATGGCATGGTTGGGTGTATTTTTTGTTTTTTTACACATGAGATAGAAATTAAACTCAGGATTAAACTGGTATAAAAAATATTTAGACTGTATTTCATAATTTCTGTTTTATTATGTCATAAACCAATTGTTATGTCACAAAAAAGACCAAAGGGGTCAGTATTTGTTGCCTTTCGATTTGTCTTTCTTATAATGTGGATTTTTTAATCTTTTGTTAGTTTTTTTTGTCATTTAAGGAGTTAGTTTTTTGAATACTTTTTTTGCTCGATCTCCTTCTTATTTAGACTCTCGGTTAATTACACTATCTGTTCCCTGGTCGGTGACGGCCTCTTACCGAGGAGGGCAAGATTTAGGACCTGACTTAATTGCTAAAAGCTCTTCGCAGTTGGATTTTTTTTCTCAAAAAACGGGGGATGTTAGAGATTATGGAATTTACTTAAAAAAAGCTCCAAAGTTTCTAATCGCTCTTAATCAACAGATGAGAAAAAAAGCTTTGCCCATATTGGCTTTAGAAGAAAAAGCTCCCGGGGATTGTTTTTTAGATGTTATAGAGTCCATTAATCGAGCTTGCCGACAGATGGTTTTGTATGTGTATGAAGAAACTAAAAAAATTCATGCGGACGGAAAAATGTCGGCAGTTTTAGGGGGGGATCATTCGGTATCACAAGGGGCTTTGCGTTATATAGGAGAAAAATACAAAAAAAATTGGGGCTTGTTATACATAGATGCTCATTTAGATTTAAGAAATACTTATCAAGGGTTTTGGCATTCTCATGCCAGTATTTTATACAATGTGCTTCATCAGACACACCCCCCGCAGGTAGTTGTAGTGGTTGGAGCGAGAGATTACAGCCGAGAAGAATATCAGTGGATGACATCTCAACCCCATGTGCATGTTTTTTTTGACGAGCAAGTAAAGTCTCATTTATTTGAAGGGGGTAGTTGGCAATCTTTAGTGGACCGTATGATTAAACTTTTGCCAAAAAAAGTTTATATTTCTTTAGATGTCGATGGATTACACCCCAGCTTGTTTCCAAATACCGGAACTCCTGTGCCGGGAGGGTTAAGTTTTGAGCAAACCAGTTATTTACTCAATCGATTATCAGTCAAAAAAAGACAAATAATTGGTTTTGATTTAGTTGAAGTAGTTGGAAAAAAAAGTAATCTCAAAAAAAATAACTCCAGTTTTTTAAACGAAATAGAAGGTTCGGTGGGAGCGAGACTTTTTTATTTGTTATGCCAAAATCTTTTATGTCAAAATTGACTTTCTTAAAAATTTAATTTATCGAGCATATTTTTTTTGAATGCTTTCTCTCATTTCAGCTCCTTCGATACTGAGAGAAGTCCAAGGCAGAGCCATTAGACGGTTGGTTTCGATGGGTTCTCCAGTTTCTTCGCACAGTCCATAACAGCCTTGTTCGATACGGGCTAAGGCAGTTTCTACTTGCGTCAGTTGGGAGTGGATTCTCTCGTTTCGAGAGAGAAACGCTTTTTCTTCCATTAGATGCACTGTTTGGTCGGCTTCGTCCCCTTTTCGATTTTCAGCAAACACAATATGGTTTTTAGCCATTTGAATTTGATTGAGCAGATCACTTTTTGTCTTCAACAGTTTTTGGCGACACTTGTCTATAATGTTTTTTGGAATTTGATTTTTAGATGCCATAATTTTAATCCCTCCGTGGTTTTTTATAACAAACCAGTTTATTCACATTAAAGAAGGGGTTGGCAAGAATATTTTTTTAATTCCCGACCCAATCAATATAAAAATCTTACAAAATAGGCAGATTGCTCGCTCATCTGCTTCTCTCAATCTAGCGATTTCACCCCTCCTTTCCCCTTAAAAACCAAAGAGACCTCTTTTGGAGGTCTCTAATGGATTTTTAAGAAAATCTTTTATTAAATTTTTAGTTTTTCTAAACCGCTACTACCCACTCGTAGGTGCAGGTGTAGGTGCAGGAGATTGTGGTGTCCCTGTAGTGGGTTGTGGACTACCTGTTGGTGCTGGTGCAGGTGTTGGTGCAGGAGATGCACTTGGTTGTGGAGCATTTGGTGTGCCGGGAGTTGGTGTTGCAGGCGTTGCTGGTTGTTGAACAAGTGCCGGGCATTTTTCTCTTAGTTTATTTTTTAATACATCTTCTTTTATTTGTAAGTCTTTCATACATTTTACTGGTTCTGAAAAACTCACTAATTTAGTTCTACACTCACTAGTCTTTGAAACAAATATATGCTGAATGGGAGTTATTCCCATCTGGTTAGGTTCCTGATTTTGAATATCTGCACAAGTGATTTGATCCACTACTTTACTAGCACATTTATGGAAAGCTTCAATACTGGGGGAGCAGTCTTTCTTTTTGGGACCACAACTCGTTAAAAATAAACTACTGGCTATTAAAATAAGTAATTTCATTTTATTCTCCTTTTTTTTTGAATTTAAGTAATGTTTTATTTAAGTCTTAAAAAGATTATACGGTCAACCATATAATATCTATCCCTTTTAAGACAACTCCCTCATAATGCAGATAGTTATCGGATAGGTAGTAGTTATTAGTCAGATAGGCAGTCGTTGGGATAGATTGTTATTGCCACTCTGCCTGACCGATTAGAGATAGGCAGTTGCTGTCAGATAGGCAGTCGCTGGGATAGGGATAGGACATAGACTAAAGTTTTAGTCATTTAAATCCTGGGATATAGCTTAAAAATGTATTTTTATTTAAATAATTAGATAGTCATGATCCGATAAGTCTGTTGTAAGAGTATTAGAAAAACTTAAAAAAACAACAGCGAGGAACGACAAACTGGCACAACAAAAAAATTAACAACAGCTCAACAGCTAAAAAACAACAACTAAGGAATTCAAAAAAAGTTTTGTAAGGAAATTAAACAATGAAAGCATTTAATGATTTATTAGTCTTACTTTTAACAATTGGGTTAGTAGCTTCCGCAAAGTCTAGTAATGATATTGGTCAGAATACCAAAAGACTATCAAATGCCAATAGACCATATCCTCATCCCAAACCGTGGAGCATGCCTCACGCGAATTTAAATTTAAATCAGATGCGGGCAGTTGTCGCATTTCGGAAAAGACTAGATGGGAGCTTTTGTCAAGTAGATGTGAGAAAGCAGTCTCAATTTACTCCTTCTTTTATTAAAACGGCACATCGAAATACAAGAGTTTCTATAAATAATACCAGTGTATGTAGCGCGAAAGAACAAAAAAGCTTTAAAAAAAATGTTAAACACTTTAATCTCGAAGGAGTAAAAGCACAAAAAACCAATATAGTAGTCGCATTAGCGGGTTCTGTGCTGAAGTCAGCTGGAATTGGTTGTGTTTTTGGTTCTATAGCTGGTTATTTAGATCATAAATTCGGCTCTCATGGAGAAAAAACAGTTAAAAAAATTTTAGAAGAAGAAGGAGTTTTACCAGAAACTTCTGAATCTCAAACAGAAGCTGGCACGACCTGTTTAGAATGTGAAAGAGAGAAAAAACAAAAAGCCTTTTTAGGTTTTGGAGGAGGTGTGATTGGTGCTATAACCGCGTTAGATTCAGGTCTAGCAGATAAGGCCAGTCGTTTGTCATCAAAAGACAAAAATCTTCTTCCCACAACATCGGCTTATCTTCCAAACACAAAAGCATTTCGTAAAGAGTTATTAGACCTGGCTCAAAGTTTTGCCGAAGACGAACTGAGAAAAAAAGAACTCAGAAAGATGTTGAGAAATCCAGATGATATCAAATTTAAGTTAGAGGTATTAGAGAACAAAGAGGGCTACGAAGTTAAAAAAAGAGCTTCTTTAATGGCTAAAATAGATAAATTATACAATACACAAACAGATCCCATTGTAGAAGAAATGATTCAAAAAAATTTAAAACAGCTAAAAGCCGTTGACGAAAATCTCAATCACATATCAAAAGCTAATAAATTTTTTAATGATCTACTATCTGGTAAGGATAATCCAACACTTAATAAACAAATAGAAAGATATATTGATAGAAGACAAACTTCTACTTATTTAGATAGAAGATATACTTCTGTTCAAAACCTGAGTAATGCGGAGTTAATTGCTGTAATAAAATATAGAAAAAACATTGACGGCAAAAAACTGACAGACAGTATTATTGAAAAACACAGTCAAATACAACATAAACAATCTATAAAGGAGTTAAAAAAATCTTCGATCTTAGGAGGTATTTTAACTGGGATAGTTGGAGCTATTGTGTGCGAGGATGGAACAACTTATTTTCTCAAAGATAATCCGAAGGTAGAAATTTAATTTAAATCAAGATTATGATGAGCTTATTTTTAAGATTTTTTAGTTTCGGTATATTAGCATATCTTTTTGTTAGTTTTGATGTGGCAGATGCGAGTGCAACAAATTTGAATAACATGCGTGCATCAGCTGGTTTTTATCTTTCTGCTAATGGCGATATGTGTATGATAGATGTGAGAGGGCGTTTTCAGATGACTCCATCTTTTCTAAAGCCTTCTGGGAGCCGATCCAAAAAAGTTAGTGATTTACCGGTTTGTTCTGTTAAAGAGAAAAAAGCGTTTCAAAAAAAAATTAAAGGTTTGTATTTAAAAAATGATAGGTCTGGCAGGGTTTATCAAACAGCACTTCCAGCTTTTATGATGGGTGCTATGAGTGTGATGAAACATTTAGGTGCTGGCTGTATTGCAGGTTCTCTTTATCGTTTAGCTATAGAGTTCACTGTAATGAACAAAATTAAAAAAGGGATCAGTTCTCTTTCTTCCTCTGATAAGCAATTAGAAGCTCAAACAGAAGCGGGTAGTTTTTGTCATGAGTGTCTAAGAGATTTAAAAAACACTCCCTCAAATAAAATAGATAGAGCAGAACAAAAAGTAAGAGATAACTTAAAACAAGAGTTAGAAACTGCTTTGATAGAACACGAAAAAAAGACAATCATGAGAGAGTTTAACTCTCCTAAAGGTGTATCCAAACGAGTGCAAAAAATAGAAACACAGATTGCTTCTCTTAAAAAAGAGCAAGCAAGTGACATGCAAAATTACAAACAAGTAAGTGCAAAATTAAAAGAGCATATAAATACAGGACTTATCAGATGGGATGCTCAAAAAAAAGAATATCTTTTAACAGCTGACAATGCTTCTACAGGTGGTTTAATTGCAGGGGCTTTAACAGGGAGTGTGGTTTTAGGTGGTGGAGCTGGCATGGCGGTTAATTCTGCTCAAACAGCTATCGATCACTATAACGAATCTAAGTTAAAGTTAGAGGAGACAGCAAAAAAAATAGCTCAAAAGGTAGAGCTAAAAAAAACATTTACAAAATCTATGACCCATGTAAAAAACTTAAAAATAGTGCAAAAAATAGCTCACTTAGAAGCTGTCCAAAAAGTAACTAGTCAGAGACTAACGACTGTGGACATTTTAAAGCGACTCCCTGTGGCAACCATTAAGCTTATTTTAAAACCATTTAGTTTTTTAGCAAAGCAGATATTTAGTAAAGCGGGTATGGCTCAAATGGGAGGTGCTATGATATGCGATGGGGGTATTATGTTTTTGTTAAACAAAGAAAGCCAACCCGAAACCGAAATCTAATTTTTTTTATAATTCTTTTTTAGTTGCTTGATGTCTAATTTATCGGCTAAATTAGCTATTCAATCAGGTATTGCAATTTGGGAGTTTGCCAGAAATTTTTAACTTAAAATCCAGGGAAGATAAAATTAGGTATCTTCATTCTTATATTCATCTTTATTTAAAAGAAGAAATTATTTCAGAACAAATTATTAGAAACATTGAGCCATTTCGTTATTTTTTAGAAGTGGCAGGGCAATGTAATGGGTTAAATGAATATTTTGAAACTCATTATAAATTATCTTATCTTCGCACTAAAGATGGACTGGAGATTGATCTAATTTTACAAAAAGGGTGGAGAAAAGTATTTATTGAAATTAAATCCACAGATAAAGTTTTTTCAGAAGATTTGAAGTATTTAAAGTCACTTAAAAAAGTGTTTCCTAAAGCAATGTATTTAATGCTTTCGTTAGATAAAATAAAGAGAAAAGAAGATGGTGTAATGGTTTTCCCATGGCAGGAAGGAATTAAATATATTTTTAACCTTAAATAAGTTAATCTTAATATAAACCCCTAAATAGAAACTTTAAATAGACATCAATATATAAATAAACATAAATATAAGAGATAAATAAAGAAAGAGAGAAAGGTTAAAAAGTGTGATTTTTTATTATTTGTTTTTTTTAATTATGGGCTTTGTGGCTCTCACTTTAGGCTCTAATTTATTGGTCCAGAGGGCTGATTTTTTGGGACGCAAACTTAAAATTAGCTCGATTCAGGTTGGAGCTTTGGTATTAGGGATGGGGACTTCTTTACCCGAATGGGCAGTGTCGGCTCTTTCTTCTCTGAGAGGTCTTTCCAACTTAGCTGTGGGCAATGTGTTGGGGTCTAATATTTTTAATATTTGTAGCGTTTTAAGCTTGGTTTTTTTAAGTCCTTTTTTTAAATGGCCAAAGGAGGCGACAAAAGATTATTTATTTTTAGCTTTATCTAGTTTGTTGCTCATTCCTATTTTAATAGATGGTTTTTTATCCAATTGGGATGGGGTGATTTTACTCAGTATTTTAATGGGTTATGGGGGAATGTGTTATTTTTTTTGGAAAACTCAGCCATCTGTTAAAAATACTTCTGTTCAGAATACTGTTTTAGATTCTAAAAATTCTTTAGATTCTAAAAACTCTCAAGATGTTTTATTTTTGAGTGTTTCGTCTGATGGATGGTTTAATCATTTAATTTGGGTTTTAGGGGGCCTAGTTTTAGGCTTTGTTTTGTTAATTGGGGGGTCTCATTTTTCAGTTTTTGCTGCCAAAAATATCAGTCAGCAGCTTGGGTTTTCTGAGCGAATAATAGGTATTGCTATCGTGTCTGTTGGAACTTCGCTCCCTGAATTTTTTACTTGTCTCGTGGCGATTATTAAAGGTCATAAAAACATCGCTTTAGGAAATATCATAGGCTCTAACTTGTTTAACTCTTATGCAGTGCTTGGGACTTCGGGTTTGATTGCTTCGAGTAGGCTCGACTCTCAAGTGACCACATTAGACCTTCCCTTTCTTTTAATTATTTACGCGAGTTTAACATTGGTTATTTTTAAATCCATTCGAAAATACATGATCCGAATTTTACCTTTTTTATTTTTAAGCTCATACACCTTCTATATTTATTTTCTAATTTTTTATGCATAAATTCACATTATGTGTAAGTCTTAGCGAATAATCAGGATATATTTAAAAAATTTTGGCTATTTTTTTTATTAAATCCGATTTACATACATTATTTACATCAATTAGCAATTGATTTTTCGAAAATCTAAAAAAAGTAAAATACTGGACATAAGTCTAAGTAAAAACCTTAAAGATCTTTATTTAAACCCCAGCCAGCTCAAATTTTAAAAGCTTTAATAGCGAATTTAACATTATTAGCTATCTTTTTATCAAAATTTTATGCTATATTGTAATTTTAAGAAGTTAACTGGAACAGAATACAGATTTAGAACAAACAAATTGGAACAAATTAAAATTGGAACAAACAACAAACAGATTGGAAAAAAGCAAAAAACAAACAAATTGGCACAACAAACGACAAATTTCAAATTTGGATATTTATAATGAGCTGTTTTAAATTTTTGATTTTTTTAAGCACTTTATTTTATTCTTTTTTCGCACTGTCGTATTGGAATCAGGGTGCAAACTGTGCTTTGCCATTATACTTGCAGGCTTTACAACAAAGAGAAGGTGGATACTTAAGCAAAGACAATTCTAAAATACTAAGAGTTAAATTACAATTAAAAGAATTAGAAAAACAACAAGAAAGAATTCGAGATAAAATTGCAGATTCTAGAGATTCAGTCGAAAGTGCTTTAGGCTATAACAAATGGGCCTCTCCTGTTGCCGATCAAATCCACGAGTTTATAAGAGATGGTCTAAATTTAAACAAAGCAAACAATAGGTTTTGCCCAATAAAATCAGAATCAAGCTTTTTATATCAAAAAAGCACTTCGTTTTTAGTAGATAGCAATAGAAGTAAAAATGATGATGAACATATCCCTTTGTTTTTATCTTTTTTATGGCCAAGTTTTGCTTATGCTAATGCGATAGATGATTTTTTAAGTGATGATGATGATAACAGTGAAGAGTCTGGTTCTTTGGAAAAAAGTGTAGCAAAACAGACAAAGGCAGTAGATGAAGCAAAACAAACATTAAAAGACTTTAAAACAAAAAAAGGAGGGAATTTTAAAAAACAAAACAATAATTTAAAAGAAAGTCAAGACAACACTAATACAGCAATTAAAAACTTAAAAAAACAATTACAAAAATCTTCTGATTATTATGAAAAGCTAGCCAAAAAAAATCCCCACAATAGTTATAGCATGCAAAACACAACACTAACAGCAGCTAAAGATGCTTTAATAGCTTATGAAAAAGCTATAAACAAAAAAAGAACTCAATTTGAAAATGCTGTTGAAAATTCAGATGAAAATATATTAGAAAATGCGTATGGTACTGATATAGATGATTTGAAAGATCAATTGAATGGCGCTTTTTCGAAAGTTCAAGATTTTGAAACTAATAGTAATAATGGAAAAGTTAGAGATAAAGTAACTTCTGACGAGAATAACTCCCTATTACTAACTAAAGAAGATGGAATTTACAGCAAAGAAACAAGAGCTTTTAGCAATATCCAAGATAATGCTGAAAGCTTCATAGAGGCTAAGGCAACTTTAAAAAAAGCTAAAAAGGGTTTAACACAAACTGAAGAGGAAATAGAAACAGATTGCAACAAAAAGCGAGGTCATCATGTAGAAGAAAACAAATGCGTATTAACTCCTTCGTGTCAAGCTTTTAAAAGCTGGCAAGCTTGTGCAAAAAGAGGTAATAGATCTAAAAGTAGAATAAAAATAGATATTACAAGGATTTGCAATCGCCCAGACACATGCAGATTAAAAGAAACAGGAGTTCCGCGTCTTGGTAGTAGTAGCGAAGATGGTGGTAGTAGGTTTTCTCGTAACGATTCAGATACCGGCAAAGAGTGTAAGAAGTCTTTAAAAAACCTTAAAAAACTAATTGATAGAGAAAAAATTTTAGACGAAAGAATAGAAGAATTAAAAGAGACTTTAGAGGAGTTAGGAGACGAGATAGAAGCTAAAAGATTAGCCCAGTTATTAAGTGGTGAGTCGACAGAAGGAGGAGCTGATTGTTTAGATTGCAGATTAAGAAGACTAAGAGAGATTAAAGAGATTGTAGACCCAGGCCCTTCGGGGTGGGAGATATTGGGTAGAACCGCTACAGCTCTTGGCGGGGCGGCACTTGGTTATTTTGGCATGAGGCATGCCAATAAAAGGTTAGAAAGCCAAGGCTTTCCCACACAACCAGGGATGGCTTTAGGACTTGCTTTTCCCTTTATTCAAGCAGGGCTTTATGGCGGAGGGATGTGGGGCAATCGCTCATCTCTTGCATGTTCGCCTACAGTAGGTGGTAATATGTGGGGTGGTGGCATGTTCCCTGGCATGATGGGGGGTGTAAACTTTGGAGGTAATTTCCCGGGCATGTTCCCAGGCATGATGGGGGGTGTAAACTTTGGAGGTAATTTCCCGGGCATGTTCCCAGGCATGATGGGGGGTGTAAACTTTGGAGGTAATTTCCCGGGCATGTTCCCAGGCATGATGGGGGGTGTAAACTTTGGAGGTAATTTCCCGGGCATGTTCCCAGGCATGATGGGGGGTGTAAACTTTGGAGGTAATTTCCCGGGCATGTTCCCAGGCATGATGGGGGGTGTAAACTTTGGAGGTAATTTCCCAGGTATGTTCCCAGGTATGTTTGGTGGTAATCCAGGTTTTACTGGAGGTGTAAACTTTGGAGGTAATTTCCCAGGTATGTTCCCAGGCATGATGGGTAGGTTTCCAGGTATGACGGGTGGTTTCCCCGGCATGAACATGATGAACCCCATGATGGGACTTAACAATCAGTGGCAGCAGATGGCATCGTATCAGCAAATGGTTATGTCTTGGAGACAAAATCAAATGAGAAATTGGATGCAACGGCAACAAGCTGCTTCTTCTCTTTACCAAGAGATCAATCGTCTTCAAATGCAAATCCAAGACATTATGATGGGAGGCGGAGGCATTGGCGGTAATTTTGCAGGTGGGTTTCAAGGTGGTGTCAATGTAGGCTTAGGTGGTATTGGCGGAGGAGGTAGTAGAAATAATACAGGTAGAAGAAGGCGAATCCGACCAAAAGACAGAAGAGGTCGCTAAAATTTGACCTTAATTATAGGATAACTATTTGAACGCTGAGCATTGGGTGGAACCTTGTTATCTTTTAACAAAAAGTATAGCACCACACCAGATAAGGCAACTCCCCCTATCATCCACATTTTTTTATGACTTTTCCAATTTTCCCAAATATTTTCTTTTGATTTTGCTTTTTTAAAATTTCTTTTTAAATGCGATTTTGACATCATTTTTAAAGGTTTGTAGTGATTAAATTTAGCAGATTTTGTTTTTAAATTGTAGACGCAAAAATTTGGAAATAATATTTTACCTTTTAGAGATTTTTTAAGTTGAGTTTGTAAATTTGCAATGGTTCCACTTCGACAATTGCTATTCGGATCTGTTAAAGAATGAGTGCGAACAGTCTGCACGATTAAACGAGATAAAGATAGTGTTTGCGACCAAGGTGTATGAGACGAACTGTAAGCACTGATCCGATACATTCCATAGCCAAGTTTTACTTTCTCACCTCTTTTAAAAGTTTTGCCGTTTATGACAATTAACTCATGGTCTGGGAAAATCTTTTTTAAATCTAGTAATACCCGATTAACTGATTTTCGAATTTTCGAATACATGGTGGTTAAAGGAGGAGGAAAAATATTAAAATCAATTTTTAAATTCAAACCAAAAGTCATCGCCTCTTTTAAGAATAATTTCTTTTTCTTAGTATCTAATTTGAGTTGAGCAAGGCGAAATAAAGTGTAAAAAATAATTTTTCTCTCTTCTTCGTTCCAATCAAAAGCATGGATGTGGCGAACAATTTTTTGATAAGTCCGTTCAGCTGACCTGGGATTGTGAGATAAAAATTCAGCTTGAGATTTTTTAAACAACGAAGATAAATGAATGGGTCGAGTGCGACTTCTAACCTCATCTAACTGATATTGAGCATAAGTTTTTATAAACTCCACTTGTAAAAAAGAATTAAATTCTGAAAAACGAGTCTTTGTTGAGCGAATTAAAACCTCATGAGAATTATCTTCGCCCAAAGCTGAAAAGCTAGTTAATAAAATACCCCAATACACTCCCCAATAAATCCCATAATAGAGGTATCTTTTTTTAAAATTCATTATAAGCCCTTTTTAATTTTAATATCTCTTTTTTTATACTTTCTTTTTATAAAGTTCTTACATTACAGATTCTCTGACATGGGAGTGGAATCTAAACTATGTTCTATAATAATCTGCCTTTTGGGTTTCGCCGTTCCCAAAGGATATACCCCCTCTCCTCTTTTCTCTGGGTTTTGAATAATAGCATAAAAAGCCTCAGACCTTTTAATTAAAAATCGAGCTTTTTTCTCAGAAACTAATACAGCTAATTGATCTGGGTTCTGTGGAGATCGAATAATTTTAACTCCACCTGCCACTTTAATCGTTTTCATCGAGGAAGAATTAGAAACATAAAGATCCACTACCCCTTTTTCTGGCAAAAAACCATCCAAAGAATCCCGATTGCTTAATTCGACAGGTAATAAAACAAAACCCTCTGGGATTAAAGTATCGACATTTTTAGAAAGATAATCTTTCTGACCCTTTATGCCCTCATGACTGGTTGTTTGGTAGTAAGACGAGTAAGTAAAAACCACCGATACTCCCATTAAAACTAACCACCACTTAATTTGAGGATGTTGGATAATCCAATCTTTAATTTTTTTGTTGTCCATTTTTTTTTACCCCCCTTGTTTAATTTTCTCTTAATTATAATTGGTTATTTAATTTGTCGATTTGATTTGTCGGCTGAATCGAATTTCTTGTTTTCCCTTTTCATACATAAAAGACATAATACTTAAAAAAGTACATATAAATAAAGTCACCCATAAAAGTTCTAATATCACCTGCCCCTTTAGGGCTTGCCCTCTTAGCAATTGCCTTTTTACAAATTGCCATTTTATCATTTACACTACCTCCTTTAAAATTTCATATCACCATTTAACATTTTCTCACTCACCTTTTATTTCTCTATTTTAAAACTTTAAGAAGAAAGTCCAATCATCCATGTGTTCTTCTTTTTATATAAAGTGCTTGAGCAACTATAAGCAGATAATAGCTTGTTAAAAAAAGAAATATCCAACCAATGAGGCAAAAAATGATAAAGAAACATAGTCCAATTAATCGAAATTTTTTGCCGTTTAGAAAAATGAGATTTTACATAATAAGATGGTGCAATGTCTTTAGTAGGTCTAGCCTTTATGGCTAAACCAAAAGGGAGAGGATGCAACATCCGTATTTTGGGAGATTTAAACTTTGCCAATTTTCTTTTAAATTTAAAAAAAACTTTTTTTATTTGGGAGAGACTGTCATTTAAAATATTTTTTTGTTTTAAATCTAAGGCATATCTTTTTTGTTGAATGATTCGGATTTGCTCTTTAATCGCCAGAGCGGACACTTTGTTTCCCATAGTAATTGCTATGTAATACGCATGTTTTAGTTTTCGATACATAGCTCTTAATCGATCAGCTAATGGATTTAATTTTAAAAGTTTTTTTAATTGTCTGCCTGCTATTTTTTGAGCTTTCATTGTGTAATTAATACATAAACTTTGAGATTGAGTATAATTTCGGATGCAAAAAATTAAACTGATAAACACCATAAGACAAGTTATAAGTAAAGGAGTTAACAATAAAAACATGCTTATAAATCCCCGTTGAAGTGAACTTTTTTTTTCCAAACTCCTCGAATATAAATATTTTCTATTACTAAATAACCGCTCCATTTGTTCTCCTTCCCATTAAATTTCAGAGTTTTTATTTTATCTCCCATCCATAAAAATGAACGAATACCTTTTTTTAACTTTCTTTGGCACTTAAGCTGATTTACTCTTTGAGATAAACAAATTAAAAATTGATACAGTTGATGATCCACCCATAACTGTTTCGAACAAGTGTAAAACACAAATAAACACACCACCAAGCCTCCAAATGCCAAAGGTAAAAACATGACCATCTCCATAACGGCTTGCCCTCTTTTATATTTCATTATCTTTTAGTCTTTTTTTTCTGGCTGGCGGCACCACTCATAAAGTCACTCAAATCCGATTTTTGATAATTGTTTTTTTGAAGACTCTCAGTTTTAACTTTTTTGGGGTTTCCTTGAAGGGCATAAATAGCCGAAGCAAAACGAGCTTTAATTGTCTGATTCAAAACTCGAATCACTCCAATAGTCGCCACCCCCATTAAAGCAATCAAAATTAAATATTCAATCAAACCTTGCCCTTTTTGTTTTGTAGGCCTAAAACTTTGTTTTTTAAGCTGAGAACTTTGTTTTGTAAGCCTAGGAATTAAATGTTTCATAAAACCTCCTTTTTTTTTTAATTATTAGATAAGCAAAAACGAAGCCAGCACTTAAAAGTGCATTAAAAGATGTTTTAGGGGAGTTTTAGGGGCTTAAAACATGCGAAAATCCCCAAAACGACTAAAAATTTTATTTACACCGTAGAGTTTTGTAACAGTTTTTTAAAATATTTTTAGTTTTTGGTAGTTGGATTTAACGATTCTTTAAATTGGATGTAAAGTTTAAGTGTTGTTTTGTAAGCTTCTTCTACTAACTGATGGTCGTAGATGGTTTTGTATAAATTTTGTGTTAGAGGGTGTTCTATAAAGTCTTTTCTGAGAGAAAGTAAAGGGTTGTTAGATTGTTTTTTCATATCATGTTATTTATTTTTTTAAGTTGAGAGGTCAAGTGATAATGAATGTTTTAGACGGAAAAAAACTGGCTTTAGATTTACAGCATACTTTAGCAAAAAAAGTTCAAGATTTTTGTTTCAGTGGGGGTAAGCGTCCGTTTTTAGTCATGATATTGGTGGGAGATGATCCCGCTAGTTTGATTTATGTGCGTCGAAAAATTAAAGCTTGTGAAACGGTGGGTATTCGCTCTCAAGTGATTCGTCTCAAAGAGGATGTGTCTTTTTCGTTTCTTCGTCAGACCATTCAAGATTTAAATCAAAACTCAGAAGTAAGTGCTTTGTTGGTGCAACTTCCTTTGCCAAAAAGATTTGATTCAAAAGATGTGATCTCTTGGATAAATCCCCTAAAAGATGTGGACGGTTTAACAGCTGAAAATCAAGGTTTAGCTTGGATTGGAAAACCCCGAATACTGCCTTGTACTCCCTTAGGGATTATGAAGCTTTTAAATTTTTACCGTATTCCATTGCAAGCAAAAAAGGCGGTTGTGATTGGGCGAAGTCGTATTGTGGGTCTTCCGATGGCTCAACTTTTACTAAAAGCCAATGCCACAATAACGATTTGTCATTCTCAAACTCGTCATTTAGCAGACATTACAAGGGATTGCGATGTGGTGGTTGTAGCCAGTGGAAAGCCCGGGTTATTGGGGATTGATGATTTTAAACCTTCTGCCACTGTTATAGATGTAGGGATTCATCGAGTGTGTAAAGATGGAAAAACCACTTTAGTAGGAGATATACGGTTGAACGAATTTTCTTCTTTTAAAGGATGGATAACTCCCGTGCCGGGGGGGGTGGGTCCACTGACAGTGGCATGTCTTTTAGAAAATACTTTTAAGCTTTCAAAGAGTTTATGATGCTTAAAACCACTCCTTTAATTAAAGAACATACATTGCTCAATGCTCGGTTTGTGAATTTTCATGGTTGGAAATTACCTTTGGAGTTTTCTTTAAACGCCCATGCAGAACATATTCATACCAGAACTCATGTCGGGTTGTTTGATATCTCTCATTTAAGTCAAATTCGAATCCAAGGTTTAGATGCTCTTTTAGTTTTAGAAAAACTTTTTACTAATCGTGTTCAAAGTCTTTCTCCTTATCGAGGGCAATACAATCTGATGTGTAATCCCCGAGGAGGTATTGTAGACGATGGAATTTTATATTGTGTGAAATTTAAGACAGAATATCTTTTTGTAGGTAACGGTTCTCAACAAACAAAAGACTTGCAATGGATGAAAAACCATAATGTGTATCCTAAAACTTGTCATATCCAAGATGAAAGTTCTCAACATGCTATGTTAGCTTTGCAAGGTCCTCTTGCCGTTAAGCTTTTAGAAAAAGTGCTGAACTCCTCCTCCTCTTCCTCCAATACGCATGACTTTAAGTTGAGTGGATTAGATCAGTTTGGTTGGAAGTTTGTGCCTTTTTATAATCAAAAAATTTTGGTATCTCGGACGGGTTATACAGGAGAAGATGGTTTCGAACTTATTTTATGTGCAGAAATTGCAAAAAATTTGTGGCGGGCATTTTTAGATCCCAAGTATCAGATAAAATGTCTACCAGTTGGTCTTTCTGCCCGAGACACTTTGCGTATGGAAATGAAATACCCTCTCTACGGAGTCGACTTAAACGAGGGCACCAATCCCTATTCGGCGGGTCTGGGGTGGGCGGTAAAAAATCCAGCCTCGTTTATTGGGTCGCAGGCTTTGCAGAAAAAAGAGGATTTGTTAAAAAGAAAATGGGTTGGATTTCGGTTAAAAAATTTACAAAGTGGCGTTCCTCGTCAAAAATATCGAATTTTTAAAAACGGTTCAGTGATCGGAGAAGTCACTAGTGGAGCTAAATCTCCTTTTCTTAATCAAATGATTGGCCTTGGGTATGTAGATTCTCGTTACTGTGATCCCGGAACACCCATTGAAGTAGAGATTCATCGCCAGCTCATTGCTGCCGAAGTGGTTGTCACCCCATTTATAAAAAAGTAAGATCAGTTTTTAATATTTTTTTTAAAGGAGAATTTTTTTTATGCATGAAGAACAGCAAAGACGGCTCATTGTTCCAGAAGGCAATTATTACTATACCAAAACTCATGAGTGGATTTCTCTAGATGATCGCAATACGGTCACTATTGGGATTACTTATTATGCTCAAGATCGATTGGGCGAAATTGTGAGCTGGAAGTTGCCACAAAAAGGGCAAAGTTTTGAAAGAGGGCAAGTGTTCGGACTGGTGGAGAGCAATAAAAGTGTCAGCGATTTATATGTGCCAGTTTCTGGAGAAGTGGTGGAAATTAATGGCTCTTTAACGCCTGGGTTAATTAGCGATCACCCCATGGATCAAGGTTGGTTAATTCGTATAGAAATGGTCCGAGAGGGAGATTTGTCTCATTTAATGGATCCGGCTAGTTATAGAAAACTCATTGATGGAGAGATTAAAAGTTTGGAGTAAATTAAGTAATAAAAAAACCGCCCGGCTGGCGGAATTGGCAGACGCGCATGACTTAGGATCATGTCTCTTTCAAGAGGTGGGGGTTCAAGTCCCTCGCCGGGCATCGAATCGTTTATGAATGTCGTAGCAATTAAAACTTCTGTTTTCTCTGCCGGTATGGATTTATCAGCTTTTATTTTAAAGCACACCCAGTCTCATTTCAAAGAAAACTCTATTCTGGCAATTACTTCTAAAATTGTTAGTCTATCTGAAGGGCGAGTGGTGTCTAAAAAAAATCACGATAAAAAAAAGCTCATTCAAAAAGAATGCCAACACGATTTAGGTTCCACCCAGTCGGGGTTTCATCTGACCATTCAACATCATTTGATGCTCCCTTCTGCAGGTATTGATGAATCTAATTCTCCAGACGGAAATTATATTCTCTACCCTAAAGACCCTTATGCTTCTTTAAAAAAACTTTATCATTACATTCAAAACAAACTTCATCTCAAGCACTTTGGATTGATCATGACTGATTCTAAAACCACTCCTTTGCGAAAAGGAGTGATCGGGGTTTCGGTTTCTTATTATGGTTTTTCGGGCGTTTCTTCTCTCATTGGGAGCAAAGATTTGTTTGATAAAACTCTTCGCTTCACAAGTGTGAATCGAGTGGATGCCTTAGCTGCCAGTGCCGTTTTGCTCATGGGAGAGGGAAACAAATGTTGTCCATTGGCGATCATTCATTCTGCACCTGTCGTTTTTACACTCCAAACCAATCCGTCAGAACTCCACATTCCAATCGGAGAAGATCTTTACTTTCCCCTCTATAAGGACCGGCTTTAATTGATTTAAGGGAGTTAAAAAAATATTACCAGCGCTTGTCGTCTCTTCCTCGATTTCGACGAGGTTTATCTACAGATTTGTTTACTTTCATGGGTCGCCCTTTGAGTTCGTATCCGTTAAAAGCTGATATGACAGCTGAACACGCTTCGTTATTAGACATCTCCACAAAACCAAATCCTTTAGACCGACCCGTTTGATGGTCGCTAATGATTCGCACAGATACCACTTCCCCTTTAGGAGAAAAAAGATTAGTCAATTCCTCTTCCGTTACATCGTAAGACAAATTGCCGACATATAGTTTTTCCATAACTTCCTCTACTTCTGATTAGTTGTTTGACATGGCTATTTTTAATCGCAAAATAGGGCTTAAGTCAAACAACTAATCGTTTTTTTTAAAGAATATTTAGAGATCTTATTATTGAATAACGACCCGAGGAGTTTGAATCGATAAATCTTTGGACGATAAATGATACGCCATGGGAACTCCAGTGGGAATTTCCACTTCTGTAATCTCGTGTTCGTTTAGCTGTTCGATATGTTTGATTAAAGCTCGCAAACTGTTGCCATGAGCTACGACGAGCAAATTTTCTTTATTTTGCAAAGCAGGGGCAATGATCTCGTTCCAAAAAGGAAGCACTCTGTTCTGAGTTTGTTTCAGAGATTCCCCTTGAAGTGGCTCAATTTTTTTTAAAAATGGAGGCACCAAATGAGGTAAAGTAGAAGATGTTAGCTCATGAGTTAGATTTTGAGGAGGAGGTGTTTGATACGATCTTCTCCATATTTGCACTTGTTTTTTACCATATTTTTCAATCATTTTGAGTTTATTAGAGCCAGTGAGTTCGCCGTAATGTCGTTCGTTGAGTCGCCATGATTTAATCACAGGAGTCCACATTTGGTTCATCTCATCTAATAAAATCCATAGAGTTCGGATAGCCCTTCTTAAAACAGAAGTGCAGGCTATATCGTATTTAAAGCCTAAGTCGATGAGAAGTTTCGCCGCTCGCTTTGCCTCTTTAATACCTTGGGAGCTTAAATCAATGTCTGCCCAACCAGTGAACCGATTGTGTTGGTTCCATTCACTTTGTCCGTGGCGTATGATCACTAAATTATATTTCATAGCACTCTTCTCTGCATAAAAATTTATATTTTAAAAACTCCCAAATGACAAATGGGGTAAAAATGGAGATTCATTTTTTTTAGGAGTGATTTTAAAAGCTAAATATCCCGATATAGACCCTAAAGGAGTTCGATATCGAAGCCCAAAACCCGCTGAATGCCGATAAGGTTGTTTAAAGTCCATACCAGAAATCATCACTCCCCCTCCATCGTAAAAAACACTCCCCTTTAATTGATTGTTAATCGGAAACCGCAGTTCTGTTTTGATGAGAAAAAAAACAGAAGAACTGGCCATAATTATTTGATTTGCACCAGAAATATCCATTTCTTCTTTATCGGGCACCCTCTGACCATCTAATAGTCCGTCAAATCCTCTTAAAGAATTAACTCCTCCTAAGATAAAAGATCGGCTAACCGGAAACCCACTATTGTTTAAGCTTTTATTGAGGTTAAAAATCATACCCCCTTGTAAAGAGTTCACCCATACCAATTGGTCAAAAAGAGAGTGAAAGTCAAAATGTTTCATCTCCATTTTGATAAAATTAATTTCTTCCGAGCTGTTCGGAAAGTAAGGACCTGTGTGTTCTACAAACCATTTAGATAAAAAACCCTCTGAAGTGGAAATCACTTGATTTCTTTTATCTATATTAATGGCTAATCCCGTACCAGTCATATTGAGGGTTCGATCTTCACAAATTCCTTTTAGTTGGGGTGGAAGTGATTGCAAACCAACATTTCTATTCAAACATCGAGAGCTTTTTTCAAATTCTTTTTTCCCCTCCCAGCTCAGTAAGGTCAATTGCCAGTTGATATGAGGGTTAATCTCTTTTTGTAAATTAAAATTCAATTTAGCAGTGTTTGCGATATTCAGAGAATTTTGGTCTTTATTGTAGAGAGAAATAGTATTGGCATGAGATAAACTCACCTGCCCACTAAAAGGAGAATGAAGCAAAAATGGCTCTGTATAAATAAGGTCTGCTTGATGTTCAATATGGGGAAGGGTTGGAGATATCATATCAAATAACCGAGCCATGTTAGATTGCAGTTTTATGTTAGAAAAAACTCCTCGACCGACACCCCATAAATTATGGTGAGATAATTGTAAAAACCCCCGAGCTGTTAAAACACGCTCTGTATTTAATCCAGCTCCTATGCGTATTAATCTCGGTTTTCTTTCTTTTACTTTTACAATAACAATTCTCTTACGAGATTGTTTTTTTTTCGTATTGACAACTAAAATATCCACAGAAGAAAAAATACCCAGCTTTCTTAATTTTTTTATCGAGTAGTTAATTTTTTTTGAGGTTAAAATATCATTTATTTTTAATGGCAAAGTTTTTTTTATAAAATGACTTTTTGTGATTCCAGCTCCTTGAATAATAATATCGGAGACAATAATTTTTTGATTTTCTTTTATATCAAATAACAAATCCACCTTGGCAGTCGAAGGATTGTAAGAAATCATGTTATTTGTGTTAATAGTCATCTCCATAAAACCTTGCTCTTTATAGGCTTTGATAAGAGTGTGAACATCTTGATCCAATAAATAAGGATTCCATCCCAATTGAGGTTTGGTTTGGATGAGCTCTTGCAACTGATGATCCGAAAAATGATGATTACCTTTAAATGTCATTTGATTAATTTGAGTGAGAGGTCCTTCATTTAAGTTAATATTAATAGTCACTTGGTTTTTTTCTTTTTTAATTTTTGAGTAAAGGTTCGCTTGTAAATAACCTTCTTTTTTCAGTTGATTTTTTAAACTGGTGACCCCTTTGTCCCATGTGTTTTTATAAAAAAAATTGTTTCGAATGAGAACACGATTAAATTTTTTGATCAGTCGCATGTAATAATGAGTCGGACGAGAAAAGCGTCCGGTGATCTGAATAGTTTTAATTTTTAAAATTGGACCTTCTGTAATAAATAGGCGAAAAGTTTTAACAAAACGATTAGAGTCAGTTTGTGTGCGACTTTGAATGCGAACTCGAAAATAACCTTTTTTTAAATAAGCCGTTTTAATTAACTCAATCAGTTTTTGCTCAGACTTTCTATGATTAAATATTTGGTTTTTAATTTTTTTTGTTATCAATTGGTCAGAAGGAATGTGTTGGTTCCCTTTTAGAATCCATCCATAACGATAAGGGTGGTTAATAAAAATAGATACAATCACCCCTTGGGGGGTAGAAAAAAAAATCGGACCATTTAAATTGGGCCAAAAAAATCTTTTCTTTTGGAGTAAAGAAAAAACTTTTTGACGAATTGTGTTTTTTAAAGCAGAAGAGATCACCTGACCTCGGTAAGATGCTAAGTGTTTTTCTATACGAGATTTTAGTTGTTTATTTTCTGTAATCACTTTAATTTTTTGAATGGTGTTATGAGTGGCAAGCGAGGTGGTAAACGACGAAGGTTTTTTTAACTGGTTATCAACAGGTGCAGAAAAACTATTGAGGTTGAAAAGTAAAAAAAACAATCCAACACTAAAATAGTTAATAAGGAGTGCTGGTTTAGAATGCAATTTGATACTCCAAATCTAAACCTAGTACATTAGAGTTTTGATCATCTGTGCCGGCTAAGTTTTCGTTTTTCCACCATCCAACTAAAGAGGCATTTGGATTAACAGTGTATTCGGCTGTAATATTTTTTTCAGAATTTTTATCTAAAAATGTTTGACTGGTAGAAACATTTAACCGGTTAAAAATTTTTTTCTTTACGATGAGTTTAGTAGAAACTGTGTGCTTCTTAGAGTTAATATAAGGAACAATTAAAAAATCCATACCTAATGTATGTTGAAACTCTTTGTTAATAGCCTTTTGAAATAAAACAGGTGCCAGATGATAATAAGAGTATTTAATAATATCGTGTTGAACAATGTTTGAAGAATTAGACGATTGAAAACTCATCGATCGAGTGCCAAAAACTAATAAAGAGACAATTTCGTTTTCTGTTAATGCTGGCAAGCTAGTTAAAGTAAAAGTGGCTAAATGACCTCGACCTTTAATTTTGAGAAGAATGTCATATTCGTTTTTAAAATTGTCGGTGATATTTTGCTCTAGAACAGAAGTTTGAGCCGTTAATCGAATAAAAGGTTCTTGAGCTTTATTTTTATGGTAAATTAATTGACCAGAGGTGATTTTAAATTTGTGATCTCGGAAAATAATTTCTCCACCAGGTTGAATTTTAAATTTTCCAGATAAAATAGGTTGAGCAGGTCGACCGGTTATGTAAACATTTCCTATTAAATGGGATTGCATTTGAGAATTTTGAATACGAATAGGCTCTTTAAAATTTAAATCAAAATCCATATCCACGACATTAAAAGATTCTTTTTCCGTCTGGGTTAAAACAAAAGGACTGAGATTAAATGGATTAGCCGACGAAGACGAAGAAGAAAAATTTTTTTTAATTTTTGCACTTTTAATGTCAGCTATGAGAGATAGTTTGTAGGGAAATTTTTGCCCAGTGATTCGAATTTTCCCATCCCCTTTAGCACTCATGCTCGGCCAGCTCTTCCAATGCACTTGCTGAAAATCCCCTTCAATATGGATAGGTATCTTCCCTTTACGAATAAAATTAATATCTCCTTTGAGATTAATATGCCCACCCCCCATATTTGCTTGGAGAGATTGAACTTCCCATTTTCGATTGCGAATCTGTATGAGAGAATCCACACCTTCTAAAGGATCTAAATAAGGATGAAGTTGAACTTTAGTTCCTTTAAGTTGAATCTGACCAGTTGTTTGCAAATGAGATAATTGAGAGTTAATTTTTAGATAAGTTTGCAATCTTCCTTCCGAAAATTTTATAGACGGGAATAAAAAATTTAAAAGAGATGCAGGCAAACTCCCATCGATCATTAAATGGTTTTTATTGAAAGGAGTGATTTTTAAAGGTTTCATTTCACTCATGAGTACGATCGGAGATGTGTTTATTTTTCCGTTTTGTAGGGTAATCAAAAGGGGTTTTTGATTTTGTAAAAAGTGGGGTCCCGATTGTAAAAATATTTTATTGAGTTTAATTTGCCCGTTACTCGATTGATCAAAATGATTTTTTTTGTAAGTGATGTCTATTTCACCACCTACATGGGACGAATGTTGAAAATTGGTATCAAAAGATTTGCCAGATAAAAAAGGTTGGAGATTAAATTTTTTTGCATTAACAGATAACATCACTTTTTTTCTGCTTTGATAGGGGAATATAAATTTTTGAATTTTTAACTCATTAAATAATTGTCCTAAACCCACTACTCGATCGGGATATAAAATTAAAGATAATTTCGAATCTCTTAATGCTTGCCCTTTAAAAGATGAGTTTTGAAGTATCAGTTGGGTTTTTGCTTCAGGTTTTAAATAAGTCCCCCCAACTTGCATGTCAAAATCTAAATTGGATGAAAAATAACCCTTAGTATACTTTTGAATATTTTGGAAGTCGTTGGAATAAAGGTGAGAGCCTTTAATATTGGCGTGAATGTTTCCGTTTGGAAGTATCTCACCATTTATTTTAATTTCCCCATGTTCTTTGTGAAACTCCATCTGGTGGGTTTTTAAATGACCATTTTGAGATTCCACATGGATCATTGCTTTTTTAAATTGCTCTTTTTCTAAATTTATTTCACTCAATTGAGATCGTATAGTGTAATAGAGAGCATTTTTCTTTAAAGGACCTTTTAAATAAGCCGTTAAACTTCCACCCCCATTCCATCGAACGGGTAAAGTTCTTCTTTTTTCCACACTGTGGGTAATGTTTTCTAATCGAATAATCGGGAAATCAGCAAAAGACTGAATGGTACTTTTAAAAAGATTAAAGTGCACATAACCTCTGTAGCGAGATTTTTTGAAACTTCCTTTAACCCGATTGAACTGTAAAAAACCATCTGCATAAGTTAAATGAGTTTTTAAATGTCCCGCTTTAAAATTGGCAATTTGTATATTTTCCCCCTCCATATCCGATTGAACTTCTAATTTTTTTTGAGAAATTTTAAAACTGGCATTTTTAATATCGACTAAGCCCTTTGGAGAAAGATTAACTAAATTTTCTATATCCGAAAAATTGAGCTTTCCTTGGAGGTGGGCCAAAAAATCTTTTTTTCTTAAATTTAAGCGATAGTTTCCATCTAATAAAGAAGTGTCAGTAAATGCGACGGTTTGGGCAGTTAAAATATCTTTTTCCATAGAGATTTGATTTTTAAAATTAAAAGATGGAACTTTTAAAATAGGAGGTGTTTGTAATTTTTTTTTTGTGGCTTTATATCGAACAGAAAGTTGTTGGATTTGAGCTTCTCCGTTGCAGTTAAGAGTTGGTTTTTTTTCTGCTCCTTGACCTCTCCCTTGGCAATTCCATCCACCATCTATTAGAGAAGAAACTCGAGATGAAATGTTAACCGCTTTGAGTAGTGAATAAAGTTGGCTGTTTTTAATTCTAAGATGGGTTTTAAAAAAATAAGGTTTTTCTAAATGGATTTTAAAATCAGTTAAACGAATATCCCAACTGGGTAAATGTTGAATATAAAATTGATCAAAATAGAGCTTTTTATTTTTTAAATTTCCCACGGCTTTTATTTCTGAAAAAAAGATGTTTTGAGCAGAAAAATTTTTAGTAGAAAAATTAAAATCGCCCGTAATATTTTGAGCAGAAAATTTTTTGTTCTTTTTTGGATTGGGACGATATTGCATATCAGCTGTTAAAGAAACAACTCCTTTATAAAGAGCTTGTGCTTGAGGATGGATCAATTGGTGTACACTTAAAAAGTCGTTTGCAGAAGCTTTAATTTTTATCTTTAATCGACTGGAGTTTAATTGTTTTTTGTAAAAATCCCCTTTTATCTGACCCGATAATTTTAAAAGAGAATAAGGATTATGAAATAAAAAATCTTTAAAAAAAATCATATCCGGCTTTAATGCGATATTTGCTTTTAAAGAAAACAAAGCTTGCTTGCCCAGTTGAATAATGGGAGCTTCCATTTTAAGAGTAGTTTGTTTTTTTCGAGATAGGAGTTGAATATCTATATTTTGAGTTTCTAAACTCTCTTTTGGGGTATGAACAATTAAATGAGCCGATTTTAAAGAAAGCTTTACAAGTGGAATATTTTTTAACCAAGTTGTGTATTTTTGAGTGAGGACCTTAAATCCGTTAGCATTTTTTTTCTGAGATGGTTGAATGACCATACGAGCTTGCAGGGCGGTTATTTTGGCAGTTAATCTTTTTTTTAAAAGATGCATGTAATCCGGTGAAATAATGAGTTGTTTACTGGTAATCGGTTCTGCAAATAAAAAACGATTGGGAAAACGAAAGGTGATATTTTTAATGTTAATTCTTAACGGAATCCAAGAAATTGATAAGCTTTCCCATCGAATGCGAACCCCCAACTGAGCTTGTTTTTTTTTTATTACGTTAATTACTTGGGTAGTTACCCATTTTTTAGCTTTAGATTGTAACTGATAAGCAAAAAAAGTGGCACTTATCAATAATGTGATAATGGCTACCCACCGAACCCATCGAACCATCGGCACTTTCAATGCTCTACTCCCTTTTCCCATTGTTCTAATAAAACATAAATGAGTCGATAATTAGGTCGAATTTTTAGCAATTCTTTTAAAATATTTTTAGCTTTTTGTTTTTTCCCCAAGCCATAATAGGCTTTAGAACGAGTATAAGATAGAGCAAAAACAGTGTCGGGGTTATTTTTATATTTCATTTCCATATAGTCTGCAAAACTTAAGCAACTCACATACAGTTGGCTTTGTAACAGTAGGTCTATATATAACCATTCACTAGACGAAGAATGTAATTGATTTTCTAAAAGACTGACCGCCATACGAGGATAACCAATAAAAGAAAACAGCAAAGCTAAGTTTTCGCCGAGTTGAGGTTGTTTTTTTAACATTTTTTTTGCAAGACTTAAAAGTTTTTTAGCAAATTCCAGTTCTTCTTTGGGCGGAGGGGATGGTGGAGTAGTTTTTGTCAACAATTCTTGTTTTTTTTTTCGAATAATGTGTCGTCCCCATTTTTCTTTAAATTGATTCCATTTTTCTTGAATATCTGGATTTTGAGGATCAATTTTTTTCAATTTTTTTAGAATTTCTTCTTCTTTTTGTAAAACTCCTTGGCTTTGGATAAACTCTAAATCTTCCATGAGTTTAATAAAATTTTTGTTTTTTTTGTTAAAGATTATTTGGATTGTTTGAGTTTTCCATTCTTGTAATTCGGGATGGTTATGATCCCAGCTTCGACTGGTGAGCATTTCTTTAATTTGTTTTTGTTCGTGAATGCCTTTTAAGAAAACTCGTTGAATTTTTTTAGGAACTTGAATTTTTCGGGACGATAAAGTTTCTATTAAAAAACTCCATGGGATAATTTTTTTGTTTTTCAATCTCCAACTGCAAACTTGGATCAGCATTTGGTCTAATCCCGCTTGATACAAAAATCGGCAAACTTGGTGAAAGTAATTTGCATTCGTTTGGACGGCTTTTTTTTTTAGTAATTGCTTGGCAATTTTTCTAATTGGTGTGCCTTTAACTAAAAGAGATTGGACGGTTGTTTCGATTGAGTTTGAAAATGGAGTGCTGAGTTTTTTATTTTTTGCAAATTGGGTCATTTTTAGTTCCTAGATTTTACTCTTTCAATATAAGAACATTTTTTGGTATTGATTTTAATGATATCTCCAGAATTGAGATGAGTTGGTACTTGGATCACTAATCCAGTCTCCAATGTAGCGGGCTTGGTGGTGTTGGTAACTGTGTTGCCCTTAAATCCCGGCTCGGTGTCTTTAATTTTTAACTGGACAGTTTTAGCTAATTCCATTCCTACTGGTTGTTGATCAAAAAAACAAATTTTAACTGTCATGTTTTCTATTAAAAACATACCATACTCTCCAATTATTTTTTGAGGTAAGGTGATTTGTTCGTAAGAATCACGATCCATAAAATAAAATTGGCTTTCGTCTTTGTATAAAAAGTTCATATCTTTGTAAATAATATCGGGTTCTTTAAATTTTTCACCCGATCGAATGGTTAAATCCAACAAAGAACCTTTAATTAAGTGCTTAAGTTTAGTTCGTGTAAATTGATTTCCCTTGCCCGGTTTAACATGTTGAAAATCTAAAATCACATAAGGTTCTTTTTTAATAGAAATTCGAAGTCCTTTTTTGAAATCGTTAGTTCCAACCATTGATCCAATGCCCCTGTTTTAATACTCTTGACGAGAAAGATATCCATTGACGCGATCGAGTAAATGGCGTAAAGTTTTGATTTGATGAGAGCGTTTTTGGTTTTGTTTGATTTGCTCTTCTTGAATTTTCTTTTTTTTAAGAAAAAAGCTTTGTTCTAGACGATGGATGGAATCTTTTTTTTGTTGGTGATGGTTATAAATATTTTTCATCTCGGTTAAAAGGTTTTTTGCTTCCTCAAAATTGTTTTGTTCCAGCAAGCCTTCCACTATCCAACATCGATTTTTAAATTCTTCTTCGTTTGTTTTGCTCGTTTTTTTGGGCAGAGGATGAAGCAGGGGAGGTAAATGATGATCCGAAGTGGAGTGCGATAAAGTAGAACGAAGTGAAGTCGAAGTCGGAGTCGGAGTTGAAATCGAAGTTGAAGGTGGCGTGATTTGAGCAGAAACTTCCGATAGGTTTTGAAAAGTAAATCCTGTATCGTCTACTGGAGGGGGTTTTTCAGCTTTAGATAATTTATCGATAATGCGAGTAGCAGTTTTATTGCCCGGGTCTAATGTTAAAACCATCTGGTAAGCAGAGAGGGTTTTTTCTGGGTTTTTTTGTTTTAAGTAAACTTGACCTAATAATTTATGTGCCAATAAGTATTTTGGAGAAAGTCGGACGGCCAACTCTAAAGACTGTTGAGCTAAGTTTAATTGCTTTAAATCCATCCAGATCATTCCCAATTCGGCATGACCCATTGCGAACTTCGGATGGTTTTTAATTCCCTTTTGGCAAACTTGCAAGGCTTTGTCTGTGTTTCCATTTCTGCGATAGAGATCGGCTAAGGGAACAAAAAACTGTGAATTAGGCTTTCTGCGATATAACTTTAAATAATGCTTTAATAAAGACGGTTTAACTGCCATACTTTATGTCATACAAAAAGAAAGAGGGAATTGCCAGATGTTTTCTATCGGGATAGTCTTGTAGAAGCTTTATGATGAAGAGCAAGGTATTGGGTTTAGATCCTGGGACTATTCGAATGGGCTTTGCCGTAATTGGCTTAGAAAAAGAGCAACTTATTTTACAGGATTTAGGTGTGATAGAGGGCGGAAAAACAGAAAATTATGTGGATCGCCTATTGGTGATTGGAGGGAAGTTGGAACAACTTTATCAGAAATATAGCCCCTCAGAAACTGCGGTGGAAAAAGTTTTTTTTGGTAAAAATGCCGATAGCGCCTTTAAGCTGGGTCAAATTTTTGGCATCTGTAGTTATCAAGCGAGTCGGTATCATTCACAGTTTTTTTCTTATGCCACTCGGTTTGTTAAACAATCTGTGACGGGAATGGGTGGAGCAGATAAGCAAACAGTAAAAAACTTTATTTCCAATTGGTTCTCTCTGCCCGATTTAGAAATCCCTTTGGACGCAACAGATGCTTTAGCTGTCGCCTTATGTCATGTTTTTCAAAAGCAAAGACCTCACTTATTGGGAAAACAGTTATGATTGCCTTTCTAAAAGGAGTTGTTAAGCGAATCGAATCCCATTGCATAATGGTAGATGTGAGAGGGGTGGGCTATGAGGTTTTTGTATCCAATAAAACTTGTAATGGGTTATCTTTACACTCCACTGTTGAGTTAGAAATTTACACCCATGTGCGAGAAGATAGTTTTAAACTTTATGGTTTTTTTACTCATTTAGAAAAAGAATTATTTTGTGCTTTTATTGGCATTTCTGGTGTGGGACCTAAAATGGCTTTATCAGTTTTGTCGGCAGTTTCTTCTTTAGATTTGTTAGTGGAGATGATTGAAAAAGAAGATGTAAAGGGGTTATGTAGTTTACCCAGAGTGGGCAAAAAAATTGCTCAGCAGATGGTATTAGGTTTAAAGGGTAATTTACCAATAGGAGTTGGAAAATCCGAAGAAATACAAATGAAGAAATGGTTAAACGAAGTTTTATCTCATTTGGGGTTTCATTCAAAAGAAATTCATAAAGTGTTGGATCAAATTCCATTTGAAAAAGACCAATCCAAAGCTCTTAAAAAAGCTTTGTCTTATCTTCGACCCGATCGGGAGGTTGTAGCCGATGGAGCATAGAGTTGAGCTGGCAAGTCTTCCTCGGCAAGCACCATTTAATAACTATAGTTTGCGACCTTCCAAGTTTGAAGAATTTCCTGGTCAAGATGAAGTAAAAGCGAAAATCGAACTCTTTGTTTCGGCTTCTTTAAAGAGAAAAGAAGTATTGGATCATTGTCTATTGGTTGGACCTCCGGGTTTAGGCAAAACAACTTTAGCTCATATTATTGCCCATAAAATGAAAGTGGATTTAAAGACCAGCTCAGGTCCGGTGATTCGCCGAAAAGGAGATATGGCGGCACTCTTAACAACTATGAAAGAAAATGCAGTTTTTTTTATAGACGAAATTCATCGTCTTCCCAAAGAAGTGGAAGAATATTTATATAGTGCAATGGAAGATTTTTATATTGATATTGTGACAGGTGAAGGTTTTGGAGCACGCTCTATGCGGTTTCAACTCTCCCCGTTTACCTTAATTGGAGCTACCACTCGAATTGGACTTTTAAACTCTCCCTTTCGGGATCGTTTTGGAATTGTGGAGCGTATGTCATTTTATAAAGAAAAATCGTTGAGTACAATTATCTCTCGTTCCGCTCGTTTGTTGAAGGTATCTATTACTGAAGAAGCAGCTCTTGAAATCGCCTCTCGGAGTCGGGGAACCCCTCGCACAGCTAATCGTCTATTAAAAAGAGTAAGAGATGTGGTGCAAGTCCATGGGGGAAATTTAATTGACCAAGAACAAGCTCAAAAAGCTCTCCATTATTTAGGAGTCGATCAAAAAGGGTTAGACTTTATGGATTTAAAAATTTTGCTTTTAATGAGGGATCATTTTCAGGGCGGACCAGTGGGTATTGATGCTCTATGCAGTGTCTTAGGGGAAGAAACAGATACGGTGGAAGATTTTCATGAGCCATTTTTGGTCCAACAGGGTTTGATACAAAAAACAGCTCGAGGACGTATGCTCACCAACTATGCTCGTCAATATTTAGCAAAAGGTAAGTAAATGATTATTGGTGTTCCAAAAGAAATTAAACGAGCAGAAAATCGAGTGGGATTAACCGACCACAATGTTCGGCAGTTGATTCAAAATGGTCATCGAGTTTTAGTTCAAACAGGTGCAGGGCGGGGAAGTTTTATCTCAGATGAAAGCTATCAAAAAAATGGAGCGACACTTATTTCTTCATCACAAAAAATTTACGAACAATCCGATATGATCGTTAAAGTTAAAGAACCTCTCAAATCAGAATACGATTTATTAAAAGAAGATCAAATTCTCTATACTTTTTTGCACTTAGCTGCGCAGCGAGAACTCACTTTAGCCCTTTTAAAACGAAAAGTAAAAGCCATAGCTTATGAGACTATTCAAGAAGAAGATGGAGCCTTACCCCTTTTAAGACCAATGAGTGAAGTAGCTGGTCGTTTGTCTGCACAAATCGGAGCTGGGTATTTGCAAAAAGATAGAGGGGGAAAAGGTATTTTGCTTGGAGGGGTGCCGGGTGTTCCCCAAGGGCAAACCGTTATTATCGGAGGAGGCACTGTCGGAATCAATGCCGCTTTTATCGCCGTTGGTTTGGGCTCACAAGTGACAATTTTAGATGTCAATTACTCTCGCTTAGAGTATTTGAGTCATTATTATCACGGACGGGTTCAAATTTTGCATTCCAATTCAGAAAATATTGCCCGATCTGTTCAGGTAGCTGATTTATTAATTGGAGCTGTTTTACGGACTGGTCGAAAAGCTCCTAAACTGGTTACTAAGCAGATGGTGGAGGATATGTCAGAAGGAAGTGTGATCGTAGATGTGTCCGTAGATCAGGGAGGATGTGTAGAAACCGCTCATCCCACTTCACACGATCAACCCACTTTTGTCCATGCAGGTGTTATTCACTATGCCGTCCCGAATATCCCAGGTATTGTATCTCGCACTTCAACTTATGCTCTGACTAACCGCACTTTTCCTTACGCTTTAGACATTGCAGATAAGGGATTAGAAAAAGCCATTCAAAATTCTCGCACTTTAGCTCGAGGTTTAAATGTCTATCGCGGGCAAGTGACTCATCCATCTGTAGCTAGGGATTTAGGGTTAAAGTATCATTCTTTTTCTTAAAAACAATGGAAGCTTTTTTGCCTTATGAAATGGATATTATGCTTGTTAGTTTTAGGATCTAGTTTTTATGCCTATTATACCCATCCGGTGTTTAATCATCCCGTGCATTGGGTGTGTGCTTATGTCAAAAATCTTAAAGTTTTATCTTTTTTAGTGTCGGAAAAAGACTTAACACGCAGAGGGAAAGACTTAGGATCTGTTTTACATTATGCCATTCAGTATAACTTAAATTCTCAAGTTACCGAATGGTTGATTCAAAAAGGAAGTGCGATTCATGTTTTAGATCAACATGGCTATCCCCCCATTTATTATGCCATTAAAGATCCAAAAAAATTTCAAATTTTATTATCCCATAAAGCCGATGTGAATTGGCATGATGAACGAGGTAAAACTCTTTTGCATTATGTAACGGCTTTTTCTCGAGATGAAAAAATTATTCAAATGAGTTTAAAAGCAGGGGCTGATTACAAAGCTCGTGACCACAAAGGCGATAGTGTTTTGCATTCTCTGGTGGGAAATAATCCAAACACTCAAATACTCAATTGGTTTTTAGATCAAGTAAAACATGTAAAAATTACTAACATTAATGGATTGAGTTTATTGCATAAAGCAGCTGCTAAAAATTCCAACCCTCAAGTTATTCAAATACTCATTAATGCGGGAGCTGATCCCAATAGTCGTGACTTAGAACACAGCACTCCTTTACACTGGGCAGTGGCTTTTAATTCCAATCCTCTAATTGCACAAACTTTGATTCAAATGGGAAGTGATGTCAATGCCAGTAATCGCTATGGGGATACCCCTTTACTTTGGGGGGCTTCTTATAGCCAGAATGCTACTGTATTAGAAACACTTCTTCGAAGCAAAGAGCTTAAACGAGATCAACTGGGACGGGGAGGGAGTAGTCCTTTACATAAAGCGGCTGCAGAAAATAAAAATCCGCAGATGATTGATTTTTTAGTCAATCATGGTTGGTCTGTAAATATTAAAGATGAAGATGGAGACACTCCACTCCATTATGCAACTGGGGAAACCCCCCATGTGGAAGTCGTTAAGCGACTCATTCAATTAGGAGCATTTGTCAATCAAGCCGATAATTATGGAAACACTCCTTTACATTACTCAGCGAAACAAAACACGAACTTGGCAGTTTTAAAAATTCTATTAGACCACAAAGCAAATCCCAATTCGAGCAACAAAAACCAACGAACCCCCTTACATTATGCAAGTGGTGTGGGATCCCGTGCCAAGGTGCAACTACTTTTACAAGCCAAAGCACAGATTGATGCTTTAGATGATCAAAAAAAAACCCCCTTGCACTATGCCGTTCAAGAAGGATATCGTTCATCGGTGGTGAAAGTTTTATTAAAAAACCGAGCAAATGTTTGTTTAATGGACAAGCACGATAGACAACCAGCTGATTATGCACAAGCTTACGAAGCACAGGGAATTTCTACTCTTTCCACTTATCAGAACTTAACCCGACAAACTACTTTGTGCAAAATTCCCTAATTTCTTTAAAAACTCTCTAAAAAATTTTATCTCTAAAGAACTTTATAAGAAAAAATACAAATACAAGTTTCTTTGCCATGAACTTTTTTTGAATGCTTGGTGTTGGATGGAATAATAATTTTATCTCCAGCTCTTAGCAATAGGTTGTTTCCAGCAATATCAATTAAAAGAGAGCCTTGAACCAACATTCGTACTTCGTCAAATGGGTGTCGGTGGGCAGATATTTCTTGACCGGGGGTGTAGACTTCTTCTACTGGACGAAGCCCTTCTCTTTCAAAAATCATTTTGATTTGCTCAAATGTAGGTAAAATGGGAGCTTGCCATCGGTTGACGATCATAATTAATCACTATAACAGAAATTAGCTGATAGCGGTAATAGGCATTTCGATTTCGCTTGCAATATGATTGCGTTGACGGTGAGAAAGCTCAGAGTTTCTGCCTATGCCAAAATAGATGGCCACAGGGGAGTTGGTTTTTTTTAAACTTCGCAATCCTTCTAAAATTTGCCCGGGTAAGATTTTGACAGTTAAGATAATATCTTTTTTTTCGTAGATGGGAGCAATTTGTTGAGAGACCACTCGTTGCAAGAGTTCGTAAAAAATATTGCGACCAGTGATATTTTCGTTTTCTGCATAAAATAAAATTAATTCAAACGGTCCCGATTGCTTATTGAAAATCAAACTAAGAGTTTTGGAAATTAATAATCGCACTCTGTGTTCTCCAATGCATAAAACATGTTTGGGCAAATCTTTGGGGAGCTCATTGACATTGTGAATAAAGCGACCCAAAGCTAATCGCAAATCGGTGTGGGTTTCTAGGCGAGTTTCCAATACTCCCCATCGATAGTAAGTCATGAGCATCAAAGTAATTCCCATAAGAAAGGTCAACATAAAGCGAGTATCTGCACTGGCATTCCACATTAACAAACAAACTGCAAAGCTTAAAATAAAGCTTGTAAGAAGTGGAGGTAAAGAAAGCTTGGTTCCATTTATTTTTAAAAAAGAAGATGATAAATACTGCCTCGGGGTAGATTGGCGAAACCCTTTGTTTCTCATAATAATTGCCCCCAGAGCAAAACTGACCATAACTCCTAAAAAAGCAATCTCATAAACTTTTGCGGCAATGTCCACTTCCCCAGCGACAAAGGCAGAAGTTCCCATAACAATTAGCATTAAACTTAAGATGGTGAATGGATACCCCTGTAATTGAGGAATAATATGAGAAACTCTTTTTAAAAAAAACTGAGGTAAATTTCCGTGCTTAGCCATTGTAGTCGCCAGTCCAATAAAGCCAATAAAAGCAGTGTTGGTAGCGGCAAATAAGGTGCAGGTGGCATCCAATACAATGAGTGTTAAAAGAAATCGCCCTCCAATTTTTTCGGACAATCCACTTAACAAATAGTTTAAATTACCTGTTATTTCATCGGGAGTGAGAATGGTCAGACACATTAAAGAAATAAGTGGAGCAGTCAGAGATACTAATATAATCACTATTCGGTAAAGTTTTCGAACGGTGTCAGAAGTGGGATGCTCTAAAGTTTCTACAATTTGAGCCGCTGATTCGAAGCCTGTAATGCCCAGAAAGGCGGCGGCAAATCCATACATTAAAGTCGCTCCAGTTAAAGCTTGAGGAAAACGAGAAAAATCTCCAAACTTCGAAAAATCCACCTCGGACCAGTGGAAAATAATATACACACTGCTCCATAAAACAATAATTCCCAATAACCCGAAATGGAACAAAGCAATCCCCGTAACGAGCTTTGCCGATTCTTTAATACCTTTGATATTGAGAAATCCAAAAAAAATCACAGGTATAAAAGATATCAACACCACTGTGGAGGAATTAAATCCTCCTTCAAACAAAGAAGACAGATAAAATCCACCAGACAAAGAGCTAACGGCCGCTGTGGCTAAATAGGATACAAAGGTTAGGGCTCCTGCGAAAACAGCTGTTCGTTTGCCGATACTGCGTAAAATCATCGAATAAGCTCCACCATTATAAGGACTCATTGCCAGCCCCTCTTCGTAAGTTCGTTTAAAAAGCCACATAGCTAAACAAGCAGTTAGCACAAATAAGGGAGCTAAATATCCGACAATGGGAAACAAAATCCCCGTCCCGTAAAAAACAGAAGTGCCAATGTCTGCTCCCACTACACCTGCGGCGAGAAGCCAGTTTAATTCGGATTTATGTTTATCGGATTCCATTGGGAGTTAGTCCTTTTTTGATAGTTTAGATCGTTTTGGTAGTTGAGATAAAACCAATATGTGTTCGTATTCTTTTTTTGTAACCGGCATGACCGAAAGCCTTTGACCTTTTTTTAAAACGAGCATGCGGGATAATTTTTTTTGGGCTTTAAGTTCTGCCAAAGATAAAATCCGTTTAAAACACGCTTTGAATGTCACTTCTACGCAAAACCACCGAGGGTTATTGCGATGGCTTGAGGGATCATAATAGGGAGAACGAGAGTCAAAGGCGGTGGGATCTGGTCGAGCGGTTTTAGAAACACGAGCTAAACCTACAATACCAGATGGCTGGGCGTTGGAGTGGTAAAATAAGACTTCATCTCCTATTTGCATATTGTGTTTCATAAAATTTTTAGCTTGATGATTTCTGACCCCATCCCATAAGTCTTTACCTGATTTTCTTAAATGTTGAATGGAATACACTCGGGGTTCTGATTTCATCAACCAATATTGTTTTGTATTTTGAGTTGGTGTAATCGATTTTAAAACTTTTTTTTTATCTGGCATTTTTTAAATTCTTTTTAGATTTAATTTCTGTTTAGAGTTTTGGAAAGTCATTGAACAAAAATATTTAAGCGATTTACCAGTTAAGTCAAGTATTGTCTCTTGAGTTTTTTGATCCTTGCTGTTAGATCATCAAAAATGGATATTCGAAAAGAAAATGTTCGAAAAGAACAAGACAGTTTAGGGACTGTAGATATTCCAACTGATCGTTTATGGGGGGCGGTAACTGCTCGTGCGTTAAAAAATTTCCCAATTGGGGACTCTTTAGAACGCATGCCTTTACAAGTGATTTACGCTCTGGCTTTAGTAAAAAAGTGTTCAGCCAAAGCAAACGAACAATTAGGACTTTTAAGTTCTAAAAAATCCAAAGCCATTAGTCAAAGTGCAGATGAGATTTGCCGAGGGAAGTGGGATGATCATTTTCCCTTGCCAGTTTGGCAAACGGGAAGTGGAACAGCCAGTAATATGAATGTTAACGAAGTAATAGCTAACCGATCCATTCAAATTTTAAATAATCAGCTAGGGGATAAAAGTGTTCACCCCAACGACGATGTCAACAAATGTCAATCTTCTAACGATGTGTTTCCAACAGCTATGCATATAAGTGCAGTGGGGATTGTTCAATCTTCTTTTTTACCAGCTATTCGGCAGTTTATAACCAGCTTAGATCAAAAGATTTCAGAGTTTTCAGATGTGGTGAAAGTGGGGCGAACCCATTTAATGGATGCTGTGCCATTAACTTTAGGGCAAGAATTTTCTGGCTATCGTGCTCAACTCATCTCTAATTGTGAGAGGCTTAAAAATTGTTTATCGCGTCTATACTCTCTACCTTTAGGAGGGACAGCTGTAGGAACGGGTTTGAATGCTCATCCAAATTTTGCAAAACTTACGATTTCTTGGATTGCCAAAGAAAGTGGTTACCCCTTTCGACCAGCAGAGCAGTTATTTTCCACAACTTCTGCCCACGATGACTTAGTAGAATTAAGTGGTGTGTTCAAAATATTTGCAGTGAGTTTAACAAAAATTGCCAACGACATTCGCTTAATGGCGAGTGGTCCACGAGCTGGTTTGAACGAGCTGATTATTCCAGCTAACGAACCCGGAAGCTCCATTATGCCGGGGAAAACTAACCCCACACAAAACGAAGCCCTCACAATGGTCTGTGCAGAAGTTATAGCCAACAATTTGGCAGTTACTTTTGGAGGGTCTAGTGGACACTTAGAACTCAATACTTATAAACCTTTGATAATTTTTAATATTTTACGCTCCATTCGGCTCCTAACAGATAGTGTGAAAAGTTTTAATAAGCACTGTGTTAAAAGTTTGAAAGTTAATTTTAAACAACTAAAAATCAATTTGGATCGCTCTTTAATGATGGTGACGGCTTTAAACCCTCATATTGGTTATGACAAAGCGGCACAGATTGCTAAATCTGCTTATCAAAATGGGACAACTCTTAAGAAAGAAGCTTTACGATTGGAATTTTTAACAGAAGAAGAATTTGATAAATGGGTTCAACCAAAAAATATGACTAACTCAAAATAGGTAAAAAAAAGGGAAGTTTATGCAAACCGCAGATATTATGGATCAAAAAATTAGGGCTTCCCTTGAGGTGGAACTTTTGGAAGTCATTAACGAAAGCTCTGCTCATCAAATGTCTCCAGAAGGAAGACCAGGGGCGAGGGCTCAGACTCATTTTCGTCTTTTAATTGTTTCAAAGGATTTTGAAGGTTTAAGCACCGTTAATCGCCATCGAAAGGTGTATCAGATTTTAAGTGAAGAGTTAAAAAACGGGGTGCATGCTCTCTGCCAACAGACTTTTACACCCAAAGAGTGGCAATCTGTTTCTTCTGCTCCTCTTATATCAGAGCTGTCAGAGCCACCACTAAAGCCAGAGGAGAGATTGCATTATTCTTCGTCTGCCATTGCTTCTTCTCCCCCTTGTCATAGGAAGAATCTGAAAAATCGTTCCAATTAATAATTTTTTATATAGGTTGTCATTTTTTATTTTGATCAATTGCCTATTTTGAATTATCTTCTATGGTAGGCGTAAAAAAAACTGTTGATATAAAACAACAGCGACAATATGGAGGTGTCTAGTTATGGCAAAAAAGAGAAAAGCAAAAAAAGTAGGTAGAAAAAAAGTTGTTAAACGAAAAGCTAAAAAGAAAGTGAGGAGAAAAGTTGTGAAGAAAAAAGCAAAAAGAAAAGTTGTAAAAAAGAAAGCAAAGAAAAAAGTGACAAGAAAGGTTAAGAGGAAATCCAAAAAGAAAAGAAAATTAAATCCAGCTCTTATGAAGACTCTGACCGCTTCACCTGCTTTGGCAGATATTGTGGGGTCTAAGAGAATCACAAGGCAGAAAGCGATTAAGTATTTTTGGGTTCATGTAAAAAAACACCGTTTGCAAGATAGTCAAGATCGTCGTCAAATCAACTTGGATGCTAAGCTCAAAGGCTTGTTTGGCAAAAATAAGCGTCAAGTAAGTATGTTTGAGGCAACTAAAGTGATCAGCAAAAACTTAACTTAGATTTGACTTTTTGTTTAGATCTTAAGATAAAGAGCCTGTTTTTTAAGCAGGCTCTTTTTTAATGCATAGTAAGCTCGAGCAGTTATTTAGGGCTAGGGCAGTCCATCGGGGCGGGGTAGTTATTTAGGGTGGTCATTCAGGGTGGTAAATCGCAAGGCAATCAATACGGGGTAGTTATTACGGGGTAGTCATTCAAATGGTTTTGTTAGAAGAAGAAATAGTACTCATGCGTCGAGTGGGTCATTTAGCTGCTCGAGTATTGGCTCAAGTGGGGAAAAAAGTTCAACCTGGGATTTCGACTGAAAAGTTAGATCAGATGGCTTATGATTTAACTTTATCTTTAGGAGCCAAGCCTGCTCCTTTGGGTTATAAGGGGTATCCTAAGTCTATTTGCACTTCGGTTAATCATTTAATTTGTCATGGAGTGCCAAGCTCTTATGTTTTAAAAAAAGGGGATATTGTCAATATTGACATTACTTGCATAAAAGATGGATTTCATGGGGATACTTCTCGCACTTTTTATGTGGGGGAGGTATCCGAGCGAGCAAAAAAAATCACTCGTTGTGCTTATCAGGCGATGTTAAAGGGTATTGAGCAGGCTAAAGCGGGTCAGACCACTGGGGATATTGGTTTTGCCATTAACAAATATGTTACGAGGCAGGGGTTTTATCCTGTGCGAGAGATAGGAGGTCATGGCATTGGCAAAACATTTCATGACGAACCATTCGTCCCCTCTGTAGGTAAAAAACACAAAGGTGTGGTTTTAAAAGCTCATCAATGCATTACTGTAGAACCAATGGTCAACGAAACCTCCGCTTCTTTAAAAGAATCACCCATCCCTCATTCAGAAATTAAAGTGTATGAGACCTCCGATCAATCTTTGTCTGCTCAATTTGAACACACTGTATTGATTACCAAAGGAGGTAAAGATTGCGAAATTCTCACTCAACCCGAAGAAGATTTTGAAGTGGGTTACTAGAGGTTACGAAAGTGTAAAAGCTGGCTGATCATTATAAATGTAAAAATTCGACAACTAATCGCTAATATCTATAGCTATCGGGTTTAAAAGGACCTTCTGAACTAATGCCTAAGTATTCAGCTTGCGTTGGAGTAAGTTTAGTAAGTTTTGCATCTAAAGATGGCAGATGAAGATGGGCGACTTTTTCGTCTAATTTTTTAGGTAATGTGTAAACACCTGGTTTTAATTGTCCTTTGTTTTGCCACAAATCAATTTGTGCCAGCACTTGGTTAGAAAAAGAGTTACTCATTACAAAAGAAGGATGTCCTGTTGCACAGCCTAAGTTTACCAGTCGACCTTCTGCCAGTACAATAATTTCTCGCCCGTCAGAAAATTTATGTAAATCTACTTGAGGTTTAACGACAGTTTTTTTGGTATGGGTATTGAGCCATTTCATATCTATTTCCAAATCAAAGTGACCAATGTTGCAGACGATTGCTCCCGATTTCATTTTTAAAAAATGTTTTTTTGTGATCACATCTCGACAACCGGTAGCCGTTACAAATAAATCCACTTGATCGGCTACATCTGCTATTCTAACCACCGGATAGCCTTCCATACTGGCTTGGAGTGCACAAATGGGGTCTACTTCTGAAATAAATACTTGCGTGCCATAATGGCGAAGGCTTTGTGCGGAGCCTTTTCCGACATCTCCAAAGCCTGCTACTAAAGCTTTTTTCCCAGCCAACATAATATCAGTTGCTCTTTTAACACCGTCGGCAAGCGATTCTCGGCAACCGTATAAATTGTCGAACTTAGATTTTGTAACCGAGTCGTTGACATTAAAAGCGGGTATTTTTAAAAGATTTTTTTTATGAAGTCGCTCTAAGTTTCTAACTCCTGTTGTGGTTTCTTCAGATACGCCAACAATTTGTTTTAATAAGTGAGACTGCTTCAGTTGATGCATAAAATTTGTTAAGTCTCCTCCATCGTCTAAAATTAAATCAAAACCATCTTTGCCCCACCCTTTTACAGATTGTTCAATACACTGCCAATACTCTTTTTCTGTCTCTCCTTTCCAAGCAAATACGGGTATACCTTTTTGAGCTAAAGCACAAGCCGCATGGTCTTGCGTAGAATAAATATTGCAAGAACTCCACCTCACTTTTGCACCCAAAGCAATCAAAGTTTCTACTAAAACGGCAGTTTGAATGGTGACATGGAGGCAACCCGTAATGCGTGCATTTTTTAATGGTTGTGTGGGAGCATATTCTTTTCTAATCGCCATAAGACCTGGCATCTCTCGTTCGGCAAGGCGGATTTCTTCTCTTCCCCAACGGGCAAGCTCTGCCATTTTATTTGGGTCTTTCATAGCTTGAGGACATACTTGGTAAGAAAGATCTTTAGGCAAAGTTGGGTTTGAAAAAGTAGGGTTTGGAGTTTTCATAAAACACATTCTGAAAGAAACTGATTTTAAGGTCAATCCCCAATAGGTAAAGATACTAAAATATTTAATATTTAACGATTGTTGATTGGTGATTGATTAGTGATTGGAAAAAGAAAATAACTTTTTTTTGTTCCAAACAATTGAGTAGATAGATCAGAGGGGTTTTAAGCTTTAAGTTGTGGAGGGTTTAATTTTTTGTAGGTCTAAATAATTTAAGTAAAATTTTATTTCTCGTATGCTTTCTCGAATATCGTCTAAGGCACGGTGTTTGTTTTCTTTTTTAAATGTAATGTCTTGGTTATTGAAGATAATTTTCCAAGCGGATACATCTAACATTCGATAATGAAGTCGAGTTTCTAACTCCAGCAAATGTTTTTTGATAAACAATCGATCTTGGTAAATCGAATTGCCAGCTAAAATAACTTTTTCTTTTCCAAAATGTTTATCGATGAGGGCAATCAGTTCTTTTTCTGCTTGGTATTGAGTAATCCCTGTATGGATTAAATCGTAAAGTCCTGATCTTTTATGTTGTTTAGTATTCCATTTATCCATTTTTTCTAAATATTGAGGGGCTTGCTTAATAATTTTGTGGTAGGAGTCTATTTCTTTATGTTGGGGATCGGCAATGATTCCAGCTATTTCAATAATGGCTTCTCTTTCTGGGTCCAATCCAGTCATTTCCATATCTAACCAAAGAAATTTGGATATTTTGTTACTCATTATGCTATAGAATGTCTACTGATTTAGACTTAAAGGCAAGATAAAGATTGCAGAATACTTGTGAAAAAGAAGGTGAAATTGTTGAAAGAAGGTGAAAGTATTTGCTGTAAGAGGAATATTATGGTTGAGAGCTATGAATGTGGTAGTATGTAAAGGTTATGAGTTTTTATTGGGGTGGTAGTTAAGTTGGTTATAACGCCGGCTTGTCACGCCGGAGGCCGCGGGTTCGAGTCCCGTCCACCCCGCCATTTTTTTTAACTTATTCATTCCTAATTGTATTGATCTTCATTAAACCAGTTATTTCAATATAAAAAAGCGACTTCAGCATCACAGTATATTAAGAAGAGTTTTTTTTCCTCAAAATAGATAAAATAAGTAATATTTGAATAATATAATTTGTAATTCTTTGGTTAAAATAATTAGCAGGAAAATAACCATGACAAATATCATTTCTAAGATTTAAACCTCGATTATCTATTAAAACAATTCTAAAAAAAAATGGTATGTTATTGTTTAATTTTTCAAAAGTTTTTATAAAAATCTCATCTCTTAGCAAAGTTCCTAACGGTCTTAATTCAAAACCTTTTTCTTTAGAGTTACTGGAAGATTGGTAAATTTCTCCTCCAGCTATAGATACTAATTCTCGTATTGCTGATTCAATTTGAGGCATTAGTATAGAAGAGCTTGCGATATAGTTTTTATTAAAATAAGCAATCAAACCTTCTTTTATAATGGGATGATTTTCTTTTGGAAACACTGGTGATTTAAACAGATGCTCTGAAAGAGTGGTTGCATTGAGTGATTTATTTTTTTCCAGATGATTTAATCCTAATTTAATTAAAGCTGAATAGAAACTCATTGATTGAGCTATATGTTGGACTACATGTCCTTCTAAATCATCAGATTCAATTTGAGTAACTTTTCTCCCCTTATGATCCATAATATATTCAGAAAACATAAATGATAAAGGATGTTTGTTTTTCATTTCAATAACTGTATCTTTAGCATCTTCTTTATTTGGAATAAACTCCCATGCTATATAGTTTAATGCTTCAGAAAGAGTTTTTTTATCTAAGTTAGGAATGTAATTATCAATTCCTGCTGGAGGGATTCGAATAGATAATTCATGTTTTTTCAACATTTTTAAATCTTCTTTTTGAAGTTTTTTTATTTTAGTTTCTAATTTTTTTGCTTCTTTAGATAAACCATATTGAAATAAAATTTTTCTCACTTTTTCTAACCAATGACTTCCCATCATTATACAATGATTATCAATACCATATAAAAAAGAATCTTTATATATGAGTAAAACTCTTTTCATATTTTTTGTATCATTCTTATCCCTATAATAGGGAGCTAACTTTGTTACTATATATTCCACAGAATGAGGGTTAGAGGTGTTTAAGTTTTTAGAAGAAAAAACTTTTAATTTTCTTTCAAGTTCTTTTATAATTTGATCTTCTTGTTTTTTCTCTAATTTAACTTTATGATATAAATCTTTATTGGCAATCAATAAATCATAAGAATAACCCCATGTTCCAGGTTTATTATCTTCAGAATAAGTATTTTCATATTTAATAATAACATTGCGAACCAAAGTAATTCTTTGTTGATCATTGATAGAAACAGCTAATTTTAATCCTCTTTCTAATTTATTTTTAAATAAAGAGTCTTCTCCAAGTTCAGATATTTTAATGATTGAATCAATAAATCGATGAGCATTTGATATATTTGGTTTTAAATTTCTAATTTTTTGAGAAAAATCCCATATAAGACCTGCATAACGACATTGAAGTATTGGATTATCTACTTCAGAAGCTCTTTTTTCCCAATAATTAACCATTTCAGAAGTAATGTTTTTAATATCTGGATTAGATACAAGATTTCCATTTTTGTTTTTGTAAAAAAATTCTGGTGTATAATGCAAATCTTCCCATCCTTGGAGGTTGCATTCTGTGTTTGTTTCCATAAATGCAAAAGCTGTTTCTTCGTAAAAATACTTAGAATCTGTAGGAATTTTTTTATCTTTAAATTGTTTACGATTAAAATTACAAATTTTATCATAGATTTTTTGCTCTATCATAAAATCTGGTTTTTTAAATTCACTTAAAATTGAGTATAATTGTTCAATCATTTTTTTTATCAAATAGTTTAACTGGGTTTATTTTAAATTGAAGCATTTTTGCTGTTTTTCTCCCTGCATCTCCACCTTTTCTTTGCATAGTAATTCTCCCAATTTTCAAATTTCCTCTTCTAGTGATTTTTATTTCACCTTCTGCAAAAAAATTCATAACATAATTTATAGATTTCAAAATCCATTTGTTATTTTCTCTTGATCTTAAAATAACCAACATCCAGTCAGCTGAAAATTTTCCTCGTCCTTTAAGTGTATCAGAAACAATTAAAAATTTATTTTTTGAGAAGAAATCCAAAACCTTTTTTTGTTCCTCTTTTTTTGTTTCATTTAAAAAAATTCTCTTTTTGTCTTTTAATTTTTTTTTATTTTTAAGATGTATTTCACCTGTAAAAAATTTTAAAATTTTCACAACATTTTTTGGGATATTCCACATTTCAGTATATTTTTTAATCCATCTTTTATCTATTTGATTAAAGCCATTAGGATTGCTCACCAGCTTAATAGATAAATTTTCTGTTGAAATAGCTTTTTGCATATAAATAGTTATTTGAACTTGTACATCTGTTTTATATTTATTAGCTAATTTGATAGCTTTTACAGTGTTTATTTCTTTGATCATATATCCCATAATAATAAGCCATTTTTGGGCATCTTTATCTATTTTCCAATTATTGAATTTAGTAACTATTTTATTTTCATTTTTAAAACCAGCTTTTGCAGTGTATGAACCCATTGCTTTTAATTTACTTTTTTTCATAAGGGTTTTTAAAAAGTTAAATCAGCTATTTTATTAGAATTTTTATTTAGATCTATTTTCAGCGGTAAAGAAATATCATGGTTTATATATTTCTTTATAAAATCAATTAAGCTTTTTCCACAAGCTTTTACAACATTCACACTTATAGCATTCCCAGCTTGACTAAGAATTTGATTTTCAACCGTTTTATTTTTTACTTTTAAAGCTAATTGCGTAGAAAACCCTTGCAAAAGCAAAGCTTCATATCCAGATAGCCTTCTAAACTTATTTCCTTTCACATATAAGAGTCCATGTCGGCTTGTTCTTAAAGTTGGTATTTTCTCTCTGTATAGTCGTAAATCTGATTGCCTAGTATCAATTATTAAAAACTCCTCTTTTAATAGATGTTTTACAGAATTTTTACCTTTGTTATATTTATTTTTTAGATACTTTAAAAAAGTTTGATAAGTTTTTTGTTGCTTGTTTTTAAATGCTATGTTGTTTTCATCAATTAGGTAGTGTTTTATATTATTCATTTTCTTTTGTTTAGGGTTTTGGTGAAAGTAACTATAGAAATTACTCAAATTTTTTATTAAATTTTTTTTAATTCCTATAAAATATATTCTTTCTCTTTTGTGAGGCAAACCATAGTGAGAGCTATCCATTTTTTTAGCTATAACTTGATAGCCTGCTAAATCTAAAAGATTTAATATAGTTTTAAAAGTTTGCCCTTTTTTATGATTTAAAAGTCCTTTAACATTTTCTAAAATAAAATATTTTATTTTTTTAGCTTTCATAATTTTTAAAAGCCCAAAGATAATTTGTCCTCTTTTGTCTATTAGACCATGTCTTTGACCTACAATAGAAAAAGCTTGGCAAGGGAAACCTGCTACTAACAAATCAAAATTTGGCAAATGAGAAGGGTTGATTTTCATTAAATCTCCATAATTAGGTTCATTATTTCCAAAAAATTGGCGATATGTATTTTCAGCATTCTGATCAATTTCTGAAAAACCTAAGCACTTCATTCCCAGATTTTCTAATCCCAACCTACCACCACCAATACCAGAACAAAAATCAATAAATTTCATAAGTTTACTTCCTATTGTTTTAAAGATTTAAATATTAAGAATAATCCAGAAAATAGTGTGTAGTTCTAACATACGCTCTTACTTTTTGTGTATTTCATTTAAAATTAGTTATTTTCAAGCTAGCTATTGTCATTGTGTGTTATTTTTATTGAAAAACCTTTCATTATAGTTTATTTATAGCATATTATCATTAAAATACAAGAAAATCAGAATAAAACACAGACTAAGAATCAGATTTTTAAGTTAAAAAACAATATTTTTGTTAGTAGTTAATTAGTCCTATCTATAATATTATTTCTAACTGATTGAATAACTCGATAAAAACTTCTTCTGTTTTTATTGTAGTACTAGCTGAAGGTTAAAAAAAGATAGTTGCTATGCTCAAGATGAAAAAGATATTCATTGCTGATCTTGAGAAAGCGAATGAAAAATAAATAATGCACAAAGATCGTTTTAATTAATTTAGTTTGTCGCAAACTTGTCGCAAACTTGTCGTAAACTTAATAATGTTTTTTTAGAACATAAAACATTTTATGTGTAGCTCCTTGAGCCTTTATTATTTTTTTATCTATCATATCTTTTAAATCTCTTTGTAAAGTACGGATTGTTATTTTTACAGAATCTTGTTTATTTTTATTTACTTTACTTATTTTCAAACATATAGATTTAAAATTTTTTGGCAAAAGTTTTTCATTTTCTAAAATATAGTCAAGAATAATAGCTTGCCTTTTAGAAAGATTGTGATTTTGAATTAAAGTATCTTTCAAAATAACTTTTTTCCCTTGTGTCATTACTTCTCTCATTTGGTATAAAAAACCGTGAACAAAATATTCCAGCCAATTAGTCATATTCATATTATTATTTCTAACTGATTGAATAGCTTGATAAAAACTTCTTCTATCTTTATCGTAGTATTCACTGATAGAAAAAAGTTTTTTAAAATCATAATCAGATTTATAAAGGTATAAAGCACACAAAAGTCGAGAAGTTCGACCGTTCCCGTCAACAAATGGATGAATATGTACAAACTGGAATTGAATAATACCACTTTTCAGCACAGGGTGGATGTCTGATTTTTGATTAATCCACTCAACAAATTTTTTCATCAAAGCAGGAACTTTTTTTGGTTTTGGAGGTATATAAATAATTTCTTTAGTAACAGAATTACCGATATAGTTTTGTATTTTTCTATATTTACCGGGTTCTGCACTTCCACCACGCACTCCTTTTACCAATTCTTTATGAATTTTTTTAATAATAAATTCTGTAATTTTAGATTTTGATTTTAAGTGATCGGATATTAATTTAAAAGCATCTTGGTAGTTTTTAACTTCTTTTATATCTTCTGCATTAGCATTCAAAATAGTTTTTCCTTCCAGTATTTTTTTTGATTGTTCAAATGTGAGCTGTGTTCCTTCTATATGTGTGGTATGATGAGTTTCTAAAAGGAAAGCTTGATGACTGGTTTTTTTTATCCATTGAGGAGAAAGATTGACAGCTTGTAAAAAACCTCTGGATTTTTCAATTTCCATTAAATTATTAAGTATGGATTGAGTAATTGTGAATTTTGGAGAAAATAATTCTTTACTCATTTTGAATTTTCCTTGTTAGTTTTAATATACCAATCTTATGTTTTCTTGTTTGGTTGTGGAACTGATCGATTATGATTTTGAATAGCTTTTTTTACTTCAGGATCATTCCATAGTTCTTCTGCTGTTGACCAGGGTTCAGCTACTGTGCCTTTCCCATATATCACCCTTTGCCAGTATGTTGGTTTTTTGTGTTGTTCTTGTTGATTTTTTTTTATTTCTTCTTTTTTATTTTGATTGGACATAAAATTTTCTCCTATTTGGTCATAATAGCTTTTATTTTGTGTAACTTCAAGAAAGCTAAGTTCTTAAAAACTAAAAATGGTTGTTTTTTTGTTGCTTTTATTTTTTGATCGGACATTTAATAGTCCTTTCCTGTATAGGATTGAAAAATCTTTTTAAGAAATGTAATTTTTTGCATTTTTAGTATTCAAACTTTCTTTTTGTTGGATAATATAGTTGTTATTATATAGTAAAGCTAAAAAAAAATCCAAGCCAAAAAAGTAATTATAATATCACCCGATCAATTAAAACATGTTCTTTTTATTAAAAGGAGGTTGTTATGTTGATAGATTTAGCTCATTTTATTTGGGATGTGTTTAAAGGCGGAGATGGTGATAAAAAAGAAATAGACGAAGAAACTCTAATAGAGATAGTGCAAGATATAGAGGAGGCAAGAAGAAAAACCGATATGTGGATTAAGATAAATACTGCTCTTTTAACTGTTGGTTTTATAATTCAAATTACCATTTTAGTACTTCTGATAATTAAATAAAAAATAAGACTTATAGCTTGTAATATAAAGTTTTTCTAATAGAAAAAGTAATTCGTAAGTCGTGTTTATTTAAAAAAAATAGATATAACTTAAGTTAGCAGATTTTTTATCCGTTTTAACAAAATATATTTTCCCTTAAAAAAAATGACATAATTTTTTTGTAGTGAACAAAAGAAATATTAAGGATTTAATAATATGAACAAATCTAAAAGAAAGATTGAGCTTACACAGATAAAGCTAATAAAAAACGAAAAAACAAAACCTCCTAAAACTCTTAATCTAACCTTTAAAGAATTCTTAAGTGAAATAAGAGCTAAGGCTCAAACACCAAGAGAAAAAGGAGATTTATTTGAATTAACTATAAGAGACTTCTTAAAAAAATCACCAGAGTATTCTTTTGAAGATGTGTGGCTATGGCCACAATGGCCTGGGTTAAAAAACTATGGATTTTCAAAAAAAGACCTTGGGGTTGACTTAGTAGCCAAAGAGAAAGAAACAGGTAATTTTTGGGCTATCCAATGTAAATGTTATGATGAAAATTATTTAGTAAGTAAAAATGATACTGATACATTCTTAGCTCAATCAGGTAAAAAACCCTTTAGTGTTAGACTGATTGTAACTACTACAAATAACTGGGGACCGAATGCTTTAGATACTTTAGACAATCAAACAAAAGGATGTAAAATTTTAGACCTGCACAAATTAGAAAAAGCTGATTTTAATTGGTGCTTGCGAGGAGGAGTTAAAAAAAATCCTGAAAAAAAATATCTAAGAGACCATCAAAAAGAGGCAGTAAAAAATTCAATCTCTTATTTTAAAAAACAAAGTAGAGGTAAGCTAATAATGGCATGCGGAACGGGAAAGACTTTTACTTCTCTTCGTATTGTAGAAGCAATCACACCTAAAAACGCAAATATTTTATTTTTAGCCCCTTCTATTTCTTTAATATCTCAAACGCTAAGAGAGTATGCTTGGCAAAGAAAAACCACTCAAAGGTATTTAGCGGTTTGTTCTGATACCAAAGCTGGGAAAGATACAGACGGGTATAATATTGACGACTTGCAAATATCCCCAACAACAGACCCACAAAAAATTGCTAAAGCATTAAAGAAACAATCAAATCAAAGGACTATTGTCTTTTCTACTTATCAATCTCTTAATAAAATAAAAGAAGCTCAAGATATGGGAGTGAGAGCATTTGACTTTGTAATTTGTGACGAAGCACATAGAACCGCAGGAGTAGAAGCTGGAGAAGAAATAAATGGCAAAACGCAAGGTAATTATTTTACCAGAATAAATGACGAAAACTATGTGAGAGCAAAAAAAAGATTATATATGACAGCCACACCAAAAATTTACAGCGAAAAAGTCAAAAATAAAGTTAAAAAACATAATTTTAAACCCCATTCTATGGATGACGAAAAAGTTTTTGGAGAAGAAATTTATAGGTTAGACTTTTCTAAAGCTATAGAAAAAAAGCTCTTATCTGACTATAAAGTCGTTATTTTATATATTAACGAACAATACATTAGTGATAATGTACAGGAAGCCTTAAAAGAGACAAATCTCTCCCTATATGATGCCTCCCGTTTAGTAGGCTGTTACAAAGCTTTAAGAGACCAAGGGGTAAATAATGGCGTAAAATTAAAACGAGCCTTAGGTTTTTTAAATACAATAAAAGCCAGTAAAGAGGTTACAAAGGAATTTGAAAAAGTAGTCAAAGCTTTAGAGGAGTATCAAAACGATGGTTATACCTTAAACACAAAACACATTGACGGGACTGATCATTCTATTGATAGAAATAAAAAACTGGATTGGCTAAAAGAAGATGCTGGGGAAACAAGCAGAGGTGAAGAAATAGGTCGGGTTTTATTTAACTCAAAGTGTTTAACAGAAGGTGTAGATGTTCCAAGTTTAGATGCTGTTATGTTTTTACACCCCAGAAAATCCCAAGTAGATGTTGTGCAAGCAGTTGGTAGAATTATGAGAAAACAAAAGGATAAAAAATATGGTTATGTGATTTTACCTGTAGTGACCCCTGCGGATAAAACACCAGAGCAAGCTCTTAACGATAACAAAACTTACCAAGTGGTATGGCAAGTGTTAAATGCTTTGAGGTCTCATGACTCAAGGTTTGACGCTATAATAAACCAATTGGAATTAAATAATAATAAAAACAAAATAAAAGCAATTGGTATTGGATATGAGAAAAAATCAGAAACAAAAGAAGTTGAAGAAGTAACTAATCCATTGATTAAGATGTCTTTACAATACAGTATTGAGGAAATAGAAAATAAAATTTATGCTAAAATTGTAGAAAAATGCGGTGATAGAATTTACGAAGAAAAATGGGCTAAAGAAGCTGAACAAGCTTGTAAAACTATTTCTACTAGAATTAAAAGCTTAATTAACAAAAATCCTGTTATAAGTAAAGAATTTAACACTTATCATGAGGGTATTAAGTCTTGTATTAACGAAGGTGTAAAAGAAGAGGAAGCAATCTCTATGCTATCAGAGCATATTATAACAAAGCCTGCTTTTGATAAGATTTTTGAAAATTATAAATTTTCTGAAACAAACCCTATATCTAAAGCAATGAGAAAAGTTTTAGATAGATTATATGGGTACAAACTTGAAAATGAATTAAAAAACTTAAAATCATTTTATAATGGGATAAGTAAAAGGTTAGAAGGGATTGACAACAGCTTTGGAAGGCAAAAAGTCATTAAAGAATTTTACGAAAATTTTATTAAAACTGCATTCCCAAAAACAGCAGAAAAGTTAGGGGTTGCTTACACTCCGAGTGAGATTGTGGATTTTATACTCAAATCTGCTAATGAGATTTTAAAATCGGAATTTAATAAAGGGTTAACTGATAAAGGAGTGGATGTTATAGACCCTTTTGTAGGGACAGGAAGGTTTATTAACAGGCTTATTCAAATGACCCCCCTAATAGAAAAAAAAGATTTACCACGGAAGTTTAAAAACGAACTCCATGCCAACGAAATAATGCTTTTACCTTATTATATAGCATCTGTTAACATTGAAGAGGCCTATCACAGTAGGATGTGTGTTGGTGTGGAGGGTAATTACACCCCCTTTTCTGGGATAGCTTTAACAGATACTTTTAATATTGAGGAAGAAAAAAATAATGCAAGTTCTTCTGATTTTTCTAAAGAAAACGAAGAAAGAATTGAAAGACAAAAAAACACCGATATACAAGTTATTGTAGGTAACCCTCCTTATTCGGTAGGACAAAAAAACGAAAATGATGCTAACAAAAACCAAGTATACCCTAAACTCCACCAAAGGATTAAAGATACTTATGTTAAAGAATCTAACGCTATTTTAACAAGTAAACTGTATGACTCTTATATTAAGGCTATCCGCTGGGCAACAGATAGGATTGGAGATAAAGGAGGAGTTATAGGTTTTGTCCATAATGCCTCTATTATAAACGAAAGGAGTACTGCTGGGGTTAGAAAAATGTTAGCTAAAGAGTTTGACTCTATTTATTGCTTTAATTTAAGAGGTAACCAAAGGACCAAAGGAGAGGTATCTAAAAAAGAAGGTGGTAAAATTTTCGGTGGAAATTGCCGTACTCCTGTTGCTATTACTTTTTTAGTAAAAAATCCTAATAAAAAAAACAAGCTAGCTAAAATTAAATACCATGACATTGGAGATTACCTTAAGCGTGAAAAAAAATTAGATAGGATAAAAAACTTTGGAAGTATAAAAGGGTTAGAGAAGCAAAAAGGTTGGGAAATTATTACTCCAGATAAACATGGTGATTGGCTTAACCAAAGGGATGACTCTTTTTATAACTTTATACCTATGGTGGATAAAAAAAATAAAACTAAAGCGGGTATTTTTGATTTATATAGTTGTGGAGTTGTTACCAGTAGGGATGCTTGGGCATATAATTTTAGTAAAAATAAGCTTAAAAATAATATGCAAAATATGATAAATGTTTATAACCAAGAGCTAAAGCGTTTAAAAAACCAAAATTTAAGCATTAAAAACATGGATAAATTTATAAACTTAGATAATAAAAAAATTAAATGGAGTAGTGCTTTAAAAAGTTATTTTATAAGAAACAAAAAAGGTATTTTTAACCCAGAGTGTATTAGAAAATCAAGCTATAGACCCTTTACAAAGTCTTGGCTTTATTTTGATAATATGTTTAATGATAGAGTTTCTCAGAATCCAAAACTTTTTCCAACAGGGAATATAAAAAACAAAGTAATATGTGTAAGCGGTGTAGGAGCTAAAGAATTTTCTGTTTTAATGGTAGATTCCATACCTGATTTTGGTTTTTTAGATAAAACTCAATGTTTCCCTCTTTATCGGTTTACTAATGAAAATAAAAAATACGATAGCATTACAAATAATGCCCTTAAGATGTTTAACAAGCATTACAAAAAAATCAATATCACAAAAGAAGATATTTTTTATTACACATACGGGTTACTTCATTCAAAAGATTATAGAACAAAATACAAATCAAGCTTAGATAAAACCCTTCCCCGTATCCCATTAGTTGGTGACTTACAAGATTTTAAAGCCTTTACAACTATTGGTCGTAAGTTAGCTAAGCTCCACTTAAACTATGAAGATCAACCCCGCTTAAATGAGATTAAAATCTTAAAAAACGAGCAGAAAATCAATTTTTTAAAGCAATTAAAACCTGAAGATTTAACAGTCCAAAAAATGAAAGTAGATAAAAAAGACAAAACTAAAATAATATTTAACGATCATATTACCATTACTAATATCCCCCCAACGGTATGGGAGTATAAAGTCAATGGTTGGTCTCCTATTAAGTGGGTTATGGAGAGATACCGATACAAAAAAGACAAAGAAACAGACTTAGTGAATGATCCTAACTCTTATTCAGAAGACCCCAGTTACATATTAAAGTTACTTCTTAGTGTGATGTCAGTTTCTTTAAAAACAACACAACTGATTGACAGCTTACCTCCTATAGAAAAAGATAGCTCTTCTTATAAAAAGAGAGCTTAAAAAGTATCTATAAATTATCTTAGCTTAGCCACAAAACCCATCTAAGACGGAGAGTTTGTTAAAGAACCTTCCTATTCTGTCTTCACTTTTGAGTATTAAAAGAAAAGTCTTTTTACAAAAAAGCTAACAGGTGTTTTGTGTAAAATTGCTAAAGTAGTAACAATAAGGTCTTGTTTTTTTATCTGGGGTGGTCTTTTTTTTTGGCTGATCTGGTTTCAGAGTGGCTCGGAAATATTTTCCGAACCTCTTAAAATTACATATAGATATTCTATATTTTTTATTGTATAATTAATATGTTAAATGTAGTAGGGATTATAATATGTACGATAGTTTTGGTTTTTCAACTAATATTTTTAATATTAAGCCTTTATATCCTTGTAAGAGAGATTTAAACAAATTTATTGGTAGAGTAAAAGATATTAAAGATTTTTTAGTAGATATTTCATCTGAAGATGGCGTTACTGTATTAGTAACAGGTCACCGAGGAGTGGGAAAAACCTCTTTTGTAAATATTATAGAATATGCTATTGCATTTGATAAACCATTTCTCCAAAAATATCTAAAAATCAACACTCCCAATATTATTCCTTGTTATCATAAAATACAATTAGAACCTAATGAGAAAGTAAAAGACATATTATCAAAAAGTTTATCTAGTTTATTATTTTCTATTCAACAATTTGGAAAAGATAAAAACTTAAATCCTCCAAAAAAGATAATAGAACTTATCAAATGGATGTCTGAAATTACTGTATCTACTAAAAAAATTGGTTCACTCACTGTTGCTGGAATAGGGGGTAGTTATAGTGCTGCAAAGTCATATAAAAACTTATCAGATATCCCTATTAATGTTTTACAAGAAAAGATTGATCAAGTTATAAAAATAACTAAAAAATATTTTAAAGTAGACGGTATTTTTTTAAACATCAATAATGTTGATCTTATAGAAGAAAAAGAGTTCTGTAAAATAGCTAATCAATTAAGGGATTATTTATTTAATATTAAAGGATTATGGAATGTTATTATAGGGCAACCAGGTCTTTATTCTTCTCTTGTGTATCAAGCACGTCGAGTATCTGAAGTAATTAGTGGCCAAGCAACAGAATTAGCCCCCTTGTCAGAAGAAGATATTATTACTGTGTTAAAAGTTTGTAAAAAAATCTATTCAATTAATAATAAAAAAATACCTCCTCTACCTATAGAGGAAAATTTTATTAGAGAAATGTATAAAAATTCTGATGGAGAAATTCGTCCTGTATTTAAAGCATGTGACGATATTGTCCGTTCGGTATTTAAACATAATCCTAATGTTAAGAACATTAAACATAAAACAGCTAAATCTATTTTGAAGATTATTTTAGAACAACAATTATCTTTAGAAAACTTAAGAAAAAAAGATAGAGAAATTATTAGAGTCATTCTTAAAAAAGGTATGTTACGTCCTAAAGATTATAAAGAATTAAAACTAAAATCTGCGGTAGATTTTACCAATAAAACCTCTCGTTTATTAGCGAGGCAATTTTTAAAAAAAGAAGTAAAAGGTAATGTAGCAAATTATAAAGTAATAGGTATTATTCATTTAGCTAAGTACGCTCAAGTAAATTTTGATAGAAATTAGCTTAAGCTCATAGAATTTATAAAAGTTAAGTAATTTAAAAAGAACACCAATTAATTGGATTTTTTCTTCCGCCAAAATAAGCTTGAGCCAGTTTGACTTTTTTTAAATATTCTCCAACAGATACACCATCGGCTTTTACATCAGCAACAATTCTAAAATATTTACCCCGTTGAACATTCTCCAAGTGAATTTTTTGAGCCTTGCTTAATAAATTAAATACCATTTTTTTAGCCTTTATAGCTTTTTCTTTTTCACATTTGTTTTTTGTTCTAATTTCTGGTGTGTCAATTCCACTCACTCTAATTTTTATATTAGAGCCAATTAAAGTATGTATTTTTGGAATGTTAAAAGTAATAGTATCTCCATCGTAGTTATCCACATATTGGACACAACGAAAATTATTAGCATTATGCTTACAAGAAGAATCTGAAAAAACAAAATGAGTATAAAAAGAAATAAAAACAAAAAATCCAATAAAAAAACACTTAATAAGTTTTTCAATATTTAGTTTTAAAATTTTCATTATTCTTCCCTCCTTTTTTTATTCTTAAATTTATTTAATTTATCGGATTCTTTTAAAAAAAACTAAACCTTAATCTTTTGGGATTTAGTTAAATTTTTAAAATTTATTGGTTGTGTAGAAAATATCGCATAGAAAAATATCTCATTCTAAGATAATTAATTTTTGTAATTTTCAGAGGATTCGCTTGATTCACTGGGTGCAGAAATTACAGTTAAACCAAGTATTTGAAAATCTTTTCCTATGCAACGGCTTTGTAGATATTCGGTGTAGAGCATGGAAGCTAGCAAAGTGGTCATCCCTGCTGTAGCAGAGTGCAAGGCCCATACAATCTCAAAAATGGCGAATAATCTTGCTGATAGCAATACAAATCCCGTAAATGCGATCAACCCTACAGATAATATCATTGGGCTAGCAGGTGTTCTGCCTTTAACACTGCATGAGGTAGGATCAAAATATTGGTTATTCAAATGAGCTATTTGTTTATCTATTTCAAATTCGGTAAATTGAATTTTTGTGTTCATTGGTTGACTGCATTTTATAACTTCATCTGAGTAGTAAATCCAACAATTATCTTGAGTATCTAACACAACAATTTGTTGAATCTTTTTGAGTGGTGGAGGTATGCTTAATTTATTAAAATAATTTTTGATATCTTTTTGCGTTCGTTTTTTATCCACAGTTTGCGGAAAATGTGTATTTTCTAAAATTAAAAATACCTTACTTTGGGTGTTTTCTGTAATGTCTCTACTCCATATATCTTGGTTGATATATTTAATGTAATTCTGAATCGATTCGATAGATTGCACATTAGAAAACACCATTCTGGGCGGAAATACATCCTCACTTTCTGTGTTTTGTGCATCAGAAATTGTTTGTTCATCCAATTGCTTTTGTTTAACCACTTTTTGTTTAGCTAACGCCCATTGAGAAATGAGAAGCACTATTAATATTAGCAGTTTAATGTTAGTGAGTTTTTTAATTAGTTGTTTCATTTTTTAATGTTTTTTTTAATAAACCTTTTTTTGTTAAATTATCATCAAAATCATCTTGTTAAAAGTTAAAAATAGCCAGTTAATTGAGCTATTATCTGGTATTTTTTATTTAAAGTTAAAGTTTTTTTAATTTTTTTATAGACATTTGTAATTTTTACAGTTAGCTATTTATCAATTATTGCATAAAAAAACACAAAAAAACTTAAAAAATAGGAAGGAATATAAAAAATGATCAAGCAAATTGTAGGTCCCATATCTCTGACAATGCTTTTCTTATTATTGATGTTTGCTACAAAATGTGTGCCGGTAGGGCATGTGGGAATTATTAAACATTTTGGTAAAGTCACGCATCGATCTCTAAATGAGGGTTTGCACATTATTTTCCCTTTAGTTACGACAGTACACGATATGAACATAAAACTTTTAAAATTTAACAGTTCGGTATCTGCCAGCTCAAAAGATTTACAAGTCGTTTCCACAGTGGTATCTGTGCAGTTTTCTTTAAAAGATGTAACCCATTTGTTTCAACAAATTGGAAACGAAACACAAATAATGAATGTTTTATTTAATCCTGCTGTAGAAGAAAGTGTTAAAGCGGTTACAGCCAGATATACGGCAGAAGAGCTCATTACCAATCGACCTCTTGTTAAAAGTGGTATTAACACAGCCATATCTCTATATATAAAAGATACTTTAAAAGAAAAAGGTCTCAACATGCGTGCTATACACATTGCCAATGTGGCTATTACGGATTTTAACTTTTCTGAAGAATTTAATAAGTCTATTGAGATGAAAGTGCGTGCTGAACAACAAGCTTTGCAAGCAAAAAACGAAAAAATTAAAAAAATTACAGATGCAGAAGCCGTTGCAGAAAAAATTAAAATTGAAAGTATTGCGACAGCTAATGCCATTAAAAGACAAGCAAGAGCACTTAGAGAAAACCCTCTGTTAATAGAATATAAAAGAATGGAAAAATGGGACGGTAAATTACCAGAGGTTACTGGTGGTGCAATTCCTATGTTTAATATCAAAAAAATAAAATAATTTTACCATTGATCTCTGTAAAAAAATACATTCCATAATATAAAAAAAGCTAATATAATAACTTAAAAGTTAAAAGAACTAAGAGATATAATTTGGCAATCTTTGACTAAGTAAGATTCTTTAGCAGAAGAAAAAATATTTTTTGAGATAATTCTTTTTTTACCTATCAAAGATTCTATTTTTGCAAAAGATTTTAAGCTTGTTTTAGGTTGGCTAGCCCATTTACATTCATAGAGTTTGAGTTTTTCTCCTATTGGTTGCACAAAATCTACCTCTAATCCCCATTGGTCTCTGTAAAAAAACAAATTCATTTTTTTACCTTTGTTGCTTTTTTTACGAATAATTTGACCGAGAACAAAATTTTCGAATAAAGCACCTAAAAGATTAGAATGTTTTAGCTCTTTTGAAGATCTAAATCCCATTAAATGGCATAACAAGCCAGAATCTATAAAGTAAATTTTAGGGGTTTTAATTAATCGTTTGCCTAAGTTTTTATAAAAAGGTTTTAGAGTATAAATAATGTTTGATGCTTCTAAAGCGTGTATCCAAGATTTGATAGTGACAGCACTCAAACCTAAATCAGAAGATAAATTATTATAATTTAATAATTGCCCAGCATGGGTTGCTAAAAGTCCCATAAATCGTTCAAAATCATATAAACTACGAACATTAATAATTTGTCTAATATCTTTTTGAATATAAGTGCTAATGTAGTTAGAAAAAAAATCATCTACATTAAATGGACCTGCCCATATTTCTGGATACCCACCTTTAAATATTTGTTCAATAAGAGAAATTTTTTTATTTTGAAAATGTTTTTTTAATTCTGTTGTAGAAAGAGAGTGCAGTTCTAATATAGCTACTCGCCCTGCTAAAGATTCAGAAACTTTAGCCATGAGTTGAAATTTCTGAGAACCAGTTAAAAAAAACTGTTTTGTTTTATCATGATCCACTATGTGTTTTATATGTTTAAATAAAGAAGGAGCATTTTGTATTTCATCTATAATAACTGGCTCTTGAAATTCTCTCAAAAACTCCTCTCCAGAGTATTCTGCTTGATGGGCTGTAGAAGGTCTATCTAAACTAATATATTTCATTTTTGGAAACATCTTTTTAAGCAGACTGGATTTTCCAGTTTGCCTGGGACCTGTTAGCAAGATTACTTGCTTTTTTTTGCTTAAAGCTCGAATTTGACCAGACATGTCTCTTTTGATCCACATAATTGGGTATTATAAAGTTAAACTTTAGATTTTACAAGTTTTAACCTTACTTATAAAATTCTTTAAGTGACGATACTTGGGGAATACGAGACTTGGATATTTCTTTGACTATTTTGGAATAGGGTTGATTATAGTCGATTATGCAACGATTGATTGAATCAAATATTATCAAAGATTTATCTAAAAAGATGGTTTTTTTAGCTGGTCCTCGTCAGGTAGGAAAAACAACTTTGGCACAGAATATTTTAAAAAAATTTTCTTACCAACCAATATTCAGAAATGGTAGGAGGTGCCGGGATCGAACCGACGACATCTGCCTTGTAAGGGCAGTGCTCTACCAGCTGAGCTAACCCCCTATCGTTTTTTTTGTTGCCAATACCTCACTGCTTTTTGATGCTCTCTATAAGTTTTTGAAAATACATGAGTTCCATCGTTTCGGCTAACAAAATATAAAAAAGAAGAAGATTTTGGTTCCAATACAGCTTTTAAAGCTTCTTTGCCGGGGTTGGTGATGGGGCCTGCTGGAAAACCAGAAATTCGATAAGTGTTGTAAGCCGTCTTTCTTAAAATATCTTTTTTTCGAATGTTAAACGGCATCACTCCAGTTTCTTTTAATAAACCATATAATATAGTGGGATCACTTTCTAACCGCATCTGTTTTTTTAATCGATTGTAAAACACACTGGCTATTAAAGGTCTCTCCCATCCCTTGCCAGTTTCTTTTTCCACAATAGAAGCTAAAATCACCACTTGATGACGAGTAAGTTGTAGAGCTAAAGACTCCTGATTGAGCTTAGAATATACAGAAAAAAACCTCTGAACCATCTGATGAGTTAAATGTTTTGCCGATATTGGTCGAGGAATATAATAAGTATCCGGAAACAAATATCCCTCTAAAGAATCTATCCTTGACTTTAACAGCCTGAAAATCCACCAAGAATTATGACTAACATCTAAAAATTCTCTCCGATTTAAAAACCCCCCCTTCTCTAATAAATCCCCCATCTCAAATAAATTATACCCCTCTGGAAAAGTCACTTTGTGTAAATAAATCTTACCAGTCACTAAAGTATCTAATATCTCAGACATCGAAGAATTAACCTGCAACTCATATTCTCCAGACTGAATCTTCATACTGGCTCCCCTAAGCCAAGCTAATAACTTAAACCGCAACACACTTTGTATTAATTCTTTAGATTTCATCTCTTGAGCCACTTGATGCAAAGACATCCCCTTTTTAATATGAATCACTCTCCGAGTAGAAGGGCTTATTTTATAAGCATTTGTCGAGCTTGGAATAATCGACACAAAAATAGTCGTCACCAGCAACAAAAAAATACTAATTAAGAAACCAGTTTTTTTGATTCGTAGCTTCATTGATGGAAAACTCTCCTTTCGTTTTTTTGGTTCGATAAGCAATCGGATCTACACATGATAACACAGTAAACAACCCCGCTGGTCGGTCGTTTCCGGATTTTCCTAATCCCCCAAATGGCAAATGTGAGCTGGCCCCATTTGTTCTCATATTTAAATGAAACACCCCAACCTCCGCATTCTGAAATAAATTTTGAACAAAAGTATCCTCCTCTTTTGCAAATACAGATAAACACAACCCATAGCCAGAACGATTAACTAAATCCCATATTTTTTCTTCTTCACCTGTCGTATGCACACTTAAAAAAGGAGTAAAAACTTCTTCTTCTAAGCAAAAATTTTCTACCACAGAAGGACTGACAAAATAACCATTTAAATCAGATAATCGCCTTCCCTCTAATAAAATGTTCGCTTGAGAATTGTTTTTCACCGCTTTTAAAAGGGTTTCATACCTGTTAATCGCCGATTGATTAATTAAAGATCCCATAAAAGGATCTTCTCTCCAATGCCCCACTTTAATCCGCTTTGTTAAATCTAAAAATTGCTGAATAAATTTGTCTTTTACACTGGGATGTAAAATTACTTGAGAAGTCGAAGAACACCTCTGACCAGCTGTTAAATAGGCACCATTCAAAACCTCCCACACCGCCCAATCTATATCCGCCGACTTCCAAACGATAGAAGTATTCTGCCCCCCCATCTCTAAAGCTAAAATTTTTTGTGGCTGATTTAAAACCTTCTTTTGAATATCTAAACCCACTTTATAAGAACCAGTAAAAAGTACTCCCTTTATGGAAGGATTTTTTACCAATGCTTGTGCAGTTTCTGCCCCTCCCTGAACCATATTGAATACTCCTTTAGGAAAACCTGCCAAATGAAAGCACTCCGCTAACTTCTGTCCACAAGCTGGTGTATTTTCAGATGGTTTAAATACCACTGTATTGCCACATAATAAAGCAGATAACAATTGACCATTCGGCAAATGCAAAGGGAAGTTAAAAGGACCAATTATTAAAAATACTCCTCGCGAACGATAACAAATTTGCTCTTTTACTAAAGCCCCTCTATCAGATACCACACGGTTTTTTACTAAAGGTAAAGACTCTTTTAAAGTAACTTCTATTTTATCTTGTAAAGCTTTGGCCTCTTGTCGACTCTCCCACAAAGGCTTACCCGTCTCACGAGCAATCAAAATAGCAATTTCTTCCATTTTTTGTTTATACACACGATCCAGTTGAACCAAATACTGATTTCTCTCCTCTTGCCGCAAACCAGCCCACATACCATAAGACTTTTTTGCACAATCCACAGCAAGCTCTGAAGTTAAAGCAGGACCCTCTTGCCACCTCAATACCACATCATCTAAATCTGCTGGGCTGATACATTTTTTTTCACCACCATTAACACCACTAGAAGGTTTAATGAATTGACCGTCTATGTAATCTCCCTTATAGTTTTCTTCTCTAAGAGATTTTTTAATCGCTATTAAAGTATTCATTTAAAACCACCTACTACTGACCACATAGATTTGATCTTTAGAGGTCAACCCTTTCTCTTGACATTCTTTTTGAGTTAAGTATAAAAGAGGGTTGTTTTTACTTAATATCCCTTTTAAAAGTCCACCTGTAAAAACACCTGTTAGACCTTCTTTTCCCCATAAAAAAACACTGAAATTTTTTGCTTTATTTTTTTTTAACATAACACTTTTTGATATAATACGAACATCTACTTTTTTTGTATTCTGAACAATTGGAATACAGTTTATCTGAGCCTCTACATAAGGTCCACCATCTAATGGGTCCATCTCGTCAATTATATAAAAATTTTGCTTTTTAAGCAAATTTAAAGCTCTATTGCTGAAGGTGTTTGTTTGGCCAATACATTTTTTTACAGATTTTGGCAAAGAAGATAAGTAAAATTTACCGCTTGGAAAATTATCAAATAATTTTTTTTTATTAGTCAAAGTTAAATAATTAGCTTCATCGGTAGAATACCCCTGACGCTTTTTAACAAAGTAATCAAAAAAAGTATTACTTTTGATTTGGTTAAATAAAGGATCAATTTCTGCTTGTATAGTTTTTTTAAAATATTTTAAGTGCATTTTAATAAATAAAAAACGAATTAAACTAATTTGTTTCCCCAATTTATCTGGATGATTGCGGTATTTTTTTTTTACAATTAACCCGCCTAAATAAGATGGTCCGTTTCTATTAATGGACAATTGCAAAAAACGACCTCTATTTCCACTTTTAAGTTTTGTGGAATAACGAGGAATTGCTTGACTACCCACTTGCGATAACAGTTGTGAACTCCCCACTATATCCCCTTTTTTATTTTTTATAACAAACATAAAACTTTTTTTTTGACTAATTACTCGATTTCTAAAAGAAGCTTCGCTTAGAGCAATCTTTTTTTTTAAAAGCTCTCTATCAGCAGGTAAATTAAATAAAGAATACTTGAGTGCTAATTTTCTCAGTTGCATATAATCTGCATTTTGAGCAGAATAAATCATAAAAGGCATAAAATTTGTATCCTTTATAAACTATTTTGTAAAACTTTTTTTAAAGTTTGTATATCTTGATGAGTGATAACAACAGGTAACAGAAATCGCACCCGACTTTCTTCTAACTTTTCACTATTGCAAAAAAAGGCAATCACACCATTTTGAAATAATTTTTTTAAAAAATTAATGGTATTTTTTTTAGAAGAATCTTTTAAAGTGAAAGCAGCCATTAAACCAAAACAATCATAATCTTTAATTAAATCTTTCTGCAAAAGTTCTTCAAAAAGTTTTTTGATCTCTTGTTCTATTTTTGGAATTTGTTTAAGATATTGTTTTTCCATAAGGTCTAAAATTGTTTTTCCAACAGATAAAGCACTTGTCGAAGCACTAAAAGTGCCAGACACTAAACCCGGCTTGGGGAGATACTCAGGAGTACAAAAAGTAGCTGCCAGCTGCAAAGTTTTTCCGATTGTGCAAATATCAATATAAGAACCCAATTTCCATTTTTCAAAAGCAAAAAATTCTCCCGTTCGACAAAAAGTCTGCACTTCATCTGCCCAAATAGTTATGTTATGTTTTCGGCACTCCTTAAATAAAGAAATAAAAAATTCTGGCTCTGCACTTTTGTATCCTCCCTCTCCTAATATTGTTTCAAATATAAAAGCAGAAATGCTGTGACCCTCTCTTTCAATATGAGATTTTAAAACAGATAAACTTCTCTCCGGATTTTTTGGATCGTAAAAAGGAATTCTCAATACTTCATTATAAGGGGGTAGCCCCTCTCGTACACTTGGGTTGCCCGATATTTCAGACATCATTATAGTTCGTCCAGCAAAAGCTTGATCAAAAGCTAAAATTTTTCTTCGATGCTTAGAAAACTGAAAATAGTGCTTTTGGCGAATCATTTTTAATGCATTCTCATTAGCCATCGCTCCACTTGTACTGAGCCATACATGTTGCAATCGAGAATACCGACTCGCTAACTTCACTAACTTTTGAGACAACTTTAAATACTCTGAATTCATTAACAGATGCCCCTGCATCACTATATCCGATAGACCAGCTGTTATAACTACCTTTACTAACTCTAAATGACCGTGACCTAAAATATGAACTCCAATACCTCCAATCAGATCCATTTTAACCGACCCATCCATCAACTGAACATACACCCCATTGCCATAACCAGTTCCCAAATAAGGATAAAATAAATCCCTCCCTCTTAAATTTTTGATTTGTTGAATTTGCGATAAGTATTTTTGTGTTAAATGGGGGTCACTGGGTCGAATATCTAATTTTTTTGGCATTAAATTTTGATAAAAATGCACTAAATGGTTTACCAAATTTTCTTTTTTTTGATCCTCTCTGCTGTTTAAAAACATCTACCAACCTTTATAAAATATTAATATTTTTTATTAGTTCTTTATCTTTAATAAAGACAATATGGTGCCCTTGTTTGTCAAGCCATTTTGTCCATCGAGCTTTCTGCCTTTGTTTAATTAGCAAAGAAGTAATGATGGGTTGAGCTTCTTTAAGAGAAAGTGTTTGAGTTGGTATCTTATTTAGTACTTGGATAATATGCCAACCATGAGTGTCAGACCAAATGGGACTGATTTGATTTTGTTTTAAATTAAATGCTTTGTCGAAAACAGTTGAAATCCCTTTTTCTACCCATTGAGGTTTTTCTCTGTAAGGAGCTTGAGAAAATTGTCGGGCCAGTGTTTTAAATTTCTTTCCAGTTTTTAAAAGCTGTAAAACTTTTAATAAAGGTTCTTTTTTAATATGAAAGATATGACGAATTTTTATTAGAGCTTTTTTTTTAAAATCCAATAGATGGTTTTGATAAAAAGTTTCTATCTCTTTTTTATTAGGAGGTGAAACATTTGATCCAATTTTTTGTATAACCTTTTGGGTGAGTAGATAATCTCTTACCGAGCTTTCCCATTTTTTTTGGTTAATTTTTTTTCGAATTAAATACATTTCAAAAATAGAAGGATCTGAATAACTTTCTTTAATTTTTTTAATTTCTTTAGCGAGTTTTTTTTTAGAAACAGTTAGGTTGTTTTTTTTAGCCCATTGCTTAATAATTTGCTTAACTAATAAATCTTTTATGAGCTGCTCTTTAGTGTGTTCTAGGGTTTCTTTATTGATTGACCCAGAAATAGATAAATGTTGCATTTTTTGTTTTAATAAATTGGTAAATTCTTGACTGGTCCATTTTTGAGAGGCAATTTGAAGAACTACTGGAGAAGAAGCTTTAAAAAAAGAACACCCACTGATCAATACCCCACTCAATGTCAGTGTTAAAATGTAAAAAACTTTTACGAAAGTTTTTAAAATGTATGGCATTTAAAAAACTACATGGGGATAATAATTTACTTCACTTGTTTTAATAAAGATTTATTAACCTGTACTTTGTATTTTCTTTTAAGACCGTTAAAGTAGTTTTTAAAAATTTTTCCGCGTTCAATGTCAAAATAAGAAGCTTTAATACTGGTCCGATTGGCTTCTTTAAAAGGTACTTTACGGTTTAACTTAACAATGTAAAAACCAGTTGGTGTGCGGATGGGAGCAGAGATTTGACCAGCTTTCATTTTTTTAATTTGTTTGTAGACAGAAGGATAAATCATATTGCGTGTGCGAGACATAGAGATTTTTCCACTCATTCGATTATCTGAATACAAATCAATGAGATCGAAAAAAGATTTTTTGCTTTTTCTGATGTCTTTGTAAATACTGTTGGCCCGATTTAATCCCGCTTTTAATTGAGCCACAGAAGGATTAATAGGGACTGTGACTAAAATAAAATTGAAATTATATTCGGGATTTTTTTTATAAAGTTTATTGAGTAATTTTTTAGAAAGTTTTTTAGCTTTTCGATCTAAAGTTGCTACCTGACCTTTTAGTTTCTGATTGGCATGGAGCTTGTAAAGAGATTGTTCGAAAGTTTCTTTAAGAATTGAACTGGCAAACATATTTTTTATGGCTGTGTTTTTAATTAAACTAGGATTGTTGTAAGCTTCTTCTATACCTAATCGATAGCGTAAGTAGTCTTCCCAAAAGTTCTTTAAGGTGGGGGTTGTAGTAGGAGCCAATTGTTTAACATATTTGTAGCTTTGGACAAATTCTTCTAAGGTAATAGAAACTTTAACAGGACCTTTAGCCCCTTTGTAAGAAATAGAAGCTAATTGTTTTCCAAAAGCAGAAAACGAAACAATCAAACTAAAAAGCAAACTGAAAAGAAAAAAAATATTTTTAAATTGAGAGTGGATTTTTTTCATAATAAAGAACCTTTCTGTTCTAAGTTTTTGTTTTGTGCTCAATCCGCTTTTGATGAGTATATATGCATCTATAAGGATGAGTATATATGGAAATAATCAGCCAGATCAAGAATAGAGGACTTTTGTCCTGATTTTTTAAGAAGTTTTTTGTTTTTTGAGTTCATTAATTAAACATGGAATAATTTCGAATAAATCTCCGACCAAGCCATAGTGACATTTTTGAAATAAAGGGGCTGAAGGATCTTTGTTAATAGCAACAATGACTCGAGAGTGACTCATTCCGGCTAAATGTTGAATAGCTCCAGAAATACCGCAAGCAATATAGAGTTGAGGGCTGACAGTTTTGCCAGTTTGCCCGACTTGCATGGTGTGAGGACACCACCCAGCGTCTGTCACCGCACGGGATGCTCCGATAGCCACTTGGTTCCCCAATTGATCGGCCAGCTCTTCTAGGAGTTTAAATTTTTCTGGTCCTTTTAGACCACGCCCCCCAGATACAATAATACGAGCTGATGTGAGTTCGGGGCGTTTTTTTTTGTCTTTCTGAGATATGGTGGAATGGTAAATTTCTTTTGTATCGGGTGTATAAGATAATGCTCGTTTTTTGGGAGGAGTTTTTGCCACTTTGTGCAATGGATTTTCTTGTGAGGTATTGGCTTGCGAAGCCTTAGCTTGATTGGGACGAAACAATAAAAGCGGTCCCGGGGAAGTCATTGTTAAATCTACTTGAGCAGAACATTTACCAGCATATAAAAATCTTTGAGCCGTCCATTTTGAATCGAGCATGTTCAGACCAATGATATCACTTAAAAAAGGCACTTTAAGGTTGACAGCTAGTCTGGGAAAAATCTCTAAATAAAAACTACTGGAGATGGCTAAAGTCAAATCGGGTTTTTCTTCTTCGATAGTTTGAGTGAGTGCAGAGGCACAATTTTTTGCAGACTTTAAGGTTTTTTCTAAATAAATGATCTCTGTTACTCCAGTTTTTTGCAGAGTATTGAAGATGGTTTCAGAATAGGTGAAACAAAAAGCTTTCACTGTCCATTTTTTGTGAATGGCAAAGCTCAACAAATCTAAAGAGCTTTTGGTAGGTGTGTTTTCTACAATATCTACTGGAATTAATACTTTTTTAGACATGGGTTTATAGGACCTTTTCTTTATCTCTTAAAATTTGAACCAGTTGTTTAACTTGTTGTTCAGAAGTTCCAGATAGTATTTGAGCTTTAGGACTTTGAGGCAATTGATAAGAGCGAAACTGGATGCTGGATTGATGATTTTGAGCTTTTAGAGAACTCAGAGGAATTATTTTTAATGGTTTTTTTTTGGCTTGTATAATACCGGGTAAAGATGGGTAGCGCGGTTGATTGATCCCTTTTTCTACAGTGAGCAAAAGTGGCAAACCAGTGGTGATGGTCTCTTTTGCTTCATTAAGTGGTCTTTCGACAGTTATTTTGGACTCCTTTGTATCGGCTATGTTTTTAATACAAGTTACAAATCCAATATGTGGTAAATTTAAGTGTTCAGCCAACATAGGACCAGTTGCCGAGTGATTAAAATCTACACTGGTTTTTCCCATAAGAATCAAATCTGGCAAAAAACCAGCAGAACCAGCAGAACCAGAATCAGCAGAGCTAATTGTTTGGATCACTTCAGCACAAGCAAGGCTTATAAGAGATGGATCTTGAGTTTCCCCACATTCCACAAGATAAGCTTGGTCAGCTCCCATTGCCAATGCTCGTCGGAGGGCGTTTTCCACTCGTTTTGGACCTAAGCTCAAAACATTCACCTGGCCTTTGTGCTTTTCTTTAATTTGCAGGGCCGCTTCTAAAGCAAACTCATCGTAAGGGTTGATGATCCACTCTAAGTGGGTTTCGTCTATACCATTTGCATCTGGTAAGAGTTGAATTCGACTGGCTGTGTCTGGCACTTGTTTTAAACAAACAAAAATATTCATACTGGACCTCTTTGATTATGTTACTTTAAAGTTATAAATGGAGCTTTGAAATATGAGAAGTTTTTTTATTTCTTCTATTGGACAAAAGTTTATTATGGGGCTAAGTGGTCTTGGAATGATCCTCTTTTTGCTGGTACACATGTTGGGGAATTTACTCATTTTTGCCGGGCCGAAAGTCTATAATTTATACGCTCATCAGATGACTCAAGATTGGGTGATTATTTTAGAACTTGGCTTGGTTTTGCTGTTTATTTCGCACATTATATTGGCTTTGATATTGAGTGTGAAAAATTATTTCAGTCGAAAAATAGGATATGCTGTTAAACCACAAGGTTGGAAGGCAACTCCACTTTATCAGCGAACTTTATTAGCCCAAGGGGCGGTGATTTTAGTTTTTGTGATTTTACACCTCATTACATTTAAATTTGGAACATATTACGAAGTCAGTTATGACGGAAAATTGGTGCGAGATTTGTTTCGTTTAGTGGTGGAACTTTTTCAGCAACCTTTAGTTTTATTTTGGTATTTAGTAGCTTTAAGCGTGTTGTTTTTTCATTTGCTTCATGGTTGGGATTCGTCTTTTAAGTCTTTGGGGATGGAGAGGCGGAGTATACAAGTTGGATTGAAATGGATGGGTTGGTTTTATGTAAGCTTTGTAGTTTTAGGCTATATGTCTCAACCCCTTTATGTGTTTTTTATTTTATAAGATGAGAGTATAAAGTAAGAGTATAAGGTGAGAGGTTTATTTTAAATAATGAATAATTTTTTAGATGCAAAAATTCCAGCTGGCTCGATAGAAGATAAATGGGACAATTGCCAAAAAGATCTTTCTTTAGTGAGTCCCAGTAGACGAAAGCAACATTCTGTCATTGTAGTCGGAACTGGCTTAGCCGGAGCTGGGGCGGGAGCTAGTTTAGGGGAGTTAGGATATCGAGTAAAAATTTTTTGCATACAAGATTCTCCAAGGCGTGCACATTCTATTGCTGCACAAGGGGGAATTAATGCGGCTAAAAATTATTCGGGGGATGGAGATTCGATTCACAGGCTTTTTTACGATACCATTAAGGGAGGGGATTTTCGATCCAGAGAAGCTAATGTCTATCGTTTAGCTCAAGTATCTAATCAGATTATTGATCATTGCGTAGCACTTGGGGTGCCTTTTGCCAGAGAGTACGGAGGTCTTTTGGCGAACCGTTCTTTTGGTGGTGCACAAGTTTCTAGAACTTTTTATGCTCGAGGGCAAACTGGTCAGCAACTTCTTTTAGGAGCTTATAGTGCTTTAATGCGACAAGTATCTGTTGGTCGGGTCAGTCTTCACTCTCGCTATGAGATGATGGATTTAATAGTGTGTGACGAAGGCGGGTCTCAGCAAGCCATTGGAATTGTGACTCGAAACTTAGTAACTGGGGAAATTGAAAGTCATTTTTCGCATGCAGTGGTTTTAGCAACTGGAGGGTATGGAAATATTTTTTACCTTTCTACTAACGCCATTAGCTCCAATGCCAGTGCAGCTTGGAGGTGTCATAAAAAAGGAGCTTATTTTGCCAACCCTTGTTTTACGCAAATTCATCCTACTTGTATTCCTCGTTCAGGGCATTATCAATCCAAGTTAACTTTATTATCTGAATCTTTAAGAAATGATGGAAGAGTGTGGGTACCTTTAAAAGCGAAAGACTCGCGAACTCCAGAGCAAATACCAGAAAATGAAAGAGATTATTATTTAGAAAGAATTTATCCCGCTTTTGGCAATCTTGTACCAAGGGATTTGGCATCTAGGCAAGCTAAATTTCAAGTGGATAAAGGTCTCGGTGTTGGTCAGACAGGAGAGGCTGTTTATTTAGATTTTAAAACCGCCATGCAAAATGTGGGAGAATCTGTTTTAGAAGAAAGATACGGCAATTTATTTCACATATACGAAAAAATCACAGGAGATAATCCTCGTAAAACTCCTATGCGTATTTACCCAGCTGTTCATTACACAATGGGAGGTTTGTGGGTGGATTATCATTTGCAAAGCACTGTTAAAGGTTTGTTTGTTTTAGGAGAAGCTAATTTTTCAGATCACGGGGCTAATCGCTTGGGTGCTTCGGCGTTAATGCAAGGTTTAGGGGATGGATATTTTATTATTTCTCGGACCATAGCTCATTACTTAGCTCATTTGAATTTACCAAACGATCAAACTTGCCAATCTGCCCTCAAAGAAAGTCAAAATCATGTAAAAAATCAATTAAATACTTTATTGCAAATTAAGGGCAAAAAAACGGTTAACTCGATTCACCAAAAATTAGGAAACATTTTATGGGAACATGTTGGAATGATTAGAAGTGAAGAAAGTTTAAAAATAGCTTTAAAAGAAATTGCCAATTTAAGAGAATTTTTTTGGCAAGAAGTTTGTGTGCCAGGAGAGTTAAACACTTGCAATCCAGAATTAGAAAAAGCTTTAAGACTTTCTGATTTTTTAGAATTAGGAGAACTTATGGCTCGGGATGCTTTAGAAAGATGTGAATCTTGCGGTTCTCATTTTCGTACAGAATACCAAAACAAAAAACAAGAAGCCATTAGAGACGATAAAAACTTTTGTCATGTATCGGCGTGGAAGTATCTGGTCGATCGTTCGAAACCGAGCCAAAAATTGCAGTGGACTCTGCACAAAGAACCTCTTCAATTTAAGTCCATCCCTTTAACTATCCGAAGTTATAAATAGCAACAAATAAAAACATGGAGATATAATTTATGAAGTTAAATTTAAAAATTTGGAGACAAAAAGGACCTCATCACAAAGGGGAGTTTGTCGACTATGTTTTATCAGATTTAAGTCCAGCATTATCTTTTTTAGAAATGCTAGATTATTTGAACGAACAATTAATTATTAAAGGAGAAAAGCCAGTTGTATTTGATAGTGATTGTCGAGAGGGGATATGTGGAGCATGTTCTATGGTGATAAATGGTAGTCCTCATGGTCCGCACATTGGCACAACTGTTTGTCAGTTACATCTTCGTTCTTTTAAAAGTGGAGATACACTTTGGATAGAGCCCTTTCGAGCAAAGGCTTTTCCAGTGGTGCAAGATTTAATGGTTGATCGTTCTTCTTTAGATCGTATTATTATGCAAGGTGGATACATATCTGTTCGAACGGGTTCTGCACCATCAGCTCATGCCATGCCTGTGGATAAATCTTCGGCAGACAGAGCATTTATAAATGCAGCTTGTATTGGCTGTGGAGCATGTGTGGCGGTTTGTAAAAATGCATCTGCTTCTTTATTTACAGCGGCAAAAGTGACTCATTTGTCTTTACTTCCTCAAGGGAAAATAGAACGAAAGACTCGTGTGCGACAAATGGTCCAACAAATGGAAAAAGAATTTGGTGCTTGCACAAACACGGGGGCTTGCTCTAAAGCTTGTCCAAAAGAAATACCTCTAACTTCTATTGCTCGTATGAACAAAGAATACATTAAAGCTCAATTAAAATAAATGATAAGTGAGAACAGCTCCAAAATATCCTAAGATATTAAAAATAACTAATTGCAAACTAGCAAACTTCCAAGATCCTGTTTCTTTATACACAATGCCCGTTGTGGATAGGCATTGAAGTGAAAATATAAAAAACACCAGTAAACTCATCACACTTTTTATAGAAAATAAAAATTGCCCGTTGGGTTTACGGGCCAGTTTTGCATTTTGTAATAGAGAAGAAGAATGTTTTTGGCTTGAGGTGTTTTGTAAAGTCACAGCCAATACGGATACAAAAACTTCGCGTGCTACAAAAGCAGAAAGCAAGCTGACGCCAACTCTCCAATCAACCCCCATGGGATGAAACACCGGCTCAATTAATTGACCAAACTGACCTGCATAACTGTTTTGAATTTGTTTCTTAGAGTTTAATTCTGGATGTTGAGGAAAGTGTAAGGCTCCCCACATTAACAAAGCCAATAGACAAATGACAGGTCCTGCTTTCCAAATAAAATGCTTTGTGCGAGACCAAGAATTAGATATCAAATGAGACAAAAGAGGTCGTCTATAGAGGGGAAGTTCTATCATAAAATCTGACTTGGTTTCTTTTTTAAGAAAAAAATTCAAAATCCCAGCTCCGAACACACCCAAAAACAAAGAAAAAAAATAAAGTAAAGCCATCATAATGCCTGGCTTCCAAGCGGGTTCGTTAAAAAATAAAAAACTTAACAATAAGGCATAAACTGGCAGTCGAGCAGAACAAGTCATCAACGGGATAACAAAAATTGTAATCCATTTTTCTCTTTTGGAGGTAATGGTTCGAGTAGATAAAACAGCTGGGATAGCACAGGCAAAACCAGATAAAAAAGGGATCAACGATTTTCCACTCAATCCAATTCGAGCAAACGGACCGTCTACTAAGGACACTGCTCGTGCCAAATAACCACTGGCCTCTAAGAAATGAATGCCAAAAAATAAAATAAACACTTGAGGAACAAAAACAAAAAATGCACCAAAACTAACTATCACTCCGTTGGCTAAAAAATCAATTATTTGATTTTTTCTACCTCCTTCCCCACTCCCCCATGCAGATATTTGTTCTGCCAGCCAATTAAAACTGCTATCAATTCCATCCATTAAAGGTTGAGATACCCAAAAAATACCTGAAAAAAATATAAATAAAATTAAAGATAAAAACCCAAAACCAAATACCGGATGCAATAACCAAGAATCTAATCGTTGAGTGAGTTGATTAATATTTTTTGTCAAACTTTCTTTTTTTGAAAAGTAAACCGATTGAACAATATTGTGTGCTTTCTTTAGATATTGTGCTTGTTGTTTTTCTGACCAAGCAATTGCTTGGAACATGCTTGCTTGAGATACATTTGCTTGAGACATACCCAGTTGAGACACATTTGTTTCAGATACATTGGCTGGTTTAATTTTTTGCTTAAAGTAATCGTATACTCCTAGAAGTAGTTTTCTAATTCCGCCTCCTAATAATCCTTCGATAGGATAGACCGGAGTTTTAAGTTTTTTAGATAGAAGAGCCAAGTCTAACTCTTTTTGTTTTTTTTGAAGGTCGTACATAGTGAGTGCTATAACGAAGGGAATACCCATAGATTGTAAATAAAAAGCCAGTGGAAGTTGGCGGGCGAGACGAGTGGAATCTAATACTAAAATCACTCCTCTTAATTCTTCTTTTTGGATCGAATCTTCTAATATTTTTTGGACAATTTGTTCTTCTGCACCACCATATTTTGTGTCGTTATTTTTTGAAAACAAATGGTAAATACCTGGAGTATCTACAATATTCCAAGCAGGAGCATTTGTTTGGTTACGAATAGATCCAAAAAAAAGATCAATAGTAGAACCCGGATAATTAACAACTTGTCTTTTATAACCTGTGATCCAATTAAAGAGGGTTGTTTTACCGCTATTTGGGGGACCAACTAAGATAAGGTAGTTACTTGTAGACATTGAGCTTCCTGTTTTCTTAACACAAGACGCTCATCTCCGACTTCAATCACATAATTACTAGAAAAAAACAGTTTTCTAATCACTTTAATAAAAGTGGCATGACAAAGCCCCATGCTCATTAAATACTGGATGATGTGCGACTGACCGTTTATGTTGGTAATTTGTGCAAGCGTTTTTTCTGGTAGATCTTTTAAATTGCAAGTCATGTTTAAAACTTAACTGGTTGGGTTAAAAAACTCCAAGAAATTTAACTAAAAATAATTATATGACAATCAAATGATATGTATATGAAAACTAAATGAAAACATTTCTTAGTCTGAAAAAGGGTATTTAAAAAGGGTTTAAATTATTTTAAATACAGGTTATAACTGATGTTGATATGTTGTATCAAAATATTTTAGAAACTATTGGTCGGACTCCTTTAGTAAAGCTGAATACACTATGTGCCAATTTAGATTGCGAAGTGTATGCCAAGTGTGAATTTTTTAATCCCGGTGGGTCGGTTAAAGATCGCATTGCTTACCGCATGGTTTGTCAGGCTGAAAAAAATGGCTTAATTCGAAAAGGGGATACTTTAATTGAACCAACCAGTGGAAATACTGGCATTGGCTTAGCCCTCGTAGGAGCGGTGAGGGGCTATCGAGTGATTATCGTTTTGCCAGAAAAAATGAGCATGGAAAAAGAACTCATTTTAAAAGCTTTGGGAGCACAAATTCGAAGAACCCCAACGGATGTTTCGTTTGATCATCCAGACAGTCATATCAGTTTAGCTTGTCGTCTGGCTAAAGAAATCCCAAGGGCTTTTATGTTGGATCAATATGCTAATGAGGATAATATTAAAGCTCATTATGAAGAAACGGCTTATGAAATTTTAGAAGACATGAATGGTCAGGTGGATATGGTGGTAGTAGGTGTTGGGACTGGTGGCACCATCACAGGTCTTTCTTGTCGTATTAAGGAGTCGTGTCCAGATTGTGTAGTGGTGGGAGTAGACCCAGTGGGATCTATTTTAGCAGGCGATGGACCCATTCAAACTTATGCAGTGGAAGGGATTGGCTACGATTTTGTTCCAGCTGTTTTGGATCGCTCGCAAGTTACAAAATGGGTAAAGACAACGGATGCGGAGTCTTTTGATATGGCTCAAAAATTGATTCAAAAAGAAGGACTTTTGTGTGGAGGCTCCAGCGGATCTGCTTTAGTAGCTGTGATGAAAGAAGCCAAGCAACTTAAGAAGGGACAAAAATGTATTGTGATATTACCAGATGGAGTGAGAAACTATATGAGTAAATTTATAGATCCTCAGTGGATGAGCCAACAAGGTTATTAAATGATGAAACCAGATGGAATGGATTTTTTATCCAAGCAAATCCCGGTTGAAGGCAATTGGTCGGTTATGTTGATTCTTACAATTTTTATTTTTATTGGAGCACTTTTTTTAAGGCAACCAATTTATTTTATTGTGTGTAAAATTTTAAAAAAATTGACTCATACAAAGCCATGGGGAACGGCTCTCTTAAAATCTGTGGAACAACCACTTCAGCTCATTATTTCAACTGTTGTATGGCTAGCTTTTTTAAATATTTTACCGGTTATTTGGCACCCCTCAGGGCGTATTACTTTGTTAATTATTTCAGGTATTATTTTTGTAATTAAAGGAATTATCGGCTTTGGTTTGGTTTGGTTGACTTACAATGTCACCGATCATTTGGTGGGTTGGCTGATCGAAAGAGTGTCTGATGTCCAAAAAGATTCATCTTTGCGTACGCATTTTAAGCCGTTTGTTATTCGATTTGTTAAAATTGCTGTGGCAGGGTTTGGAGGGTTATTGGTATTACAAAATTTAGGTGTCAATGTGATGTCTTTAATGGCGGGTTTAGGGCTTGGGGGTGTCGCCTTAGCATTGGCGGCTAAAGATTCTGCTTCTAATATATTGGCTTATTTGAATATTATGTTGGACAAACCTTTTTCGATTGGGGATTGGGTTTATTTTAATGAGATCGAAGGCAATGTAGTGGATGTGGGGTTTCGCTCTTGTAAAATTAAAACTTTTTACGATTCGGTCATTTCTGTACCCAATTCAGTTGTAGCAGCTGCTCATATCGATAATATGAAAAAAAGAAAAGCCAGAAGAATCCGTACTTACTTAGGCGTTCAATACAATACTTCGCCGCACCAGCTGACACAATTTATTGCTGGTATCGAACAAATTCTAAAAAATAATTCTTATGTTCGACATGATTATTTTCAGGTGTATTTTACAGAATTTGGTGCTTCGGAATTAAAAATTATTGTTAATTTTTTTCTAACTGTTTCCACTTGGGAAGCTGAATTAAAACAAAAGCAAAATATATTTATGGAAATTTTAAAATTATCTGAAAAGTTAAATGTTAGTTTTGCATTTCCTACGCAAACATTGCATGTGGAAAGCCTCCCTCAACCTTCTCAACCCTCTCAAGCTCCCTCAAACATTCCCCCCTCTTCAAACACTCCCCCCTCAAGTAAATAATTAATCCCATTCTAAAGCCCAATCGGGATTCACCAATCTTTTGTTTTGAGATCGTAAGCCCGATAAAGTCAAACGATCGGTTTCACTTAACTGAAAATCAAAAATATCAAAATTAGATTGGGCATGACTTTTCCGATTAGCTTTTGGAATTGCTATTACACAATCTTGTTCGATCAGCCATCGCAAAACCACTTGACCAACTGTTTTGTTATATTTCTTAGCTATTTTTTGCAAAATACTATCTTTAAAAACTTTTCCTCTAGCTAAAGGAGAATAGGCAGTTAAAAACATTCCATGTTTTCGAACAGCTTTTAATAATACCCTTTGATCTAAATACGGATGATACTCCACTTGATTGCATACCATCCACTGAGGGGTCAATTGCTGAGCTATTTCTAATAACTCCAACGGAAAATTACTGACACCTAAAAATCGCACCTTCCCCTCGGATTGAAGATGACACATTGCCGATATTGTCTCTTTAATCGGGATGCAAGCATTTGGCCAATGAATCAGCAATAAGTCCACATAATCTGTTTTAAGTTTTTTTAAACTTTCTTCTGTGCTTTCTCTGACTGCTTTTGGATGAAGGGCGTCTTTCCAGACTTTAGTTGTAAGAAAAATCTCTTCTCGTGGCACTTTAGAATCAGCTATCGCATGTCCAACTTGGCTTTCGTTTTCATAAATTTGAGCTGTATCGATGTGGCGATATCCAATTTCTAAAGCATTTCGGACAGCGTCCACACATTGATTGCCCTTAATCAACCATGTGCCGAAACCTAATTTAGGTATTTGAGTTCCATTTTTTAGCTTAAAATATTGCATAGAGACAGAACTTGCTCCTTTCTATATAAAAACATTTGCCTATTGGATGATAGCCTTTAATAATACAAAAAGAGGGTTCAACTGTTAATGGCTTTTGTCAACTGGATTTACAAGCGTTATAGGGTTTACAGGTTTTTAAATGGGACTTTAAGTGGAACTTTAAACCGAGGTGATATTATTTTGAAAGACTTCAAACATTTTGTGGCAATCATTTCTCTATTATTTTTTAGCTCTTGTGGAGGGCAGAAGATTTTTCCTTCTATAGAGTTTGATTCTTGCTTTATGAATTATAAAAATCGCTCTTTACTTCAGAATCAATTAAAAGAGTTAACCAGCTCGATCACCTTAGATGTTCCAAATCCGCCGATGATGGCAGTGATTGGTTGCATTAATTACCAGTTAAATAATTTACCAAAAGCAGAACATTGGTTAAAGAGAGCTTACAATATTTCTAAAACGGATGATCAAACCAGAAGCATTTCAGCGGGAGCTTTAGGTCTGATTTATCTTAAACAACAAACTCATCAACACATTACCCCTTATTTAGTAGCTGCTCGTGGACATCATTTGGGTCGGTGGATGCTTATTTTGTATTACATCGATTATTATCGCAAATACAATAACGCAGAGTATCTGTTATCAGCTATTAAATATATTGAAGAAAAACACAAAGAAGAAGGGGACACATCTGCTACCAGACGCCTTTTAGGTCAGATGCAACTTATTTATTCTATGGATCAAATTTGTAAAACAGAACCTAACAGTCCACAATGTCTCACACAAGACCTTGTAGAAGAACAACGTTATTTGTTTAGCACGGCTTGGGGTTTTCTTTCTATGTTGTTAAAACGACCACCTTTTAATCATTTTACCCGTCATAAAATTTAAAAAATCTTTCCGGGATTTAAAATTCCATGAGGGTCAAAAATATTTTTAATGGCTTTCATATATTGGATTTCCTCTTTTGAGCAAGAGTAATGCAAATAATTTTTTTTTAATAAACCCACTCCATGTTCTGCAGAAATAGAACCTTTATATTTTTGAACTAAAGAAAATAAAATTTTATTTAGTTCTCTACATTTTTTTAAAAAACTGTCTGGACTTTCTTTTTCTGGCTTTAAGATATTAATATGGAGATTGCCGTCTCCTAAGTGACCAAACCAGATGACTACAAAATCAGGATATTGTTTTTGTATCACTTGATTCAGTTCAGATAAAAATTTTGGAACACAAGATGGACGAACAGAAATATCGTTTTTATAAGGAAAAAACGAAGAAAGAGATTCGCTGATGTTTTCTCTAAAAGCCCAAAACTGAAGAGCTTGGCTTGGACTTTCACTAATCACCCCATCTTGGATGAGCTGATTTTTATGTGCAGTTTCAAAAAGCTGTAAAATTTGAGATTGATCTTGTTGATCACATTCGATGAGAATGTAGTAATCGCTCTTTTTTAAAGGGAAAGTAACACTCACTGTTGGACTAACATATTTGACAGCTTCGTTTGTAAAAACTTCAAAAGCTCTTAAAGAAAGTTGTGTTTTAAACAAATTATAAAGTTCCATAAGAGATTGTAAATTAGGAATAGCTAATAACAAAACGCAAGAAGGTAAAGGAGGTTTAGCTAATTTTAATGTAATTTGTGTAATCAAACCTAAAGTTCCTTCTGAACCAATAAAAAGATTTATTAAATTATATCCAGCCATATTTTTAATAAGCTCTTTTCCCAGAGATAAAGTGTGACCAGCACCAGTTACCACTTTTAAACTTAATATCCATGCTCTCAAAAGTCCGTAGCGAATCACATGCACTCCTCCTGCATTTGTTGCCGTGTTACCACCAATCTGACTGGATCCTTCGGAAGCAAAAGATAACGGAAAATATAAAGATTTTTTTTTAGCTTCTTCTTGTATTGTTTTTGTTATGACCCCTGGTTGAACACATAAGCTGTTTTCTATTTTGTTAAAATCTAAAATTTGATTCATGCGTTCAAAAGAAACCACTACTTCTTTTTTTTGTGCGTTAGCTCCACCACTTAATCCGGTTCGCCCTCCAGAGGGAACCAGTGCTTGTTTAAATTGAATAGCCCACCGGACAATGTCTTCCACCTGACGATGAGAGTGAGGAAATAAAATTAAACTGGGTCGAGAAGGATAACACTTCAGCCAATCTCTTCCGTATGTTTTTAATTGGTCTGCTTGGGAAGTTATTTGATCATCAGATAAAATATTTTTTAAATTTTTTGTAGAATCTGTCATTATTTTTTAAGCGGCAACAGATAACACTCGAGCATGAGGTAAAGTCAACATAAAGCAAGCACCTTTAGTCGAACCATCTGTACACGCTTCGATAGTGCCTCCGTGAGATAATACAATTTGACGAGCAATCATCAACCCCAAACCTCTTTGATTGCTAATGGGATTATTAAAAGGAGTAAAAATTTTGTTTAAATCTTTTTTTGCAATTCCTTTCCCTTCGTCTTCGATGGTTATTTGGAGTGTACTTTTTTTTGTTAAAATCCATTTTAAATGCACTCGACTATTAGTGGGGGAATGTTGAATGGCATTGGTTATTAAATTTACTAAAACTTGTTCAATATAAAAAGGGTCTATATAAGATTCTATTTTGTGTTTTAAAGGCAAGATATTAATTTGTATTTTTTTATGATCAAGACATTGTTTTAACTGTTGCATAGAATTTTTAACTAGTTGATCCCAGCAATACCATTTTTTCAATAAAATAGAGGGTTTTGTTTCCATTTTTCTTAAATCCAATGATTCAGATATTAAACGAATGATAGTGTTTAATTCTTCATCCATTATGTCAATGAGTTTTTTTTGTTCAGGGGAGATTTGTTGTTTCAAAAGGTCTATATTAATTTTAAGTGTTGTCAGAGGAGTTTTGATTTGATGGCTGACGAATGTGAGTAAATCTAAGTCTAAAAGAAGTTGGTGAGAATCAGATGATTGAGTGTTTTTTTTCATAGATTTCATGGGGGTTATATTTTTTTATAACTTTTTTTTAAGGGTGAAACACACAACGAAAACCTACATCAGTTCGTCGCACTCGGTTAGCTGTTCGTGTCACATCTACAGAAAAAATACCTCGATTGTTAAATTGTGCTCCACCTCGGAGAAGTGTTCCTTCAAATCGGTTGGCTTGCACAAACCCCAAGCCTCCAAAAAAATTGACTCGCTCTCGGTTATTCAAAGTACTGTAATCTTTTTGAGGACCAAATATGTCTTGAAGTTCTTGTGGAATTTGATGAATAAAACCATTGTATTCAATAGGTAGTCTTCTAATATCATGTTGAACAATTTCCCATAAATTACCAGCGAAGTCCCAAATATGTTCTTGGTTAGCCAGCTGATGCACACGTTTATATTTACTCCAACCACTTCTTTCTTCATCTGTGTTGCTATTAGATCGAGGAGATCCTCGTGTTCCGATATTGAGTTGGTTGCCAGCTCTAATATCTGTTGTATTGTTAGACCAATTATAGGGAGTTCTTTCAATATGTTTAGCAATCGCTTGCCATTCTTCGTTATTGATTAAAGTGTATCCGGGACCATTTTTGTTACAAAATTGGATGGCATCTTCCAAGTTAACTCGGGTAATTAAATCTCCATCTGCTAATGCGAGAGCTGGGACAATTTCGTTTTGTCCAAGTTGATTGGGTATCCGATCCCCTCTTTTAACTTTTGCTTCGTATTTCATTACACAAAAAGCTTCACTCTCTACATAAGGTATTTCAGAAACTGCAATATAGTTTTCAGGGCAAATAAAAAAGTTTCTCACTTGCTGACATAACAAATTATTAGTAGATGAACCTTGAGACACAGCTACCTGAAATCGTTCTTTCTTATTAACTATTCCGCTAATATCTACAGCTGTTTCCCATTTTCCCTGATGGCAAATAGGGTGTCTAGATATCGGAACTGATTCAATATTGACTAATACTTCTGATCTATCTCTGTCACAAAATCCAGATAAACGATATTCGCTGATATTTCTATTTGTCACATTTGGTAGTTCGTCTATTGTAACCGAATCCACATTAGAGTTACATGATGCACGGTTAAAGTTACGAGTAATTGGTCGACGAACTGGGTCTACACAAGAAAACAAAACAAAACCTACACTACACAGAATAACAATTATTCGAAACATTTAAATAGTCCTCATTTTTATAGATAATTAATCGGCAAAAAAAATAAGAAACATTATAAAAAATAATAAAATAATGAAAACTATAGAGGGATATAAGTTTTAATCAAACTAAGGGCTAGATTAAAACCAGTTAAAAACTTTTTTTAAAAAAATTTAATTTTTTGATTTGGAGTTTGAGTTCATTCCAACTAAAGGCTAGATTTATTTAATTCTATGGTTATTCTAGACTTTCAGTTGATTTATTCAGAAAGTAAAGGGGTTGGTATTTGTTTAGAAGCTCTGGCTCCGAGTTCTTTCATTTTTTCTAATTTAGAAACAATATTACCTTGTCCGTCTTTTAGTTTTTTAAATGCTTGGTGATAGCTCGCATCGGCTTTTTTAATATTATTTCCCACATCCATTAAATCTTCGGTAAAAGAGACAAATTTGTCGTAGAGTTTTCCGCCGGCGGTTGCAATTTCTAGTGCATGGCGGTTTTGTTTATCTCGACGCCAGATCGATTCCACTACTTTTAAAGTAGCGAGTAAAGAAGTCGGGCTAACGATAGCAATAGATTTTCTCCATGAGTAAGCAAATAAGTCGCGATCTTTTTGGAGAGCTAAAGATAACGCTCCTTCTATGGGAAAAAACAGCAATGTTAAGTCCAATGTGTTGAGTGAATCCGATTGATGGTATTCTTTTTTGCTTAAATTCATAATATGAGAACGAAGGGAAGATAAAAACATTTGTAAAAATTGATTTTTTTCTTCTTCCGAAGAAGATGCAGTAAATTTTTCGTAATGAGTTAAAGAAACTTTAGAATCTATAATCAGTTGTTTTTGATCAGGTAATTTAATAACGACATCGGGCTTTTGTTTTTTGCCTTGTTCATTGGTTAAGTTGAGACCTTTACCTTGCAGAATATAATGTTCGTTTTCTGACAAACCAGAATTTTGTAAAATAGTTTCTAAAATCATTTCTCCCCATTGCCCTTGAGTTTTAACATTTCCTTTTAAAGCTTGTGTAAGAGTTTTAGTTTCGTGAGAGAGTTGACCGTGAACATTGCAAAGTTTTTCAATTTGATCTTTAAGAGAAAAACGTTCGCGAGATTCTTTATCATAAGTTTCTTCCACTTTTTGTTGGAAAGTTTTTATTTTATCTCTTAGAGGGTTTAATAAAACATTGGTGTCTTTTTCAATTTGTTTTTGAAACTGTTGAGATTTTGCATTGATGATTTCTTGACTAATGTTTTTAAAACGATCGGTAAATTGTGTATGGAGAGATTGATATTGAGATTCTTTAGTTTCTAATGCAGATATTTTTTTTTCAGCTATTAGATGTTTTTCTCTTAATTCGCTACATTTGTTTTCTAAATTGGATTTTTCTTCATGAGATTTTTCGAGCAGAATATGAATTTTTTGTGCATTTCGAGATTTAACAAACCAGCCTAAAAAAACGCCTAAGAAAAAACTAATGACACAACCAATAGTCACACTGATTAGTGAGATCATCGGAAGTTGTTATTGAGATTGTTGTTATTTCTAAATGGAGCACATGCTTCAATTGCATCTTGGTCGGTATCTGCACATTTGGGGTAAATAATATTGGCTTGTATGCAAGCTTTGTCTGTTTCAACTGTTTCGTAACTGGTGGGAAGATCTGTCCGGCAGTAGATATTGCATCCATCTTTCCAAGAAGTACACCAATAGGGAATTTCTGCACTCAGCCCATGCAGGGTATTAATTTGAATGTTCTTATACTTAGAACAAGCACTTAAAAATATTATGGAAACACTTAAACAAAAAACAGATAAAGCCATCGAATTTGTCATATTTTTTAAATTCAAATAATTGTCCTTTTTAGGATTTTTACAATAACCCTTCATTTTTCTACTCTTTTTTGTTTTTCAAGAGGAAATTATACTAAAAAAATTTATGAACTGTCGTTTACTTTGGCTAAAACTAGGTGAATAGCAGTTAAATCCTAGACTTTTGCCTTGTTGTTTATTTTATAGACACCAGTGAAAAAACTACATTCTCTTAGAAAAAGAGCTTTGTTTTTAGGTCTTTGAGGGTATATGATTGCCAATCATGATGACAAAAAAGTGGGCGAATGTTTTTTTTACGGGTGTTTTTTTTATAAATGCTTTTTTTACAAGTCAGGTGGCTTTTTCTCCGATGGCTTTTGCCGAGGAATCGCTTTCGTTAGATTCCATGATGCTTAACATGGATCTATCCACGGTGAATTGTTCTAATATTAATCAGGCCCTTCAAAATTATTTTCATTTAAGTCAGCAGTATCATTTATTAGTGCAGGTATCTTTTAGGCGAGGGCGAGATGTGTTATCAGAAGGTTTAGAGCAAGTATCAGATGATAAAGATCGTATAATAGACGATTTTGATTCAACTTTAGACTTAATGGACACTACTCAAATGAAATTAGAAGACTTAGCTAGTGTTATCCAAAATGTTGTATCTAAATGTCTAAAAAAATAGGTCTTTTATAAAAATTTACAACCAAATATTTATAGGGAAGGGGGGAGCAAAACGAGTTCGGATTTGTTGCAGAGCGGTCGCAGAATGATCTGCAACAAAACGCATGTTTGAAGTTTTGCTCCCTCCTGGATCATAAATCTTTTTTGTTTTTTAGTTTTAAGGAGTGCGGAGGGAGAGGGATTCGAACCCTCGAAGTGTTTATCACACTTACACGCTTTCCAAGCGTGCGCCTTCAGCCACTCGGCCACCCCTCCCTGACAATATGTTTACATTATGCTATGTAAAAAAAATATGAATAATCGTCAAAAGACTTTTATTGTAGGAGATGTGCATGGTTGTTTTAATGAGCTTTTAGACCTATTGGACAAGGCTCAATGTCGTCCAATGGATCATCGTATTATTTTATTGGGGGATTTAATCAACAAAGGTCCAGATTCTTTTAAAGTTTTAGTCTGGGCTAAAAAAAACCAAGTGGAGATGGTTTTAGGTAACCACGAGTTAAAATTGATTCAATCTGTGGAAGAACAATCTGTAGAGAAAAAAAAATCTCTATCCAACCCATCGGGTCAGTTGGATTCGTTTAATCAGTTAGAAGATTTAAAATTAGAAGAGTTAAAAAACCAGATGGGGGTTCAACTTATGGATTGGATAAATTGGATTAAAACTTGGCCCTTATATATTGAAGAGAAAGATTTTTTAGCAGTGCATGGGGGGCTAATCCCCGGAGAACATCCCAGTCAATCTCAGCCTGAATGGTTAGTAAACATTCGGTATTGGGATGGAAAAAAGCCAAGTGATAAAGAAAGTGGCAATCGTGCATGGCATGATTTATATAGAGGATCTAAGTTAGTTGTTTATGCTCATTGGGCGAAACAGGGGTTGACTATCAAAAAAAACTCGATTGGGTTAGACACGGGTTGTGTTTATGGTGGGAAACTCACTGGTTTATGGCTGAAAGAAAGAAAAATTGTTCAAGTACCCAGCCACCAGATACAAGCAACGCACAAATAAAACACAAGCTGATTTTTTTAATTCAGTTAGCATTTTTGCATTTTAAAGGCTAAAATGAATACCTATCCCAAAAGTGGTTTAGTATTGCTTTGTAACTCCTTTTTATTGTATAAACGCTCAAATGTATAAAAAAGTGTTTAAAATTATAGAAGCTCCCACTCAACCCATGGGTGACTATCCCAATTAGCATATTTTTTCTTAATCCCTATGAGGCATAACTTCAAAATATTAAAAAAAAAGTTTAACAAAATATCAAATCGTCTGATTATTAGTGGCTTTTGTTTTTGTATCTGTCAGGCGTGACCACGAATAATTAATTGGTAAAGTGGAAAAAACAGGGCGTTTAAAAGCTATCCAGTAGAAATTTATTTTTCCACTCTAAAATCTTAACAAAGTGTTTCATTATGAGACAAAAAGACAGGGAAATAAACTTTTTTTAAAAAACTTCTTTAAGTTTTATTCAATCATCCGATAAGCTGTAAATGTGAACGCAAGAGATTTAAAAACACTGAGGAGATTTCTATAATGTTTAAAAAATCTAACAGGTCAAGCAATCTCACTTCTTATGATCGTAAATTCATAGCAAGTTTAGTATTTACCAATTTTGGATTGACCATGCTGGTAATCTCTTTGTTTGGTCTTTATTATTTAGGGCAATATACAGGTTTTAAAGAATATATGGGAAAGACAAATCAGAGAGGTTAGCTATTTTGAAAGATGTATTAAAAGACTATGATTCCGAGCTTAGGCTTAGAGGTATGGAATGGGATTACTCCCAAAAAGAAGAAGGAGCAAAGTTATGATTGAAAAAAATACAAAGTCCTTAAAAAAAATTGACTAACACAGTGAGTATTGTTATTTCACCGATTCTTCATAATAATGGAAAAAAAAAGGAGGTATAAAAAAGATGGCAGCAAAAGAGAAGCACTGGGACAATTTTTCAGAAAGAGAACAACTTCTATTGTTTGCTATGAAAGAGATATTTTCTGAATTTAAGGAGAGTGTACAAAAAAGTCAGAGGGAATCCGAAGAAAGAATTGAGAATAAGATACAAAAAGTAGAGGCTCAAATGGATAGTGCAGTCACTGAAATAAAATGGGTAAATACTTTTGTAAAAAGTTCAATCGTTGTTGGCATGGTCATATTAGTAGGAGCACTAACTGGGTTTGGTGTTTTGTTTGATTTTGTAAACGATCAGTATCAAGCTCGCTTAGAAAAGATGGAACATGAAGTTTTTGCTTCAAAGAGTGACCTTATTTTAGAAAAACTGGATAGGACACACCATCATGGAAGAGGGCATTTGATTAAAAAAAGCTCTTTAAAAAGTGATAAAAAGAAAAAACATATAAAGAAATAACTAAAGATAAAAAAAACCAGATAGACTGGGTTATTTTTTAGTGTGTGCTGTATTGTAGACAATTGTAATTATCCAAGCGATCGGGATTTAGCAGGTAGAAGGTGCGGTAGGCGAGCGGCGAGTGTAATACCTGGTGGAAGATTGGGTGGGGATGGACGTTATCAAGATTCATTTGGGCGGGACAGAATTTATGGTCTTGGGAATGATCCGTATGATTCTAATTATTCTCCAACAAACAAATAAGATAAAGTGGAACACCAATATTGGGTTGTAATAACCCCATTGGTGCAAGTTGTATAAGTAAGTGTGTATTTTTACAATATTAGGCAAGATTGCGGAGTGACTTTTGAGCTTGTAAGTTGAGTAATATTTCTATACTATATAATAACCTTCAGAGGTAATAAAATGAGTAGGCAAAGATTAGTTAAGAATGTTTTTCGTATAATATTAGGGTATATAGTTTTTGGTGGGCTTGTGTGGATGATCTATTGGTCTGGTTCAATGGCACACATTTTTACAGCTCTAAAATGGGTATTTTATGCTCATGTTTTTCTTGTTTGTGTTTCTTTTTTTTGTGTTGGTATCCTTTGGGTTCTGGGGGAGGAGAAAAGTATAAAAAAACAGGAGGAGAAAGAAGGTGTAATATGAGTAATAAAAAAGCGTATTATATCTTAACCATAGTTTTAGCACTCCCGATGTGGAGTTTTGCAGTAAATTGCCCAGAGAATACTAATCTGGACGACAAATCCAGTCGTAATAAGTGTATAGTCCAAGCCTTAACCCATTGGGAGAAAGAAATAGAAAAGCGAATTATAGAAAAGTGGCAAAACGCTTATTACAAAAAACCTACTGGTGGAGACGCACGGGCTGGTAATTGGAGAGTATATTCAGATAAAAGCGTGGAAGATAATTTAGAAAAACTGATTAGGATATACAAAGTATTAGATAGAGTAACAGACGAGGGCGTCTATCAGCTCCCATATAAACAACCCAGCGACTAAGCTCTGCTATGGGTTTTTGGGATTCTTTTCTTTCTCACTTTTTTTTAGAGCAAGTAATGAAGGTACTACCAAAGGTAGTAAAAAGAATAAGATCATCCCTAAAAACCAAGGCTCAAAGGAGAGACGAGAAGTTACGGGAATGTTTAGGTGTTTTATATCAGTACATTAATGACGAAGACCCTTTTATTAAGAGAGCGGAGCAAGGGTTAGAAATAATAAAACAGCAACAAAAAAACATACCAAGTGCCGATAAGCTGTTAGACCATGCATATAAAGAGATAGAAAGAGCAAAGATGAGGGTTGCTCAGCGTATTATTTATGGATTAGATAAGGTGTTGCCCTATGAGACACGATTAAGCTTAGACCTGATAGAACCTAAGTTACGGACTGCCAAGATATGTAATAGCTTGGACTTGATAATAGGGGCAAAAACAAGGGTATTTAAGGATAAAAAAAAGTTAAGTTTGGTGAACGATCTAATAGAAAGGTTAAAGAGAGAGGCGGAGCAAGAGGAAAAAGAGAGAGAGAAAAAAAAAGTGTGGAAGTGGGTAGGAGTGGTAAGCAGGATATTATTTTTATCGATTACTTTTGGGGCTTTATTATGGTGTTATTTACTAAAGAACGGCGGTTAGAAAGGTCAAAGTTTTACAACACAAAAACTTGGCGTTTAATAAGAAAAAAACAACTTAATAAACACCCTTTATGCGAGCATTGCTTAAAGGTAAAAAAGATAGAAAAGGCAGTAATATGCGATCACATAAAACCAGACTGGAAAAGCTGGTTGGAGTTTAAAAAAGGGTCTTTTCAATCATTATGTAGGCTCTGCCACCAGCACAAAACCAGCTTTGATGATTTGCCTCTTTATAATAAAAAAAGAGAAGACAAAGATAATAATTACCAATACTTAAGCTGTTTTCTAAACAAGTTGTAAACCACCAAAAAAAGTGTGTTATAGGTTGGGGATTATGGCAATTGTTTTAGATTATTTTAAAACCAATTATTTACAGACAGAGGAGGATACTGCTGTGGCTGTTTGTGATGTGGCTTTAACAGATACTTTTATACAAAGTTACTTAAATATAGCTAAGGCAGTTATTACCGATATGTTGGGTTTTACGCAGGAGGAATCAATTCCAGAAGCGGAGAGGGTAACTGAATCTATATACCTATTAGCGTTGTTTTATATCCAAAACAGAAGCACACAGGAAAGACAATATACACTGAAATTTTCATTAGACGGAGAAGGTCCGACAGGGGCATAAACAAGATATAGACTGTTTCCTTATGAGTTGGTTAAATGTAGTCTATGGAGAGAAAACAGAAGAGCAAAAAAAAGATATAGAGGAACTAAGCAGGATATTAAAAATGCAAAGATACTATGGTGATAATAATAAAGATTAAAAGAATGGTCGGTTTAACTACTCCTTTAGTGCCGATCATTGTTTAACATTAGTAGGTGGCTGGTTTATCTCCCAGCCACTTAGTTTATTAGTTGACATATTTTTATCAGACCACAAGTTGAATTATGGGTGATTTTAAGAAAGGAGTTTTATTATGGACAAAAAACAATATAGATTAAGAGACATACCACTACCAGAGAGGGGTAGGATTCTTCATAACTTAACAGGTGTAGATTTTGATCTCATAAGTGGATTATTTCGGAAAGAAACCGAAGCCCCATTAAAAATATTAGACTTGTTGTTAGACGAAGTAGAAAAGAAAATAAGTGAGGAAGTAAAGTCTTGTGTGGAGAGAAAGGAAAGATTAAATAAAGAGGTCATTGCAGTAGAATTCGTAATGGAAAAAATCTGCAATGAGGGGGAAATATACCGAGCATTAAAAGCCCAGCCTAATAAGTTGGAAGGATTTATTTTTGAAGATTTAGATCAGTACTTAACATTGTTCGAGTGGGCAATGTGTAGAGAATACTTAAAAGATTTATTCGGAGGGAAAAAGTATATAGCAAGGAATCTAATGGAGGTTGTAAGGGAAAGAAATATAGTAGATGATGTAAAAAACCGAGAGGATGAAAACAATAAAAGAATAGAACAACTAGAATTCACTTTAAAAAAAATTAAACTGGTTCATGAAAACTTACTCAAATAAAATTTGCATAAAAAACCGATAAGAAAGGATCAAAAAATGATAAAGAAGAAGTTAAGAGATACAAAAACCCTAACAGGTAAGGACTTTGACTTTATGATGGATCTTTTCTCAAAAGAAGGTTTTACCCCAAAGCAGCTGTTGTAGAAAACTTTAGGGGAGTTATTAAAAAAAGTTACAGAGGAGATAAAAAAACTACAGGAGTATTGGAAAGATTTAGAGTCTATTATAAGTGTAATTGATAATATTAGGGACAAGGTAGGTAGAATAGATGATATTCTCCCACATATAGGGGATAAGTTTACTCTTGGGGAATTGAGAGAGTATCTAACCTTGCATGAATGGGCAGTGCGAAGGCAGTACCTGTTAGAGGTAACAGATGTAAGGGAGTGGAATAAAAAAAGTTTGGTAAAGGAGTTTTCGAGGGTAAGAGATAAGATTAGTGAAGAAATAGAAGGGTTAAATCTCGAGGGTGGTATAAAAGGCAAGCTTACAATTCTTAGGATACTCTTGTCAGATATAAAAAATGAGGCAGAAATAAAAACTTAATTATAGACTAAAGCTTTAGTTTGGGTCTACCGATAAGGATTCAAAAGGAGGTGGCTTATGAAATGGCTAATATTAGGTGGATTTTTTTAGTGTGTTGGTGCAGGTAATTGTAATTATCCAAGCGATCGGGATTTAGCAGGTAGAAGGTGCGGTAGGCGAGCCACCAGTGTGAGAGCGGGTGGCAGGGACGCAACCAACCAGACAGGACAAAACAACAGTGATGTTCTGTCCAAGTGGAAGGATCAAGCAATACGAACTAATGAAGATCAAAAAGAGTATGATTTTTCAAAAGGTGTGGTGTTATAGCTGTATCTTTTGCTTTTTTTAATTGTAATCTTAAGATAAAATATTGTATAGGATTAAATTGTTTTTTTTTAAGGAAGTATATTATGGAATATATAGGGTTAACTTGGGCGGCTGTTACTGTAGCGATTACTTATACAGCACTTTTATTTGGTGGGTGGTGGTGTATGTTAAATTGGATGTTAAAAGAAAATAAATGCCTATCCCACCGACTGAAAAACAAGCTTGTTTGAGTGCAATCAAAACTGGTATATCCTCCTATGTTTAATACACCGATAAAAGACTTTTTTTGTGATTAGAATTGACCGATGGGGCAATTTTAGGATAAAAAAACTGCACTTTTGAGTATGTTATGATTAGAGAGTGAGGTAAATATTATGGAAAAGAAGACTACTATCAAAGAATTATTAAAAGAGTGGGGGTCAATTGTCTTCACTTGGTTAGTTAGTTTAGGAATTGTTTTAAGTATTTTTCAATGGATAATAAAAAAAGAAGTGGCTGTAATAAAAGCAGAAATTAAAGCATCAGAACAAAGGGTTATAAATAAAACTGCACTGATAGATCAAAGTATTAAAACAATAAAAGAGAATGATCTAAAGCACATAACAGACGATATAAAAGACCTTCAAAAAGATATGAAAAGTTTGCTTAAAAGAAAATAAATGCCTACCACTAAAAGTGGTTTAGTATTGCTTTGTAACTCCTTTTTATTGTATAAACGCTCAAATGTGGTTTTTATTTGATTCTTTTATCTTTATATCATACCAATTACGGTTATGATGTTTCTCAACATTTGCTCCTTGAATAAACCCCAGGTTAATTTGTTGATTAACCAAAGCTGTTACAATTTTTGATTCTGAATTTGCCGAATCTTGCCGGGCATCACCCATTCCAATCTGTAATTGTACTGGATTATTTTTTAAATACTGCACAACTTTTTTTATTTCTTTAGGGATCATATAGAAAATTCTACGGGAGCTTTTTCGAGGCTTCTCTGGGTAAAAAGAAGTCTTCCACCACAAGTAAAGCCTAAGTTTGACCAATTAACCTTATTTAATTTATCCATTGCTCGTTTTATATCCATACTGGGATTTTTAGGGAAAAGTGCCATAACAGAGCCGTCATAAGCTGTAGACTGATGTGTAAAAAAAGGTTTTGAATTTCGAGTTTTGCAGTTTACATAGAGGCGAGGGATAGATCTATCACAGTATTTTCTGCCCCATTCCCACCAATTGCTTTCATTAAAAGATCTGATTCTTCTTTTTAATAATTGTTGTTTATGAGGATTTAAGGATATGTCTTTTTGGTTATAGATCATTCGCCGGGTTTTCCCTGTAGTGGCTGTTACAGAACAAACAAAATCTTTATTACCTTTTTTCTCGTTTGTAAATATAGTATCTGCCCCACTAACTGCTCCCACTTTTACTTCAAAAAAATCTGACAAAATACCACTTTCTTTTGGACCAAACCAAATTTGTCCTTCGTGAAAATTAAAAAAACCCTGACCAGTTTTTAATTTGCGGTTACTAAGCCCCTTTTGAAAACGCCAGATAGCACAATTCGGGGAATAATCTTTAAAAACACAATCGTCTCCTAGCTCAAAGTAATGAGTAAAAGTTCCTTGTTGATAAAATTTTTGGTTTAAATATTTTGCAGAAGTGGCTTTTAAAAAACTTCGAGGGGTTATAAATATGAGTTCCCCATTTTTTTTTAAATGCTCAATACATTTTGCAATAAAAAAAAGATAAAGGTTGGTTCTTTGATCAAAATCTTTTAAGGACAAAAGCTTTTTTGTCTCTGGCTTTATATCTTGAAACCGCACATAAGGAGGATTCCCAATAATGGTGTCAAATTTATTTTCCACGGGGTAAGAAAAAAAATCCCCGATTAAAATTTTTTTGTTGAAAGCTTTTTTAGAATAACTTTTATTATTCTTTCTATTAGTATGTTTAGGGATTTCTTTTTGAGTAAAAACAGACGACATATCAGATATAAGATTTATATCTAACTCAATACCTGTAAATTCATTTAATCTCTTTAAAAAATCCCCCCTCCCACAAGCTGGCTCTAAAACAGATCCTTTATTTTTACGCAAAGCCAACATTTGCTGAACAATGTTATCTGGGGTAAAAACTTGCCCTAAGTGTTTTACATTTGGTGAAAAACTTTTTTTTTGTTTTGAGGTGTATTTTTTTTTGTTAGACATCAGATAAATCAGAGGATTGTTAGAGACATTTTTTTCTTAAACATTGATCTAGGCTGTAGCGATTACCCCCAGTTATTACAAAATATAAAAAGCTGATTGCATATAATAGAGCTAGTTCTTTTTTAGAAAAAGGGTCGTGTGCATGAAAAATCAATCCGGCAGTGACCATTGTAGCCAATAGATTGAAGGCAGCAAAACGAGTAAAAAGACCTAAAAACAGCAAAATAGAACAGAAAAATTCTGCAAAAACTGCCAAACTCAAACTTAAACAAGAGCCAATCCCCAATGGATCCGGAAAAAAGTCTGCTTTTTCAGAAAAAGACATTAATTTTCCCAAGCCATGGGTCCAAATAAAAGTCGATACAGTTAAACGAAAAATTAACTCGCCAATTGTCTGAAATTGATTATTAAAAGCTAATAAACATTTTTTTGCCTGTGTAAACATAAATTGTATCCTCCTTTTTTCTGTTCTTTTGTCTGTTTCTACCGTTCTTTCGTCTGGGTATTATTATTGAGTATGGGTATTGATTCTAAAGAAAGTCAATTTTTTTTAAATAAAATTAAACTTATTGAATCTAACAGACGATAGGAAAAATAAGCTTTTAAAAATTAAGTTTTTAGAAAATAAGGAGGAAAAATGCGTACAATTATTTTATTTCTATGTCTTTTATTGAGTTTTAGTTTTACTTCTTGTTCTAAAAAACGGTTGAAGCGTAAATATAAAGGGAATGATAAAAATCCAAAACAACACAGTTTGGAGATAGGTAATGTAGATAATAGACAGATGGATGTTGCCTTGGATGTTGATAAAATGTTTTTTGTTGTGCGAGGTCAGACTTCTCGTAGAAGGACAGTGGATCCAGTATGTCGAGGAGTGGAAGGTTGCTTACATATTTGTGAGCATTTGCAACATCATTCAGAATGTAAACAATTGCTAGTTCATCAAGTAGTTGATTTTTGGATCAATCAAATTAATCAATATCCGAAATGGGATTCAGCTCAAAAGGATTTACAGCTGATTGCTACTGATAAAGATGTGGCTAGTTTTTTGAAAAAAGTAGACCCTAATCATTATGTTGTGAAATCTCTACTTCGTATGGGAGTTTCGGCTCACTGTCCAATCTCTATGAACTTAGGAATCCAACACGCTCCTTTTGCATCTTTGTATATAGCAAAAGATCAAACTCCTATAGTAGAAGATCGAACTGCCAGTGTTGCAGTTGCCAGTCCAGTTGAAGACTTAAATGTACAAAATGACAAACCAAAAGATGTTAAAGAGGGTGTTCTATCTACTGAACTAGAAGTATCAGCAGATTCGACTGATGCAGGTGTTGGTGGTGAGGTGGAAGAATCTTCAGAAGTAGCAGAATCTCCAGAAGTAGCAGAATCTTCAGAAGTAGTGGCAAAAACTTCCGAAACAAAAACATTTGAAAGCAATTTCCATTCCGCATGGGATCACACTGTAGAGAAGAGAAAAATTATTGATAGCTCGGTGGTTCCATTTGATGCTAATTTGTTTTTTTCTTTTATTAAAAAATGTTTTGGTGAAGAGCCAAGGCGAACTTTTGTAGATGTAGCTACAGAGATTGAAAATCGCCCAGCTTTTGACATTGCTCATGACATATTGAAATCAGCTTGCCATGACAATAGTGAGTGCATACGCCTAGCTTATTGTGACATCAATTCTCAATTGGTTTGGGATCAAGTGGATCCTAAGTATAAGGACGCTGGCTGTAAATACGATAGTTTTATAGAACCTATCCCTCCAGCCCAAGCCCGAGCTCCAGCCCAAGCTTTAAATGCTCCAGTTTCAGATGCCCAAGCTCAAGCTGTTGTTGTAGAGAAAAAACTACCAACAGGTAATACTGATTTAGATTCTTCTGCTAAAGATCAAACTGCCACAGATCAAGTTTCTAAAGAAAACACTTCTAAAGAGTCTAGTAAAAACTAGGTTTTTAAATTTTTTTTAAAAGCTTCTAACCGAAGCTTTTAATTAAAGGTTTATAAAAAAGTATTAGTTAGAAGAAGAATTGTATCGGTTAGCAGTTGGATTTAGACCTGTCTGCAAAAAATACCGAACGGCCTCACTACATAAGCTTAAAAAGTCGGGCAGTTTTTTTTGTTCTATTTTTGAAAAAGTTTTAAGTACCTTAATTTTGCTTACACCAATTCTAAGTCGCGTGTAGTTTTGACTACCCAGTACTTGATTGATGTTTCGAAGTCCGTTATGTCCGGCTGGTCCTCGGTTTTTTTGAAACTTCATAGACAAAAAAGGTAGGTCCAGATCATCGTGAATCACTAGAAGTTGATTCAGTGTAAACTGATAATAGTCCATGGCTTCTCTCACAGCCTGACCAGATAAGTTCATATAAGTGAGAGGTTGCATCAGTACGACCGATTGATTTTCTAAACATACAGTTTGAGAGAGAAAAGATTTATTTTTTTGTAATTGAACTTGGCAAATTTGAGCTAAAGCGTCCACCACCATCCAGCCCAAGTTATGGGGGGTGAGTAAGTATTTTTTTTCGGGATTTCCGAGACCCACAATTAAAGTGCTAAACTTTTTAGACCCGTATTGGGTAGAAGTTTTTGGCTTTAAGTTTGTATCTTTCACTAGTTGGGTTTTAAGTGAGGGGTTATTTTTTTTCTACCTTATCAGTCTTTGTTTTGGCAGCTGGAGTTTTGGTAGCTGGAGTTTTTTCAGTTGCAGGATCTGTTTTTTCGCCTTTAGTGGAAGGTGGAGATTCTGCTCCTCCATCACTGTCACTTCCGCTGGCTTGTTTTTCTTCTTCTTCAGCAATTTCTATCACTGCACACAACACAGCAGAAGAGGCAGTAATCAGTTTAATCCCTTTAGGAATGTTTAAATCGGACACATGAAAATTTTGGTTAACCTCTAAAGGGCTAACATCAATAGAAAGAGATTCAGGTATTTGCCCAGGCAAGCATTCCACTTCGACTTGTCGACAAATAATATTTAAAACTCCACCCGATTCTTTGACCCCTTTGGACTTTCCGGTAAAGATGACTTCCACATGAACTCGAACTTTTTTGTTCATATCGAGAGATAAAAAATCGATATGTTGAGGCTTGCGAGTGAGAATATGATAGCTGGCTTCTTTTTTTAAAACTTTTAATCCATCCAAAGTTTTCTCATCTGATTTGAAAGTAAAAATTTTATTTTCGTACTCTTTTTTAGAAAATTTTTCTGCTGACTTTAAGTCCATAGATAGATGCAAAGTTTTTTGCCCAGGTCCGTAGACGACAGCTGGAATCAAATTCTCTCTTCGAATTTGCCGAGCAGTTAAATGGTCGGGCTTTCTTAAATACACTTTAAATTCTAATTGAGTAGTAACTTCTGGCATTTTAATTCTCCCTTTAATTGTTCTTCTTATAACTTATTGAGGTTCATTAAACAAGGCACTTACAGAGCCTTTTAAGTAGATTCGTTTCATAGCTTCGGCGACTAGGGGGGCGACAGAAATGGAGTGAATTTTATTAGAAGCTGTTTGTTGAACTGACTTTTTTAAAGGTATCGTGTCTGTGATCCATACTTCTTTGAGCTTACTTTTTTGGATTCTTTCTAAAGCAGGTCCAGAAAACACAGCATGAGTGGCGATGGCGTAAATATCTTTTGCACCTTGTTTGAGCATGTAGTCAGTAGCGGCACATAAAGTGCCAGCTGTGTCGATCATGTCGTCTATAATTAAAGCAGTTTTATCTTTAATATCTCCGATAATATGGAAGGCTTTGGCATCTCCCGGTTTGGTTCTACGCTTGTCGATAACGGCGATGGGGCTTTTAATTTTTTGAGCAAAAGCTCTGGTTCTTTCTACAGATCCGGCATCTGGGCTAACACATACTAAGTGGTCCAGTTGTTTTTTTTCTTTCCAAGTTTTTGCTATGACGGGTAGTGCAAATAAATTATCTACTGGTCCGTTAAAAAAACCTTGAATTTGGGGTGCATGGAGGTCCACGACTAATAATCTTTTAGCTCCTGCTGTTTGGCACAAATCAGCTATTAGCCGGGCAGATATCGGAGCTCGGGCGGAGTCTTTTCGATCTTGGCGGGCATAACCGTAGTAGGGCATAACTAAGGTAATTTCTTTTGCAGAAGCTCGTTTTAGAGAGTCCATTAAGACAAAAAGTTCCATGTAATTTTCGTTGACGGGGGTACAAGTACTTTGGATTAAAAATACATGGCATCCGCGAACATTTTCTCCGATGGATACTTGCACTTCTCCATCTGAAAAACGAGACACCTGGCATTGGCTAAGTGGAATGTTTAAATAACTAGACACCTTGTTTGCAAAACTGGGGTTGGCGTTTCCGGTAAAGAGTTTGACTTTATCCATAGCTTATTTCTTAACTTTCTTAGCGGGTGCTTTCAAGCATGAGTTTTAATTTTTTAACGGCTTGAAAACGATGAGAATGGCGATTTTTATAATGGACACCTAAATCAAAAAAACTTTTTTTTTCGCCTTCCGGAACAAATACAGGGTCATAGCCAAACCGTGGCCAGTTAGTTGGCCAAAGGAGGGGTATCAAAGACCTTTTTTTTTCTAACTGTTGATATTTGCCTTCAGTCATAATGTATCCTTTCACAACTCCTTGGCAGGATAATGTCTGAGTTTTTGAAAAAGCTACTATGTGACAGATAAAGCGAGCGTGCCTTTTATCTTCGGCGATGGCTTTCATTTCATGTAATAAGTGATTGAGATTATCTGCATCACTTGCTTGAGGTTTTTTGTAGCGTGCTGAATAAATACCCGGTTTGCCGTCTAAGGCTTTTACTTCTAAACCGCTATCTTCTCCTATTACCCACAAATTTTGACAATCCATTGGTTGAGATTTTAAAAACTGATAAAAACACTGAGCTTTGATGAGTGCGTTTTCTTTAAAAGTTTGACCAGTTTCTTTAGGCGATAGATATTGAGGGTATTGGCTCATAAATTTTAAGCTAAAACCTTTGAGCAAAAGTTTGAATTCTCTAACTTTTCCTTGGTTAGTGGTTGCAATCCATAAATTTTTTATAGCGACCTCCTTTGGTTAGCGAGATGAGGATGAGAAAGAGTAAGTGTTATTTTTTAGTTTTACGCGTTGAAGGTTTTTTTAAAAGTTTTTTTAAAGGGAAAAACGACTGGATAATTTGTTCTTGTTTTTTAAATAAGTTTTTAAAACTCGGCTGGGCTATTTTTAACATTTGATCTAATTGTTGTTGAGTGAATGGTTGTTTTTCTGCAGTCCCTTGAATTTCGATCCATTCTCCTTCAGATGAGCACACTAAATTCATATCTGTTTTAGCTTGTTGGTCTTCTTCGTGGCAAAGATCTAGCAAAATATTGTTTTGATAGATCCCCATGCTAAGGGCGGAGACATATCGAAGGAGAGGTAATGTTCGAATTTCCACTTCTTTAACCAAGTGTTGAGTAGCGAGTGCGAGGGCTACAAACCCTCCGGTTACAGCGGCTGTGCGAGTGCCACCGTCGGCTGTAATGACATCACAATCGATATGAATTTGTCTTTCTCCCAGTTTTTTAAGATCGATGGAAGAGCGAAGACTTCTGCCAATAAATCGCGAAATCTCTCGGGTGCGACCTCCACTTAATGCTCGGTCTCGACGAATACGCCTGTTAGTAGAACGAGGAAGCATTCCATACTCAGCAGTTACCCAACCCATTCCTGGGGTGTGAAGCCATTTGGGTACATTTGGTTCCACAGATGCAGAACACATAACTCGTGTATTCCCTATTGTGATTTCTGCACTCCCTTCTGCCTGTGGTAATACATGGGGGGTAATGTGTAGTGGTCGGAGTTGATTAAAAAGCCGACCATCTTTTCTTTTAAGCTTATTGATTGTCATTATGAGCAGTTGTTTTATGATAGATAATGAGAGCTGGCAACTAAAAAACCACAACTCAAAAATCCAATGACAAACCATTTGATATGTTTTGTTTTAATAGTGGCTGGGATCAGATGAATGGCACATACATAAATAAATAGCCCAGAAGCTAAACTTAAAATAATAACTTCTAGAGTTTGAAGTTTTGTCAATATTAAAAAACTTAAAGAACCTGCCATAAAAGAGGTGCAAAATAAGGCAATAATGTGAGTTAAAGCTTTTCTAGAAAATCCAGAACTTAGGCCAATTCCTACAATGGTGATGCTTTCGGGAAGTAGGTGAAACAAGAGTCCAATACTGATTAAAACGGCAGTTTGAGAATTGATTAAAAAACCAGAGTTTAAGCGAATACCATCAAAAAAAGCACACAAAATAAAACAACCCATGGCTGAACAAGATAATGCAGAAGGTAGTAAGTGATGATGAATGTGAGTGGAATCGTGTTGGCGGCAGTCGTGTTTTTCTTGTGGTAAAAATTGGTCAAAAAATTTTAATTTTGGTAAAATCAATCTTTCGCAAAAACCATTGATTAAAAATCCACACATAAGCAATAAAACACGAACCATAAGAGAAGGAGAGTGTTTAAAGTTTTGTAAATGTTCCACATTGTCTAATCTCACATTGTCTACATGTTCTAAGGGATAACCAAAAGTATGTGGCAAAAACTCCAATAACACTAATGCAGAAAGAAAGCCAGCACCAAAGCCAATAATTTTTTGGATATTGAGCTTAAAATTTTTATAGATAAAAAAATAAGTTACACATAAAATAAACAAACAATATAAAAGAGAGACACCAAAAATAATCCAGAATTGCATGGTATATCCTATACAAGGTGATGCAGAATACATCAACACTTATCGTTTAGATAGCTTGCGAACGGTGCTATATTTAAATTTTTCTTGCATTTTTATTTTGATATATGGCATGGGTATTTGTTGAGGGTTTTAAGTTATGAGGGGGGTTGTAGCTTAGTTTGGTAGAGCGTAGCACTGGCAGTGCTGAGGTCGGGGGTTCAAGTCCCCCCAACTCCACATTTTTTTTTAAAGGAGGTTTTTATTATGAATACTACACAAAAAGAGACACAAAAAGAGATACAAACGACATCATTATCCATCGAGCTTTCAGGTCATGTATCGAAGTCTTATTTAGCTTATCCGGCTTCGGATTCGGATTCGGCTTCGGATTCTGTGGCAAAACCTATCCCTGGGGTTTTAGTTATTCCTGAATTTTGGGGTCTTACAGAAGTGACAAAAAACCGTGCTAATCAGTTGGCCAAAGATGGTTATTGTGCCTTGGCTTTGGATGTGTATGGAGAGGGTTATATAGCACCAACTGCCAAGTTAGCTACAGAAAAAATGAACCAACTTTTTTCGGATATGAAAACGACTTCAGAGAGGTTAAAAAATTACTGGCTTCATTTAAAATCTCTTAAAGTAGTGGATGAAGCTAAAACGGCTTCTATTGGCTATTGTTTAGGAGGTGCTTTATCTCTCCATTTAGCTCGTATGGGGGTGAATGTTACAGCCGTTGTTAGCTTTCATGGGAAGTTAGATTTGTTAGATTCGATTCACAAAGCAAGTGGTATAAAAGCTCAAGTGTTAGTTTGCCATGGAGAGGAAGATACTATGGTTTCTGGTCAGTCGGTTCAAAATTTTAAGCAAACTATGGACAGTGCAGGCGTGGATTATCGTTTTGTTTCTTATCCAAATGCTCAACATGGTTGGACAAATCCGCAAGCCACTGAAAGGGGAAAAAAATTTAACATCCCAATTTCTTATAACGAAGTAGCAGATAAAGCGTCTTATAAAGAAATGCTTAAATTCTTTAAACAAGTTTTTTGATAAAAAGCAGATAAAAAGCAGTTAAAAGATAGCTAAAAGATAGCTAAAAGGTAGTTTAATTAAAGCTTGTTTTGGATTTCTTACATCTTCAGTCCTGTCTTACATCTTCAGTCCTGATTGATAGACAAAACTTAAGTCTTAAAATGCAGATCATGTGGAACTGTTTCTTAAGACTGAGTTTATAAAATCCGATTCTTCTATATAAGTAGAGAAAAAACTAAACAAAAAAGAGAGTTTGTAGGTGTCATGTTAAATAAATATAAGAAAAAAATTGGATATAGTTTATTTTTTACACTGTTTTTGGTTTGGGTTATTTTTGGTGGTATGCAGTGTTCGGGTCGGATTCCTAGGGGATCTCAATCGGCTCGTAAAATAGCTGATCAAGTACAGACATTTACGGTAGAAGATTTTCCGTCTTGTTCGGGTGCTGAGTGTTGTGCAGAAGACAGACGATGTTTAAAGATGTGTCATACTATTTTTCAGTTTAGCGAAGAAGTTCCGAGGAATGCTCGTCCGGGGCTTGGGGTTCCGACCAGCAACCTTCCTCAATACACTCCTCCTTCTGCAGATGAAGTATCTCGAAACCGTGCGGCCAGAGATCGTTGTAAAGTTTTACCCAAGCAAACTGTGCAAGACTTAGACAATCTTGTAAAAGGTTTAACAGTTCCGATTATTCAAGATTTAAGATGGATAGATGTGAGTCAAGAATTTCATCTTTTATTAGCTATTGATCCTTATGTATTAATTCGCTTGGTTAAAAATTATCGAATGGATTATGCTCGTGAGTTACTTTTTTGGTTTGCAGAAGAAAACTTAGTAGCTCGAGAATTGTTAATGATTGAAAAAAAGCACAGAAGCGAGTTGATGTATGAGCTATTGGCTTCGGCGGGGGATCGCACCTTACCTGGACCAGTGGAGAATGGTTTAGCGAGGCATGTTTCTTTTAATCAAACATTTTTTCAGTTATTAGTTCGTTATCAAAATAATGAGATGATTCAGATCACTCACAATATGATTAGAGAAGACATGTGTCGACACACTTATGGAAGCGGCAGAAAAATTGGACTTTGTATTTTACGCATTTATTGTAGAGAAGAACGAGGTATAGATAACCAATATGTGCATCCGGAGTCGATAAGAAACAATTTAATTTTTCGAATTGAAGATGATGAACTATTTAAGTACTTGAGAACAGAAATTTATAATTCCAGTTTAGATCAGAGCAATCTTACACAATTGTTGTTAGACGACAATGTTTGCCAAAGAGTTTGTAATGACACTTACCGAGGATGTGAAGGTTATAATTTATGACACACTACTCTAAACATTTATCGTATTTAACAGTTAAAGCTTTTATAGTTTTAGCTAGTTTATTGTTTGTGTGTTTTTACATGGTGCAGTGTACTTCTCCAGAGTTGAGAAGGGATCGGCGGATTGGAGCTAACCGGTTAGAAAATGTTCCAGCGGCACGAGTTGTGTATAACGACAGAGTATATGGAGAATACAATCGAAGAGATTACGAAGGGCCTTCTTGTGAAGAACAAGAAGACGAAAGAGATGACGAAGACAACAGAGATAATAGAAGAAATCGAGATGAGGATAGTTGTGTGAATTTGTGTCGTGAAATGTATGGTAAAGAGCATGAAGAGTGTGAAGAGCTACCGGTTAGTTTGATCAATCAATTGTATGATTTTTTTGACAAGATGAGAAACATTCAACGCCCTCAGAGTTTATTTCGCACGGCGGATATTTTTACTTTTGGTGTGATGATTGATGTCCATGTGCAGTCCATGTTGGAGTTAGTAAAAGGGTGGAGTGAGAGGGAAGCCAGATTGTTTTTAATTTGGGTTGCCGAACGAATTCAAATTGCTGTGGCGATTCAACATCATGATGATAAAGATTTGATTTTGGAGAAAGTATTTGAACAAGCCGTATCTCGTAGCAAGCGATCGTCTTCAAATCGAACTGTGGCTGGTATTAACGAAGATTTAAAAGGTTTTGCCGAAACTTTCTGGTCTATAGCCCAGGCAGAAAGAAACGAAGCAGCTTTTATAATTGCTCATCGGTTAGTGGATCGTTTGTGTTCGGATCGACAGTGCAAGATAGAAATTTACTGTGCTCGAGTGCATTATAGAAGGGATCGTTTAAGCAATGTGGGTAGGTGTCCGTACCAGACACAAGGCCGGCTTCCGGGCATAAGGGGTTCAGATGATTGCTACATTCACGGGGCGGAAGTTTGGAGTTTTTGGGAAGTCTTAAATCGGGATGGAAGAATTAAAGATAATCAATTTGACAGAAATTTTAAATTAAACCAAAATACATGTATTGAAACTTGTGGAACGGATACAGATAGCAAATGCGACAGAGAGTAAAAGTAAATAAAAAAAGTTAAGGTTAACTATTTTTTAAGCAAGGAGGCAAAGTTATTATGAAATATTTGATCACACTGATTGTGGCAACTTTGATGGTTTTTTTCATGGTCTTTGGTTGTTCTACAGAGCCTGGCAGAAATGTCTCTAATAATACTCGTAATAGAACTCAATCTGCCAGAAATAATAGTGGCAGTCGAACCAGCAACAGATCCAGAACATCCAGTGTAACCTTAGACTGTGCATTACCTAAAGAGTGCTCTGGCAGTGATTGTTGCGAAGACGATGACGATTGCGAAGACCAATGTGACGATTGGTTTAGCGGAAAAGCCGAAAAAGAATGTTTAAAACTTTCTCAAGAAGATGTAGACGAAATAGATACCATATTAGAGATTTTAAAAGATGCAAAAGAAGACGAATTAGACGACATTAGAGACGATAGTGTAGATCTTTTATGTGCAATTTTAGATGACCTAGACCATAAAGCCTGGCTTACTGAAGTTAGTAGATATACGACTGCTAAAGCCAAAAGAGTATTGGCTTGGATGATTGATGATAACAATGTCACCGCTCTTTTAGATTCGATAGATAGTGAGGATGCCGTAGAAATTATGAAAAGATTAATTTCTAGGGCAAAAAGTGGTACTGCTGGCACAGCACCTCAAGATATTTTAAACGGACTTGATGTGGGTATTGGGGATGATAACGACAGAGTATTAGTTTTTGCCGACGATGCAAATAACGAGGAGTTTATCGAGTGGATCCATGAAAACATTGTAGAAGAAGAGATATGTACTAGTAATGTTTTACCAGCTTGTGTTGACAGTGGAACTCCTACAGGTGTAACGACAGCATGTAGTGGTAGTGTAAGTACTGGCACAAAAATTACAGCTTGTAAATTAGGGGTTTATTGCAAAGTAATTCCAACTAGTACTGAAGAAGATACCAGAGCTAGTGTAGCAGAAATTATAGGAGATAGTGATATCGAAGATCTTATAGAAACAGACCAAAAAACTGATGGAACTGGTTTAAATAGTGCTGATCATTTAGATGAGGATGATGCGGAAGAATGGACAAATAAAGCTTGTACTCGTTTAGAACAATATTGGAACAATGGTAATAATTTAGATTTAGATTTAGGTTCCTAGGTTCAGCCTTGGGTTCCTAGGTTCAGCCTCGTAGCCTCATAGCCTCGTAGCCTCACATTGTAACCTTAAGCTCGTCGGTTTAGCCTCATAAGTTCATAAGCTTGTAAGTTCCTAGGTTCAGGCTCTTAATCTCACATTTTAACCTTAAGCTCATAAGCTCATAAGCTCATAAGTTCAGGTAGCAATTAAGTGATCAGTTAGTTAGTTAAGCAGTCAATTAAGCAATTAGTTAGTTAGTTTTCGCAAACTTCAAACAGCTTTGAACCTCATAGCTTCGTATTTTAACCTTATTTTCCATAGTTTAAACAACCCCCCCAGCCTCGGTAGTTTCATACCCCCATAATACCCTCACATTTTAACCTTAACTTCCGTAGTTTTTATAACCTTATCTTTATTTTAAACAATCCCCTAGTTTTTATAACCTCATAGCCTCATAAACTTGTAGCTCCATAACATCACTTACCTTCATTCTAACTCTCTTCTTTTTTTATTTAGGGTAAAACACTACTAAAATTTTAATCTGAGTTACCGATAAATAGATTATGTATTCTTTTAATTAAATTACAATAATAAGGGAGATGAATTATGGATAAAGGATTAAAAAATTTTTTAATAGGTATAGTCACTATCTCTTTTTTAATTTTAGCAATAGTGTATTTTTCACAAGAGATTAACTTTCATTATAAAATGAGAGTTTACGATAAAACTGGGGTTTTAAAACTCAGTAATTCTATTTATTGTAAAAAAGAGATTCGAAAAGTGGTCAAAAAAGGGAAAACTCCAAAAAAAGATGAAAATATAAAATGTTTCAATTATAGTAAATAGTTTTTCTTACATTATTATAATAAAGGATATAATAATTTTGGGCTTTAGGCAAATAAAATTCTTGAAAAAATTACATTTGTTTTAATTTTCATTGTATAGTGAGCAATGGGAGTGGTGATTGATAATGCACTTATTTTCCTCTGACGGGTTGCCGATAAGTTGTTTTTGAGAGTTTGATATTGACAGATTATCGGATCGTGGATAGAAAATAATGCCGTTTTGAGTATGATATAATAAATAGAGAGATAAAAAAAATGAGTAATGAAAAAATAACAAAAGTAGAGAGTTTAAAAAATTGGGCTGGGTTAGTTTTTTACACGCTGTCAGCTATGGCGATTTTTATATCTGGCTTAAGCTGGGTTATTGGAATGCATATAATACCTGTCAATGCTAATATAGAGTTTGTTAAGATAGAGGTATCAAAAGTAAATACCAAGCTTAATAAACTAATAGATAACGATATTAAGCACTTAAAAGAAGATATAGAGAAGATTAAAACAGCACTCAAAATTAAATAAATTCCTATTTCCCCGATTGAAAAACAATCTTGTTTTAAAGCTAACAGCAGTCATTTTTTACACAAAAAAGTATGAGATTTATATTAAAAATATGCATAATCTAACTTAAACTTGTATAAGTTTGCAAATAAAAATTGGAGTAAAATTATATGTCAGATGATAAAGTAGGTGTTTCAAAAAAACCTAAATATCAAAAATCTAATAACAAGCCTAATTATGTCAGTTGGTGGTTATTTCGCACCAAAGGGACAGTTTCTGAGCCTTGGCCTACAGCAGAAGAGTTATGGAATGATTCAGATGTTCAATCTGCCATTAAAGCTCACAACGATTCCGTCAAAGCCAGAAATAACTCTAAGTAATGCTAAACCTTCATCAAATTCTTTGGGTGTTACCAGGATTTATTTTTATTTTTCTTTACAATAAAAAAAAACCTGAACATGCTATTAATTTATCAGGTTGGTCGTATGTTTTTTCTTTAGTATTTATAGCATCTATTACTTGGTTTCCAGCTGAACTTTTATTTAAAGAATTTGGATTTACATTTAAAGATATAGGATTGATTTTTAATAAAAATGGAGTTATTAGCAGAATATTTAATACGGAATCAAAACTCATATTAAAAGCACACATATTAGGAGTTTCTGTTATTTTCTCTTTTATATGGTTATTCTTCACTCAATTTAAATGTATTTCCAAACGCGTGTTTCCACCTATTTATGATAATTTTTATAATCAATGTGTTGAATGGGAAAACAAAGAAATTTTAATAAACCTTAAAAATAGAAAAATTTACCACGGTTTATTATGGAAATATCCTGAAAATCCTAAATCAAGACATGAATCTCAAACAATTTCTATTGTGCCATTTAAAAGTGGTTATAGGGATAGCTCAACACAAGAAGTAAAATGGAATACATACTATCCAGAATATGCAGATAAATTTGCTCTTATTGATATGGAAGTGATTATTCCCAGATCTGAAATTATTACTTTTGGAAAATTCAACAAAAAAGTTTTTCAATATTTTGAATTAGATCATTCAAATAAATCATCATGAGTTCATCATTAAAAAAAGATTTCCAACAAAGACCTACATGGATTTTTATCACATTATTTTTAGTAGTTATTGGTTCAGCTTCTAATTTTAGTTCAATAGTGTTGGATTGGTTTCCAGAACTTTCTTCATTTAAAAACTGGATAGAACTATGTTTTATAATTGGAATAATGAGTGTATTTGTATTTGTATATTTTATTGATAAAAAACAACATCATAACTTTGATAAAGAGCGACGAAGTAAAGAAGAATTACTACAAGAATCTATCAACAGAAGTAAGTGGCAATTTAAAATACTACAAATTAGGTACTTACTTTTGATTATTATCACACTTAAGATTATTCCTTTACTTATCTGTCGATTGATTAGCTGGTGGTTTATAGATTCTAAATATAAATCTTATGGGTTTAATGTATTTACTTTGCCAGAATATTGGAAAACAAAAAAAAAACTGTAAATATGATACTCTCATAAAATTATTTTTTAAAACTATATATAGAGTTTATATAGATTCTTTAGAAAAAAGTTATGAAATTAAACTAGCACGAGATTTTCAAAATATTGAAATTAGAGAAACTGATAAAGATAGTAGTACATTTAATGAACCAAAAAGAGGATTATATATAAATTTTTTAGATAATGATTTAAAATATATTAAATTATTTACTTGGGGGTATCCATTTGGTTTATATTGGAATTTACGAAGAATATTAAAAAAAATTTCTTTTAGAAAAAGAAAAACTTATTAATAAAATTAGAATAATTTTCTAGTGGTTGGTTGTTCTAAAGAATAAAATAAATCTATTTAACTTATATTATTTTTATTTTTTAGATTTTTTTGTTTTAAATTTTTGTTGATATAATTATTTTCCTTCTTTTGGTAATTGGTAAAAAAATGATATTAATAAACTTGACTCTCTATTATTTTTTTATTATATAAATGTATTATAAATACCAGGCCTCGCGTTCCTTATTCTTTAACTTAATTTTGGTTGAAGTTGGACACGCAGGCCATTTTTTTTATATAAAAATAACATTATGGACAAATTAGCATTTATCATTGATGGTGGTTTTTTTATCAAACAATATAAAAAACAGAAAAAGAAATACCCATCAGCAAATAATATTAAGGAATATGTTTTAAATATTCTCTCTTTTTTTAAAAAAAAGAATCAATGAGTGATTTAAAAAATCAAACAGTAAGCTAATCATTATTTTTCATATTAAGATTAGTGTCTCAAGATGATACTCTTGATAAGGTAATTTAAAAAATAGACTTAAAGAAAGAGCTAACCATGTGATATGAAGATATTTTTTATGTGCAAAATCTTTAATTTTTCTCTAATAATAATTTTTTGGAGAAATTTATATAATATAATTAAAAAATTTGAAAATTTATTCTATTACTTGACAATATCATTTTTAACTCCATATTAACACCTATGAATTCAGCAGAATATATAAAAGAAAGATTAGACGACCAAATAAACTGGTACTCAAAAAAAAGCACTTACTATAAAAAATGCTTTTATAGCTTAAGAATATTAGAGATAATAGTAGCAGGTCTTATTCCTGTGTTTTTTTATTGCCCAGCTGTTAAAGATTGGGTACCATTTTTTAGTGCTATTGTTGTAGTGATAGTAGGGTTAATAGCTTTATTAAAGTTTCAAGAAAATTGGATTCTTTATAGAACAACAAGTGAAAATTTAAAATACGAAAAGTACTTATATATTACAAAAGTATATCCATATAACTCAGATAACTCATTTGAAACATTAGTAAAACATATTGAAAATATAATAATTAAAGAACGTTCAATTTGGAAACAAAAATATTTATCAAATAAATAAAGGAGGTCAGTATGACTAAAAAAACAATTTTTATAAGCTATGACTATGATAATGATAGGAATCATAAAAATATGTTGCTTGCATGGGATAAAAATAAAATCTTTGATTTTAATATTAAAGACAAATCTGCTGATGTATCTATCAATAGCCACGATGCGGGAGTTATTAAAAGAGCTATTTCTGCTAAAATAAGTCAAGCCGATGTTTTTTTATGCTTAGTAGGTGAAAACACTCATAAAAGCGATTGGGTAAAATGGGAAATAGACAAAGCGAAGGAGTTAGATAAAAAAATAGTAAGTGTTAAAATAGAAAAACATTATAAAACCCTAGATGAACTCTTTAATGCTGGTGCAAAGTGGTCTATGTCTTTTACATTTGATGCTATTAAAACAGCTATTGAGGAATGTACTACAATTACTATCTATAAAGGAGTAAAAAAAGAACCTGAACAAATTAATCACCCTTCTAAACCTTGGAATGTTGGATAGATGTCTTTTTTCTATCTCACAGAAAAAGATATCTTATTACTCAGAGAAACACAATATCAGTTAATTTATGAACCAATAAATAAAGTTTTAACTGGCTTTCTTGAATTTGAATGTGGGTATCAAGGTTATAAAATTAAGGATAAATACAAATTAGAAATTGATTTTAAAAACCAACAACCTCTTCCTTTAGTAAAAGAAATAAACGGGAGAATTGAAACAATATCTAAAGATAAGAAAATAGATCTAAAAAATTTACATGTAAATTATGGCAATATGAATAAAGGTTTATGTTTATGTTCTCGTTTTAAAGCTTTTGAATACGCCAATAAATCAAAGAATAATTTATTCTCTGGAATAGACTTTATTCAAGAGTTAATAATACCTTTTTTATACGGTATAAGTTATTTTGAAATAAAAAATAAATTTCCATTTGGATCATTAGACCATGGTAATATAGGACTTATTGAAGAAATTACAAACAACAAAAAATACTTTAAATATTTACAAATTTATTTAAAAACATTTCCAGAAGAAGCTACTGATTTTATTCATAAAGTTATTTATAAAGATAATCATTTGATCTCTGAATATATTTGCTATTCTAAATTAGAAAATGTTATTTATAAAAACGAAAAAATTGGGAGAAACAAGCTCTGTCCATGTGGTAGTGGATTAAAATATAAAAAATGTCATTTAGATATAGCTAAAATAATATCTAATTTCTTATTGCAAAAGAAATACAATAAAAAATTTTATTAAGAAAATTTAGTATAATCGTAAAAATCAAATAGCTTACAATCATTAGATATATTAGTAGATCGTAAAGTATTTCGTAAAGTTTTTCATTCCATAAAATTCGTTTTGTAATTCTTTTTCTCGTCTTTTTAAATCGCTTGTAATTCCATATCTTTTTTTCATAAACACATCTCCTTATTTTGAGATCATTAAATAATAATAACTTAAAAGTAATAATTTATTTGAAATAATAATAAAAATTTATGCAAATTCTGAAAAAACGCATTTCTGCCCATTTTTCCCGATTGGGAAAAATGGTTTGAATTGATCTCGGAGTGGGGCATCATATCCCAGATTACTATTGGCTAAGTCGTTATGCTTGCTATTTAGTGGTGCAGAATGCCGATCCATCTAAATTTGTTTGCCTCCTGCATGAATATGAATTATAATATTCTACATAAAATCTAAGAAAGAGGGATTATGAAAAATAAGGGTATAAAAAACAAAGATATAAAAAATTCAGATCAATCACAAAATCAAAACACTTCTTTATGGACAGCAACTATCCAAGATATTAATAAGTCTCCTTTTACAAAAGAGCAAGAAGAGCAAATAAATAAAATAATCAAAGATCCAAAAAATGATAATATAGATTTCAGCAAACCAACTCCTGAAATAGAAAAATTAATCAAAATGTTTGAATCTTAATAAGTTCTTTGTATTGAAAGAAAATCAACTCAATGCATTTGCCACAGCCATTAGAATTTTTAAATTTTGAATCCAAAAAAAATCCTTTAATTGAGAATAAATGTCAATTACAGCAAGTAAAATATTTAGTTGGTTATTTAAAAGGTTTAAATGTAAAAACAATATTAATAGAACCTAACTATTTTGATAGAGATTATTTATCTGAATTTTCAGCTTTTTATTCTACAAGTGTATATGGGTATAAAAATACATGTCAGAGACTTCATTTTTTTTCTAATCAGTGTAAAGAGTTTTTTAAAAAAGCTACTGGTGGTGATAAATCAGCTATAAAAAATTTAAACAATCATTATCTTGGTTTTTGTGTGTTAAGACCTATACAAACTTGTTTAGGAAAAACTGTTCTTAAATGGTATAGCAATAAAGAGACATACAGTCATCGTGTAATAGTCAAAAGAAAATACACATGTCATGTTGCAGGTGTTGAATTAAATGTTGAAGGGTTAGCTTGGCAACAACAAGATACAGGGGTAGGGGCTTGTGCAACTATTGCTTTATGGTCGGCTCTTCAATCCTCTGCATTTGATGATTTTCATGCCATACCTACAACAGCAGAAATTACTAAATCTGCTAATATCACTACTTCTTTTGGATCAAGACCGTTTCCGTCAAAAGGTTTAAATAAGTTTCAATTATGTGAAGCTATAAAAGAATTAGGACTTTCTCCTATGGTTCAAGATGGTGATATTAGAAGTCATCAACTAGCATATTTTACGAAAGCTCGTTTAATGAATGCTATTGCTTCTTATATTCGTTCAGGTTATCCTGTGCTAATTTTAGGTGAGCTTAAAATTGATAATAATAGTGTAGGAGGTGGTCATGCTGTGTGTGCAGTAGGTTTTAGAAATTCTAATTTATCTGACTCATTATCTTCGAAGACTATTACTTTAGAAGATTCATTAAATCAAATATTATATATACATGATGACAATATTGGACCAAATGCACGGTTTAAGATAATAGAACAAAAAAATCATTATGCCGTACTTCATCTTGAACCTCCGAGTTATAGCTCATTTAAAGAAATAAATAACTATCAGATAATACCTCATTCTTTGGTTGTAGCTACACATAATGAATTAAGAGCATCCCCCAATCAATTATATCAAATAGGATTAAAGAATATAGATCCTCTTAGTAGTGTTTTTCAAAACACTTCCATTCAATTATCTTTAGGAGTTAGGTTTATTAAATTAACAGATTATATTCATAATGAATTAGAGCGTTTACTAGAAAACCCAGATCAGCTAGGTCAAATCAGATTGAGTCTTTGGGAAAATTTACCACCTTTGAGCTTGCATCTTGGTTTAGTGAGAATTGGATTAGTAGGACAGTTTATGCCACTTTTAGACATACTATATGATACTACAGACAGTAATTTACGAAGGTTTGGTTATTTATCATATAATTCTAAATTTGATGAAATTATTACAAAATATCAATTTGATTTTGGTATAAAAATCTAAATGGAATGGTTATCGTTAATAGCTTCTGTGTTTGCTGTTATTGTAGCTATTATTGTACTTTATCTGCAAAAACAATCAGATAAAAATTTAAAAAGAGTAGAAAATAATACTGATAAGCTTTCTTCTGAAGTTCAAAAAATATCAGATATTCAAAATCAAATTAAGTTTGAGACTGAAAAAAATAGATTGATGAGTTTTTTTCAATCTTTAACTGAAGAGGATAAAAAATACTTTAAAAGTGACATTCACAAGATTTTTTATGAAGGCAGTTACAAATTTCAAACAACAGAAAATTCTAAGATAACTACAAAATCTAATAATTTCAAAGTTTCTTTTATAAAAGAAAGTAGTACACAATTTGCATTGCCAAAAATGGCTTATCCTTTTAGTAGAACAGGTGATTTTCCTTACTTTTGTGTTCAGGTTATAAAAATTTGTTCTCAAAATAATAATATTCCAATAAAAGAAGGAGAATATTATTATTTAACTTACTTATTTAATGATAAAAATTGGTATATGAATAAAAATTATCCTATTGATGGGAATCCATTCTCTCAAAAAATTGAAGTTATTTTCGCAGGTACAAATTTTAGTGGAAAAGGTTTACCTTCTGCTGATAAATTTTGTAAAGACTGTTAATTTTTTTACATTATATGCTTCTTATGATTAATTCTATTTACTTTTTATATATCATTTCTACGAAGTTTTAGGATTCAGAAAATCATCTTTGATTTATTATGCTTTTTTTAGAGATGATTATTCGTTAGATAATGATATTTCTTACTTTTTAGACTGTTTTGCTTTGTAGTGTTTAAGAATCTTGTCTGCTTTTATGTTCTAAGAGAAACAATAATTTAACTGGTTGTTTAGAGCTTTTAAGTTGAACAGAAAACTGAAGATTTAGTAGCTGATTTTTGCACTTGCTTTTTTAATCAAAAAATTATATCATCTAAACTTAGATAATCCTAAAAAGGAGAATATAATGGATCGGCAACTTGCACCTACTTTTGCAGAAATTAGACGAATTTTAAAAGAAACTGCTCTTGCACAAAAAAAACACGATATAGAAATGCGAGAGATACGAGAGATCCAAAAAGAAACTGACCGTCAAATGAAAGAAACTGACCGTCAAATGAAAGAAACTGACCGTCAAATGAAAGAAACTGACAAAAAAATAGACAAAGTTTTTGGTACTTTCAGCAATAATTGGGATAAGTTAGTAGAAAGTTTAGTAGAAGGTGATCTATTAAAAAAGTTAGCAGAAAAAGGTATTAAAATTGATGGTACAGCAAGTAGAGTAAAGGGAGTGATTAAAGCCACTAAGGCTCAAGAAGAAGATAAAGAATGTGAGATCGACATTTTAGCTCGTAATGGTAAAGAGGTTGTAGCTTTAGAAGTTAAAAGTGATTGCAACAAAAAAGATGTAGATCATTTTTTAGATGTATTACGAGATTTCACTCGTTATTTTAGGGAATATAGAGACAAAGTAGTATATGGTGCTATAGCGTATTTACGGGTACAGCAAGGTGCGGATAAGTATGCTGAAAAAAAAGGGTTGTTTGTGATAAAAGCTACAGGTAATAGTTCTCGTATTACTAACAAAGCCAATTTTAAACCCAAAGATTTTTCTTAGAATCTAAAGAATCTGTATGGTCGATTATATTTTAGGTTTATTTCTTAATGGATAGTCTAATGCTTATTTCATTTTTTTTATTTTGGGTAAAAAATTTTTTAATAAGTGCAATGAGTATCTCTTTTTTAATTTTAGTAATAGTGTATTTTCACAAGCAATTGACTTTTGTTATAAAATGAAAGTTTACTATAAAAACTAAATGTTAGCAAAAGGAGGGGTTATGCCCAGAAAATATACACTTTTACTGTGTGTCGTTTTTGTATCTGTAGGGTTTCTTATTATTTACCCAACATTAGGAGTAAAACAATTAGTTAAGTCCATTTCCAAAAGGGAAGTGCAATCAGATCTTGATAAGAAGTCACCAAAACCAGACGATATGGAAAATGTACCAGAGTTTGATAAAGATAACATTCAATCAAATGGAATAATGTTATTTTTTAAGAATTGGCCTTTAACTCTAAGCCAAGAGAACCTAATTTTAAAAAAAACAAAAGCGGAGAATTTAAAATCTAAAAAGCGATATTGGATATTTAAAGCATGGAGTTTTTCTTTGGACAAGTGGTATCCAGTAAATGAAGCCAGAAAAGTATGTGAAAAATTTAAGGATATTGCTTTTTTAGAGTCTTGTTTAGTTAGTACACCAGTAGAACTATTGAGCAATTTTAATAGAAAATATAAAAAAAATAAACGAAAAATATCTGTAGCTTATAACGATATTTCTCAAAATTTTTCTCTTAACAACAAACAAAATGGTTCTTTTAAAAAACAGAATCTCAATATTCGTAGCTGTGGAATAGTTTCTGGCGAACTGACCTCCTATTATCTTAGGCCCGAGAATAATCCTTCTTGTTTTAAGCTTTCTTGGTAACCTTCTTCATAGCCTTCTTGATAGGCTTCGTCTAATGAAATTTGTAATGGTGGCATAACTCTATCCTCCTCTTTTATTACTTGAGTTTCAATATCTACAAATACCTTCCAACTAAAGCTTAGGTCATATCTTCGAATATAATCCACAGCTCTATCTATTAAAAACTGCCTTCTTTTTTTACTTAAACCCCCAACTTAATACAAATAACTCCTTATTATATATTCTCATAAAGAAAGAATTTTGACTAATGATATTAATGATAATTTTTTCTATTTTTGTCGATATAATTACTTTCCTTTTTTTGGTAATTGGTAAAGAAATGATATTAATAAACTTGACTCTCTATTATTTTTTTATTATATAAATGTATTATAAATACCAGACCTCGCGTTCCTTATTCTTTAACTTAATTTTGGTTGAAGTTGGACACGCAGGTCATTATTATTACACTACAGATTTATCGTTAAACTACAGATAAAAAACTACAAATTAGTTGATTTTTACACTTGCTTTTTTAATCAAAAAATTATATCATCTAAACTTAGATAATCCTAAAAAGGAGAATATAATGGATCGGCAACTTGCACCTACTTTTGCAGAAATTAGACGAATTTTAAAAGAAACTGCTCTTGCACAAAAAAAACACGATATAGAAATGCGAGAGATACGAGAGATCCAAAAAGAAACTGCCCAGCAAATGAAAGAAACTGATAAAAAAATAGACAAAGTTTTTGGTACTTTCAGCAATAATTGGGGTAAGTTAGTAGAAAGTTTAGTAGAAGGTGATCTATTAAAAAAGTTAGCAGAAAAAGGTATTAAAATTGATGGTACAGCAAATAGAGTAAAGGGAGTGATTAAAGCTACAAAACTTAATAAAGAAGATAAAGAATGTGAGATCGACATTTTAGCTCGTAATGGTAAAGAGGTTGTAGCTTTAGAAGTTAAAAGTGATTGCAATAAAAAGGATGTAGATCATTTTTTAGATGTATTACGAGATTTCACTCGTTATTTTAGGGAATATAGAGACAAAGTAGTATATGGTGCTATAGCGTATTTACGGGTACAGCAAGGTGCGGATAAGTATGCTGAAAAAAAAGGGTTGTTTGTGATAAAAGCTACAGGTAATAGTTCTCGTATTACTAACAAAGCCAATTTTAAGCCTAAAGATTTTTCTTAGAATCTAAAGAGCTTACTAGTTTATTCTATAAAAATAGAATTAGTTAATTTTTTATGAACTAAGAGCATAAAATTGTTGTATCATTGTTATTTATTGCTCACATACACTAAAGTAAGATACTTATAACAATTTTTTTTCTGGAACTAAAAAAGTGGTATGTCATGTTTATTGATTAATTAGTTTGGTGACTGTGTGGATTGACATTTTTTTATATTGTTTTATTTTTTATTTTGTAATAAATTTGTAATAGTTTGTTGAACTTCTTTTACCTGAATACGAAATTCTACTCTTCTATTTGCCTTACGACACCTAAGAATATCATACTTACATATTCTTCTACTATAAGACAAACCATTTGCTGTTAATTTGCTCAAAGCCCATTCATAAGTTTCTTTTCTAATATTTTGATTTTCTATACAATAATGCAATACTGATCTAGATCTATCTTGTGATAATTTCATATTTTTAAAGTAAGCTTCTTTTTTTGTTGTTCCTGCCCAATCTTTTGATGTATGTCCTTCAATTCTCACTTCATCTATTTTTTCTTTTAATGTGTAAAGTATTTTAAAATACCTGGGACAAAAACTATTTAAAATCTCTTTAAATTCTTTTTTTATTTCACTTTTTTCTGGAGAAAACATGATATCAGGGGATGTAAATTTAATCACTAAAGAGTCTGCGATCATTTCAGCTCTCCATTTTTCTAAATCTTTTTTAAATTCTTTTGTAAGGTTTTCATTAATTAATTCTTTATAATTGATGTAATCTTTTGTAATTTTTTTAATTTTTTTTACCAAATCATTATGTTGTTTACTTTCTTCCTTAACTTGATGTATCTCTATGATAGAGATAAATAAAAATATCATCATCAAGCCAGTCATCATATCTGATATACTAATCCATTCTTTAGTGGATTTCATAATTCCTCTTAACAGCAATTGCTATTTAAATATGCTTTATAAGCTTCACTTTGTTTTATATGACTATGATTATATTCTTTGGAATGGCATTTAATACATAAACTTTGTAAGTTTTCTCTGGTATTGTCTTTTTTGTTAGAGTTAATATGATGAGTATGTAAAAATTTTCTACATTCTGGTTTTGACAAATCTTTATTACAAATAGAGCATAAATAGTTATTTTGCTTTTTTACTGTTAAAGAAATATCTCGCCAGCTATTTGTATAAATATTAGGGACAGTACAGTGATCTATTTGTATATCTTTAAATCCTGAATGCTCTATTGGTTTTTTTATGTATTCTTGAAGTGGAAAATTTTGTTTAGTTTTTTGCGATTTAAACTGTTTGTTATATAGCTCAAGGCAATGACTACATATTTCAAGAGATTCATACCATTTTCTTTCTTTTTTAATTAAATAAAACTGACCATCATCTCTGCTAGAAGCCTTATATCGAAATCCTCTATTATTATTTATCATTTCTTCTATTTTTTCACATTTATCAATATGAAACCTTGGATACCCCCATGATACATTCCAAGAAGATATATCTACAATATGAATTATAGATCTTCTAATATCACCATTTTTTAAAATAATAAAAAGTTCTTGATTATTGGTTGCAAATACATCTGATAAATCTGTATCTAATCCTTCATTTTCAAACTGTTTTTTTTCTTTTTTCATTTCTTTTATTATTGTATTTGATAAAAATGTAACTCCAAATTTTTTAACAGATATCAAAAGATCTTCAAATTGGGTTATCTTTAAGTGCATTTTTATATCCTTATATAAAATTTATTGATTCACTTTTAATTTATCTAAAAGCTCCTTGAATTTATTTAAATAATTTTCATAGTCTGTTCTAAACTTATCAGTTAAAGAGGTAAGAGCTTTATTCAAATTACCTAAAGAGGTTTCTGTTTGACTGGATAACTCCTTATTCAAATTATTTAAACCTGCTGATTGTTCAGATAAGGATTTTTGTATTGCTTTTGAAAAATCATTTATTGATTGGGTAATTAGATTTGCTTCTTTTCCTATTTTGCTTAAATTAGTTAAATGCTCTTCCATATCGTTGATTTGTTTTTGGTTAACTTCAAGAATACTTTTTAATCTATTGCTAACTTCAGATATTTTTTCATAATTTTTACTAAACTGCTCTGTATAATTAGCAGTTTTTTCAATATTATTTATGGACCGCTTAAGATTTGTTTCTAATGTTTCTATTGAGGTTTTATAAGTTTCTTGCCATTCTATCATTTTTTTGACAGCTTCATTTAATTGCTTAAAGTTTTCTCCAAATTGTTCTTTTAAATTTGTATTAAAGTCACTGATAATTCCATTCAGAGCATTAATAACTTCATTTGTAGCCCCTTGGGATACATTTTTCATAGAGTTATTTAAAGATTCATTTAGTGTTTTAAATTGGCTATTAATGTCTTTCCTAATGTTTATTAGTATATCTGATATATCTGATGATTCTTTCTTATTCCAATTTTCAATAACAGACAATACTATAGAGAAAAACATACCAACAATAGATGTTATAAATGCCATTTTTAAACCTTCTAAAAGGCTTGGTACACTTTCTGCAATATTTTTTGTATTGAATTCCCATAATCCTAAAAATATCCCTATAAAAGTTCCTACTACTCCTGTACTGATAATGATAGGTTTATAGTCTTTAAAAACTTCTTGCTTAAAACTTTTTAACTCTAGAACAAAAAAGATAATCATTAAACCAATAGCAGTATATATAATGTAATTTAGATTACTATTTAATAATTCTATAAAATCATGCAGTGACATGATGGTTGAACTCCAATATTAAAAATTGCCTTAAAATTCTTGTAGCTTATTTTTCAGCTCTAATTTTTTGTTATTTTTACTTATGTTTATCGGTTTTAAAATTTGAAACCTTAGAAGTTTTTTCTTTAATAGGTTCTTTTTAAGTTATACACCTGTGTACTGATTAAGATTGTTATTCAAAAAAGCTATAAAAGCTTGTGCAAATTCTGAAAAAACCCATTCCTGCCCATTTTTCCCACTCGGGAAAAATGGGCAGAATTGGTCTCGGAGTGGAGCATTATATCCCAGATTATGACTATTGGCTAATATGGTTCTTTTAAAGATAGTTCTTTTGCAAACAAACCTCTGGCAGTTCTAACCACTAAACATTCTATAATATCCCCTTCATTTAGTTTTTCATAAGCAGTGTTGGTAAAATTAGTTACAGTAGAAAAGTACACATCTTGTTTATTTTTTTTATCCCAAATAGAACCAAAGCCAATTTCAGGCATCATTTTTTTAATGATACCTTTAGCTGGTCCTTTTACTTCTAATATCTTTTCATTCATTTAATCATTACATTCCTTATATATTTATTTTCTAATTTGATCATATTTTTATCAGAAAAAAGAAATAATTATATTGACAAAAATAAACTATCTGTCTTACCTATATAAAATATACTACAAACTCTTCTTTGAAAAAGAAAATTTATTTAACTGTTGATGAAAAAAATAAAAACAAAAAACACTAAAAAAATAACTTCTCATAAGAAAATCTCACTTAAACCAGTGTCTAATAAAACTCTATCTAATAAACATTTATCTAAAAAAGCACTATTAAAAAAATCTCCTTCTAAAGACACCAAAGTTTTTCTGCACGATATTTTATTTAAAGAAACTTTTTCAAAACCCATGTATGCTGTGGATATTTTTCGGCTTGTATTTAACGAGCAAGAATTCAAACTGTTTAACTGGAAAACTCTCAAATCAGAACTCAACACATTTATTGACAAAGAACACCGAGAAAAAAGAACAGATCTTCAGTTTTCAGTTCAACTTAAAAGCTCTCAAAAACCAGTTAAACTATTGTTTCTTTTAGAGCATAAGAGCAGACAAGATTCTAAAATGCTTACACAAATGCTCCATTATCAATTGGGCATGTATAGTCGCTTTAATTATCCTGTTATTCCCATTTTAGTGTATCAAGGTAAGGCTAAAAAATGGAATGGACCATTGGAGTTTCATAATAGTCTGGATAATTTTACTTCTCATTTAAGGCAGAGATTTGGAAAGAATGTGTTAAATTTCACCTGTCGTTTGCTGAACATACAGGCTTTAGATTTTCAGAAGAGAGCCAGTAACTTGACATCACGTCCTGTGTTATTTATATTAAAGCATATATGGGATTTAGACGAACAGAAGGTAGAGAAGTTATTTGTATTAAGTCGGGGTTTAAGCAAAAAGAGGAGGCAGTTTTTAATAGATAGGGCTGTGGATTACATTAGGAGGTATGATCCGAGTTTTAATTGGAAGGTATTTGTAGATATTGAAAGTAAGGTAATAAAAGAGGAGGAAAGAGTTATGCCACCATTACAGATTTCGTTAGATGAAGCCCGAAAAGAAGGTCGGCAAGAAGGTCGGCAATCTGAGAGGCAACAAGTGATTTTGAATATGTTAAAAAACAAGTTGGATACTCATATTATTTGCAAAGTAACAGGACTTTCAAAAGCAGAAATTAAAAAAATACAAAAAAAATATTCTTAACATCTTTAAATAGTTATTTTCTTATTAGTTGCTATTTCTGTATAAGAACTTAGAATCCAAAAAATCTTATCATTTTATGATTTTCTAATTTAAAAAGTATCCTATAATATCAAACAGAATAAGTTTTGTTATCGGCAGTTAAATTTTCTGTCTTAAAGAAGCTATTTATTAATTTCTATTCATATTTTAGAAGGTTTAGAGGGCTTATGTATTATAATTTATGTAGTCTGCGTGTAGTCTGGTTAAATAGGGCTAGTTTTACATTTTGTTGATTAAAAAAGTCTTGTAAAATTAAGTACTTAAATAACAAATGTAGTCTGCGTGTAAGTCTGACTATAGCTTCGTTGTAGCCTCATAAAAACAGGCTTATCTAAAAAAAATGGCTGAAAAATACTTTAAAACTACATATATTCTAGAAGGTTTAGAAGGCTTATGTATTATAATTTATGTAGTCTGCGTGTAGTCTGGTTAAATAGGGCTAGTTTTACATTTTGTTGATTAAAAAAGTCTTGTAAAATTAAGTACTTAAATAACAAATGTAGTCTGCGTGTAGTCTGACTATAAAAATATATATTTGTTTTTTACTAATTTAGATTTAGACTTCTCAAGTATGGAATCAAATATGGAACTGTATTCAAAAGAACATATACTAAATAAATTATGCAATAGGTCACTAACAGAAAATGAACACATTGAGTTCAAACAACAATGGGAACAAAGCCATGGAAGGCATATTTCTGCCATTGGTAATAAAAATAAAAAGGGTTGGTTAATTATAGGGGTAAACGACAATGGTGATCTACTTGATAATCAATTAGACAATCTTACAAATCAAAAAGGTAAAATAGAAAATCATGTGAGAGAGTACTTAAAACCTAGTTCTACAGTGCTACATATTTCTATTGAAAATATAAATAACACGAAATGCATATTTATTGAAATAGTAGATCCTGGTTATCCTGTCGCATGGAACAACAAATTTTATAAAAGAACAGGTTCTCAGACTTCAGAAATGTCATCTGGTGAAAAAAAAGCTTTAGAATTAAAGCGTCCAGGACTTGATTTTTCAAATTTAAAATATACAGGAAGCATTAATTCCTCTTTAGTATTGGATTTTGTAAATTTTCTACCAGAAAGTAATGGTGATTGGACAGATTCATCTGTAAATAATATTTTATCTAAACTAGATATAAAAAATAAAAATGTATCAGGTATTTTATTTGGAGATTTTTCTTTTAGGGTTATTCATTATAAGGGAGAGGATGAGCCGTTAGATCAAAAAGAAGAAAAAGGTTTATATCGCTTATTGCAAAATAGTTTTATTAACCAAATTCAGTCTTGGACACGCTCAAAACCTATTACTTTAAAGACTGGTTCTTTATCAATGACAGAAGAAGAACCTTATCCATATCTTGTACTAAGAGAAATTCTTGTAAATGCTATTGCACATTCTGCTTTTGAAAAACAACATAGAGAAATAAAAGTTGAGTTATATAAAAATAGAATTAGAGTTTCTAATTATTGTTCATTAGAATCTGCATATTTAGTTAACAAAAAATTTTCTAAAGAGCATTTTTCTCATAACCCTTTTTTAATGAAAATACTTAGAGCAGCAAATTTTTCGGATGATCTTGGAACTGGCAAAAATAAGATTTTTAAAATTATGATTGAAAGTGGTAGAAGGGAACCTTCATTTGACTGCCAAAAAATTTCAAATGATTATGCAATACTATCAGTTACATTATATAATGAACAACCTAATAAGAATCTCTTACAACTTTTTGATCGTTTTAAAAAAATATATAAAAATAATGCAGATAAATATAAAATATCTAGTGCTTTGATTTTATGGATAGATCAAACATTAGAAGATATTTTATCTTACATGGACAGTTACCATCAGCAGCTCACTTGGGATATTTTAAAAGATAAAAAATCTCCTTTTTTACTTATTTCCACAAAAAATCAGGATAATAAAGTGGTGCCAAAAATTCTTTTAAAAAGATGGGTTAAAAATCAATTAGAAGGACAAGAATCAAAAGTGTTTTCTCAATCAGAGGAATTAGATTTTAAAAGTATTTTACAAGAATATTCTTATATGGATAACAAAAAAGGATTTATAAATAACAAAGAAGCCAGAGAGATTTTAGGAATGTCCACTGATAGTCAGTCAGAAGCTGTACAGTTATCCAAATTATTTCAAAAATGGGAAAGAGATGGTTTTGTAAAAAAGGGATCAAAAAGGGGTGACTGGAAAATTCAACAAAAATCAGAGTTCAGTAATATAGATACATTAAAAACGCTTATTAAACCTTCTAATTAAATTGTTACTTAACTTATAAAGAGACATAGTAAATAGATGCACAATGTGTGGATCTAGAGAATAAAAAAGCCTCGTTTTCTCAAATCTTTTAGCTTAGGTTGACTGTTCTTAGATCTGCTTTTTCTATATTATGAATAAACCAATCATTAACATCATCACCATGATCCAGCATCATCTTTATAATTGTCATAATAATAATAACCATCATTATCAGAATCATTTTCTGTTAAAATATCATGAAAGTATCGAAACCATTTATAATTTTCTGATGCTTCAGTTTGTATTTTAGTAATGCTTTTCATATCATTTCTGGTGAGCATAGTCGCCCAATAACCTGGATTCATATATGCCCATCTGAATTCCCACTCACCAAAAACTTCTCTATCTGCTTTATCACTACAATAATCATAAGCGTCTTCATATTTTTCTTGTATTTTTTTTGCTTTTTTGTTGCGTGTAAGTATATCTAATTCTTCTGTTTCTTTAAAATTGTGGTGTATTTTTACTTGTTGTTTTTTTAAACAACGAACTATTCTAATTTTCATTACTTCTAGTTGCTCAGGGAGTACTACAGACCAATAATATCTTTCGGTAGGTCCTGCTATTATTGCATAACTTAAATAAGGTGCAAAAAATAAAATAACCAGAGTGACAATTTTCATTTTTGACTTACCTTCTTTTTTTTACTTTAGAGCAATAAATAAATTATATAAAAATAATTTTATTTTTAATTTATCTCTTTCTTAAACGTTGCCCATGCCAAGCTTCTGATTGAAAAAAGTTGAGCTTAGGCTTAGTAGCAACCATCATTGAGTCGTTAGGCGATTTTTTCATAAGTTTATCAGCTTCTCTTAAGAAAAAAATTGCCGACTGCAAAGGTTTAACATCTAAACTTTCGGGGAGCTTTTCAATAATACGTTGCATTTCAAAAATACAGTTATCTATTCTGCGATCTAATGGTAAAGCTACAGGTTTTTTTGGTGGAGTATATTGCCCATGTTGTTGCCCATGTCCACTCCATTGCCCTCCTCCCTTTTTTTTGTGTTGATCTTTTTTAAAATTTTGATGTGGCTTATTTTGATGTGGTCTATTGTGTTGATGCGACCTATTATTTTGATAGGATTTATTCTGATATGATTTAGATTCAGGCGGTTGAAATTCAAAAGGTTTTAAATTAAATTCTTTAAATATTTCTTCTGGCGTTGGTCCCTTTATGAGCTTGCCACTTTTAAGAAATTTTACTGGCTTTTTTATATCTGAAAAACAAATAATTAGTTTCTCATCCGATAAATGAATATTATCCTTTCCGCGTAAAAAAGATATCTGCTTTTGACCAGAAGTTAAGGTGATAATTTTATGGTATCCCTCTCGTCTCATATCTGTAGCCTTTAACTCAACAGCAATCATCAATAACCTCTGTATTTTTTAAAAATTATTTGGGTTTCATTTTTTTGACGGGAGTTTCTGAAAAGATATCTTACAACTAAATTATGTTTTGGTTGCATAATAAAAAAACATAACTTTTGATTCTCTGTTTGACAACTGAAAATTTTAAATTGGTCTAAGTTGTTGATTTTAAACTTGTTTTGACTTAAAAAGCCTTTTTTTATTTTTTAAAAAAACATAACATTGTTTTATATTGCGGTGTATAAAAAATCTACAAAATATAAAAATCTACAAAATTTTTAATAATCAGTAGTCTAAGATCAGCAGGCAGTCTAAGATCAGCGGTAGAGTGGTAGTTAATGTAGTTAAGAATTCATCTCAATAACATCTCAACAGATATCTAAACATCTAAAGAACGGACATCTAAAGACATCTAAGAAGAAAAATAAGATTGACTGGTGGGATTTAAAACATTAAACAGAAGGGTTTAGGTATGTTGAGCAGATATTTTTAAATAAAAGTAGACAGAAAACCACTTTTAAAATAGTCTATCGTGAAAAATGCAATTTTTTAGGCATGTAAAATTTTGAAAATATTAAAAAAACTGAAAAAATGGAGGATCAACTTGGAAGTGAATACAGATTTGCGGGAGTAGCTCAATTGGCTAGAGTATCAGCCTTCCAAGCTGAGGGTTGCGGGTTCGAGACCCGTCTCCCGCTTTGTTCGGAAGGTTTATTTGGTCGAAGATAGAAAATAATAATAACAAATAAAAGGGGTGTAGAAGACTTGTTAATAAAAATGTTTAATAAAATTGGGGCTTTATGATGGGCCCATGTGGCTCAGTGGTAGAGTACACCCTTGGTAAGGGTGAGGTCGCGAGTTCGATTCTCGCCATGGGCTCCATTAGAATTACAAAAACTAAAAACAAAACGAAATAAACAAATAAAGAGGAGGAGGAATTATCAATGGCAAAAGAAAAATTTCAGAGAAATAAAGAGCATGTGAATGTGGGGACGATTGGTCATGTGGATCATGGAAAAACTACCCTTACAGCGGCTATTACTGCTGTGCTGTCTAAAAAAGGTGGAGCAGAGGCCATGAAGTATGATCAAATTGATAAAGCTCCAGAAGAAAAAGAACGCGGAATTACAATTTCTACAGCTCATGTCGAATACGAAACAGAGAAACGTCATTATGCCCATGTGGATTGTCCGGGTCATGCGGATTATGTGAAAAACATGATCACAGGAGCTGCTCAAATGGATGGGGCGATTTTAGTGGTTTCTGCTGCAGACGGTCCGATGCCTCAAACTCGGGAGCATATTTTGTTGGCTCGGCAAGTGGGGGTTCCAGCGATTGTGGTCTACATGAATAAATGTGATCAAGTGACAGATAAAGAATTGCTGGATTTAGTGGAAATGGAAATTCGTGAGCGTCTTACTGAATACAAATTCCCCGGGGATACAACTCCCATCATCAAGGGTTCAGCTCTTAAGGCATTAGAAGGAGATGCTAAAGAGGAAGAATCTATAATGGAATTGATGAAAGCTATTGACGAACATGTACCCTCTCCGGTGCGAGATAAAGACAAACCTTTTTTAATGCCAATCGAAGATGTATTTTCTATTTCGGGGCGAGGGACTGTCGTAACTGGTCGGATTGAAAGAGGTATTGTAAAAGTAGGCGAAGAAGTGGAAATTGTTGGTATTCGCGACACTAAAAAAACAGTGGTGACCGGCGTGGAAATGTTTCGAAAAGAACTGGATCGAGGAGAAGCTGGCGACAACGCAGGTTGTTTGCTTAGGGGAGTGAATAAAGAAGATGTGGAAAGAGGGCAAGTATTGTCTGCTCCGGGAACCATTACTCCTCATAAAAAATTTAAATGTGCTTGTTATATTTTAACAAAAGACGAAGGAGGCAGGCATACAGCTTTCTTAAATGGATATCGTCCTCAATTTTATTTCCGCACAACAGATGTCACTGGGGCCATTAAGCTACCCAAAGATAAGGAAATGATTATGCCAGGAGATGATGCCAATATGGAAGTAGAACTAATCTCTCCCATTGCAATGGAAAAAGGTAGTAAGTTTGCCGTTCGTGAAGGAGGACGTACTGTTGGAGCAGGTGTGGTCTCTGAAATTACCGACTAAGACTAAAAAAATTTGCCGACTAAAATAGAGACCAAATAAAATAGAAACAAAGTGGAGTGTAAAAAAAGTAAACAAGTAAATAAACAAAGTAAGTAAACAAAATAAAAGAGGTGAGTAGAAAAAGAATAAGGGCAGTAGCTCACAATGGTAGAGCGGCGGACTCCAAATCCGTAGGTTGGGGGTTCGAGTCCCTCCTGCCCTGTTGACTGAAATAAAACGCAAAAGAAAACGAAAGAAAGATATTAGGAAACAAAATGATTAAAGAAGAAAATTTAAAAATTATTACTTTATCGTTTGTGATTGTTGGCTTTTTAGTTGCTCTAAGTGTGCGAGTTTTATTGGAGTCTTTAACTATGTATTCGGGCTGGATGGCACAGATATATGCACAGGAGATAATACGCCACGGTGTGCCTGTATTAGCTGGTTTAAGTGTGTTTGCCTACTTGCAGTTTAAAAAAAATATTGGAGTATGGGCACAAGAAGTAGTGGTAGAAGTTAGAAAAGTGGTATGGCCTTCGCAAAAAGCGACCGCAGGCATGACTGTTATGGTTTGTGTGGTTTTATTGATTTCTGGTTTTGTACTGGGTTTGTTTGATTTAGTGGGTGGAGTTCTCATAGATTTTATTATCAATTAGATTTTAAGTAGATTTAATAGAGGTTTAAATTGAGTGCTGAAAAGATAGAAAAAAATAAGTCTGAAAATGCCAAGTGGTATATTGTTAAGACTAAAGCTAATTGTGAGATGAAGGCCAGGGAGGCGATTCAAAGATTAGTGAAAGATCAAAAATTATCTTCATCTGTTTTAGATTTACTTATACCAGAAAAGGAAGTTGTAGAAGTGGTGAGAGGTAAAAAGGTGACTCGATTTAGAAGAGTCTACCCGGGCTATGTGTTTATTCAAATGCAACTAACTAATCATCTTTGGCATTTGATTAAAAATACATCGCATGTTATTAACTTTGTGGGAACACAAGGTCGGCCAGTAGAAGTACCACTCCAGCAGATTGAAAACATTACTCATCAAATTAAAGAAGAAGCTTCTCATCCACATTCCCGCATTGCCTTTTCTGTTGGAGAAGCAGTTAAAGTAATTGATGGGCCATTTAAAAGTTTTAATGGCACAGTAGAAGAAGTTAATCCAGAAAAGGGGCGAGTTAAAGTGTCAGTGAGTATTTTTGGTAGACCTACTCCGGTAGAGTTAGATTTTTCACAAGTGCATCGAGAAGAATAAACAAAATAAACAGGATAAACGGGAAGAATAAAATAGAAGTAAAATAAAACAAAAATCGAAATATAAGGACAATAAAATGGCTAGTGAAAAAAAAGTAAAATCTCAGATTAAATTACAAATCCCAGCTGGAAAGGCTAATCCAGCTCCTCCGGTTGGTCCCGCTTTAGGTCAACATGGGGTGAATATTATGGATTTTTGTAAACAGTTTAATGCGAAAACTCAAAAAATGGGAGACACGATTGTCCCCGTTATTATAGAAGTTTATTTGGATCGTTCTTTTAGTTTTGTGACTAAAACTCCTCCGGCTTCTGTGTTGATTAAAAAAGCAGCTGGTATTAAAAGCGGATCTAAAATGCCTCAAAAAGATAAAGTGGGTCATATCAGCATGGAAAAAATTAAAGAGATTGCTCAAACTAAATTGCCAGATTTAAACGGTATTCAGATCGAATCCGCCATTTCACAGGTAATTGGAACTTGTCGGAGCATGGGGCTTCAAGTAGATGGTATCAACCAAAAAAAAGCAGGTCTTAAGCAATGAGAGGAAAAAAGTATCAAACACTTCATAAAAAGCTCACTCTTAATCGAGTTTATCCTCTTTCGGAGGCAATTGATTGGTTGGTTAATAACCCTTCAGCTAAATTTGACGAGTCGGTAGATGCCACTTTGTGCTTGGGAGTATCTGCCGGAAACACCGAACAACAGGTGCGAGGTTTTACAGTTTTACCTTATGGATCAGGTCGTGAAACTCGTGTGTTAGTTTTTGCCAAAGGCCTGGCAGAAGAAGAAGCAAAAAAAGCAGGAGCAGATATGGTAGGGGGTGAAGAATTAGTTAAAAAAATTAAAGATGGTTATATGGATTTTGATCGTGCCATTTCCACTCCAGATATGATGCCTGTGGTATCTAAAATTGCTAAAATTTTAGGACCTAAAGGGCTTATGCCCAATCCGAAAATGGGAACAGTCACTGCTAAAATTGGACCAGCGGTGGAAAGAGAAAAAAAAGGTAAAGCGATCTTTCGAACAGATAAAAATGGCATTGTCCACTGCTCGATTGGTCGTCGCTCTCAGGGTTTAGAAAAAATTAAAAAGAACTTTTTGACTTTTTTGCAGGCTGTGATAAAGGCTAAACCTTCATCCAGTAAAGGTGTTTATCTGAAGAAAATTACATTGTCTTTAACAATGGGACCTGGAGTATCTACGGATGTTAGTGACAGTCAGGCACAAATTGTTTAAAGCAATTATTTTACAAAAGGAGCTATAAATTTGATTGCCAAAGATAAAGTAAAGCAAGTTCAAGATTTGTCAGATTGTATCGGCAAGGCAAAAGCAGGATTTTTGGTTCATTTTCAAGGGATAAATGCTCAACAAATTACCAATATGAGAAAAGAATTAAAAACAAAAGCGAGTGAGATGAAAGTGTTTCGAAATACCTTACTAAAGCGAACTTTAGAAACTAGCCCTCCTTCTATTAAAGAGCATTTGGCCCCTCATCTGGCTGGTCCCAATGCTTTTGTATTTGCTTTTGATGACCCCAGTGCAACTGCTAAAATTGTTTCTCATTATGTTAAAGCAACAAAAGCTTTAAAAATTAAAGCAGGTATTATGGAAGGATCACCAATGTCAGCTGAGGATATTAATACGATTGCCAATTTACCACCGTTATTGGTTTTGAAAGCTCAGTTAGTGGGTGTTTTAAGTGCTCCTTTGCGGGGCTTATTATCTGTTTTATCAGCTCTACCAACTGGTTTTTTAAGAGTTGTGGATCAATATGGAAAAAAACAAAAAAAAGAACAATAACAAGAATCAAATTAGAGGGGGAAAAAACATGGAAATAACTAAAGAGAAACTCATAGAGCATTTATCTCAAATGCCAGTGATAGAAATGGCGGGATTGATCAAAGAATTGGAAGAAAAATGGGGGGTGAGTTCCGCAATTCCTGCCGGTGTGGCCATGCCAGCTGGTGGATCTGCTGCATCGGGTGGTGCACAAGAGCAAACAGAATTTAATGTCACTTTAGCTGGCATTGGATCTAATAAAATTGCTGTTATTAAAGAGGTGCGTAGCCTAACTGGTTTAGGGCTTAAAGAAGCTAAAGAATTAGTAGATGGAGCTCCAAAATTAGTTAAAGAGAAAATCTCTAAAGAGGAAGCAGATAAAATAAAAGAGGCGTTAGAAAAAGCGGGTGCTAAGGTGGAAGTAAAATAATTGCTCCATGCTTTTTTATCTCTATTATATTGATGTGATTATTATGGATATTTTTTAGGAGAAAATATGACAGGAACTTCGTTAACAGCTTCTAATTTGCGTTTAAGAAAAAACTTTGGTCGCATGACTGATGCTGTGACCGTTCCGAATTTAATCGAACTGCAAAAACGTTCTTACGAAGATTTTTTACAAAAAGATGTCGATCCAGAAAATCGAAAGAAGCAAGGGTTACAAGCGGTATTCCATTCGGTCTTTCCCATTTTAGATTACAAGGGGGCTGTCCGTATGGAGTTTATCAAATACACTTTGCAGCACCCTAATTACGATATTGAAGAATGTCGGCAAAGAAAGATGAGCTTTGCATCTCCTTTAAAAATTCTTTTAAGGCTTGTGGTGTTTGATCTTCAAAAAGGTGTGGAAAAAAAAACCATCAAAGATGTTAAAGAACAAGAGGTGTTTTTAGGAGAAATTCCTCTTATGACAGATAGTGGATCTTTTATCATCAACGGAACAGAGCGAGTGATTGTGTCACAGTTGCATCGCTCACCGGGTGTATTTTTTGATCACGACAGTGGACAGTCTAACATTAGTGGCAAACTTCTTTATTCGGCTCGAGTAATTCCTTACAGAGGTTCTTGGTTGGATTTTGAATTTGATCATAAAGATTTAATTTTTGCTCGTATTGATCGAAAGAGAAAATTCCCTGCCACTATTTTTTTAAAAGCTTTGGGATGTACAGACGAAGAAATATTAGAATATTTTTATGATTTATCTGTGGTGACAGTCCGATCAAACGGAAAAATTTTTCGCAATATTGATATTCAAAAAATGTTAGGTCAGAGGGCGATTGCAGATATTAAAACAGATAAAGGGGAAGTGATTGTTAAAGCAGGTTGGAGAATTACTCGTTTGGCAGTTAAGAAAGCTTTAGCAAGCGGAATAAAAAAAATGGAATTATCGGCTGAAGATTTAAATTCAGCTGTGTTAGCTAAGCCTGTGTTTAACAGTCGCACAGGGGAATTAATTGCCGATATTAATCAACCCATGACAGAAGAGATTTTTCAAACTGCTCGTCAGCATAAAATCTCTCAATTTCATCTTTTATTTTTTGATGGTTTAACTGTGGGGCCTTACCTTTGCAATACCTTGTTGATTGATAAAGTGTCGGATCGAGATCAAGCTTTAATAGATCTTTATAAAAGAATGCGACCCGGGGAGCCTCCAACTTTAGAAACTGCGGAGTTATTTTTTAAAAAATTATTTTTTGAACCAGAAACTTACGATTTAGGTCCGGTTGGGCGATTAAAAATGAATCACCGTTTTCCCAATTCGGCTAATGCACCTACAGAAGATGGGGTAGCTCATGTGTTAACCAAGCAAGATATACTGAATGTTTTTCGTACTCTGATTGATTTAAAAAATGGCAAAGGTCAGGTGGACGACATCGATCACTTGGGAAATCGGAGAGTGCGTTCGGTTGGGGAGTTATTAGAAAACCAATATCGAATTGGTTTAGTTCGTATGGAAAGAGTTATTAAAGAGCGTATGAGTGTTAAAGATTTAGATACAATGATGCCTCATGATTTAGTTAATGCAAAATCAGCTTCAGCAGTTATTAAAGAATTTTTTGGTTCCAGTCAGTTATCTCAGTTTATGGATCAAACCAATCCTTTGTCGGAAATTACTCATAAGAGAAGACTTTCTGCATTGGGTCCTGGGGGATTGACTAGAGATCGGGCGGGCTTTGAAGTGCGAGATGTTCATCCCACTCATTATGGGCGTATTTGTCCGATTGAAACTCCTGAAGGTCCCAATATTGGATTGATTGCTTCTTTAGCTACTTTTGCTCGTATTAACCGGTATGGATTTATCGAAACTCCTTATTGTAAAGTTAAAAACAATGCAGTCACTCAAGATGTTAAATATATTTCTGCTTTAGAAGAGCAAAGACATTGTATTGCTCAAGCTGATTCCGGTTTTAATAGTATTCCCAAACATTCCAATGTGACAGTTCGTATGGATGGAGAATACAAGGTTGTAAAAAAAGAGCAGGTTTCTTTAATGGATGTTTCTCCCAGTCAATTAGTGTCTATTGCGTCTTCGTTGATTCCGTTTTTAGAACATGACGATGCCAACCGAGCACTTATGGGATCTAATATGCAAAGGCAAGCTGTTCCGTTGATGACTAATAAAGCACCTCTTGTTGGCACAGGAGTTGAGCGTCTAGTGGCAAGAGATTCAGGTACCAGTGTAGTGTGTAAATCCGATGGAATAGTAGAAGAAGTAGATGCCGAAAGAATTGTGGTGCGGCTGTTTCAAAAAACTGGCAAGTTAGGTGCCAGTGTAGATATTTATAATTTGATTAAATATCAAAGAACCAATCAAAATACTTGCTTTAATCAAAAGGCGATTGTGCAAGTAGGAGATCGAGTTTACAAAGGGGATGTAATTGCCGATGGTCCTTCCACTGATCGTGGAGAGCTGGCTTTAGGGCAAAATGTGTTGGTCGCTTTTACTCCTTGGGCAGGTTACAATTTTGAAGATTCCATTTTAATTTCTGAAAGATTGATTAAAGATAATGTTTACACTTCTATCCATATCGAAGAATTTGAATGTGTAGCACGCGATACAAAATTAGGTAGCGAAGAAATTACAGTAGATATTGCCAATGTGGGAGAAGAAGCTTTAAAAAATTTAGATGGTTCAGGGATTATCCGTATCGGAGCTAAAGTTAAGCCGGGGGATATTCTAGTTGGTAAAGTAACCCCTAAAGGGGAAACACAAGTATCTCCTGAAAAGAAACTTCTTTTGGCAATTTTTGGAGAAAAAGCTGGGGAGGTGCGTGATACTTCTTTATGTGCTCCTTCGGGTGTGTATGGAACAGTCATCAATACTCAAATTTATAGTCGAGATCCAGCTGATCAAAACGAACGACTCCGAACAATCAATAACGAAAAAAAACAAAAGATGAAAAAAGATTTTGAAATTCAAAAAAATATTATTCAAAATAATACTTTTGATCAAATGAAAGAAGTTTTAACGGGTCAGAAAACTGGAGATGTTCTTCTCAGTGACGATGGGTCTCAAGAGCTTCTGCCAGCTGAACATACTATTACAGGTCAGGATATTGACAAAATTCCTTTTGAACTACTGGCTTACATTCCTTTAAAAAACGACAAAGTGGTAGAAAAAATATCTGAGTTAAATGAGCAAGCTAAAAACCGTTTATCTACTGTAGAAATGGTGTATCAAGATCGAGTGGCTCGTTTGTTTAAAGGGGATGAAATGCCACCCGGGGTGATCAGAATGGTGAAGGTCTATATAGCAGTCAAACGCAAATTAAAAGTTGGAGATAAATTTGCTGGTCGACACGGAAACAAAGGAGTAATTTCTCATATTCTGCCAGAAGAAAGCATGCCTTACCTAATAGACGGGACTCCAGTAGATATGGTGCTTAATCCTTTGGGAGTGCCTTCGCGTATGAATATCGGTCAAATTTTGGAAACTCATTTAGGTTGGGCGGCTTATGATTTGGGACGAAAATTACAAAAGCTTTTAGAATCTTTTCAACCAGATCAAGCTCGCGAACATTTGTTAGATTTTTATACAAACGATAAACAAAATACTCAAAAAATTAAAAAAGCGGATAAAGAATCTTTAAAGCATATTATGAAAGATCTTCAAGATGGGATTTTTATTTCCACACCTGTTTTTGATGGAGCTGGGGAGCGTGATGTAAAAGGTTTGTTAGATAAGGCGGGTCTTCCTCGTTCTGGGCAGACTGTGTTGTTCGATGGGCGAACGGGAGAGCCTTTCCATCGTTTAGTTACTGTGGGTATAATGTATATGCTTAAATTGCATCATTTGGTAGAAGAAAAAATTCATGCAAGGTCTATTGGTCCGTATTCTTTAGTATCGCAACAACCTTTGGGTGGGAAAGCTCAATTTGGTGGTCAAAGGTTGGGAGAGATGGAAGTATGGGCAATTGAAGCTTACGGAGCCGCTTATTGTTTGCAAGAGTTTTTAACTGTGAAATCAGATGATGTCGTGGGACGCACGCGAATGTATGAGAGTATTGTTAAAGGGGAACATGTTTTGGAACCTGGTATTCCAGAATCTTTTAATGTACTTGTTAAAGAATTGCAAAGCCTTGGGTTAAATGTGCAAATGTTGGAGTCGGAAACATTAACTGAACGACCCAAAGATCAAAATAAAAACAAAAACCAACCCAATAAGGATCATAAAAAATGAGAGATTTATTAAATTTTTTTGATAAACCAAAAGATCCTTTGGCGTTTAACGGTGTCAAAGTATCTTTAGCTTCACCAGATATGATTCGCAACTGGAGTTATGGAGAAGTTAGAAAACCAGAGACCATTAACTACCGAACATTTAAACCCGAGCGAGAAGGTCTTTTTTGTGCCAAAATTTTTGGACCTATTAAAGATTATGAATGTTTATGCGGTAAATACAAAGGTATGAAATACCGAGCAGTGGTGTGTGAAAAATGCGGAGTGGAAATTACAAAATCTAAGGTGAGAAGAGAACGTTTAGGGCATATTCAATTAGCTTCTCCGGTAGCTCATGTTTGGATGTTGAGGTCTCTTCCTAGTCGAATTGGTATTTTGCTGGATATTAACTTTAAAGAAGTAGAAAGAGTTTTGTATTGTGAATCCTACATTGTGTTAGATCCTAAAGATACAGATCTTAAAAAAGGGCAATTGCTTTCAGAAGCAGAATATCAAGAGTTTCAAGCAAAATATGGTACGAAATTTATGGCTGGCACAGGAGGTGAGGCCATTCAAGATATGCTGAAAGACTTAGACTTAGATTATTTATCTCGCAAAATTAGAAGAGAATTAAAGTCTACGAATTTGGTTACTTTAACTAAGAAGTTAACGAAACGTCTAAAAGTGATTGAAACTTTTTTACATTCTAATAACAAGCCCGAGTGGATGATGATTTCTATTTTACCAGTTATTCCTCCCGATTTAAGACCTTTAGTTCCATTGGATGGTGGACGTTTTGCTGCATCTGATTTGAACGATCTCTACCGGCGGGTTATCAACCGTAACAATCGTTTGCGAAAACTCCAAGAGTTAAATGCTCCAGAAGTAATTATCCGAAACGAAAAACGCATGCTTCAAGAGGCAGTAGACTCTTTGTTAGATAACGGTCGCGGAGGTAAAACTTTTACCAGTGCTAACAAACGACCTTTACGATCTTTGAGCGATATGTTGAAAGGGAAACAAGGGCGTTTTCGTCAAAACCTATTAGGTAAGCGGGTAGATTATTCAGGTCGATCAGTTATCGTAGTGGGTCCAGATTTAAAATTACATCAGTGTGGTATTCCAAAAAAAATGGCGTTGGAGTTATTTAAACCTTTTGTCTACAGTAAACTTCAAGATCGGCAGTTAGCAGTTACAATTAAACAAGCTAAAAAATTAGTCGATCAAGAGAGTGTAGAAGTATGGGATATTTTATCAGAAGTTGTTAAAGAGCATCCTGTTTTACTGAATCGTGCTCCAACTTTGCATCGCTTAGGTATTCAAGCATTTGAACCAGTTTTACATGAGGGAAAAGCGATTCAACTACACCCTTTAGTTTGCACAGCTTTTAATGCAGACTTTGACGGAGATCAAATGGCTGTGCATGTTCCTCTATCTGTAGAAGCTCAAGTGGAAGCACGGGTTTTGGTTATGTCTACTAATAACATTTTAAGTCCAGCCAATGGGAAACCAATTATCAATCCTACTCAAGATATTGTTTTAGGTATTTATTGGATGACTCGTGTGCGTCCTGGGGCAAAAGGATCTGGCAAGGTGTTCGGAAGTGTACAAGATGTTATTTACGCTTACGAAAATGGTTATGTAGACTTGCAAGCTGGTATCCAATGTCGAATCAAAGGTAAGCGGGTAGATATTTCTGTAGGTCGTGTTCTACTGAGTGATGCAATTCCAGATGAAGTACCAGTGGAATGTTACAACCAACCCATGACTAAAAAAGTTTTGGCAGATTTAATTGATAAAACTTTTCGCTTGTGTGGAGGTAAACAAACTGTACTGTTAGTGGATGCTCTAAAAAATTATGGATTTAAATATTCTACTTTAGCAGGTATATCCATCTGTTTAGATGATTTAGTCATTCCCAAATCTAAACAATCTCTTTTAAAACAAGCTCGAAAAGAAGTCGAAGAAATTCGTACTCAATACGATGAAGGTTTGATTACCGACAGTGAAAGATACAATAAAGTGGTGGATATATGGACTCAATGTGGGGATCAGGTAGCGAAAGAAATGATGAACGGACTAGAAAAAGAAACCTTCGTTTTACAAGATAGTTCTCAAGTGAAATCAGATAGTTTTAATTCAGTATTTATTATGGCAGATAGTGGAGCCAGAGGTTCTGCTGCACAAATTCGGCAGTTAGCTGGGATGCGTGGTCTGATGGCTAAACCTTCTCAAGAAATTATTGAAACTCCTATTACAGCTAATTTTCGAGAAGGATTAACAGTCTTACAATATTTTATTTCCACTCATGGGGCCAGAAAGGGTTTAGCAGATACAGCTTTAAAGACAGCTAATTCTGGTTATCTGACTCGTAAATTGGTGGATGTTGTGCAAGATATTGTTGTTACAGAAATAGATTGTCAGACTTCAGAATATATAGAAGTCAGAGCTCCTATGGATAGTTCGGGGATTGAGCAATCTTTAGGAGATCGTATATTGGGGCGGATTTCTTTTGAAAATATTGATCATCCAGAAACTAATAAAAAAATTGTTGGAGCTGGTGAAGAGATTGATGAAGGAGTTTTATCTCGTTTAGAATCAGTTGGTATTGAATCAGTTAAAATTCGTTCAGTTTTGACTTGTCACTCTCGTCGTGGAGTGTGTGTTCGATGCTATGGGAGGGATTTGGCACGAGGAGGTTTAGTGAATTTAGGAGAACCAGTGGGAGTTATTGCTGCACAATCTATTGGAGAACCCGGAACTCAGCTCACAATGAAAACCTTTCATACTGGGGGAACGGCTTCTCGTTCGGTGGAACAGTCGGTTCATATTGCTCGTCATGATGGGTTGGTACGGTTTGAACATATTGATTGTGTTCAAAATCGACAAAAAAAATGGACTGTCATTAATCGAAGCGGAGAACTTGTTGTAGAAGATCCAATGGGCAGAGAAAGAGAAAGACTCAAAGTTCCTTATGGGTCCATATTAAGTGTAAAAGAAAGCGACTCCGTTAAAAAAGATGATGTGTTAGCAGAGTGGGATCCTTATTCCAATATTATTGTGGCAGATTGTTCTGGTATAGTGAAGTTTATTGGTATTGAAGAAGGTGTGTCTATGAGCGAACAAGTAGACCCAGTAACTGGTTTTGCAACTAAGATGATTATTAAAACTAAAACTGTAGACCAAAAACCGACTGTGGCTATTGTGGATAAAGAGGGTCGCTCTATAATGTTTCGTGGTCAAAATGTTCCCGTCTCTTACACAATTCCTGTAGGAGCTTATTTATCTGTATCCGATGGGGATTTAATTACGGCTGGAGACATGATTGCTAAAATTCATAAAAAATCCACAAAAACTAAAGACATTACAGGTGGATTACCTAGGGTGGCTGAACTATTTGAAGCCAGAAAGCCTAAGGAGCCGGCTATCATTTGTGAAATTGATGGAGTGGTCAGTTTTGGAGAGGACTTGCGTGGTAAGCAAAGAGTAATTGTGACTTCTAAAGGGGATGGTGATCAGGTTGAAGATGATCAAAGAGAATACTTTGTGCCGAAAGGTAAACATATTGCCGTTCGCGAAGGAGAATACATTAAAGCGGGTGAAACTATTATGGATGGATTAAGTGATCCACATGATATTTTACGCATTTCTGGAGAGCATGCTTTGTCATCTTATTTAGCAGACGAAGTGCAAGCAGTGTATCGTTTGCAAGGGGTGGTGATTAACGACAAGCATATTGAAGTGATTGTTAGTCAAATGTTGAAAAAAGTAAAAATCACTCATCCGGGTGACACTCAATATTTGATAGGAGATCAAGTGGATAAAGTGGAAGTATTATCTGCCAATAAAAAAATTGTTGCCCAAGGTGGGCAAACGGCTCAGTTTCAACTATTGCTTATGGGCATTACACGGATGGCTTTAAGTACAGACAGTTGGATTTCAGCAGCATCTTTCCAAGAGACAACTAAAGTGTTAACCGAAGCGGCTATTCAGTCTAAAAAAGATCATCTATCTGGGTTAAAAGAAAATATTGTTATGGGGCGGTTGATCCCTGCTGGCACAGGTTTAGCTTCTTATAGAAAATGGAAATTAGCTTTCGAAGAGCAAGAAGAATCTGCTGACATTTTACTACCTGCTACAGATGCTTCCGTTCAACAGTCGACTAGTAGTTCTTCTGGGAGTGCTTCTGTTTAGTCAAATTATTTCGTGGAATGTAAACAGCATTCGTTCTTGTGCACGGAAAGGTTTTTTGGATTTTGTTAAAAAAGAGGATCCCAGTGTTTTATGTCTTCAAGAAAGCAAAGCTCATCCATCTGATGTCGATTCAGAATTAAGAAATCCATTTGGGCGACATTCTTATTGGTCGTTTGCAGATCGCAAAGGTTATTCTGGAACAGTTACTTTTTTAAAACAAAAACCAAAAAATGTAGCTCACGGAATCGGTATTAAAAAATTTGATTGTGAAGGAAGAATAGTGATGACTGATTTAGATGACTTTTTATTGTTTAATGTTTATTTTCCCAATGGTGCTCAGACGGAAAAGCGTCATTTGTTTAAGCAAGAATTTCTCAGCCGGTTTTCTTTATACTTAAAACGGTTGATTGCAAAAGGACGGCAATTAATTGTATTAGGGGATTACAATACAGCTTATTTAGATTGGGATGTATTTGACCCAGTATTGTTAAAAACTGCTAGCGGTTTTCTGCCAGAAGAAAGAAAGTGGTTTCGGGATTTTTTATCTTTAGGGTTTACAGATTGTTATAGGCATTTTTATCCAAATAAAAAAGGACAATACACTTGGTGGTCTTACCGAGAAAATGCTCGAACAAATAATCGGGGTTGGAGAATTGACCATATTTGTGTCACAAAAGCTTTGTTAAAAAAAGTGCAATCGGTAGATATTTTATCCAAAGTGTTGGGGTCGGATCATTGTCCTATTCGAGTAACTCTTAAAACATAAGGTTTGAAAGAAAGATGCAAAATGTTCAGATTAAAAAATTTGGAGGCACTTCAGTTGGTTCGATTGAGCGAATTAGAGCAGTAGCAGATCGAATTGTAGAAGATCGAAACACAGGTTTGTCACCTGTGGTAGTGGTATCGGCCATGTCGGGTCAGACGGATTGGCTGATGTCTTTGGCTCAGAAATTCGGCACACAAAATCGAGGAGTAGCCTACGATATGTTGCTGGCTGTTGGAGAGCAAATTAGTGTCGCTTTATTAGCTATGGCTTTAGAGCAAAAAAAAGTTAAAGCAACACCTTTATTAGCTCATCAAGTGGGGATTCAAACGGATTCTTTTTTTTCTAAAGCTCGTATAAAAAAAATTCATACAGATCAAATTTTACAATGCTTAAAAGAAGATCAAGTGCCATTGGTGGCAGGCTTTCAAGGGGTTACGGCTCAAAACAAAATTACCACTTTAGGGCGTGGAGGTAGTGATACCACCGCAGTGGCTTTAGCACTAGCCTTAGGTAAATCATCTTGTGAAATTTTTACAGATGTGCCAAAAGTTTATTCGGCAGATCCTCATTTGTTAAAAATGGCTCAACCAATTGACCAATTGAGTTTTGAAGAAATGATGGAGATGTCTTCTTTAGGAAGCCGTGTTTTACATTATCGTTGTGTAGAACTAGCTGCTAAGTATAAAATTCGACTACATGTTCGTTCAACATTTGAAAAAACTAACGGAACTTGGATTGTGCCAAAGGAGGAATTAATGGAAACCCCACTCGTATCAGCTGTTACTTATGATTCAGAAGTTGTGGTGATTAAAATGTCGTCTCTTCCGAGCGGGACGGCTTTTATCAATCGCTTGTTTAATGAGTTAGCTAAAAAACTTATTTCGATTGATGTCATCTCGCAAAGTGATCAAGAGACGACTCAAAGGTTGGCGTTTTCTGTTTCGTCTGACGATTTACATGACACTCAAAAAATTGTCTACCAAATAGTGGATAAAGAAAAAGTATTGATTGTAGAAAATGTAGCAAAACTGTCGATTGTAGGAGTAGGAATGGCGAGTCATCCCGGAGTTGCCGCACGTTTTTTTAAAGTGCTTCACCAAGAAAATCTGCGATTGCACTTGGTAACTACTTCAGAAATAAAAATTAGTGCGATTATTGATAAATCTTATTTGCTGGCTGGTGCAAGTGCTTTACACAAAGAATTTAAATTAGAAGTTGGCGGAGAAAAGTTACCAGATAAAAAAATACCGAATAAAAAAGTTAAATAATTTTTTTGGGTGTTAGAATATATCAATAAAGGTAAACATGTATGGCGTTTAAATATCAAAATGGCATATTGTGTGGTGTTCAAGATGCAGATGGTGTTCCAGATACAGAATTAAAAAATTCTAATGGCTCTGAAAACCAGTTACGGGTTTATCGAAACACTCATCGAGTTACACTTTTGCAGTTAGCAAAAAAAACAAAACTGCCATTTTATTTATATGACTTAAATGGCATGGTGAGTCGCTTGCAGTATTTTAAAAGTTGCACCAAGCCAGCTTTTATGTATTACGCGATGAAAGCGAATAATCATTTAGAAGTGTTGAAGAATTTTTGTAAACAACAAGTGGGAGTAGATGTTGTATCGGGTGGTGAAATTTTAATTGCAAAAGAGGCAGGTTTTTGTGGTCGGGATATGATTTTTTCTGGCGTAGGTAAAACGGAAGAAGAAATCACTTTGGCTTTAAAAGAAAATGTTTCACAAATTAATGTAGAAAGTGTGTCCGAGTTAAAGCGTATTGCTGATTTAAGTCAGAAAATTAAACAACCGGCTCGTGTGGCTTTTCGTATCAATCCTAATGTGCCAGCTCTTACACATCCTTATATCAGAACCGGTTTAGGAGAAAATAAATTTGGTTGTGAAGAAACACTTATGCCACATTTATTAGAAATTGTTAAATCTTCTTCTTTTATTTCTTTATGTGGTTTAAGTCTGCATATTGGATCCCAATTAAGAGATTTAGATTCTTTAAAGCAAAGTATTTATAGAGTGCAACAAATTTATAAAAAATTACAAGAGGAATTTTGTTTAGAAACTTTTGATGTCGGTGGAGGTTTAGGGATTGATTACACCAGCTCACAACCAGAAGATGATTTGAGTTTAATTAAAGAGTATGGATTAGTTTTAAAAAAATTAGCAAAAGAGTTAAAAACGAGTCGGATTTTAACTGAACCAGGTCGGATTATTGTTGGACGGTTTGGATGTTTAATTGGAGAAGTGCAATACATTAAAAAAACCTCTCATAAGAATTTTGTCATTTTAAATACTGGGATGAATCATTTAATCCGACCATGTTTGTATCAAGCTTATCATCGTATTTTGCCATTAGAACAAAAAGAAGGATCAGAATGTGTGTATGATGTAGCAGGTCCAGTTTGTGAATCATCTGATGTTATAGGTAGAGATCGAGTGTTTTGTAATTTAAAAGAAGGGGATTTTTTAGCTATTATGGATGTTGGAGCTTATGGTCGAGTTATGGCTAATACTTACAATAGTTTTTCTCTACCTAAAGAGCTTATTTTTTAACAAAAAGATTGCGACAAACAAACTTGTGGCAAACAAGCAAACTATGGCAAACAAGCAAGCTATAGGAAAGAAAGGGCAAAATTTCAAACATACGTTTTGTTCGAAAGGTCAATATTTAATTATCTTTCGAACAAAGCCGAAACTCAATTTTGCCCTCCCTTTCCCACAGCTTGCCTCTGTTATGTTTTTTTTAAGTAACAACAAGAATTATAGAGAAGAAGGAACAAACTATCGGCAAGAGTAGCAAGCTATGGTAAAGAAAGGGCAAAATTTCAAACATACGTTTTGTTCGAAAGGTTAATATTTGATCATCTTTCGAACAAAGCCGAAACTCGTTTTGAATTACTTTTTTTTAACCTTCATTTTCAGCTATTATTTTATTAGTTGTCACAACAGTTTTTATGAACAACGATTCTGGTTATTTTTTCATCATGGTTGATTAAAAACACCAGTTGCCAAGTATTAGTGTCTGTATTATTGATACCACCAATGATATAAGTTGGGATAGTGTCAGTAAAATAGTGTCCAGTAAAGTCACCAAGTAATTTTCGTATTTCTAATGTATCTTTGCCAATAAATTGCTTTTTATTTTTTATAATATCACAAGCCATTGTAGCTCGTAAAGGTTCATCATCTTCTGCTAATTTAAACTTTTTTATATCTAATTTTGAGTGACCCCAGTATTGACATACTTGTTTAATAGGCATTAATTCTCCATACCAAAAATGGTATCCATCATATTGGATTTTTTTATAAAGTAAAAACCCTGTTAATAGTAATGATGCTGTAGCAAACATAGTGATTTTTAATTTCTTCATTTTATTTTCTCCTTTTTGCTCCTAGTTTGATAATAACAATGTTACCTTCATTTAGGTTATCTTGAAAGTTTTTTAAAATAGTTGATTTATTAAATTGATTTTGTTTTATTAAGTATTGTGCTGTTTGTAGCCCCAGTTGGTTGTTAGCTATATCCATTTGTTTTTCTTTTAGTGGTTGTTTAGAATTCTTCTCATGAGCATTTAAGACTTTTTTACTAAACTTTAGTCCAAATTTTTTATATAAGAGTGTAGCCCAGACAAAGTGTCTACAAGCATCGCTTGCATCATTTGTGTGGTTTTTTATAAAAAGGCTTAAGCACCATTTTTCTGCTTTCCAGCTTAATGTGTAAGCATTAAACATTTTAATTGGATGTTTAGCAGTTAATACTCTTTCTGCTTTGTTTAGACCATAAAGTCTAGAGATTCTAAAAATAAATTGTTTAGCTACAGAACTATTACAAAGAGTGTCGCACATATTATGGCACTGGAAAGTACCCATATCTACTTCTGCCATAGAACAATCTAATAAGCAATTATCACCTTTTTTGATTTGTGCTGTTTGAAACCAATCTTTACATTCCGAGGCTGAAGCTATATTTGTAAATAAGCTGATAAATATAACTATAAAATCCATATATATCTCTGTTAATATTTTTATATCATATTAAGTGCTAGTTTAGGTTATTTTATTAGTTGTCACAACAGTTTTTATGAACAATAATATCTAATATTTTTTCATCATGATTTATTAAAAACACCAGCTGCCAAGTATTAGTATCTGTATTATTGATACCACCAATGATATAAGCTGGACTTATATCTACAAAATAGTGTCCAGTAAAATCACCAAGTAATTTTCGTATTTCTAATGTATCTTTGCCAATAAATTGCTTTTTATTTTTTATAATATCACAAGCCATTGTAGCTCGTAAAGGTTCATCATCTTCTGCTAATTTAAACTTTTTTATATCTAATTTTGAGTGACCCCAATATTGACATACTTGTTTAATATTCATTATTTTACCTTTCCACCAATAAACAGACTTTATATATAGATAAGGATTTGTCCAAATTATTATTGGTTGAACACAAATAAACACTACTAATGTGACAATAAAAATTATTAATTTATTATTAATTAATATTCTCCCTTTTTAACCTTATTTCTAATAATAATTATCTTTCCATTTTTTAGGTTATTCTGAAAAGCTTTTAGTATATTGGATTTATTAAATTGATTTTGTTTTATTAAGTATTGTGCCGTTTGTAGCCCCAGTTGGTTGTTAGTTGTATCCATTTGTTTTTCTTTTTTTGTTTGTATAGTTTCTTGTTCATGAGCATTTAAAACTTTTTTACTAAACTCTAGTCCAAATTTTTTATATAAAAGTGTAGCCCAGATAAAGTGTCTACAAGCATCGCTTGCATCATTTGTTTGACTGGATTTAAATAAAGAAAAACATATCCATTCTGTTTTCCATGTTAATATATAAGATTGTAACATTTTTAAAGGGTAAAGAGCTGATAAAGCTCTTTCTACTTGAGTTAGTCCGGGATAAAGTCTAGAGATTCTAAAAATAAATTGTTTAGCTACAGAACTATTACAAAGAGTATCGCATATATTATGGCACTGGAAAGTACCCATATCTACTTCTGCCATAGAACAATCTAATAAGCAATTATCACCTTTTTTGATTTGTGCTGTTTGAAACCAATCTTTACACTCCGAGGCTGAAGCTATATTTGTAAATAAAGAAAAACATAAAAATATAATGATATACATAATTTAAATATAGGGTATTTAGTATTTAAAATGAATTAAAAAATCAATTAATATTAAATAATAGATTGTTCATCGTCACCCCTTGAATAAGGGTAGGAATTCAGACATATTAAAAATTACAACAGATGAAAAAAGTACGCTTCAAAAGCTTATGCCATGCGTTTTGTTTACAAAGTGTTAACCTTTGGATTCCACTTTGCGTCAAATCCGAACTCGTTAGTGTTTTTTCTTTTTTTAAAGGTTATATCTTAAAGATAGGTTTGTAGTTGTCAATTAAGTTTAATCAAATTTATTAGAAAGCCACAGAAGATAAAACAAATTAAAATAGTAAGGGGAAAAGACATAACAATTACTAATAGTTCTAAAGATTTGATTCCACCAAGCACTAATAAAGATAAAGCAATTAGACCTTCCATACAAGACCAATAGATTTTTCTTTTATGTGTATTATTGTCAACGATCGACTGTGCAGATTTATTTTGTGTAGATAAGTTATGAACAACATAAGAAGCAGAATCAGAAGAAGTTACAAAAAATAAAACAACAGCTAAAAAAGCTACAAAAGACATCACAGACGATAGAGGAAAATGCTCTAAAAATTTAAAAACTATCATAGAATATTCTGTTTTCAGAAGAGGTTTGAGATTCATCAAATCATGAATATGGTAATAGATAGCTGTGCCTCCAAAAGCTGCAAACCATAAGAAAGATAAAATGGTGGGAATAGTTAAAGCACCCAATATAAACTCTCTGATTGTTCTACCTTCTGAGATGCGAGCAATAAAAAGCCCTACAAATGGAGACCATGTGATCCACCATGCCCAATAAAGTATGGTCCATTGAGATCGCCATTCTCCCGACCCTAAAGAATGAATGCGAGTCATATCGGCAATAAGATTTTGGAAATAAGCCCCCGAATATTCTACAAAAGAGTTAAAGAGGAAAGTAGTGGGACCTACAGCAAACATAAAAACTAAAAGCAAGCAACAAAGGACAATAGTAATTTCGCTTAATCGGCGGATACCTTTATTCAAACCCGATATAACAGATAAAGTAGCACAAAAGGTAATACCAATAATAATTAAACTTTGTATGGTGGTTGAAAATGGCCAATTAAACAAATACTTTAGACCAGAATTTATTTGTAAAGCTCCTCTACCTAAAGAAGTCGCCACACCAAATAAAATAGCATTGACAGCAAAAATATCTACACACCATCCAATAGGACCATGGATTTTTTCTTTTAAAAAAGGATACAACATGGACGACACCCGAAAGGGTAATTTTTTATAAAAACAAAAATAAGAAAACACTAAACCCATGCAGGTATAGACCACCCATCCAGAAAACCCCCAGTGCAAAAAAGTTAGTCGAAAAGAAATATCTATGGCTTGTTGGCTAATAGCTGTCCCCTGTGGTGGAAATATATAATGATACAGAGGTTCATACACGCCAGAAAACAAAAGCCCAGTCCCCATGCCTGCACTAAACAACATGGCAGTCCAAGTAAAAAAACTATACTTAGGTTGGTCGATAGAACCCAATCGCCTATTTCCATAAGGACTCAAAACTAAGTAAAGGCACACACAAAACAAAACAAAAATAACCAACACATAAAACCATGAAATATTTATAACAAAAACGGTTTTAATCCACGATAAAACACTTAATAACAAAGGAGAAAAAAAAGTGGCAACAAATAAAATACCAAATACCAAGACAGAAGAGCCTATGGCAATTGGATTTAAAGCTATAAATTTTGATTTTTTGATGTTTTTTAAAATAGGCATAAAAACAGACTCTATAGGAATAAAAGAGAATTTTGTCAATATATTTGTTTTAAGTCACTTGAAAGTTTTGTTTTAAGTCACATGAAAGTTATTTTTGCCTTTTCTTCTTATTTTTTCTTTTATCTTCATCTTTTTTAGGATCGTTCATTTTTTTTAGCATCGATTGTTTAAATAAAAGAATGAAATTTTTTCACCCCTTATTATTTGTTATTGTGTTTAGTAGCAACAATTATCTATATTATTATGCGTTAATTTAAAAAAACTCTATAAAAGGAGAACTTTTTCTATAAAAGGGGAATTTTTTAATGAAGGACAATAAAATAATCATTTTTTGTATTTGTTTATTATCTGTATTTTGTATGGCAAACGATAAAATTGAATGTAATATTACAAATTATAGAAATTACATATATCAACCTAAGTTTGGAGGACATCAATGCAATCTACAAGGTGCCGATTTGACTGGTGCGGATTTACGCTGGGCAAATTTGATGTTTGCAAATTTGTATGGTGTAGGTCTACGGGATGCCATGTTAGTGGGTGCAGATTTAAAAGGTGCGGATATTCGTTGGGCATATTTACGGAATACTAATTTACAAGGTGCCGATCTTCGTAGGTCGCATTTAATGTACTCGAAATTACAAGGAGCGAATTTGAAACGAGCAAATTTACAAGGTGCCGATCTTCGTAATGCAGATCTTCGGGGTGCTAATCTACAGTATGCAAATTTACGGCAATCTAAATTACAAGGTGCAAATTTTGAAGGTGCAAATTTACAATGGGCAGATCTTCAAGATGTCGATTTTCGAGGTGTAAATTTAGAAGGTGCAATTGTAGCTCATGCTAATTGGTAACTCATGCTCATTATGTTTGAAGTGAGAAGTTTAATTTTAAAGTGAAAAGCCTAATATTTCTTACAAAAACACAAGAGTTTATTATTTACAAAACAAGTGAGAAATAGCACTTGTTACTAAAAATGTTATTTTTTCTTAATATCTTTAACCAGATTGGGTAAGTATTTGTGATAAGGTTTATAACCTAAGAGGCTCAAAACAGAATGATAAATATTTTTATTATTGATTAAAGCACCTACTGTTCCCTCTCCTTCGTCTAATTTTGTCAACACATTATTAAGTCGTTTTAAAATTTCAGATATATTTTTTGCATTTTCAGGTGAAAAAAGCATAGAAAAATTAGCTACAGTTTGTTCTGAACGAAATGTTTGAAATAGTTGCAACCATTCACTCA